>NZ_CP058383.1:0-1497433 GCF_049244175.1 Gardnerella sp. DNF01195 | reverse complement strand
TGTGCAGTTTTTTCCTGATATTCAGATTGAGGAACAATCCTAAAAGCAGGAAACATATCTTTACCAGTGCAAATCTTTAATGCTGTAAGTAGAGGAGAATTTAATTCATTTTGCAAAGCTTGTTGCGTTTCAGCATTAGATACACACAAAACAATGGTTGTACCAAAGATTGCTTCTGGTTTAACACCTTCAAACCAACCTTTATCGCGCGCAGTTAAAAGGGCATTATGCTGTAAAACAGTAAGCGTATTAGACCATACCAAAGCAGCTTGCGATGTAGGATCGCCTAATGTATCAGCCATTTCACCCCCCAAACTTGCATTTAGCGCATGTAATAATGCTGATTCTGTTTACGAGCGCACGTGTGTAATAAGTATCAGTAAGATATGTTTACTCTGACCCTACGAAGTTATCCACAGTCTAGCGTGTTGAAATTGTTTAATTGTGAATAACATGTGTGTAATTTGTGGATAAGTTTAAAGCTGAGATTTGGCTATTTTTCAACGATTCTGCGTGTATAATAAATTATGATAGAAATGTGAATAAATCATTTTTATTTATATCTGACTATGTTGATTCTTTAATAAGAAAATGTGGAGTTTTGAACATTGGTGAGGGGTAATAGTATTTTGGTATAGCTTGACTCATACGGGGCCATGCTTTTGCATGGCTGAATACAGGAGCATTAGTTATGAAGAGGACATTTCAGCCGAATAATCGTCGTCGTCACATGAAGCACGGCTTCCGCGTTCGCATGCGTACGCGTGCAGGTCGCGCAGTAATCAATCGTCGTCGTGCCAAGGGCCGCAAGTCACTGTCTGCCTGAGTTAAGGTAGCGTCGTAAGGCATGGAAAGGCTGAAAAGCCACCGTGATTTTGTTGCGGTGCTAAAAAAACGGCGCAAGGTGAGTTCCCGGGATATCGTCGCGCATTACATTATGCGTGACGATATAGCCGTGCAGAGCACACTTAACGAAGATAGAAGTGCAAGTTTAGATTATATTGCCACGGGTTTTGAAAGTGATACTCCCGCGGCATTTTCTGGTACCTTCTTACATGATCAAAAATTTGAACATGTAAAGAGGCTAGGTCTTGCTGTATCTAAATCAGTGGGGAAAGCTGTAGTTCGCAATAAGGTAAAAAGACGTCTACGAGTAATCGCAAAAAATTATGAATCTTTATTACCTGCAGGTTGTGATGTGGTGCTAAGAGCAAAACCTTCTGCAGCTCAATCTTCATTTGATTCATTACAATGCCAGATACAAAAGCTTTTTGGCAAAATTAGTGCAGATTTATGTTCTACACAAAATTGCAAAATGCATGAGAATAATCAGAATCAAGGATAATTGAAATATATTATTTTGAGTAAATGGTGGTTATTGTTATGCGTAGTAAAAAAAGTTTAAGCTCTAAGTTTGTAATTAGTGCAATTAGATGGTATCAGCGCACGATTTCTGCAAATAGACCAGCTTGCTGTAGATACTATCCTACGTGTTCGCGTTATGCTATTGAAGCAATTGCTAGATATGGCACGTTCAGAGGTGGTATTCTTGCATTATTACGCCTTCTACGCTGTAGACCTTGGACAAGCTGCAGTATTGATGATGTGCCACGCAAATATTCAATTTTTTACAGATGTGCTTGGTCTAAGGCACATGAAGAGCCACGGCTAACTCCCTTGGCTGAAGAAGACAAGGAAAACTAATGTTTAATCAAGATAACTTCATACTTGATAATGGATTCTTGGGATGGTTTTATAAAATCTTGACGCCAGTTGAGTGGCTCATGACTCAAGTTATGTCATTATTCCACAAGTTATTAACTCTTTTAGGAATGAATGAAGTTGGCTTCTCCTGGGTTTTTTCCATCGTATTCTTGGTATTAGTTGTTCATGCGTGCATTTTCCCTGCATTTATTAAAAGCATCAAAGGCATGCGCAAAATGCAAGCTATTGCGCCTAAGGTTAAGAAAATACAGCAGAAATATAAAGGTAAAAATGACCCTGCAAGTAAAGAAGCTATGCAGCGTGAAATGATGAAGCTTTATCAAGATAACAAAGCTAATCCTGCTGGTTCGTGCTTGCCTATGATGATTCAGGGTCCTGCATTTATGAGTATTTGGTATACGCTTTCCGTTATTCCTTTTATTGCTCGTGGTAAGCATGCAGCTCTTGGTGCCTTTGATATTGCAACAGCACAGCAATTCGTTAAAACTCGCGTATTTGGGGTTGGTGTTGCAGATACTTTTATGACAACTGCTGGCGCAGGTAAAATTGTTATAGTTATATTTGTTGTACTTATGTGTGCTGCAATGTGGTACATGCAATTCAATAATATTCGTAAGAATCTTCCGCCTGAGTCTAAGCAGGGTAGCCAATATACTGTACAAAAGCTCATGATGTGGGGATTCCCGTTGATTTACGTTTTCTCTGCGTTTGCTATGCCGTTTGCAATGTTGGTTTACTGGTTAGTAAACAATGTTATAAATATGCTGCGTTCAATTTGGCAGGTTTATGCATTCCCAACTCCTGGATCTCCTGCAGCTGAAGAAAAAGAAAAGCGTGATTATCAAAAAGAAACTGCTCGGCGCGAGCGCGAAGGTTTGCCTTCTATTGAAGAAGAGAATCTTCAAAAAGCTCGTGAAGAAGCTGAGCGTAGAGAGATTGAGGGATTCCAACGCAAGCAGCCGCAACGTAAGCGTAAGGTGGCAAAGCGCTAATATTTAGATACATTTTGCGGATATATAAAGTCATTTTTATGACTTTAAAATAAGTTAGTAACTTGGCTTTATTATCCGCTAAACTAGACTTCAGAAATTTTTAAAACGTGAATTTTCTCACGATAAGGAGTAATTAATGGTACAAGATGAGAAGAGGACGGTTGATCAACTCAATGAAGAAGCTGATATTGCCGCAGATTATTTAGAAGGCTTACTCGATATTGCTGATTATGAGGGTGATATTGAGATGGGTGTGCGCAATAATCGCCCAATGATTCAGATTGTTGCAGATGATGACACTGATATTAAGAATTTAATTGGTCGCAATGGTGAGGTTGTCGATGCCTTGCAGCAATTGAGCCGTCTTGCTGTTCAGCAAAAAACCGGTGATCGTTCGCATCTTATAGTTGATGTAGATGGATTCTTAAAGCGTAAGCGCCAGCATTTGCGCGATATTGCGTTAGATGCTGTTGATGAGGTGCGTGAAACTGGTGAACCTGTGAATTTGAAGCCAATGAATTCTTTTGAACGCAAAGTTGTTCATGATACTGTACGTGACGAAGGTTTGCGTTCCCGTTCACATGGTGAAGAACCACACCGCTATGTAACTGTTTACATGCCTTCAGTTGCTTCTGAAGATGAAAATATTGACGAAATTGACGATGTAGACGGCGAATATTCTGAAGAATAATTAATTTTTATTTAATTGTTTCTTTTCAAAGGAAAAGAGAAATAAAATGAAAAGTAACACAATGAAACAAAAAATGTTTTGTTGTGTTACTTTTTATTTATTTTTTATTATATTTCTTTTATTTGTTTTGGGGAAAATATGGAAGCTAGTTTAGATAAAAAATATGAGGAAGATGCACAAAAAGTAGCGGACGAATTAGAAGGATCCCCATTGTTAAGTGAAGTTTTAGGTGAAGCATTAGAAAAGTGCAAGCTGTTTCACGTGAAACTTCAGCAAGAAGGATTAGTAAGAGGTCTTATCGGTCCTAGAGATATGAATATTCTTTGGGAAAGGCATATATTAAATTCTGCAGCAGTTGTTCCTTTTATTAAAGAAGCAGTAGTTGGTAGGAAAAATAAAAGAGTTGCAGATGTAGGTAGTGGCGGAGGTTTTCCTGGTCTAGTTTTAGCTGCGTGCTTACCTGATTATGACGTTACTTTGATTGAACCTATGGAGCGTCGTGTTGATTGGTTGCGTGAGTGCGTTGCTCTTATGAAATTAAAAAATGTTACTATATTTCACGGCAGATCAGATGAAGTTATTGACAAAATTAAGTCACATGAAATTCCAGCGTTTGATGTAGTAACATGCAGAGCCGTAGCTCCTATGACGAAATTAGCTGGATGGACTATTCCTCTATTGAATAAGCACGGGAAATTAATAGCATTAAAGGGTAAATCTGCTCAAGCAGAAGTAGAAAAAGCTGTAAAAATGATTCGAAAAGCTGGTGGCACAAATCCTCGCATTCTTGAAGCGCCAGTTGCATCTGGTTTGCAGCCGACTACAGTAGTATTAATAGATAAAGCTTAATTTTTTAATTAAGATTTGTGTTTAGGCAAGTTTTCGTTTAATGTGGCGCGAGTTCATGTTTAATGTGGCGCGAGTTTCGGGGGATTTCTTTCCTCGCACGTCCCGTCCTTCAGTCGCTTTGGCTGTTAAAGACTCTCATGTCTACTTCGTTCTCTACGAACGTTGCTCCATCAGTCCTCTTTTAGTGCTCGTAAAGAAATCCCCCAAACTCTGCGTGATAACCCATAATAACCGTGTCTATCGCAGAGATTTTTCGATTTTTCTTCTTCACTCGGCGAATCAGCAGCCTACGGCTCTGACGTTCGCCTCGCTCAGTGCAAAAAATCTCAAATCTCTACCACACGAATATTCATGCAACTAAAGTCGCGCAATTAAGCTGCGGGTGGGTGCGTGGTAGGTGTGTCTGGCGTGGCGTGTGCAGCGGCGTGAATGCTAGTGTTCTTTGGACAGTAGGAAATCAGCGTCTGCAGAGCAATACTGTTAAAGTTCACTAAGCAATAAATAATCGCCGTTTGCAAAGCATTACTGCAAAGCTTCATGAACGTGCAAGATTTAATCAGTGCGAAAAATCGAAAAAATACGTAGTTAGTTATGGAATAAGGTGTTGATGTTTCATGTGAAACATCAAAAAAATTTGTGCTTTTTATGTCCATAGAAACGACGAAACTTAAAACACGATATTTTATTTTAAGAGTTTCGCATATTTAATTGGGGGTGATACATCGTGGAATCAGCTGCTGAAACGATTCAACGAATTTTTGGAGATTCGAAATCCTCCCTAGGTATTGAATTGGCAGATTTGACATCTCGTTTTCATTCCATTGAACAGGCGAAATATCCTAAGCCTAAGCAAACGCGTTTTATTGCTGTTGCTAATCAAAAAGGTGGAGTAGGAAAAACAAGTTCTGCTGTAAATCTTGCTGCAGCTATGGCTGTGAGTGGATCAAAAGTACTTCTTATTGATATGGATCCACAGGGGAATGCATCAACTGCATTAAATGCTCCTCATGCTTCTGGTAATTTGTCGGTTTACGATGTTCTTGAAGGGCGAAAAAGTATCGCTGAAGTAAAACATGCTTGTCCAGATATTGAGGGACTTGATGTTGTTCCAGCATCTATTGATTTAAGCGGTGCTGAATTAGAGCTTGCAGATATGGATAATCGTAATAATCTGTTAAAGGATGCCTTGCAAGAATATCTTGATAATAGCAGCGAACACTATGATTATGTTTTTATCGATTGTCCTCCGTCGCTTGGCTTATTAGTTATTAATGCAATGTGTGCAGCACGTGAAATGCTTATACCAATTCAAGCTGAGTATTATGCTCTTGAAGGTTTAGGACAGCTTATAAGAACTATTGGTTTGGTCCAGCAACATTACAATCCAATTTTAGTTGTTTCTACAATGCTTGTTACTATGTTTGACAAGCGAACTTTATTAGGCAGAGAAGTTTTCCAAGAAGTTAAAAAACATTATCCAAATATTGTGCTTGAGACTACGATCCCTCGTACTGTGAAAATACCTGAAGCGCCAAGTTTTAACCAAAGTGTTATTACTTATGATCCTCATGGATCAGGAGCGATTTCTTATCGCGAAGCTGCGTTGGAAATTGCGAAAAGATCTAAGACTGTATTATCTGTTATTGCAGCAAAGCAAGATGCTAATCGACAAGAACAACAACAGGAGAATAAATAATGAGTGGAAATAAGTCTCGCCTGGGTAAAGGTTTAGGCGCTTTGTTCCCAGCTTTGCCTGGCGAGGATGCGCTTGCCGATGCGTCTAATAATTTGCAATTTAATGTTTCGCATGAAACAGAAAAATCCGAATCTGTGAATGGTCAGTTAGAAAAACAAGCAAAAGTTTCACGTGAAACGTTACATAAAGATAATAATCAATCAAAAAATGTTTCACATGAAACAAAGGTCCCTAGTATGAGCAATTCAATTGCTCCTCACGCGGATAAGAATAATAACAAAATAAAGAATGTTTCACGTGAAACCGTGCCGTCAATTCATACTAACAAGCATTCTCATAAACGTTCAACTATGCCATCTCTTGGAGATGTCACTAGACCTATGGATTTCTTTTTTGGAGATTCAGCATCGACTACATTTATGTCATCTAAGACAAAAAATAATGAAGAAAATGCTTTTGGCGAAAAAAATAAAGCTGTTGAAAAATCGAATAAAACCGCAAAAAATGAGCCTTTGAAGCCAGTAAAAGGCGGATATTTAGCTTATCTTAAGCCGCTAGATATTGTTCCTAATGCGCATCAACCGCGAACAATTTTTGATGAAGATGAGCTGCGAGAACTTGCATCATCTATTAAAGAAGTTGGCGTTTTACAGCCTATAGTTGTGCGACCTATTGTTGATGCCGATAAAAATGATGAACAAATTGCACATTATGAACTTATTATGGGTGAAAGAAGATGGCGTGCTTCTCAGCTAGCTGAACTTGATACAGTTCCAGCGATTGTGCGCACAACTGCTGATGAAAATATGTTAAGAGATGCATTGCTTGAAAATCTTCATCGCGTTGCTCTTAATCCTCTTGAAGAAGCGGCAGCATATTCTCAGATGATAGATGATTTTGGTTTAACACAGATTCAGCTTTCTCAGTCTGTATCAAAATCACGTCCACAAATTGCTAATACTTTAAGACTTCTCAATCTTCCTGCTAGCGTGCAAAAACATGTCGCCTCAGGCGTGCTTTCTGCAGGTCACGCACGAGCACTACTTGGCTTGGAAAATCCAGAAGATATGGAAAGTCTAGCTAAGCGCATTATTGCAGAAGGATTGTCAGTTCGTAGTACTGAAGAGATTGTTTCGTTGAAGAATGAAGATACATCTCATGGAGCAGTACGTACGCGTGTGCGTCGCAATAATCAGTGGTCTTCTTCGCCTGTGCGCAAGCAGCTTGAGGAGCATTTTGCTACCAAAGTTTCTATTAAGGGCACAGAAAATCATGGTCGCATTGAAATCGTATTTTCTTCTCCTGAAGAAATGCAACGAATTATTGGTTTACTTGTTGATGGGAATGGTAAAAACTAGAACCAGATTTGAAGAGCATGTAGCACAAAATATAACAGTAAGTAAATTGCGCTAATATTCCTATCTCCGCAGTTTATGGACGGAATAAATTTATGCAACGAGTAATTGCATCTCTGTTAAGAACTATTAAGAAATAAATATCGGAGTGTGCAAATAAGTTGCTCAGTAGTAGCAACGTAATTAGGATGGCATGTATAAGAATAGCATGTGAAGTAAGTAAAATAGGAATATCAAATCCAATATTATGCATAATGCTTGATTTTTGATCGGTTCGTATATAGCCTAATGTTTAGTGTTATCCGATATTTAAAACAGATAACGCTCATTCGCATAAATGGTGAATAATATTTGCAAAAATGCATATATAGAAGAAAGGGAAAGATATGTTAAATAAGAAAGTTGCTAAAACTTTTGCTTTTAGTGTAAGCGTGGTTTGTGGGCTAGTTGTTTCTGGATTATTTGCATCCAGTGCTCATGCATGTGTTTTTGATGATGTTGATCATAGTGTTTATACCAATCCTTCTAGTTCTTACCTGAGTAGTTTAGACTCATTTGATAATCTTTATTCAGGTAAAAAGGTTTCAGTTGAATTATTGAACAAGTGTGATTATATGACTGGTGGGGATTGTGCTCCGCTTCCGCCTTATGCTTCTATTCTTGACGGTGTTGATCATAGTGTTTATACCAATCCTTCTAATTCTTACCTGAGTAGTTTAGACTCATTTGATAATCTTTATTCAGGTAAAAAGGTTTCAGTTGAATTATTGAACAAGTGTGATTATATGACTGGTGGGGATTGTGCTCCGCTTCCGCCTTACGCTTCTATTCTTGACGGTGTCGATTCTGATACCTATGTCAATCCTTCTTCTTATCACTTGGGTGATTTAGACTCATTTGATAATCTTTATTCAGGTAAAAAGGCTTCAGTTGAATTATTGAATATGGGTGATTATACAACTGGTGGGGATTACACTTCGCTTCCATCTTATGATTTTACTTTTGACGGTGTCAATCTCGATACTTATGCTAATCCTGGCAACACTAACATAGATGATGACATCAGATTGGATGAAGTAAATGCTTACGACACGATCAGCTCGGATTCAGAAATTGAAAATGAGTTGCTAGAGAAACATAAAGAATTAGCCGAGGCAAAGTTGAATGCTAAGATTGCTCTTCCTGTGCCAGGTTCTCAGCATAACTAAATGCTAACTAATATATCTATTAGATAAAATCATTTTTCGGCTGAGCTTGTTTCACGTGAAACTTACTCAGCCGAAAATATTTTAATAATATTTTAATAATAAAATTTAGTAATTTAACAAATATAAAAGCTGGAGTTTATATTATGATGCTTAGCTATATTTTTCGTTGAGATAAGTTTGAGCATCAAGAGCTGCTCTGCATCCCATTCCTGCTGCAGAAATTGCTTGACGATACATGTTGTCGACAACATCTCCAGCAGCAAAAACGCCTTCAACAGAAGTGCGAGTAGTTGCGCCATCAACAACAATCGTTCCATCTTCATTAAGCTTTAATTGGCCGTTTAAGAACTTTGTTGCAGGAGTGTGACCAATTGCCACAAACAATCCGGCTGACTCAACTTCTTGAGTTTCTCCCGTAATAACATTGCGAACAGTGAGTGAAGTAGCTTCTACATCGTTGCCGTGCACTTCATCTACAACGCTATTTGTAATAAATTTGATTTTTTCGTTCTCTTTTGCTCTGTCAACCATAATCTTTGAAGCGCGGAACTCATCTCTGCGGTGAATTAAAGTAACAGAAGAACCAAATCGTGTGAGGAACAATGCTTCTTCAAAAGCAGAATCTCCCCCACCAACTACAGTAATTGGTTTTCCTCGGAAGAAGAAGCCGTCGCAAGTTGCACAATAAGATACACCTCTGCCGGAGTACTCGAGTTCTCCCGGAACACCCAATTTGCGCACTTGCGAACCCGTAGAGACAATAACTGCGTCGGACTTATAAGTTATACCGTCATCGGTAGTAACGAGCTTTACGGCGCTTTTAAAGTCTACAGAAGTGACATCGTTCAACAATACTTCTGCGCCAAACTTTTCAGCTTGTTTTTGCATAGATTCCATTAAGTCAGGGCCTAAAATACCTTCTGGGAATCCTGGATAATTCTCTACTTCCGTTGTGTTCATCAATTGACCGCCTGGAGTAAGAGCTCCAGCAATAACAAGTGGTTTGTACCCAGCGCGACCCAAATATATTGCAGCAGTGTATCCTGCAGGTCCGGATCCAATTATGATAACTTTTCGAAGTTTATTTTCCATTACTTATTTCCTTAAAGCACTTATTATAAGAGATTCAGTACAGTTTTACAGAATTGATGTACAAACTGTTCTTAGGCATGCTATCTTTTGGAACCCATAGCATGAAATCTTGAGATTTTACAATCTTCTTAAGTTTTACATCTGTTGTTCCGCTTTCGTCGAATGTAAATTCTGCTACTTGAGTTCCCTTAGTTGGATCATCCTTAGTATCTGCCAACAAATATGCGTGACCTCCAGAGGAACGTATCGAAACAACGAAGCGATACACAGTTTGTGGTTCGGTTAAGTGAATATAGTATCCATATCCAGCTTGATTAGCCGGGAAGCTTAAGAATTGATAACGATCAGCTTCGTAAGCAACGTTATTAGTAGGAATTTTAGGCTTAGGCACAGGTTTTACTTGCTTACGACCCATATTTTTCTTAGCAGGTTGTTTTTCTTGAGGAAGAATACCTTGGCTACCAAACGGAACATTTTCTAGACTAGTGCTATCCCATGAGCCGTTGTTTCCGAAGCTATCTGTGCTTTCATGATTTCCAAATAAACCATGTAATGCCAAAGCTAATCCAGCTACAAGGAGTAACGAAACAGCCCCGATAGCAATAACTTTGGTTGAAAGACCCCACCAAATCTTAGCATCTGCAATAGTGTTGTTATTTTGTGTATTCTGCTTTTGTTTATGCAAAGTAGCAGCTTGTTCCAGAGGCTGGAAGCTTGGCGGCAAAGAAAGTGCTCCATTTTCTTGGACATCGTCGTTTTGGTCACTGTTTATTTCATCTCTAAGTGCTCTTGCTGATTCCTCTCCAGGAGCTACAAATCTTCCGTGAGAATCAACAACAGGAACGCGACCAGTAGATTCGCCTTCTGACGTTAAGTTTTGTGGTCTTGACATTAATTCCGTGTGCTGATTATTTTCAGTAAGAAGATGCCCAAAATCAAAACTACTAACTACGCCTGTTTCGCTAATAGTATTTTTGGAAGTTTGATTTCTTGTATTTTCAACGTGATCAAAAATATTTTTAGACGTAGCAGTATCAGGAAAATGTTTATATGAAGCAGACAATGTTGGGAAAAGAGCATCGTCTGTATCAAGTTCTGTAGGAGCGAGAATGCTAGCCATTTCTGCTGCTGCAATATCATGAAAATCTATATCTGTATTAGTGTTAGTTTCGTCACTAAAACTATTGTTACCAATGCCTTCAGAATCTGAGTTAGTGTTGCTTCTTTTAAGAAGAGATCCTAATGTTCTCCCAGCATTTTTGAAACTATTACTTAATTTAGCGGATCCATTTGTATTGTTTGAAATAGTGTTGGCTGAATTAGTTGAAGAAAAATCGTTAGAATCCTGATTATTTCTTTGCATTAATTGTGCATCAAATTCTTCTTCACTTTGTGAAAGACCTTCAGGCAAAGGTAATATAAAATCATCTTTTGCTTCGCGAAGTCGAACATTGCTAATAGAAGCAGCACTTGTTTTACCATCAAGCACAATATCTTTTGTTGTGAGCTTCGATAAAGGCGTGTATGAACCTAATAATGCTACTAATTCTGCAATAGACGCCATAGGTATTACGTTGTTATTTTTATTTGGAGCTAGGCTTCTTGTGCAAATCATCCTAAATTCTGAAGGAGTATTATCTGGCAGAAGAGACGCATCAAAACGAGCTTGTATTCGAGAAGAAGTTTTAGTAATCAAAGTGTATAACAATGACGCAAGTTGCTTAGTTGCAATATGTTCAACATTTTGCCTTGGAATTTGATCATCATCTTTTTGAGTCACATCTTCCAAAAGAGGACTTACTGGAGTATCTGCTAACTCAATTCCTGAAGAACTTATGCGAACAGTGTCACTAGAAACAGCGTGGTGAGTGATATTGCTAGCAAGTAATCTGCTTAAAGCTTGTGCAGTTTCTGCAACAATAGTTCTTATTGCTTCGTAGCTTAAAGGTGCTTTTTTAAGAGCCAAATAATCATTGATAGTAATACCGCGATCTAAAGCTGTAACAATAATTGCAACAGAATCATGATGCCGTAATTGAAGTACTTGCGTAAACTTGCGGCTATGCGATAAAGCCAAGGTTGATGCAATTGTATTTACTTGCGGCAAAAAACGTGAATCTCGTACAATAAAAAGCTGGCAATCCTGCGTAAGTATGCGGTCATTAGCTTGCCATACTTGCAAGCCTGCTTCGTTGCGCAAAAGCGATACTAATACGTATCGATTTAGTACAATATCTCCTAACCGAGGTTCCATTTGTTCCTCATCTTCCTACGCATGTGCAATAAGTAACTTAACATTTTTTACTAACACATAATTGTACTGGTGAGCCGTCATGTTATGTACAGCATTTTGCTGTTATTGAAATAATTTCCCAAATAATCACATATTTTAAGGAAAAGCTCAATATGAAACTACGCTCTTAGAAGTTTTTGCCGTTAGAAGAATCATGATATTTTGCATCGGATTGTATTCTACGTGGAATTCTAAGATTTTTCTGTTCGCGTTGTGATTGACTTTTTGCAGTTTCTTCAAAAATTTTAGCAAGAGGAATAAGAGCAGGAATCTTTTGGGCAAGCTTACTAATTATTGGAGCAGACAAATCTACAAATTCTCTGGTCCTCAAAAGTAAGAGTGCTGACAGATAAACAACAGCAATAATAATTGTTGTTATTGCGCAAATAAGTATTGCGTATACCCACCTTAATACTCCATGCATATGTGGGGAATTGAAGTTTAAAACATGCAATAGCGGTTTACTCACTAAGAAACCAACAACAATAGATACTATTGAAGCAATAATAATTTTTATATGCGTAATTATAAGATTTCGATCATCTAAGTCATTGTTGAAACGATTTCGAAGCATATGAACAAGTGATGGGAAAGTCAAGAAGTAGCTTATTGAAACTGATGAGCCTAAAGCTGTAACCCAATAAGTAGGTGACAGTACATTAATGCAACCGATAAAAGCGAAAAGCTCAGTAAAAAGTTGCGCTGCTGCGAAAATAAAAGGACTTTTACCGTCTTCAAAAGCAAAGAATGTGCGTTGAATAATCAAATAGCTACTAGTTAAAGGCAAGCCAAAAGCTAGCATCATTAGAGGTGCGGACATAAGGTTTGCTTCTTGAACACTTATTGATGGTATTAAAGCTAACGAAATAGGTGTTGGAATAACAATAAAAATGACTGTAAAGAAGCACATAATTATGCTTACATGCCTGAGTGCTTCACTTAAGTCATTGCGCGCGCTATGTAAATCGTGAGATGCAATAGAGCGTGAAATTTTAGGGAAAATTGCTGTTGCAACAGATACTGCAACTAAAGAGTATGGCAATAGGAACATTGTGTAAGCGTTTTGATAAGTAGCATTACCTGCTACTTCAAACTGATCTAATCCTAAACGTTTTTCAGCAACAAATGGGACGCTTGTTGTTATATGCGTAGTAATCATTACAACTATTTGTGTAACAATAACAATGCCCATGCTCCATGCAGCAACAGGGCCCATTGATCTTAAACCGATATCTCGTATACCAAAACTTGGCTTGTAGTGTATTCCGCATTTTATAAGAGGTAGGAATAACACTAAAGCTTGTGCTGCTACGCCGATAGTCCAGAATCCTGCAGTGAGCAAAAGAGTATTGCCATTCCAAAAACTTAGTGGCATCCTATTTGCTTTACCAAAGATGATGATAAAAACGCCAAAGCCTAGGCAACTAATAATATTTGCTGCAACTGAACTCCACGCGTACATGGCAAAATGCTCTTTTGCTGCCAAAACTTGCCCAAGTACTGTATAAATACCGTAAAAGAAAATTTGAGGCATGCACCATAAAGTAAATGAACAAGTTAATGTTTGCATTTCGGCGCTTCCGCCGGCGTATAGCATAGTGAGCACAGGCGTTGCTATAGACATAAGAACTGTTAGCGCGAGAAGCAGAAGAATTGCAAATGTAATAAGTTTATTTAAGCGTTCCTCGGCATTTTTCTTTTCGAGAGTGCGAACAATTTGCGGTACTAATACAGCGTTGAAAATTCCACCTGAAACAAGCGTATATATTAGCTGTGGAATCATAGATCCAGCTTGATATGCGTTTGCTGCCAAACCTGTTGTTCCAAGGGCTGCTGCTAATAAGATAGTACGTATTTGACCTGTAATGCGTGATGCGGCTGTTCCGCTAGCCATAATTACAGAATTTCGACCTACTGAACTCATTCGTCTGGATCCTTCTTACGGTGGAATTGCCTCCAAAGGCCAAGAAGACCAAGAATGAAAGCAAATACTATAATAATCGTACCGCTTTTATCACTAATTTGCAGTGTACTAGTAATAAGTGTGCTCTGTTCTTTTGCAAATACGCGATGCTGATTGTCTTCAAGCACAAAAGTAGCTTTTGTGTGAATTGATGTAGTAATTCTCAACGGTAAAGTTACTTGAGTTTCGCTATTAGCTGGAATTTTTACTAAAGTTTTACGGCGTGTAACAATTTCCATAGCATGAGTATTTGCAGATAAATACACTTGCACAGGGTAAGAGTATGTGTTGCTTATCGTAATAGGCATGCTTGCTGTTTCGCTTACGGCAGTAATATCATGCGGTGGGATTATGCGAATGCCATTCATCAGTGTATTTGCAAAAGTCTTAGCAGTATTTTTACTTATACAAGACTTGTTATTTTTCTTGCTGTGTGCAGTAGTTTTGGCTGAATTTTGCTGCTCGATTGTATTATTGGTAAATTCATGCAACGAAATATCGTCGTATAAGCGTAATAGATACTTTTCTAAGTCTTTTATGTTAATAAGTTTTTTTGTTTTGGCTGTTTGCTTTGCAAGTGCTTGAGCGTCACCTTCAGTATTATGAGGATGCTTAGCGGCACTATAGTCGAGAATATTCTTAGTAAAACGTAAAACGTCTTTCCTTGAATGTGACAAATCGTTTAGGCAAGAGCGTCTTGTTTTAGTAATATTCGCGCTTATAGAGCTGTTGCGAGATATTTCACGCATTATGGAATTTTTCTTCCAGTCAGGCAAGGCATTTTGCTTCGTATTTGCCATTGTTTGCAAGTCGCTTAACGACAGCCAAGGAGATTGTTCTAATGCGTTCATAACAGCATCAATATTTGAATTAGATGCATTATTCGAAAAAGTAATAAGAATATGCCTATCAACATACGGCTGTTCCATTTGGTAGAACGCGCTTTGTGCTACTAAACGATTAATGCGCCCAGCCTGAGTTCTTTCGCTTGTTGCGTTATCGCTTGTAGGCTTTCCATTTGCTAGAAGAGTAAGCACTGATTGAGGTGACAAAACTCGCACATTCCCTGCAGGCGTATCTATATCGTATATGCCATTTCTAACAGCAAACTGTGAAGCATTATTGTCAAATTCGTCTGTTGCAATAACAGTTTCATATCCATTACGTTTTGCTTGCTCTAGTGCATGAATAGTCCACTTGCCATATGTTTGCCATGCATAAGCTTTATTTAAATTATGATTAGCTGAGTCGGTTTGTTTTGAATTATTTGCTTTAGTAATATTTTTCTGCGATTGCGAATTTTTTGCAGACCATTTTTCTTTAGTAATTCCTGCCGATTTATACAAATCGTCATTATTGTCATCTGCATAAGCACTGATATCAAAACCAGATTGTTGCATATAAGCGCTTGGTTTGAGTGTTAAATGCGATGCTTGTATTGTGCTTAAATCTGCGATTGTTTGTAATTTTGAGTGTTTATTTGCTAAATCAGCTTTCCCAATAATGTTGTGAATACTATCTTTGTCGGCTCTAAGTAGCGTTTCTAAATGATCGCTAGGCTGAATGTTATTAGTTTTAAAATTGCGTAAATCGTTTTGTGTACGAATTAATATTGGCATAAGCGCAGTAAGTTTCATCGCTGGTAAGCTAGCTGAGTGCATGCCAATATTTGCTCTTGTCAAAAAAGAATGTATCGATTTGTATTTTGAATAATTTTGTGAGAAATACGTAATTTTTAGTGGTTTTGGACCCCAATTCAGGATGGAACGTAATTCTTGTTTATCTGCGGGTATGTTAAAGCTAAGAGTGCACGTGTGACCGGAAGCTAAACTTGGAGTTTTTACGGAATCTAAAATTTGAGGAGTTGGTATAAGAGATTCCTCTTGCGACCAATTTTGCACGTCCGTGCGCGAAACAAAAGTGTAATTGGAATTTATAGAAAGTTGTAAAGTGCCTTCTGGAAGTGCCGTTTTTACGGCTTTTAGTGTTGCAGTAAGGTGGTATCCGCTTTTATCTGTTACTACAGGCGTTGCTTGAGTTATATCTATTTCAATGCCCTTGCTATGCGGATTCTCATACGTAGATTGTTTTTTATTTTGCCTTGTAGAAGTTTTGTCAGATAAATCTGCTTTTTTCGTGTTTGCATATGCATAATTTACTAATCTTGCATATTTTGCTGTTGGAAAAGCAAAAATCGTTGCAAATACTACGAATAATATAAAAATAAAACGTGCAGAAATTAAGCAAGTCTGTAACGTAATTCGTAATAAAGAAAATACGTATGAAAGTGATTTCTGCTTTAGAGCAGTAGACGCATTTGTGGTCTGATGTTTACGCGTGAGTTTCTTCACTGTTAGACCGCCTATGTGCTTTTTTGGCATAAAGCCATGCAATTTTACGTTCATTTGGATAGCTTAATATTGCATTAAGTTCTTTAAAATTCACCCATATTGCATCTTCTGCTTCGTGATCAGGATCTCCTAATACAGATAAGTCGCCACTTACATAACGTAACGCAAAATGGTGCACTAGCTTGTGTACTCTATGCGTTGTGCCTGTAAACCAATAGTCGATTGTGGCAATCGAATCTACTACTTCGCCAACTATACCCGTTTCCTCATGAATTTCGCGAACTGCTGTTTCTTGAGGTGTTTCACCTTTTTCTATATGTCCTTTTGGTAGACACCATTCAAGGTGTCCGCTTCTCGAATGACGAGCAATAATTGCGACACGCCCAAGAGAGTCAAATACTAAACCGCCTGCGGAATATTCTCGAATAATTGGCAAGTCTTGCGCATCTAAAGAAGCAAAAGTTGTAGGAGTATCTGCCTGTCTACGTGGTGGCATAAGTGCTGGAGATACGCCTGAGAAAGAAGATGTTTTTTGAAGATTATCTTCCGGCGATTCTGAGTCTTGCGCAGTGCTGTTATCCTTAGAAAACAGCGGAATATCAACAACATTTTGTTCTTCACAACTGTCTTGCTGGCAAGACTTTTTTCTATGCATTTTAGCTAAATCAAGTGGCGTAATAACAGGAGCAGCTTGATTTTGGGCATGATTATCCGCAAGCTTGGCGAGCGTACGTCGTAAGTCTGCAGGAGTAATCATATAGTCAACATTACTCAATCCGCTGTGCATTGGGGTAACGGTATGCTGGAATATAGATTGATTTTTGCTGAAAGGGTGTCGGTAAGGGTGACTGAGAACTTCGAAGTTTGGCCTGAAGCTATAGAGTTGGGGCGACTTTTTGCTGAGCGTCATTATGAACTTGCATTAGTTGGTGGTCCTGTGAGAGATATGCTACTGCATCGCGTGTCGCATGATCTTGATTTTTGTACATCAGCTCGACCTGAAGAGTTTGAACCTATTTTGCGTCGTTGGGGACATGATGGTTTTTGGGATATGGGTCGTAAATTTGGCACGTTGGGAGCTATGCGTCGGCGTGCTGATGGTACAGAAGTAAAAGTTGAAATTACTACATATCGTTCTGATGTGTACGATCCAGATTCTCGTAAACCTGAAGTGCAATACGGTGATACTTTAGAAGGTGATCTTTCTAGGCGTGATTTTACTGTCAACGCAATGGCGTTGCGCGTGCCAGATTTAGAGTTTGTGGATCCTTTTGGCGGTGCCAGTGATTTAGCTAAAGGCGTGTTGCGAACCCCGGTTGATCCTCGTCAATCTTTTGATGACGATCCTTTGCGTATGATGCGTGCAGTTCGTTTTGTTGCGCAACTTGGGTTTAGTATCGAAGCAAATACTGCTGAAGCGATTGTAGACATGGCAGATAGGTTAGATATTGTTTCTGCTGAAAGAATTCGCGACGAAATTACTAAAATGTTACTTTCGGACAGACCTCGTAAAGGATTAGAAGCTCTTGTTGAATCTGGTATAGCTCAGCGTGTTCTTCCGGAGATTCCAGCTTTACAGCTTGAAATTGACGAGCATCATCGTCATAAGGACGTTTTTGAACACACAATGATGGTTCTTGAGCGCGCTATAGCTTTGGAAACAGATCAAGAAGGTCCAGTGCCGTCTCCAGATTTAACATTGCGTCTAGCTGCTTTATTGCATGACATTGGGAAGCCAAAAACTCGAAAATTTGAAGATGGAGGGAAAGTTAGTTTCCACCACCATGATGTTGTTGGCGCAAAAATGACTCGTAAACGTTTGAAAGCACTGCATTTTGATCATCATCTTATCGACGATGTTACTGAATTAGTGAATTTGCATTTGCGTTTTCATGGGTATGTTGATGAACCGTGGACTGATTCTGCAGTTCGTCGTTACGTAAAAGATTCAGGACATCTGTATGAGCGGTTGAATCGACTTACTAGAGCAGATGCAACCACTCAGAATCGTCGCAAATCGTTAATGTTTGAGCATGCGATGGACGAGATGGAAGAGCGCGTAAAAGAGCTTAAAAAGCAGGAAGATTTTAACGCTATTAGACCTGATGTAGACGGTAATGAAATAATGCAATTATTGCATTTGCAACCAGGTCCAATAGTTGGTGAGGCTTATAAGCATATGCTTGATTACCGTCTCGATAATGGTCCGGTAGACCATGATATTGCTGTAGAAGAATTACAGCGATGGTATGAGGAAACGTACAAAAAGTAAAAGTTTCTTCACTTAAATAAAAGAGTAGCAGTAAAATATTTTATACTGCTACTCTTTTTTATCTAACTTCCTTATGCTGATCTGCCTTAGGAATGTTTTTCATAAGGTCAGCTCTTATACATCCTTGCACTTCATGTATTGCTGCGCCTGCTGCTGGAACATCTACTTTAGGGCGAAGATTATTAAAAGTAGAGCCAAGCACAATATCGACGAGCTTATCTTTTCTATCATCCATTCGCATAATTGCATCGGTAAAATTAGCGTTTACTGTATAAGCTTCATTAATAGCGTTTTTTCCAAAGTAAATGATTGTTCGTTTAATATTACTTGATTTGTTATTGTTAACCTCTGTTAAGTTAAATCCACGAGCGTTTAAAGCTTCGCCAACAGCGCGAGCAAAACCGCGGAACTTTGTGCCGTTTAGAACTCTGATTGCTACAGCTCTATTATCTACGTAAGGGGCTTTGGCTCCTTCTTTTCCTATTATTGCGCATGGAGCTGGAACACCATAATTTGGGTTATCTTTTGGAGCACGCACAGAATTTATACCAAAAGCGTGGAATTGCACAAGTAAAGCAAATATAAAGGTGACGCCTAGGCCTACGCCCACTGTGGTGAGTACAGATCTTTTTCTTTGATACATGAAAGCTTTACGAGCAATACGTTCGTCGTATTCTTGCGTCATGTTCACTTCCGATCTGTGGTTTGTAACTTTGTTAGCAGCAAGTTTACACAAGCTGCAGAATATACGTAATATTTCATTGCGTAATATTTTATTTTGCATATTTATTCAACGAATAAATATGCGTTTTATTTATAATTGACAATCTTTGCATGCGCGATACAAAGCAATAAATTCATCGCAAGTAAGCGTCTCGCCGCGTCTAGTTGGGTCAATTCCAGAATTTTTATATGCTTCTTCTGGAACTTGATTTTTAAGAGCTGCGTGCAATGTCTTACGTCGTTGCTGGAAGGCTGCATCAATGAAAGCGAATACTCCCTCACGCTCATTGTTGTCACCTTTGCTTGTGCAATCGCGAGTAAAAGAAACTAATGCTGAATCAACGTTTGGTGCTGGCCAAAACACATTACGACCGATAAGCCCTGCGCGTTGGGCTTTGCCGTACCACGCCAACTTAACACTTGGTGTGCCATATACTTTATTCCCAGGTTGTGCGCATAAACGATCTGCTACCTCTTTTTGAACCATAACTAGAAAATTCTGTAAGTTGCTAAATTTTTCTAGCAAAGTAAGAATAATAGGCGTCGCAACATTGTATGGCAGGTTTGCAACAAGAGTAAATTTTTTAGCCTGTGCAATTTGTGGAACATCATCGGCATTTACTGTTAAAGCATCTTTTAGAATGACATTAAACTTTTGCATGGATTGAGGCATAAATTCTTCTACAGTATGCGGCAATCGTCGAGCTAGCGGAGGGTCTATTTCTACTGCAGTAAGCTGTGCTCCTGTTTGCAATATTGCAAGAGTAAGAGAACCAAGACCAGGCCCTACCTCCATAACGATATCGCCAGATTTAACTCCAGCTGCCGCTACTATTTTTCGCACTGTACCAGGATCAATAACGAAATTTTGACCAAACTTTTTGGTAGGAGTAATGCCTTCCTCGGCAGCAATACGTCTAATATCTGCTGCACCTAAAAGCTGACCTTCATTTTCAATGCTGATTTCTGTCAAAGTTTTACCATCCAAATTTCGTAACAATTAATCTGTTGCACCAAAGTGCGTTAAAACACGCTGCTGCCTTTTAATACCAGCCAATTTCGCGCGAATGCTTTACTGCTCCACTAGGTGTTTTATATTTGCCCTTAATGTAACTTAGACCCCAGCTAATTTGTATTGCGGCATCTTCATGCCAATTAGCTCCTGCGCTGCTCATTTTATTTCCAGGAAGAGCTTGAGGAATGCCATAAGCGTGTGAGCTAGGATTTTCTGCGTTCCATCTCCATCCAGATTCCTTATTCCATAACCATAAAAGATCTTCCCATTCTTTACCGGTCCAACCCATTTGCGCAGCCGCGCCCTGAGCAAATAGTTTAGCTTGTTCTGGAGTAGCATGTACAAGGCTATCGGGATTAGAGCTTGGAGCGGGTGCAGGTGGATTAGCTGCAGGTGCGGGGGCAGCAGATGCGGTTTGTTGTTGAGTTTGTGATGTTTGCGCACCATTGTTACCATTCTGGTCTTTGCTTTGAGCCTGATTTTGCGTTTTCTGATTTTGTTGAGTTTGCTGTTGGCTGTTTTTCTTCTCCTGTTTTGCAGGCTGCTCAGTATTCTGCTTTTTGTGTTGAGAGTTTGTTTGTTGTTTGGATTGTTTTGACTTTTGTGTATTTGTATTATTTTTGTGAATTGGTGCGGGAGCAGCCTTACCTACAGCAATAACTTGATTAACTGCAGGCTTTACCAAATTTTGCGAAACTAGAGTTGCGCTTTCTGCTTTGCCATCTACGTATGTAACGTTATAAACATCTTCCCGCTCACCATTCACGCCAACTTGTTGTACAACGCGAGAATTTGCTGGAAGTTTAGGATCTACTACAGTTTGTGTGGCAAAAGGTAATGAAACCGTACGAGTTTCTTTGCCATGAGTAACTCGAGAAACACGTAAAACAGTATTTCCATCATCTTCTTCTACGCTTACGCGATCTTCCTTGCCGAGCACTATACCTTGAGAATCAAGAATTGCGCTCGCAGGTAAGTCTCCATTTTGCACAACGCGTGTTTTCCCGTCAGCGATAACGCTAATTGGACCTTTTTTATTAATCGATAAGCCGCAAGTTAGTTTATCGTAAATATTTTGCAAATTTACTGTAATTCGTGAAGCGTTCTTAGCATTAGCTTTAAAAAAGCCGATTAATTGATCGACACTAGTTGCAACAGTCCAGAACGGTATAGTTACTCCATCTACAGTGATAGAAGTTTGATAAGCACTGCGAACTGTTACAGTAGAATGATTTGTGAGAATATCTCCAGAAGAAGAAATAATTTGATCGTGAGTTTTTACTGGCACGTGTTGTTCTTCCAATAAACGTATTGGATTTGTTGAATAAGTGCTTACAATACGCGTTTTTCCATTTACGATCATTGCAACAGATTTTTTAGCTGTAAATATAAACAAGCTTGTTGCTGTGAGTGATATAGATAAAACGCAGGCGATTATTCTTGTACGACGCATCACTATTAATCGTCTAGGCGTCCATCGACGTGCCATACAATCACTCCCTTCGCAATAATGCTAACTTTTCTATTATACCTTCAGTTTGGCATTCAAAATCGAATGCAAAACAAAATAAAAGTGGGGGCGGGAGAGAAGGGGATATTCCCGCCCCCTATGAGGTGGAGCTGGTTGGGGGACGCTCCACTCTCACCTCGGAAACCCTGAGTTGGGGGAAGGTTCCCGAGTTCTTACTCGCGAAAAGTTTTGTTATAAAGATGATCATGTGCGCAGATATAGATTTGTTATTTTCATAATACGCCATAATTGGCACTGTATATGAAAAATAGAAATCTTTTCTATTTTTGAATAGTTAATTAGCCACTATCCCCTCTGCTTTAATCATTTCACGTCATTATATGTGATACGAAAGATAACAAAACTATAGTTCTGGAATATGTGAACAAAAAATAAGAAATACTCACGAAACGAGTGGAATAAAAATGGAGCCTCCTGCCGGGATCGAACCGGCGACCTGCCGCTTACAAGGCGGCCGCTCTGGCCATCTGAGCTAAGGAGGCGATGTTTTCTCGTTAGCATAACAAATCATGCTAAGTAGAACAATTGATTAGTGTACCATATGCCACGTCATTACAAAATTACGGCGATGTTGAATATAGAAACGGCGTGTTTTTTGTTGTTTATATTTGTGTATTTGGCAATATAAGGCATTAACATAATGCAGTATGGAAGATACAAGCATGTTCGATTTGCAGCCAGGGAATAATGTAGGTGGATACACGCTTATTTCTAGGCTTGGCGGCGGCGCAATGGGGTCAGTTTGGCGCGTTAATGACGATGGCGGCAATCAATATGCTATGAAAATATTACGTGCTTCTGTTCGTACAAAACAGAGTGAAGATGAGGATTCTGAGCAGGAACGTGCTCGAATGCGTTTAAAACGTGAAGCTTTGGCTTTGCAGAGGATTCATCATCCAGGTGTTTGCGCGATAGTGGATATGGAATTAGATGCTTCAATCGCTTTTATTGTGACAGAATTGATTGAAGGACATAATTTGCGCGAAGACGTGGATGAGAATGGGCCCTATATTGCAGATGATTTAGAGCGTCTTGCGCATAAGCTTATTGAAGCTGTTAAGGCAGTTCATGAAGCCGGTATTGTTCATCGCGATATTAAACCAACTAATGTAATGATTTCTGCTACTGGACCAGTATTAGTAGATTTTGGTATTGCGATGGGTGAAGGTGAAAGCCATGTTACTCGCACGGGATTAGTGATGGGCACTCCTGGTTTTATTGCTCCAGAAATTATTGAAGGCGGAGATTCAGATGAACTTACAGATTGGTGGTCTGTTGCTGCTGTGCTTGCATTTGCGGCTACCGGTAAGCCTGTTTTTGGCACAAAGCCTATGATGGCGGTTTTGGAGCGTGCTGCCTCAGGCAATGCAGATTTAACTGGGTTGCCTCCTAGAACAATGGCTGCTTTTCGTAAGGCGTTGAATCCGATTCGAGAACAGCGTTGCATGCTATCTGATTTAGAAAATGCAATTAGTCAAGATGCTATGGATCCTTTAGCCTGGCCGGAGGTGAACCGCCCTTTTGACCGTAATGCCACTAACATAACTATGCGTAAAATGTGGCGTGAAACGAGTCGTGAAACAAAAGAAAAAACTGCTATACTAACAAATTCTCGTACCTGCGATGCAGCTGGTACAGCTGGCATAACAAATCTTAACTCTGATGGAGAAACGCCAACCGTAACTGTTCGTTCTACTACTGTTATGCCGCATTCATTAGATAGTGAAGACGATAAAACATTTTGTGTAGATGAAAAAACACGAATTAATGCGTTAAACGATGTCGATTTACAGCATATACAGAACGACAATTCAAACAATTCACGTATTGCACAATCTTCAAAACTTATTCATGCTTCTAATAACGTTTTTGATAATGACAATATTGAAAATGAAGCAGGCGATTCCCTTCATGTTAAAAGTGATGAAGTGCCTTCTGTTGATCATACTCTTAATCAACATGATTATGTGCGTAAAGGAACATGGATACTGCTGATTTGTATAATTCTTCATTTAGCCATTGCTTGCTTAAGCATTCTCGATTCTATTGGTTTTGCGATGGTTTTTATGTGGATTAGTGCAACATCCGGCTACAGTATTTCATCAAGCTTGCGAAGATGGCAACTTAACGATGGAATAATTCCTCGTCATGATTCTGTAGTGCGTATTGCAACTTTGCCATGGCATATTATTCGAGGATTCGTCTACATGCTTCCACGAGTTATAGCTATTGTGATTTCTGGAGGTATTGGAGCTGTTATATATCCATTTCTCTGTGGTGATAATCCTGAATTACTTTCTATAGATGTTGGATCCTTGCGTATTCTTTTGCCAGCTTACTCACCTAATATTTTTTCAAATACTGCATTTGGATATACTCTAGGATTTATTGTTGCATGGGTTGTTTTTGCTGTAGTTAAATGGACTACAAAATTCCGTTTAGGATTAGGTGCGTTATTTTATTCTGGAAAATCATTTGAAAAATAAAAATAGTACGATACGTAATGTGTATTTTCCGTTGATGCCATCTACTAAACTGTGGTGAGGTTATTATTTCATTAGCAAGAATGCTGCTAGGAACTAGTCTTAGCATGCGAAATAAAGGGTTGAAGGATAACAATGCCTAAAATTCAGATGCGTGATAATAAGCAGGGAGATTCATCTGCTACTCGCCTACAAAGAACCATAGAAAATCGCGAACGTGCCGCGCGTGAGCGTCGTCAGCAAGCAATTATCGGCGTTATTGTAGTAATTATTGTTGCGGCTATGTTGGCTGCTGTAGGCATTACTGCGTATCAGGCAGCTTACGTTCAGCCTCAGAAAAAAGTAGAGCAATCTGCAAAATCTAATCATAATTTGGATAATATTGATCCAAGTATTCGTCCAAGCGGTGTTAATTCTAAGAATGGAATTCTTCTTAGCAAGGATGGGTACGGTAAGCAAGCTGCTGGTGCTCCTACAGTTGCTACTTATTTTGATCCTTTGTGCCCTGGCTGTGGAAACTTTAATCGTACTGTTGATGAAACTTTAATTAAAATGGTTGAAGCAGGTCAAATTAACCTAGAACTTCACCCAATGTCATTCTTGGATGGACTTTCTACTGACCATTACTCGACTCGTGTTTCTAGTGCTATTGCTTATATCGCTTCATATGATAACGATCCAAAGCATTTGCTTCAGTTTATCAATGGTATTTTTAACGAAAAATTCCAGCCGGAAGAAGGCGAGGGATATAAGCCTGTAAGCAATAAAGAATTGATTAAACTGGCTAAGAAATCTGGAATTCCAAACGAAATTGCAAGTAAAGCTTTTAACCGCCAATATTTGAAGTGGCAGCTGCTAGTTAATAAATACACTCCTGATCGTAAGGAATTGTGGAATGTCAGCGGTTCAAATAAAGGATCTATGACAACTCCAACAGTAACTATTAACGATAAATTGCTTGATATGAATGCCATTAATGAGAAAAAAATGAAGGTGCTTGATGCTCTGCTTCATTGCATTGGCTTGGATAAAAAGCAAGTTGGAGTTGCAGGTCAGATGCCTAAAGTGTCTGACACTAGTTCCCCTATTGCATTGTAAATAAGCTAAATTATAGAAATATAAATTATTAAATAAAAACGGACGTTGAGTGTATTCTTAACGTCCGTTTTAGTATAGAAATTACTTAATTTTATTTATAAATCAAGCGGCTTGCTCTTATATGTAACTTTTGGCATATGGCCAGATTTGCCAACATGTTCTTTATCGATTCCCAAAGACTTTAATATAGCTTCCAAAGGATCCATCTGCTTTTCAGAAGCTGCATTGAGATCTACTAGCTTACCATTAATTGTTACTGTTGGAGTTGTCATAGCGCCTTTATTAGAGCCAGAAACATTCCATAAAGCTTTTTCTTCTGGAGTATTCTCATTAATAACTTCTTGCCACTTAACATAGTGTAGGTTAAAGGCTTCATTCGCAATCTTATTTGCAACTCCAGCATCTTCAGCTAAATCAATAAGAGCTTTATTCGGTGTTGCTTGGTATCCATCGCCTTCTTCCGGCTGGAATCTTTCACTAAAGATGCTATTGATAAACTGAAGCAAATGCTTTGGATCGTTATCATATGAGGCGATATAAGCAATACCGCTTGAGACGCGATAAGAATATTGATCTGAGCTAAAACGATTTAAGAATGACATAGGGTGAAGTTCTAGGTTAATTTGACCTGCTTCAACCATTTTAATTAAAGTTTCATCAACAGTACGATTAAAGTTTCCACAGCCAGGGCACAAAGGATCAAAATAAGTAGCAACTGTAGGAGCACCAGCAGCTTGCTTGCCGTACCCATCCTTGCTAAGAAGAATTCCGCCTTGTAAATTAGATGCCGGTGGGATGTCAGAAGAAGGCAGTTTTTTAATCTCTTTGGCTATTTGGGAGTTTGCTGTATCCTCAATTTGTGTATCTGGCTTATTGGTTGTTGGATTTTCAATTTTTACTTGTGGTTTATTGATTGAATTGTAATAAGTCATAAACCCAGCTCCTGCAGCGAATGCAAGAATAACTAGTGCTATTACGATGCCAATTAAGCTTTTACTATAAGGGGTATTTGATTTTTGCATTTCATCATTTGTTGTTTCTTGTTGTTGATCCATAGTTATTCTCCTTTTGTGCGTCTTACTCGACACGCCGAGTTTATGCAAAATACTGATTTTTTGCTGTTTTTCTAAGATAAACATGATATATTAAGGCATGGCTCAACGAAGAGAACCTTCAATGGACCAGGTAAGTAAACTGTGGACGATTGATACCCGCCGATGTAGGAATTGGGGTCATGAGTGCACACCCTTCACTACGGATCGTTCGGCACGTACCTGCCGATGAAAGGACATATCATGGCAGAAGTTGTATTTGATCATGTGACTCGTATATACCCGGGCAACGATAAGCCTTCGGTTGATGACTTGAACATGACTATTAAAGATGGTGAGTTCCTCGTACTCGTTGGTCCATCTGGTTGCGGTAAGTCAACTACTTTGCGTATGTTGGCAGGTCTTGAAGAGGTTAACAAAGGACGTATCCTCATCGGCGGTCAAGATGTTACTACAATGCAGCCAAAGGATCGCGATATTGCAATGGTCTTCCAGAATTATGCACTGTATCCACACATGACAGTTGCTGATAACATGGGCTTTGCTTTGAAGATTGCTGGTGTTCCTAAGGAAGAAATTCGCAAGCGTGTTGAAAAAGCTGCAGAAGTGTTGGATTTGACAGAGTATTTGGATCGTAAGCCGAAGGCTTTGTCTGGTGGTCAGCGTCAGCGTGTTGCTATGGGTCGCGCAATTGTTCGTGAACCAAAAGTCTTCCTCATGGATGAGCCTCTTTCCAACCTTGATGCTAAGCTCCGCGTTCAGACTCGTACTCAGATTGCTGCTTTGCAGCGTCAGCTTGGTGTTACTACTCTGTACGTTACCCACGATCAGACTGAAGCTTTGACCATGGGCGATCGCATTGCAGTGATTAAGCTTGGCGTATTGCAGCAGGTTGGAGCTCCTACTGAGCTTTATGACCGCCCTGCAAATGTATTCGTTGCAGGCTTCATTGGCTCGCCATCCATGAATATCAATCAGCACCCAGTTGTAAACGGTCGAGCTCAGATCGGTGAGGATTCTATAGTTCTTCCAGCTGAGGCTGTTGACAAGCTCACTGCAGAAGATAACGGACAGATTATTGTTGGCTTCCGTCCAGAAGATGCAAGCTTGGCAACATCCGATGATCCAAATGCGTTCTCCTTGAAGGTAATGAACGTGGAAGATCTCGGTTCCGATGGCTATATCTACGGCAATATCATCACCGATGGTTCTCCTGAGGAAGCATCTACGATGATGTCTGATCAAAACAAGCTCACTACTATTCGCGTGAACCCACGTGCTCTTCCAAAGGTTGGCGACACCGTGAAGATCAAGATTGATCCATCTAAGATGCATCTGTTCGCACCTTCTACGGAGTTGCGTTTGAACTAAAAGTGTTGGTTTGCCTGCTTATATGAGCTAGTAAGCAAACTTTCGGTATAAGGTATAGCGGGGTTCGCAGTATGACGCGAACCCCGTTTTTGGCACAAAAAAGCAGCATAATAAGTGTGCAATAATACATCATTACAATGCATCGCTTATTATATATAGTTGTTATCAATAATTCGTCGGTGGTTGAGCTGTGTTTATCTGGAATGCAGTGATATCGTTGGCATGAGCTTGATTGGTAAATAAACTTTATGGAATGGAATGACGCTCCTCAATTAGACCCGCGTGCTGTGCAAGCAACTTCGGTATCTGCACAGGACGAGAATGCGTCGTCTCAAGAGCCGCAGGCACTGAAGATTACTGCGGCTAGTTCAGATCCAAAAATGTTTACACTGCCTTGGGAATTACCACTTTCTCAATGGCCTGCTGATTTATTCGTGAATTTGCCGCGTGGTATTTCTCGTCACGTTGTGCGATTTGTTCACGTTGGCGATGAAGTGTATGCAATGAAGGAAATTACTCGTCAAGTTGCAGAACGTGAGTATGAGCTTTTGCGTAGGCTTCGTAAACTTGAGTTGCCTACAGTTACTCCTATAGCTGTTGTTGCAGGACGCCATGACGCTAATGGTGAAAAGCTTGAGGCAATGTTAGTTACGAAACATTTAAAGTTCTCACTACCATATCGTGCATTATTTGCTCGTACGTTGCGTCCGGATACTGCAGAGCGCCTTATCGATGCGCTTGCTGTTCTTATGGTGCGCTTGCATCTTTCTGGCTTCTATTGGGGCGATGTATCGCTTTCCAACGTGCTGTTTTTGCGAGATGCAGATGCTTTTTCTGCATTCCTAGTTGACGCAGAAACTGGTGATTTGCATGGAAGTTTAACAGAAGGTCAACGAGAATACGATATCGATTTAGCTCGAACCAACATTATTGGTGAGCTTATGGATTTGAGCTCCGGTCAGCTTTTACCGACAGAAGTAGATGAAATCAGTATAGGCAATCGTCTAGTAGATCGCTATCATTCGCTTTGGAGTACGCTTACTGACGTTGATAAGTTCAGTCCTGATGAGATGTGGCGAATTGAACGTCGTGTTAATCGTCTAAATGAGCTTGGTTTCGATGTTGATGAGTTGGAGATGAAGACTTCAGAAGATGGTCGAAGGGTTTTGGTTCGACCTCGCGTTGTGGATGCTGGTTATGCTTCCCGCAAGCTTCTTCGTCTTACTGGATTGGACGTTCAAGAGAATCAGGCTCGAAGGCTTCTGAACGATTTGGATGCGTATCGCACTTCTACATGGCGTCAAGGTGAAGAGCTGGAAATCGTCGCAACTGATTGGATGCGTGAAATTTTCGAGCCAACAGTTCGTATGATTCCTCCTGAGTTCCGTTCGCAAATTGAACCAGCTCAGTTCTTCCATGAAGTGTTGGATCATCGTTGGTTTATGGCAGAAAAAGTTGGCCATGACGTTGCTATGCAAGATGCTGTAACTAGCTATATTAAGAACGTATTACCACAGTACAAAATGGATAAGCATGTTCTTGCTGCTATTAATGCAGATGCTGATTCTGGCGTTGTGGATGATGAATACACGTATTCTTCTCCAACACCTGTAGGTCACGATATAGTTGAAGATGATCAAGATGCTAGTGTTTGGGCGAGTTGAGTATTGCGTTATATAAGTAATTAGCTAATTCTCAACAAGTATGGCATTGATTGTCGTTTTTGATCTTAAGTGAATTTTTCGTAGGGGGAGCTTCGACTCCCCCGTTTTTTTATTGCAGTTTACTCGCTTACCCTAAATTTGGATATAAAAAAGTGCCCCCTGTGGGACTCGAACCCACAACCCAAGACTTAAAAGGACTCTGCTCTGCCAATTGAGCTAAAGGGGCAACAAATGCCAAGTATACTACATTCAATCGACGAAGTGAATATCGTGTGAACTTATGCGTGTTATATATATTTATTGCAGTATTCCGAGTGACTCCAGTTTTGCTTTTATTTGTGTTGCAGATGGCTCAACCATAAAAGTATTATCCGCAAAAGTAACAACTGGAATGTGCTTTTGATTGCTAATTTCAATCGCTTTTTCTTCAGCACCTTCTTCTGTTTCAATATCGTGCCAAACGAATGCCACACCATACTGGGTTAGCGCAGCTTTTGCGCGTTTGCAATCTCCACACCAATCTGCACCGTATACATTTACGGTAGGCTGATCTGACATAAAATCCTCCTTAATGATTTTGTGAATTCAAATTTTGCGTAATAATAGCTCGTGCTATTTATTACTACTTTTATTAGTGTAATAGATGCAGATGTACTTAAGCATATTGACGTTGAAGTGTGACAAAGATGAGAAAAAATAGTGAAATGTATTGCTAGTGTCCCTTGACTTTCATAGTCTTGATGTCATGAATATGGTTATGGATATGAACATGCTAATTTGGTTTGCGGCTGCGGCTGTTGTTATTGCCATCTTATTAGTAACAGTTGCAGTGATTTTGCGCATTCACAGCAATAGTCATGGACCAGTAATTCCTGAAAGCGTTGATAGTTCAATCGATACAGGCAAAACTAAAGCGCGTGGAACAAAAAAATCTGGAAAACAGATAGAAAGTAACATAGCTGTTATACCTAATGAAGAAGTAAAGTCTGAATTATTGCCAGAAAGTACTTCTTCGCGTATTAAACGTCTTCGCGAACGTTTGGCTCATAGTGCAAATCCATTTGGTCGTGCATTGTTTAATATCATAAGCAAGGACCATCTTTCGGAAGAAGATTGGGAAGATGTAGAAGATACTCTTCTTATGGCCGATGTTGGCTCTCGAGCTAGTGAAGAATTAGTAGAAGATCTACGCAAAGATGCACGCATTGCTGGTACTTCTAGTTCAGAAGATGTGCATTCAGCATTGCGTACGAAACTATTGAAAATAGTAGATGAAGACGCTGATCGACGCTTAAATGCAGATAAATCAGATGCGCATCATCCTAGCGTTATTATGATGGTCGGCGTTAATGGCACCGGTAAAACCACTACTGCTGGTAAATTAGCGCGATTGTTTATTGCCCAAAAACGTTCAGTAATGTTTGCTGCAGCAGATACTTTTCGTGCGGCTGCAGCTGATCAACTTGAAACTTGGGCGTCTGCAGTAAGCGTGCCAGTTGTTCGTGCAGATAAAGATGGTGCTGATCCTGCTTCTGTTGCTTTTATTGCTGCGAATAAGGCAAAAGAAGAACAAACTGATTTATTGATTGTAGATACTGCTGGTCGTTTGCAGAATAAAGCAAATTTAATGGAAGAGCTTGGCAAAATTCGTAGGGTTATAGAAAAAACTATGCCTGTTGATGAAGTATTGCTGGTATTGGATGCTACTACTGGTCAAAATGGCATGTCTCAAGCAAAAGTATTTGCTGAAGCTATTGGCATTACGGGCGTAGTCCTTACTAAGCTTGATGGTTCCGCTAAAGGTGGAATTGTTATAGCTGTACAGCGTGAACTTGGTGTGCCGGTTAAGCTAGTAGGTCTTGGCGAAGGACCAGATGATTTGGTCCCGTTTGATGCTCAAAGTTTCGTAGACGGTCTGCTCGCTTAATGCTGAGCATTGATGTAGCTGCATGAGTGGTAGTTTTTAATCTTCCGCTAAAGTCTTTATGAGTTTTGGCTATAAGAGTTTCTCGGTACAATAGTTATATAAAGTAATACTTAAGCTGCAATGATGTTATTGTTGCGCTGTTTCAAATAATTGAGGTGAAAAATGACCACAATGGATCCGCAATGGGCATTGTTGGCTGGCGCGTTGGTGTTTATTATTACGCCGGGTATTGCCCTATTCTATGGAGGCCGTGAACGCGCTACTTCCATGGTGAATATGATGATGCTTTCAGCTGGCGCTATTGCTGTAACTACACTGGTTTGGACGCTGTGGGGATGGTCGTTAGCTTTTGCTGGCAAAGATATGGCTGGTGGTGTTATAGGTGATCCATTGAGTGGTTTGCTATTCCGTGATTCGATGGTGGCAGATCATGGTGTGTTTACGTCTATGGACGCAAATTCCGGATTATCTGGCGGCATTCCTGCAGCTTTTCGCTTAGCATGTGCTGTTGTTGCAGTAGCGCTTATTACTGGAGCTCTAGCCGGTCGAGTGCGTTACGCTATTTGGCTTATTTTCGTAGCTGTGTGGATTACTTTAGTATTCGCTCCGTTAGCGCATATGGTGTGCGGTGGTGGATTGCTTTCGCCTAATGGTGCTATTTCACAGGCGTTAGGTATTTCAGTGCATGACTTCGCGGGTGGCTCTATATTGCATATTGCTGCGGCTGTTTCGGCTTTTGCGATTGTTATGATCATTGGCGGACATGCTCACTTCCCTCTTAAGCGTTTTGTTTTGCATATTAAGAATGTTGCGCATACGAGTGGCAACGCTAATTCTGGAGCTACTAATTCGCGTAATCCTAAAAGTCGTTTATCGCGCGCATTGTGGGCTGATGTTGAGCATGCTAAAAATGCCGCTAGTGAGACTGTTGTCTCTCCAGTTGCTACAGTAACTGAAGTTGCTGCAGAATCCACTGCAACGCAGTCAGCAGTTGAAAATGGTGTTGCTGCTCGCCAACCGCATAATGTTCCTTTCGTTATGCTTGGCGTTTTCTTGATTTGGTTCGGTTGGCTTGGGTTAATGATTGGTTCTTCTGCAGGCGTTCCTGGAGTTGCAGGTTATGCTTGGGTGAGTTCCACAATAACTGCTTCTGCTTCAATGCTTGCCTGGGGTGTGACTGAACGTTTACACTCTGGATGCTTTACTGCTTTGGGAGCTGCGTCTGGTGTTATGGCTGGATTAGCTGCAAGTGCTGCAGCCGCGGATGTTATTGCTCCATTGTGGGCTTTAGTTTTGGGTGTTCTTTCTGGTGTTATTACTTCTCTAGTGACTCACTCTCGTACTTTTGTGCGCTACGATGGTGCCTTGCATGTAGTTAGCGTGAATGGTGTTGCTGCGCTTATTGGTGTGCTTGCAGTAGGCTTATTTGCTGATGGCTCTGGATTACTCGCTGTTGGTGATTGGCATCAGTTAGTTGCACAACTGTGCTTGATTGGGATTACGGTGCTTTATGCAGGTGCTGTAACTGCAGTGCTAGCTTTTGTTCTTGAAAAGCTTTTTGGATGGCGAATCTCGGAAGCTAAGGAACGTAAGGGCGTTGATTTAGCTGATCAAGGAGAGCGTGCTTACGATTTTTCTTCTATTGCACAAAGTCATGATGGCGCTGTAGTTGCTGTTGCAGATGATGATGCAAATAAAACTCAAATGGCTGTTCTTACTTCTGTTGATATTGATATGGGTGAAAACGAGGTTGAACAATCTGATTTTATGGTTGATCAATCTGAGGCAAATCCTGAGCAAGGCGATTCTGAGGTTGATGATACTAAATCTGAAGTTGAGCAGAAAGAGTCTTCTTCTGAAGAAGAGTCTGAAACTGTAGAAAAAGATAAATCAGCGCAGAATAATAAGAAAACAGGAAAACGAAATAATAGTGCTAAAGAATAGAAGCATGTGCGTAAGCGCTATTGTTTAGCAACAAGTTCTAGTTATTTTGATATAAACCGCATGTCTTATCTAAGATATGCGGTTTTGTTATTTTTGCTAATTTAAAATCAAGTTTTTAATTAATAAGTTATTTTTAATGAATAAGTTATTCATATGACACGCACGAATTGCTTGATGTGGATAAAAAAGATAAGTTATCCACATTTTAGGCGTGTCTACGTGGATATCACACAAATTTATCCACATAGTGGGGATAACATTGTGGATATCCTGCGGATAACTTTTTAAAATAATATTTTTATTTGCGATTTACGCATATTTGTGTTACTTCACTTGCAATTGTTTTTGCATAAAATTGTTAGCAATTGCAATCTTCTTTTATACAAGCGTGACAAAGTAGCGGTAGAATGAAGCATTATGACAAATCAAAAGTTGGACAACCAGAACAAAAAAGACGTACTGCGCAATATTTGGCTACTAGCCGTACCAACTTTTGGACAGCTCATATCTGAGCCAGCATTTGTACTTATTGACACTGCTATTATTGGCCATATTGGCAAAAGTGCTCTAGCAGGTCTTTCTATCGGATCAACGGTACTTCTTACTACTACAGGTCTTTGCTTATTTTTGGCTTACAACACAACTTCACAGGTTGCGCGTCTTTTAGGCGCAGGTAAGCGTCGAGAAGGTTTTAGCATTGGCATGGATGGGTTGTGGCTTGCATTATTGCTTGGCATAATTCTTACAGTCATACTTATTTTTGCCGCTGAACCGTTATGCTACGCAATAGGCGCGCGTGGCTCTACGTTGCAAAATGCTATTGTGTACACACAAATGGTTATGCCTGGATTGCCTGCGATGCTACTCGTATATGCAGCAAATGGCATATTTCGCGGTCTTTGCAACGTGCGCATAACATTATTTGCTGCTGTAAGTGGAGCTGTTCTAAATACAATTCTCGATATAATCGCAGTATTTGGTCTCAACATGGGAATTGCTGGCTCTGGTATTGCAACAATGATTGCGCAATGGTATATGGGACTTGTTCTCACTATTCCTGCAATTATTTGGGCTACTCAAAGTGGTGCGCGTCTCAAACCGCATTTCCAGCATATTCTACATTCTGCTGGAACTGGTATGCCTTTGTTTGTTCGTACACTTGCATTGCGTGTGTGCATGGTAGCTACGGTTGTTACTGCGACTCATCTCGGTACCAATACTCTCGCTGCGTATCAGGTTGCTAATTCTTGCTGGAATTTTGTTATGAATATTTTAGATGCAATTGGTATTGCTGCGCAGACTATTGTTGCTGCAGCACTAGGTGCAGGCTGTCGTAAGCGCGCAGGAATGATTACGCGTATTTGTGCTCAAGTGGGAGCTGTAAGCAGCGTAGGAGTCGGTTTATTCATGATTTTCGTGGGTTGGAGTTGCGCGCCACTATTTAGTCAGCATACAGATATTCAGTTTTTAATTTCTGTAGGTATGACAATATTAGGATTGTTCTTGCCTCTTGCTGGATGGATGTGGGCGTTAGATGGCGTATTAATTGGCGCAGGTGATCATCGCTACTTAGCAAAAGCTTGCTCAGTAATGGCTGCCGTGTATTTAACATTTTTGGCGCTCACAAGCGTTTTTGATGTCGTTGTTGATGCTAATGACGTGATAAGAACTATTAGTTTATGGGTTGTTTTAAATGCTATTTATATTGGGGGGCGTGCAATAGGCAATAGTTTGCGCATAAGAAATGATACGTGGATGGATTCTGCGCTAAAAATGTAGATAAAGTTTTGTGTTAATACATTTACGTTTTTTCATAATACGTGCGCGCGTTTATACTCGTTTCTATGGCAGATAATGATATGTGGCAATCTACTAAAGGCAATGTTATCCGCGCAGGTAGCAATCATGGTGGCAATGGTGACGCCTCTGCATATGGTTCTGGCGTTGCAAATCGTGGTGCCGAAGTAGGTGCTACGTTGTTTGATCGTGTGCCTCCTCACGATGTTGATGCAGAAATGGCTGTGCTTGGCGGAATGCTCATGAGCAAAGATGCTATTGGCGAAGTGTCTCAATTACTTGAAACATCAGATTTTTATTTACCGCAGCACCAAACAATTTACGATGCTATTCTTACGCTTTTCGCTGGCTCACAGCCTGTTGACGTTGTGCTTGTAGCTAACGAATTAATGAAAGATGGAAATCTCGATAAAGTTGGCGGAGCTGACTATTTGCACAGCCTAGTAGCTTCTGTGCCAACAGCCGCAAACGCAATGTACTACGCAGATATTGTGCATCAAAATGCTGTTCTTCGTAACGTTATTACTGCTGGCACAAAAATTGCACAAATGGGCTATTCTGCTTCCGGGGCGCAAGCAGAAGATATTGTAAATCTTGCGCAATCAGAAGTGTATGAAATGAGTGCTGGCAAAGTGCGTCAAGATTACGTTGCTATTGGTCCAGTTTTGCAAAATACACTTGATCAGTTAGATAAAATGCAAAATCACGAACTTGAACAAGGTGTGCCGACTGGATTTAGAGATATTGACGAAGTTACGCAGGGTTTGCAGCCTGGTCAAATGATTGTTGTTGCTGGTCGTCCGGCTATGGGTAAGTCAACACTTGGCATTGATTTTGCTCGTTCGGCTGCACTGCACCACAATATGACGTCTATTGTATTCTCTCTAGAAATGAGCAAAGTGGAATTGGCTCAGCGCATTATTGCTGCAGAAACTAATATCCCACTCGCTGCTATGCGAAGAGCGGAAGATATTACTCCAGATCGTTGGAATACTCTTAATACTTTTTGGACAAAAATGCAAAACGCTCCGCTTTTTATTGATGACAGTCCAAATATGAGCTTGATGGAGATTCGCGCAAAATGCCGCCGTTTGAAGCAAACAAATGATTTGAAACTGGTAGTTATCGATTACCTTCAGCTGATGAGTTCCGGTAAGCGCGTGGAAAGTCGCCAGCAAGAAGTTTCGGAATTCTCGCGTGCGCTGAAGCTTCTTGCTAAAGAGCTTGAAGTGCCAGTTGTGGCTTTGAGCCAGCTTAATCGTGGACCGGAAATGCGAAACGACAAGAAACCACAGCTTTCAGATTTGCGCGAATCTGGTTCTATTGAGCAGGATGCTGACGTTGTGTTCCTAGTGCATCGCCCTGATTTTTACAATAAGGAAGATCGCCCAGGCGAAGCAGATATTATTATGGCAAAGCATCGTAACGGCCCTACTGACACGTTTAATCTTGCCTTCTTGGGTGCAACTTCCAAGTTCATGGATATGCCGCAAGACTACCAGCAATAAGGGGTGTGATTTAGTATGTCAAGCCGCGACCATGAATCGCATAAAAAGTTGCGCCAAAATTTGCATAAGCATTGGTACAGTTTTGCCATGCCTGCTGTAGGAAAGCTTGTTTGCGCTCTTTCTAGGGTGCTTCACCATGGTGGAAGCGCATTGCCTGGGAAAGTTATTGAGAGCCTCGATTCTGGCTTTTTAGCGCGCACTCTTGCCGCATTGCCGTACGGAATAGTGTTGATTTCTGGCACCAATGGCAAAACTACCACAACGCGTATGGTAACTTCTATGCTGCGCGACGCAGGACTTAACGTATTTACTAATCCAACCGGTTCAAACTTTACTAGAGGAGTAGTGGCAGCCCTTGCAAAAACAATGCCTGCTTTTGGCACAAAACTAAATGCGGATATTGCAGTTTTAGAGCTCGACGAAGCGTACGCAGTGCATTTTGTAAATCAAATCAAGCCACGCTACTCTTTATTGCTAAACGTTATGCGAGATCAGCTCGACCGATTCGGCGAAATTGACACAACTGCAAAACTATTAAGCAACGTGGCTGAAGCAACCGAAGGGACGGTAGTGCTAAACCGTGAGGATCCACGTATTTGCGCGCTTGCAAAAGTTGTTCCTTCCGGGACTTGTGTGCGGTATTTTGGTTTGGATGACGCTGTAAAAAGCATGTTCCCGACGGATGATGATTTGCACAATAGTTCCGAAAAAAGCGAAAATTGCGAAGATGCTGCAGAAAGCAAGGCTAACAATCTTCCTAAAGCAGACGTTGTGCTTTCAAAAGTTGGAGACCATGAGGCTGAGTTTATACTTGATGGCAAGCGTAAAACTACTTCTGTAAAACTTGACGGTGCTTACAATATTTTCAACGCTGCTGCTGCAGCAACAGTAGTTCGCACTATCTTGGCGGACGCTGCAAAACAAAATTCTGCGCTGCAAAAATTCGATGACGATGCGCTTATGGAAGCGATTTCGCACGTAACTCCTGCTTTTGGTAGAGGCGAAGTAATTGAAGTTAATGGCGCTCCTGTTGAGCTTGTTTTAGTGAAGAATCCTATTGGTTTTAGACTTGCGATTGCTTCGGACCATCCGCAAAATCACGATACCATGATTGCAATTTGTGACGAATACGCTGACGGTAGAGACATGAGCTGGCTGTGGGACGTTGATTTTGCAAGCTTTAGCGGCACTGGAGTTGAGTGCGTTTCTGGTACTCGCGCATGGGATATGGCTTTGCGGCTGCAATACGATAAGGTTGAGGCTCGCAATGTGAATACGGATTTGGAAGAAGATGCTAAAGCTTTTGTAAATGGCGATTTTAGTGGCAATACTAAAAATGCTAAACGCATATACTGCACGTATACTGCCATGCTTCGCGTACGCGCTGCTTTAGCGCAACTCGCGGAAGTTAAAGACGTTGGAGTTGGAAAGTAGTTGTCATGAATGATTCCAGTAATATTAGTAAAGCAAATGCTACTTTTGAAAACGCAAATCGCGTGCTAGATATTGTGTCGCTGTATCCAAAAGACATGAATATTTACGGCGACTACGGCAATGTGCTTACGATTATGCGCAGAGCGGAATTGTACGGTTATAAGCCTGTGCTTCACGAGTACAACGTTGGCGATTTATGGCCAGAGCGCGTGGATATGATTCTTGGCGGCGGCGGTCAAGATCATGGGCAAAGCAGAGTCACTGAAGATTTATTTGCGCGCGCGGACGCGATTCGTGAGCTTGCAAAAGATGGCGTTCCAATGCTTATGATTTGTGGACTTTACCAGCTTTTTGGAGAGTATTTTGAAACCGTTGAGGGTCAAAAGCTTAAAGGAATTGGAATACTTGGTGAGCATACGGTTGGTCAAGATGTGCGCATGATTGGAAATCTTGTGGAACATAGCGACGATTTTGGCGATATTGTGGGCTATGAGAACCATTCTGGACGAACAAGCTTGGAGGGTGATACTCAGCCACTTGGCTCGGTTGATAGTGAAAATTGCGGTAATAATGGCAAGGATCACACGGAAGGAGCGCGCAAATACAATGTTATTGGCACTTATATGCACGGCTCAGTTTTGCCAAAAAATCCGCGTCTGGCTGACTTTTTAATCCGTACTGCTGCGCAAAATCGTTACGGCGAATTTTCGCCAAAGCAGACTGATTCTCAACGCGCGGAAATTGCTAAACTAGACGAATTAGCAGAGCGCGCTCGCGAAGTGGCCGTAACTCGTCCGCGGTAAAGAGATTTATCTGCGCAAAATTTGTCAACGCTAAACACAAAAGCCTGCTGAACTTGCAAAGTGTTGCAAAATCAGCAGGCTTTTTGTAGTTTTTGATTCTAGCTTTCGCTTGATTTGGTTAGTAACTATTAGTCAATCAAGCCATACAAGCGATCGCCGGCGTCGCCAAGACCTGGAACGATATAAGCTTTGTCGTTCAAATGCTCATCAACAGCGCAAACAACAACCTTAAAGTCAATAGAAGGATCAATCTCCTTCTCCAGGCGTTCCAAGCCTTCTGGAGCTGCCAAAATGTTAATAGCAGTAACGTCCTTAGCACCGCGCTCAGCCAAATAGTGTGTAGCAGCAATAAGAGTGCCACCAGTGGCAAGCATTGGGTCAAGAAGGAAGCACTGACGGCCAGTTAAATCTTCTGGTAAACGGTTGGCATAAGTGATGATGTCGAGCGTCTGCTCGTCGCGCTTCATGCCAAGGAATCCAACCTCAGCGGTTGGAAGAAGGCGAGTCATGCCGTCGAGCATGCCAAGACCAGCGCGCAAAACCGGCACAACCATTGGGCGTGGGCGGTTCAAATGCTTGCCAGTCATCTTGCAAATAGGAGTTTCAATCTCGCGATCGCTAACTTCCAAATTGCGGGTTGCTTCGTATGCTTCGAGGGTTACCAATTCGGAAACCAACTCGCGGAAAATGTTAGAAGGTGTATTCTTATCTCGCAAAACGGTGAGCTTGTGGTCCACCAGCGGATGATGTAAAACATGAAGATCCATACTTTCTAGATTAGTGCAAGCATTGCACGTTAAGCTAGCGGCGTGCCGTTATTTTTGCGTGAAATATAAACAAATGTGAGTAAAAATATATATTTTATCTAAACTTAGATAGCAAAAATCTAAAATATAAAACGTAAAATATAAAATCTAAAATTCAGAACAGAAACGATACTGACTTGCGAAAGCGCCTGTCGGCGCAAACGCCGCTCGCAGCGGCAAAAAATGGAGCCCGGGGCTTAAACACAAGCCAGCATCATTTTGAGTATACCTTGTTTTCTATTTTCACGCGCCGCACAATTTTAATCGCAAATAATTTATTCCAACTTTCCTGCGCGCCACAATTTTGCTCCATGAGCAAAAGATGACGAAAGCGCGTGCATATTTGCGGAGATATGCAAAACTTTTGCAATTTTCTGCGTATGTATTGTATTTGCTTGCTCGCCTAACTTTTTTGCGTAAATTCGCATTCCGCGTGCAATAATCGAAGTAAAAGCTGAAGATCTGTAAAGCGCTACAGCAAAATCGCCTGTAAAAGCACCGGAAAGAATAGAATCTGCAAGTCGTGCAATATCCTCTCCTGTAGGAGCTTCGTCAATTCCTGTAATAGCTGAAGCGCTCGTTGCTTCAGGCTCGCCAAGGCGCCAATACTCAGCGTAAGCTTCGCGCTGTTTTCGTAGCGACATGCGCAATAAATACAGTCGCCACAACATTCCAGGAAGAGACTCAGCCTCCGCGTGACTCCACAAATCTGCAATAACTTCAATGCCTTCATTCTCAACCAAATTCAGCACGCGCTCAACGATTTCCGGCGACTGCGTTTTATGAACGCGGTTAAGTAAAACAGCGGCTGAAGTGTGGCTAATTTCGTTTACAACCTGCGGATCTGTGCCACCTTCAATCTGCGCGAGCATCGCAGGATCCATTTGTGCAGGTCTGCTAGGACGGGCGGCTCCTGTGGGGCTTGGCATAAAAGCAGATCTGCTTGAATGAATAGAACTCGATTGCGAATTTAAACTAGTAGACACTTGGAAGAACCTTTTCAATATCGATAATGCGAGCGCCTTTAGGGGTATTAATTATGTGCAAAACTATTGCGCTTCCTGTAGGCATGTATGGAGATTTTTGGCTGAGTATGCGTTTGTGTGCTCTAGGTTTTGTTATTTCGCGTAAATAATCGAAGAAAGTGCCGATAACCGGGCGATGCAAGCATATGACTGTTGCATTGTTGGTTGTGCTTACATTGTTAGTTTCGCTTGTATTTTGTGTGTTGCACTCAAGATTTTGTATTTCGTTTATAAGCACAGACAATGTAGATTTTGGTTTTTTCTCGTGACAATCTTCTGTAAGTTCCGCAACCTGTTCGATAGAAAGCGAAGAGTCGTGCGCAAAAGCCGCAACTGTTTCTAAGCAACGCTTCCAAGGAGACGATATGATTTTATTCGGCGCGTAGCAGGCAAGCTCGCGGCCTAAAGCGTATGAGGCGGCAGCACCTAGAGGCGTGATTGGTCGAGTCGCTTCGCTTCCTTGCCAAGTTTTTCGAGACTCAGCTTTTCCGTGACGCACTAAAAGCAACGTGCTATATTCTGCTTGACCTTCGTGTAGCTTCTCTAAGAAAGCATCTAGCACTTCGCGGTCACTATCGTGCGTAAGCTTTTTTCGTGCTTGAGAAGGAGTAAGCCATAACACATTGCCGATTTCAGTGGGTTTAGCAGGCTTAATTGGTCCGAAAGCAGGAAGACGCTTTGCTGCGGTTGGCTTATCGATTAAGCGCATCATCCAGTAGTGGATTCGCTTTATTACTTCCGGCTGAGAATTGCGATTTTGGTTGCTATTTGATGTGTTGCTCTTGGAAGATTTTTTGCCTTCGCGCTCAAGCGGATACTCTATTTTGGCGATGTGCGGACCTAGTGTGACTGAATATCCTGTTTCTTCTCCAACTTCGCGCACTGCTGTGTGGCGATGTGATTCTTTTGGCTCATTCTTTCCTTTTGGCCAGCTCCAATCGTCATATTTAGGACGGTAGACTAGGCAAAGCTCAAAATCATCGTCGCTAGACTTTATTGAGTCGCTGCTTGTTTTTGCCTCTCCACTTGCATTTGAGCTGTTTGTAGTATTGCGCTTGCGATAAATAATTCCGCCAGCTGCTTCAACGTATTGCGTCGTTACTGCACTCATATTCACTATTTTAGCGGTTTTCTTTCACAACTTTTAGTTGTGCCGTAATCTTTTACTTTTGTCACAGTCATAACAGTAACAAATTGTTTTATAATCCTTAAATTTGCCAAAACTGATAAATAATTACTTAAAAAACTTCCTAAAACTGGCAAATGGTGCTGTAGAAGATTTCGACTATTGCTGGAACGCTTGAGATTTAGTCAGATTAGAAGTGGTAATAAACACAAAAAGAGCCAGAAACATGTTACTGAATCTGGCTCTTACTTATCGTTTATTTAGTTGCTTGCGATTAGTTCGCGCCGCGAGGCTTACGCGTGTGAGTATGAATCAAGTAAGCCTGGCTGTCAACGAGCGGACGACCTTCCTTATCGCGAGAATGCAAGGTATACGTGCCGTCACCATCCATCCACCACGAAACAGTAGAATCAGCCATTTGCAAATCAATGTACTGGATTAAAGCTTCAACCTGATCAGGCGCACTGATACGAACCAGCGTCTCAACGCGGCGGTCAAGATTGCGGTGCATTAAATCAGCCGAACCAATCCACACTTCTGGGCCGCTTGCAGGACCGTCGCCAATCTGCGGACCGCAAGAGTTAGCAAAAGCGTAAATGCGGCTGTGCTCAAGGAATCGGCCAAGAATAGAACGAACGCGAATATTGTCGCTCAATCCTTCAATGCCAGGCTTAAGCGAGCAGATACCACGCTCAACAATATCAATCTTTACTCCAGCTTGCGAAGCTCGATACAAAGCGTCAATAGTCCGCTCGTCAACTACAGAATTGACCTTAATCTTAATCCATGCTTCTTTACCAGCAAGAGCTGCAGCTTCCTCGCGCTGAATTCGCGCAATAATACCTGTGCGAACTGTACGAGGGGCAACAAGCAGGCGGTGGAAACTAGACTTCGGCGCGTAACCAGAAAGCTGGTTAAACAAGCGAGTCAAATCCTGGCCGACTACAGGATCGCAAGTAAGCAATCCCAAATCCGTGTACAAGCGAGCAGTCTTAGGATTGTAATTACCTGTACCAACGTGGCAGTAGCGGCGCAATCCTTCTGCTTCCTGACGAACCACGAGCGAAAGCTTGCAGTGAGTTTTCAAACCAACAATGCCGTACACAACGTGAACGCCTGCGCGCTCAAGCTTACGAGCCCAAGCAATATTTGCGTCCTCGTCAAATCGTGCCTTAATCTCAACCAGCGCAAGTACCTGTTTGCCAGCGTGAGCTGCGTCAACAAGAGCGTCAATAATTGGCGAATTGCTAGACGTACGGTACAAAGTTTGCTTAATTGCAAGCACTTTTGGATCCGCAGCAGCCTGCGCGAGGAATGCCTGTACAGAAGTAGAGAACGAATCGTAAGGATGATGCAACAAAATGTCATGCTCGCGAATAGAAGCGAAAATATCTTGCGCGTGGCTAGTTTCAACTTCCGCAATCTGACGGTTCGTAGTAGGAATGAACGGACGATACTTCAAATCAGGGCGGTCAAGCGCTTGCAATTCAAACAGTACCGTCATATCAAGCGGCGAAGGCAAGCGATATACTTCCTCAGGGCTTACGCGAAGCTGATTTGCAAGAAGCTGAGAAAGGAATGGGCTGGCCTCGTTAGAAATTTCCAAACGAATTGGCGGTCCAAAGCGGCGGCGAAGAAGTTCCTTCTCCATAGCGTTGAGCAAGTTTTCTGCGTCATCTTCCTCAACGTCAATATCTTCGTTACGAGTAACTCGGAATGAGCGGGCTTCCTTAATAATCATGCCTGGGAAAAGCGATTCCAAGTGTGCTGCAATCAGCTTTTCCATAGTAATGAAGCCGTAACGCTCTTCGCGACCTTCCTCGTCTGTTAAATCGTCAACTGGTACAAGGCGATTCAAATTATCTGGAATCTTTACACGAGCAAAATGCGACTTTCCAGAATTTGGATTTTCGACGATAACAGCCAAGTTAATAGACTTGCCGGAAATGTACGGGAATGGGTGAGCAGGATCCACTGCAAGAGGCGTAAGAACAGGGAAAACTTGCTTTTTGTAGTAATCAGACAAACGTGCTTTTTCTGATTCTGTAAGCTTATCCCAGCTGAGCAAAACAATGCGCTGTTTGGCAAGCTCAGGAAGAATGTGCTCAATAACATAGTGAGCGTGCTCATCTTGACGGCGGTGAGTTACCTCACTAATAGCGCGCAACTGCTGGCGAGGGCTTAAGCCGGATGCTGCAGTTACTGCTATTCCAGAATCTATTCTGCGCTTTAATCCTGCAACTCTAACCATAAAGAATTCGTCGAGATTTGACGCAAATATAGCAGCAAAATTAGCGCGTTCAAGAAGTGGCAAATCTGTATTCTGAGCCAACTCAAGCACGCGACGATTGAACTTCAACCAGCTTAATTCTCGGTCGAAGAAACGATCTTTTGGCAACGGTAGCTCACCCTCACGAGCTTCACGCTTTTCTGCCTTTTCATCTTCGGCGATATGCTCTGCAATTTGACCGCGCAGAATCGCCTTTGAGGGAGCGTCAAAAATTTGTACCATATTCTGTAATTGTATGCGTTGTAAGGGAAGTGCGCGAATGAGTGTCGATTTTATTTGCTTGCTTCGCGCTCGAAAAATATCTTGCGACACGCCGGAGTGTGTCTCATGCGAACGTAATTTAACATGATAACCTTTGCATGTTCACAAAAGGCCGCAAGAGTTACGATTTTTCGTGTGCAATTGAACAGTAGTGACAATATGTTAACAAAGGCTAATTTGCTCTTTACTATTAGGTAAAAAACGATGATAATAATAATTACAAAAACAAAAAAGAGATAGCGGTAACCCACAAAAGTGTATGGATATGAAATCCGTGGACGTTGGACGGGATATTTAAGACTTTAACCGTTGCAACGAGGATGTTGTGAAGATGAAACCGCAGATATTGTTTTTGTAGATAAGAGGCTCGCCAAAGTGGCGGGCCTCTTTTGATGTGAGGGCGATTTTACTATTTACGCAGACTGTCGCGCGTATAAGGGAAACTATCAAAGAATAAATGTTGGAATTCATTTTCTTAGCTTCTTTGAAAATGAGAATATATTGTGTTCCATGCTGTGCTAATCGCAATTGCGAGTTGTTGGACGATTGTTAAGCGACGAGTCGTTATTTATACGCGTGATTACGTGTGTGGAGTTTGAAACAGGTAAGAAGGATCGAAGGACCATGCAACATTCGTTTATGGCAATGTTGGCCGCAGAATTTATTGGCACTGCTATTCTCATGATTTTCGGAAACGGTGCTGTAGCAAACGTTGAATTAAAAAATACTAAAGGGCACCATGCTGGCTGGCTAAATATTGCTATGGGCTACGGTTTTGGTGTTATGTTCCCAGTGCTCATGTTTGGCGGAATTTCCCACGCGCACATCAATCCTGCTATGACAATTGCGCAAGCTGTAAACGGCATGTTCCCATGGGCTAACGTTGTGCCTTATATTGTTGCACAGCTTTTGGGTGCGTTGGTTGGTCAGCTTATTGTGTACGTAACGTATTTGCCGCACTACAACGAAACTGAGGAGCCGGGAGATATTCTTGGCACTTTCTGCACTACGGATGCTTATAACAACAAGCTTAATTACTTCCTTAACGAATTCTTTGGCACGCTTGTGCTTGTTTTGGCAGCTCTTTGCTGCCTTACTTCTCCATGGGGTGAGAAGAATTTGGCTGGTGCTTCAATCGTAGTTGGCTTCGTTGTTTGGGGTTTGGTGACTTCTATGGGTGGTCCAACTGGTCCTGCTTTGAATCCTGCTCGTGATCTTATGCCGCGTTTGCTTCACGCAATTTTGCCAATTCCGCACAAGGGATCTTCTCGCTGGGGTGAAGCGTGGATTCCAGTTATTGCTCCTATTGCCGGCGCAATCTTGGGTGTGGTTATGTATAAGTCGTTATTTGCATAAAGTAGTTGCTTTTAGCTGTAATTGATTGCGGTTGATTGCGATTGTAAGAAGCGCGTAATGCTAGTATGAATGCGTTACGCGCTTTTTATTTTGTAAGCTTATGCTTTGCAAGTTTATGCTTATTAATTAAAGATATTAAGAAAGACTAAATCATGTTTTCGAAGTCAACTATTGCAATTGGTCGTTTTGCGCCTACTCCTTCTGGGCGTATGCATATTGGCAATATGGTAGCAATGTTGGCTGCGTGGCTCTCTGCAAAATCGCAAGGCGGACACATGCTTTTACGTCTGGAAGATCTTGATATTGCGCGCATGCCAAAGGATGCTAGCGCGCGAGTTATTGACGATTTGAAGTGGGCTGGGCTTGATTGGGTCGGCGAGCCGACTTATCAGCATGAACGCACTGCAATTTACCAAGAAGCTCTTGATGCGTTAGAATCTTTGCAAGACGAAGACGGGAATTCTCTAATCTACCCATGTTTTTGCTCGCGTTCCGATATTCGCGCGATTGCAGCTCCGCAAGAAGGCGACGGTTTTATACGCTACCCGGGTACGTGCAGAAATCTTCGCAAAAACGCGGAAGGTCTGGCACAAATCGAAAAGCGTTTGCAAAATAATCAGCAACATTCTTTAAGGCTTGCTGTTCCCTCGGCTGATTCGAGGCAAGCAAATATTGATTTTGAAGACGCGATTTTTGGTGCGCAATCGTTTAACATTAATCGTGATTTGGGGGATATGGTGATTCGCCGAGCGGATGGCGTTTTTTCTTACCAGCTTGCGGTTGTTGTTGACGACGTGCTTTCGGGAGTAAATGATATTGTGCGCGGCCGCGATTTGCTTCGTTCTGCGGCGCTTCAAATTTGGATTGGTGAGCTGCTTGAAAAATCAGGATTTTTTGCGGCTCACGGTACGCATTATGTGCGTCCGCAATTTGCGCACTTGCCGCTAATTGATAACGCTCAAGGTGAGCGGCTTGCAAAAAGTAAGCACTCGCTAGACGTCGGTGCGCTTCGAGAATCTGGCTGGAGTGCCGAGCGCATGATTGGCTATTGTATGTATCTTCTGGGATACAAAAAGCATGGTCAAAATCAATCGGTAGATATGAGTGCTGCCGATGCGCTTGCGTTGTTTGAAAGCCTTGACACGCCGTGGGATTCTGTTCGCGCAAACCTAGCCGACAAATCCGTGCCCTTCCTCGACTAAACTATGTATTTAGATTGATAGATTGGGGCATAAATGGCATATATGACGCAAAAAGATTTAGCGAATACTGAGGTTGATTGTGTTCGTGCGCGTCAAATTGCCGACGGCGTGCACAGCGTGCAAGACGCCATTGCTCAAGCCGAATCGCATTATGGTCGCAAAGCTGAGTCGGTTACACTACTTGCCGCAACTAAAACGCGAGATGTTGGCGAAATCATGGCAGCGCTCAGAGCAGGAGTGCGAGTAATTGGGGAAAATCGCCCACAAGAAATCGTTGCAAAAGCCGAAATTTTACGCGCGGAAGCTGCTAGAGAAGGTTTAAGCGTTGGTGTAAACGGCGAAATTCCGCTCTACTTAATTGGTCAGCTGCAAAGCAATAAAATAAACAAAGTTTTGCCGCTTGCAAATGGTATTCAGTCGGTTGACAGCATTGATCTTGCGCAAAAAATATCTGCTCGCGCGCAAAATTTGGGACTTTGCACAGACGTTATGTTGGAAGTGAATGTTTCGGGAGAAGCTACAAAATCCGGATGCGCGCCAGAACGTGCGATTGACGAAGCGCTCGCTATATCTAGCCTGCCTGCGCTCAATTTGCACGGATTTATGACGCTCGGAGCGCGCGTAGACGATGAAAAAATAGTGAGAAGCGGTTTTGCAAAATTGCGAGAAATTAGAGATTGTGTGAGTGAACAACTCGCGCAAGATTATGATGGAAACTCTGCAAAACTAGAGCTTTCGATGGGAATGTCCGGCGATTTTGCGTGGGCGATTGCCGAAGGCTCAACAATGGTTAGAATCGGTTCGGCAATCTTTGGCCCACGAGCATTTGTGTAGTTTTAAGTCAAAGTTTTAAGTCAAATTGATGATTTTAGTTACGCATGCACAATCACATTGCGCAGCGAGCCAATACCATCTACGTGCACAATCGCTTCGTCACCAGCGCGTAAAGTTCCAGCTGGGTATGGAGTTCCTGTCAAAATTACATCTCCTGGAAGAAGCGTTGAGAAGCTTGAAATCGCAGCAATTTGCTCAGGAATGCTGTGAATAAGTCGAGCTGTAGTGCCGTCGGCTTCTGGCACATTTTCACCATTAAGCGTAAATGAAATATGTGCATCGCGCCAATTTAGCTCGGTTGTAATCCAAGGTCCAAGTGGGCAAGAAGTGTCGAAACCTTTTGCGCGCGTCCACATTGGGTCGCTTCCTGCGCAATCTCGTAAAGTTACGTCATTTACGCAAGTAAAGCCAAAAACGTAATTCATTGCGGTATCTGCAGTCACATTTTTGGCGATTTTGCCCATAACAACTGCCACTTCTGGCTCAAAATTCATGTCGTTTGAGCAAGCAGGAATCACAATCGGATCGTCTGGACCAATTACAGAAGTGCTCGGCTTTGTAAAAATAACCATATCTGCGGCGGTATGCGAAGAAGCCGCAGGAGAAGCAGAGCGCTCGTCATCAGAACGCGTATCGTAATTTTTTGCCAATCCGTACACTTTTGAAGGAATTACAGGCACAAGCAAGCGCACGCCATCCGCATCCAACGCGTAACGTTTACCAGTTGGCTTAACTCCTTGCGGGCTTAAAGGATGCCCTTCAAGCGCTACTAAATAATCTTTACCGTCGGTTTCGTCTTTTTGAACGAAAGCGTATTGCGGAACTTCATTATACGAAAAACGTGCAATTCTCATGCTTTTAAGATTACGACATATTTGCTACTTAATTAAGCATTGCTCGATACTTAACTAAACTTTGCTTGCTGCTTAATTAAATTATTTGCGTAAATTATTTGCGATTGAAAGTTCTTGAAAACAAAACTTGAGTCTAGTACACTCAAGTTTTAGGAATAAAGTTATAGGAAAATCTGTTATACGTATCAGATACATGAAAGTGAAAGCTCGTTAGAACTCGAAAGTATCGTCAAAAAGCTTGAAATTGCAATAAAAGTTGCAGTGATTTGACTTAACTGGAATGGTTTCTACAGCTTTCGTGGAAGTGAGGTAGATATGGAACAAAAGTTTACAACCCTAGCGCAAGACGCATTAAGTGACGCTGTGCAAAGTGCAGCGGCTGCTGGCAATGCGCAAGTTGACACTTTGCATTTGGCGGATGCTTTACTTCGCCAAGAGCAGGGCGTCGTTCGCGCGCTTATTGCGCAAACGGGGGCGGACGCGCAACAAATCGGTGCTGAAATTCGTAACGCATTAGTGGCGTTGCCTTCATCTACTGGTTCAACTACAACTAAGCCAGATGCAAGTCGTCAGCTTTTGGCTGCGCTAAGCCAGGCAGAAAAAGAAATGCGCGCAATGGGAGACGAATACGTTTCTACGGAGCACATGCTTATCGGCATGGTTGCTAGCGAACCAAACGCTGTTGCGGATATTTTCAAAAAGCACAACGTTTCCGCAGACGCGTTGCGAAAAGCTGTGCCAACTGTACGCGGAGGTGCGAAAGTTACGAGTCCGGATGCGGAAGGCAACTACAAAGCGCTCGAAAAGTATTCTGTTGATATGACTGCGCGCGCTCGCGAAGGAAAGCTCGACCCAGTAATTGGTCGCGACCAGGAGATTCGCCGCGTGATTCAGATCCTTTCTCGCCGCACGAAGAACAATCCTGTGCTAATTGGAGAGCCGGGCGTTGGTAAAACGGCAGTTGTGGAAGGCTTGGCTCAGCGAATTGTTGCAGGAGATGTGCCTACGACTTTGCAAAACAAGCGTCTTATCAGTCTCGATTTGGCTTCGATGGTTGCAGGTTCGAAGTATCGCGGCGAGTTTGAGGAACGCTTAAAGGCAGTGTTGAAGGAAATTCAGCAATCGGACGGTCAAATTATTACGTTTATTGACGAAATTCACACTGTTGTTGGCGCAGGATCTGCAGAAGGTTCAATGGATGCTGGCAATATGCTTAAGCCAATGCTTGCGCGCGGTGAGCTGCGCTTGGTTGGTGCAACTACGCTTAACGAGTATCGTGAGCATATTGAAAAGGATTCGGCGCTTGAACGCAGATTCCAGCAAGTGTTTGTTGGCGAGCCGTCTGTTGAGGATACTGTGACGATTTTGCGTGGACTTAAGCAACGTTACGAAGCGCACCACAAGGTGACTATTAGTGACGATGCAATCGTAGCTGCAGCAACGCTTTCAAACCGCTATATTACTGGCAGACAACTTCCAGATAAGGCGATTGATTTGGTGGATGAAGCGGCAGCTCACTTGCGCATGGAGCTTGATTCGCAGCCAGAAGAGATTGACGAATTGCAGCGCAAAGTTACGCGTCTTGAAATGGAAGAAATGCAATTAAAGAAAGCGGAAGATGCTGCTGCTAAAGAACGCTTAGAAAAGTTGCAGGAAGAATTAGCAAACTCGCGCGAAAGGCTTACTGGATTGAAAGCGCGTTGGGATGCGGAAAAGGCTGGCCATAACAAGGTTGGTGATTTGCGAGCGCAACTCGATGCTAAGCGCGTAGAAGCCGACAAATTCACGCGTGAAGGCAACTTGGAACAAGCAAGCCGTATTTTGTATGGCGAAATTCCAAGCATTCAAAAAGCTTTGGAAGAAGCGGAGTCTGAGGCCTCTAACGCTAAGAGTGAAGCAAAAGAGCCAATGGTTCCAGACCAGGTTGATGCTGATTCTATTGCAGGAGTCGTTAGCGAATGGACTGGCATTCCTGTTGGTCGCTTGATGCAAGGCGAAAATGAGAAGCTGCTAAACATGGAAAAGGAGCTTTCTAAGCGTGTGGTTGGTCAAAGCGAAGCAATTCAGGCTATAGCGGATGCTGTGCGCAGAAGTCGTGCTGGAATTGCAGACCCGAATCGTCCGACTGGTTCGTTCCTATTCTTGGGTCCTACTGGCGTTGGTAAGACGGAGCTTGCTAAGGCTCTTGCCGACTTCTTGTTTGACGACGAGCGTGCAATGGTTCGCATTGATATGAGTGAGTACATGGAAAAGGCTTCTGTTTCGCGTTTAATCGGTGCTGCTCCTGGTTACATTGGCTATGAGGAAGGCGGCCAGCTTACTGAAGCTGTGCGTAGACGTCCGTATTCTGTAGTGCTTTTCGACGAAGTTGAGAAGGCACATCCAGAAGTATTCGACGTTTTGTTGCAGGTTTTGGACGATGGTCGTTTGACTGACGGACAAGGTAGAACGGTTGATTTTACGAATACGATTTTGATTATGACATCAAACTTGGGTTCGCAATTCCTTGTGCAAGAGGGCTTGGATGATGCTGCTAAACGCAAGGCTGTTATGAACGCTGTTCACGCTGAGTTTAAGCCAGAGTTCATCAACCGTTTGGATGAGCTTGTTATGTTCCATCCGTTGAGCCGCGAAGAGCTTGGTGGAATTGTGGATATTCAAGTTCGTCAAGTGGCTGCACGCTTGAGTGATCGCCGCATTAGCTTGGATGTGAGCGATTCTGCTCGCGCTTGGCTTGCAGAGCATGGCTATGATCCAGTTTACGGTGCTCGTCCGTTGCGTAGATTGGTTCAAACGGAAATTGGCGATCAACTTGCGCGATTGCTGCTTTCTGGCAGGGTGCATGATGGCGCTCACGTAGTTGCGGATTGTGAGAATACTAGCGACCATGTAACTCTCAAGATTGCGTAATCTATGCATTATTTAATGTAGTCAAATAATGTAGTCAAATAAAACAAAGCGTGCTGTTTATTGGATTATTTTCCAGTAGACGGCACGCTATTTTGTATTAGATAATGCATGTGTCTAGTTATGTTTTAAAAGTCAACTCAATAGTGTTTAATAGAACGTATGTTCGATAATATTGTGATGTTTGTTTTAATGGTGGTTGCTGTTGTAATAACCGCCATTGTTGTGCTGGCTATTGTTAAGCACAACTCTGGAACGCAAGGCGCTAATGGCGTAAACCAGCGCGAATTTAACGAATTGCGCTCGCAGTATGAACAAGCGCGCGCTCAAGCTCAAGAAAATGGCAATCAGGCTATACGCTATCGCACGCAAGCAGAGCAGCTTGCTGAGCGATTAAAGTTTGTTGAAGCAGAACTTGCTAAAGCGCAGCAGGCAGAGCAATTGCGAGTGAATCGCGAAGAGCAATTGCGCGCAGAGCGAGAAGAACGTGAACGGTTAAATCGTGAAAAAACTTTGAAAGAACAAGGTAAAGTTTTGGAAGCGCTTGCTCCAGTAAAAGACAATCTCGAAGCATTGAAGAATAAAGTTTCGCAGATTGAAGAAGGGCGTAAGCAAGAAATGGGCGTGCTGAGCACTCAGCTTAAAGGCTTAAGTGAGCAGCAAACAAGGCTTGACCGCGAAACAAGTTCGCTTTCTGCAGCATTGCGAAATAATAAGGTTCGCGGAGCTTGGGGCGAGGCTCAACTAAAGAATATTGTGGAATCTGCAGGCTTGCTTGAGCATGTTGATTTTGATACGCAGGTTGTTGTAACTGGAGTAGATGGCGAGCAGCAGAGGCCAGATATGGTTGTGCATCTGCCAGGAGGTAAAACAATTCCAGTTGATGCAAAAGTTCCGTATGCGGATTATCAGCGTGCTTGTGAAATCCCAGATAACGCAAGTGACGAAGAATTAGCTAGAAGGAGCGAGCTTCTAAAAGCGCACGCTAAGGCTTTGCGAGAGCATGTTAGAGTATTAGGAGCTAAAGCGTATTGGCAGGCTTTTGAAACAGCACCAGATTTTGTAGTTGCATTTATTCCAAACGAAGCGTTGCTTCAGGCGGCTCTTGAAGCGGATCCAACGCTTATGGATGATGCTTTTGCGCAAAAAGTAGCACTCACTTCACCAGTTACTTTGTGGGCAGTGCTTAAGTCTGTTGCGTACGCATGGCAGCAGCAAAGTCTTACAGATGATGCAAAAGAACTTTTCGATTTATCTCGAGAATTGTACGATCGCTTTGCGGTTCTTGGAGAAAATGCTTCAAAACTTGGCGTATCTTTGGCAAGAACAGTTGCAGCTTACAATAAGTTTGCTTCTTCGCTTGAGTCGCGAGTGTTGGTAACAGCGCGTAAACTTCAGAAGTTAGATCAAAGTAAAGTTATTGCTTCAATAGATCTTATAGATTCTGATAAAGCTGATGTTAAAGAGCTGAGCGCTCCAGAAGTATCAGTAGAAGAACATTAAGCATAAAAACATTAAAGCATAAAAAATTGAAGAACTCTAAACGCTAAGGAGTGCAAAAATGACAGAATTACAAGAGGAACGCGCTGAGCTTAAACGCATGCTTTGTGCAGATATGAGTGCGAAACCATTTAGCGAACTGTTTTCTGTTACATTTGCTCAGCGCGGCTCTAAGCTGGTTGGCGATGTTCTTTTTGATGCAATTGAGAAAGCTGGGTATTCGTTAGAACGCGATGTTGACGCTATTGGTGCGTTAACTGCTGCTGCTGTGCCGATGGTTTTTGCGCTTATTCATGCTGCAGAACGTAAAGGAATTGCACTCGACGGCTTTGTTATGGATTTTGTTTTTCCTGCAACAAAAGGTCCGTCTGTTAAAGGCAAGCGAGTGCTGTTGCTTGATTCTTGGCTTTCTGAAAAATCGTATGTTCAAACTTCTTCGCTTGTGACTTTACGACACGGTAATGAATTAAGTCTTGATTTTGGCATTGTTAATCAGCAAGGCGCGCAAATTCTTGCTATAGTTGCATTAATTGGTGGTGTTGACGCCGATGAACAAGGCACAAGGCATCTTCAATTAGTAAATCCAATAAGTGAGGAGAGTACTAAAATGGCATTTGTTCAAGCTTTCGATGAAGAAGAATTACGTGCAGATGCAGATCACGACGATTGCTGCAACGACAATTGCTGTGGCGGTCATTGCGAGGTTAAATGCACTGGCGATTGTAAGCATGACGGCTGCACTGAGCCATGCTGTGAAGATAACTGCTGTGGCGGTCATTGCAAGGTAGAGTGCACTGGTGATTGTGCTCATGATGGTTGCACTGAGTCTTGCTGCGAGGATAACTGCTGTGGTGGCCATTGCAAGTCAAGTTGCACAGGTGATTGCGCAACTGACGGCTGCCAAGACTAGTTGCAAAGACTAGATGCCAATACTAAGCAAAAGTATTAACGGAGCAAAACTTATACATGCACGAACCGAATCCAATTACTTTGGCTGCAAAAGCTTCCGATGAGCCAGAATTCCGACCTATAGGAGTTGGCCCGTGGGAAGAAGAGCATCCAGGTGAGCCTCGTCCAGATAATCCAGAATCGCCAAATTATGATGCGCGGTTTAGCACTGAATTACTAGACGAAGGTGACCAGCGTAACGTTCTAGACCGCTACCGATACTGGAAAGTAGAAGCTATAAAAGCGGATCTCGATTCTAAAGGACGCCACGAGTTTGAAGTAGCTGTAGAAAATTGGACTCACGATTTCAACATAGGCTCTATGGTTCGCACTGCAAACGCGTTTACAGCGAAAAAAGTGTATATTGTAGGGCCTCATAAATGGAATCGTAAAGGCTCGTTAATGACTGAGCTTTACCAATACGTTGAGTGCTGCCCAACTATTGAAACTCTAGTAAATAATTGGCGCGAAAATATAGCACGAGAAGCAGAAGAAGCGCATCAACTTTTGCTTAAAGCGCAGGCAGAAGGCAATAAAGAAGCCGAAAAAATCGCAAATATCAAGGAACAAGACGCTAAAAACGCTCGCGTTATAGCGCTCGATATTATTCCAGGCGCAGTTGCTATGGAAAACTACAAGTTCCCTAAACGTTGCCTTATGCTTTTTGGTGCAGAAGGTCCAGGTCTTTCTAAAAAAGCGTTACAAATGGCGGATGACGTTGTTTATATTTCGCAATTCGGCTCTGTTCGCTCACTAAACGCAGGAGCAGCCGCAGCTGTTTCCATGCACGCGTGGATTGCGCAACATGCAGCACCAAATTGCTGAATCTTAATTAAAATCTTAATTAAAATTTCAGCAGCAAAATTTCAACAAAAATATTAATCAAAACGCAATAGCCTGTACTTATAAACGCTTACATTTAATCTATATTTTTTTTTTATTTGTGATATTGTTAAGTTATGTTAGAATTCCAACATATTACAAAGCGTTTCGGCGCAAAAACAGCGCTTAACGACGTTTCTTTCGTCGCCGAAGACGGTAAAGTCACGGGCTTTTTAGGTCCTAATGGCGCTGGTAAATCTACTACCATGCGTTGTGCGTTAAATCTTATTCATGCCAATAGTGGTACTTCTCTTATTGACGGAAAACCTTACGCAAAAATCGCATCCCCAATGACAGAAGTTGGCGCAGTTCTTGACGCAAAGTCTGCCCACAGAGGTCGTTCCGCTTACAATCACTTGTATTCATTGGCTTTAACTCACGGAATATCAAAAAAGCGCGTTGACGAAGTGATTGATATTACTGGTTTAACTAGTGTAAAAACCCGCAAGGCAGGTTCATTCTCGCTTGGTATGAGCCAGCGTCTTTCGATTGCTGCAGCGCTTTTAGCAGATCCGCACAATCTTATTTTGGATGAGCCAATTAACGGATTAGACCCAGAAGGCGTTAAGTGGGTTCGTGAATTATGCAAGTATTACGCAAGTCAAGGCAGAGCAATTCTGCTTAGTTCGCACTTAATGAGCGAAGTTGCGCTTACTGCAGATAACCTTGTGATTATTGCGCATGGCGAAATTTTGGAACGTACAACAGTACAAGATTTTGTTAATGCACATTCTCAGCATGCTATACGTTTAGTGACACCTGAAGGTGAAAAGCTAAAGTCTGTGCTTGCTCAAAATAACCCTGAATGCAAGATTTTGCCAGATACTCGCACTCCTCAAGATGTTCAGGAAGGCGAGCTTTTTAGGGTAACAGGTTGTGAGCTCAACCAGATTGCTCGCGAAATTGCAGATAATCAAATTCTGGTTTACCAGCTAAATCAAGAGCATGCGTCGCTTGAGGAAGCATATTTGGCTCTTACGCACGGCCAAGAGCAGTACGTAACAAAAGCATTGCCAAATACTACTGCTGCGACTGGAACGCAATATGTAGATGGAAGGAGCACAAAATGAGTGGGCAAATTGAACAAGCTGTTGAATATCCGGCGAGCAATTCTTACAAAACAGGCCGCAGCATGAACGCTCAGCACTTGCGTCTAACATTTATGCACACGCTTAAATCCGAGATTGTTAAGTTGCGCGGACTTGCGTCAACATGGTGGTGCATGGCATTAACAATTGTTTTGCCAGTAATCTTTAGCTTTATTATAGCGATTGTGCAAAAAGCAATGTCTAAAGTTGACATTAAGAATGGAGCAAATCAAGGCAAATCAAGCGCTGCAATTACTGTTGGGCCGAGCAATAAAAGTAGCCTTATTGCATCTCAAGATAGCATTTTCCACTTAGTTATTAGCTTTGCTTCTGTATCTTTGATTGTTTTGGCAATTTTTGCAGTGCTTGCTGTAACCGCGGAGCATTCTACAACTTCGATTCAGGCTTCTCTTACTGCTGTACCTAAAAGGGGTATGTTCTTTACGGCTAAGTTTATTGCGGTTGCAATCTATGTTTTTGTAGCCCAACTTATTGCAATGGCAGTTTCTTTAGCTGCTGCAGAATTAGCTTTTATGGGAGATAACATTTCCGGATTATCGGGAAGCAACGTGTGTAAATTGCCGCTTACTCTGTTCCTTGGCTCTCCTGCAATTATGGTTGTTGTGTCAGCAATGGCCTACGGTTTTGGCATGATTTGCAAGTCAACTGCTGGCGGAATTATGTGCGTTATTGGAGCCGTGGTGATTCTGCAGACCATTGTTAGCATTATTATGCTTGCAAGCAATTTTGCGAAGTGGACTTCAATACTTATTCAGATTTTGCCAGGCAGTGCTGTAAGCCAATTCTTAGGAGCCTCCGCTAATTCTGGGCTGCAACTTCCACCAAACGCATATGTTTTCACATGGTGGCAGTCCGGTTTAGTGGTTCTCGCTTGGGCTGTAGTCATGTACGCAATTGGCTACGTTATTGAAAAGCATCGCGATATTTAAACATAGTAAGTATAAATAAAAAATAAGCCCCGTTCGATTGCAATCATTACTGAGCAAACGAGCGGGGTTTATTTATTGCAACTTTTGCCGATACTAGTTTTAATTCTTTTTGCTAGAAGTAAAGCGCCCACTGCAAATAGCATAACGCCCCGAGCAACCATAGCAATAATAGATGGCACTAATTCTGGCACTAAGCTCATTGTGCATTTTCTTGAGAATCCTGATTGTTTTGTTTCTTTTTAGCAAATTGAGGATGAGCATACTCTGGCCCAATATATGAAGTATCAGGCAATGGTAGCTCGGTAGTAGGCTTAGCATACTGAGGTTGCGCATACTGCTGTTCACAATGCTGTGGTTCAGGATACTGATCTTGTTGCGCATACTGCTGCTCATAGTATGGTTGCTGACTGTATTGCGGATTGTAATATTGTGGCTGCGCGTACGGCTGTTGTCCGTACGGCTGTTGTGCATACGGCTGACCGTATTGGATTTGTTGCGGTTGCTCATATTGTTGTTGTGCATACTGATTTTGTTGCGCGTATGATTGTTGTGCGTACGGCTGCTGTGCGTACGGTTGTTGAGCGTACGGTTGTTGAGCGTACTGCTGATCGTATTGTATTTGTTGTGGCTGTTGAGCGTACGGTTGTTGCTCATATTGCTGTTGAGCATACGGTTGCTGTGCGTACGGCTGCTGAGCATACTGATTTTGTAAGTATTGTGGAGTCTCCTGCTGCGGTTGAATAGGTTGTGCCTTTTGAGCTGGCAAGTCAGTTTGAGAGGCTTCCTCTATTACGTTGGCGTGTAGCACAGGTGCAGGTTGTGGTTCAGTCTCAGGCTTGGCTTGAGGCTCAGGCTTGGCTTGTGGTTCAGGTTCAGGTTCAGGTTGTGGCTCGGGTTGTGGCTCAGGTGTTACTTGCACAGCAGTCTCAGGCGCTACCTTTGTTTCATGCTCTGTCATTTGCTGCGTATCAAGCTCAGGAAATACCTGTGCTTCAGGCTCAGTAGTCACATGCGTTTCAACCGCAATTGTTGCCTGAGGTTCAACTGCCTTAGGTTCTGCAACTGCTTGAGGTTCTTCCGCCAGCTGAGGCTTTACTTCTTCCTTTACTGCTGTCTCTACTTCTGCCTCCACAGTTGTATTCTCTGTTGTTAGTTGAGGTTCAGGAGTCAATTGTGGCTCAGGCTCATTTAACAATTGAGTATCTACTGCCGCATCTTGCGTTAATTGTTGTATTGAATTTAGCTGAGTCGTTTCATTGTTGACATTATTAGGGATGTGTTCCTGAGCATATGCTTCTGTAGAATTTTGGTATTTTTGTACATTGTTATAAACATATGGAGGTTTGGACACATATGCTGCGTTGTCTCCTATTGCCGCCATATACGCATCTTCGAGTGAAACACATTCTTTACTCAACTGATATGTAAGTAATTGTTTATCGTTAAAGAATTGCGCCAAATCTGCAATATTTGCATTATTTATAACGAAAGCTGCGCCTTCCTGTACGTCTTCGTTTTTGTGCTCAACTTGCATAATAGAGCATTCACTATGCTGCGATTGCATAATGTCAAATAGCTTTTCTGGTTCAGGAGTAACAACTCGTACAGTGTTCTGAGAATATGCAGTAAGCAAATCTGTCACGCTTGTTTTTTGTAGAATTTTACCATGTGCAATAATAACAAGATCGTCTGCAATAAGAGAAAGCTCACTAATGTTATTAGTGCTGATAAGTACCGCACCACCGCGTTCTGCATAGTATTTGCAGATATCGCGCATCCATCTAACTCCTTCAACGTCTAAGCCATAGAATGGATTATCGAGAATAAGATTATGAGGATCTGTGAGAAGTGCTGCAGCAATCTCAAGTCGTTTGCGCATGCCGGTTGACATTTCTTTAATTTTCATATTTTGTATAGAGTTGATTCCGGCAATATCCATAATCTCTGATACGCGCGTTTTTGGAATTTTGCAATACTTCGCGACGAATGTGAGCTTTTTTATAGCACTAGTATTTCTATAATTAGCTTTTAAATCTAATACTGTGCCGACTGTTTCTATTGGGGAATTAAGTTTTTTGTATGGGACGCCGTCGAATAATGCTTCACCTCCATTGGCTTTTATGAGTCCCAATGCGCAATATAGTGCAGTTGATTTTCCGGAACTGTTAGGTCCAACAAAACCTGTAACTTTACCATCTTCTGCTACAAAAGAAATATTATTTAGTACTTGCTGTTTTTTATAGTACTTAGATATATTTTGTATCTCTAACATAACTAAATCCTACTGCTAAAAATGTAATAAAAAAATCCTATTTGTGTAAAAAATTAAGGACTTCATCTCATAACTGGCTATAAGATAAAGTCCTTAATTTTTCAGTTTTATTTATTTATGCTCAATTGCAATATGAGTTCAGTCATTCTTTACAGTTTCAGCAACGCGAGGCCACAAGGTTGTGCCCCAGTTCTTGATTGTGCGCTGGCGAACCAACGGCAAATCAGTACGGTTGTACACTGTACGCCATGGTTCCCATACTAAGCCGGTCTTTTCTTCCAACTTAATGCGAAGATTGCGCACATTGCCCTTGAACTGAATCGTTGTGCTGAAGTGAGCGGTACGATACTTGCCGTTTCCTTCCCAAGCGCGAGAACGTACGTATGGAGTTCCGTCGATATCAGTGCCGTACTCATCCCAGTAGACGTAGTAGCGAGCTACATAAGCCCCACGATGATCCAAGGTCAAATAACCGTCACGGTAAGCAGAAACCTTAGTCTCAACATAATCGCTGTTGCTCTGGAGAGTTGCTACTTCGTTATCTTTTACGAAGGAAGTAGTGTAAGCGATTGGAACAGCTGGGCTAGAGGTGCTCAAATTTGCACCTTCCTGAATCAAAGCCTTTAGCGTATCGATATTGCCGGTAATAACCTTTGCTGCACCGTTAGCGCTGCCGCCGAGAATCACTGCAGTAACAGAAGTATTCTGGAGAATGCGATGGAATTCGGTGTTTGGCTTGATTTCTACGCCCTTAATTGCTGCTTCTACTGCAGCCTGGAAATCAGTGCTCTTGCTGGTGGTATCGAACTTTACGTACATTGAGCGACCATAAGCTACGTTTGACACGTAAACTGGTGGACGTTTGCTGTCAACGCCACGGTTCTTCAAGCTTTCTGGCGTGGTGCATGGAGCAAAGAAATCTGCTGGGCTATCTGGAGCGTCGACGCTTACTGTGTAGTAAGTTTGCTTGAAGTTCACAATTTGAGTCTGCTTCTCACCCTTGTGTACCGCATCGAAATCAATCTTCAGCGGTACGCCAATCTTTGCAAAATCAGCACCAAACTTAGCCTTGAGCTGGTTCATGCTTTGTGCGCTTGCGGAATCATACTGCATACGAGCTGCTACATGATGGCTTGCTGCATATTGTGCATTCCATTTAGAAACTAAACCGTTAACTGCTGAAGTAACGGAGCTCTTGGTTGGATGTTGCACAGTTACAGCACTCTCGCCGCCGTGGAAGCCTGGCAAATCAATGCTCAAAGTTAATGGTGCGCGATTTGCTGAAATCAAGCTTGGCATGTTATCCATCAAATTCTGGTCAGCGCGGAATAATGCACCAGGATACACGCGATCATTGTTGGCCGAAGTTACCGACAAGTTTGACGTTGTATTGGTGATGTTCTTCTTCTGATGCTCAACAACAACGAATTCGCCGTTCTTGTTGAAGCTGTCGCTGGAGAATTTATTGTTAATTGTTTCGCCGTGACGTGCGAGAATATTTGTTTTATCGTAATGCAAATCCCACAAGTAGTTGTTCAGCGAGTCCTTGCTAGCTGCGCAAGATGCAGCTGGTGCAGAAGGCTTTGTGGAAGAATCTGCCATTGCTGGAACTGCTAAGCATTGTGGAATAATAGTCGCGCCCGCGAGCAACAACATTGCTGCATTACGGTAGAACTTTGTGCTCTTCATATGTATCCTTCGATTTTTATTAGATTTTATTTCAAATTATTTTTCAGTGAGATGCCGCAAAATACGTGCTTCAGTGCATATATATGCTTCAGTGCATCAGCTTCAGCTTCTCACATCACATGATTATTACACACTTTTTATTTATGCGATAATTGTTTAAAATAATTTTTTTAAGTTTCAAACAAAAGTTTAAATAATGCTGAAATACCAACACTTTTTGGTTACGTCAGTTTTGTTGTTTCGGCGTGTTGACAGATAAAACGAGCGGATTTTACGTATTTTGATTCGTGATAATTTTGTGAAAATATATGCAAAATATTTGTGCAAGTATTATTTAGTGTTACGCATGCGCAATTTTTAATTGCTTCAGTCTTAAAAAATTAATTTGTAGTACTTTCTCAATAAAACAAAAATAATCAACAAATAACTCTCGTAAAGCTTTTATCCACATTGCTTTTTTCTACTAACGAAGGTCACGTATCACACATATAGTTGAGGTTATGCCTACATTCACACGCGAAGAAATTGAGCATTTGGGCGTTTTGTCCCAGATTGCTTTAAGCGACGAAGAAATCAGTCGCTTGCAAGGCGAATTAAACGTCATTGCAGAATCTATTAATAAAGTGCAGGAAGTTGCTGGCGAAGATGTGCCACCTACTGCAAATCCAGTGCCTTTGGAAGCTTATTTGCGTCCAGATGAGCCTGCTACACCTTTGACTCAAGAAGAAGCTCTTTCGGATGCTCCTAGAAGTGAGTCTGGCATGTTTGTAGCGCCTCGAATTTTGGGGGAGGAATAAAACATGACTAATACTCAAGATTTGGTAAAACTTTCTGCTGCCGATATGGCAAAGGCTGTAAAAGCTAAAGAAGTTTCTAGCCGTGAACTTGTTGAAGCTCACTTGGCAGTCATTGAATCTGCAGAGCCAGAAATTAAGGCATTCTTGCATGTTTCTGCAGATATTGCTCTCGAGCAGGCAGATGCTTTTGATGCTAAGAACGCTAAGGGTGAGACTGAAGGATTGCCTGAGTTGGCTGGTGTGCCAATTGCCATTAAAGACATGATTGTCACTAAGGGCATTCCTACTACTGCAGCATCGAAGATCCTCGAAGGCTGGGTTCCACCTTACGATGCTACTGTTATTGAAAAGCTCAAAGCAGCTGGCATGCCAATTCTCGGCAAGACTAATTTGGATGAGTTTGCTCAAGGTTCTTCTACAGAACATTCTGCTTATCAAACTACTTGCAATCCTTGGGATACTGAGCGTGTTCCTGGTGGTTCCGGCGGCGGTTCAGCTGCAGCTGTTGCTGCATTCGAAGCTCCTATTGCTTTGGGTACAGATACTGGTGGTTCTATTCGCCAGCCAGGTGCTTTAACTGGTACAGTCGGCGCAAAGCCAACTTACGGTGGTGTTAGCCGTTTTGGTGCAATCGCTATGGCAAGCTCTCTCGACCAGATTGGACCTGTTTCTCGTACCGTTCTTGATTCTGCGCTTTTGCAGGAAATTATCGGCGGTAACGATAGGCGCGATTCTACTTCTATTCCAGCTCCTGTTCCTCCAATGGCTCAAGCTGCTCGTGAGGGCGCTCGCCGTGATTTGAAGGGCTTGAAGGTTGGTTTAGTTAAGGAGCTTAGCGGTGAAGGCTTCCAGCCAGGCGTTGAAGCACGCTTTAATGAAGCTGTGCAATTGCTTAAGGATATGGGCGCAGAGGTTACGGAAGTTTCTTGCCCTCACTTCCCTTACTCTTTGGCTGCTTATTACATTATTATGCCTTCAGAAGTTAGCTCTAATTTGGCTCGCTACGACGGTATGCGCTACGGTTTGCGCGTCATGCCACCAGCAGACAAGCCTCAGACTGCTGCAAATATGATGGCTGCAACTCGTGAAGCTGGCTTTGGCGACGAAGTAAAGCGTCGTATTATTCTCGGCACTTACGCACTTTCCGCTGGCTACTACGATGCTTGGTATGGCTCTGCACAAAAAGTTCGTACGCTTATTATTCGCGATTTTGAAGAAGCGTTTAAGAAAGTAGATGTTCTTGTTTCTCCAACAAGCCCTACAACGGCATTTAAGTTTGGCGAGAAGATGGATGATCCACTTTCTATGTACATGAACGATATTGCTACAATTCCTGCAAACATGGCTGGAGTTCCTGCTTTGAGCCTCCCAGCTGGCTTAAGCGACGACGGTTTGCCTGTTGGCATTCAGATTATTGCTCCGCAATGCCACGATGAAAAGATGTACAAGCCTGCAGCAGCGTTGGAAGCAGCGCTCGAAGAGCAGTGGGGCGGTCCAATTTGGAAGTCGCTTAAAGCTGGTTGGCTCGATTCATTGGCTAAGTAAAGTGAAGTAAAGCTTAAGTAAGAAGGATATCTAATGGCTGAAAAACTTATGAAATATGCCGATGCTGTTGAGCAATTCGATCCAGTATTCGGTTTGGAAACTCACGTTGAGCTTTGCACTCGTACGAAGCTGTTCTGCCCAGCAGAAGTATCTTTTGGCGGTGAGCCAAATACTCAGCTAACTCCTGTAAGCCTTGGTTTGCCAGGCTCTTTGCCAGTTGTAAACAAGACTGCAGTTGATTATGCAATTAAGCTTGGTTTGGCTTTACATTGCGAAATTGCTGAGTGGAGCCAGTTCGCTCGTAAGAACTACTTCTACCCAGATATGCCTCGCGATTATCAGATCTCCCAGTACGATAAGCCTACTAATGGCAACGGTTACTTGGATGTTGAGCTGGAAGACGGCACCGTGTTCCGTGTGCCGATTGAACGTGCTCACATTGAGGATGATGCTGGTAAGAATACTCACGTTGGCGGCGCTGACGGCCGTATTGAAGGCGCAAATCACTCTTTGGTTGATTACAATCGTGCAGGTGTGCCTTTAATCGAGATTGTAACTAAGCCAATCGAAGGTGCAGGTAGCCGCGCTCCAGAAATTGCTGGTGCTTATATGCGTGCTATTCGCGATATTGTTCGCGCTCTCAACATCTCTCACGCTCGTATGGAGCAGGGCAATATGCGTGCTGACGTGAACGTTTCGCTCCGTCGCAAGCCAACCGATCCATTTGGTACGCGTTCAGAAACTAAGAATGTGAACACATTCCGCGGTATTGAAAAGACGCTGCAATATGAGATTCGTCGTCAGGCTGCTATTTTGAGCGAAGGCGGCGAGATTTTGCAGGAAACTCGTCACTGGGATGAGGCAACTCAGACCACTGCTGGTGGTCGTGTGAAGTCGGATGCTGACGATTATCGCTACTTCCCAGATCCTGATTTGGTTATGCTTCACATTACTAAAGAGCATATTGAGCGCATGAAGGCAGAAATGCCTGAAATGCCTCGCGAGCGCCGTAACCGTTTGCAAAGCGAATGGGGTATTAGCGATCTTGAAATGCGCGATATTTTGAACGCGGATGCTCTTGATTTGGTTGAAGAAACCGTTAAGGCTGGCGCAAGTGCGGCAGGTGCTAAGAAGTGGTGGCTTGGTGAGCTTGCTCGCGAAGCAAACACTCGTGGCGTGACTTTGGAAGAATTGCCTATTACTCCGCAAGATGTGGCTGAAGTTGAAAAGCTAATTGCAGACGGCAATCTTAACGATAAGCTCGCTAAGCAAACTGTTGCATGCGTTTTGGCTGGCGAGGGTAAGCCTGATGAAGTTGTTAAGAAGCACGGATTTAAGGTTATGAACGACGACGGTGCTTTGGAAGCTGCTGTTGACGCTGCTCTTGCTGCTGATCCTGAAGTTGCAGAAAAGCTTAAGGCTGGAAATATGAAGCCGATGGGTGCAATTATTGGTGCTGTTATGCGTGCAACTAAAGGTCAGGCTGATGCTAAGGCTGTTACTAAGATCGTGATGGCAAAAATCAAAGGCTGAAAAGTGCCGTAAAGGCTGAAAAATTTAATATTTGATAACGCTAATGTATAAACGTAAAAGCGTAATCAATATTCAAAAGTAAGTGCTGCGTACTTGCTGCATACTCAAATCAGATTTGTTTGTGTAGCAGGTGCGCAGAATTTACTATTTATCAACATTGCGAGGCATTTTTCGTCTTCTGGATTATCATATATTATGCGACGTGAGAATTATGCGAAGGGCTTAATTTTCAAAGGCACAATACAAGTAGGTGACTATGCAACAAACCAATGATGGTGTTATTAACTCTCGCGAGTTACCAAAATCTATAGTAATTCCTCAAATTCGTGGAGAGATGGCGCACCTTCGTCCAGCTACGTGCGATGATTTTCAAAGAATGGATGATTTGTGCGCATTTGATGGTGCTGCAGTTATTACTGGAAAGGATGCTAATTCAGAGCGTTCTATGGTTCATTCGTGGGTTGAAAGCTCTATGCAATGGACTAAAGATAGTCTTATTGGCGAAAATCCTTCTGAATCTTGTCGTTTTGCTGGCGATGTTCAATTGCGTCACACTATTGCGTGGGCTATTGTTCCTGATGTTTTGGATGATTCAAATAACGCTTCTGGCGATATTATTGGCATGATTTTCCTTATAGATATTGACGGATGGTCTCGCAGTGCTCGAATTCAAGTTGTTTTAGGCAAAAATTATCGAGGAAGAGGCTATTCGCGCGACGCAATGCCTAGAGTTATGACTTATGCTTTTGCATCAGAGCCGACTGGTCTAGGGTTGCATAGAATTTGGGTAGGAGTTCCGGCAACTAATACTCGCTCACTTTCTGTATATCAATCTCTTGGATTTGTAAAAACAGGCACTGCGCGCGACGCATTATGGGATGCTCAAAATCAAAAATATCAAGATTTTGTTGTAATGGACACTCTTGTAGATGAATATGATGCAATTCGCTCGCTGGATGCGTTTGGTCTACACGTTATTGAAGAAAATCCTGGTGTAGTTGAAGCTTTGAGCGCGCATGAGCATTCTGTGGCTATACCTGTGCATCGTGATAATCTTGATGAAGCATGGCCGTACAATGCAAACGTCTCTGAAGGAAGTTCATCAAAAAAAGCTTGGTGGCGCATTATAGGTCGTGGACGCAATCGTAATACGGAAGGTAAGTAATGAGCGCCGAAGATCTCGACAACTATGAAACCGATGCAGAACTTGCGTTATATAAAGAATACCGTGATGTTATTAAGCTTTTTACTTATGTTGTAGAAACAGAGCGACGGTTTTATTTAGCCAATAAAGTTGATTTTAATGTGCGTTCAGCAGGTCAGGATGTTTATTTTGATGTTCAACTTACGGACGCTTGGGTATGGGATGTTTACCGCCCTTCGCGTTTTGTTAAAAATGTGCGAATAGTAACTTTTAAAGATGTAAATGTTGAAGAAGTACAGAAAACAGACATTGACATTCCTGAATCTATCGCGTGATGCGCGTATGCTCAATAAGGATATATAGAAATTGCTTACCTAGCACGCAAAGTGTTTTCGTAAAAATTTGATGTATTAAGATGGAGGACAAGTGACGGATACACAATCCCCAAAGGAATCTGTGGTAATTATTGGTGGCGGTCCGGCAGGGTTGACGGCAGCCTGGGAACTCGTTAAGGATGGCGGATCCAGCCGCTACGACGTAACAGTACTCGAAGCCACGCGTGAATTTGGTGGTATTTCGCGTACTGTGAAGTATAACGGCAATCGTATGGACATCGGCGGTCATCGTTTCTTCTCAAAAGATGACCGTATTATGCAGTGGTGGCGTGAAATGCTGCCTCTACAGGGTGCGCCTTCATATGATGATAAAAAGCTTGGTCGTCATCACGATTTGGAAGCAGGTGGACCTGATCCTGAAGTTGAAGATGAAGTGATGTTGAAGCGTCATCGCGTTTCTCGTATTTTCTGGAATCATCATTTCTTTGATTATCCAATTTCTCTTTCTGCAGCAACCTTGCGCTCTATGGGCTTTATTTTGACAATGAAAGTTGGCTTCAGCTATTTGTGGTCTATGATTCACAAATTGCCAGAAACTAATCTTGAGAATTTCTACATTAATCGTTTCGGCAAGAAACTTTATTCCATGTTCTTTGAGGGCTATACAGAGAAGCTTTGGGGTAGGCATCCAAGCCAGATTTCTGCCGATTGGGGTGCTCAGCGCGTTAAGGGTTTGAGCATTGTGGAAGTGTTGAAGAATGCTTTTTCCAAGCTTTTCCCTAAGAAAAAAGGCAAGAAGAAGGAAGTAGAAACCTCATTAATTGAGGAATTCTGGTATCCAAAGCTTGGTCCTGGTCAGTTATGGGAAACGGTTGAGCGCCGTTGCCGCGAAAACGGTGCTACTGTGCGCACAGACGCAAAGGTAGTTGCTATTAAGCAAGCAGACGGAAAGATTTCCAGTGTTGTAGTTGAAGATGCAAATGGAGAGCGTTCAGAATTGCACGCCGACCAGTTTATATCTTCTATGCCAATTAAGGATTTGGTAGCTGCTCTTGAGCAGGGTGCAGATGGTGACGAAAAGGCTGATGTTCCAGCAGAAATGCAACGCGTTGCCAAAGGTTTGCCTTATCGCGATTTTGTGACTGTAGGCTTGCTTGTTAAGCGCGTGCGTCTGCGTAATACTACTACTATTCCAACGCTTGGTAATCCTCCTATTGTTCCTGATTGCTGGATTTACGTGCAGGATCCTGGATATAAAGTCGGACGTTTGCAAATCTTCAACAACTGGAGCCCATATCTCGTTAAGGATGTTGATAACACTGTTTGGATCGGTCTTGAGTACTTCTGCGAAGAAGGCGACGACTTCTGGAATATGAGTGATGATGATGCTCGCAAGATGGCTATTGACGAGTTGACTCGTATGCAAGTTATTAATGGTGAGGAAGACGTTCTTGATTCTCATCGTGAGCGAGTTCCAAAGGCATATCCTGCTTACTTTGACACATACGCTCAGATGCCTGAATTGATTGATTATCTTGATGGCTTCGGTAATTTGTATTGTGTTGGTCGCAATGGACAGCATCGTTATAATAACCAAGATCATTCAATGGCAACTGCTATTGAGGCTGTAGAAGATATCCGAACTGGAGAAACTTCTAAGAAGAACGTGTGGTCTGTTAACACTGAAAAGTCGTATCACGAAAAGAAGTAGTAATTAATTCTCGTATAAATTTGAGCGTTTGATTTTAAAGCGCAAATAATTTAGCGATATAGCGTCAATAATACTGGGTGTTACCCATATTATTGGCGCTTTTTGTTTATTCTAATATCGCTTTAAAAGCTTTATAAAAATTGTAATAAAAAATACTAAATACTATGGCGCGTCGCGTTGTACAGCGTCGTATAGCTGTAGTAGCATACATAATGTTCGTTGTTATGTACATATGAATTGTTATGAAATGGCAGCGAGTTCGTGACGGATTTTTCCGTAATCTTCCATGTAAAGACTTGCCGGGGCTCTATTCCGTGTGAGTTAAGGAAAGGTAAAATTGTGGCAACAGGCCAGAATCTTGAAAAAATGAAGCTTTCAGAATTGAAAGATCTTGCAAAACAGATGGGTTTGCGCGGAACATCTACAATGCGTAAGCCTGAGTTGGTGGCTACACTGACGGCTGCTCGTAATGGGGGAGAAGCGCCTGCAGGTGTAAGTGTTCGTGTTCCTCGTGATGTTGTAAATCCTAATAAAACTGCAGATACTAGTACAGATATAGAAGATGCTGGATCATCGAAAGACAATAGTGATTTAGAAGCATTAGAAGTTTTGGTTCCCAATGCTACTTCAGATCGTCGCTATAGAGACGAAGAAGATTTTGGGAATAAAAATTATCGACGCGATGCGAATCGTAATAATACATTCCAGCGTCGTCGTTCCTCAGAAGATCGTGATGATAATCGCGATCGTAGAGAAGATGGTATGGACTCGCATGAGTTGGATCAAATTTTGGCAACATTGCCTGGTGAAGATTCTCATGCAGAGGGTGAACCGCGTCGTCAGCGTGTAGCTTCTCGTGACTTTGATAGAGAAGAACAGCAAAATCGTGCTGATCGTTTCCAGCGTCGTATGCGTGGTCGTGCACGTGATTACGATGAGTCTCGTTCAGATTATTCAGATCGGCAGAATCGTTCAGAACGCATGGATCGAGTAGAACGTGAAGATCGTGATGAACGTCGTGCTGAGCGTGGAGAACGTCAAGATCGCAACGATCGCAATGTTCGTCTTGATCGCGATGCACGTGATGCGCGCGATGCTCGCGAAGAGCATGATTTACGTGAGCCTCGTCGTGAAGAGCCTCAGGAAGAGCTCGTGCCAGTAGCTGGAATTGTTGATGTCTTAGAATCTTACGCATTCGTGCGCACTTCTGGTTATTTGCCTGGTCCTAACGATGTTTATGTTTCAATGAGCCAAATTAAAAAATATGGCTTACGCAAGGGTGATGCAGTTCAAGGCTCCATTCGTGCTCCTCGCGAAGGCGATCGTCGAAATCAGCGTCAAAAGTTTGTTCCTTTGCAAACAATCGATAGCATTAATGGAATGAGCGTTGAAGAAGCTCAGTCCCGCCCGCAATTTGCTAAGTTGACGCCGTTATATCCGCAGGAGCGTTTGAAGCAAGAAACTACTCCGAATCGCATGTTGGGACGTGTTATTGATTTAGTTGCCCCAATTGGTAAAGGCCAGCGCGGTTTGATTGTGTCGCCACCAAAGGCTGGTAAAACCATTACTCTTCAGAATATTGCAAATGCAATTACTACAAATAATCCTGAAGTGCATCTTATGGTTGTGCTTGTAGATGAGCGCCCAGAAGAAGTTACCGACATGGAACGTACTGTGCAAGGCGAAGTGATTTCTTCTACATTCGATCGTCCTGCAACAGATCACACTACTGTTGCTGAGCTTGCTATTGAGCGCGCTAAGCGTTTGGTTGAGCTTGGCCAGGATGTTGTGGTTTTGCTTGATTCTATGACTCGTTTGGCTAGAGCTTACAATATTGCAGCTCCTGCTTCTGGTCGTATTCTTTCCGGTGGTGTTGATGCTCAAGCGTTGTACCCACCAAAGAAGTTCTTCGGTGCTGCTCGAAATATTGAAGACGGCGGTTCTTTGACGATTATTTCTTCTGCATTGGTTGAAACCGGCTCTAAGATGGATGAAGTAATCTTCGAAGAGTTTAAGGGCACTGGAAATATGGAATTGCGCTTGAGTAGAGATTTGGCTGATAAGCGTCTCTTCCCAGCGGTAGATATTAATGCTTCTGGAACTCGTCGCGAAGAGTTAATTACTCCAGCTGCAGATTTGCCAGTTATTTATCGTTTGCGCCGTCTCTTTGGTGGTCTTGAGGCAGAGCAAGCGTATCAGACTTTGATTCCTCGATTGAAGAAAACTGCTTCAAACCGTGATTTCTTAGCTGCTATAACTCAACAAACTGGCACTGCTACGAATAATTCTTCTTCTACGACTATTGCGTAGTTCTTATTTCGTAAGGAATTAAAATTATTGCCCTTTGGATTATCTACCAAGGGGCAATAATTTTATTTATATTTATATTTATATTTATATTTATATTTATTAATAACTAATATTTTATGCAGCATGTAAAGCTTGTTGCGCAAGTGCAAATTTGCTTATGCGCGCTACGCCTTCTTTAAGTTCTTCTGCTCTTCCAGCGTAAGATAGTCGCACGAATCCGCTTCCTTCTGCGCCAAAGGCTTCTCCTGGTACAACAGCAACTTTTTCTTCATCTAAAAGTTTTTTGCTAAATTCTTCTGAACTTAAACCAGTTGGTCGAACGTCAACAAAAACGTAGAATGCACCTTGAGGCTCTATAAGACGCAATGCATTGCAATTTGCCAATCCGTCTATAACAAGCTGACGTTTTGCGCGATATTCTTCTCTCATTTCACGCACGTGATCTTGTGGACCTGTTAATGCAGCTACGCCGCCATATTGTGCGGTAGAATTTACAGAAGAATGCATCATTTCTGCAATTTTGCTGGTTTGCTCAATAACTTGACTTGGTGCAAGAATATATCCAATTCTCCAGCCTGTCATTGCGTAAGTTTTCGATAAACTTTCTACAATAATGGTTCGTTCGTGCATTCCTTCAGCTGCTGCAATAGATGGTGCTACAGCATTTCCGCAAGGTTCAGTTTCTGGATTGCTTGCGAATACGAATGGATGGTAGACTTCGTCAGAAATTACCCAAAGATCAAATTCTTGGCATAATTTTGCAATTTTTTCGAGTTCTTCTGCGGTTGTTACTGCACCGGTTGGGTTGCATGGAGAATTGATAATGATGGCTTTAGTGCGTGGTGATATAGCTTTGCGTATTTCTTCTGCATTAATATGCATTCCATGTTCTGGCTTAAGGGCTACAGTTACTGGAATTCCTTCGCACATTAGCACTTCTGCATCGTATGATGTGAAGTATGGAGATGGAATAATAACCTCATCTCCCGGATCTATTACTGATTTAATAGCTAAATATAATCCAATAGTAGCGCCGTCAACGGCTTGAATTTCTGTGTCTGCGTTGTAGTTTAAACCTTTTACTCTATTCGTATAATTTGCAGCTGCCTCGCGGAATTCTGGTATGCCTAAAACGTCTGTGTATTTTGTTTTTCCCTCTCGTAATGAGTTGCACGCGGCTTCAACAATGTGTGAGGAAGCAGTTTCGCCTGGTTCTCCTAGGCATAGTGAAATAGCGTCTGGTATTTGTTCTACACGGTCAAATACATCTCTAATACCTGAACGAGGTATTGAAATTGCATGTTTCGCTACTTTTGCCATGCTGTGCTCCTTTTTGATTGTTGGTTTTGATTTTATAAGAATAATCTTTAAAGGTTATAGGTTTCGTTTATACGCTTATTATGCGAATTGTACAACACTATTACGGCTGATGTTAAAAGAAAAAATTATTTTTAACGTAATAATTTGTATTTTTTATTATTTTTTGAATAAATTTGTTCTTTTTCTGTAAAAAATACTGTACCATAAAAGAGACTGCAATGTGGCGCTACATAGATTCGTTTTAGATTCTCAATTCAGCGTCGACTGGAGAATGGAGGACGTATGGCTGGAAATCCTCATAAAGCTGAAACTAGTATAGCTATGGATTCAACTGATGCAATCATTGTTGATATTCTCGAGCATGATGGCCGAGCGACGTTAACTCGTTTGGCTAAGGCTTCGGGTTTGTCTGTTTCTGCGGTTCAATCTCGAGTGCAAAAGCTTGAGCGTAAAGGTGTTATTACCGGTTATCGCGCGTTAATTGACTATGAGCGTCGTGGTTTACCTGTAAGTGCATTTGTGTCTGTTACGCCACTTGATTTTGGGCAGGAAGCTACAATACCTAACAAATTGCGTGATATTTCTGGTATTGAAGCTTGCTATTCGATTACTGGTAGTCCAAGTTTTATGCTGGTAGTGCGTGTTGCTACGCCAAGCAAATTGGAAGAACTTATTAATACCATTCATCGCATAGTCCCTGTCAGTACAGAAACAACTATGGTTCTGCAAACATATTTCGATTAAATAATATGTGTGATTTTTCTGAGACAACGGTTGACGCGCGCGATACATCTCTTACGACATGTTGCAAAGTTGCTGCCGAAGAGATTATTGTGTTGCGTCAATCTGTTGATAATTTTGATAATGCAATAATTGCGCTGCTTGCTGAGCGGTTTAAAACTACGAAACGAATTGGTGAGTTGAAGGCTGAAGCTGGATTTGCTCCTGAGGATTCTAAAAGAGAGCAGCAGCAAATAGAAAGTTTGCTAAATATTGCGGAAAATGCCGGATTAGATTCTTCGATTGCGTTGAAATATCACGAGTTTGTTGTTACTGAGGCTAAAAAACGTCATCAGCAAATGCAGTTTTGAGATTAGATGTTTCTGTTATTTTAATTGAGCTGAACTATAGAATCACAATCAGTTTGTAGATTTTGAAGATAGATTTTCGCATACCAGTATGTAATGTTTTTGTGCATATGCATAGCTATCTGAGTAATAAAGGCGGATAATACAAGTATGACTATTGCAACTGTTGAACGTTATGCGCATATGCTTGATGCTGCAAGTCGAGGTGGCTACGCATACCCTGCTATCAATGTTACTAGTACGCAAACTCTTAATGCAGCTTTGCAGGGGTTCGCTCAAGCTGAATCTGATGGCATTATTCAAGTTTCTGTCGGTGGTTCTGCTTATTTTTCAGGTCAATCTCTCAATAATCGTGTTGTTGGTTCAATAGCATTTGCAAAGTTTGCGCACGAAGTGGCAGCTCAATACCCTAATATTACTATTGCGCTTCATACAGATCATTGTGCTGAGCAATATTTAGATGGTTGGATTAAACCACTAATTTCTTATGAAACAGAACAAGTCAAAAAAGGCGAAGAGCCGTTATTCCAGTCGCATATGTGGGATGGTTCAACAGTGCCTTTGCAACATAATCTAGACGTTGCAGAACAGTTGCTTGACGCTTCGCAAAAATCTCGCACAATTCTTGAAATTGAGATTGGTGCTGTTGGCGGAGAAGAAGACGGGCATCGTGCTGATATTGACGAGAGATTGTATTCTACGCCTGAAGATGCTTTGCGTGTTGTAGATAAGCTTGGCTTGGGTGAACGTGGCAGGTATATGGCAGCGTTTACTTTTGGCAACGTTCATGGAGCCTATAAGCCTGGCGTTGTAAAACTGCATCCTAAATTATTGCAAGAAATCCAAAAAACTGTATATCAGAACTATCAAAATATTTGTGATACTCGCACCTTTGGCGCTTCTAAAAAGCCGTTCCTGCTGGTATTTCATGGCGGATCTGGTTCTACTGCTCAAGAAATTGCTGAAGCTGTGCGCTACGGCGTAATTAAAATGAATATAGATACTGACACTCAATATGCTTTTACTCGTGCAATTGCTGGTCACATGTTCAGTAATTATGACTCTGTTCTTAAAATAGACGGAGAAGTTGGCGAAAAGAAGTTATATGATCCTCGATCTTGGGGTCGTGAAGCCGAAAAAGCCATGGCTCAGCGTGTAGTAGAAGCTTGTGTGCAGTTAGGTTCTGCTGGTAAAGCACTGAAATAGTAAATTTTTTAATTTTATATATTTCTTTTTCTTATTCGGTAGTGGCATAGAGATAGTCTTAACAGGTAAGAATTGTGCTTATTTGAGCAGCGTTAGCTCAAAAATGGAGGTGCGGCATGCCTGGTATTGTGCTTATTGGAGCTCAATGGGGTGACGAAGGTAAAGGCAAAGCAACAGATTTAATTGGTTCAAAGGTTGATATTGTCGCACGTTTTAATGGCGGTAATAATGCCGGACACACTGTTGTTGTTGGCGATAAATCTTATGCATTACATTTACTTCCAAGCGGAATTATCAGCCCTAATGTTACGCCTGTAATTGGTAATGGTGTTGTTGTTGACCCAGAGGTATTGCTTGAAGAAATTGACGCTTTGGAATCTCGCGGTGTAGATTGCTCGCGCTTGCTTGTGAGCGAAGCCGCGCATGTTATTACTCCGTATCATCGAGTTATTGATAAAGTAACTGAGCGTTTCCTTGGTAAACACAAGATCGGCACGACTGGTCGTGGTATTGGACCTACTTACGCGGATAAAATTAATCGTGTTGGTATTCGAGTGCATGATTTATTTAATGCTGATCACTTGCGCGACAAAGTTGAAGCAAGTTTGCATCAAAAGAATCAAATGCTTGTAAAACTTTATAATCAACATCCTATTGATATTGATGCAGTTACCGCTCAACTTGTGGAGCTTGGCAAACGCTTGAAGAAATATGTTGCTGATACTTCATTAGTATTGAATGAAGCAATGGATGAAGGCAAAACTGTGCTGTTTGAAGGTGGACAAGCCACAATGCTTGACGTCGATCATGGCACTTATCCGTTTGTAACTTCTTCAAACCCTACTGCTGGTGGCGCTTGCACGGGTACTGGTGTTGGTCCTACTCGTATTACGCGCGTAATTGGAGTAGCGAAAGCGTATATTACTCGTGTTGGTGAAGGTCCATTCCCAACTGAACTTTTGGATGAGCAGGGTGACTGGTTGCGTGAGCAAGGCCATGAATATGGTGTTACAACTGGTCGTCCTCGTCGTTGTGGATGGTTTGATTCTGTAGTAAGCCGTTATGCAACTCGCGTAAATGGTTTGACGGATATTGTTCTTACTAAGCTTGACGTTTTGACTGGTTTGAAGGAAATCCCAGTTTGCGTGGCTTATGATGTGGCTTTGTCTGATGGAACAGTTCAGCGTATGGAAGAAATGCCTGTAGATCAATCACTATTTGCTTCTGCGAAACCAGTATACGAGATGCTTCCAGGCTGGAATGAGGATATTTCTCAAATCCATAAGTTTGAAGATTTGCCTCAAAATACGCAAAGTTATGTAAAGCGTTTGGAAGAGCTTTCTCATTGCCGTATTTCTGCTATTGGAACTGGTCCGCAGCGTGATCATATCATTAGTGTTCACTCACTAACTGACTGAAATTGTTTATTATTTTATGATCAACTTAGCAAAACGGCACTTCTCGATTGGGAGTGTCGTTTTGGTTTATGACGATAATTTCAAAAAGAGTGAAAATGAGTAAAATAAGCGGAAAAAATAAAAAAAATAATTGTCGATTATACTTTTTAGTTTTTATTGGTGGTACATGTGGAGCTTTCGTGCGCGCAGTAATTTCTTCTTATGCGCACACGATTCACCAAGTAGACGGACAATCATTTATATTTGGCCAGCTTACTTTAGGGACTTTTTTGTCAAATATGATTGCATGCTTTATTTTTGCTCTTGTTACTGCAATATCTGTTAAAGCTTTAACGCAAGAAAAGCAAACTTTGTATAAATATGCGCTAGGAACAGGCTTTTGTGGCGGATTGTCGACTATGTCTACTTTCGCGTTTGAAAGTGCAATGTCTTTTATGGCTCCACGCATGACGCTTGTTGTTTTGGGCATGCTTTTTTCGCTGCTTTTTGGCGTTTTTATGGCTTTTGTTGGTAATTGGGTTGGAGCAGGAATTGCGAATTGCATGAATAAAAAGCAAAGTCGATCTGTTGCAGAAGCTAATACTAAGGTGATGAAGTGATGAATTCTTTATACGTTTTTATTATGTTTATTTTGCCTTGCTTTTTTGGTGGTTTAGGTGCTGTTTTAAGATGCGCAATGACTAAAAAAATTTCAGCTGCTCATAAAAGCGAAGTTCCAGTTGCAACGCTATTTATCAATTGCGTTGCTTCATTTGCTATAGGTGTTGTGTCTAATGTTTTCATGGTTGCAGCTGCAATATGTGGAGTACGTTTTGCTTATTTGATGATTTTGGGATTTTTGGGTGGATTTTCCACGTTTTCTACTGCAATTTTTGAAGGTGTGGATCTTATTCAAAGAAAGCGCATAAAAGATGGAGTGTTCTTGCTTTTTGCAGAACTTATTGTTCCATTCTTTGCTGCTTCTGTTGGGTATATTGTTTCGCAAATATTGTTACTGCACGTAATTTAGTATTTAGAAGTTAAGTGTTGTGCGCAGAATCGAGTTGTAGTGAAGTTTAAGAATGCATTGAGCTTTTTAAGCAATAAGTTAAAGCAAATATCAAAAACTTTTTGCCAGCTTCGTTGGAAAGTAATATTAGCTGGGATATTTGTCGGCGCTGTTTCTGGTTCATTAGTAGCTTCTTACAGGCTTGGTATTGAATACGGTACGGATTTTGCGCGTTGGATGTATTTACAAATCCGGCATAACGTATGGTGGATTTTGCCATGCTTTATTTTTGCTGTAATTGCAGGTCTAATTATTGGCTGGATGAGTCGTAAAGAAAGTATGGCTTCTGGAAGTGGTATTCCTCAAGTCGTGGGATATGTTAATCGCGGTTTGAATATGCGATGGCATACAATTCTGCCAGTGCGTTTTGTTGGTGGTTTACTTGGTTCTTTATTTGGATTGTCTCTTGGGCGTGAAGGTCCATCTATTCAAATAGGTGCATGTGGTGCTCAAATGTTGTCTCGAATTTTCCGTAAAGGTAGGCGTGACGATATTAAAGAGCATTATGTAGTAACTGCTGGAGCTGCAGCCGGTTTATCTGCTGCATTTTCTGCGCCACTTTCTGGAGTTATGTTTGCTATGGAGGAGATTCAGCACGGCTTAACTTCAATTGTTCTTATAGGAGCTGCTGCAGCTGCTTTATGTGCTGATTTTGTTTCGCAAACTTGTTTCGGATTGCGTCCAGTTCTTGATTTTGGTCAGATTCCAGATTTGCCAATGAACTTGCATATTTGGATTATTCCTCTTGGTATTTTTGCAGGTTTTGTAGGCTCGATAATGAATCGTTCGTTACTTGGTCTGCAAACATTATACGGATATTTGCCAAAGTGGATGCCTGTTGCTGTTGCTTGCTTAATTGCAATACCAGTTGGCTTGTTCCTGCCTGAAGTTCTTGGTGGCGGATCTAATTTAGTGCGACTTTCTGAATATGGAAAAGCAAGTCTTGTAATGCTTTGTTTGCTATTTGTGGCAAAAATGTTGTTTACTTCTACGAGTTTTGGCTGTGGCGCTCCTGGTGGTATTTTTATGCCTATTCTTGCAGTAGGTGCGCTCGCAGGTGGTGTTGCTGCGCGCTGTATTACTAGCGTTTCAGCATTTGGCATTGATACAAAATTTGTATCTGTGTTTGCAGTTTGCGTTATGGCTGGTACGTTGTCTGCATCTGTAAAAGCTCCACTTACTTCGATTTTGCTTACTGTTGAAATGTCTGGAACTATGATTCATACGCTCCCAGTTGCAGCTTCTGCATTTATAGCATTGCTTATTTCAGATATTCTAAAAACTAAGCCAATTTATGGTGAGTTACTTGAACGCTATATGAAAGTTAATAAAGATTTAGTATTGCCATCTGTAAATTCTGTAAAATAGATGTTTTTATAGATAATTTTTGTGCAATATTTGCTTATTCTTAATATTTTCTGAGCTTTTAACCACATTGCATGAATATTGTTGAAAACTCATTGCTGTATGCGTTTCAATAGGCGCATGAGTATGAATATGAGTGTAAACAATAAATCAATTGGCGTTAAGCAGATTGATAAGAATTATAACAATGGCGAAGCTGTAGGCGCATTTAGAGATGTTAAACGTTATGTTTATCCTCCTCAAGTTGCAGATAAATCTATATACGAATCTGCGTCTAATGGTATAAAAATTGCGCCATGTATAGCTGACGATCATACTGTTATGACTCTTTTGCCTAAGAGTTCTCAAGATGTGGAGAGTTTTCAAAATACTGAACGCTCGCAAGATATTTCTATTAAGCATAAATCTCGTATGTTTAATAATGCTGAAGAAGATAATCTTATTGCGCGTGATTCTTTAGATCCATTGCCTAAAAATATTTTGGTTGGAATGTCTGCTGCAGATGGCATTGGGCTAAGCACTTCTCTATCTATTCTTTCTCGCTATATAAGTGAACAAGGCCATAGTGTTGCTCTTGTAGATGCTGATTTGACTCATGGCGGTTTAGACGTTCTGCTTGGTTTGGAATCAGATGAAGGTCGCAGGTTGCAAGAAGTTGATGCTCCCTTAGGTAGATGCGATGGCTATGTGTTGCGCAATGAGCTATTGCATTGGGATAATGTGGATGTTTTAGCATTTTCTCCATGGCATGGTAAATATCCTGAACCTTGGGTTTTGGAGGCTGCTATTAGAGGTCTAGCTGATGCTGTTGATGTAGTTATTGTAGATATAGGTTCTGGCGAGACTGCTATGAAGTCTTACCGTAATATTCCGCAATTTATTGACAGTGCGACTCTTGCTGCGGTTGAGCTATCTGTGCTTGATTTAGCAAGGTTTAGAGCGTTGCTACAAAAATTAGATACTTTGTGTGATTCTGGCGTAAAGTTCAACAAATTTGCTGTTGTGGGATTGCCTCCTCGCGGTTTAATGCAAAAATCTTATGTTTTAAGTATCGATGAAGCTTCTGAATATCTATCAACTACATTTCTTGGTTCATTGCAACATGATGCTCGCATGTACACCGACATTATAGGGGGCTACGGTATTCGAAATGTGCCATCTTCAATGAAGGAAACCATGAAACGCATAAATAATTGGCTTATTGGAGATGTTATATCAAATACAAAAAATGTTGTAACTAAATATCGTCGTTCGCAATATCGTCGTTCGAAATATTCAAGAGGTAAATATGATCGTAAATAATATTCGTGATATCGATTTTGGGATTTTGCAGGGATTTGCCAATGACGTAAGAGTCACAGACATGGTTGTAAGCGAGTCTGGTCGTGTGTGGGTAGATTGTGGGCAAGGTCTTAAGGAACGCGCAACTCGAGTTCCACTTAACAACCCTGCTTTGTTAAGAGAATATGCTGTATGGCTCTGTGCACAATTAGGCAAAAGACTGGATGATGCGTGTCCTATTGCTGATGCTTCAAGTACTTCTGGCATTCGCATACATGCTGTTTTAGCGCCACTTGTATCTCAAGGAGCAGCATTGTCAATTCGTTTTCCTTCAATTAATCGTTATGATCTTGTTTCTTTGAGTGATCAAGGCATGTTTCCAAAAGAATTGTCTTGTATTCTAAGCGTTCTAGTTAAAAAGCGAGCAAATATAATGATCACTGGAAGTACTGGATCTGGGAAAACCACACTTATGAAGGCTTTGTTGGCTGCTGCTGATTGCGAAGATCGTATTGTATCTGTTGAAGAAATTAGAGAGCTTGGCGAGTTGACACAAAATCATGTTTCGTTAAGTGCGCGAGAAGCTAATGTAGAAGGTGTAGGAGAAATTGGCTTATCTCAATTAGTAAAAGCAACATTAAGAATGCGTCCGGATCGCATTATTCTTGGTGAATGTCGTGGGGAAGAAATTGCTGATTTGTTGAGAGTATTTACTTCTGGTCATAAGGGTGGAATGACAACTCTTCATGCAGATGAAATAGAGAAAGTTCCCGCTCGTCTTATGGCATTAGGGTTATTGGCTGGGTTGGAGCCTGCAGCTTTATGTGCTTTAGCTGCTGGAGCATTCGATGTTGTTATTCATGTAGAGAGATCCTCTAACGGGTGTCGAATGATCAAAGAACTCGGTATTTTGCAATACGTTTCTAGCGCTTCGTTGCTGTGTGGCGTTCCAGTTTTGCAATTATCTTGTGGAATTGACGGCAGTATTGTCATGAAATTTTTGCCTGCATGGGTTAAGTTTTCAAATTATTGGAATCTGCCCGAAAATATGGCCAGCATATGTGTTGACAGTTCAAATAATTAGTAGTCGATTGTGTTGCTTGGAGCATAAAAATGGATATTGAAGAAGTTCTTGCTGGAATGATTGCTGCATTACGTTCTGGTTCTACTTTTGCAATGATTGTTCACAGTGACTCTAAGTCTCAACAATGTATTTGCAGTAGTGCAGTTAATACAAAAATTATTTATAAATGGCTTTATGAACGTTGTTTTCCAAAGAAGCGCAATATGAATAAGACTCAACGTCGTCAGCTTGAAAAACATATGCATACTGTTTCTGAAAGTCTTATGGCTTCATATGAATTGAGTAATACTCTTGGTTGCGCTATGGCAGAATGTGTGGAAGCTACGGCAGCGTCATATCATGCTCAGAAGCGTGCAGAAGATTTACGTGCTGACGTAGCTGCAATGCCAAAAGCAACAATAAAATTACTTACTGCTCTACCTATTTTGGCTCTTTTTGCTGGTGAATTACTAGGTGGGCACCCTATTTTGATGTTAATTACAACAGTAAATGGATGGATTTTATTAACAATAGGTGGAATATGTTATGGATTGGGTTTGGCGTGGGTTAGTTCTATGTTGCAAATATCTCAGCATGCAATGGATGCTGCTTCTCTGGAAGGATGATTTATGGAGTCCACAAAGCAGCTTTTGTTTATTGTTCCATTGTTTGTTGTAATTGTTTGGCAATGGGTGAGTTTGAAATTAGAGTGCGATTCATTAGATAATCGTATGCGCTTTAACAGTAAAATTATGCTATTTAAATACGAATGGCGTAATTCAAAAGTTTCATATGTAGATCCTCTTCTTGGTTTACATATGATTATTGTTTCACTTCGTAGTGGTGTTGCTATTACTAGGGCTCTTAGTGCTGTTGGGCAAGTGTTTCCTTGCGGTCAAGGCATGTGGCTTTGCTCTGTTTCCAATGCTTTACTTGCAGGAGATACGTGGCATGAAGCATGGTCTTCTACTTATACTAGACAAGATAATTTTGAATTAGAAAATAAATCAAAATTTACTAATCGTAAAAACTTAGATTCTTCAGAAATATTAGCTAGATGGTTAATGACATCTTTAAAAGAATCATGGTGTTATGGTTCATCTCCAGTTCCTGTATTGTCTGCACTTGCTCAACATTATGAGAGAAATATGGCCAATATTGCTAGACAAGAAAGTTCTAGGTTGTCTGTGCGATTGCTGCTTCCTGTTGGATTATGTTTTTTGCCATCTTTTATATGCATAGGAATTTTGCCAACAGTTATGTCACTTATGCGCTAGCTTTTTAAAAATAAATTTCTAGAAAAATAAATTAGCTTTTATCCACAATGCAATTTTTTTATTTTCATTCGCAAAACAAGTTGTAATAATATTTCTATCCGAAAATTTCGGATAGTTTGAAGTGAAAGGTACAAGATGATGGTTGGGATAATGCAAAAACTTGTTGCACGATGCTCTGTGTCTATGCTTCAAGTAAATGAACAATTAGTGAATATTGAGTCATGTTTGTGTCAAAAAAGAAAGTTGTACGCTGACGGTCTTAAAAATAAGGATTCTGGAGCTGTAACAGCTGAATATGCAGTAGTTATTATTGCTGCCACTGGTTTTGCTGCACTGCTAGTTGCTATTTTGAAATCAGATACGGTTCGCACAACGTTGACAGATTTAGTTAAAAAAGCATTGAAAATCGGCTAACGGCATGCTTTAGCGGATGAAATGAGCTTATGATGCGGAAAGTTATTGTGTGCAAAAGGTTGTTGCGCAAAATTAGTGATTATGACAGAGGGACGGTAACTGCTGAATTTTCTATTGTTTTACCTTGTGCATTAATACTGTTATTTGTATTGATTGGCATAGGTAGAGCAGTTGTATGTACTATGAATTGTCATGATGCTGCTGCGCAAGTTGCGTATTATCTTGTGACTCATAAGGACGATAAAGCTGCCGCAAGTATCGTGCAGTCGGTCGCAGGTCAAGGAGCGTCGGTGAAAATAAGTCGTAGCAATAATATGGCGAATATTGTTGTTAAATGTCCTCTTATTCCTGATCCTCTTCATATTTTGCCGCCTCTAGTGGAAAGTCATGTAAGCCAGGTTTTAGTATGAGTAGGCGCAAGAATTTTGTGAAGCATTCAATAAATTTCATTCATAAGCGATGTAAGGGCATCGACTGCGGTTCTGGCACTATGCTTGGCATTATGCTAGTGATCGCAGTCTGCTCAATACTAGTGCTTTCTGCTATTTTATGTAATGTTCTCGGAGCTAAACATCAAGCTTATGCTGTTGCAACTTCTGCTGCTTTATCCGGTGCTTCTGCGTTGCAAAGGATGGAGGATAATGCGTGTGAGGTTGTTGCGCGTACTGTTGCTTCAAGCAATGCTTTTTTGAAATCTTGCAACTCTACTAGTAATGATGTAACTGTTCGTGTTTCTGTTGGGCTGAATATTCCATTTGCTTCTAACGTGGAAGTTTCTGCTAGAGCAGGACTAGAAGATTGCAATAAGTAGTAAGTAGCAAAAACGAATATAAATATCAGCAGTCGGGTGGCGGCTGCTGATAGTCTTAACTAAGATATATCGGGGAAATAGTTAGGTCGCGGTAGGTTAGGAAACATGGCACTTGCACTGTATCGTAGATATCGTCCTGACACGTTTGATGGTGTTATTGGGCAGGATCAGGTTACCATACCTTTGTCTAGAGCATTAGACCAAGGGAAAATAACGCATGCATATTTATTTTCTGGACCACGTGGATGCGGTAAAACAAGTTCTGCGCGAATTTTAGCTCGCTGCATTAATTGCGAAAAAGGACCAACTTCGCACCCATGCGGAGAGTGCCAAAGCTGTAAAGATTTAGCTACTGGCGGTGCAGGTTCTATCGACGTTGTAGAGATTGATGCTGCAAGCCATAACGGTGTCGATGATGCTAGAGAGTTGCGTGAGCGTGCTGGTTTCGCTCCTGCTCGTGACCGTTATAAGATTTTCATTCTCGACGAAGCTCATATGGTTACACAGCAAGGTTTTAATGCTTTGCTTAAGATTGTAGAAGAGCCGCCTGAGCATGTAATGTTTATTTTTGCTACCACTGAGCCGGATAAAGTTATTGGCACTATTCGCTCGCGTACACACCATTATCCTTTCAGACTTGTGCCTCCAGAGGTAATGTCTCCATATCTTGAAGATATTTGCAAAAAGGAAGGTATTCTGCCGCAGCCGGGAGTTCTTCGCCTTGTTATGCGCGCTGGTGCGGGATCAATGCGAGATACGTTATCTGTGCTCGATCAGCTTATGGTGGGTGCTGTTGATGGTTCAATTTCTTTGGATTCTGCGGTTGCTTTATTAGGTTTTACGCCTAATTCATTGATTAGCGAATTCATTGACGATCTTATTAATCATGATGGTGCTTCGATATACGATGTAGTTCGTCGCGTTATTGTTGGAGGTTACGATACTCGTAAGTTTGTAGAAGATTTATTAGGTAGAGTTCGTGATTTGTTGCTTATGGTATCTGCAGGTCCTAAAGCGGCTTCAAGCTTACTTAATGATGTTTCTCCAGAAGATTTGGAAATATTGAATAAGCAATCTGCAAGCATGACATTGCATGATTTAGCACGTATGGCTCAAACAATTAATGATGCTTTAAGTGCAATGGCTAGTGCAATTTCTCCTCGCATGAATTTGGAAATTTTAGTTGCTCGTTTGCTTGCGGACAGCGAAACTTCAAATACTGTTGCAACTAATTTGCGCATCAATAACGTGCAACAACAAAATATTTCCACTTCTACGCAGAATATTCAAAATAAAGTATCTTCTGGTGCTCATTTCGTAGGTTCTACAAGCAATAAGAAATATGTTTCTGCAGATAGTGAGAATAATAGTACTTCAAATTCTTCACTACCTTCTGAAACTACAGCATCTCCTATTGCTAAAGCAGAAACGCAATCTGCTACAAACACAAAAGAAACGGAATCTAAAAAAGTGTTTTTGAACGATGCGCATAATGCTAATTCAAAGAATGATTCCATGGATACTGATGCAATGTGGGATAAAGTAGTTTCAAAATTGCCTGATGACGTACGTGAGTATGTAACTCGTGAGTATGTTCCTACAGTGCAACTTACTTCAGCACAATCAGGTCGACAGCGTCTTATTTTGACTTTTAATGAGCCTATGAGTCAACATGCGTTTGCGCTCGCAGTATGCACTACTTCTCCATATGATGGACAAAAAGTGCCAAAAGTAGTAATGAATGAAGTGCATGAGATATTTGGCACGCAAGTAATGATTGCTCCTGCACCAGTTGCTGCTAATGGTGAACAAGTAGAATCTGTTGCTCGAATGGATCCGCAGAAGCTTGCAAAAGTTAAGCGCGATATTTTATTGCGTAAAACAGGTATATCTGCTGGTTTTAGTAATAAAACTGATTCTGATAGCAGCGGAATAAATAAAAATCCTACTAAAAAAGAATCTTCGGGTTTTAGTGGCGCTGATGGCTCCGCAGCATCAGTAGCTTCTGAAAATACTGCGGATGAGTTAAGTGATGTTGCGAATGCGGATGATGATGTTTGGGCAGACATGTCGTCTATGCCTATGTCGGATGTGATTGCAATGCCAGAAAACTCTTCTTCTGAAGAGTCTTCTTCTAAAGGCTCTTCTATTGAAGATGAGCCTATGAATCATGATGACGAGATTACAATACAGAAGAGTTCGCATTCTCATAACCAAGATGAAGCTATTTCTGGTGTCTTGGATCAAGATAAACTACAGTCTCAAGTTCAGAATGCAACTAATACTTCAGAATTGTCTGCTGAATCAATTCAGACTACTGTTTCTCCTACGAATGGAGCTACTGCTGACGAATGTTCAATGGACGATGCTTCATTAGAATCAGCAACATCTGTAAGCACTGATGAGCTTAAACAAATTTTTGAAGTTAAATCTGTTGAAGAATTTGCTTCCACTGATCCTAAAAATCCTAAAAATGCGATTATGAGCGTTAAGAAAAAGCAAGAGGAGTAGTTTACAGTGCATAATTCATCGTCATATGATGGAGCAATTGGTCGCTTAATTGAAGCATTTTCAAAGCTTCCAGGGATTGGACCTAAAGGCGCTCAGCGTATTGCGTTTTACTTACTTTCTTCCTCGGATAAAGATGTTCAAGAGCTAATAGACGCAATTAATAACATGAAAGAAAGTGTGCGTTTTTGTGATGTATGCGGAAACGTATGTGAGCAGAGTCCTTGCATAGTATGCGCAGATCCTCGGCGTGATCATAGCAAAATTTGCGTAGTTGAAGAACCTAAAGACATTATGAGTATTGAGCGAACTCATGAGTATTCAGGTGTTTATCATGTTCTTGGTGGTGCAATTAACCCAATGGCAAATGTTGGACCTGGGGACTTAGCAATTACGCAATTACTTGAACGTCTTAAAGATGCAAAAGTTCAAGAAATTATTCTTGCGCTTGATCCTGATATAGAAGGTGAAGCGACTGTTACGTATTTGGCTCGATTGCTCGATCCTCTAGGAATTAAAGTTACTCGCTTGGCAAGTGGATTGCCTGTTGGTGGAGATTTAGAGTATGCGGATGAGATCACTTTAGGTCGTGCATTTTCTGGCCGTCAATCTGTGTAATTTTGAATATTGTTTTTATGTGCACAAATCATTATCAATAAATAGGGCATAGTTGGTAGTCTGATATCGAAGCCATTATTCGGCATATCCTGTGCGTTTATCAATATTGACATGAGCAAGGGGTAAAAATTGGCGCTTATCGTACAGAAATACGGTGGTTCTTCTGTAGCGGATACGGATTCCATACAACGTGTTGCCAAACGCATTCTTTCTACAAAAGCAGAAGGCAATGATGTTGCTGTTGTAGTTTCAGCGATGGGAGATACAACTGACGATTTAATTGATCAAGCAATGAGTGTAAATACTAATCCTCCTGCTCGCGAAATGGATATGCTTATGACAGCAGGCGAACGAATTTCTATGAGTTTGCTTGCAATGGCTATTCATGCTCAAGGATCTCATGCTTATTCTTTTACTGGTTCTCAAGCTGGATTTATGACAGATACTCAGTTCGGAGCTGCGCATATTCGTGCGGTTAAGCCTGATCGTGTCAGAAGAGCTCTTAGCAAAGGCAGTGTTGCAATTGTTGCCGGGTTCCAAGGAATTAACGAAGTTGGAGATGACACGACTCTCGGTAGAGGTGGTTCGGATACTTCAGCTGTAGCTCTTGCGGTTGCTTTAGGTGCTGATATATGTGAGATTTACACGGATGTAGATGGAGTATTTACTGCAGACCCACGTATTGTGCCAACTGCAAAACGTATTCCTGTAATCGATTATGATTCGATGCTTGAAATGTCATCTTGCGGTTCGCGCGTACTTGCGTTGCGTTGTGTTGAGTACGCTCAGCGTTTTGGTATGCCTCTTCATGTTAGAAGTTCATTCTCACATAGGAACGGAACGCTTATAGTTCCAAATAATATTAATCCGAACGATTTGCCTAATCTGAGTTAGAAAATACGAAACTAAATATTAATAGATAATGTCAAATAATCTTCGAGCTTAAAGGCGGTAACAATGGTAAACCACGATATTCTTTCGACTATGGGCGATTTATTTCCTGATTTAGGTCCGGAAACTCCTGTTATTTCTGGCGTTGCTCATGATCGCAGTGAGGCAATGATTACGGTTCGCGGTATTCCAGATATTCCTGGTATGGCTGCGAAAGTATTTACAACTCTTGCAAAAGCAAATGTAAATATTGACATGATTGCGCAAGCAAGTGCTTCTACTGGTACAGCAGATATTTCTATTACTGCTCCAGGAGCGTCAATGGAAGCAGTCCGTAAAGTTCTAGAAGAAGCGCATGATGAATTGAAATTTACTTCTATGGATGTCGTTCCAGTAGTAGGAAAAGTAGCTGTTGTTGGCGTTGGTATGAAAACACATTCAGGTCTAGCTGCTACCTTCTTCACTGCGCTAAGTGAACATGGTATAAATACTTTGATGATTTCTACTTCGGAAATTCGTATTGCTGCCATGGTTCCTGTTGAACAAATTGATGAAGCTGTTCGTGCTTTGCATACTGCTTACGGTTTGGACGCAAGCCAAGTTGAAGCAGTGGTGTACGGTGGAAGCGGGCGCTGAAGCAATTTAAATTATTAAATTATTAAATTATTAAATTAACTAAATTGTAGAATTGTAAAAACTGTAGAAATTATACGTACTTACTTTTAGGGGAGTCTCGATGACAATTATCAACGAAAAAGGCGTGAACGTGGCAGTGCTCGGCGCAACTGGCCAAGTTGGTATGGTAATGCGTCGAGTGCTTGACGAGCGCGATTTTCCAATAAAAGATTTACGTTTTATGGCTTCCGCTCATTCTGCTGGCACAGTTTTGCAATATCGTGGCAAAGACGTAGTCGTAGAAGATGTAGAAAAAGCAGATTTGCACGGAATTGACATAGCTATTTTTTCTGCAGGCGGCGGAACTTCAAAAATTTGGGCTCCGAAATTCGCTGAAGCTGGCGCAATTGTAGTAGATAATTCTTCGCAATGGCGTATGCATAACGATGTGCCTTTGGTAGTTGCGGAAGTAAACCCTGAAGATTTAGATACTATTCCAAGAGGAATAGTAGCAAATCCAAATTGCACAACTATGGCTTGCATGCCTGTATTAAAGCCGCTTGCTGATGCTTTTGGATTAAAACGTTTAATAGTTTCGTCTTATCAAGCTGTTTCTGGCGCCGGTCGAGCAGGTGCTTTGCAACTCATGAATGAGGCTCAAGCTGCATTAAACCAAGGAGCAGATAAACTCGTTTTCGACGGTAGTGCAATAGATTTCCCTGAACCTACAAAAGTTGCTCGTACTATTGCTTTTAATGTAGTGCCTTTTATTGGTTCAATAGTTGATGACGGTTCTGAAGAAACTGACGAAGAACAAAAATTGCGCAATGAAAGCCGTAAGATTTTGCATTTGCCAAATCTTGCAGCCTCATGTACTTGTGTGCGCGTAGGTGTTTTCACTGGTCACGGCATGAGTGTAAACGCTGAGTTTGAGCATGATGTAACTCCAGACATGGCTCGCGAAGTATTAAGCAAGGCTGAAGGAGTTGAGCTTAACGATATTCCTACTCCTCAGCTAGCGGCAGGAAAGTCTGCAAGTTATGTTGGTAGAATTAGGCAAGACCAAGCGATCGATGGAAATAAGGGATTGGCACTTTTCATCACTAACGATAATTTGCGAAAAGGTGCTGCACTAAATGCTGTGCAATTGGCTGAAATTATTGCTAAAAAGCGTAATTTCCTAAACTAATTATGGTTATATTGCGCTCGCGATTATGTAAGATTTTGCGTAAACTGGAATTATGTCAATAGCATCTGAAGAAATACAGCAGCAACTCGATCGTATAGTGGCACTTGGGTATCCAGATGTGGCTGATATGAGTGCCGATGCTTTTCGTAAGTTGGCAAATCCTATATTGTGTGCGCTTGAAAATAGTAGTTTAGGTGCGAATATTTTATTGGTTCCTACGCGTGAATTAGTTTCGCCTGAATCGTTGATTTCTCGTACGAGTATTAATCGCATGGCTGGATTCACCACTATGCCTCCGCGAGATATCATAAGTTTTCTTCCCAAAGACGGGTATGAGTTTCCTAAAGGCCCGTTCTATATAGTCGTCGATCCACATACTGGCTCATCGTATTTGAATCGAGAGCCTGATGTCGCTCGTAAGCTTATTGATTCTGATGAACGTTTGCCTCTTACTCTTGAGGAAGGGCTTGCTATTGCAACACAGCATCCAGATTGGCTTGAAAGCAAGAATGGATTTAATTTGCTTGGTTCGCAAAGCGCAGATGGGCGTGTGCCAAGTATATGGATGAGTCAGTGTGCTCCGCGTTTAGGTGCTGTTTGGCCAAATTCTCGTCATACTTGGCTTGGTAATGCATATTGCATGGAAAGATGTGGAGTGTCGTCGCTGAAGTAAGTTAGCGAATTTTGCGCTCATTTAGTAAAATAGTACGAAATATAACGGTAGATAATACAAATAAAGAGAAGTTGAATTTTTATAGTTTCTCATATTGTGAAGGTGCATTGTGGCATATATAACTTTTGATCATGTAGTGAAAGAATACCCATCAGGTTCTGGTGCTGTGCGAGCTTTAGATGATGCCAGTTTTACTGCACAAAGCGGTGAGCTTACAGTAATCTTAGGTGCATCTGGCGCTGGAAAAACTACAGCATTAAATATTTTGGGCGGTATGGATACTGCGACAAGCGGTCGTGTTGTTGTTGGCGATTGCGATGTTACTAAGCTAAAAGGTCGTAATTTGGTTCGCTACCGCAGAGAAGACATTGGTTTTGTTTTTCAATTTTATAATTTAGTTCCAAATTTAACTGCTCTTGAAAACGTAGAGCTAGCTTCGCAAATTTGTGCAGATCATTTTGACCCTGCTCAAACGCTTATTGATGTTGGCTTGAAAGAAAGGCTTCATAATTTCCCAGCGCAACTTTCTGGCGGTGAGCAGCAACGCGTATCTATTGCGCGCGCTCTTGCTAAAAAACCTAAACTATTGCTATGTGACGAGCCTACTGGTGCTTTGGATTATGAAACAGGTAAGGCAGTATTGCAATTATTGCAAGATATTTGCCGAACTGAAGGCATGACAGTGCTGATTATTACTCATAATGCTGCCATTGCTCCGATGGCTCACAAAGTTGTTCGTTTCCGTTCTGGGAAAGTTGTAGACGAAACTGTGCAAGAACATCCTATGGCTATAGCCGATATTGAGTGGTGATTAGGTGGTTGTTATGCGGAAAGTAGCAGCAGTTTCAAAGCAATCTGATAATAAAAATGCCAATAATGGTGGTGAAGTTAAGCGCATGCATTCGTTGCTGCCAATAGTATTTATTAGCGCAATTAGAATGTGGGTTCGCGAATGGCGCCGCTTTTGCGTTCTTGCGGTTATTGCAATGCTTGGCGTTGCTGTTATGACTGGTATTTATGCAGGATGCAACGACATGTTTCTCGCTACTAACGATATGTATGCGAAATTGCATGCTTATGATTTGCAAATCGTATCTACTCTTGGTTTAACTAAAGACGATGTTGCAGCATTACGCGCGTTGCCAAGTGTGAGTGAAGTTGAAGCAGAGCGTTCTTGGAAAGCAACAGCGCACGCAACAGATGATGCAAAGTCTTCATACGCAATGAATTTCGTGCATTATGTAGAATCACAAAAAAATCTTAATCGCTTGCATTTGCTTAAGGGCAACATGCCTAAAAATAATAGTGAAGCTGTTGTAACTCAGCGATTTTTACACGATAGTGGATTGAGCATTGGCAATGTGATAGTAGTCAACGTGCAGCAAAATGCGGGCGTTGGAAGTCTTGGTTCTTCTAATTCAAAGTCTAAAACTTATCGTTTGCGCATAACTGGTAGCGTGCTAGATAGCAACGATTTAAACAATCCTGATGGCTATCAATCTAAAGCATTTCGTAACTCTGTGACGTCTAGATACCCAATATTTACTTCTGCTGCTCCTGATAACGTGACTAGCTTGCCGTATACAGCAATGTCGGTGCGTTTGAATGATGCTCAACGTGTCAATGTTTTTTCTAAAGATTATCGTGGCATTGTTGACGATGCATCTGAACAGATTCAGGAACTCGTGCAATCTAAACGCGAAAAAGCTCGACGTAATCAAATTATCGACAAACAAGTTAATTTAGAATTAAAAAATATTATTGCAAATGATCCTAGGCTTCAGCGCGCTCCAAATTTTGTTAAAGAGCAAGCAAAAAAGCAAATTTGTAAACAAATTAAGTCAGAGATTCAAAAACGTGTTCCTCAAGCTCAATGGCATATATCTACTCGCATAGCTAACGATAGTTATGCAAGTTTGCGTTCTGACGTTGCTTCAATACAGTCACTTGGATACGCTTTCCCAGCGGTATTTCTTGTTGTAGCAATGATGATGAGTTTAACTGCTATGGCTCGTATGGTTGAAGAAGAGCGAGGGCTTATTGGTACATACTTAAGTTTGGGATACGGTCGTTCTACTGCAGTAACAAGACATGCTTTCTTCGCGATATTTGCGTGCTTTGTTGGCGGCGGAATTGGCGATATTATGGGTTTTCTTGCAATCCCTTCACTTTTACTAAAAATCTTGCGTGGTTTATACGCTGTGCCAGACGTTAGGTTGAAGTATGACTGGCTATATGGCTCTTTGTGTGTGCTAGCATTTGTGATTCCTGTTGCAATATGCACAATCGTTGTTAGTTGGCGAGAAACAAAGCAAGTTCCTGCAGCTTTGTTAAGACCAAAAGCTCCAAAAGCTGGTTCTCGCGTTCTTCTTGAAAGGTTGCCTTGGATTTGGAAGCGAATGAGTTTCTTAAATAAGGTTACCGTTCGCAATTTGGCGCGATTTAAAGGCAGATTGTGCATGACTATTGGTGGAGTTGCTGGTTGCACAGCGCTTATTGTTTGCGGTCTTGCTTTGAACGATACTGTTGCGACCTTGGGTATTCGCCAATACGAGGGAATTTATCGATACGATATGATTTCTATCTCGGCTCCAGGATCTTTCCAAAATATGAAGAAAAGCGTTGAGCAAGACAAGTCAAACAATAAAGTAGAAACTATACTTCCGGCTTATGTGGGCTCTGGAGAAATAGCTAAAAGCCAATCAAATAAGTCGAATAGTCGTCATGTTGAGGATGCGGAAAGCGTGCAGTTGATTGTTGTAAAAGACACAAAAGCTTTGTCTCATCTTGTAAATTTGCAGGATGTGAACAATAATTTGCAAACTATTAAACTTACGGATGAAGGTCCGTTGCTTTCTCAAAGCGCTGCTGCATCTCTGGACATTACTCGTGGTAGCGAAATTAATGTGACGAATACTAGTTTTAAACGTGCGAAGGTTAAAGTTAAAGCTATTGTTCGTAATCTTATCGGTTCTAATATTTACATGACTGAACGTTGCTACGAACGCTTATTTAATGGTGAAAACAGTAAGCTTCTGAAACATAATGCGTTAATTTTGCGTTTGCGCGGTAGCGATAATAATAAAATTAAATATGCTGACAAGGTTTCTGAACGTGACGGTGTGCTTGCTGTTATGAATATTACGCGTATGAAGCATGCTTTTAGTTTTGATCTTATGAATGCTGTTGTTGCTTTAATCGTAACTTTGGCTGCTGGCTTAGCTTTAGCTGTGCTTTTTACTCTTGCAAGTACTAATATTTCGGAACGTACTCGCGAAATGGCTACGCTGAAAGTTCTTGGTTTTTATCGTAGAGAAGTTCATTCCTATGTGCATAAAGAAATGCTTACTTTAACTGTTATCGGCATTGCAGTTGGATTGCCATTAGGAAGGCTTATTGCAGGATTGTTGACTAGCGCGCTTCGTATGCCGTCTTTGTATTTTGAAGTTGAAGTAGCTCCTTTAAGCTATTGCATTGCTGGCGTTGCAACACTAATTTTTGCGTTAATTGTGCAATGGGCTACCAACCCAGCTTTGGATCGCATAGATCCAGTAAGCTCACTTAAAAGTGTGGAATAGTTGCGCGAATTGTAGAATGCGTAATGAATAGTTAAGGGTTCCTATAAAATTAGAAATTCGTGGCTATTAAGGAACGGAGTTGTAACAATGAGTGAGACTGTGAATAGTGACATTAATGTAGGTTCTAAACAAACAGAATCTACAGAGACGCACAATAGCACATCTTCTCATAATCAATCTTCTAGCGTATCTGCGCAAGAAAATGCAAGTAGCAATACAAACCAAATGGAGCGTAGTCTTACCAAGCGTCATGTGCAATTTATTGCTATTGGCGGCACAATTGGAACAGGTTTGTTCCTTGGTTCTGGAAAATCAATTAGCTTAACAGGTCCGAGTATTGTATTCGTTTACATTATTGTGGGCTTGATTATGTTCCTGCTGATGCGTGGTATTGGTGAGCTAATGTACAAGGATCCAAACCAGCATACTTTTATTAGTTTTATTACGCGTTATCTTGGCAGAGGTTGGGGTAATTTTGCTGGATGGTCGTATTGGTTTGTGCTTGTACTTATTGGTATGAGCGAAATTACGGCAGTTAGTACGTATTGCGTCACATTCTTCCAAACTTTCGATATTGACGTAAGTCATTGGAAATGGCTTATAGAAGTAGTATTTTTAGCGGCTTTAGTGTGCATAAATTTGGTAGCTGTAAAGCTATTTGGGGAAACTGAGTTTTGGTTCTCAATGATTAAAATCACGCTAATTGTTGCTCTTATTGTTACAGCCGTAGTTATGGCTTTAGTTGGTTACCATTACTCTGCAGCTCCTTTGCATGGTGGCGTAATAAGTCCTGCTGGTCACGCTGGATTAGATAATATTTTCAACAATTTTTCGCTTATGCCAAACGGATGGCTTTCTTTCTTAATGAGCTTCCAAATGGTGTTTTATGCGTACCAGCTTATTGAGTTTGTTGGTGTGACTGTTTCGGAAACTAAGAATCCTCGTCAGGTTTTACCAAAGGCTATTAACGAGATTATTGTGCGCGTACTAGTTTTCTATGTTGGCGCTCTTATAGCGATTATGCTTATTGTGCCGTGGCAACAGTTTAAAGCTACGAATGCGGAAGGCGTATTTATGTCACCATTCATTATGGTGTTCCAATACGCAGGATTGCATTGGGCTTCTGCGCTTGTGTTCTTTGTGGTTATTACAGCTGCTTCTTCTGCGCTTAATTCTTTGCTGTATTCTGCTGGTCGCCACATGTATCAGATTGCGCTTGAGTCACCTTCGCCTCTTTTGGGTAAGTTGCGTAAGGTTTCACGCACGAAGGTTCCTGCTCGCGCGATTTTGTTCTCGTCTGCTTTGATTCTTCTTTCGCCAATTATTAATTCGATCCCTGGCATTCATGGTGCGTTTATTTTGTTTGCTTCGGCTTCTTCTGCAGTGATAATCATGATTTATATTTTGATTATGGTTACGCATCGTAAGTACCGTGAATCTGCTGATTTTATGCCAGACGGTTTCGTTATGCCGCATTATAAGCTTTTGAATTCTATTACTATAGCGTTCTTTGCTTTTGTGTATGTGACTTTGTTTATTAGTGACGATACACGAGCTTCTGCAATTGGTGGACTAGTGTGGCTCGTATTGTTCGGCGGATACTGCGCCTTACATCAGCATTGGCAGAATCGCGATTTAGCTGAAGCTTTGGGGAAGTAGGGTACTTCTTTACTTGATTTCTGTTATGCTTGCTGTGTGCGAATTATTGTTGCAGATTGCAGTGCAGAGTATACAGGTAGGTTAAATGCCACGCTTCCTTTAGCTAAGCGAGTGTTGCTTATTAAAGCAGATGGCAGCGTACTTATTTTTTCTGAGCTTGGTGCGTATAAACCTCTTAATTGGATGGTAGCTCCTTGTACTATGCGTGTTTTACGTAAAGAAGATAGCGGCGAATCCGATGCTGGCATTGTTGTAGATGGCTGTATTTTGCGTGTTGCTGCTGCTAAAAGCGATGATTTGCTTATGATTTCGCTTGAGCATGTTTATAGTGATAATACTTACGATTTGGGTGAGGATCCTGGCTTAGTTAAAGATGGTGTTGAGGATCATTTGCAACGTTACTTGGCTGAGCAGATTGAACGAATCGGCGATGGTGCCACGTTGGTGCGCCGTGAATATCCTACGGCTATCGGCCCAGTGGATATTATGGCTCAGGACGCGGATGGTGTACATGTCGCTATTGAGATTAAGCGGCATGGCGGTATCGACGGCGTTGAGCAACTTACGCGTTATTGTGAGTTGCTGAATAGAGATCCGTTACTTAAGCCGGTTAGAGGTATTTTTGCTGCGCAAACTATTAGTCCACAAGCCCGTGTTTTGGCTGAGGATCGTGGATTTACTTGCTTAATATTGGATTACGATGAAATGCGTGGAGTCGAGTCCAACGATCTTCGTCTGTTCTAAATATGTGTTCTAAATATGTAAAAACCCCTCGGGAAGGAGGGGTTTATTATTTATGAATCGCTAGTTAATTTTGTAACAGTTTGCAAAATTACAAATCTCACGAAGCATAAAGAATATCGACTACAAAGTACAGTGTGGCATTTGCAGGAATAGTTACGTTTCCGCGCGCATCCTTCTTTTCTTCTTTACCGTAGCCATCTTCTGGTGGAATTACCAAAAGAACTTGGGAACCGACTTTCTTGCCAGTTAAGCCTTTAGTCCAACCAGGGATTACTCCTCCCGCAAGTTGGAAGTCTGCAGGTATGCCACGCAGCCAAGAAGAATCAAACTGATGGAGTTTGCCGTCTTTATCGGCAGTCCAACCAGTGTAATGAGCGGAAACTGTGTCTTTTGCAGTTACTTTTTTGCCGGTTCCTTCAATCAAAGTCTGAGAAACAAGCTTTCCGTCTGGAACGTAGTTATTTTTATCTAAGGTTGGTGCTCCAGATTTATCAAGAGTTACCTTCGGCAAATTTGCGGGAATATTCGTAACAGCTTTGCCTGTTGCTCTAGTTAGAGATTTTGATCGCGAAACCATTGTAAGAACCATAATATATGAAGGATTTTTGGCTCCTCCGCTTACGCCCAAAGCAATAGTCGTATTAATTTTTTTGCCCTTAATTAAAGCGTAATATGGTCGGCTTGTAGAGTTTTTATTAATGGAAATTGAGCAATCAACTTTGCCTTCTTTCCAAGTATTCATAAGCTCTTTGCCGGTTTTGGAGTCGAACACAATGCCCTGAGAGCATACGCGATCGCCTTCTTTAATTGTTTCTCCGTTGCCTCGTTGCAAAACGGCATAAGTATTTTGCTTTACTTTTACAGGCGTTTTTAGCGTTATTTTAGGCTTTTTGCCCAGCTCTCCCGATGCGCTTACGCCTTCCAGCAACTGCATTCCAGCTTTTTGAGCGTTTTCATCAGTTAAATTGTTATTGTCAGAATTTTCTCCGCATGAAGCAAGCACTACGCACATTGCTACTGCGCTAATAGTTGCGAAAGCGCGAAGTAAAAGAGATTTTTGTCCTAATGTTTTGATTTTTTTCATAGCCTCACATTACCGCTTGACGCTGATTTTTACATCAAAACATGCAAGTAATATTAAAAGACTGTAGAATGGTATCGTTATGACAAATATAGAAGATGCTTCTGATACAGAAGGACGACCAATGCGACGACCAATGCGACGGCTCACTTTGCGCAGTAAAATCATGCGCGGCGTTGTAGCTCCATTTTTTGCTTTGCTTGCAGTATTAAGTGTTGTTCTTGGTGTTGCCAACTCAACATTTTGGAAGCCTAGTAATGTGGTTATTGCGTACGCTAAAGTATCTGGAACTCGTTATATTGTCACTGATCCTGGTGTTTTGAATCTTGTAGATAACAGGGTTCGTATTAGTGTCGCTGCTTTGCATACGCGTAAGCCTATTTGTGTTGCTGTAGGTTTAACGAAAGACGTAAGAGGCTGGGTGGCAGGTTCTCCAGTACAAAGAATTACTGGTTTGCGTGATTGGAATAATCTTTCAGTTTCTGAAGTGTCTGGTAGAACCTCTGTGCAAGCGGGTGACTCTGTGGACATTAAGGATCCTGACGTAAAATTCCAAGAATCTAATTTATGGCCTATAGTTACATGCCAGCTTGGTTTAGCTAAATTGGCAATAAATACTGCAGATTATGTTCAATCTTCTGGTTCTGCGTCATACGATCATGCTGTTGCAAACGGCACAATGTCTAAATCAGGCACTCGCTCTAGTAAGTCAAATAGCTCTGATACTGCTTCTTCTGCACTGCGTTCGCAGGCTGCTAGACGTGTTTTGCTAATTGATTTGGGGGATAATGTACCGGAAGCTTCCATAGAATTGCGGTGGCGTCGTAATCAAATTCCAGATTTTGCAACGCCTTTATATTTTGTAGGAGCACTTTTTGCAGTATTAGCTATACTTTCTGCAACTATTTTTGCAATGGCTCCGCATCGTCGTCGTAATAAGCAATTAATAGCTAGCCGTTCAGGAGCGTTGGCAGTAAAGTCTGCACAGCGTGACGAAGTCACCTTTGCTGAGGCGATTTCTGGAACCATGTCTGGTATTTTTGGTCACAAACGACACAAGAAGGATTCTGGAAGTCACGCAAGGCATGGGGATCATGCGCGTCGTCGCAAAGATTCAATGCAAAGCGGCGACTCAAATGGTATGCAAACTCGAATTGCGTCTGCTTCTACAGCGGTTGCATCTACTGATTCTTTGGCTGAAACTACTGTTATTGCACAAGATGAAATGCTTGCGTTTGCCGCGCGCTTTATGCAGCAACATGACGATAATTCTTATTTAGATGACTTAGGCAATGTTGATGATGAATTTAATGATTTGCACAATCAGGATGCTGCGGCAAACGGGGAAGATTTAGCAAATGCGGAAGATATAGGAAATGCGAAATATTCTGGAAATTCAGCAGAATCAGCAAATTCAGAAAATAAGCAATATAAGCGGAATTCTCAGAATATTAAGACTCCGCGAAATAAGAAAAAATCTTACGCAAGCGCGTCGGATGGCAATAGTCTGAACGATCATAAGGATAAGCATCAGCAGCAAAATAAGTATGCACAGCAGAATAACAAGAGGCGTAACCGTCAGAACGATAGAAACAATGCTAATAATTCTGAAAAGTTTGCAAAGAAACGTTTAGAAACGGTCAAGCCTTCAGATAGTAATAGCAAGATTTCACATGAATCTAGTAAGAAAAAGCTTAATGATCACGAAAACTATCGCAACTCAGAATCAAACAAACGTCAAAATTCGTCTAAAAATAGCAACGATAAGCAGTCTCGCATAAAACGAAATGGGTTTAGAGGAGACGGCAGTAACGGTCGCTACAGAAAAAATGGGAAAGGCTACCGCGGTAATTCTTCAAGTGAGCGAGGAAATGAATAAAATGCGTAATACTAATGTCGATATTCACCGCGTAAACAGTAAAAATAGAGGCGTATTGCGCAACAACATAGTCACATTAATAGCATGTGTTGTATCAACGGTTATGGTAACCGGATTATCTGCTTGCGATGGGCAGGTGCCGAAACCTGCTGAAGCGCGTAGTAATCAAGAGTTGCCTAATGTGACTATGCTGCAAGAAAAAGATATCCGCTTGGGGTTGCTTCGCACTCTAGAAAAGGCAAACGACGAAAAAGATGTGGATTCATTATCTCAAGCAGTTTCTGGACCTGCTCTCGATATTCGTACGAGCGAGCTCACTATTGCAAACAAAACTGGAAACTTGGATCCTAAGACCACTATTCCGCGTGAAGCCGCGCAAACTATTGTGCCAACTAATTCTGGTTGGCCAAGAGATTTAATGACTATTACAACTACTACTAAAGATCAACAGTCAAAACGTTTGCTGGTTTTACGTCAACAGAGAGCGCGTTCGAATTATAAACTTTGGGCTGTTGCGCGCTTATTCCCTGGAGTGCATCTTCCTAAATTTGCTGTGCCAAGTATTGGTTCTTCAATGGGTAAATCTAATGATACTGGTTTGGTGATGACTCCAGATGAAGCGGTAGCTGCGTATGCAGACGTTTTACAAAATGGTGAAAACAGCAAGTACGCGAAGCATTTTGCTGACGATTATTTGCGTAAAAAGTTAGTTGAACTTTCTAAAGCAGTGCAAGCTGGAATGGAGCGAAATAAAGGCTCTCAAGAACAAATCTTTACACCAAATCTCAAACAAATAAGCATTATGCGTTCAAGCGATGGAAGCGATTTGGTTGTTGCGCGCATAGATTCTGTGTGGACTCGTAAAGCTGGTGAAGGGCGTGAATCTCGTCCTGCTTCTGATGAAGAAAAAGCATTATTTGGCGATGGTAAAGCAAAAGGTACTATGCGAGTAACTTACGTAAATGTTATTGCTCTAGTAGTTCCTCCAGCTAGTTCTCATATGAAGATTATTCCTGTTGGTGCTGAGCGTCAGCCTATTAAGGTAGAAGCTTTATAAATTTTGTAAGTACAATTTAGTGTGCTTGGAAAAGAGGAAAAATGGTGAGTAGTAAAGCGCAAGGCATGAATCCTGGCGGATTTTCGCTTGCTGGGGCTGTAGATTTAGAAGGCGTAAAGCGTCGCGTAGAAGCTCAAGCTAAGCAAGCTGCTAAAGCTGCATCGGGCTCTACTGGTTCTTCTGCTCCAAAAGCTGGCGGCTATGTAATCGATGTTAATGAGCAGTCTTTTCAGGCGATGGTGCAAACGTCTGTAAGTTTCCCAATTGTTATTTTGCTTTGGCAAGCTAATGACGAGGCCTATTATGATGTGGCACAGAAATTAGCGGATGCTGTTAACGCGCTTGACGGTCGTATGCAGTTAGCTCGTATCGACTCTGATGAAAGCCCAAGTATTGCTCAAGCATTGCAAGCGCAGCAGCTTCCTGCAATTTACGGTTTAATTGGCGGACGTCCTATGCCTATTGCGCAAGGTTTACCTAGCGACGAGGAATTACAGCAGATTTGTGGCACTATTTTGCCGCAATTGGTTCAGGTTGCTGAACGCTCTGGTGTTGCTGGAACTGCTCCTTTTGTGGAATCCTCGGTTGAGAAAAAGTCTGAAATGTCTAAAGACTCAGATCAAGATAGTTCCGGGAATAACTCTGTTGAGAATGTTCCGCCTGCTCATGAGCAAGCTCATTCGCTTGCTATGAAGGGTGATTATGAAGGTGCTGCACGCGAGTATGCAAAAGTAATGGAAGCAGATCCTCATGATGTGCTTGCATCGCGTGAACATGCAAAAGCTTTGTTGCTTTCGCGTAATACTAATACTGATGTTGCTGCGGTTAGAAAGGCTGCTGGCGATAATAAGGATGATTTAGATTCGCAGCTTGCAGTAGCAGATGTAGATATGATTGACGGTCATATTGATGACGCTTTTGGGCGACTGCTTGACTTCCTTGCATCTGGTCATAAGAGTGATGCGGATGCTATTCGTTCTCGTATGCTTGAGTATTTTGCCATACTTCCTGCAGATGATGAGCGTCTTGCGCGCGCTCGTCGCCGTCTTGCAATTCTTCTTTATTGATTATTGCGCGATGACGCTTTTGGGCGACTTATGTAGTATTAAACAAAAAAGCCAAGAACCACAACAATCGTGAGAAATTTGTGTGATTCTTGGCTTTAGTAGCGGGGCATGGATTTGAACCATGGACCTCTGGGTTATGAGCCCAGCGAGCTACCGAGCTGCTCCACCCCGCGTCGGCTACTTTTAGCAGCTCTATCTACGATAGGTGCAAATTTAGATTTGTCAACTTTCGGGCGTGTCTCGCTGTATTTGGTTAGAATTTTACGATTCGTGTACATGAGTGACATAGACATAATAAACATAAACAAGTGTGGAGTATAATAAACACATGCCTATTAAGATTCCTGAAGGATTGCCAGCGCGAAGCATATTAGATGCTGAGCGAATTTTTGCATTGGAACGCCCAGAAGCAGAACAGCAGGATGTTCGACCACTTCGTTTGTTGATTTTGAATCTTATGCCCAAAAAAATCGAGACAGAAACTCAGCTTTTGAGACTCATCTCTAAGTCTCCTTTGCAAGTTGACGTCGATTTTATGAAAACTTCTACGCATGTATCGACACATGTTAGCGCTGATCATTTAGTAAAATTCTATGAAAATCTTGACGCACTTCGTAACAACTATTACGACGGATTCGTTGTGACGGGCGCTCCTGTTGAGCATATGGAATTTGAAGAAGTCGACTACTGGCACGAATTTACGCAAATTCTTGACTGGGCATCAACACACGTTTTCTCAACAATGTATTTGTGCTGGGGCGCAATGGGTGCGCTTTACTATCGATATGGCGTAAAAAAGCATGTTCTCAGCAAAAAAGTTTTTGGCGTGTTCCCGCAATATTTGCAGGATGAGTACTGTTTTCTTACAAATGGTTTTGATGAAATCGCTTTACAACCGCATTCTAGAATAGCGAGTGTTGATGTTGACAGCATTTCTGCAGATCAGCGTTTACAAATTCTTACGTATGGTCCCGAATCTGGTCCGGGATTAGTTGCTACGCGTGATTTTTCTGAAGTTTTTGCGCTAGGACATTGGGAATATGGCAAAATGACTCTTGCGCAGGAATATGAGCGTGACATGTTAAAAGGTTTGAGCAACGTGCCATTCCCTTACAACTATTTCCCTCATGACGATCCAAAATTAGAGCCACTATTTTCTTGGCGTGCGCACGCGAATTTGCTTTGGCGCAACTGGCTTAATTGGGTGTACGAAACTACGCCTTACAATCTTTCTGATATTCCTCATTTAAGAGCTGCTGGAAGGCTTGGAACTGAACGTTCTATAAGGCATGAGCCGGCTTCTCCGCGCTCCGATAATTTTTATCCATTTGACGGCATTAAGTACGGTATGAACAAATAAATTTTGAAGTTGCGTAATTATGTACAAGCAAAGAGTACAATCAGCAATTAGATATATTTTTCGTTTCGTGCCCCGCGCCTTACGAAATATGAAACATATGATCTAGTTGATATATATGCCGCGAGAATGATTGAATTGAGTATGTGAGTGAGCGGCACTGAATTGAGGCGTGTGAACGGATTGCTATAAGGAGGCACTTATGGATGTGATGGTTGATGTTTTACAGAAGACCACGACTGTAGCTTCTACTGTAGCTTCGAATAAACCAGAGCTACCTGATATTAGTGAGTTTTTGCCTCCAGAGATTTTGTTCCAAGGCACTCCATTTGCCATGAACCGAATTGTTATGGTGCGTATTATTATGGCCGTAATCGTTATGATTATTTTTGGCATTGGAGCAGCTCGCGCAAAAGTGGTTCCAGGAAGATTCCAAAGCGTGCTAGAAATTCTAATGGACTTTGTGCGATTTAACATTGTGTACGAAATGATTGGCGAAGAGCGCGGCAAGCGTTATGTGCCAATGATAACAACTCTTTTTATAACAATATTTTTCTTTAATCTTTGCTCAGTTATTCCAGGCTTAAATATGGCTGCAACAGCAACTATTACAGGGCCATTAGTGTTTGCTCTTTGGGTTGTATGCCAATACTTAATAACTGGAATTAGAGAAAAAGGATTCCTAACGTTCTTCCGCGAATCCTTGTTCCCAGCAGGCGTGCCATGGCCAATTTACTTTATTCTTACGCCATTGCAGCTTCTGGAATTGTTGATTGTGCGACCACTTTCGCTTACAATCCGTTTGTTTGCGAATATGATTGCTGGCCATTTGCTGGTGGCCACTTGTCTAGTATTCACCAACTTCTTTGTGGTGGATTCCAGCAATAAACTCCTTGCCTTAGGCGGTGCATTATGGCTGCTTGGTGGCATTCTGTTTACAGTATTCGAAGTAATAGTCGCAGGCTTGCAGGCGTTTATTTTTACCGTTCTTGCATCTGTGTATATTTCGGAAAGTTACCCCGAGAAAGAAGAAAAATCTGCTGTTGCTATTGCATAAATAGGTAAAACTAATTAAAGCTAGTTAAAGCAAACAGATAAAACAGGTTTAATAATCTTAGGGTTTATAACTGGTTACTGTTCCTAAAGAAAGGAAACCAATGAATAGTATCATCGCTCTCGCAGGATTGACGGGCAACCTTAGCATTCTCGGCTTTGCCGTTGCTACTCTTTCCCCTGCTATCGGAATGGCAATGGTTGTATCCAAGGCTATGGAATCCACTGCACGCCAGCCAGAAGTCGGCAGCCGTATTCAGTTGTTCATGTTTATTGGCTTGGCATTCATTGAGGTTCTGGGCTTGCTCGGATTCGTTGCCTACATTATGGGAAGCTGAACCGAACGAAACAACTCGTTCCAACGCATACAAGTGTTGAAAGAATAGAAAGGACAAGCCATGGCATATGCAGCCGAAACTAATAAACTGGCGTTGTTCTTGCCGGAGCCTTACGACGTTATATGGTCGCTGGTTGTTTTAGTTGTTCTTGCAGTGTTTTTCTACAAGTTCGTTATGCCTAAATTCCAGGCAATTCTTGATGAGCGTGCAGAAAAAATTGAAGGTGGAATGGCTAAGGCTGCTAATGTTCAGCGTGAAGCAGACGAGTTAAAGAGCCAGATTGAAAACGAACTTTCTCAAGCTCAAACTGATGCTGCAAATACTCGTGAAGAGGCTCGATCGGAAGCTTCAAAAATTATTGGCGAAGCTAGACAACGCGCTGAAAAGGATGCTGCGAAGATTATCAGTGAAGCACAGCATTCTATTGAGGCTCAGCATAAGCATGCCATGTCCAGCCTCCAAGGAGAAGTGTCGGTTCTTGCAGCAGCTTTAGCTGGCAAGATTCTTGCATCCAAATTGGATGACGATACCGTCAGTTCCAAGATTATTGATCATGTGATCGATGAAGTTGGAGACACTAAAAATTCGGATCAAAGCAAGTAAAGTAATGTGCAAAACTGAATAATCGCAAAATAAAATTACGGTTATTTCATTTTGTATTATTTGCGTTACTTCGTTTTTACAGAAACGAGGAGGTAAGAATGCCAGAAAAGGCAGCGCGAGTAAACGATAGTTTGTCGCGTTCTTCGCTTGCTCAGGCCATCTCAGATGCGCACGATGAAGCGCAGCGCATTTCGGACGAGCTTTCGTCAATGATGGACATGATTGATAAGTATCCTGAGCTTTCTGATGCGATTACTGATCCGAATAGGTCTTCGGAAGATAAGTCTCGCCTTATTGACGAGCTTATTGGAGGTAAGGCGCACCCTGTTGTATTGCGCATTATGCGTTATCTAGTAGGAACTTGGCACGGAGGTGCCGAAAGCGGTAAAACAGGTAGCTTCGGTGGCGCTTGGTCAGGATTTGAGCGTGAAGCTGGAGAAACATTGGTTACAGTCACTACTGCTCAGCCGCTTACAGATAAGCAAATTAAGCGTTTGATTGAAATCTACAGCGATAAGTTGGGTCATCGTGCATACATTAACCCAATTGTGGATCCAAACGTGCTTGGTGGCATGCGTATACAAATCGGTGATCAAATAACCGATCGCACCATGTTGATGCAGCTTAAGCAGTTGCAGCGTTCTGCGCGAAATGGTGCTTGGACACAGGCAGTGAAGTAGTAAATTAAGGAGAATTATGGCGGAACTATCTATTGATCCCGCCCTGATACGCAAGGCACTCGACGGGTTCGTTGACTCGTATAAGCCTGCAGACATGCCAACGCAAGAAGTTGGCTATGTTGTTACGGCTGGTGACGGCATTGCGCACGTAGCTGGATTGTCCGGCTGCATGGCAAACGAGCTGCTCACATTCGAGAACGATACCTTGGGTCTTGCGTTCAACCTTGATGCACACGAAATCGGCGTTGTTATTCTCGGCGATTTTACAGGCATTGAGGAAGGGCAGGAAGTATACCGCACAGGCGAGGTGTTGTCTGTGCCGGTTGGTGACGCTTATCTTGGTCGTACCGTTGATCCGTTGGGTAATCCAATCGATGGTTTGGGTGCGATTGAGTGCAATGAGCGTCGTATTCTTGAAGCCCAGGCTCCAGACGTTATTCACCGTCATCCAGTCGATGAACCATTGTCTACTGGTTTGAAGGCTATTGACGCAATGACGCCAATAGGTCGTGGTCAGCGCCAGTTGATTATTGGTGATCGTCAAACAGGTAAAACTGCAATCGCAATAGATACGATTATTAACCAGCGGGCTAACTGGGAAACTGGAGATCCAAAGAAACAGGTTCGCTGCATTTATGTAGCAATCGGTCAAAAGGGTTCCACTATTGCTTCAGTGCGTCAAAGCCTTGAAGAAGCAGGAGCTATGAAGTACACCACAATCGTGGCAAGCCCAGCTTCTGATTCTGCAGGTTTTAAATACATTGCACCTTACACTGGTTCTGCAATCGGTCAGCACTGGATGTACAACGGCAAACACGTTTTGATTGTTTTCGATGATTTGTCGAAGCAAGCAGAAGCATACCGTTCAATTTCCTTGCTTTTGCGTCGTCCACCTGGGCGTGAAGCTTACCCAGGCGACGTGTTCTACTTGCATTCTCGTCTGCTTGAACGTTGTGCTAAGCTTTCTGACGATTTGGGTGGCGGTTCTATGACCGGTCTTCCAATTATCGAAACCAAGGCAAACGATGTTTCTGCATACATTCCAACCAACGTGATTTCTATCACCGATGGTCAGATCTTCTTGCAGTCTGATTTGTTCAACGCAGGTCAGCGTCCAGCAGTAGACGTTGGTATTTCCGTGTCTCGTGTTGGTGGCGCAGCTCAGGCTAAGGCTTTGAAGAAAGTCTCCGGCATGTTGAAGATTTCCTTGGCTCGTTACAAGTCTTTGGAATCCTTCGCAATGTTTGCTTCTGATTTGGATGCAGCCTCAAAGGCACAGCTTACTCGCGGTGCTCGTTTGACTGAGCTACTTAAGCAGAAGCAGTTCTCTCCTCGAGCAATGGAGCAAGAAGTTGTTTCTGTGTGGGCTGGTACTCATGGAAAGCTTGACGATATTCCTGTGAAGGATGTGTTGCGTTTCGAAAGCGAATTGTTGGATTACTTGGATAAAGGAACCGACATTTTGCAAGTAATTCGCGATACTGAAGACTTCACTAAGGAAACTGAAGCTAAGCTTGATGCAGCCATTGATGATTTCCGTAGGACGTTTAAGACATCTGCTGGCAAACCTTTGATTGTAAAGGATTCTTTGCCGCCGGCTGAAAACCCTGCTCCTGTTGAGAAGGAACAGCTTGTAGCTAAGCCAAAAGCAGACAGTCGCGAGCCTGAGGGGAAGTAGCGTATGTCCTCCCAACTTGCATTGAAATCGAGAATTATTTCCACACAGTCTTTGGGTAAAATCTTTAAGGCTCAGGAAATGATTGCGTCTTCTCATATCGCTAAAGCGCGAGATATTGCGCTTAATGCTAAGCCTTATAGTGACGCAATTTTCGATGCCGTGCAGGCGTTGGTAGCTCATCACGAAGCAAATATTAAGCATCCTATTTTTGGTAAAGAGCATGCCGGCAATCGCGTAGCAGTTTTGGCTCTTACTTCTGATCGTGGTATGGCAGGTGCGTTTACGTCTTCGATTATTCGTGAGACTGAAGCACTTCTTGCAAAACTCGATGCAGAAGGTAAACATGCAGAACTGTACGTGTACGGTCGACGTGGTGCAACTTACTACAAGTATCGCAATCGCGATGTGGCAGGTACTTGGGAAGGTTCTACTGACCATCCTGACGTTACTATTGCTGAAAAGATTTCCGATACTTTAATGGACGCTTATATGACGCCGGAAGCAGAAGGCGGAGTTTCGGAACTGTATATTGTGTTCACTGAATTTATAAATATGGTGAGGCAAAAAGTTCGTACGTTACGCATGCTGCCAGTTGAGCTGGTTCCTTTGAAGGACGGTGAAGAGTTTTCTATGCATCGTCCTGACTATGAAGCAGCATCTGGTCCTTCAGCAGCGTTGTCGTCTACGAGCGCAGTTTCGGCTCGTGAAGAAGCAGTTAGCCGCAGCAATCCAGAAGCTGTGGAGTATTGCTTCGAACCAAGCCCGGATGAAGTATTGGATGCTGTTTTGCCGAAGTATATTCAGTCTCGTATTCACGAGTGCTTACTTACTTCTGCTGCTTCCGAAACGGCAAGCAGACAGAACGCTATGCATACGGCTACAGATAACGCCCGCAATTTGGTGGATGATTTGACAAGAAAGCTTAATGCTTCTCGTCAGGCATCCATTACTCAAGAACTTACCGAGATTATCGGCAGCGCTGATGCGCTGAATAATGAGGAGGATTAGGAGCATATGGCTGAAAATCAGACCACAGCGCCTCCAGAAGCTGAGCAGGAGGTCGATCCAACAGCTGGTCGCGTAACCCGCGTTCAGGGTTCCGTGATTGACGTTGAATTCCCAGTCGGCTATCTGCCGGATATTTACAATGCTCTCAAAGTCGATATTGCTACCGTTGGTAACACGGAAGGTGATACCGTTCACGAGATCACGCTGGAAGTTGAGCAGCACCTTGGTGATTCGACTGTGCGTGCAGTTGCTTTAAAGCCTACTGACGGTTTGGTTCGTGGTGCTTTAGTGCGAGATACTGGCGGTCCAATCTCTGTACCTGTTGGTGACGTTACTAAGGGTCACGTGTTCGATGTTACAGGCAACATTTTGAATGCTAAGCCTGGCGAGCATATTGAAGTAACTGAGCGTTGGCCAATTCACCGTAACCCACCTGCTTTTGATCAGCTTGAGTCTAAGACTCAGATGTTCGAAACTGGTATTAAGGTTATCGATTTGCTTACCCCTTACGTTCAGGGCGGTAAAATTGGTCTGTTCGGTGGTGCAGGCGTTGGTAAAACTGTGTTGATTCAGGAAATGATTCAGCGCGTTGCACAGAATCACGGTGGTGTGTCTGTGTTTGCTGGCGTTGGCGAACGTACCCGTGAAGGTAACGATTTGATTGGCGAAATGGCTGATGCTGGCGTTTTGGAGAAAACAGCGCTTGTCTTTGGTCAGATGGATGAGCCTCCTGGGACTCGTCTTCGTGTGCCTCTTACCGCTTTGACTATGGCTGAGTACTTCCGCGATGTGCAGAATCAGGATGTGTTGCTGTTCATCGATAACATATTCCGCTTTACTCAGGCTGGTTCTGAGGTGTCCACTTTGCTGGGTCGTATGCCTTCCGCAGTTGGTTACCAGCCAAACTTGGCAGATGAAATGGGTGCATTGCAGGAGCGTATTACTTCTACGCGCGGTCATTCCATTACGTCGCTTCAGGCTATTTATGTGCCTGCAGATGATTACACTGATCCTGCACCTGCAACAACCTTTACGCACTTGGATGCAACTACTGAGCTTTCACGTGATATTGCAGCTAAGGGTATTTACCCAGCTGTGGATCCTTTGACTTCTACTTCTAGAATTTTGGATCCGCGTTACGTTGGTCAGGCTCATTATGATTGCGCAAACCGCGTTAAGGCTATTTTGCAGCGTAACAAGGAGCTTCAGGACATCATCGCTTTGATTGGTATCGATGAGCTTGGTGAGGAAGATAAGACTACTGTGAGCCGCGCTCGTAAGATTGAGCAGTTCCTTGGTCAGAACTTCTATGTGGCTGAAAAGTTCACTGGTCGTCCAGGTTCTTATGTGCCAGCAGACGAAACCATTGAGGCATTCACTCGCATTTGCGATGGTGTTTACGATGAGATTCCTGAGCAGGCATTCTCTGGTATCGGTGGCATTGATGATCTTGAGCGTCGTTGGCACGATATGCAGCAAGAGTTTGGTGCGTGATTATGTCGGAGAAGCAAGTAAAATCGCTGCACGTTAGTGTGGTGGCAGCCAGGCATCCTGTTTGGGAAGGTGACGCCAAGTTCGTGGTTATTCCTTCTGTGAATGGCGCTATGGGCGTGCTTCCTGGACATGAGGCTGTGCTTGCGTTGATTGATCACGGTTTTGTGAAGGTTGACGATTTGAAGGGTGTGCGTCACGTTTTTAAAGTGACAGACGGCTTCTTCTCTGTTGATTCTGATCATATTACTATTGCTGTTGAGCATAGTTGTAACGTTGATAAAGACGGCAACGTGCTGCCTAACGCTAAGGTGATTTAGGCTTACGTATAAGTGAAGTAAGCGAAAAGGCAGGAGTTTGGGTATCCCGAGCTCCTGCCTTTTGTTTTTGGCGCGCGTTGTAAAGTTTCTGACGTTTTTTGGTGTGTAGACGACTTTTTCTTTACTCGCGTGTAAAGTTTCTGCCGTTTTTCTGCTATTTCGCGACTGTTTCTTTACATGACTGTAAAGTTTCTGACGTTTTACAGCCTTAATCCGACCGAAACTTTACGCCGCTGTAAAGTTTCTGCCGCGCAGTGGTGCGAGGTTTGTTATGAGCTTTGGCATGGTTTCGGTTTGAGCTTTGGTTTGGGTTTAGGCTTTGTTTTGGTTTGAGCCTTGGTTTGAGTTTAGGCTTTGGTTTGGGTTTTGGGATTGTGTTGGCGATAGTAGCAGTATCGCGCTCCAATTTGGGATCATCGTTAATTTTGTTTTCAGAATCGCAGTATGTAGTATTTTTCACTTTTGAAAATAGATGCGTATTTTCACTTTCAAAACTGTAATATTTTTTCACTTTTGAAAGTGAGTGCCTATTTGTGTTCGCGTTCGCTTGTTTGTTTTCTTGCTTGCGCTTGCGCGAAGGCTCTTTTCTTTATGCATTTTCCGATTGCGTTCTGTTTTTTGTGTTTTGCGGCTTGTGCAAATATCATCTGACTTCGCAAAATTAAAAAATTTTCAAATTTGCGAAGTGGGATTTGCTTAGTTTTAAAGTGCGTAAATCATGTTGCACCGAAACTAGTGGCGTTATGTTGCCGATGCTGGATTCGTCAAATCGCAAAATATGATGCAACAAAAATGTGTTGTAAGCAGAATATGCAGTAATCAAAATGCGTTGCGAATAGTAAAATAGTGCGTAGTTATTTTTGATTTGGGTGCGTGTGTTGGCAGGGAGAAGAAATGATTGATAAAGAAACGCAACGTAGGCGTCAAGAAAATTTGGGTCTTGCAATAGCTTCAGGCAGACTTGAAGGCAATTCGCCTTCAAAAGAGTTTCTTTATGACGCAAATCAATATGCTAAAGGTCTTATAACCAGTGACGAATTTGTTGCTAGAATGCGTTCTAGATATGGCGTAATGGATTAAGTTATTGGGTTATGTGTGTCGTGGAAACAGTTTTTGACCCTTATCTTATTCCTCACACAAGGGTATTGAAGAACAAATCTAATATAAATAATCAGATTGAATTAGATAAATATGAGAACGATGCTGTTCTCACGAGATGTTCTATTTTGTACGAAAACTTGCCACATGCTGAAGGAACTGTTAAGCAATTGCAGTGGATTCATCATTATCTTTTCCAGGATGTTTACGATTGGGCTGGTCAGATTCGCACTATTGACATGTCTAAAGGCGGTGGCGAGCCGTTTCATCCGCTTGAATATATGGGCGTTGGGATTCGCTACTGTGAGCAAACGCTTAAAAATGATAATTTATTGCAAGGTTTATCTATTGACGAGTTTATTAGTAAGCTAAGCGTAAATTACAATAATTTTAATGTTTTACACCCATTTCGTGAGGGCAATGGTAGAACGCAACGCGTTTTTTGGGATATAGTTGCGCGAGATGCTGGATACCATTTCGATTGGGGATTAATAACGCAGCGTGTTAACGACGAAGCTTCAATCCAGGCTAAAGATGCTAACGATACAAAGCTTCTTGAAGATATGTTCCACATTATTACAAAGCCTTTGCAGGTTGAGCTTTTAGCGCAGCAGCAGTTTGCGCATCTTGTTGAAGAAGAATACGAATACGCGCCGAATGTGGCTAGTGTTTTGCAAGATAAGGATTACGCTGCGTATAAAACTCGTTACGGCATAGATTGAATCTAGCAATTATGTATCGCTATAGTGTGCAATCTAAACTTGCAAAAATACAAAGTTTGAGTTATCAATAACCTAAACTTAGGAAAAATCGAAGTTTAGGTCATGAATGACTTAAACTTGTGAAAAGTTGATTTTGTTGCGACTTCTGCTTGCGAAAAGCTTTATATTCAAGTAACTGAAAGCATGATGGATGAGTCTGTGCGCGAGCGAGAGTTAAAGCCGCTTCGGAAGATTCAGAATAATTATGAAAAGCTGGTTATTACTTTGAGCAAGGCTTTGGACGATGATTACGACGGCATTCGCGTTGAAAGCATTGTTGATTGGTTGCTTAAGTAGCGTTGTTTATTTGTTTCTTAGCTAGTTGTTATGGGTATTCATTAAAACGCGTAAATCGTGCTACGCAGAAACGAGTTGCGTTATGTTGCCAGTGCCATAAATATTTCTATAATGCGTTTTTGCAAAAATTTTGGTATAGATGAATATTTTTTGCACGCTATGCCTTCATTTTGCCAGAATGTAGGTATAGGCGAATGTTTTTGTGTGCTATGCTGCTATTTTTTAAAAATGTCGGTATAGAATGAGACTGTCTGTAAACTATGTCGACATTTTGCTGTTTTTGTTGTTTTGTTGCGGATTTTGACGAGTAACAGAGAGTTTTGACTTAGGGATTGAAGCAAGCGATGTTTGAAAATGTTACTGCGATTGCGCGCGCGCTTGGAACGGGGATTATTATCTCTAGCAGCAAGCCGATTTCGCAGCGCGTGCAGAAGCGGATTCGCGCTTTTGTTGAAGAGTATGAATCGGTGCTTTCGCGCTTTCGTGAAGATTCGCTTGTTTCGCGTATGGCTTGTGCGGAGCATGGCGGCGATTTTGAGTTTCCGTCGTGGGCTGGGTCGCTTTTTGCAATTTACGACGAGTTTTACGATGCCACTCGCGGAGCTTTCGACGCTTGTATTGGCGCGGATCTGCTTGCGCTTGGCTACGATAATTCTGTGCAATTCGTTCCGGAATCTACTGTTAGCGCGAGCGAGAATAGTGGCAGTGTCAGCTGCAGCTGGAGCAAATATCGCCGCTCTCTTCCAGTTAAGTGGGCAGATATTTCTCGAGATGACAGCGGCACAACGCTTCACACAAATCAGCCAGTGCAGCTTGATTTTGGGGCAGCTGGGAAGGGTTATTTTGTAGATCTTGTAACGAATATTCTTAAAGACGAGCTTGGTGACGATTCGCTTTCGGATTGCGATTTTTTGGTAAATGCCGGCGGTGATATGCGCGCTTGCTTTAGCGATGAAGATTACCAAATAAAAGTTGCGCTGGAAAATCCTTTTGATACAACGCAAGCAGTTGGAGTGGCATCAATTGCAAGCGGAGCGTTGTGTGCTTCGTCTGCTGCAAGAAAGCGTTGGAAAGTAAAAGACGCAAATTGCCTTGCAGACAATGCTTTTGAATCTAATTTAATTGCAACTCATCTGATTAACGCTTTAGACGGCGTTCCTTCGCAAAAACTTTCTGCAAGCTGGGCGTATATTCCTGCTAAAACTTGTGCTTTTCCAACTGCTTACGCTGATGCGCTCGCAACTGCGTTGTTCGTATCGCAAGAAAGCGATTTGCAAAAAATCGTGCAAACTACCGGCTCTGAGTTTGCTGTAATCTCGCCAAATTATGCGCTTCGCAAAACGGCCGCCTTTCCAGCGTATTTTTTTGCTGCATAATCGCAAAAAGATTGATAATTATCGTTATCAATATCATTTTTGTAATATTTGCGTGTTTTTTGCGTAGAACTATATCAATCTACATGATATGTCGATATTATGTACCTGTGGGGCCTTTGTAATGGCAAGTTTTAGTTGGGTGCGCTCAATTTGGGGTAGAGCGCGTAGATATGCAGAAATGCGTTAACGCAAAAGGCGTAAAACGCGTGAGAAGTGCGGAATCGCAAGAAGACGCGGAAGAACGCGAGGAGATGTTATGCGCGCGTATGTAAAAGTGCGCCGAATTATTCGTGACTCGGCTGCACTGATTCTGGCTGTGTGCATGTTGGTAGGTTGCATAGTGAGTTCGTTCGCTACAACTATTCCAGCTTTTGCAACAGATGCGGATCGTTCATATACTAGCTGGACAGAAGTTTCTAAAGCAATTAATAAAGAATTGCTACAAGGTCAATCAGAATACAATAGTGGCAATAATTCTGGAGCTGCAACTCGATTTGAAGCAGCATACAATTCCGTTTATGTTGCTTCTAACATGATTACGGTTGTGCGAGATGCAATCGGGCAGAATAAAGTTCAGGCACAAACTGATCAATTCCAGCAGCTACAAACGCTTGTATACCAGCAAAATCAAGGTTCACAAATAAGTGCTGTTTCAACGGCTCTTTCAGTGGATGTTGCACAAACTGCATCTAGTCTCGATGCCAACTTAAAAGTGGATAAGCCAAATGTTTATGCACAAAAGTTGCGTGCGCAAATTAAAGCAGAGCGCAAAAAGCTTGATGCTGCAAAAAAGAAAAACCTCGGGCGCAATGGTCGTACGTGGGGTCAAGTTGCTCGAGAAATGAACGTTATTCTCGACAAGTCTGTTGCAAAATACAAGTCTGCAAAAGGTAATAAAACTCAAGTAGCATCTGCAGTTGATTTAATTAACGAAGCCTATTACCAGTATTACGAAAAGCTTGGTTTCGAGAAGAACGTGATGAATGCAATAAGCGGAAGTCGCGTTTCGACTGTCGAGTATCAATTCAAAGAGTGCCGCCAAACAATGAACAACGGCGGAACTATTGAGCAAGCTAAAAAGTTCGTAACGGATCTTAAAGCGATGCTTATTGAAGACGCAGCAAAATTAGACAAAGGCGCATCTTCAAGCGCAAATCCATTTATGCAATTCATAACTAGCTCATTCGGTCAGGCTTTCGTAATTTTGCTTCGTGAAGGTTTGGAAGCGTTGCTAGTTGTTGCAGCAATTATTGCTTACCTTGTTAAATCCGGTCACAAGAATATGGTGAAGTATATTTACCTAGGTATTGCGGCTGGAATTGTGGCATCTCTTGCTGTAGCTGCACTATTCGGCTTGCTATTTAATGGTTCTGGTCCGCAGCAGGAGATTACAGAAGGCGTTGTTGCATTGTTCGCAATGCTTATGCTGCTTTACACGAGTAATTGGATGATTTCTAGATCTTCAGTGCAAGCATGGAATAAGTATATTAGTGAGCAAACAACGGCAGCAGTTTCTAAGGGAAGTTTGGTTTCTTTAGCGTTATTGAGTTTCCTTGCGGTGTTCCGCGAAGGTGCTGAAACTGTAATCTTCTATCAAGCAATCTTTGCAGTTTCAAACGGAGCTGACTCTATGATTTGGGGAGGCTTCATTTCCGCTGCTGCAGTTCTTGTAGTGATATTCTTGCTGATTCGTTTCGCATCTGTGCGCATACCAATTCGCCCATTCTTTACTGGAACAAGCGCTCTTATGTCTGTTCTCGTAGTAATTTTTGCGGGCGGTGGCGTGCACGCGTTAATCGAGGGCGATGCTCTCGAAGGAATGTATATTCAAGGCTTGCCAACTAACGATTGGCTTGGGTTCTATCCGTATGTTGAGACGATTGTTGCTCAAATTGTGGCAGCAATTGTTGTGATTTCACTGCTTTGCGTATCTATTGCGCGAAGTCGTGGGAAACGCGCGATAGAAAATAAATAAGCAAAACAACAAATAACCAACTAATAAATAATTAATAAACAACCAATAACAACAATTAAATAAAAGTAACTAACAACAAATACAGAAGGTTAGATATGAAGAATAATAAAATGACAGCAATTGCAGCTTTAGCTCTTGCTGGACTGCTTGCGCTCGCTGGATGCGGTTCCAATGGCAATTCAGCTAAAACTGATGCTAAGTCACAAGCAACCGAGCAGAAGTCTGATAACAAGTCTGATGACAAGGGCGGCGATAAGGGCTTTGAGGAGGTTCCAGTTGGTCCTCACCAAGATCAGAACATTGGACCTCTTACTATTGGTGCCGTGTACTTCCAGCCAGTTGATATGCTCCCAGCCGGTATGGGTTTGAAGGCAAGTGAAGCAAGCTTCCACCTTGAAGCCGATATCCACGCTAACCAAAAAGGTACAAAGCTTGGCTACGGTAAGGGCGAGTTCATTCCAGATTTGACTGTGAATTATGAGATTGTCGATAAGGCAAGCGGTGAATCCGTTGGCAAGGGTACTTTTATGCAGATGAACGCTTCCGATGGCCCTCACTACGGTGCAAACGTTAAGCTTGACAAGGCTGGAAATTACAAGCTCGTGCTTTCTATTGAATCCCCAGAAAAGAAGGGTTGGATGCTTCACGTCGATCCTGCTACCGGCGTAACCGGTCGCTTCTGGACTGAGCCAATTAAGGCAACCTTCGACGATTGGAAGTACACTCCTCGTCAGTGGTAGTGATAGCTAGTTAATAATTAGCGATTAATTAATAATTTTAGTAAATAATAAGTAACAGCAAAGGAGGGAGTTATGCTCAGACTGTTTGTGGCAGTTATGCCTGGGCTGCTCCCTCTTACGCTACTCACAATGGGATTAAGCACATCGCTCACTGTTGGCGAGGGGCGAGATAAGCCTCTAAGCGCACGTTGGAGATTGTATGGGCTGTCTGCAGGCACAGTTGCAGCTCTTATTTTTGCTATACTTCGCGCATCTGTGGTAATTAATCAGCGAAACTTTATTAATATGCCGGCGTTGTGCATTGCAGTTCCGCTTGATATTGCTGCAATTATTGTGGTTATCTTTTCACACAAAATAGTAAGAAATTGGCGTAATTGCCCGCTTTTAATGCACATAAGTAACGCAATTGGTGCATGTTGCTTAGCGTTTACTGTGTTTTATGCTTTGCCAGATGTTATTTTGCAGCTTACTATCTTCGTGGATTCAAGCACTCCGCCTTTTACATCAGACATGTTGCTTCGAGCGCTTGGTTTTGTGCTTGGAGTTATTGCTGCTATTTGCTTAAGCCTTATGGTTCGTTCTTTGCGCACTACATCTAACGCGATTTCTTTCAAAATCGCTGTAGTTTTAAGCATGATTATTTTGCTAGTGCAGCACATAACTTCACTTTTGCAGATTATGCAAGGAAGCATTCTGCTTTATATGGATGACTTTTCTTTCAGCGTGCTTGTTTGGCTAATTAATAACGCTCCGTTAATGATTATGGCGCAAATTAGCGTGTTTATGATTCCTGCTGCTGCATCCGTAATAATCGGCTTTAAAACGGCTGTAGTTGGTGAAAATGCTGCAGAAATTCGCACGAAGCGAGCGTTTAAAAGGAAATCTCGAAAGTCTGCGCTCGCAGCTCTTTTGGCTGCTATCACAGTAATACTTACGCTTACTGTAGGCGTATCTATTATGAATATTAAACCAACTCTTACGCCTCCAGAACCGTACGAATTGCACGATGGTGTTGCGACTATTAATTACGTTCAAGTTTCAGATGGTCATTTGCATCGCTTCCAATACAAAGCAAAAGACGGCACTGTTATGCGCTTTATAATCATTAAAAAGAATGGTGGAGCGTATGGCGTTGGCTTGGATGCTTGCGAAAACTGTGGAGATGCAGGCTACTATGAAAAAGACGGTAAGATTATTTGCCGTAAATGTGACGTAGCAATTAATTTGGCAACTATCGGTTTTAAAGGTGGTTGCAATCCGATTCCGTTCCCGTATAAGGCTGGGCATGGCAAAATCACAATTCATACTGCTGATTTAGACGTGCTCAGTTCGCATTTTAAGTAAGGGAGAGTTGCTATGTTTATGATGCGCATGGTTGCTCGATCTCTTGTGCGGCAATTGAAAAAGCGTGTGTTAATTGCGCTCGTAGTGTGCTTAAGCGCGTGCGTTAGCGTGTCAATGCTTAGCGTTGTGTATGACGTTGGAGACAAAATTAACGCAGAGCTTAGTTCATATGGTTCAAATATTGTGGTTCAGCCAAAATCTAGCGCTGTTGTAAATGATTTGTATGCTTCTCGAGAGCAGATTGATACTAATGGTTCTGGGAGTTTAAAGGCTGCGGAAAGTCACGAGTCTACTGCTTCGCTAAAAGAATCTGATGCTGCAAAAATAAAAATGATTTTCTGGGCGTTTAATATCACTAATTTTGCGCCGAAAATAAAAGTTCACGCAAATCTTGAAGCGAAATCTTCTGGCGATTTGGTAGTGCCTATTATTGGAACTTGGTTTAATCGTAAGCTTGCGCTCGCTTCCGGGGAAACAACGGTTGTTGGTGTTAGGGGTTTGCGCTCTTGGTGGAAGATTAATGCAGGTCGTTGGGCAAAAGATAATAAATCTGAAGCAATGGTAGGTGCGCAGCTAGCTGAGCGTTTGCACTTAAAAATTGGTCAGCGTTTGCGTTTGATTCGTGACGGGCGCGAGGTTTCGTTGCGCTTGGTTGGCATATACGATTCTGGCGACGACGATAATAACGCAATCTACGCAAGTTCTAGCGATGCTCAAAGCCTTGCAAATAAGCCGAATAAGGTTGATTCGATTGAAGTAAAGGCGCTTACTACTCCTGAAAATGATTTAGCGCGAAAGGCTGCTAAAAATCCGGCAGCGCTCAGCCAGGAAGAGTGGGAAACTTGGTATTGCACGGCTTACCCGAGTTCGATTACTTACCAAATTGAGGAGGTAATTCCTGGAGCTGTTGCAAAGCAGGTTCGTCAAGTTGCAGCTCTTCAGGGTAACGTATTAAATAAGACGCGCGCTGTTATGGTTTTGATGACTGCGTTAAGTTTAATTGCTGCGGCTGTTGCTGTGGCGAATCTTATGGCTGCTTCAATTTCTGAGCGTTCCGGTGAGCTTGCATTGCTTAAGGCTTTGGGTGCGCGTGATGGTGCTGTTGCTCGTCTTATGCTTATGGAAACTGCGGTTATTGCGTTTGGTGGAGCGTTACTCGGCATGGCTTTGGGATTTGCAGTGGCGCAGATTATTGGTTTTACAGTGTTCGACTCTGCGATTTTGTTCCGACCGATGGTATTTGTTCTGGTGTTCGTGCTGCTTGCGTTGACTGTGCTTGCTGCTGCAGGCTCGTCGATTCGTTCGATTTTGAGTGTGCGTCCTGCGGAGGTGCTTCATGGCAGGTAAATCTTATATGACTTCCAACAATTCTATGTTTATTACCATGCTATTTAGCGCGGTATTTCGTAGAAAATCGCGTGCTTTGATGGCTGTTATTGCAACGCTTGTTGGTGCTGCCACGCTGTTTTGTTTAGCTGCAATCTGCCTTGTTGTGCCTCAGCAAATGAGCGATGAAATGCGTGCGTATGGAGCGAATATTATCGTAACTCCAATTGAGGGCGAGTGGAAAAACGGTATTGATCGCGCAATGGTTTTGCACACAAATGATATGGTTCTTGCAAAAGGTGCTATGCGCTCTGCTACGTATCGTTACGAAAACGTGCGTATTAACGCAGCTCCGTATGTTTTAGCAGGAATAGACGTTCGTTCAGTAAAGTCGCTTAATAAGCATTGGAATGTAGACGGCTCTTGGCCTAGCAGTGGAAATGTTATGGTTGGGCGAGATGTAGCTCTTGCGATGGGCTTAAAAATAGGTTCTCGAATTGCGATTGCGTATAGATCCTCGGATAATACTGCTGGCTCGCATAAGCCAGCAGAGAAGTCTGAAAATAAGGCTGCAAATAAATCTGCAGATAAACCAGCGCAAAATTCTGTTGCAAATTCTTCAGAAGAATCTGCACAAAATTCATCTCAACAAAAGCTCGTTGAAGGCAGAGTCTCAACAGATATTATGGATACTCACGGCACAACTTTCCGCGTTTGTGGCATTTTGGACACAGGCGGCGCAGAGGATTCCATGTTATATGCGCTAAACGCAGATGTAAATTCTCTTACAGGAGTTAAGCGTGGTACGGATGTTATTGCTTACTCGTCTTCTGCTCCTAGTGTTGATGCTGTTGTGAGAAGTATTAACGACATGACTTCTATGCGTGTGCGCGCTCAGCAAGTTACTAAAGTTACTGCTGCTGATACGGGCATTATTACTATGTTGCGCAGCCTGTTCTGCATTGTGTCGCTAGTTGTTCTAGTGTTGATGATGGTTGGCGTGAGCACTACGATTTCTTCGATTGTGCAACAGCGTCGAAATGAAATTGGTTTGCGCAAAGCTTTGGGTGCGAGCGCACGGAGTATTGGCGTGGAGTTTACTGCTGAAGCTGGATTATATGGCTTCGTTGGTGGCGTTGCTGGTACCGCAGTAGGGTATGTGTTTGCACGTTTGCTTGCAGCAATGGTGTTCTCTAGAGATTTGGGCGTGAATTGGTGGCTTGTTGCGTTCTCGGTGGCGTTTAGCATTATTGCATCTTGCGTTGCTGCGTTGCCGCCTGTTTTGCGCGCTTCAAAGATCGATCCTGCGATTGTGCTTCGAGAAGAATAATTTTAAGCGTAAATTTAGAGATTGTTTAAGATTTGAGTTAAGGATTTAATATGACAGAGAATGTAGAAAATAAGTTGGAAGGCGCGGAGTCTAAGCCAAAAATGCTGTTGACTTTGGATCATATTTCCAAGATTTACGGATCTCTTCGCGCGGTTGACGATTTGTCGCTTACTGTGCCAGAAGGCGAGTGGCTTTCTATTGTTGGCTCGAGTGGCTCTGGCAAAACAACACTTATGAACATTATTGGCTGCATGGATTCGCCTTCCAAGGGTTCCGTGTCTTTGCAAGGTCGCAAACTTGAGGATTTGAATGCCGGTCAGCTTGCTGACGTTCGTAAAAACGTAATTGGCTTAGTTTTTCAAAAGTTTTATCTTGTGCCGCATTTAACGGCAGTTGAAAACGTGATGGTTGCGCAATACTATCATTCTGTTGTTGACGAAGCTCAGGCAATGGATGCTTTGGATCGAGTTGGCTTGAAGGACCGCGCTCACCATTTACCAAGCCAGCTTTCTGGCGGCGAGCAGCAGCGTGTGTGCGTTGCTCGCGCGCTTATTAACTGTCCGAAGTTGCTGCTTGCGGATGAGCCGACTGGTAATTTGGATGAAAAAAATGAGCAGATTGTGCTCGATTTGTTTAAGCAGCTGCACAATCAAGGGACTACGATTATTGTTGTAACTCACGATTCTCTGGTTGCTCAATGCGCGGATCGCGAAATTATGCTTAATCACGGTGTGCTTGTTGGTGAGCGTTGGAATAATGAGAGTGCGCGCAAAGCGTACGAGGCGATTGGTGGCAAGCCTGCGTTTACGAGTGCTCACGTTGATGAAAGTGTTGTGGAAGCTTTGCAAGACCATGAGCCTACTAAGTCGCCTAAATTAGCGAATTTAGATGATTAGTTGCGCAAGATTTTAAAATATACAAGATTTAAAGGCGATGATTTTATGATTTCAGATAATATGTTTCACGATGTTTCACGCGATGATTTGAAATCCAAAAAAGTTGCAAAAACCGTTGCTACGCTTGCAATTGTAGCTGCATCTTCTGCTATGTTGTCGGCTTGCGGTGAACCTAGTGCTGTGCCAATGAATGATGAGTTTGCTGGCAATTCTGGTCAGAGTGCAGATGATGGTGGTAATCCTTCAGGCAAGTACAATGCTGGTGCTCAGCAATCTAAGTCTTCAGCTCAAAGTGAAGATTCTGGGGATTCTAAAAACCAGTCTAAAACTGATACTGGCAATTACAAAGATGGTGACTATAAAGTCAAATCCACGTATGGTCCGGTTTCAGAAGACAGTTTTGATGTACGCTTAAGCGTTGCAAATGGAAATGTTAGCGATGTGCAAATAACGCCTCATCCGTTTACGCCGATTTCAAGAGGTCATATGGATGCATTTTCAAAGGCTATACCTGGAAAAATTGTTGGAAAGTCGTTGAAAAATTTGCATATTTCGGTTGTTGCTGGAGCAAGTTGGACTAGCGATGCCTTCAACAAAGCGCTTGATGTTGCTCGCCAAGAGGCCTCAATTCAATCCGTGCAATAAATGTACTCAAAAGTTAGTGCTCAACGTAATGGTAGATTGCCAATAAGTTTAAATCCTTAAAAATCGCTTTTATCCGTAGGGTGACCTTGTGGGCGCTTTATGACTCGACACAAAATCACTAATGCTAAGACACCATTTGCAATTCCGTAGTAATAAATCCAAGGAACGTGAATAAGCCCACAAATAAAGCATGTAATAATATTTGTTAAATTATTTGAGTAATTGTTAAGTATTTGCTTATTTTGCAATTCGACTTTTTTGCGTTTTAGTGCGACAACTTTGTTTTCTTTGGCACTTTCGCTTTTGTCGTTTTCTGAGCCGTAGCTGTTTTTAACATTGTTGTCATAGTTATCGCAATTATCGCAGCTATCGTAATTTTCAGTATCGCAAGCCTTTTTGCTGCCTGTGCTCTTAAGTTCACTATCTCTACTTATACTGTTAGTGTTATCGCTATCAAGCTCAGCTATATTATTTGTGTTACTTGCATTTTCGCCTTCAAGAACATTCTTGCGCAAGAAAAAATATGCATAAGAATACATTGCAACAGAAAGAAGTCCTAAAACAAGCCACAAAACAAAAAAGCCAAAACTACGCATAAAAGCAGCTGCCGAGGCAAACGCCATCGCAGCTACTTCTGCGGAGTGCAATACTACTAATCGTTTTGTCATATAATCCTGCTGCAATCATTATTGAAAATGAGTTTTCAACGCAACCAAAAGTCGCATACTGTCACTTATTATAATCACATTTGACTTACATGCATTACTTGTAATCATTTCTTGCTACACAATTTGCTCTATTTTGTGCGCACTTATAAAGTAAAATATAAGAAAAGTAGCGTGAAATTGCAAGAAAGCCATTATGCCAAAAACGTATGCAATAGTAGATAACGATCCATTAGTTTTAGCGGTTATGCGAAACGTGCTCAGCAAGCTTTTGCCAAGCGAGTACGCGTGCAAATGGTGCGTAAAATCTGGAGCGCAAGCTTTGGAATACTGCCAAGTAGCAAAAACTACTCCGGATTATATTTTGATTGATATGTCAATGAAAGACATGTCTGGAGTAGACGTAATACGCGCAATTCGTGAGAAAAACAATAGCATTATTTTAATTGGTATGACTTCGTATGACTGCAGATCCTATGCTTCGTCAGTAGCGCAAGTTGGTGGGCAGGCAATGGTTGCTAAAGACAATTTCAAAGGTTTGGCAGAAGCTTTGCAATATTGCGATAATCAGCACGTGTATGGCTGCCGTTGCGTTAAAGACGTTGCTTACGATTTTGCTACACCGCAAGAATCTTTTATTAGGCTTTCTAAATCAAGATCGCGTAGCGTTTTGCCGCCTCAAGAACTAAAAATCATGGATCTGCTTGCTAAAGGCTACACAACGAATCAGATTGCGGCTCAACTTGGTCTTATGTCAAACACTATTAACACGCATATTCATAGAATTTACAAAAAATTGCATGTTTCTAACCGAGTGCAAGCAATATCCGCATTTGCTGCAATGCAAAATCGTGAGCAAAATAGCAATCTGTCGTATGCTTATAATTCGCCGCAGAATCATCCGAATTTTTTGCAAGAAACGGATAGTGCATGTTAATGAACACATTTTCGCGCGTTATTGAGTTGGTTAAAAGCTGGAAAATTCAGCGAACTTTATTCATAATATTGGCGATTCTTGTAGTATCAATGGACGTGCAATCTTGCAATACAGCTGGTTTGTGGCACAATCCATTACAATCTGCGTGCCAATACGTTTGGATGTTTGCAACTTTTCTTATGATTGCTTTTCCGCGTCAAATATCACTCGTAACTCCGATTTTTTATTGCGTAACGTTAGCAGTACCAGGCGTAAATGCAACTTGTGTGCTTTTTGCGCTGCTCGCTGGCATGCTTGTTGCAGGCTTTTACGATTCGTGGAAGTATTTGCTTTGCGCTTACATAGTTTCGCTTAATATTATGTACTTTGCAAAAATGGCGTACATTCCGCTTACTTTTCCTTGTTTTGTTCTTATTTCTATGATTTGTGGCTACGCTTTGCGCAAATATTTGAACATGTTGGAAGAAAATAATCGCGCAAAAATGGATATTGTACGGAGTAAGTTCCAGTCTTATATTGCGTCTGTTGCGTTGCAATTGCATGACGATGTGAACAATGAGATTACTGATATTACGTTGCTTGCGACGGATGCTTTATATGTTGAGAACAATGAACATACAAAAGAATCGTTAGAGCAGATTATTGAACATTCGCGTAATGCACTTTCCAAAGCGAGACTTGTTATCAGCCTGCTTGAGCAAGCTGAACAAAAGTATGATGATTCTTTAGATTCAAATATTGCTAGTACGCAGTTTGTTTATAGTTCTAATAGCAATGATTGCATGAATTTGACTGATCTTTTATGCAATATTCGTGCGCGTTTACAGGCTGAACGGCAAATTTGTGAGCAGCTTGGGTACTATGGCTCTTTAATAGTGGTTGATAAAAGTTCGGGGAGTGGTGATTTTGCTGCATCTGCAACTGTTAGTACTGAAAAAGCTCAATGTGCTATTCGCATGTGCAGCGAGTTGCTTACTAATATTCGCAAGCATTGCAATACTAGCGTTGACTTTTCTATGAACGTTACTGTTGATGAGCGAGAATGCAAAATAATGTGCATGAATTCGTTGTCGAATAAGTTTGGTGGAAGACTTGTTTTTGGCAAAGGGTTACTATTCCACAAAAAATCTGTGGAACGTTTAGGTGGATCTTTAAACGCGCAAAAAGATGATGACACTTGGCTGGTCAATGTTGTTATTCCACTAAACTAGCAGTACTTAAACTCTCGAGTTATCGTGGCAGTTTTTGCGAATTTTGCAATTTTTGCCACGATAACGTGTGATTTTTGTGTTTTATAAGTCTTGTAATACAATTCTTTTATCTTCTGCAGACTGCTTAGATGACTTATCGTCTTTCTTAAGAGAATGCGCATATCGAATAAGACTTCTTGCAATAAAGAACACTAATACGCATATAACAAGTGCAATAAGAATGTCAATTATTGGACCAAATAATGCATAGCTCATGATTCATCCTTTCTTTTTCTATATTCGTTTATGAGTGTTCGAGCTGTGTCAACATCGTATTTATCGTCAATAGCAAGACTCTTTACTAAAAGAACGAACGGGTCTTCTGGTTCATTGTCGCTTATGCGCAGCTTTTCAATGAGCCGGTTAAGCCTGATTCTCATCGTTGGGTAAGAGACTTGATACATTTGCGACATTTCTTTTAACGATCCAGACGATAATACAAAGTTCTTTATAAACGACATATCTTCGTCTGTGAGATTAGCCATCCATTTTGGAATATGATCCATATCACCCCTTTCGTCAACCTATAAAACTTTAATTAAATTAAACTTTTATTAAAAATATTAAAGTTGTTATATGAGTTTGTCAAGAATAAACATGAGAGATATGACACAAAGCGGCATTTTTATGTCGCCAAAATTGTCGCTTTGTCGCCAATGGATACAAAATTTAGTCATTTTGCTTAGAGCTAAGAACGTTCAATAAGTTTATAATTTCATCAAGTTCGCTTGAAAATGTTATTCCTTTTGTATAACTATATTTTTTAAGCAAGTTATCGTGGCAAAAATTGCAAATCTTACAAAAACTGCCACGATAACGTGTATGACATAGCAACGAAACAGCATTCTGCATTGCAAATTAACCGCTTACTTGCATCTTCTGTGCAAAGCTTCGTCCAAATACTCGATTAAAACGTGTCCAAATACTCGATTAAAGCGCAAGAAAGCACAATGACTATTTCTCTACATGAAGTGGAACATGTACATTAATAATCCACGAATCGCCATCTTCAATAACTTTAAAAGTTCCGCCAACTCGTTCCGCAAGCATCTTATGAAAACGCAGTCCATATCCTAATTGCAAGTTAGCAAGAACGCCTCGTTGCGCACTATTTATACACGTAATATGACATTCATGGTCATTAAGCATTACATTCATGGCGTATTCTTTAGGTTTTGCAGCATGCTTTTTTACGTTCGCAAGCAGTTCTCTGCAAATATATTCAATTTGAGCACATTCTTCAAAAGGTAAATGTGCTGATCTCGAATTTTCAGTAGCTAAATCACTACTCAAGTCAATGGAACCAATATAGTCAAGCTTTTCAAATGACTTTTGTTCACAGTCAAATAAAACACGTAAGCCTGTGCAAAAATCTTTATAAAATGTAGTCGATTGCATAACATCGCCAGTGCTTGCAGTTGTAGCATTGTCAAGAAGAGAAATAATATTACGTGCTCTATGAACAGTTGTAGTAGCACGTTGAAGAATCTCTCGCGAATTTTCATGTTCTTGGTCATGAGTTGTTTGAGGTTCAATAGATTGTTGAGCCATCATCATAATGCTGGAAAGCTCATTAGTTACTTCATCGTGCATGCGAATTGCTGCAATAGTGGCATATTTTTGAAAAATGTTGTAACGCTGTGCAAATAACTGTTCCTGCTGTTGGTGAATAGTGGAAATATAGTATTTTACGATTGCGCTAGAAATAAGAGTGATAAGAAGCCACCACGCTAACACATAAGCGTTTTGAAAATCGCAGATAATAAAGAACCATGAAGAAACTCCGCAAGAAGAAAGCACAGTGTACCAAGGTTGAGTAATTACAGCAATTGCTAAACAAATCAATATGGTAAGCATCATAGATGAGTAGTTGATATTTGGCGCAATAATTACCAACGGCATCCAAATAAGCACAATAAAAGATGCTTTACGAGGCCATATTGCAATACATAAGCAGATTACAATCCATACTATTTCAACCGTAATTGCATGCCAATTAGAGTAGTAATGAAGATTATTATAGGAACAAATTTCAAGAATCAAAGTACAACTTATGATTGCGCCAATTCCAATTTTCTGCCAGGCATCATGCGGCAAAAAATTGATCATACGCGTTAATAATTTCATAACTACCTACTTTTACATGTTAATTTCTTACACGTTATATGTCATGCGAATATTTTGCGAGCGCAGCGAGCGCTTGCATACGACTTTTAACTTGAAGTTTTCCATAAATACGCCGTAAGTGCGTGTTGACTGTTGAAACTTTCACATTAAGCTGATCTGCAATCTCTTTCGTAGAAGATCCCTGTTTGCACAAGCGCATAATTTCCGATTCTTGAGGAGACAAAACTGAAGTCTTCGGAAGTTGAGAAATCATATTGAATGATTCTTGCGGAGTGTGAAAATAGTCAATATATTGTGGCAATTCTGGGCAACCGTAGCTTGTTGTGCGCGATTGAATAGCTGCAACTATGTCTGCTAAATTGTCTTTATGTACTAGCGCTTGACCACCCGACTTAGCAACTTGCAATACGTATTCATCCAGCATGTAGGAAGTAATGCCAATCAAAACAATATTGCTATTGCGCTCGCGAATTGCCTTAATTACATCAACACCACTCATTTCTCTCATTGACATATCTACTAAAAGTATGTCAGGAGTATTTTCTGTAACGCAACGATGAATAGCTTGTTTTGCAGAAGAACACATCCATGCACAAACAAAGTTTTCAGGCAAACGACTTCTCAGAAGAAGTTGCATATATCGCAATACAAGCGTGTCATTATCAACAATTGCGTAAGTAGTGTTCATACAATATATGGTATCTTGTTTTGGAATCCGCTTATCAAGAGATGTGCGATTGTATTGTTTTTCTCAAATTATCAAGATTGTACACATTAAAGTGCCATACGCTAGCACTTTCCGTTGGCACACTCCATTCTTCGGTTTTACCATTCGCAGTAAAGCGAATTATTTGAGTTGTTGGCTTATTTATAACTTCAAAATTAGTGAGTTGATTCCACGGAATGCGATGAAGATGCTTATCGTCTAATTTAGCTAGATTACCCGAGCCTAAAATGGTATTCGGATTAACAACAATAAACTCATTATTAGTGGCAGCAACAATACGCGCATCAACACTTTGCGCTACATAGAATAATTTAGGTAACAAAAATAGTTTGAGTAAATCTTTCCACCAAGGGTCGTATTTCATGGTAAATACATACGTCTTATCAACTGAAAGATTGTGATCTTTAAAGTACTTGACGATATCTTCTTCTCGTATACCGCGCAAAGGATTGGTCATAATAAGCACCTCCTTGTGATTCTTGTTTTGTAAATTACCAACATACTAACGTTCAAATTTTATCTACACAAATAGGCGTACTTATTTTTAACGATAGCGTTTTTAGAAAACTTTTTAAAACTTTTACGATTAGCAGTTTGTATGTTCTCAACAATCAACATTTAAGAACATTTCCGTTTTGGAACCATTCTTAAATAAAGACATATTTATGGAGTTATCGTGGCAAAAATTGCAAATCTAACAAAAACTGACACGATAACGGATGTGTTTGGGTTGATTTTTGCAGCATAAAAATTTCTACTGAGCCCAAAAATAACAATCACAAGTATTGCCAATTTTACTGTGTCACTAAATATAGTTACAGCTGATTACATGACAGTATTTTTTTATTACACTGAGAGCCATTGCACAATTTATTTGTACAGCAAAATAACGTTTTAAGGAAAGGAATTATGCGGTGAAGCGCTTAGCAAAGACAGTGTTAAAGAAACTCGGTGGTTCTGTTGGTATTGCATTTCAATTGGGTATTGCGCATGGCAATGTCGTGACCAGTGGGGTAGGTGAATCATTATGAAAAAGCAAATTTTGGCTTATTTTAAGCGACTTATCAAACGAGAAGCTACTTATATGCCGTTGACATTTATTGGCTTGCTTGGAATTTTTGCAATATTTAGTGGCAATACAATTGCTTACATTTCATCTCCAAATAGGTGGATTGAAACATTTGTTTTTACACTTATTGTTGCTTTTGCACGTGCCTTCATACCTGATGATCGTTATTGAACAATTTATTTCATAAAGATTAGCGAAATGCACACAGCACTTCGCTAATCTTCTATTTCATATTTTCTAAGTTATATTACGGTAGATTTTAATCCTATTTAGTTGTTTTTTATTTATCAGTAACTTTTTGGTTGCTGTCTAGGATGCTAATATGCAATATTCATAGATTACATTAAGAAGAAGGAATATCATGAGTCAAGATTTTGGAGTAAAAAATTGGAATCCATCTGCTGCAGCAAATACTAGTGACGATGACGATGAGCTTTCTGAAGAAGATTTTGATAAATTGGCTGCAGAGCTTGAGCAATTCTTTACCAAGTATGTAGTGTTAGAAAATAATAAGTTTGTAGTTCATGACGATGCGATTATTGCCGATGGTTATGGAGAATATTTAGAAGGCTTTCACATCTTAGCAGAAAAATTCACTGCTGGTCTTGAAGAGGACAGATAGCGTAAATTAACCACGATAACGCGTATAACATAGCGAATGTGCAATTAAAGTTATACGATACAGTCGCGTAATCAGTTAAAAAATATTGCCTGTTCATCAACGATATTGATTAACAGGCAATATTTTCAAAACAACAAAATTTGGCAAATAGCCTAAATTTTGTGGCTAAACCATTTACTATTTTGCTACGTCAAGAACTACTAAACGTTGTCCGCCATAAGTTCTGGCATCAAGACAGGTTTGAATAAAGTAAGCAGATTTAGGGAATTGCTCAACATATCCTTTGAACTGGCTTAACAATTTATCCGCGCTGCCTCCTCCTTCAAAGTCTTTATAATCTGCCACTTTATAGTCTTTGCCGTTTAATTTAACTGGTGTGCCCTTTTGAAGTTTCTTTAATAACATTCCTGAAGTATTTAAACGGTCGACGACCATGTAGTGACCAGTAATGACTTGGAACCAGTCGTCTTGAAGTGTCCAATGATAAAAAGCATCTTTCACGTAGGCCAACTTATCAGGATAAGCGTCCCAAATAACGGGTTTAGTTTCACCTAGTGCTTCAAAAGTTCCTTTTTCGCCTTTCACAAAAGCCTCAGGAACGTTCTTTTCTGAAGGTTTTTTGATTGATTTTGAATGTTTTTTAGTTGACTGATGGGTTATTTTCGTAGACGCTGAATTGTTTGCTTTGGAGCTACCGCAGGCCGCTAGCCCCACCAGCGAACTGAATAGCACTACAACACAAAGTACTTTTTTATAAGTCATTTTCCCCATAACTGACCTTCTTTCTTCGTATAGATGTGACTAACAACTGCTAGGCATCCTTATCAATTTGGATTCCAAACTTGAGCGCCTGCTCAGTTCAGCCCAAAACGCTTAGTTTAAACGGAGGATGAATTGATAGTCACTGCTGATTTTTGCATAAAGGGATTAACAAAACCAGTTTCTTTTCCATAGTGTACCATAAAGGCTGAGGGGGCTCATGTTACTTTCTAATTTTTCAGTTTTTATGTATACGATATTTTGGTTCAATAATTGACTTAGATAAATTAAATTGGTTAACTAATTAAATTAATTAGTTAACCAATCGAACAGTCAGTTAATCAAATAAACAATCAATTATGCGACTAGAAGTCCCAATCGTCGTCGTCGGTTTCAACAGACTTTCCCATGATGTAGCTGGAGCCAGAGCCGGAGAAGAAGTCGTGATTTTCGTCGGCAGCAGGAGATAGAGCTGCGAGAATTTCTGGGCTTACGTGAGTTTCTTCTTCGCTGTACTTAGCAGGATAGCCAAGATTCATCAAAGCCTTGTTAGCGTTATAACGAACGAAGTCAAAAACGTCATCGTGGAAGTCAAATCCTTCGTAAATCTGACCAGAATACTCAACTTCCAAATCGTACAAAGTATCGAGCAAGTTCATAGTGAACTTTTCAAGATTCTTCTTATCGTTCTCGCTTCTAAGCTCCAAACCGCGCTGGAACTTGTAACCAGAATAATAGCCGTGAATCGCCTTATCGCGCAAAATCAAACGAATCATATCGGCAGTGTTCATCATCTTTCCGCGAGAAGCAAAATAAAGCGGAAGGTAGAATCCCGCGTAAAGAAGAAGTGAAGAAAGCATAGTTGCAGCAATCTTGCGTTTAAGCGGATCTTCGCTCTCGTACTCGCAAAGCACAGTGGTGACGCGCTGCTGCAAAACATCGTTGCCAACAGCCCAACGGTAAGCTTCGTCAATTTCCTCGCTAGAGCAAAGAGTAGAGAAAATAGAGGAGTAGGAGCGCGCGTGAATCGACTGCATAAAAGCAATATTCGTGTAAATAGCCTGCTCATGCTCGGTGCGAGCGTGCTCAATCTGGCAAAGTTCGCCAATAGTTGCCTGGCTAGTATCAAGCAAAGTCAAGCCCGTAAAAACGCGAGTAGTGGTCTTGCGTTCAAGATCGGTGAGGGAACGCCAAGAAGGAATATCGTTGCTCAGCGGCACCTTTTCAGGAAGCCAGAAGTTAGCAATAAGACGATTCCAAACGTCCAAATCCTTGTCGTCAACAATATTATTCCAATTAACTGGGCGTACACGCGATCCGTGATGGTAGCGGTACTGAGATGGTGTGATAGAAGCTGCCATCATAGCGTCATCTGCGATTACGCGATTTGTGCCGAAAGGCTTATCGAGGCTACTGCGCAATGCTGTTGGATCGAGCGCAGTTGTATCGAGTTCTGTCATAATTACTCCTGATCTTGTGTTTACGTTTTACAAAATTTTTAAGTTTTTTTATTTAATTTGGAAATATCTACGTAGCTAAAATTTTTATCACTACTACTTATAGTGTGCAGCTTACGCAACCTTCAATTTCCGTACCTTCCAAAGCTTTCTGGCGAATACGAATGTAGTAAAGAGTCTTAATGCCCTTGCGCCATGCGTAAATCTGAGCCTTATTCAAATCGCGAGTAGTCGTAGTGTCTGGGAAGAACAAAGTAAGCGACAATCCCTGATCCACATGCTGAGTTGCTTCAGCGTAAGTATCAATAATTGCCTTCCAGCCAATCTCGTAAGCATCCTTAAAGTACTGCATATTGTCGTTCGTCATGTATGCTGCAGGGTAGTAGACGCGACCAACTTTGCCCTCTTTACGAATCTCAATGCGAGAAGCAATTGGGTGGATTGAACTCGTGGAATGGTTGATGTAAGAGATTGAGCCAGTTGGAGGAACAGCCTGCAAATACTCGTTGTAAATGCCGTCGCGCAAAATCTCGTCGCGCAGTTGCTCCCAGTCTGAAACACTTGGAATCGCAACATTGAAACGAGCAAACAAATCGCGAACCGCTTGAGTGCGAGGCTCAAGAGAACGACTTCCATCAGTGTATTTATCGAAATAGTTGCCTTTTCCTGCAGGCTTAGCGTAGGCACTCGTTTTAAAGCTTGCAAAAGCGTGTCCGCGCTCTACAGCCAAAGCGTGAGAAGCCTTATAAGCGTGGTAAGCAACAGTCATAAAGTACATGTCTGTAAAGTCAAGAGCTTCCTCGCTTCCGTACTGCATGTGCTCGCGAGCAAGGAAACCGTGCAAATTCATTTGACCCAAGCCAATAGCGTGACCTTCTGCGTTTCCGCGACGAATCGAAGGTACAGAATCAATCGAAGTGTGCTCCGAAACAGAAGTGAGCGCACGTACCGCCAAATCAACGCTTGCACCCAAGTCACCATCCATTGCCTTAGCAATATTAAGAGAGCCGAGATTGCAAGAAATGTCGCGGCCAACGTGACTATAAGATAAGTCAGCGTTATAAGTGCTTGCTTCCTGAGTTTGCAAAATCTCGGAGCACAAGTTGCTCATAGTAATGCGACCCTTAATAGGATTTGTGCGATTCACAGTATCCTCAAACAAAATGTAAGGGTAGCCAGACTCAAACTGAATTTCCGCAAGTGTCATAAAGAATTCGCGAGCGTCGATGTACTTCTTGTGAATGCGAGGATTTGCAACCATCTCGTCGTAATGTTCAGTAACAGAAATGTCTGCAAAAGGCTTGCCATATTCGCGCTCAACATCGTAAGGGCTAAACAAAGCCATCTTTTCTTTGCGCTTAGCAAGCTCAAAAGTAATATCTGGAATAACAACGCCTAAAGAAAGCGACTTAATACGAATCTTCTCGTCCGCGTTCTCGCGCTTAGTGTCGAGGAAACGCATAATATCTGGGTGGTGAGCGCTAATATACACAGCACCAGCGCCCTGACGAGCGCCAAGCTGATTAGCGTAAGAGAATGAATCTTCCAAAAGCTTCATAACAGGTACAACGCCACTCGACTGATTTTCGATGCGCTTAATAGGAGCGCCAAGCTCGCGCAAATTCGTAAGCAAAAGAGCCACGCCGCCGCCTCGTTTAGAAAGTTGCAAAGCAGAATTAATTCCGCGCGCAATAGACTCCATATTATCTTCCAAACGCACGAGGAAGCAGCTCACAGCCTCTCCGCGCTGAGCTTTACCAAGATTCAAGAACGTTGGAGTGGCTGGCTGGAAGCGACCTGCAAGCATTTCGTCCAAATAGTTGAGCGCTGCTTTTTCGTCGCCGTCTGCGAGTTCCAATGCAACAGCAGCTGCGCGCTGAGCGAAGTTTTCCAAATACTGCTTGCCGTCGAAAGTCTTTAAAGCGTAAGAAGTGTAGAACTTAAAAGCACCTAAGAATGTGCCAAAAGTGTGGTGAGCGGCTTCTGCATGCTCGTAGAATTTATCGAGAAACTCATCGCTGTATTTGTTGAACACGTTGCCGTTGTAGTAATAGTTGTCAATCAAATAGTTCAAGCGTTCGCGAGTTGAAGCAAACTTCATGCTGTGTTCTTGCACGTAATCCGAAACGTAAAGCTTTTCTGCTTCCTGATCTTTATCAAACTGAATGCCTTTTTCTGGGTCAAAAAGACCGAGCATAGCGTTAAGAACGTGGTAGTCGCGGCTGTTGCGAATGCGCTCTGCTGTTGTGCTGGCAGTTGTGCTTGCAGAATCAGTGTGATCAAGATTAAGCGAAGTAGATTCGCTCATCGGATCTGTGCTATTCATGGGGTTTGTTCCTTTCTTCATGCGTTATTTTTGTTTTTCAAACGCTGTTTGTTTTGTTTCTTTTACTTATTTCGTTTATTTCGTTTGTTCTGTTTCTTTGAGTTGTTTTAAAAATCTCGGTATCCCATGCGCTACTTTTTCTATATCTTCTGCAGTTCCCGTGAGTTCAAACGAGTACATATTTGGGATTTTGCACTTTCCTGCAATTTGACCGCCTGCAGCGCAATATGCTTCTCCAAAATTTGTATTTCCGGAAGAAATTACCCCGCGAATAAACGAACGATTTTCGCGATTATTTAAGAATTTGCGAACTTGCATTGGTATTGCTTTCGCAATATTTCCACCGCCGTAAGTTGGAACAATCAAAACGTACGGTTCGCGCACGTTTAATTCCGGCTCTTTAGGGCGAAGTGGTATGCGGTACACGTTTACGTTATTGCTTGGAAAATCGCAATTTTGCACAAATCTTAACGTGTTTTCGGAAACTGAGGAAAAGTAGACTACAGCTCCGATTGATTCGCCTTGTGCGCGCGATTCAGGCTCGCTTTGTTGTGTTATATTTTCTTGCTCACACATTTCTTATGCTTCTTTTGCTGCCTCTGCGGAAGTTCCGAGTTTATCCGCAATTTGCGCAATTAGATCTGGACGGTACCCACTCCAGGATGCGTCGGGAGCAATGACTACTGGAGCTTGACGGTATCCGGCATTTCTTAACTGTTCGAGTGATTCAGGGCTTTTTGACAAGTCTACTGTTTCAAAGTTCACGCCAAGTTTTGTGAACTGTCGCTTAGTTGCATCACACTGTGGGCAATGAGGTTTAGTAAACACTGTGATAGTCATTTCAATCTCCTCTGGTGATGGGGGAATTTTGCAATTCCGTGTTGTATCGACAAAAGCCAAGTAGTTAGCTTACTCTGAATAAGCACTATTTATAGTGGTGTGTCGACTGTGTAAACACTATATATAGTTATTATTTAAAATAGCTAAAAATAGCGTGTTTGTAAGCGTGTCGTGTTTTATGAAGTGAATATGAGCTTAGTTTTAACGATTAAAAATGTAATCTATTTCACAGAATTTATATTTGGAACTACTTAACTTGCATATTGTTAAGCCTTGTGCATATCCGCCTATAAAATTATTAAGTGCGTTTCTTGAAGGGGCGTAACGCAAAATAAAAAGTTGTGCATTTTGTAGATAATGCAGATTGCTTGGGTGCGCAAAGCATGCGTGCAAATAACAAAACAAGTACAAGATAAGAGGTGTCATTATGACTCAAGCTCAGGCAAATATTGGTGTTGTTGGTTTGGCTGCCATGGGTTCGAATTTAGCGCGTAATCTTGCGCATCATGGAAATACAGTAGCTGTTTATAATCGTCATTATTCGCGCACTGAAACTTTAATGAATGAGCATGGCAGTGAAGGTGCTTTTGTGCCTTCAAAAACTGTTGAAGAATTTGTGGCTTCTCTAAAGCGTCCGCGCACCGCAATAATTATGGTAAAAGCTGGTGCTCCTACTGATGCTGTGATTGAAGAACTTGCAAATGCTATGGAGCCTGGAGATATTATCGTCGACGGCGGAAACTCTTATTTTGAAGATACGATTCGCAGAGAGCGTGACATTCGCGCGCGTGGTCTTCATTACGTTGGTTGCGGTGTTTCTGGCGGCGAAGAAGGTGCTTTGCGTGGTCCTTCGATGATGCCTGGTGGCACTGAGGAATCTTGGAAGACTCTTGGTCCTATTTTGAAGTCTATTGCTGCTGTTGCTGAAGGTGAGCCTTGCGTAACACATATTGGTACTGACGGCGCTGGTCATTTTGTGAAGATGGTTCACAATGGCATCGAGTACTCGGATATGCAGCTTATTGCCGAAAGCTACGATTTAATGCTTCGCGGCTTGGGCATGAAATCCGACGAAATTGCAGACGTGTTTAGCGAGTGGAATAAGGGCGAACTTGATTCTTATTTGATTGAGATTACGGCTGATGTGCTTCGCCAGAAGGATGCTAAAACTGGTAAGCCTTTGGTTGAGATGATGGTGGATCACGCTGGCATGAAGGGCACTGGTACTTGGACTGTACAGTCTGCGCTTTCTCTCGGAATACCAGTTACCGGTATTGCTGAAGCCGTGTTTGCTCGCGGACTTTCCAGCCAGGTTGCTTTGCGAGAAGCTGCTGAAAGCCAAGGTTTGACTGGTCCGGATGTGCATTTTGATTTGAACGATGCTGAGCGTAAGGCGTTTATTGAGGATATTCGCCAAGCTTTGTACGCTTCTAAGATTGTTTCTTATGCTCAGGGATTCGACGAGATTGCTGCTGCTGCAATTGAGCATGATTGGAAGATTGACCAGGCTGCGGTTGCTCGCATTTGGCGTGGTGGATGCATTATTCGCGCTCAGTTCTTGAACCGCGTTTCTGAGGCTTTTGAGTCCGGTGAAGCGAGCGTTTCTTTGCTTTTTGCACCGTACTTTAAGGATGCTATTGAAAAGTCGCAGGCTGCTTGGCGTCGTGTTATTGCGCGTGCAGTTGAGCACGGGGTTCCTGTGCCAGCATTCTCTAGCTTGCTTGCATACTACGATGGATTGCGTTCCAAGCGTTTGCCAGCTTCGCTTATTCAGGCTCAGCGTGATTTCTTCGGCGCTCACACTTACGGTCGCATTGACGAGCCAGGCGTATTCCACACTTTGTGGGCAGAGCCTAATCGCCCAGAAGTAAAGCAAGATTAAAACAAATAATATTTAGAGATAACAGACCTTTGCATTATTATGCAGAGGTCTGTTATTTATTGTTCTGAGTATTATGCATGTTGCTAGAAAGCTATACAAGTTACTTAATAGCAGCTTGCAAAGTTTCCGCGGTGGTTAGCCAAGAGATTTCGTCAGTTCCGTTTGCAAAAGACGCAGGATATTCTGGATTATTATCACCAGAAAGTACATTCATTAAAGCAGCGCCTTTTTCTACTCCGGCAGTCAAGAACCAAGTGCGGTGGCTGTGAGCCAGCACAGGAACTGTAAGAGACAATCGCATTGGCGGAAGTTTAGGGGAGTGATTTACTCCAACAACAATGCGATCGCGATTATTAACCTGCGGTAATCCTGGGAAAAGTGAAGCCATATGCGCATCCGGCCCCATGCCAAGAATTGCTAGATCAAACACTGGCTCTTTGCCAAGTATGCTCACGATTTCTTCCTCATAGTCGCGCGCTGCAGCGTCTAAAATAGCGTCATTTTCAGCGTCGCTGGCTGCTACAATTTCCTCCGCATTACGCTCATCTGCAGGCATTTCGTGAATATGAGATTCTGTCAAAGCTTTGTTAGAAGTAAGTAAGTTAAGAAACATTTCGCGAGCCTTGCGCGCATTGCGATCCTCGCTATCATAAGCTACGAAACGCTCATCTGCCCACCAAATATGCACTAAATTCCAATTAATTGCTGGTAAAAGCGGGTTATTAGCAAGCATTTGGAACATGCGTATTGAATCTGTGCCACCAGTAAGTAATAAATGAAATGGTTTATTGAGATTTTGCACATCATTCTGTGATTCCATAATAAGCGTTACTAGACGTTGGGCTGCAACGGCTGCAAGCACATCGCGATTATCGTATCCGTAAATACTTGCGTTATGTGCAAAAGTAACTTCATTATTTGTCATAGTTGTTCCTTTTATGCAATTAAAAATATTTCACGAATTGTTTCACGTAATGTTTCACGCATTTTCTGAAGGATTATCTCGCACCAGCTGCGCATAAATTTCGTCAGGATCAATGCGTCGCAATTCTTCGCTTAAGCAATCATCCAGAGTGCGAATAGGAAGCGCAATAGGTTGTGCAGCCTGTCCAGGCAGGCTAATCAAAGCTTGATCTCCGCCAGCAGGGCGAGTGAGTGACAATGTGCCATCCTTGCGTTCTAAAGTTACGGAAGTAATAGCTTGAGCTTCAGGATTTTCAACTATTTCTACAGGAACGTGCAAGCTACTCTTAATCCAAGCTGCTAGTAAATGCAGAGATACGTAATGAGTAGGACCCACAACCTTCGCGCTAAGAATAGGCAAATGTGGAGGTTGATCGAGCATAGAAGCAAGTAACGCGCGCCAAGGAGTTAAACGCGTCCAAGACAAATCTGCATCTTGCGGAGACCAGTTTTTACGCAAGTTTTGCACAGTTTTAAGAGTATCGTCTGCTCGCTGTGCGTCAGTAATTCTGCTACTTGCCATAGCTCCAAGCAAATCGTGAGCAGGATCTTCCGGAGCGTTTGTTGGCCACCATGCAACAACCGGTGCATCTGGCACAAGTAGTGGAATGACAAGCGTATCCGGATGACGAACTAAACCGTTGTGCGGATACAAAATAATAATTTCGCCAGCTCCAGCATCTGCCCCAAAACGTACTTGAGCATCGAGATTCGGCACAACCTCACCGCGCTCAGCAGCGTGCTCGCTAGACCAATCTCGAACCATTGCAATAACTCGGCAAGGATGCTCGCGGCTAGCTGTGTTTGCTGCATCAAGTGCATGCTCTAACTCTTTAAGAGTTGTATCAATAAGCAAAGTGAGCACTCGACCAGTAGCAGATTCGCCGCGCTCTTCGTGCAATTCGTCGATTTTTGCTGCAATTTTGCTTGTATTAGTATCAGGAAGGTTGATAATCATGGCAGCCTCCAATGGCGATTATCTCGAGCAAGCATAGCATCAGCTTCTGCTGGACCCCATGTTCCAGCGCGATATGGTTGCGGTTGTGTGCCAAGCGAACTCCAGAATTCCTCAATAGGGTCAAGAATTTTCCAACTTAAATCTACTTCTTGCGTAGTTGGGAATAGCGGTGGTTCGCCAAGAAGTACGTCAAGAATCAAGCGCTCGTAAGCTTCAGGGGAACTTTCAGTAAAAGAGCGTCCGTAACTAAAGTCCATAGAAACGTCTCGAACTTCCATAGCAGTTCCGCCAGGGACTTTCGCACCAAAGCGCATAGTAACGCCCTCGTCTGGTTGCACTCGAATCACAATAGCATTGCTACCAAGCTCTCGAACTGCAGTAGACTCAAACGGCAAATGCGGAGCACGCTTAAAAATAACAGCAATTTCCGTAACGCGCTTGCCTAAACGTTTTCCGGTTCGCAAGTAGAACGGAACTCCAGCCCAACGGCGAGTATCAACGTCAAGTCGCACTGCAGCGTACGTTTCAGTAGTGCTTTTAGGGTCGATTCCTTGCTCTTCCAAGTATCCAACAGCTTTGTAAGAGCCTTGCCATCCTGCTGCATACTGTCCTCGAGCAGTATTGGCAGCCAAGTCTTGAGGTAGTCGGATTGCGGATAGAACTTTCGTTTTTTCAGCAGTCAAATCGCTAGCGCGGAAACTTACAGGCTCTTCCATAGCAGTAAGCGCCATAAGTTGAAGCAAATGGTTCTGAATCACGTCACGTGCAGCACCGATTCCGTCGTAGTATCCGGCTCTTCCGCCAATGCCAATATCTTCAGCCATCGTAATTTGCACGTGATCGACGTAATTTGCGTTCCAAATCGGCTCATACATTGCGTTAGCAAAGCGGAAAGCCAGCAAATTTTGCACAGTTTCCTTGCCTAAATAATGGTCAATTCGGAACACAGAATTAGGATCAAAAACTTCAGAAACGACGCGATCCAATTCTCGTGCGCTCGCTAAATCGTGGCCAAAAGGCTTTTCAATAATTACGCGTCGCCAAGCATGCTCAGAAGAGTGCGAAAGACCTGATGCTGCAAGCTGTTGGGCAACAACTGGGAAGCTGGAAGGCGGAATAGACATGTAAAAAGCGTGATTTCCGCGAGTACCTCTGTCTCGATCAAGTTCGTTCACTGTTTTGCTTAAACGCTCAAACGCGGACGCATCGTCAAAGGTGCCGCGTACGAAACGTATGCCTTTAGCGAGATTAATCCAAGTTGACTCACGAAATGGCGTTCTGCAATGCTGCTCAATATTTTCGCGCACAAAGTTTACGAAATGTTCATCCGTCCAATCGCGTCTCGCAAAACCAGTTAAACCAAATCCTGGAGGCAAAAGCCCGCGATTAGCTAAATCATATACTGCTGGCATAAGTTTTTTGCGTGCTAAATCGCCAGTAATGCCAAAAATTACTAGGCTGCACGGACCCGCAATGCGAGCTAAACGCAAATCACGTGGATCGCGCAAAGGATTCGTCCAAGTAGATACGCTTTCCCCAGCGTCTTGCAAATCACGTAGTGTCCTCAACTCAGTCATAGATACTATCGTAATATTTCGTAGCTATTTTCACCACGCAAAACACAATTTATTATGCTTAATAACAGTATTAAAAAGTTTTAGCGCGTTATAACTCTAATTTTCAGCCGCCGCATACAGCTAAACGAATCATCTTCGCGTATTGTGGACCGCCAATTGGAGTTAAGTGAACTCCATCGTCAGTCAAATATTCCGAGTGACCATTACTCAAACCATGCCAGTCTATAATGCCAACATTATGATGAGTTGCTGCGAACTTGCGTAAGCTATCGTTCGTTGCATCCTGCCAAGGTTGCGGAACTCGTGTGGTAACGAAATAAACAGGTCTACCTTTTGCGACATCAACCATGTGTTGAAGCACGCTATCGTCATGAGGAGGACCGTTGGTTCCAAGAGCGAAAATCACCACATCTCCAGCGTGTTTTGCCGAAATATCTTTCTCGTATTCATCAGCTCCGTGGAAAATTTGTCTACTCACTTTTCCATCTATATAAGCGTTAGGCATAACTTGCATCAAATATGGTTTAGCGCCTTCAGTAATGGAATCTCCAACCATAGTTAAGTTTACGGAACAAGTATTGCGTCGTTTGTCGATCCGCGTATGAGTAGTAACAAGATTTCGTGGAACTTTTTCTGCAATAGGGAAGAGAATACGATACTTCGATGGTGTAGGTGGAAGAGACTGTTTTACTACATTCTTTTGCACACCTTTTGGAACTGCTTTTTCTTTTGTTTCTTGCTTAGAATTAGTTTTGTCAAAAGCAGTAGGTTTTTTATTTGACGATGAAGATTGCTCTACTTGTGCTGTCAATTCTGGGCGAAGCTGCATTGACCTATGCTTGGCTATATCCTGCCAATTTACTGGCAAGATAATTAACGACACAATAATTATGCAGCACAAAGTTAGTGAGACAGAGCGAATAAGCTTAAATAATTGTTGATCTTTTATTGGCTTTTCAAATAACTGATACAAGCATTCTGCAAGTGCAACTATTACTAGTGCTTGCAAGATTTGCTCTCCTGTAGAAATAGCAGTTGTTCTATTTGCTGGGTTGAATAATTCAAGAACAGGGAAGTGAACTAAATAAATTGCAAAAGAGCGTCTGCCGATATAGGCGAGTGGAGTCCATGCAAATATTCTTGAGCAAATATTATCAGTTTGCGTGCAAGACCATAGTATTAGTGTGCAAGCGGCTGCTGTTATTGTGTATCCGCCAAAAACAAATACTGAAGATGTGCCTTCTGCATACACGAAGCAGTAGCACAACACAATTGTTGCCAATAACCCAACGCAAGATCGCTGCCATGCACGAAGTGGATTATAAAAAACAGTTTTTGGCTTATTGAATGCGTTATTTGGAAGTTCTTGTATATCTGGAGTTACGCCATTATCTGATAAATCAATTTGTAATCCTTTACGCAAGTCAGCAGGTATTCCATCTTCAATAAACTCTTTTTCTTTATTTGCGCAGGATTTATCTGATTTTTTCGTTAGTGCTGAATTATCTACACTACTGTCTAACTTAACTGATGAAGCTAAGCTGACCGATATGTTCTTTTTGCCCATTAGCAAATGTAATGCATGAATAAGCCACGCGTGGAATGAATGTTTGACAAACCAAGCACCGTACATTGCTAGCATTGCACCCATTAAGAATTCTGATGCTCTCGTATCTAGAGAATAGTAGACGCGAGCTGGAGTTGTGTAATTGTTAAATAAGTAGGCAAAAGTAAAAGTAAGAATAGAAGAAAGTATGGCTAAGCCTGCTGTGATATACATGCGTATTAGCTTGCTACGCACGAATTTAATAAGTGCAGCAAGGATAATAGGCCATATAACAAAAGCCTGCATTAAAAGTCCGAGATACCAAAGATGTTTGATAGGAGAAGGTAGTCCGGACTGTTCAAAATATGAAAGTTTACGGGCAACATACATTATATTGCTAAAGAATCCGGAGCCTGAAAGAGCATCCGCTTGTAACTTTGGTAGTAGACTTGGCGAAAAAAGCCACATAATTGGTGCTGTTATAGCGATAATTCCAAGTGTTGACGGCCAAATTCTTTTTACGCGCTTTAGTAAATACTCCCAGTAATGCTTGATTCCTTGAGTATTTTTATTATTATCTCCGATATTTTTTGTATTTTTTGCGTTTTCATCTGCGTTTAAATAGCGCAGAACTGATCTCGTACAAAAATATCCTGCCAATACCAAAAATAGTGTTACTCCAAGGAATCCTCCCATAAGAAGGCTTGGACGCATATGAAAGCATACAATACCAATAATTGCTAAAGCTCTTAAACCGTCTATTGCTTTATTTCGCTTCGAAACAGTATTTGTAGGTAAAGTAGATGATTGTTTATTTTCAGCTTTTGCGCTATGAATAGTTTTTTCTACGGTATTATTTGCGTTTGCTGAAAGATTAGTTGAGGTCGTTTTACTAGCATTTTTTTCTGCAGGAACCTTCTTTGTTTTGAAGGATTGATCTGCTTGTGAAGCAGTGGAAGTGTTCACGCATCTCTTTTTTGTCATCTTGCCTACGCTTCGGTAACCATACTGGTATGTATGCAACATATCGTGTGTAAAACGTAGCAATAGTAACTGTGTATTAAGACACTTTTATAGCTTAAAGCGTGTCTTGTTGCTATGCCTAGGATGTGCTAGAAATATGTGATTTTATGCTACTTCTGTAAGTGATACAAAACGTTTATCATTTAACGAAATTTGTTAACAAAAATTTTGTTTTATATGCTCTATTGCTGTCGTTCGTCGGTGCGCGCTAAAGTGAGATAGAACAGTTATATGAATTGTTATTAAAGTTATCAAAGGAGCCAATATGGCAGAAACTTTTAACGTTGTGGTAGAGATTCCACGCGGTTCTAAGAACAAGTATGAAGTGGATCACGAAACTGGTCGCGTATTCTTGGATCGCACCCTTTTCACAGCTATGGGTTATCCAGATGATTACGGTTATATTGATGGCACTTTGGGCGAAGATGGCGATCCACTTGACGCTCTTGTTATGATTCCAAATTCTGTGTTCCCAGGATGCGTTGTTGAGTGCCGCGCCGTTGGCTTGTATCACATGGTTGATGAAGCTGGCGGAGACGACAAGGTTTTGTGCGTTCCAGCAGACGTTCGTTTTGACGACATCAAGGATATCGATGACGTGAACGAGTATCATAAAGCTGAAATCAAGCACTTCTTCGAGCAGTACAAGGCTTTGGAGCCAGGTAAGGAAGTTCTTCCTGGTGACTTCTGGGCTGGTGTAGAGCAGGCTGAGAAGGAAATCGTCGCAGCTCGCAAGCGCTTGGAAGAAAGCGAAAAATAAGTTTCGCTTTTAATGAGTAAAACAATAAAGATTAAAAGCTAATAAATAAAACGTCGAAGACACATACCGTGTTTTTCGACGTTTTTATGTAAGTGCGTGCTGCTTTCAAAAGTAAATTAAAATGTAACGTTGCATACGCTTTTAAATAATTTTAAGCAGCTACTAGCATTCCAAGGCCTGCAATATACACGAGCATTCCTGAAAGCATTATTGGCAATATAGAAATGGCGATATCGTGCGAAACTATTCCAGTTTCGTATTCTTCATAATTGTTGCGAACCCACAAATATGAAAGTCCTGATAGCGCGATTAGCATAAATATGCACAGTACTATAACGAGTATTCCACCGTCTAAATTGCGAAGCGATGGCATAAAGCTAATAATTGACGGCAAAAATAGCCAACCCGGAAGTGCTGCACAAGCAATACTTGCAGTAAGCGTGTGCGAAAGATTTCGTACTAAATTTGTGCGATTCTCGCGCAGCATTTGCCTCAAGAATGTTACAAATGTTGCTGCTACAAGAATTAGAGCAAAAGATACAGCCCAGCGTTCGTAAGGGTGAATTGCAGCAATGAACTTACTCATCGACACAGTTTCGTTATCAATAATGACGCTTTTTGGTAGCCATACCTTTAATACTCCGGTTGCAAACCATGTAGAAGCAATTCCTGCGCATAATGCAATAGCTCGGTCAATTACATTTCCGTGCAGTGGCCACAACGCTATAAATGTAAGCATTATGATAAGGCATAATATAAGTGTTATTTTTGCTGTTGCGTTTGGCAATATTGCTGCAATTGCGAGAAGTACTACAACAAAAATTTGGCTTACAAACATCGCTAATGCGTTCATGCTAGGTATACGGGTATGTTTTTGAACATTTACGCAAGAATTATCATTTTTCTGCATCTTATTATTGCAGATACGTGTTTCATTGCTCATACACACTCCCTAGTGCTGTAAGTTTTATATTTATAAAGCGTAATATGTCCATAAAATATTAACAAATTACTTTGTTTATTTACTAATGTAGCCTATAACCTGCACTGCGCTTTATTGTGTTGATATTTTTTATCTTTAGAAGATGCAAGTGTTGCAGTTGTCGCTATTTTTCGCAGTATGGTTTACAATTCCTGTAAAGGCTGAATTTGCTACTACATCAATTGTTTGTTGGAGGCATCATATGACTGATATCACATTGATGACTTCGTGTGCTTCTCCTTCTTCAGTTTTACCTTCACTTACTTTGTTATCTCATAAAGTGCGTTTACTTTCTTTGGATACGTCAAGTTTGGCAAAACTGCCCGCACAAACCATTCTTTTGCTTGATGCGCGTGAGGATTTAGCTCTCGCTAAATCAATGTGTTCTTCTCTGCGTGTTGCAAATATTACGGTTCCTGTCATATTAGTTATAACTGAGGGTGGTTTTACTGTAGTAAATCCTTCGTGGAACATTTCTGATGTTGTGCTTACTAATGCTTCTCCGGCGGAAGTAGAGGGTCGTTTGCGTTTGGCTTCTTTGCAACACGGATCTTCTGATGATTTGTTTGTGCATTCGCAAGGCTCTGAAATTGATGATTCTTTCAATTCAGACAATGGAACTATGCGTTCTGGAGATCTTGTTGTAGATATGCGTAGCTACACAGTGAGTTTGCATGGTCATCCTGTTGATTTAGCTTATAAAGAATTTGAATTGCTGAAATACTTTGTGCAGCATCCGCGCAGGGTGTTTACTCGTGCTCATTTGTTGCAAGAAGTATGGGGTTACGACTACTACGGTGGCACTCGTACTGTAGACGTTCATATTCGTAGGCTTCGTGCAAAACTTGGTGTTGAATATGAACATCTAATTGGCACAGTGCGTAATGTTGGCTATCGCTTTGATCCTTCGGAGTCTGATGAGAATAGCGAAATTTCCGAAAGCAGTGTTGAAGATGATTCTGAAAATGATGCAGATAAGCAGTCTGCGCAATAATGATTTATCGAAGCTCTAATATGCGAGAATCAAAACAAGCGAAATTAGCTCGTATTTATGCAGAGTACGATTTATTGTGCAAAGAAATACCGGAGCCGAAGTGTGCATTAAATTTCAAAAATCCATTTGAGCTACTAATCGCTACTGTATTAAGCGCGCAAACTACGGATAAGCGCGTGAATATCGTGACGTCTGAACTCTTTTCTATTTTTCCCAACGCGAGTTCCTTAGCTGCTGCTCCTGTATCTCAAGTTGAGTCAATTATTTACCCTCTCGGATTTTATAGAGTAAAAGCACAGAATATTATTTCATTATCTGCATGTTTGCTTAATAATTTTTCTGGTATAGTGCCATCAAATATGGAAGATTTAATATCGTTGCCGGGTGTTGGTCGTAAAACTGCCAATGTTGTTCTTGGCAACGCATTTGGATTACCGGGGTTTCCTGTAGATACTCACGTAATACGTGTTACAGGTCGTCTTGGTTGGCGTAAGGTTCAGAATCGTCCAAATCCTGTTGCTATTGAGCGCGAAATAACTGCTTATTTTGCTCCTAAAGAGTGGACTAATCTTTCTCATAGACTTATTTTGCATGGCAGAAAAATTTGCACTGCTCGGAATCCAAAATGTGTTTCATGCCCTTTAAATACAACATGTCCGTCGGCAATTATTTAAAGCGTGTTGTTTCCAATTCAGATATTGATATAGACTGTAGGTTATGTCAAGAACAGGCAAATATGCGTATCGCACTTCCAGGTCAGCTCATGCTCGCACTAATGCAGACTGGATGCCATGGGTTGTGTTTGTAGTTGTGTCTGTAATAATGAGCGGCATTTTGTGGTGTGGATGGCAAATATACCAGGGTCATTCGCCTTTTGCTGCAATAATGCATCCAGCTAGTAACTCAGTGCTAAAAGTTGGTTTACGTACTGCTCCTGAATCTCTTGATATTAGAAACGACGACAGTGACGCTTTACAGCAAGCTTTAATTGGTAATGTTTACGAAACTCTTGTTAAACGTGGCGATGATAATAGTTTGCAACCAGGTCTCGCGAAGTCATGGGATATTTCGAAAGACGGCTTAACATATCGTTTTAATTTGCGTCAAGGTGTGCGTTTCTCTAACGGTAGTGAGATGACTTCGACTTCCGTATTACAATCTTTGAAACAAGGCATCACAAATAATTATCCTGGTTATAGCGCACTTACAAATATTAAAACTGTTAATAATCCGGATGATTACACTTTAGTAATTACACTTAATAATCCAGATGCGTTACTTTTACGTCGTCTTGCTGGACGTGTTGGCATTGTCTATGACACAAAATCGATGATTGACTATGCAAGTGCTGCTCTTGGCACAGGTCCTTTCACTGTAAGTGACTACAATAAAGGCAATTCTTTAGTATTACTTCGCAACGATAAATACTGGGGAACCCCTGCTTCTTGTGCAAGTATTACTTTGCAATATTTCAATAGCGATACTGCTCTAGCTGAGGCAATGGAAAAGGGCAATATTCAAATGGCAGTTCCGCTTGAAGGTAACGAAAATAAGCGTCTTGCTGCTGTTGCTAATACGCAAATGGTAGAGGGTCAGAGCACAAGAGTGCGATTTATTGCAATAAATACAACAGTTTCATCGATTTTCTGCGATGAGCAGGCTCGTAAAGCTGCGAGATACGCTTTGAATGCGCAAACTGTACTTGCAGCTGATGGCAATGGTGGTGTTCCAGTAGGAGGACCTATTGATCCTCTTTCAACTGGTTATGAAGATTTAAATGGATTGTATCCTTATAATCCAGGCAAAGCTGCTCCCCTGTTCCATTACTTTAGCGCAAGCTATTTAGGAACTATTAATTTTCTTGTTCCACAGGGCGAAGGTGGAGTTGGGCGCGAGCTTTCAAAACAGATTAGTTCCGTGAGTGGTTTTAAGGTCAATCTTGAAGAAGTTGATCAACAAACTATGCGTAAGCGTATTAGTGAAGGTAAGTATGATCTTGCGCTTACTACGAGCAATCGTACTTTAGATGAAGGCATGTTTGCAGAAAGCGGTTCTCCGTTCGTTTTGCAAGACGCGCGTGCTCAACAAGCTTGGGCCGATGCGGTTCATTCTAAGAATGCAAACGAATATGAGGCAAATGCTCGTGCATATGCGCGCGAAGTAAGCAATAATGCTGCAGCTCACTGGTTATATGCTCGAAAGAGCATTATGGCTGTGAAGTCTAATGTAAGCGGCTATACGAAAAATATGACGGATCAGCTTCTGCCATTGCAGAGCGTAGTGGTGAAATAGAAAAGCGTAAAGATTTGCGTTGTCGCGCTGAGTTTCTAATATTCAGTTCATGAGTGAACAGGATAATAACACAGTAAAGCACGCACATTTAACGCCTCTTCCTAACAAAGTTGGCGTTGATGGTCTTGAAGACAAGTGGCGTAGCAATTGGGACGAAGCTAAAACTTACGCATTCCATAATTCTCGCGACCGTAAGGCCGTATATTCTATCGATACTCCACCTCCAACCGTTAGTGGCCACTTGCACGTAGGTCACGTATTCTCTTACACGCATACGGATGTCATTGCGCGATATAAGCGCATGCAAGGCTTTGACGTGTTCTACCCAATGGGTTGGGACGATAACGGCTTGCCAACAGAGCGCCGCGTACAAAATTATTACGGTGTGCGAGTGGATACTTCGTTGAAGTATGACCCTGATTTTAAGCCGCCTTTTGAAGGCACTGAAGGCAAGAAGATTGAGGCTAAAGATCAGGTTCCTGTAAGCAGGCAGAACTTTATTGAGCTTTGTGAGCGCTTGACTTCTCAAGATGAGAAGCTTTTTGAAGCATTGTGGCGCAGGCTTGGTCTTTCTGTAGACTGGTCGCAAACTTACCACACGATTGGTGAGCAGCCTCGTCGAGTTGCGCAAAAAGCATTCCTTCGCAATCTTGCTCGCGGAGAAGCTTATCAAAAAGATGCTCCTGGATTGTGGGATGTGACTTTCCAGACTGCAGTTGCACAAGCAGAGCTTGAATCACGCGAATATCCTGGTTTCTACCATAAGATTGCGTTCCGTTTTGAAGATGGTACGCCAATTTATATTGAAACTACGCGTCCAGAATTGCTTGCTGCATGCACTTCTTTAATTGCAAATCCAGAAGATGAGCGTTACAAGAAGTACTTTGGTCAGGAAGTTTATTCGCCACTGTTTAAGGTGAAGGTTCCAATTTTGGCGCATTCTGCTGCTCAAATGGACAAGGGTGCTGGTATTGCAATGTGCTGTACTTTTGGTGACGTAACAGACGTTGAGTGGTGGCGCGATTTGAATTTGCCAACTCGACCAATTATTCAGCGTAACGGTCGCATCGTTATGACGACTCCTGATTGGATTACAGATGAATCCGGCCGTGAAATGTTCGAGAAAATTGCCGGCAAAACCACGTTCTCTGCTCGTAAGGAAATTGTTGAAGCTTTGCAAGCAGCTGGAGACATGGAAGGCGATCCAAAGCCAACAAAGCGTATGACGAACTTCTACGAAAAGGGCGATAAGCCTTTGGAAATCGTCACTTCTCGCCAGTGGTATTTAAAGAACGGTGGCACGGACGAAAAGTTGAATGCTGAACTTATTGAGCGAGGCAAGGAACTTAACTTCCACCCAGACTTTATGCGCGTGCGCTATGAGAATTGGGTTCACGGCTTGAATGGTGACTGGCTTATCTCTCGCCAGCGCTTCTTCGGTGTGCCATTCCCACTTTGGTATCCAGTAAACGAAAATGGGGAAGTGGATTACGAGCATCCTTTGACTCCTAGCGAAGATCGTTTGCCAATCGATCCAACTATTGACGTTCCAGAAGGATTCGATGAATCGCAGCGAGACCAGCCAAATGGATTTACTGCTGAGCAAGACATTATGGACACTTGGGCTACATCTTCCTTAACTCCACAAATCGTGACTCGTTGGGAAGAGCCAGGTGAGGAAAATCAAGCTTTGTTTAAGGCTACTTTCCCAATGGATTTGCGTCCACAAGGCCAGGATATTATTCGTACTTGGCTGTTTAGTACTGTTGATCGCGCACATCTTGAAAACGGCTGCTTGCCTTGGAAGCATGCTGCACTTTCTGGCTGGATTCTTGATCCTGACCATAAGAAGATGTCTAAATCTAAAGGCAACGTTGTTGTGCCAAATAAGCCAATCGAAGAGTTTGGTGCAGATGCTGTACGCTACTGGGCAACTTCTGCAAAACTTGGCTTGGACGCAACTTACGACGAAGGCCAAATGAAGATTGGCCGACGCTTAGCTATTAAGCTTTTGAATGCTACTAAGTTTGCGCTCGCGATTGGCCGAGAAGATGAGGAGCATCAGGTTCTTGAGCCTGCTAGCGCGGACTGGAATTTTGCTGACGTTACGGAAGTTTTGGATCGCTCTGTTATGGCAAAGCTTGCATCCGTTATTCGTACAGCTACTGATGCGCTTGAATCTTACGAGCATTCCAAGGCTTTGGAAGCAATCGAAACATTCTTCTGGGAGTTCTGCGACGACTATATTGAGCTTGCAAAGAATCGCGCTTACGGTACTGCAGAATCGACTGGACGCACTCCAAGCGAAGCTGCTGTAAAGTCTGCTCGCACAACTCTTGGCCTTGCGCTCGATGCTTTGGCTCGCTTGCTTGCTCCTTACTTGCCTTACGCTACTGAAGAAGTGTGGAGCTGGATGCATGACGGCGAAGGCTCTGTGCATCGCGCTAGCTGGCCATGCGCTAAGGCGTATGAGGCTGCTGCAAACGGTGTTTCTGCAGATACTTTGGCTTACGCGGGTGAAGCTTTGGCTACTTTGCGCAAGATTAAGTCTGAAGCAAAAGTTTCTATGAAGACTCCTATTTTGCAAGTGACTTTGAACGTAGCAGAAAATGCTTACAAGGCTGTCGAGGAGACTTTGGATGACGTTGCTGAAGCTGGACGCGTTACTGGAGAAGTAAATCTTAACGCTGTTAAGGCAGCAGTTGCTGGAGATTCTTCTGATTCTGAATCTGATTCCGCGGAATCTGATGCAGCTAACGTAAACGTTTCTGTTGCTCAAAGCGAACTCGGCGAAGCTCCTGCAAAAAAGAAGTAGCTGTAAGTAGTTGCAAGTAATCGAAAATAATTAATCGCAAAACAAAAGCGCTGGAAGTCAATCTTCGACTCCAGCGCTTTTTGTGTATTGTAATCGCGAAGCATCGCGCGGTAACGCTAGACTGTAAACCATGAATCCAGAAAGCTTAAGTGAATTAATTGAAAAAATTGCTAAAGATTTAGTAGCAAGCGGTAAAGCTGGCAGTCTAACAGAAGATTTGATTCCTGCTGCCGAAAAACTTGCAGTTATGCGACCAAAGGATCGCGCACACGGCGATTGGGCTACGAACGTTGCTATGCAGCTTGCTAAAAAAGCTGGTATGAAGCCTAGTGATTTAGCCGAGCTTTTTGCTGAGAGTTTGCAAGAAGCGGAAGGTATTGCGTCTGTAGAAGTTGCAGGTCCTGGCTTTATTAACATAACGCTTGATTCTGCTTCTGCAGCGGCAGTTGTAGACGAGGTCTTAAAGCAAGGTGCTGATTTTGGCAAAAATACGCACTTAAGCGGCAAAACTTTGAATCTTGAGTTTGTTTCCGCAAACCCAACTGGTCCAATCCACATTGGTGGAACTCGCTGGGCTGCAGTTGGTGATTCTATGGCTCGAGTCTTGGAAGCGAACGGCGCAAAAGTTGTGCGCGAGTACTACTTCAACGATCATGGCGAGCAAATTAACCGTTTTGCAAAGTCTTTAGTTGCTGCAGCTCATGGTGAAGAAACGCCTGCAGATGGTTACAAAGGCGCGTATATTAACGAAATCGCAGACGCTGTTATAAAAGAAGCGCAAGCAGACGGCGTTGATGTTCTTTCTTTGCCAAGAATTGATCTTGGAAAAGACGAGGAAGGTTTGCCTCTTGGCGAAGGCGATTCCGAGCAGCGCGAAGAGTTCCGCAAGCGCGCAGTGCCAATGATGTTTGCCGAAATCCGTAAGTCCATGCGCGATTTTCGTGTTGATTTCGACGTGTGGTTCCACGAAAACAGCCTGTACGAGGATGGCGAAGTTGAGCGTGCTATTGCAGATTTGCGTTCTCGCGGAGACATTTTTGAAAAAGATGGCGCAACTTGGTTTGAATCCACTAAGCATGGCGACGACAAAGATCGCGTAATTATTAAGTCTGACGGCAATTACGCTTACTTTGCTGCAGATATTGCGTACTATCGCAACAAGCGCCATCGCGAACAGAATCCTGCGGACGTAGCGATTTACATGCTTGGTGCGGATCATCACGGCTATATTGGCAGAATGATGGCAATGTGCGCGGCTTTTGGAGACAAGCCAGGCGAAAACATGCAGATTCTTATTGGTCAGCTTGTAAACGTTATGAAAGATGGCAAGCCTGTACGCATGAGCAAGCGCGCAGGAAACGTTATTACGATTGACGATTTAGTTGATGCAATTGGTGTTGATGCTTCGCGCTACTCGCTTGCTCGCACAGATTACAATACAAGCGTTGATATTGATTTGGATTTGCTTGCTTCTCACAGCAACGATAATCCTGTGTATTACGTGCAATACGCGCACGCACGCAGCTGCAATGTGGCTCGTAACGCGGCGGACGCTGGAATTACGCAAGATGGCGCTGATTTAAGCTTGCTTAATACCGAGGCTGACGGCGAAGTGTTGGCTGCTTTGGCGCAATGGCCTGCAGCTTTGGCTCAAGCTGGCGACTTGCGCGCTCCTCACAGAGTTGCGCATTACCTTGAGGATTTGGCAGCAAGTTACCACAAGTGGTACAACCTTGAGCGCGTTGTGCCAATGGAGTTAACTGACCCTGAAAATCGTTTGCCAGAAGCCGAGCGCGAAGCTCAGCGCATTGCAAAGTGCCCAGAGCCAGCTCGTGCTGCAGCTCGCTTAAAGCTTAACGCTGCTGTGCGCACAGTTATTGCAACTGGTCTTGATTTGCTTGGAGTTTCTGCTCCGGAAAAGATGTGATTTTGCTTATTTTATATAAGATTTAGAGCAAAGCTATAGAGCATTTTTGATTACATAGGACGTTGGTAGTTTGCCAGCGTCCTTTTTATTTTTTATTAGAGACACGCACGAATTATAAGTTTCTATCGATTAAGTACATGCAATTTATTAATATACCCTCTAATATTATTTTCGCTTTAAATCCACAAAATTACAAAGTAAGAGATTTAGCTGAATAGTATATAAATACAAATTTATCCTTATGGGAGGTGTAAGCATGAGCGTCACAACACAAAGTGTCAGCACAGATAGTGCCCCGAAAAAAAGGAACTTGACCATTATTGAGTCCGCGTACGTGGCGGTCATGTTGTTTGGTATGTTCTTTGGCGCAGGAAACCTGATTTTCCCTGTGTTCCTTGGAGCTAATGCAGGAAACAATTCCGCTCCTGCAGCATTAGGCTTTATTATTACCGGCGTTGGTTTGCCATTGCTTGGTGTTACGGCTCTTGCGATGAGTCGCGCAAACGGTCTTTTTGAACTTTCTAGTAAGCCGAGCAAAAAATACGGCATGTTCTTTACTTGTGTGCTGTATTTAACAATCGGACCATTCTTTGCAATTCCTCGCTGCGCAACAACTTCGTACACTGTTGGTTTGGAGCGCGTCGTTCCACAAGACGGAAACGGTCAATTGTATTTGTTCTTGTTCTCTGTGGTTTTCTTCGCGTTAGCATTCTTCTTTGCTATGAAGCCTAGCGGAATACTTACATGGGTTGGTAAAGTTCTTACGCCGATATTCCTGGTTTTCTTAGGTATTCTGGTATTTACTGCACTGTTTTCTCCTGTAAGCGGCGCTTCTGCGGATGCTGCTCCTATAGGGAAGTATGTTAATGAATCATTCTTTACAGGATTCTTAGATGGCTACAATACAATGGATGCTTTAGCTAGCTTGGCTTTTGGCATTATAGTTGTTAGTACTATTCGATCCTTTGGCGTAAAAGACCCTAAAGATGTGGCAGTGAATACTGTGCGATCTGGATTCTTTAGCTGCTTGCTTATGGCGTTGATTTACGTCGCAATTGTTGTTGTCGGTGTGCGTAGCCGTGCACTGTTTAAGCCTGCTGAAAACGGTGGCGTAACTTTGGCGCAAGTTGCACGCTACCATCTTGGAAACGTTGGTTTGCTTGTTCTTGCTGCAACTGTTACTCTTGCATGCTTAAAGACGGCAGTTGGTTTAATTGTAAGCTGCTCGGAAACCTTCTCTAAGTTATTCCCTAAGGGCCCTAGCTATCGCGTTTGGTCTGTGTTGATTACGCTTGTTTCGTTTGGTCTTGCAAACTTTGGTTTGAGCACAATCATCGAATATGCAGTTCCAGTATTGATGTTCTTGTATCCACTGTCAATCGTATTGATTCTTTTGGCTTTGTGCGGTCGACTTTTTGGAAATTCCAAAGTCGTGTACGCTTGGACACTTGGTTTTACTGGTGTTGCAGCTGTATTTGACTTTTTGAATAGTTTGCCAACAGCTTTGCGCAACGCATTGCATATGAACGATATGTTGGTGGTTGCTCAAAACTGGTTGCCGTTCTCGGAATTTGGCATGGCTTGGGTTTGCCCTGCTGTTGTTGGATTTGTTGTTGGCTATGTCCGCATGGTTTTATTTGAAAACAAGGACATGGAAGAGGTGGCTCGTCTAGCTGCTGGTCCAGATCTTGAAGGCAGTGTTGCTAGCGAAAATGATTCATATGCTTCCATTGATTCTCAGTTTTGCGAGCAAAATTAGAAAATCATGAAATAACCGTATAAGCTAAATAAACCGCCATATTTTGTTGCGTAATTTTTCGTAGCAAAGTATGGCGAATTTTATATAAAACGCACGCTTGACTTATTTATTGGAACGATTTAGTATATTTCAATAACGAACAAAATAATGTGCAATCTAAAAGTAATTCTCGCTTAGCCAGTAAAGCAAGATACGAAAAGGCACACGTCTAGTGCTCGGCGCTGAGGCATTAGCAAAATGGTTGTTCATGAGTGAAAGGAGTAAACGACGCTGTTTGCGGCAGAAGTCTGGCGTTGCTATATATCAAATGGTGCATTGGGCGGTATGCCCAAGAACCTTTAAGTTTCTCTAAATATTTCTAAGGAAGAACAACGATGTTGAAACTAAAAAAGTTTGGAGCAATCTCTGTGATGCTCGTTGCTGCGCTTTCGCTTACCGCATGTGGTGGCGGCACAAGCTCCACGAGTAATGCTCAAGGTAAAACAACCGTTTCTGTTTGGCATTATTGGGATGGCGCTAATGCAGATGCCTTCGATAAAAAAGTAAAAGCATTTAATGCTTCGCACAAGAACATTGAGATTAAAACTACAAATGTTCCTAATGCTGATTTCTTAACAAAATTACGCGCATCTGCTACGTCAAATACTTTGCCTGATATGGCCATAGGTGATTTGATTTGGATGCCTCAAATGGCACAAATTGGTAAGTCTGCAGACTTAAAAAAGCTTCTCAAGCCTGAAGTAATTGACAATATTAACCCTGCATTAAAGAATTTTGGGTCAATTGATGGTCGCTTAGTATCCGTTCCAATGTCAGCCAATAATCTTGCTTATATGTACAATCGCACAATATTTAAGAAGGCTGGTTTAGATCCAGATAAGCCGCCAAAAACTTGGGCTGAATTAAAGCAAATGGCAAAGCAAATCAAAGATAAGACTGGTCTTCCAGGATACGATTTGCCAACCGAAGCAGGAGACAGCGGTGAGGCTCTTACCTGGAACTTCCAAGTCAATCTTTGGCAAGCTGGGGGTGAATTCTTAAAGAAAGATAACTCTGCTGCTGCTTTTAACACTCCTGCAGGTAAGAAAGCTGCCAATTTCTGGATGGATCTTATTAAAAGTGGAGTGAGCCCATATGCTGGATGGGGCAAGTTTGAAAAAGGTAAAGGTGGTTCTGCGCAGGAAGGTTCTTGGATGGTAGGTATTTGGGCAGCGGATCCTCCATTTGATTTTGCTGCAGCTCCTTTACCAACTCCTGAAGGTGGTAAACCATCTACTAATCTTGGCGGAGAACAAGCCATGTTGTTTAACAATGATGATGCAAAAGTAAAAGCTGCTGCTGAATTTGTGACTTGGTTCTTGCAGGACAAACAAGTGCTTGATTGGTGTGAATCTACTGGTTTCCTGCCTGCGACAAAGAGTGCTGCTAACAATGCAGAGTATCGTTCATGGGTTGAAAAGAAAGAGCCTCGCTTACTTCCATATATTGAACAAATGGCAACTGCTCATACTCGTCCAAACACCAAACTATATCCACAGATTTCGTTGGCATTCGCAAAGGAAATGGAAAAAGCATTTTCTGGCGAAGTAAATGTTGGAACTGCATTAAAGAATGCAGAAAAAGCAGTCAACGAAGTAATATCGCAAGGTAAGTAATCATGCGTAATCCGATAGTACAGTTGAAAAAGAACAAGTCAGCTGCTAATGCAGAAGCAAAGGCTAGTAATGGTAAGCTGATTCGTGATAGTCGTAAAACTGTAGGTAAATGGGAGCAAATTCTCACAGCATGGGGATTGTTGCTTCCTGGATTAGTGATTCTCGTCATCTTCACTTTTTATCCAATTATTTCTGCAGCTTATACGAGCTTAACAAATTGGAACGGGTTTTCTGTAAATCCAGATTTTATTGGATTGAAGAATTATGTGAAACTATCTCAAGATCCAGAATTTTGGAATAGTTTAACCGTGACTGTTATCTATGCATTTGGTGTAGCTGTGCTATCGGTTGTTTCGGGGTTGCTTTTTGCGGTATTACTAGATGCGCCAATTCGCGCTCGCGGATTGTATCGCACTATATATTTCCTTCCTGTCGTTACCTCCTCGGTGGCTGTAGCAATTGTGTGGAAATATATGTTGGATCCATCGGGTCTTGTAAATTCTGTACTCTCATCCCTAGGTATTGCAGGACCCGACTGGCTCCACAACAAGTGGCTAGCATTACTTGCTACTACACTCCTTACAGTTTGGAAGAACTTAGGTTTTAATATCATTCTATATTTGACTGCTTTGCAATCTCTTTCTAAGTCGACTTATGAAGCTGCAAGTCTTGATGGTGCTACGAGCTGGCAACAGCTGCGTTATATTACAGTTCCTCTGCTTAGACCAATGACATTCTTTGTGGTTGTGCAAGCGCTGATTAGTAGTTTCCAATCATTTGATTTAATTTATGTGTTTACTGAAGGCGGTCCTCGAGGTGGCACTGACGTACTAGGAATGTTTATGTATCGTCAAGCATTTAGGTTAGGCAATTTCGGTTATGGTACGGCAATTGCTATAGCGTCGCTGGTGTTAGTTCTTATCGTAACTCTTGTGCAATGGAAGGTAAGTAATGCAGAAAATAAGTAAGGTTTTTACGAGATTGCGTTCGTTGCATCTTGCTCGGCATATTGTACTCATTATCGGTGCAGCTTCGGTACTTATCCCATTTATGTGGATGTTTACAACGTCGTTGCAAACAAAAGCCGAAACGTATGCCGTTCAGTCAGTGATTCCAACATCATGGCATTGGGAAAATTATCTGCATGCGTGGCAAAGCGCTCCGTTTGCAAACTATTATATTAATAGCTTGATCATGTCGGCAATTATTGTAGTTGGTCACCTTGCGTTTGATGCTATGGCAGCTTTTGCTTTTGCGCGATTAGAGTTTCCTGGAAAGAAAATATTATTCGTGCTGCTACTTTCTGCTTTCATGGTTCCTGCTTTCGTAACAGTTATACCTATGTACGGTATTATCGCTCAGTTGCGTTGGATTGATACTATGGCAGCTTTAACAGTTCCGCGTTTGGCTGATGTATTTGGCATTATTTTGCTACGCCAACATTTTACTACTATCCCGCGTGAGCTAGATGAGGCTGCAAGAATTGACGGATGTTCAAGCCATGGTATTTTTATTAAAGTTATTCTGCCGCTTTCTAAGCCAGCTCTTGCAACTCTTGGTGTATTCTCATTCCTATTTGCATGGAATGATTTTCTGTGGCCTCTGTTGGTTACAAATGCAGAAGAAATGCGTACTATTCAAATCGGCTTGAGTGGTTTTGTTGGACGTTATGGTACGTCATGGAACTATTTAATGGCTGGAACTTTGACGTCAACTTTGCCATCAATTATTATTTTCTTCTTCTTCCAAAAAGCTCTTGAACGAGGAATCGCTTCTACAGGTCTTAAAGATTGAAGAAGTGCTAAGACGTTTACAATTTGTAAAATTTACTATTTGTTAGGAACAAGTCATGCAACCTGAATGGGTAAAATCAAGTGTATTTTATCAGATTTTTCCGGAGCGTTTCGCAAATGCAAATGCCTCTATTAACCCTAATCCTGTAGAATCATGGGATAAATCTCCAACTAGGGACAATTTTTTCGGTGGTGATTTGCAAGGGATCAGTGAGCATCTGTCATATCTTGCGGATATGGGTGTCAATGCTTTGTATCTTACTCCAATTTTCCAAGCGGATACGAATCATCGCTATGATGCCACTGATTATTTCAAAATTGATTCACGTCTTGGTAATGACGCAGATTTTGATGAGTTTATTAAGCGTGCTCATGAATTGCAGATTCGTGTAGTTTTAGATGGTGTATTCAATCATTGTGGAATAGGCCACTGGGCGTTTCAAGATGTTGTACGTAACGGCGAACAATCGCAATATGTTAATTGGTTTTCGGTAGAGGGCTTTCCTGTAGTGTCTCATCCGGAACCGAATTATAAAACATGTTCCGGCTGTTACTATTTACCAAAATGGAATGTATATAATCCAGAAGTGCGTAGACATCACTATAACGTTGCTAAATATTGGTTAAATCGTGGTATTGATGGCTGGCGTTTAGATGTTCCATATTTCGTCAATAAAACATTTTGGAAGGGTTTCCATAAAGTAGTGAAATCTTTTGGGGATGATAAATACTTAGTAGCTGAAGAATGGCGTAACCCTTCTCAATGGCTTACTCCGGAACTTATGGATGGAACCATGAATTATACAGTTCGTGATTTAGTCCTAGGTTTTTGCGCTGATGAAACGTTGGATGCTTATGATTTTGCAGATGGTATGAATGCTTTGTATAACGATATTCCAGAAGAACATCGTTCTTGTATGTTGAATTTGCTTGGGAGTCACGATACTGAGCGATTGCTTACGCGTACAAAAGCTCATGAATATGCTTGGGATACGTCTGCTGAAGACGCTGAGAATTTAGCTTATGCGCTGTTATTCGCTGCTGATGGTGCTCCTATGGTGTATTACGGCGATGAAAATGGTATGGAAGGAGAAAATGATCCGGGTTGCCGCGCTCCTATGATTTGGAATGAGAATGCTTGGAATTTATCTGTTCGTAAAACAGTTTGCAAATTAATGCGTCTACGTAGAGAAAATGCTGCTCTCCAATATGGCAGGCAGCATGTAGCTGCTTTAGGTAAACATACTGTGTGTATTACGCGCAACTTACCTTCGGGGCGTGCATGCTTATGTTTAGTGCATCGCGGATCTGGAGCTTACATCAATTGTGATGATTTGCCGGTGCGTATGGATCGTTCGCTATTTGGTGTGCCAAGTATAATAGGTAAGCAATACCGTATGGGAGAAAAATCCATTATATTGTATGAAGGTGAAGCAGTGGGGAAGCTATGAATGTTCGTAGAGTGACTATTAAGGATGTTGCAGAAAAAGCTAATGTTTCCAAGTCTGCAGTATCTTTTGCATATAATGATCCGTCAAAACTATCTGAGGCGACGGTTGAACATATTATGCAAACTGCTGAAGAAATGGGATATGTGCGAAGTGCAACAGCTAGAGCATTGCGTACGAATTCTTCGAATGCTTTGGGCTTGTTGCTGCCGCAAGGTATTGATACGATTTTGCAAAATCCCTATTATTCACTTTTGATTCAGGGCATTGGGCAGGTTTGCCAGTCGGAAGGCTACACTTTGATGCTTGTTCCTCCGCTAAGAGGTTCAATGTTAAAAGCTATTCCTACAGCTGCAGTAAGTGGTTTTATAATTTGCGGCTTGGAAGCTGAACGTGCAGAAGTTGTTGAAATTTTGAATAAGCATGTTCCTGTAGTGATTGTGGATCCTGCTCAACCTATTAACGTTCCGACTGTAGAAGTTGACGATGAGCATGATTTTGAAGATTTAGTAGATCGACTTATTGATTTAGGTCATAGGAATATTGGTATTGCAGCAATTGAAACGAAATCGCATACTGATTATCCTGGGTGGCAAGGAATAGTTGGTAGGCGCATGGCAAGTGTTGTGCGCGCGCTTAAAAAGCATAACTTATCGCCGGAAGATAAAGAGATTACCGTTATAGAAACGCCTTGCACGTATCAGGGTGGCGCTGATGTTTTCAATAAAATGTGGAATGATACTAATCTCGAATACAGACCTACTGCGATTGTGTCGTTTAGCGACATTATTGCGCTAGGCGTGCTTGGAGCAGCTCAACAACAAGGGCTACGTGTGCCTGAGGACCTTTCCATTACTGGTTATGATGATTTGCCTTTGTCTACAATTTGTACGCCACGATTAACTACGGTTCATCAGCCAATTACTTCAAAAGGACGTTTGGCTGCAGAAAGTTTGATTGATCAAATACGCTTTGATGAAGAAGCTTTGCCTGTTTCGCATAAAAAACTAGGAACTGCCCTCATCGTGCGTGAATCGGTTGGGGCAGCTCCTCTTAAGAAGTAATTGGCTTAATATATTTTGCAGTTTTGACTAGAAGTTGCCGCCGTTCCAACCCCAGTCAGTAGTTGCAGTGTAACGAATATAAGTGCGATCCTGTGGAATCCCAAGCTCTCGCTCTAAAGCTGCCATAATCTGCTCAGTTAACTTTTCCCAAGCAGACCCTGGCACGCTGGAACCAAACACGTTCACCTCAACGTAAGCTGCAGGCTTGGAATCGTCTCCTGCAAAATAAATCGGCATATTGTCCTCGAATGGGCACATGAGCCAATGCTCGCTTTTTCCTGGAACTGCGCTAATTGCTTTGCCATAAGCAGTTTTTAATGCGTCACGCTGGGCAGGTGTTGTGCTTACAGAAATATGAGTATGAATAACTGGCATAATCGCTCCTTTGCTAAATTTAGTAAGCTTTATTACGTAACAATTATATGTTATTTGTTAGCAGCCGCGTGTTTAATGGATATTATGAAAAAGCTTATTGAACAGGTTGTAAAGTTTGGAATTGTGGGCATTATTGCCCTTATTATTGACGTTGCGCTACTCAATTTATTAATGCTTGCGCACTTAAATAATGTGGTTGCGGGTACGATTTCTTTCGTAATCTCACTTATCTTCAACTATATTGCCAGTATGAAATACGTCTTTAAACATCGTGAAGATATGGCAAAGTGGATGGAGCTTCTGATTTTTGTTATTTCCGCAGTCATAGGTTTGCTTATAAATGATTTGATTATTTGGGCTAGTACGTTAGGAATGGCTGAAACTTTACGCGGATCTGCAGTATACGTTTTGCGCACAAATATAGGAAAACTTGTAGCTACTGTTGTTGTTGCTGTGTGGAATTTTGTTATACGAAAGTGGCTGCTCGATGATACTAAATCTCAACAGCCTGGGTATGTTGCGCAAGAAGATACGAGTTTTGCTCACCGCTTGGGAATGTGGTCGCTTAATCATACAAAAAACCGCAAGTAATTGGTTTAATCTTTTAAACAGAAAGTAGAACGCAATGCCAGCTACGACAATTCATTTTGTGCGTCATGGAGAAGTTGATAATCCAAATCACGTGTTGTATGAGCGTCTTCCTGGATTTCATCTTTCGGCTCGCGGAGTGAGGATGGCGCAAGCTACAGCAAAATATATTGCCACTGTTCCGCAAATGCGCGGAATTACTGCAATTTATTCGTCTCCTCTTGAGCGGACTCGTGAAACAGCGCGTGAAATCGAAAATGCTTTGCGCAATATTGCAGATTCTGCCTATGTAAAAGCGCACTGTGATGAAGATTCTGCGCAATCTTTTGCGCAATCTCAAGAAAGCGACATTATTTTAGATAAACGCTTAATTGAAGCTGGAAATAATTTCCGCGGAAAACGCATAGGCTACGGTGAAGGCGCACTGTGGAAAAACAACAATTGGAAGCTTGTTGCGAATTTGTGGAAGCCAAGTTGGGGAGAAAGCTACCGCAGTATTGCTACTCGCGTTGGTGATTTTGCGCGCGAGCAGGTTCGTAAGCATCCTGGTGAGCAAATCGTTGCAGTTACTCATGAGTCGCCAATCTGGTCTTATAGACACCTACTGGAAACCGGTCACGCTGAACATAATATGCTTCTTCGTCACACGGCTTTAGCTTCGATTACTTCTATTACTTACGATTGTGAGACTTTGCGTGTGCTTTCAATTACGTATGTTGATCCTGCTGGGCGAGTGAAGTAAGTAACATATAATGCGAAGGAGCATTGAAATGGTTAATTCTGTTGATTCTGTCAAAGATTCTGAAGATATTAAAAATAATGAAAAAAGTATGCTAATGCTGAATGATGCAGCGCAATCTGCCGCAAAACTAACAGAATTATGGCCATTGACGGAAGCGCGACACTTAGATAACGACGCAAAATATGCGGAAAATCTTGAGGTGCGCTCAATGCGAGCAATAGCACGAATACTCACGAATCTTGACGTTACCGTTCCGGATGCTGAATTTGTGTATGAAGGCGCGGATGAAATTCCTGGACGTCCGCAAGAAATAGTAGACGCGCTACTTGCTGCCGCCGATGCTTACGACAATATGGATTCATGCTATGAGCCTAACTATGATGAACCAGAAGAAGAAATACTAGAAAATAGTAATAATATAAATTCTATTTTTAGTAAGATTGCATCTCATTCTGCCGAAGATTCTAATGCAATAAATGCAGCAGCCGATACGTTAAATGTTGAAGGTAATTGGAGTATTAACAATATCGACTTTGCAATTAATTATGCGAAACAAATGGTTTCTTGTTATGAAAATAAATCATTGGAAACGCAAAAAATTATTGTAGTTTTAAGCTTATTAACAAATCTAATTAAAAAAACTAACGAGATTTGCGAAACTTTACCAATCTTCTTATATATTAACGAAATATGTGAGTGTGCTGGTTTGCCGCGAATGATGTTCAAGGATGCTCAATGGCGTGAGATTGTTGATTGTGTGCGCAATTCTAGTGATAAGTGTAATTGTGATATAAGTGCGTTGGTCAATTTTATTTCGCCGCTGCTTATTTCAGAGTGGGAAAAGCATCGTGAAGACGTGCTGTGGGATCCTGAAGTTGCGAAGAAGCTCGCAAAAGAAGAGGATGATAGAAAGTCCCGCGAGGCTCTTGCTGCGAAGTTTGCGCACGTTGAGGGTAATAAAGAATCTACGCAGGCGCTTGATTAGTTTTTAGGTTGACTTATGTTTGATGCGAATGCTGCACGTCCGTAACGCGCGGCACAATGGAACCTATGACTGATATCGAGGAAACTCAAGAAGTTGCTAATAATGCAACAAAATCCGCAAAGCCTGAACTTCCAAAGAATGTTCGCGTGCGTTTTTGCCCTTCGCCAACCGGTACACCTCACGTAGGTATGGTTCGTACCGCGCTATTTAACTGGGCGGAGGCTCGCCATACTCACGGCAAATTGCTGTTCCGTATTGAAGATACCGATAATGAGCGCGATAGTGAGGAAAGCTACCAGCAGATTATTGAGGCTCTTCGTTGGCTCAATATTGATTGGGACGAGGGCATTGATGTTGGTGGAGGTAACGGACCGTATCGCCAGTCCCAGCGCATGGAAATTTATAAAGACGTAGCACAAAAGCTTTTTGAAGCAGGATACGCTTATGAATCCTTCTCTACTCCTGAAGAAATTAAGGAGCGTAATATTGCTGCTGGTCGTCCTGCTGAATTTGGTTACGATGGCTACGATCGCAATCTTACGGAAGAACAGAAGCAAGCTTTCCGCGACGAAGGTCGCAAACCTGCACTTCGCTTGAAGATGCCAAATGAAGACATTACTTTTAACGATTTAATTCGTGGCGAAATCACCTTTAAAGCTGGATCTGTTCCAGATTATGTGATTGTGCGCCCGAATGGCGATCCACTTTATACGCTTACAAACCCTGTTGACGATGCGTTAATGGATGTGAACGTTGTTTTGCGCGGTGAAGATATTCTTAGCTCCACGCCTCGTCAGATTGTGCTTTACCGTTACCTTATGGAGATGGGCATTGCTAAGGAAACTCCACTTTACGGCCATATGCCTTACGTTATGGGCGAAGGTAAGAAGAAGCTTTCCAAGAGAGACCCTGAGTCCAACTTGTTCTTGCATAGAGATAACGGATTTATTCCAGAAGGCTTACTGAACTACTTGGCTTTGCTTGGCTGGTCGATCGCTCCTGATCGTGACGTGTTCACTATGGACGAAATGATTGAAAAGTTCGATGTGCGAGACGTTAAGGCAAATCCTGCACACTTTGACTTAGACAAGGCGATTTCCATCAACGCTGAGCATATTCGTATGCTCGATCCGCAAGATTTCTTGAATCGTTCTGTGCCTTACTTGCATAAGGATGGCGTAGTTAGCGCAGATAATTGGGATGCGTTAACTGACCGCGAGCGTGAAGTACTCACAGCTGCAGCTCCTCTTGTACAGCCTCGCGTGCGTTTGCTTGGTGAAGTCGCTGGAATGGTTGGAAGCCTGTTAAGCGAAGATGGCTACATTGCTCCAGATGACGACGCTCGTAAACAGTTGAAGGAATCTGCAGGCGAGGTTCTTGACGCTGCGCTCGCTGCTTTGAAGGGTGTTGATGCCGCTGATTGGCACACTGATTCCTTGCATGAGCTTTTGAATAAGAAGCTTGTTGAGGAAGCTGGTTACAAGCCGCGCTTGGCATTTGGTCCTGTGCGAGTTGCACTTTCTGGCCGTCGCGTTTCTCCGCCACTGTTTGAGTCCATGGAAATCGTGGGCAAAGACGTGACTTTGGCGCGTTTAGCTGGATTGCGTGAGCATTTGTAAATCACCAATAATTTATAAGCTCAAATAAAATTTGAACAAGGTGGGAACGTGGCACTATTGCCACGTTTCCACCTTTTTATTTGTTTTATGTTTCGTTTAATATATTTTCGACACGCCGCGGTTGCGTATTGAGTTGTTATGTTGTAAAGTCGCTATTTGTTGCGTCAAGAGGCGTAGCTGATAAATGAAAGCCCCCGTCGTCTAGCGGTCTAGGACTACGCCCTCTCACGGCGCCAACACCGGTTCAAATCCGGTCGGGGGTACGAAGACGGAACGGTCCCAAGAGCCGCGAAGCCTGCCAATTGGGGTATGGTGTAATTGGCAACACAGGTGATTCTGGTTCATCCATTCTTGGTTCGAGTCCAGGTACCCCAGCGAATAGCTCTCGTAGAACGAGGGCTTTTTTGTTATCTATCTGTATTCCTGCGATTTGCCTCAGCGCGCGGCTGTTTCTTTACGCGGCTGTAAAGTTTTTGTCGGATTAAGGCGATGAAACGGCAGTTTCTTTACATGCGTGCTCAGTTTTTGCCGTTTACCGCGCTTGTACACGCTTATCCCGTTTACTACGCTTGCCGCACGCTTCTTATGCAGCCTTAAAATCAAAAACCCCGGTGCGTGACCGGGGTTAGAGAAAGAAGAGAAGAAGAGAGGTTTAAGTTATTAAAGTCAAATTCAACTACTTGCTTGTAGTTTATTTCCTTTTGATGTATATATAATAACCACCTTATGCTGAGTGCAGTAATGCGATTACCTGTGAATTGTCTGTGAATTTGTAACTATTTTACTGAAATTGCACGTTTTTATCGCTTTTGGGTTATTTCTTATCAGTATTTGCTTAATTTAGTATTTTTGAATGTAAATAATTTATGTAAACTTGCGAACAAAATTGAGTGAGTCGCGGCATATCTGCCGTATGCTTAAAGTATGACTGATTCTGCACAATCCGAAGCTAATGCATCTGCGGCACTTCCTTTATCTGTTTCGGCGCGTTTAGGACGTTTGCAGTTCCATCTTTCTGGTAAATTCCGAGTGCTTCAGTGTGCAGATGTTCAAGATGGGTTACGTATTTCACAAGACACCATTCGACTTATTGCTTCTGCTTGCGATGCTGTGCGACCAGATCTTGTAGTTTTTAGCGGAAACCAGATTGCAGGTTATGAAAAAGTATTTGCAAAAACTTTTCAGCGTAGACGCTGGCAGGAATCTTCCAATATTTCGTCTTCTGATAAGAAGCAATTGGTTGATAAAGTGCACGAATTCGTTGCTAAGTTAATGAAGCCGTTAGAAGATCGCAGTATTCCATGGGTTGTTACTTATGGTAATCATGATTTCCAGTGCGGTCTAAATAATGAAGAGCTTGATAAGATATATCAAGATTTTCCATGTTGCATGAATCGTAGTGCTTCTAGTGCATCTTCTGCAAGTGCTATGCAATCGACAAAATGTGTGTTGCCAAAGCAGATTATTTTTACATGCGAGCCTGGTACTTTTGCCTTGCCTGTTATGGATGAGAAGCATGAAAAGGTTGTTTTTTCAATAGTTTTAGTTGATTCTGGAGATTATGCTAAATCAGGCGGCTATGGTAGCCCTTCTAAAAAAACTATCGAGTTTATTTCTGGTCTTTCTTCTTATTTGCCTGAGCATATTTGTGTTTTTCAGCATTTTCCATTGCCGCAATATTATCGTGTTCTTCGTGAAGTTCCGCAAGAACTTGCTGCGCGCGAACATGCTATCGAGGGGTATCGTACTTTTGCTGGCCGCTATTATGCTCTTGACGAAAAACATGTTCTGCCCGATGGGTATTTAGGTGAAGGAATTAGCTGCCCTGACGTCGATAGTGGCGAATATGCTGCTTTGCTTGATGCCGGAGCTTTTGCGCTAATTGCCGGTCACGATCACCGCAATTCTTTCGCAGCTAAAGATCCCGAGAGTAATATGCTATTTGTTGCTACTCCTACATGTGGTTTTGGATCTTACGGTCCTGAACCTGCTAAAAGAGGCGTGCGCTTGCTCGAATTTGATATTCGTCATCCGTTTGAACCGCGTACGCAAATGCTTGAATTTGGGAATCTTGTTGGCAAACCTTCTTCCAAAAAAGCCTATACTTATGCTCTTACAGCTGAGTCTGAGCATGAATTGCCAGAAGTAGATTTATTGCGTAAACCATCATTGCTTACTAGATTGATTCGTCGATGGCGTCAACGATCTACGCGCTAATTTAATCAGTTTTAATAGATTGCATGAGCGCGTTGGCAAATATGCCGGTATTATAGTGAATAGTGTTTTAGCGCGAACGAAAGAGGTAAATGTGTCCGCACACAATACGGCTGAACAGAACAACAATAGTGGCATTGACGCTGCAGATGTGTTGCATGTAGAAGGTGGTAAGCCGCTTAATGGCACTATTAAAGTGCGTGGCGCAAAAAACTTTGTTAGCAAAGCTATGGTTGCAGCTTTGTTGGCACCAGGTAAGTCTGTTCTAAAAAACGTTCCTGAAATTCGCGATGTTCATGTAGTTTCTGATCTGTTGCGTTTGCATGGTGTTGACGTTGAGGTTAATGGGCCTGAAGGCATTGTGACAATTGATGCCACAAAAGTGCAGCTCGCAGATGTAGCTGACGTCGACACTCTTTCTGGTTCGTCTCGTATTCCAATTCTTTTTTCTGGTCCTCTTCTTCATCGTCTTGGAGAAGCGTTTATTCCTGCGCTTGGAGGATGCAATATTGGTGGTCGTCCAATTGATTTTCATCTTGAGACGTTGCGTAAACTTGGTGCAAATGTAGATAAAGATCATGAGGATGGTATACATATTACTGCACCTAATGGCTTACATGGCACTAAAATTCATTTGCCTTATCCTTCTGTCGGTGCAACCGAGCAGACTTTGCTTGCAGCGGTTCTTGCAGAAGGTCGTACAGAGCTTTCCGGAGCTGCAATTGAGCCAGAAATCATGGATTTGGTAGCCGTTTTGCAAAAGATGGGTGCGATTATTTCTGTAGACGTTGACCGTACTTTCCGTATTGAAGGAGTAAAAGAGCTTCAAGGATACACTCATACGTCATTAACTGATCGCATTGAAGCAGCTTCTTGGGCTTCTGCTGCTCTTGCAACACACGGAGATGTGTTTATTAAGGGCGCAACTCAGCCAGAAATGATGACTTTCTTAAACGTGTTCCGTAAAGTTGGCGGACAGTTTGATGTTACAGATAAAGGAATTCGTTTTTGGCATCCGGGTGGGGATTTGCATCCTGTTGCTATTGAAACCGATGTGCATCCTGGTTTTATGACTGATTGGCAGCAGCCTCTTGTTGTTGCGCTTACTCAAGCGAAGGGCTTGAGTATTGTGCATGAAACTGTTTATGAAAATCGTTTTGGCTTCACGAAGCCACTTGTGCAAATGGGAGCTATGATTCAGCTTTATCGTGAATGCTTAGGTTCGCTTCCTTGCAGGTTCCAGCAGCGCAATTACAAGCATTCTGCAGTTATTTTCGGACCTACTCCGTTGACAGGTCAAGATATTGACGTACCTGATTTGCGCGGAGGCTTTAGCCATTTGATTGCAGCTCTTACTGCTCAAGGTCCGTCGAATGTGCGCGGAATTTCGCTAATTGATCGAGGATATGCAGATTTTAGAGGCAAACTTTTAGCTTTGGGCGCTAATATCGACTGATATATTCTTCTACTTCTTCTACAAAACGTGAGTTTTGTAGGTTTATAAGCTTTTATCCACAATGCTATAAAAAGCTTTTTTACGCATAAATTTATCGGTACAGTAGTCGCAACTGTAATTCAATTACTCAAAAAATTAACTGAAATATTTGATGAGTAGTTGTAGTTTTCAATATTGCGGAGGCGTAACGATGGTTTGTGTAGGCGGACGCTATCAGCTGCTTGGTGAGCTGGGGCGTGGTGGCACTTCAACAGTCTTTCTTGCTGTTGACACCGTTTTGCACAAGCAATGGGCTGTTAAAGAAACGCTTCTGCAAGGAGACGAAGAGTATCAACAGCATATTATTCAATCCTTACGCGCTGAAGCGAATGTTTTAAAGGAATGCGATCATCCAGCTATTCCGCGAATTGTTGATTTTTTTGAAGAAAATGGTAGAGCTTATGCTGTTCGCGATTATGTAAAGGGGCGTTCTTTAAAATCTATTGTAGAAGAATCTGGATTGCAAAATGTTGAAATTGTTCTTGATTTAGGTATGCAACTTTGCTCAATACTTTCTTATTTACATTCGCATTATCCGCCAATTATATACGGTGATCTTAAGCCTTCTCAGGTTATGATTTCAGAAGATGGCACAGTCCGTTTGATTGATTTTGGTGCTGCAACGCAATTATATGCAAACGGGGGAGTGCTTGATTTACGCACAATAGACCAGTGCGACGCTCGATTTGCTACTAATATTTTTACTGCTCCTGAAATTTTGAATGAAAACTCTGCAGCAACTACTTCAAGCGATGTGTATTCGATTGGAATGACATTGCGTTACGCATTATTACCAACTGAAGTGCCTAAAACAAACGTGCAATCTGCTGTACTATTGCCTCATGAGAATCGTGAAGTAGTAGAACAATTAGTGTCTGTGCTCGCAATAGCTACAGCTACTAAACCATCTCATAGATATAAAGATTGCGACGAAATGTTTTCTGCACTGGAAGCGTGTGAGCATACAGAAAAACATTCACAACAATGCGACACTTCTACGAATGTATTGCGACGCAAACAATGCAAAAATAGTTCTAAGCCTAGAAAAAAGCGCTATGCAATTACGGCATTAATTGTTGTAGTGCTAGTTTTTATAGTAATTTTATTCAACTGCTTAGGTTTATTTGTGGGGAATGCTTTTGTAAATCGAAATAAGCAATCTTTTAATGGTGAGCCAAGTAGTAAAAGAATTGAAGCAATACGCAAAAATAATAAAAGTTACGATTCTTACATGCAATTAGCTGAGCGTGAAAGCAATTCGGATATTGCGTGTCGATATATTTCTCATGCAATGCAAGTGCAAAATAGCATGCGCAATAAGAAATATATAAGCAAAATGTCATTTAAACCTCTCCAAATTTTATTGCAAATTCAACTTGCAGATCAGCAATGGAGTGTCAACGAAGAGCAATGTTTTGTTGGTTTGATTAATAAATACGAGCAAAACTTGCGTCCTGTAAATAAAGATTGGTCGAATATTTCTATAGAAATAGGCAAAGCGTATTGGTACTATTTTGCAGGATTTTCTGGAAAAGTTTCGCAAACAGAACGATTATCTCGTATGCGAGTAGCAAAAGTATGGTTCCAAGAGGCTCAAAAATATGAGAAGGATGCGAATGAAACGTCTTCGCAAACTGTAGAAACTAATTCTGATGACATATCGCATACTGTTTCAAATCAAAAAATGTTAAGCGCGTACATCGCTATTTCTGACGCTTATGCGCAACTTGTTGATGTTTCTAAAGATTGTGCAAGCGTAGAAAGATATAAAAATTATGTGAATCAATTACAGCAGTTAATGCAAATTGTTGAGAAAGATCACGGAGACGTCTTATTCGTGGATACTGGAGAACTAGTTTTGCAATCAATTCATTCGTGGTTGCCAATGTTCCTAGAAAGTGGATCCAGTAAACAAGAAATTCAGCAAATGTGCGAAAAGGCAGAATATCTTCTTAAACAAGCGCATGTGTCAAATGATGAAGCTGTAAGTAGAAAGAAAAACGCAATCGACAGTGTCAAAAAAGTTCAAGACGAAATTAATCTAGCTTTTTTGCAAAAGAAATAAAAGAAATAATAAAAAAGGGGGGAATAAATGTGTAAACAAAGAAATTTGGGGGATATGTGTTTTTTCAAGCGACTTAAATGCGGTTGCGCTCGCATTGGTGTCTATATTGGGATTATTGCATTTATTAGTGTTGCTATAGTTGCTGCATTATTGCCACTTAATTCTATTGCGTATGCGAAAAACAGCTATAACGCAGCCAAAGGATTGCATATAGCAAATGTTTCTGTTATGACAAAACAGAAAACTGTTCGCACTCAAGGCGAGTACATGTTTACTAAACGTTCTGCTTCGCTACTTATAACTTTTGATGGATTGGACGCTTCGGAAATTAGGAACGCGCATAAAGCTACTGTTAGCGTTGGAAGATATCAAATAGTGAGTGCCAAAGCTGATTTAGCTAAGATTGAGGCGGTGTCGTCGCTAGTTAATATTCGTTATAAGATCCGACCTCGAGTATTAGGAATAGTAAGAGTTGAATTGCAAAAAGAAGGAATATATGATTTGCAAGATATCTCTATAAGACTTGCTGCTGTAACAATGCATCCTAAACGCATATGGGGAGGAGTTGACTCTAATCCTCATGTTTCAAAGCAAACTAACTATATTTCTAATGAAAATAGACTTTCTGGCAACAAATTGTGCTCTCGTAAGCCAATATTAAGCATTCCTGATTCAGTTCTGAATGCCTCAGATTTAACAAAAGATAACTCTTATAGCAAGCGTTCACGATATATTGTTATTGATAAAATTGCTCCTCGCTTGAGTGTTAGCTATGATAACAACGCATCGTATGAAGGCAAATATTTTCGTAATAATCGAGCTTCAAGAATATTAATACAGGATGATTCGTTCGTTTTCTCGTATTTGCTTCATGATTCTTATCCTATTGCGAAAGTTTTTGCTGATGGTAAACAGGTTATGGTACTTACAGCTAAAAGCTTTAAAAACGATGGCGTGCATACAAATATGTGGTATGCTGATGTTTCTTTTTCGGGGGATGCTTCTTGGAATGTTCGCTATTGTGTTGAAGATCTATCAGGTAATGTGAGTTCTTCTATCAGTAATAAATTCATTATTGATACGCTTGCGCCAACTGTTTCTATTACTGGAGTGCAACAAGGCGGAGCATATTCTCATGCTGTAGTTCCAACATTAGTTATAAAAGATCGTTGGTTAAAACCTGAAAGCGTAACGTATTCTCTGAGAAGAATGCGATATGCTAAGGAATTGCGTTCTTTTGTGCCTAGAAAAGCCGATTCGCAAAGCGTAAGTGTGCAATACGCAGGTTTTTATAATGGAATTCAAGACGATGATGTGTATCAACTTCAGTGGAGTGCTAAAGATTTAGTAGATCATGTTATTTCTGGTAAGTTGCAATTTTCTATAAATAGAAGCGGTTCATCATTTAGTATAGATAGTTCCACTAAAGCAATGAATCGTAAACAATTGCAAAATGCTAAAGATATTCATATTGAAGAACTCAATCCTAGCGGATTGGCAAGTCCTGCAAAAATTAGTGTTATGCAAGACGGTGTAGAGAAGATTTTGTCAAAACAGGATTTTTCTGTAAACAGTCGCATAGATCATGGCTGGCAACGATTGACTTACACTATTTTCAAACGGAATTTTGCCGATAATGCTCATTATCGTGTACGTGTTATGTCAGTAGACAAAGTAGGAAATCATTCTTGTAGCGAAAGTGCAGTTAGCAAAAAAGAAGGAATGTTGCAATTTGCACCAGCTTCCGTGCAATTTACAGTAGATAATCTTGCTCCAATCGCAACAGTGTTTGATATGCAAAATAATTCTACTTATCGCACTAATAAAGAAGGAAAAACTTTACGTATTAGTGCAAAAGATAACATAGCATTGCAATATGTAACAATCGATGTTGATGGTAAAACAAATCGCATTTGGAACGGTAAAGATGTGAATAAATCAGTTTTATCTACAAAACTAAAACCAGACGGTTTTACTCATGACGTATTAGTAAAAGCTGCAGATTATGCGGGAAATATAACAATTTTGCAATATAAAAATGTAAAAATTGTTTCTATTGCAAATAAGCTTGTAAAAAAATCTGAAGCAGATAAAAAATCTAAAAATAGCGAGAGTAAAGACACTGATAGTTCTGATGATGGTTCAGATGATGGCTCCGACAATAGCTCCGATAACGATGATTGGATAGCTCGTTCGCAAGTGAAAAAATCGGAAAAATCTTTTGAAAATGCTGATTCCTTTAAACGAAACTCGGTAAATTATATAGGAATTGTGGCTTATATTTGTGCTGGAATTATAGCAATTCTTTGTGCTGTATTAGGAATTAGCATTATTTTTAAAAAGAAAATTAACGTAAGTAAGCTGTTTTAATAGTTTTAATGGTTTTGATAGTTTCGATAGATTTGATAGGCATTGTGCAAGAAAATAAAAAGCCCACTGCGGTGGAATGAATGCAGTGGGCTTAGTGGAGCTAATGGTAATCGAAACCACGACCTCTTCGATGCGAACGAAGCGCTCTACCAACTGAGCTATAGCCCCAATGTCTAAGACAAATCATCTTACGACAACTCTGCACACTGTACTACAAAGCTTGTATAAAAACAACATTTCTTGTAGTGCAGCGTGCTTGAGTGTCGTAAGTTAAAATACTAGTTTATTTGTTTTCTTTATTAAGTTTTGCTGTTTTCTTTGCTTTGTGTGCTTTGTATAAACCAATAAAAGTTGGCACAAGCGAAATAAGCAAAATTGCAACAATTACTAATTCAAAATTCTTCTGTACGAAATCAATCTTGCCGAAGAAATATCCAAGAAATGTGAAAAGCGACGACCAAATGAGACCGCCTAGTACAGAAAATGGTGTGAAGCGTATCCAACGCATTCCAGAAATTCCGGAAATAAACGGCATAAAAGTGCGTATGAATGGGAAGAATCTACCCAAGAATACTGCCAGCGGACCCCATTTATCAATCATTTTTTCGGTTTTTGCAACTCGTTCTGGAGTGAGCGCTTTTACTTTCCCAGATTCTACAATCTTTCGTCCGAAGAAATGACCAATAAAGTAATTGCACTGATCGCCAATAATTGGGGCTAGCCACACTACGGCAAGTAATAGTGGAAGTGGAAGCGCGCTATGACCTGTTTGAGCGTCAGGAGCTGCAAAAAAGCCTGCTGCAAAAAGAAGTGAATCTCCTGGGAGGAATGGGAAGAATACTACGCCTGTTTCAATAAAAACAATGAGAAAAATAAGGCCTAATGCTGGAGCTGTGCCCATTGCAATCCAACTTGCAATAGCTGAGCGTGGATCCTTGAGTAGGTTAACAATAAAATGAATAAATCCCATAATGTCCTGTCATAAATTTTGCGTATTTAGTGACGCTTGTTAATTAAAAATCAAGCGAAACAACTGTTATTTTGAGCCTAGCAGTCGCCATAAACGGTTGACACTTTTTGTGCACACGCTATCAGTTAATTGCGTTATAACATACAATAATAATTAGTAATGTAATGTTGCATGGTTAAAACTTGAGAAATTGCTTGGCGATTAAAGATTGGCAGGAGAAGTAACGCATGAAGTTAAATGATGAGCATGATGGTGAACATCCACAAAGTTTTGCTCCGCTAAAGCCTAGAAAACGTTCTGCTCGCGTAATCAATGCTAATGAAGTTCCGAAAAAGAATGATGATTCGAAAAGCAAAATTCCTGACGAATATTTAAACATTGGTTTGCCGGAAACAGACCTATCGATTGCTGATTTTTCTCGTAAGCATTCTAATCCAAAGAATTGGTGGATTTATTTTGGCGTTCTGCTTGTTGCTATTGTTATTCCGTATTGGATTGGTCGCACTATGGCAGCTCGTCATACTTCGTGGGTTATTTCGCATTGCTCTGGATTATCTTCGCAAGGTGTTGTTTTTATTTCGTGGGTAATCACAGTGTCTGCTTTTACAAGTCTTGCTATGGCGTTAATTGACACTCATCGTTGGATTTGGCGGATAATGTTTGCTGTTTTTCTGGCTTTAGAACAACTTATTGCCGGATTATGCATGCTAAACATAAGCTTTTGGTATTCGACGTATGTGGTTTATGGTCACGCTTCAGGTTTAGCGAATGCGGCAAATCTTGGCATTATTTCTGCAGGTATTGGAGTAGCTGTATTTGCTGTCATTTTTGTTGGTTTGCTTGTCATTGTTCCTAAAACCTCGGCTTTGAATGTTCTTACGCGTAGTTGGGCGTCGTTCATAATGTTTTATGCGATTGAGGTTTTGGCAATATTAGCGGTTATTTTTGGTGGTTTTTTGACAGCAATGTAATATTTAGATTTTGCGAAAATGAGTTGTTTGCAAGTGGTTGTACAATAAATATTTGGCGTGTAACGCCCGCGGATTGAGAGCGCTACAGCAGAAGGTTGTGGCACCGCGCAGTGATATTAAGGAGGACGCCGTGGCATTAACGGCTGAAGATAAGAAGAACATTATCAACGAATACGCGACGCACGAGGGTGACACGGGTTCCCCAGAAGTGCAGGTCGCTTTGCTTAGCAAGCGCATTGCTGACCTTACTGAGCACTTGAAGGAGCACAAGCACGATCATCATTCTCGTCGTGGTTTGTTGCTTATGGTTGGTGATCGTCGTCGTCTTCTCGATTACTTGAAGCGTGTTGATATCAACCGTTATCGTTCTTTGATTGAACGACTCGGCTTGCGTCGATAGTCTTATTGCCCGGGCTTAAGCTCGGGCTTTTGTATTATTTATACGTTTTGCTTAATTGTTAAATGTATAAATTGTTCACTCATGCGCAATATTTGGGGAAAGTGTAGTGGGCAATATTTAAAATTTATAATTAAAAAGTAATTTATAACTAAAAAGAATTAACAAATAATTCAACACATAATTGAAAATTGAAGCATAACTTAATACGGATGATTGAAGTAACCGAAACAAAAAACACTACGAAATATTGACGTAACGCAAGTGTTGCAAAGAGTGCAAATGTTCGCATATAGGTAATAATGCGAAGTCGTCAATGTTATTACGCATGTTGGTTGATTAGGTAAGTTAAGAAAAGGAGGAACCCGTGGAGGGTCCCGAAATTAAGGCTGTAGAAGCCGTTATTGATAATGGTTCATTTGGTAAGCGTACGCTACGCTTTGAAACTGGTCGACTTGCTCAGCAAGCAGATGGTGCTGTTGCCGCATATTTGGATGACGATTCCATGATTTTGTCGACGACGACTGCAGGATCTAGCCCGAAGGAAAATTACGACTTCTTCCCATTGACTGTTGATGTGGAAGAAAAAATGTATGCTGCTGGAAAGATTCCAGGTTCGTTCTTCCGCCGTGAAGGTCGTCCTTCTAACGAAGCAACGTTGGCATGCCGTATTATTGATCGCCCGTTGCGTCCATTGTTCCCACACACTTTACGTAACGAAGTGCAAGTTGTTGAAACAATTTTGGCAATTAATCCAGATGATGCTTACGATGTTATTGCTTTGAATGCGGCGTCTGCATCTACTATGATTTCTGGCTTGCCATTTGAGGGTCCAGTTTCCGGCGTTCGTTTGGCTTTGATTGATGGCCAGTGGGTTGCTTTCCCACGTTGGAGTGAGCGCGAGCGTGCAGTATTTGAAATTGTTGTGGCTGGTCGTGTGATTGAAAATGGCGATGTTGCTATTGCAATGATTGAAGCTGGTGCTGGTAAGAATGCTTGGAATTTGATTTACAATGATGGTCAAACCAAGCCAGATGAGCAAGTTGTAGCCGGAGGTTTGGAAGCTGCAAAGCCATTTATTAAGGTTATTTGCGATGCTCAAAATGAGTTGAAGCGTATTGCAGCTAAGGAAACTAAGGAATTCCAACTCTTCCCAGAATATACTGACGAACTTTATGCTCGTATTGACGAGATTGCTCATGCTGATTTAAATGAAGCTCTTTCTATTGCTGAAAAGCTTCCTCGTCAAGATCGTATCGCTGAAATTAAAGAAGGCGTGCGTGCTGCAATCGCTGAAGAATTCACTGATATGGACGAAGCCGAAAAGGAAAAGGAACTCGGCAATGCGTTTAAAGAATTGCAGCGTCAAATTGTTCGCCGTCGTATTTTGACTGAAGATTATCGTATTGATGGTCGTGGTTTGCGCGATATTCGTACGCTTTCTGCAGAAGTTGATGTTGTGCCTCGCGTGCACGGTTCTGCACTCTTCCAGCGTGGTGAAACCCAGATTTTGGGTGTGACTACTTTGAATATGCTGAAGATGGAGCAGCAGGTTGATGCGCTTTCTGGTCCACAGACTAAGCGTTATATGCACAACTACGAAATGCCTCCATACTCCACTGGTGAAACTGGTCGCGTTGGTTCTCCAAAGCGTCGTGAAATTGGTCACGGTGCTTTAGCTGAGAAGGCTTTGGTTCCAGTATTGCCTGGACGCGAAGAGTTCCCATACGCTATTCGTCAGGTGTCTGAAGCTATTGGTTCTAACGGTTCTACTTCTATGGGTTCCGTTTGTGCTTCTACGCTTTCTTTGCTTGCTGCTGGCGTGCCTTTGAAAGCTCCAGTTGCTGGTATTGCTATGGGCTTAGTTTCTGGCGATGTTGATGGAAAGCATATCTTTAAGACTTTGACTGATATTCTTGGTGCAGAAGATGCATTTGGTGATATGGACTTCAAGGTTGCTGGTACTTCTGAATTCATCACTGCTTTGCAGCTCGATACGAAGCTTGACGGTATTCCAGCTGATATTTTGGCTGCCGCTTTGCAGCAGGCACATGAAGCTCGTACAACGATTCTTGAAGTTATTAACGAGTGCATTGATTGCCCAGCTGAGATGAGCCCATTTGCTCCACGCATTATTACAACCACAATTCCTGTAGACAAGATTGGTGAAGTAATCGGACCTAAGGGCAAGATGATTAACCAAATTCAGGAAGAAACTGGTGCTGAAATCGCTATTGAAGATGACGGTACTGTTTACATTTCTTCTGAAGGCGGCGAAGCTGCTGAGAAAGCTAAGGGAATCATCGATTCTATTGCAAATCCTCGCGTGCCAAAAGCTGGTGAAACTTTTACAGGCAAGGTTGTTAAGACCACAAGTTTTGGAGCTTTTGTGAATTTGACTCCTGGAACTGACGGTTTGCTTCACATTTCACAGATTCGCAATTTAGCAAATGGTGAGCGCATTGACACTGTTGAAGATGTGCTGAAGGAAGGCGATAATGTTGAAGTTATCGTACAAAGCGTAGATGAGCGTGGCAAGATTTCTTTGGCTATTCCAGGTTTTGAAGATCAAGAATCTTCTGCTCCAGCAGTGCGTGAAAATCGTTCCCGCGGTTCTCGCGACGATCGCGATTCTCGTGACTCTCGTGGCGATTACCGTCGTTCTCGCCGTGACGATCGCGATAATCATGATCGTGCGGATCGTGCAGAGCGTCCTCGTCGCCGCATGCGCGATGATCGTGACGATCGAGATCGCATGGATCGAAATGACCGATACGCGGATCGCGATAACCGTTATGATGACCGCAGCACTCGTCGCGACGACCGTCGTGCAGATCGTGATGACCGTTACAGTGATAACGATTTTGATGAGCGTCCTCGTCGCCGCATGCGCGATGATCGTGACGATCGTTACGAAAATCGCGACGATCGTGAAGAGCGTGCAGACCGTGACGACCGTGAAGATCGTTCAAATCGTCGAGATTCAGAAAATCGTCGCGTATCTGATCGAAAGCCGCGTTATGCAGCTGATGACGATCACTATGACGAGTATCGTTCGGCTCGTGAAGAGCGCGCAGAGCGTCCTCGTCGCCGCGTGCGTCGCGATTTTGATCCATTTGAGGAAGATTAATCGCGCAAATAGTATTAAAGCAAAATTATTGCTAGATACTAAGTAAAAAATAAATATTCGTAGAAATGCCTTCAAGCTGCGTTTGCGTTTGGAGGCATTTCTTTTAGATAGCTATTTAAATGTTTTATGTAATCTGTGCAATAAAATAAAATATAAAAAGTAGTAAAATATTGTGACTGCGTAAAGTAGCGTAATGCAATAATAAATACTTACGGAAAATATAAAACTTACAAAATAGGGGTGAAATATGGTTATGCATCGCGCATTAGGTTCGTTTGATACAACCGCTATTGGTTTTGGCGAAATGCCATTGACAATAGAAAATAATCTTGGTCACGATATGGGAATTAAGACAATTCACGCAGCTCTTGATGCAGGTTGTACGCATATTGACACAGCTTGGGCATATTACTGCTCTGGCGGCGAGGAACAAACTGGTGAAAAGCTTGTTCGTGAGGCTTTAGAAAGCTGGAAAGGCGACAAATCTTCTATTTTAGTTGCAACAAAAGTCGGTCACTTCCGTAACTTTACTGACGGACGACCAACGTGGGGTAAGGATGGTAAGCCAGAGCATTTGATTCGTCACGCTAAAGAGTCTGCAATGGCTTTAGGCGTTGACACTATTGACTTGCTTTACTTCCACAGGCCAGATCCGGAAGTTCCATACAATGAGTCTATTGAAGCAATGCAACAGTTGCTTGACGAAGGTGTGGCTCGAGAAATCGGTATTTCTAACGCTTCTGTAGAGCAAATCGATATTGCACGCAATATTTTAGGAGAAAAGCTAGTAGCAGTGCAAAATCAATATTCTCCAGTTCATTTAGAGAATGAAGATACGTTGCAATATTGTGAAAAGCTTGGAATTGCTTTTGTTTGCTGGAGTCCTCTTGGTGGATTCCGTCATCCTTATGACGAGCATCTTTTCGATCCATTCCGCAAAGTTGCAGAAAATCATGGCGTAAGCTATCAGCAAGTAGTTTTGGCTTGGGAGCTAGCTAAAGGCGATCACATATTCGTAATTCCTGGAGCTCACAGACCAGCTACAATTTTAGATAGTTTGAAAGCTTCCGATTTGCAATTAAGCAATGAAGAATTGGCTTATTTAGGCTGAAAGAAAACAATAAAATGCAAGAAACAAGCGTAACTGGTATGCCGTTGCCTCACGAAGATGAGGACGGTACGCCAATTCCTGTGACTATTCCGGTGGCTTTAGGAACTCACACTCATGCAGTTTTTACTACTAGATTGGGTGGAATTTCTGAAGGTTCATTTGCTTCACTTAATTTAGGCGGACGCGCAGGAGATAGTGAGGAGGCTGTAGCAAGCAATCGCGCAGCTTTACAAAAAGCTTTGCAAGCTGACTTGTCGCTTGTTGCTCAAGTTCATAGCAGAGAAGTATTTGACGCAGATAGTGTAGTAGATTCATGGAATACTTCTTACGGCTTTGATGCAACAGGTTTTGCGGATTCGCAATTGAGAATTGAAGCAGATGCGCAAGTTTCAACTGCGTGCTCGCTTGCATTAGGAATGTTTGCTGCAGATTGTTTGCCAGTTTTACTTGCGGACGACGAAGCTGGAGTAATCGCTGCAGCGCATTGTGGGCGAAAAGGATTGATGGCTGGAGTGCTTGATGCTGTTATCGAAGCAATGTGCGAAAAGGGAGCTGAGCGTTCTCGTATAACAGCAGTGCTCGGTCCATGTATTTGTGGAGATTGCTACGAAGTTGGTGAGAGTATTGCGCGCGATTTTGAAAAACGTTACCCGCAAACTGTAACAAAAACTCGTTTCGGTGGAATCGGTATTGATATTGCTGAAGCTGCTCGCATTGATTTAGCACTCGCAGGAGTTGCGAATATTGTTGACGCTTTGCCGCGAGTTACAGCTGCAACGCAATATTTATCTGAAGATGAGGAATTGCGTACGATTTGCGAAGTAGATGGGGAAGGTGAATCTTTGCCAGAACGTTTGCAAAATTTGCAAAACCCAATGTGCACTTTGGAAAATCCACTCTGGTATTCTCATCGACGTGCTAGTTTAGCTGGAAAATCGCATGAAGGTAGACTTCTTGCTTTAGTAATTCGCGACAAATAATCACATATGCTATATAAACAGTACTGTATTTGAGCTAGGTAGTAAGTGCAGTTGTGTGAGCTTAGCAAAAACGTGCGCAACACACGAGTGTTTTTTGCTTGTAAGTGATAGCGTTGATTCTGATGGTGTAGCACAGCGTTTTGTGCAGCTGTGTGGGGGCTTGTGAAAGGAATATTATGGTGGCTGATTTATTCCCAACCGCGTTGCGTGGGTACGATAAAGACAAGGTAAATGAAGCATTTGCAAACTATGAGCGTACTATTTCTCGTCTGCGTGAACAAGTGCGTTCAAGCGATGAATCAATTTTGCAATTACAAGCGCAATTGCAAGAAGAAAAAAATAATGTAAAACGTGCCAAAAGCGGAAATACTTTTGCGTCTTTAGGTGCAAATGCGCAACAATTGCTGGCATCTGCAGAGCAAACTAGTTCTCAATTGCTTGAGCGCGCTAAGCAAGATGCTGCATCAATTAAAAAGAATGCACAAGCACAAGCCGGAACTTTGCTGAACAATGCAAAGCTGGATGCTGCACATTTAATGCAAGAAGCACAAACTAAAGCAGACACAATGCTTTCCAATGCCACGCAAAAGTCGACACAACTTATGCAAGCTGCGCAAGAAGATTCTGCACGTTTGCGCGATACTACTGCTAAAGATGTGCAAGCTCAAAAAGACGCTGCAGAATTAGCTTTACAAAACGCTCAAGAAGAACATACAAAGCGTATGGCTTCAGAGCGCGCGCAACAAGAAAGCAGTATTTCGCAACTTAAGTCGGAAGCTGCTCAAAAAATTGCTGAGCAGCGTGCGGCTGCAAACGAAGAGATTGCGCGTGCTAAGGCTGAAACAAACGATCAGATTGAATCTGCTCTCGCTGAAGCAAATAAAAAGCTTGCTGATATGCGCGAACACGCTTCGAAGATGATGGCTGACGCACAGCGCAAAGCTGGCGAAATTACGGATGCTGCTGCCGCTAAAGCTCAAGAAATTGCAGATGATGCTCAAGTTGAACGTACGCGTACGTTAAGCCAAGTTAGTGCAGAAGTTGAGCAGATTCGCGCAGATATTGCTGCTCAACAGGAGGAAGCTACAAAGAAAGTCAATGCCTTGCTTTCTGGCTTGAAAGAGAAAGAAAGTGCAGCTCAGGAAGAAGCAGATGCTTTGGTTGCTCGCGCAAAAACTGTTCATCAAGAAGCTGACGAATATGCAGCGCAAACGCATCAGGCTGCGGATAGTCAGGCTGCTGATATTGTGCGCAAAGCTATGCAGGAGGCGACTGCTCAGGTTGAAGAGCGTAGAGCTGCAGCACAACAAGAGCTTGATGGCATGACGACTCGATTAACCCAATTGCAGCATCGTGAGGCAACTATTACGCAGCGAGTTACGGAATTGCGCTCGCTGTTTGCGAATGCTTTCTCTGGATTTGATTTTGGAGATGCTCAACAAAACCAACAAGTTGCGCAAGCTTCTGACGATAATGAGGATTCGGCGAATGCTCAATCTTCTGCGGATGCGAAGCAGGCTCAGCGAGATGTTCAAGCTGCGTTGGCTGAATCTGAGGAAGCTAGTGAAGCTAACGAGTCTCAAGAAAACCAAGACACAGATAATCAATAAAGAAAATATTATAAAATTTGTAGATTGGCTTAAGTATCGTACGTTAGAATGTGCTGGTATTTGAATAAATATTTGAAATAAATATTGATAATTAACAGGAAAGGTAGCATTGTGACTGAAATCACTGCTCTAACTGATGAAAAATTACAAGGTTTGCGTGAGGATTTTGACGCAAATCCTTTAAACCGTTTAGCTATGAATGGTGTGACTGCTGCTGGTATTGATAAAGTCGCGCGTAATTATGATCGTGCGCGCTTATTGCAGCGTCGTTTTTCTACCATTGTTGATAACGGAGATGCAACACATCAGGATCGTTCTGGCCGTTGCTGGCTGTTTAGCTCGTTGAACGTGGCTCGTTTCATTGCGAAGAAATCCCTTGGATTGAAGGAATTTGAGTTTTCTCAGAACTACGCAATGTACTATGACAAGCTTGAGCGAATTAACTACTTCTTGAAGGATGTTGCGGCTTTGGTGCGTGCAGGTGAGCCTTCAGATTCTCGTTTGATTCAGCATTTGTTGCATGACGTTATGGGCGATGGCGGTCAGTGGACCATGGCTATGAACGTTTACAAGAAGTATGGTGCTGTTCCTAAGGATTTGTTCCCAGAAACCGCTTCTTCTAAGAATACTGGTGCTATGAATACGCAGTTGCGTGCGCTTTTGCATACTGCTGTTGCTCATATGTATGCGAATGCCACTGAAATTGATGAGATTATTGCGGATGCTACTGCTGCAGGTCACAGGATTTTGACAATTCACTTGGGTGAGCCACCTAAGAGCTTCGATTGGGAGTGGACTGATAGCGACGGCAAGTTCCATCGCGATGGTGAGATTACGCCAGTTGAGTTCTGGAAGAAGTACGTGAATGCTGGTCTTGAGGATTATGTGTGCTTGGTTGACGATCCTCGCGCTGAACATCCTAAGGGCAAGAAGATTGCTATTGAGCACTTGGGTAATGTTGCTGGCGGAGACGCAACCGAGTATTTGAACGTGCCAAACCAGTTTATGAAGGATTGCGTGCGTAAGATTTTGGTTGAGAAGGGCATTCCAGTGTGGTTTGGTGCCGATTGTCATCCTATGATGGATCGCGAGAATGGCGCTTGGGCTACTGATTTGTTCGAGTATGGTCGCGTTTATGGCGTTGATTTTGATTTGGATAAGGAAGCGCGTGTGCGTTTTGCTGATTCTGCGATGAATCACGCTATGGCTTTTGCTGGTGTTGATGTTGCTGATGATGGTACGACTACTCGCCGTTGGCGCGTAGAGAACTCTTGGGGCACTGATATTGCAGATAAGGGTTACTTTACGATGAGTGACGACTGGTTTACTGAGTATGTGTACGAAGTTGCAGTGCCGAAGAATCTGCTTCCGGAAGAATATCGCAAAGCCCTAGAAGAACCAGCAATTGTTTTGCCGGCGTGGGATCCAATGGGCGCTTTGGCTTAGCTTAAGCGCATTGGGCGCTTAAGCTACTCCAAAGCGCCGCGCTCACTATTGCGAAAAGCACAGTGTGCTTTTCGCGTGAGCGCGGCGGTGCTTGCATCTTTATTCAAGATGCAAGCACCGACCACATCAAATGTGGTTGTGCTTTCAACGCAAGCTCGGCGGTGTACGCATCTTTATTTCAAGATGCGTACACCGACCCCACAGTTAGGTTAACTCTTTGCGCAAGCGCGGCGGTGCGCGTTTTGTTTTATAGGATGGTGACAAATGTCTTCTGCAGCTGAGCAGCGTACTTCTCGCGCGGTAAAGAAGGAGGTTGAGGAGGGGCGCAACCCTCTTAACTCTGCGAAGTTCCAGCGCTGGGAGGACCAGGTTGGTGTGGATCGCATTATTAACCGCCGCGTGCTTGAGCTGGAGCCGCTGCCGACTCCTGCTCAGGTGCTTGGCGAGTTGCCATTGTCGTCGTATGCGCAGGATATTGTTGCGCAGTCGCGTGATGAGATTCGTGGCTGTTTGAATGGCGACGACGATCGCCTTCTTGTTATTGTGGGCCCGTGTTCTGTGCATGATCCTAAGGCTGCTCTTGATTATGCGAATCGTTTGGCTAAGTTGCGTTCGGAGCTCGAAGATGAGCTTCTTATTGTTATGCGCGTGTATTTTGAAAAGCCGCGCACAGCTCTTGGCTGGAAAGGTTTGATTAACGACCCGGATATTGATGGAACGCATGATATTCATAAGGGTTTGTTGCTTGCGCGTAAGACTTTGCTCGGCGTGTTGGATGCTGGTTTGGCTGCTGCTACTGAATTTTTGGAGCCGACTAGCCCTCAGTTTATTGCGGATGCTGTGAGTTGGGGCGCGATTGGTGCGCGTAATACGGAGTCTCAGATTCATCGTCAGCTTGCTAGTGGTCTTTCTATGCCGGTTGGTTTTAAGAATGCTACGGATGGTTCCGTTTCTGCGGCTGTAAATGGCTGCTTAGCTGCGAGCCAGCATCATACGTTCTTTGGTATTGATCATCTTGGTCGCGCTTGTGCTGTGCAGACTCTTGGCAACCCTGATTGTCACGTGGTTTTGCGCGGTTCTAGTAAAGGTCCTAATTATGATGCTGCGTCGGTTGCTTCTGCTGTTGCTTCGATTCGTTTGCGCTTGGGCACTGGTTGTATGGCTTCTAACGGCGTGGTTGTGGATTGTTCGCATGGTAATTCTGGCAAGGATGAGCGTCGCCAGATTGAGGTTGTGCGTGAGATTGCAGATCGTTTGGCTGATGGCGAGCAGGGTATTAAGGGCGTTATGATGGAGAGCTTCTTGCAGGGTGGCAATCAAGATCCTGCTCCTCTTAGCGAGCTTGAATACGGCAAGTCTATTACAGATCGTTGCATTTCTTGGGAAGATACTGCCAATTTGCTAAGAATTTTAGCTAAATCTGTAGCAACTCGCCGTAGAGCTTAGAGATTAGAGATTGTAGTAAGATAATCTCAATTAATTTCTACTTGGCTTATATTCCTTACTGTATTTGCCGCCTATTTTTGCATTATATTTTGCGTACAAGGGAGTGTGTTGAAATGTATAACAAAGACTTGAATAAAGCTAATAAAGCGAATAAAGGTTTTATGTGTAAAGCATTACCGGTGGTGCGTTATATATTGTTAGCTTTGATTTACAACGGTGTGCTTTTGTTGGCTCTTGCATGGTATCGTGGCACGCATAGCGCTGGGTATACGCTTGTTACGTTTTCTGCTTTGTGGTTTAGCGTTTTTATGCCGTTTGTAACTGGAATTGCTTTAATTGTTTTTGCTAGCGGATGGCGTCGCATTGTTGGTACTTTAGTTTGTGTGCTTCTTATAGCTGGATTTTTTGCTTTTCTTGCTTTGCAGGATCAAATTATTGCGTTTTTCAATGTTCCTGTTGTGAATCCTTGGTTTGATTTTACGTGCGGAGCATTGCTGAAGATTGCGACTTTGACTTTTGTTATTATGACTTTAGTATGCGTGTTTTTGGTTAAGAATAACGATAAATGCGTAAGTAGCGAAGTAAAAAAGGATGATTCTGCTAATGCCTAGTACTGAGAAAATTACGAAAGTCGCTGTTGTCGGTGCTTTAGAGGAAGAAGTTGCACATATTGCTAGCGCGCTTGAAAACGTGACTCACGATAAGTCTGCAAGTCTTGATGTATCTTGCGGCACTCTTGACTCGGCGAATGGCAGTAAAATCGAAGTTGCAGCTACGGTTGGCGGAATGGGCTTAGTAAATGCTGCTGCAACTGTGCAGTATCTTATTGACACATACAATCCTCAAGCTGTAATTTTTTCTGGAATTGCAGGAAATCTTAATAAAAATTTGCATACGAACGATGTTGTTCTTGGAAAGACTGTAAAATATCTCGATACTGATATGCGTCTAATCGGTCAGTGGAAGCCGTTTGCAAGCGAATTTCATTCGGATGATTACTTGCTTAAAGTAGCTAGCAATGTATTAACTGACATGAAAATCACGCATATTGCTGGAACGATTGCGTCCGGCGGATATTTTGTTGATTCGCAAGAAAAAGTTGCGGAAGTAATTGCAGCTACTAAAGCAGATGCAGTTGAAATGGAAGGTGCTGCTGTCTTGCATGTTGCTGCTCGTAATGACGTTCCTGCGCTTATTGTGCGCGCAATGAGTGATAATGCAGACACTGAATACGAAACTTTCCGCGCTTTCGATATTTCCGAATACGCGGACACTGCTGCAAAAATTACTGTAAATATAATTCGCAATTTGTGACATTTCGACACGCCGATGTAGTCGCCGACCTTCATTTTGCTTAGGTCGCGTCAAATATAACGCCAAATACCGCCGTTTTTGATACCCACTTTATTTTTGCCGGTGAGGTTTTACCCACCTGTTTACGATGGTTGCGTTAATAAAAAAAGATAGGGATTAATTAAGAAAATGCGCCCAATTCGCAATACGGCTATAGGAACGCGAAAATGTGGTGGGGCGCAAGGCAATTCTTCGCGAAAGGAAAGAAGAATATGCGTAACGATATGAATAAGTCAAATATGAATAAATTTAATATGAATAAAAGCGCACTTAAGTTCCGTAGTATTGCTGCTGCGGCGCTCACTTTCGGCTTGTGCGCAACTTGCGCTGCTTGCGGCGACAATAGTCCAGCGGGCAGCAACAACGCAACCGGAGCGCAGAATGCAAAAATTTCCGGCAATTTCCAAGGCTCGGGTGCTTCTTCCCAGCAGGTTGCAATGGAAGCGTGGATTGCAGGATTCCAATCTAAAAATCCGGGTGCAAAAATTGCCTACAATCCAACCGGCTCTGGTGCTGGTGTTACCACTTTTATGACAGGAGCCACGGCTTGGGCTGGTTCAGACAAAGCGTTGAGTAACGACGAAGTTGAAAAGTCTAAGTCGGTTTGTGCTCATGGAACTACGGCTTTCGACGTGCCTGTGTATGTTTCACCAATTGCGATTATTTTCAACCTTAAAGGTGTTTCTGATGCTGGCAAGCATATTAATTTGGACGCTTCGACGATTGCTAAAATTTTCGACGGAAAAATTACGCGCTGGAATGATGACGATATCAAGAAGCAGAATCCTAAGCTAAAGCTTCCAGACACCCCGATTACTGTTGTTCACCGCTCCGATAAGTCTGGCACAACGCAGAATTTCTTAAGCTATGTGAAGGATGCGGCTCCAGACGATTGGTCGCACGATCTTAGCGAAAACTGGCCAAATAGCGTCGGTCAAGGTGCAAAGGGCACTTCGGGCGTTGTATCTACTATTCGCATGGCGAATGGTGCGATTGGTTACGCTGATTTTTCACAGGTCGGTAAGCTCGGTACTGTTGCGGTGAAGGTGGGGGATACTTACAATGAGATTTCTCCGGAAGCTGCTTCTAAAACTTTAGCTGATTCTGAAATTGACGCAGACGCTTCTGAAAAATATCCTAATCGCGTTGTTATGAAAATTAATCACAATACGCAATCTAAGGGCGCTTATCCAATTGTGTTAGTTTCTTACGATATTGCTTGCCCGGTTTATAAAGATGCAGGAACTGCTCGATTTGTGAAGTCTTGGCTGAGCTACGTAACTAGCGCGGAAGGGCAGAATGCTGCTTCTTCTGCTGCTGGAACAGCTCCACTTCCACAAAATTTGGTAAGCAAAATTAACGCATCGATTAAGTCTGTTAAAACAGGAAAATAAAAACTTTACAAACTGATATTATGAACGTATCGGTTATAAAGGAGAATGATTGAGTTCTACGAAAAATGCGAAAGCAGTCGCGAATAGTGCAAACGAAACTGCTAAAATTTCTGAGAGCAATAGAAAAAATTATGTTGGCACTCATCTTGCAGACCGTCTTTTTAAAGGCGTGGCTGCAGGCTGCGGCATGCTAATTTTGCTTGTTCTTACGGCAGTTGCAGTATTTCTGCTGTTTTGTGCTTTGCCTTTAATAAGTGGAAATCACGATCAAGTAAGTCATGTGTTTGCTGATTTTACTGGTGGTAAGGCACATGATTTTATAAGCTATGTGTCTCCGCTTATTTTTGGCACAGTGCTTATGTCTGCGCTCGCGCTGCTGTTCGCATTTTTTGTGGCAATTGGTATTGCTCTATTTATTTCTTATTATGCACCTAAAAAAATTGTTCCGCTTTTCAGTGGAGTAATTGATTTGCTTGCGGCAATTCCATCCGTAATCTATGGTTTGTGGGGCGGATTGGTTTTGGTTCCAGCTATGTATCCTTTCTGGGATTGGGTTTCTAAACTTTTTGGCTGGATTCCGTTATTTTCTGGTCCGGCGGCTAATCCTTCTCGTTCTGCTGCTACAGTTGCATTAGTTTTGGCTGTGATGATTTTGCCGATTATTACTTCTATGGCTCGCGATATTTTCCAGCAGGCTCCGCGTTTGCAGCAAGAAGGTGCGCTTGCGCTTGGCGCTACAAAGTGGGAGATGATTAGATTAGCGGTTCTGCCGTTTGCAAAGTCTGGTATTGTGTCGGCTTCTATGCTTGGGTTGGGTCGTGCTTTAGGCGAAACGATGGCAGTTTTGATGATTTTGTCTCCTGGATTTACTTTTGGTATCAATATTCTCAAGGCTTCTCAAAATCAAACTATCGCAGCAAATATTGCAGCGCAGTATCCGGAAGCAAACGGACTTGGCGTAAGTGCGCTTATTGCAACCGGCTTAGTTTTGTTCGTTATTTCTTTTGCAGTCAACTTTATTGCTCGCAAAATCACAGGAAAGGCGGGCGCATAAATGGGGAATCAAATTAATAATATTGAAGTGCTTAGCGAGAATACTTTTGCCGAAAAGTCTGTCGAAAGTTCTGTTGAGAATTCCGCAGAAAATTCCGCAGCTCCGGTTATTGACTTCAACAAATTCCGCCCAACTCGCTCACACATAGCTGCGCGCAAACGTAAAGACATGCTTATGCGCGTGCTGATTTTCTTATCTTTTGTTGTGGCACTTATTCCGCTTATTTCTTTGCTTTTAACAACCATTATTAATGGTATTAAGCGCTTGAATTTTGATTTTCTCACTCATAACATGACTTATGTTGTGGGCGGAAATGCTACTGGAACTGGCGGTTATGGCGGAATTTTGCACGCGATTATTGGAACTCTTGAAATAACGCTAGGAGCTATGGTTATTTCAATTCCGATTGGTTTAATGTGTGCTGTTTATTTGGTTGAGTATTCTCGCGGAAACAAAATTTCGCGCATAATTAATCTGCTTGTTGACGTTATGAGTGGTATTCCGTCTATTGTTGCTGGCTTGTTTGCGTTTTCAATGTTTGCTTTTCTTGCTGGCCCAGGTACAATCAATGGTTTTGAAGGATCTGTGGCTCTTTCTCTTCTTATGATTCCAACAGTTGTGAAGTCTTCTCAAGAAATGCTAAAAATCGTGCCTAACGATTTGCGCGAGGCGTCTCTTGCTTTGGGAGTTACTCAGCAGCGCACAATTACAAAAATCGTTTTGCGCACTGCTCTTCCGGGAATTGTGTCTGGCTGTATTCTTGCGGTTGCGCGCGTTATTGGTGAAACTGCGCCACTTCTTATGGCTTCAGGCTTTATTGCTTCAACGAATCTCAATTTATTTGACGGGCAAATGACGACTTTGCCGGTGTATGTTTACCAGGAGTATTCCAAGCTTTCTGCGAATTGCCCTGCTAACGCGCCGGCTTCTTGTGTAACGTCAATTCCGATGGAGCGCTCGTGGGCTGCAGCTTTAACGCTTATTGTGTTGGTGTTGTTGCTAAATATTTTGGGGCGAGTTGTAGCTCGAGTGTTTTCTGTAAAGGCGAGATAAAGCGAAATAAAGTAAAGCAAAGCGAAGCGAAATAAAGCAAAGCAAAACGAATTAAATTTTTAGAAAGTGAGCATAAAATGGGTCAGCGAATTGATGTGAAGCATCTGAATATTTATTATGGCGATTTTCTTGCTGTAGAAGATGTGAATATTAATATTGAGCCAAATAAAGTGACGGCTTTTATCGGACCTTCCGGATGTGGAAAATCAACAGTTTTGCGCACCTTAGACCGCATGCACGAAATCACTCCGGGCGCGCGAGTAGAAGGACAGGTGCTTCTTGAAGGCCGCGATTTATATGGCAAAGATGTGGATCCTGTGGCTGTCCGCCGCGATGTTGGCATGGTTTTCCAGCGCCCAAATCCTTTCCCAACAATGTCTATTCGCGAAAACGTGCTTGCTGGAGTTCGTTTGAATAATCGTAAAATTGCTAAGAGTGATGCTGACGATTTAGTTGAGTGGGCTTTGCGAGGCGCGAACTTGTGGAATGAAGTTAAGGATCGCTTAGATAAGCCGGGTATTGGTCTTTCTGGCGGTCAGCAGCAGCGACTTTGCATTGCTAGGGCTGTGGCTGTGCATCCGCAAGTTTTACTTATGGATGAGCCTTGCTCAGCTCTTGACCCTATTTCTACGTTGGCTGTAGAAGATTTGATTAATGAGCTTAAAAACGATTACACGATTGTGATCGTGACGCATAATATGCAACAGGCTGCGCGTGTTGCGGACTACACTGCATTCTTTAATTTGAAGGCTGTCGGTAAGCCTGGTCATCTGGAATACTTTGCAGACACAACTACTATGTTCAACAATCCGCGCAATGCTGAAGCTGAGCGTTATATTTCCGGTCGTTTTGGCTGATTTGTTATATACTTTTTTGATTTCGGTGTATTTCCTTGGTCAGCACGTGCGCGTAAGGTCAGAGCTGTTCGGTTGTTCAAAGGTTTCGCAATTTTCATAATTTTATGTGAGATTTTGTGATGCCTTCGTTCATTCGACGAGTCGCAGTAACCTCTGCGTGAATGCCCAAATGTAATTGCGTACGCGATTGCTCAAGTGCTTTCGCCGCGCTTTTCTGGTCTTTTGCGCTTGTAAACCAAGGAACAGAGAGTTTATGGAAAAGTTCTTCCATCTCAAAGAAAACGGCACGAATGTATCAACGGAGATCACTGCAGGTCTCACTACATTCTTCGCAATGTCGTACATTATCATCGTAAATCCAAATGTATTAAAAGAAACTGGTATGCCATGGGGTGGCGTGTTCTTAGCAACAATTATTGCTGCTATTATTGGCACGCTTGTTATGGGCTTATTTGCTAACGTGCCTTATGCTCAGGCTGCTGGTATGGGCTTAAATGCATTCTTTACGTTCACAGTCGTAAAAGGCTTAGGCTTTAGTTGGCAGCATGCAATGTGCATGGTGTTCTTATGCGGTTTAATTAACATTATTATTACCGTTACTAAAATTCGTAAAATGATTATTCGTGCCATCCCGACTTCGTTACAACACGCAATCGGCGGTGGCATTGGTTTATTTGTGGCTTATGTTGGCATGGTGAACGTTGATTTGATTAAGTTCACTCCAAAGGATGACAAAGCTGCAAAAGTTGCGTCTCATTTTGGTGCAGCTCCTGCAATTCCAGGTCTTGCTGTTTTAAAGAACCCAGTATTGTGGTTGTTCCTCATTGGATTGCTTTTGGCAATCGTGCTTACTGTGTTGAATGTTCGTGGATCTTTGCTTATTTCCATTGTTGTTACTGCATTAATCGGTATTCCAATGGGACTTACAATCATGAGCAATTCTGTTTCAGTTTCAGAAGCTTTTAATAATTTGCCAACTACTTTCTGCGCAATATTTAGTGACAAAGGCTTCTCAACGCTGTTTGCAGACCCTTCGCGTGTTCCGCTTGTTTTGATAACGATTTTTGCATTCTCAATGTCTGATACTTTCGACACCTTGGGTACCTTCATTGGCACTGGTCGTCGTACAGGTATCTTCTCTGAGGCTGACGAAAAAGCTCTTGAAAACGGCTCCGGCTTTAGTTCCAAGATGGATCGCGCTTTGTTCGCTGATTCCATCGCAACTTCTGTTGGTGCAATTTTCGGTACTTCTAATACCACTACTTATGTAGAGTCTGCTGCAGGTATTGGTGCTGGTGGTCGTACTGGTTTGACTTCCGTAGTTGTGTCTATTTGCTTCGCGCTTTCTATAGTGCTTGCTCCTGTAGTTTCCGCTGTTCCTGCTGCTGCAACTGCCGGTGTGCTTGTGGTTGTTGGTTGCATGATGGCAAGCTCTTTGAAGGAAATTGCTTGGGATGATATTTCTGAGGCAATTCCTGCATTCTTCGCTGCAGTGTTCATGGCATTCTCTTACAACATTTCTTATGGTATCGCCGCCGGCTTTATCATGTACTGCTTGGTGATGACTTGCAAGAAGCGTGCTAAAGAAGTTCATCCAATGCTTTGGATTGTTTCTTTGCTGTTCTTACTTGATTTTGTTGCTAATGCTGTGCTGTAAATGTGCATTTAATGTAAGGGTGCATTTTACAAGTAGTGAACTTGTGAAACAAAAAATATAAAAGTAAAAATTAAAAAATTAGAGGGTATGTAAATTACATGCCCTCTTTTTTATTTCTATAATATTTCTCTTGACATTGTCCTAACAGCGTATTAAAATTACCCAACGTAAACCACAGACCGTTGGTGGGATCGCGAGATTCCTGAAATTGATGTGTCATGCCAGCACAGGTTGAGCGAGGATTTATAGCGGATCTCGTTATGAGTCGAAAATTTAGCACGCTTTAGTGCTTCTTATGTTGCTCTGCCAGTGCGCAGGGCTTTTTTATTGCCCTGTTTAATTAAGCTTGATGCGTTTCTTTCACCTACGGCCAATTTAGGAAGGAACGCCATGAAGAGGCCCGAAAAGGAAGCGGTAGTTGCCGAGCTTACGGAACTTTTCCGTAATGCAGACGCTATCTACCTCACCGAGTACCGCGGGCTTACCGTTCCGCAGATTTCTACTCTGCGCGAAAAGCTAGGCCGCGATACTTCCTACTCTGTGGCTAAGAACACGCTTGCTCGTATTGCTGCTAAGGAAGCGGGCATTGAAGGTCTCGACGAGCTTCTCGCCGGCCCAACTGCAGTCACCTTCGTTAAGGGTGATTTCATTGAGGCTGCTAAGACCTTGCGTGATTTTGCCAAAGAGAATAAAGCCCTCGTCATTAAGGGCGGTTTCGCAGATGGAACCGTTTACGATGCCGAAGGTGCAAAGCAGCTCGCCGACTTGAAGTCGCGCCCACAGTTGCTTTCCGAAATGGCCGGCGCGCTCAAGGGCACCATGTCCAAGGCCGCTTGCCTGTTCAACGCATTGCCAACCAAGGCAGTTCGTACAATCGACGCTTTGCGCGAGAAGCAGGAAAAGGCCGCTTGATTCCCTTGCAGCTTGCTGCATGAGACCAACCAAATATAAAAATGTTATGGTCGTAAGGCATAAAGTATGCCCGGCCAAGTAAGAAAGGAAGCCAATTATGGCTAAGCTCACTAACGAAGAGCTTCTTGAAGCTTTCGGTGAAATGACCCTCGTTGAGCTCTCTGAGTTCGTCAAGGCATTCGAAGATAAGTTTGATGTCGAAGCTGCTGCTCCTGTAGCCGCTGTTGCTGCTGCTCCAGCTGCTGCTGGTGCTGCTGAGGAAGAGAAGGACGAGTTTGACGTCGTTCTCACCGCTGCTGGCGATAAGAAGATTGCAGTCATCAAGGCTGTGCGTGCTTTGACCAGCCTCGGCTTGGCTGAAGCTAAGGCTCTCGTGGACGGCGCTCCAAAGGCTGTTCTCGAGAAGGCTAAGAAGGAAGATGCTGAGAAGGCTAAGGCTGCCCTCGAAGAGGCTGGCGCTTCCGTTGAACTTAAGTAGTTCTAACTTTTTGTTGCTTTGCGCGTAACGCAGTTTTATGCGTGTGTGCATAGTAAAAATTAGGCGGTAGGATTATTCCTGCCGCCTTTTTTGTTGCGTCCCAACCTTTTCTTTACTCGCGCGTAAAGTTTTTGCCGCTATTTCGCACGCAAACGACCTTTTATTTACACCGCTGTAAAGTTTTTGCCGCGTGCGATACGCGAGAAGCGGGTTGTCGGCGTGTCGCACAAGAGTGGCTATATTGCAACGGTTTTGCGGCTGGTTGGGGGAGTATTCAAGAGTTTCCTGAGAGTTTTCTGAGAAAAATCTTTAAAAACCTTGAAATTGACATTTTTACGAAAAATAACGCATAATACTGTATTTTTATTCTTGAAAATAGTTTGACTGAAATATTTTTATAAAAATATGAATGTTTTTTGTTAATGAGTTGTGTGTTGGCTCTTGACTTTTTCGAACGGGGGGGGGTATGTTAATAGCAAACGCCGGTCAGTCCTAGTTTGACGGGCGTGTGTGGCTCCGGTTGGAGTTACACAGCAAATTTTTCTTCGTGTACCTAGCACGAAGGAGAAGAAGAAAGGAAAAATATTATGTTGAATAAGAAGGCTATCGCCGCATTCGCTGCTGGCGCCACCCTCCTCTCCGGTTTCGCTTTTGCTGCACCAGCAATGGCTGATAGTGCGAATTTACCTCAAACAGCCATTGAGAATGCTAAGAAGCAGGAAAAGGCTGATGCAGCTGAGTTGGCTAAAAAAGTTGAAGAGAACAAAGCTAAGGAAAATAAGGCAGTTTTAGATAATCTCGATAAGTCCAAGGCTTTTGACAACTTCCTTAACGGTTCCGAAAAGGGAGACATTGTAAATGGTTCTTTGGGCACCTTGAATGGTCGTGGTGCTGCAGAGGTTTCAGCAGCTAGGTCCAAGGCTAATGAAGCTACTGCTGCTTTGAATGCTTTGAAGGCTAAGTGGGCTGATATGTTGGCTCAGGCTGATTATCTTGACGCTGAAGGTGAACATGAAGCTGCTGCTGCTTTGCGTAAGGCTTACTACACTAATGTTCCATTCTTAGATAGTATTTCTGCTGCTACTAAGAATGAGAAGGAAGCCAAGGATGAGCTTGCTAAAGCTGAGAAGGCTTACAAGGAAAGTAAGGAACGCTTTGCTAAGTTCTTGAACAATCTTGGTGGCAAGAAGGCTGATGTTAAGAAGTCTGATAAGAAGGCTGATAAGAAGGCTGCTGCTAAGACCCCAGTTGCTGCTGCTCCATTGGCTAAGACCGGTGCTGCTGTAGCTTTGGCTGCTGTTGCTGCTTCCGTGCTTGCTGGCATGGGTGCTGCTCTTCGCAAGATTCGTCACTAAGCTGTTAGCACATTAAGTGTGTTGATTGTTTAATGATTTGTGAGCGTGCTGTATGTAAGTATGGTGCGCTCACTTGTTAAATCTTTCACTCAACGTGCCGTAAATACTGTTCAGTGTTTTGCGGCGAGTTGCTTGTAGGCTGTTTCATAATTTTACTGTTTTGCCAGATCTCTTTCTTGACAGTGGGATTGTGGTATGGTTTGTGAGTGGGACTGTTGAGTGTAAGGCTGGTTTATTTTTAGGGAGATAGGCCAGTTTATTAAGGGCTTGGGTTTAGTGCTTTTATTTGGTACTTATTCTCCGAGCCCTTTTCTTTGTATTTACGTACTTATTTACTTACCTGCTTACCTACCTATCTACTTAGGCACTTACTCTTTTTGCTTTTCCTATTCTTTCTTATACTTGAATCATTAAAGGAAAATAAATAGTTTTCTTAGTTATTTAGATTATTTTGCTTATGGATAGGTGGTGTTTCATGTTACAGACAGAGCAACTTATAGATAAGCTAAAAGGTAAGGGTGTTACTTTTCAAAAATGTACAATTAAGGATGCTATTTCATTTTTGAATGAGCATAATTATTATGTTAAGGTCACTGCCTATAAAACCAATTTTCATAAGCATAATGGTAAATATGTGGGTCTTGATTTTATGGCTCTAAAAGATTTATCTACTATTGATATGTATTTACGACGTTGGATTATTAGTGCAAGTCTTAGCGTGGAACATTCTTTAAAAGTTAATATATTAAAAAATATACAAGAAAAAAATATTGATGAATTCAGTATAGTAAGTGAATATATCGCAAAGTATCCACGCATTATAACAGAGCTTAATAACAGACGTTCTACTGCGTATGTAAAGACTATATTGGGTAAATATACTCACCCCAAGTATCCTATATATGTTTTTCTGGAAGTGATTCCATTTGGAGAATTTGTTAATTTTTATAAGTATTACTGTTCAAAGTATGAATATAATGAATTTAATTGTACATTGTTGGATAGCATAAGGAATATACGAAATGCTGCCGCTCATAGCAATTGTGTTATTCATGATTTAACGAATAAAGATGGTTTTTACAATAGTTATTTAGCTTCTAGACTTGTTGAATTATTGCCTGATATAAGAAAAAGGACTATTCAAAACCGATTAAAAAATAACTGTGTGCAAGATTTTATTTCGCTGCTTATTGCGGTGGATGATGTTATAAAAAGTGAGGATTTGAAGAATCATTGTTTACAGGAAATCAAGGAATTGTTTGACGGTAGGATGATTACTAATAGGGACTTGTATAAGTCGTCTACATCAGTGCAACAGATGTATGCTTTTTGTAAAGAGATTGTATATAATGTACAGCCATCATAGTAATTTATTAGATACGATTTGAAAACGAAAGTTTTGCGGGCGATGCATTTATGCGTCGTCCGATTTTTTTATTTGCTGGGCTATAGGCCAAGAAGCAGTATTGCTTTTGTATGAACGTAGAGGAACTGCCGCGCGTGTTATGTAAAAGTGGGTTGTTGGCGTGTCGCGTGGGAGTGGCTATATTGCAACGGTTTTGCGGCTGGTTGGGGGAGTATTCAGGAGTTTCCTGAGAGTTTTCTGGGAAAAATCTTTAAAAACCTTGAAATTGACATTTTTACGAAAAATAATGCGTAATACTGTATTTTTTACTTTTAAAAATAGTTTGACTGAAATATTTTCGTAAAAATATGAATGTTTTTTGTTAATGAGTTGTGTGTCTGCTCTTGACTTTTTCGAACGGGGGGGGGGTATGTTAATAGCAAACGCCGGTCAGTCCTAGTTTGACGGGTGTGTGTGGCTCCGTTTGGAGTTGCACAGCAAATTTTTCTTCGTGTACCTAGCACGAAGGAGAAGAAGAAAGGAAAAATATTATGTTGAATAAGAAGGCTATCGCCGCATTTGCTGCTGGCGCCACCCTCCTCTCCGGTTTCGCTTTTGCTGCCCCAGCAATGGCTGAAGTTATCGTTCCAGATTGCCCAGTGAATAAGGACGATTGGAATCTTAAGAGCAAGAATGAGTCTATCGCTGCTGACGCTAAGAAGGCTTGGGATGATGCAAAGGCTGCTGTTCCAGCTGAGCCAGTTGCGCCAACTGCGCCAACTAAAGAAGCAGTTACTAAGTTGTACCAACAGCGTAATCCTTCAGGTGCGCTTGAGATGGTGAATCCTGTTCCTGCTAATACAGATCCAGCAGATGTTGCAGAAGCTCAGACATATGTAACTAGTATGAATACGTATGTTTTTAATAAAAACAACTACGAAGCTAAGCTCGCTGCTGCTAATGCAGCTCATGCCAAGTATCTCAAGGCTTTGGACAACGTTAATAACTGCTCTACCCCAGATCCAACTGAGGATCAGGTTAAGAGGGCTCTTATTAACAAGGTTCGTCTTGCTGAGATGAACTTGGACAACAAGGATGATGAACTTGCTGTTGCTAAGAATAAGTTCAATGATGCTTATAAGGCTTTGGTTGCTGCTATTGCTGAGTACAATGCTCGCATGGATGCATTCAGTGCTGCTAATGGAAAGCTCAACGCATTCTTGGCTTCTGGCGTGAATGATTCTGCTACCCTTACTCGTTTGCGTGATGCTGCAGATCGTGCTGAGGCTCACCTTAAGCGTGCAACTCTTGCTCTTGCCAAGGCTAAGGCTGCTTATGATGATGCTCTGGCAAAGGATTTGGCTGCTGTAGCTGCTTATAATAAGGCTTTGCAGACTTACAAGGATGTTTACAATGAGGCTGTTGCTGCTGGTGTGAACCCAGCTTTGTTGCCACCAGTTGTGACTTCTGATCCTTTGGCTCCAACATTCCCAGCTGTTCCTGGTTTGAAGCATGCTTATGCTTCTGCTATGAGCGGTAAGTTTGGTAAGGAAGCTAAGGCTGCTGAGGCTGCTGCTAAGCAGGGTAAGGATACCAAGGCTTCTGCTCAGCAGAACAGCAATGCTAACGGTGCTGCCGCTGGTGCAAACGGTGCCGCTGCTGCTGGTTTAGCTAAGACTGGTGCTGCTGTAGCTATGGCTGCTGTTGCTGCTTCTGTGCTTGCTGGCATGGGTGCTGCTCTTCGCAAGATCCGTCACTAAGCTGAAATCTGATTCAGTGATGAATCATTTGGGCTTTAGCTTATTGGTTGATCGTTGAGTCGGTTTTACTGTGAATTACTTAGTCTAGTGTGCTAAAAGGTGCGCTAGACTAAGTGCTTTTATAAAAATTTTGTGCTTGGCACGCTGTGTAGATCTTTTAGTTTTATACAGCAATTACTTGGTTTGCGTTTGCTTGTTGATATGGTTTGCCAAATTTCCTTTTTTACTATTGATTCAGGCTTCGTTAACCGATTAATGCTGAGCGCTTTGCGTTGTTGCTTTCCGCTAGGGACGGTTGGTAATATCGCAAGTTTCGAGGCTCGGGAGTTTCTTCCGAGCCTTTTGTTATTTTTATGCTTAAAATCAACAAATACTAGCGCAATATACACAAAGCATGACACAATAGTAAGTAGTATGTTTTTTGAAGGGAGCAGATCACGTGAGTGAGCGACAAACCGTGCAGCGCTGGATGATTACAGTTGGTGGTGTCGAGCAGGCACGTGTGGGTGCAGGTCAGTCTGTAGAGATTGGTCGAAAGCCTATACGCCCGTTGCGTGAAGATGGTTTCGCGCGCGTCGACATAGTAGATAACAAACGTTCTATGTCAAAGAGGCATGCGCTGCTAATTGTAGACATGCGAGGCGTGGCAACAATACGAGATTTGCATTCGACCAACGGTACGTATTTAGTCAGCGAAAATGGTGATTTGCTGCGTCTAGAGCCTGATGTTGATTTTCAACTTCCAGATAACTTAATGCGCATGCAATTCGGTGATGTTCCTGTTGATTTTGTGCGTGTAGAAGAAGAATCTGCTGAAGTTGAAAAAGATAACGCAGTGCGTAATCTGTTCTCTTATGCTACAGATGAATCGCATGATGAGCCTGCAGCTTCAGATTTATCGGTAGACCAAATTCTTGATTTGCGCGCTGGTGAGCCAACAGGTGTTTTCCATGCTCAATCAGTTTCGCATCCTGGGTTGTCTTGGAAACAAGGCATGCAAAATCAAACTCAGCTCAATGATGATTCGCAAACAGATGTTGCTCCAATCAATCATGATGTAACTTTGCCTGTTATGCGAGAGCAGCAGGAGGCTCCTGTAGAGCCGCGTAATTTATTTGCAGATGCGCAAGCAATTCAGCAAGAAAGTGCGACTAAAGAAGAACCTTCTCAACAAGATTCTGTGGTTTCTGCAGTTGATTCGGTTTCTGCAGTTGATCAAGCTGATTCGGTTGCTCAGGTTTCTTCGGTTACGCCAGTTAATTCGGAAACAAATGTATTGCAAAACGAAAGTTCTCAAGAATTTCCAGTATCTCCATTAAATTCAACTGAAACTTTTGCTGAAAATATTGTCAATACTTCAGCTTTTAATAGTGCAAATACAGGTTCTAATAATCTCGATATTAACAGTTTTGGCTCTACAAATCTCGGTACTACAAGTCTCGACTCTAATAATCTCGATATTAACAATTCTGATGCGGAGTACACACCTGCATTTGAGCCAGGCTCCGTATTTGAAAAAGTATCAAAAGGCGAATTTGACTCTCAAGAAAATGTAGTGGAAGCCGGCGGATTCACGTCAAAAGAAGCTGAAGAAAGTAGTGATTTTTCAAAGCAATTTGAGATGGCGCAATATTCGCAGTTGCTTCCGTTCTTGGCTGCAAACACTGGGTTATACGATGACTTGTACGCGTGGCTCGCAGCTCAAGGTAATTCTGAAGTAGATGCTGCACTAGCTAGAAACAGCGGTTATAGTGCATATCGCAAAGCTATTGAACAGTAAGCAAGTAGGGTGGGAATATGAGTGATACAAACAACGTGGAGCAGGATTCGTCAGAGCAAGTTTTTACTGATGCAGTAGTTGAAAATACTACGTCAGAGGATGGTTCTTTAGAAAAATCTGGCTCTAATAATACGAACAGCGCTCGTACTAACGCTTTACAACATATAGTTGAGTGGAAGCAGCAATATCAGGCTCAGCTATCTCCTTCTCCACTAGAAGATATAACGCAACTTGCTGCTCAATTAGAGTTGACGCATGCTCATCCTTCCGGAATTGCGCAACTTTTTGCAAGCGGAAAAGTAACATTAAAATCTTTATTCCGGGACGCTGGAATGTTGCGAGCTGCTGGGCGAAGGCTAGATCGAGTTTTTGAAGATAGAGACGCAAAAGCGCACGAAAGTGGTGTTTCCGAGCTTTCTTTAATAGTCGGTGTTGCATCGTGGAATGGCAACCATGTGCCTGTTCTTACGTATCCTGTGAAAGTTGTTCGTGACACTAATCAAGATGAAACCTCCGCCACTATTTATTTCTCTGGAAGTGTTGGGCTGAACAATTCGCTTGTGTCGCGTTTAAGTGAGCGTGGTGTTCAACTTAGGGAAGATGTTTTATTCGACGGATCTCAATATGAAAGTGGAACGCCAGAAACTTCTGTAGTGTTTGATGCTATTTGTAAGCAAGCTCGCTCAGCTTTTCCAGATTTTGATATTGAGCGCGATATTATACTTGGCTGCTTCACAGATGCTGGTTCGCGTTTCGTAGCAGAAAGTGAACAAATTATTAACGCTTTGCAATCTGGCAATGTTGGGAATGCAATGATTGACGCTATGGCTGGCGATGATCGAGCTATTCATAAGCTTCAGTCTGCAAATAAGCCAGAATATAGTCCTTTCGACGCAGATCCTCATAGCGAATGCGAAGTTGGTGAAGTAGATAACGTTGTGCGTTATGCAGCGGAGCTTGTTGCTTCTGGAAAATCTCTGTTCGTGGATATTGATTCGGGATCGGATTCAGCTGCGATTGCTGCTGCGATTGCTTCTCGTTCTGTGATTGCAGGACGTTCTGTGTTGTATGTGCCTAATGTTGTTGAACAGCAGAGGCGTTTCCGTTACACGTTGAATACGCATGAAATTTCCTCATTAGCATTAGACGTTGCGGATGGTCATATTGCTAAGCATGTCGATGCGCAGTTGATTGCAGCAGTTGGCGCTAGACATAGTATTGCGACTTCACGATTTGAGCAGGTTGCAGATGAGTTGGTTGGAGTGCGTTCTCGCCTTACTCGTTATTTAGGTGATCTTCATGGTATCAACGAAACTTGGGGAGTATCTGCATATCAAACAATCCAGAATCTTGCAGCAATTGCAATGTTCCCAACCCATCCGTCTACGCATGTGCGTTTAGATGTTGCCGCAGCGCACGCTATGACCGGTCATATTGAGGAGTGGTCGAAGAAATTCCACCAAGCCGATGAACTTGGAGAGTTTAGGATAAATCCTGAAGATACTCCTTGGTTTGGCGCGTCGATATTTGACGAAAATGAAGCTATATCTGTATATCAGCGTGTTGTAGACGTGCTTCTTAAGCTTCTTCCAGCAACTCGAGAACAAGTTAAAAGCACTGTGCAAAGCTGTGGTTTCCCTGTGCCAACAACAGCTCGTGAGTGGAGTCGTCAAGTTACAGTTCTCAAAAATTTGCGACGTGTACTTGACGTATTCCAGCCTGAAATTTTTGAGCGCGATTTAGATGCAATGATTGAAGCGAGTAAGCCGAAAGCTCAGCGTAAAGCCGAAGGCACAATTATGGGCTTCTGGGAACGTAGACATCATGTTCGAGAAGCGCGCAGCTTGCTAAGAGTTGGAGCTAAAGTCGATGATTTGCATGAGGCATTAAAGATTGTTGCGCAGCAAGCAGCTCAGTGGCGTACTTTCGTGCCTCACGGCGGATGGCCTGTTTTGCCGCCAAAATTGGATGATATTGTAAATACTCAAGAATTATTAGCAAGGCATTTAGTTGCTCTTGATGCAGTGTTAGCAACAACTCTTAAGGGTGCAGATCTTGAAAATATTGAATTTGCGCAGCTCGAAGCTCGTTTGCAAGATTTGCATGACGACAGAGCATCTCTAGATACTCTCCCTGGTCGTTGCAATTTGGAACGCGAGTTCAGTAAAGCGGGCTTATCTGATTTAGTCAGCGATTTGCGTCGTCGCAACGTTACAGGTAATGCAATTGACGGTGAGTTGCAATTAGCTTGGTGGACTACTGTTTTTGAAGATATCGTTAATTCTTCTGCAATTATTTCTCACCAAGATGGCTCAGCAATGCAAGATGCTTCTGATCGATTCGTGCAAGTTGATACAGAACATGTGCGTTCAATCGGTCCGATGGTTCAGCAAGAAGCTATGAGGCATTTGTGTGATTTATTGTTCTCGCATACGCAAGAAGCTAATCAGTTACATACTATGCTCGCCGGAAACCGTTCTGGAATTACTTTTAATAAATTATTGCGCAATTATGCGGAACTTGTTTTGGCTGCGAAACCAATACTTGTAGCTATGCCATCTACTCTTACTATGATGACTCCGTTGAGACCTATTGCAGATACTGTAATAATTGATTCGGCATCTCATATATCAAATATTGAGTTGCTATCTATTTTGTCTCGTGCTCGTCAAGTAGTAGTTTTAGCACATAAGCAAACAATAAGTTCTGAAAGCTTGCGTTCACTTATTTCATTACTCCCATCTGTAACAGTAGTTTCTAGAGCAACAAGGCGCTCGCTTCGTTTAGCGCGATTCTTGGAAGAATATGGTTACGGAAAGTTGCGTCACGACGTTCCTGTTGAGCGTTTGCAAGGCAAAGTTCGTTTGCATCAAATTGAAGCAACTGGAGTTCCAGTAATGTCTTCTGGGCTTATTGAAAGCAGCCAGCGTGAAATTGATGAAGTAGTTGAGCTTATTCGTCAGCGTGCGAATACGTTTACGGTTGTTCCTTCAAGCTATGTGCTTGTCGTAGTTACGTTGACAAACGTGTTCCGCAGTCGTTTGGGAGCTGAGTTGAAGTCTTTGTCTATTAAAGACGAAAACATGGCTAGATTCTTGCGACATGTGAGACTTTTGGGCGTTAATGAAGCTTCTGGAGCAATAGCAACAGATGTAATTATGTCGCTTTGCTATGCAAAGACATCTCATGGCAGACTTCTTCAGCAGTTTGGATTGCTTGAAGAAGAAGGTGGAAGCAGTATGCTTCTTGACGCTTTGGCTCTAGCTCGTCGTCATCTAGATATTGTTAGTGCGTTTACATCTAAAGATATGGAAGATGAGCGTTTGCACCAAGATGGTCCAAAGCTTTTGAAGAGTCTTTTGCAATGGGCTGAGAAGTTAAGTGATAAGCCGCTTCGTCCAGAAGATGCTAACGATGTTGAAGCGCAAATTGCTGCAGAAGCTGCGCAAAGGAATGTGCTATTTACTGATTTAGCTGAGCGTATTCGCTCGCGTGGATTAAAAGTTGCAGTCAACTATGGCTTCGATAATGGCGTTAGAATTCCTCTAGTAGTTGGACTTGCTGATAAGCCATTTGCTGTTGCTGTGCTTACGGATGATGCACAATTTATGAGCGTGCAATCAACTCGTGAACGTCATCGCATGATTATTCAGGATTTGGAATCCTTGGGCTGGTCAGTTATGACAGTGTGGAGCGTTGGAGCTTTTGTCAATCCTGAAAAAGAGGTTGATCGTGTTGTTTCTCGTCTTGGGGAATTGTATGGTGACAACGAATGAGTAAATACGATCCCAATAGAAGATCTCCCCGCAGGTCGGTTAGGGTTGTCCGTGAAGGCTCAGAGCTTTTTGATGCAGATGGCGTTAAACTCGAGCCTTCTGACGAGCTTACTTTGCAACAGCGTAATCAAGACGACGATAATCGTATTTTAAGCGAATTGCCGCCTCACTGGGCTGTATTTTCCGAGCGTATGAGTTGAGCTTGAAATACGCGAGAAGTAGCAGAATGATTTATTCTTGTTGCTGCTTGTTGCTGACTGGCTATTATCGCTAATTGCTAATAATTACCGCTGATTTCTACTAATCGTGTACGTATTCCATGACGGCAATCTCATTGTGACAATTTCATGGCAATAATTGCCAAAGAGGGGTTTGCAGACTGAGCTTGTAATAATCGCAACGCATCTGCAGCAGGCATAGCAAGAGTGGTAGTATTCTGCTGATTTTGTGAAGCTTGAGTGTTTTGACTTATTTGCATCACCATAACATTATGAACTACGCTAACATAGCGTTCGTCAATTTCTGCAATATTGTTTTCTTCAATATCGTGGTTTTTGTTTTTATCGTTATTTTCTGCAGTGTTACTTTTAGATTTTTCGCTGTTTCGGCTTTCTGCATTTTGAGAGTTAGAAATTTCTTCATCTTGCACAGGCTTGCTAAAAGCTAAATCGATTTTTTCGCCAGGAAGCAGTGTGTGATCTGCACTAGCTAAATGAATGGTAATAGAAGTGAATCCTTTTGGAATGCGCGGAATTTTACTTAATAGTGTTTGCAAAATTGGCATGCCTTTACGTATTTCACATGTTGCAACAATAGAAGCATTCGCGCTTATATTATTGGATAGCGCTTGATTAAATACTTTATGCTTAGGCACTCGAACGTATGCAATATCGTTTACGCTAACGCGTGAACCTTGCTGAATATTGTGTTTAGCTACTGCTATGACTTGAGTCTCTTGTGAATCAATAATAGTTGACACAACGAGTAAAGCCATCATTCCAGCACATAGCACAATAATGATTTTCCGCACGAAAGCGCGTTGCCTTCGCTGCAATAACGCACTATTTTTTGCGTTATTTTGAGATTTAAATAAAGAAAAATTTATGCTCATACTTGCATTTTGAAATATAAAAAATGCAAGAGCAAGAAAAATTGCGCACTGTGGATAAAACCTATTAGCGCGCAATATTTAAACAATAATTAATATTTATAATTTTACAAAATCATTTATCGGTTCGATAAAAGCCTTTGCCTTTAAAGTTGATTGGAGGAGCGGAGTACACTTTGTGCACTGCATCTTTCCCGCACTGAGGGCAAATGGTAATAGGGTCATCTGAAAATGATTGATGTTCTGAAAAATCGTATCCGCATTGCTTGCAACGATAATGATAAGTAGGCAAAAGTCCCTCCGAAGTTACACGAGCACGTAAGTAGAAACTTACTGTTCCTTCACATATCCTAGTACATACTATGACAGTTATTATAGGTGTTAAATTTGCTTAGTGAATGATTGCGGCACAGCATATTGTGTGATGGCGCGCGCAATAATCCCACATTTTGGCGACACGCCGAAATGTTTATGTTGCTACACATCCTATGACTTCCTTATATTAATAGTTATGGGTTATGAATCGGTGAGTGCGGTACTCGTATTAGTCATCCTCGTAGCCTTATGGTTCGGGTGGTTGCCTAAACGCACGGTTAACGGCATGAAGTCTATGCTTGAACATCGCGAGGATAGGTTTTCACCAACACTTCATCTTGTAGGTGAGTGGAGTACTACGCGTATTTGCGACGGTACTAGTATGTTGGCAAAAGGGGCTTGTATGCAACCGACACAACAAAAACGAACATTAACTCCTGAATATATTGCGCGCATTCGCGCTGCTAGGCGTGCTGCGATACGCCGTCGTTGTGTGTTGGTAGTTGCGCTTGCTGTCTTGACTTTTGTCGTATTCTTAGCAGGATGCTCTGGTATATTTTCTCCAGTTTTTGCTCTTATTCCTGGAGCTATGTTGGCAGTAGTGCTTTATTTTGGAGCTCGTGCTTCTAAGCATGCTCGTGCTTGGGAGGCGCGTATTGCAACAATGCGCGCTGCTTCGAAACGCAAAGCTGAGGATGAATTATGTGAACGCCGCAATAGTGCTGTTATACGTCAGTTGAAAGATTATTCTTCTGCATCTGATTCTGATTTTAATGGAGAAATCAACAGTAGTGATGCGATTTCCCAAAACGACAGTGCTGAGTATTCTGTATCTCAGACTGTAGTGCCTGTTCGAAATGGCGCATCTCGTGACAATACTGAAACTTCGGTTATGGAGCAGAGCGAAATTCGTGTTGCGTTACATCGTGCGGAGCAAGAGCGCAATGCAGCGTTGCGTGAGCGTTCGTATAAAGAAGAATCTGAATCTAAAGAATCTAATATCGTTGAAGCGGAAAATAAAGACGCATACGATTCTTCTAACGCTTCTGTGGCTTCGGGGCAAAACTATCAGTCTAATCAAGATTTAATTTCGTTCTCGCTTGATTCACAAACTAAGTCTGATTCAAGTAATGCTAATTTGGCATCTCGTACTCCAGAAAGTTTGGAAATTAAATCAACTAAGCAAGTAGTTAAAGCTGTACCAGTTGCTAACGCTGATAGTGCTGCTGCCGCTACTAATTTTGTTGCTGCAAACTCTTCTCAGTTCCACGAAAAAGAAAAAGTAAGCGAAGTGGATGCTCCAGAAAGTTCTGAAGACTCACTTGGTGTGGCAAATTTGCATGATGTTCTTGCTCGTCGCAATGCCTGATTTAAGAGTTTTCTAAAAATTTTCTTAAAAGATTAGCACTCGAGTTGTTAGAGTGCTAAATTCGCGCTATTATGAGGCACAGAGCGTAAGTGCGGTTGCGGACGTGATCGTCAGCCTCGTCGGATTGTTTCTTGCGTACGAAATTAATATCTCTTATGAAAGGGGTGGCAACAGTGTCGATTAAGCTCACACCGTTGGAGGACAAGATTATTGTTAAGCAAGCTCAAGCGGAAACTCAGACTGCTTCTGGCTTGTATATTCCAGATAATGCCAAGGAAAAGCCACAGCAGGGTGAAGTTCTTGCCGTAGGTCCTGGTCGTCGTGACGATAAGGGCGAGCGCATTCCTATGGATGTTAAGGTTGGAGACAAGGTTCTTTATTCCAAGTACGGTGGAACTGAAGTGCATTACGAAGGTGAGGACTACTTAATCGTGTCTTCTCGTGATGTGCTTGCGATTCTTGGCTAGTATTTAGCCGGTTGAAGCAATAAAACTTACGCTGGAAATGACGGAAACGTTATTCCCAGCGTTTTTTATTGCGGTACGTAAGAATGTGCCGTGAAATATTTGGATAGCCGGCAGAAAGTTTACATGGCTGTAAAGTTTTGGTCGGATTAAGGCGATAAAGCGGCAGTTTCTTTACATGCGTGCGCAATTTTAGTCGGATTTTCGCTATTGCACAGTTAAGGTATGTGTAGAGTATGATGGAGAAGTATGACATACAAACACCGCAATATTGTAGATACAATTCCTAGCTACAAGCAGGGTAAGCCAGCTCCTAAATTGGACGGCATTCGTGCGTATAAGATTTCTAGTAACGAAAATCCTTATGAGCCTTTGCAAAGCGTAAAAGAAGCAATCTCAAATCGCGCGCTTAATGTAATAAACCGTTATCCTAATATGCGTGGCACAGAAGTTGTTGAAGAACTTGCTAAGCGTTTTGGTGTGACTGCAGACGAAGTAGTGCTTGGTTGCGGCTCTACGGAAGTTATTACGCAGCTTGTTGACTTGGTTGCAGGTCCGGGAGATGAGGTCATATATCCTTGGAGAAGCTTTGAAGCTTACCCGATTATTGTAACGGGAGCTGGTGCTACAAGCGTTCAGATTCCTAATCGTGCCGATGGTTCTCACGATGTTGACGCTATGATTGCAGCTATTAACGATCGCACGCGTTTGATTATTTTGAATAATCCTAATAATCCAACTTCTGCTTCACTTAGCGAGAAGGAAGCTCGCAAGGTGTTAGATGCTGTGCCAAGCGACGTTCTTGTACTTATTGACGAAGCTTATGTGCAGTTTAACACAGCAAAAGGCACTGCAAATGGCATAAAGCTGTACCATGAGTATCCAAATGTAGTTGTTGCTCAAACGTTCTCCAAGGCTTATGGATTGGCAGGTTTGCGCATTGGTTATGGTATTGCTCCGGCTGAAGTCGTAGACGGTATGCGTAAAGTTGCTGTGCCATTTGGAGTGTCTCAAATAGCGCAGGTCGCAGCTTTGGCTTCTTTGGAAGATGACGCAAGCAAGGAGATGAGTACTCGTGTTGCATCTCTCGTTGCTGAGCGCGAGCGCATTGTTGAAGCTTTACGCGAGCAAGGCTGGAATATTGAGGATGCGTACGCAAACTTCTTCTGGATGCCATTTGGGGCAGATACTGAGAAAGTAACAGAACATTTTATTGCTGCAGGATTGTCTGTTCGCGCTTTTGCTGGTGAAGGTATTCGCATTAGTATCGGCGAGCGCGAGGCTAATGACAGAGTTTTGACAGTTTGCGAAAATTTAAAAAAAGAGGGTTTTTCGCTAAATAACTAGCTTTTTGCATAAAAGTTTTGCTTTCGGCGTGTCTTAATCTTGCATTAGTCGCGATTTCGTGGCAAAATAACAAAGTTGCCGTTTGAAGTTCACTTCTTACGGAGACTGCTGGCGGGTTTCCCAAGTGGTCAAAGGGAGCTGACTGTAAATCAGCCGCTTCGTGCTTCAGTGGTTCGAATCCACTACCCGCCACGCCTCGATAGCTCAGTGGTAGAGCACTTCCTTGGTAAGGAAGAGGTCGTGAGTCCGATTCTCACTCGAGGCTCTCTGGCGGGGTAGCTCAGCTGGCTAGAGCGTACGACTCATAATCGTAAGGTCAAGAGTTCGAGTCTCTTCCTCGCTACAACGGCCAGTAGGAGACTGGCTGGCCAATAATGAATTGTAGAGGTGAACGAAATGGCAAGCAAGAGCGCCGACATCCGTCCGGGCATTACGATGGCATGCACGGAGTGCAAAGAGCGTAATTACATCACGACGAAGAATCGTCGCAATACGCCTGATCGTCTTGAGTTGAACAAGTTCTGCCCACGCTGCGGCAAGCATACGCTTCATCGCGAGACTCGCTGAATTTTCAGCTTACTGCGCTCACGGTTTTGGCTTGTTTAAGCTTGTTGCTAGTTGCGCAGATTTTATGCTTATTACCCCGCTTAATGCGGGGTTTTTGTTATTTATTGCTGTTAATATTTAAACCATGAGTATGCAAGCATCTTTAGTAAATAATCCATCATTTGCAGATATAACAACTGTTGGCGTAGGTGGCAAAATTGTGCGTTTTATAGAGCCCAAAAGTCGCGTTGCTGTTATTGAAGCGGTAGAAGATGCTGATGAGGCTGGTCTGCCTTTATGTGTTATCGGTGGCGGCTCTAATATGCTTGTTAGCGATGAGGATTTCAACGGCGTTGTTGTGCGAGATGCTAGACGCGATATTCATGTGCTTGATGAAGCAGCACCTTCAGAAGATGGCATTGATTTGCAAAGTGGTGCTCATTTAGTGCATATCAATGCTGAAGCTGGTTGTAATTGGGATGATTTTGTTTCACATACGATTTCTCTTGGCTTAGAGGGTGTAGAAGGTCTTTCTGGCATACCTGGCACTGTTGGGGCTTCTGTTGTACAAAATATTGGCGCTTATGGTCAAGAAGTATCTCAAAGTGTTACTTCCGTAGAAGTTTGGGACCGCAAAACAAAATCAACTATAGAGCTGCAGAAGGATGCTTTGAATTTTGGGTATCGCACTTCATTGCTTAAAAAAAGCATGTACTCTTCAGTAGGAGTCCCTGCGGATTCGTATTTTCCTACTCCTCGTTACGTTGTACTGTCTGTTACTTTTTGTTTGAAGCATAATTCAACTGGCGTTGTTTCTCATTCGCAATTAGCTAATGCTTTGCACGTAGAATTAGGCGAGCGTATGCAAACAGCAGCAATACGTCGTGAAGTTTTGCGCGTTCGTGCTTCTAAAGGCATGCTTGAGGATGCTTCTCGTTACGATAAGCTGTGGATGCGTGGTACAAAGTGTGCTGAAGGTGTTGAATTTGCTTTGCGATTGCAAAGTGAAGACTATGTTACTGGCGAATTTTTAGAGGGCGATAATATTTACAGTGATCGTCATAGTTGCGGTAGTTTCTTTATGAATCCAATACTTAGTACTAGTGAAGCCGATACTTTGCCAGAAGATGCTCCTAAATTTGATGCAATTATGCAAGATGGATCGCATGGTATAAAAACTTCTGCAGCTTGGCTTATTGACCATGCTGGATTCCATAAGGGTTTTAGGCTTATAGAAAATGGGAAACCTTCGCCTGCAGGTCTTTCTTCATTGCATACTTTGGCGCTTACCAATCGTAATAATGCTTCTTGTGACGACATTGCAAATTTGGCAAAAACTATTATCCGTGGTGTGCAAAGTAAGTTTGGTGTAACGCTTATTCCTGAACCTGTTGTAATAAATATTTCTATAAACTGAAAATTTTACGAATATAATATGTTTTATGCAGTAATATATAAGTTTATTGTTTAAATTTTCACAAATAATAAAGGAACACACGGTAAAACTACCGTGTAAGCAATGTTTTGTGTAATATTTACCTACATTATCTATATAAATTTTTTATTTAATTACATTTACAGGAATAAATAAAGAAAATTAAGTAGAAATTTTATATAGGTGAAGTCGCAACTGTTTCGCAAATTTATTAATTCGCTTCTGATTGCGGCATACCTTTATACCTATACCTCAACGAAAGTGCGTTTATTATGCAAATATGGAGAAAGAAGTCTGTTGAACAGACTATCGCTGAGACTATGGATGGTGAACGCCATCTTAAACGTACATTAAATGCTTGGGATTTGGCAGTTATGGGTGTTGCTGTCGCTGTTGGTGCCGGTATTTTCTCTGTCGGTGCTCAGGCTGCAGCATTCCATGCTGGTCCTGCTGTAATTATTAGCTTTATTATTGCAGGCATTGTATGCGGTTCTGCTGCAATGTGCTACGCAGAATTTGCTTCAATGATCCCAGTTGCTGGATCTGCTTATACGTTTACATATACTACAGTTGGTGAGCTTATTGCTTGGATTATTGGCTGGGATATGATCCTAGAAATGCTGATGGCTGGCTCAGTAATTGCAAAGTATTGGGGCGTTTATCTTAACGATTTAATGAAGCTTTTCGGTTTGAATATGACCACCAGTTTTAACGTAGGTGGTTTCACTATTGATGTTGCTCCAATTATAATCGTTGCATTCTTTACAACTATGCTTGTCCTTGGAACTAAGCTTTCTGCACGCTTCGACGGCGCTTTAACAATCTTGAAGATTGGTATCGTTCTGTTCGTGGTTGTTGTGGGCTTCTTCTACATTAAAGCTTCCAACTTTACGCCATTTGTGCCACCTGCAACCGACGCTGCAAGTGTAAAGGGAATAGAAGTCTCTGGGGTTATGGCACAGCCTCTGTGGCAGTGGGTAACAGGCATGCAGCCAGCTGTTTATGGCGTTCCAGGTATTCTTTCCGGCGCGGCCCTCGTGTTCTTCGCGTTTATTGGTTTTGACGTTGTGGCAACCACAGCAGAAGAAACTAAGGATCCGCACAAGAACATTCCACGAGGCATTGGTCTTGGATTGTTTATTGTTACTGTTCTTTACATCCTCGTCGCAGTCGTAACAACTGGTATGGTTTCCTATAAGGATTTGGCAAAGCAAGCCGCTCCTTCGCTTTCTACAAGCTTCGAACTTGTGGGTGCTACTTGGGCTGCAAAGATTATTTCCCTCGGTATTGTTATTGGTTTAACAACCGTTGTGATGGTGCTTTTGCTCGGTCTTACGCGCATTATCTTCGCTGTTAGCCGTGATGGTCTGCTCCCACGCAGCTTCTCTAAAGTGAGCAAGCGTGGTATTCCTGCAAGACTTCAGATCGTTGCTGGTATTGTTGTGGCAGTCGTTGCTTCCACTCTCGATATTGGTATTCTTTCCGATATGGTGAACATTGGTACGCTTTCTGCATTCCTGCTTGTTTCTGCTGGCGTGCCGATTATGCGTATGCGCAGACCAGATTTGCACCGTTCATTTAGCGTTCCTGGCAATCCATGGCTTCCGCTGTTTGCAGCACTTTCTACATTCTGGCTCATGCTTAACTTGTCTGTGCTTACGTGGATTCGTTTTGCAGTGTGGCTAGCAATTGGTTTTGCGGTGTACTTCGGTTACTCTTACCGTAATTCTTTGCTTGGCAGGCAGTTGCGTAAAGCTAAGCAGCTCGGTGTTCCGGTTGAAACTTTGTTTGCTCAAGATGCCGCTGCTGCAGCGAAGGTAGCTGAAGGAGAAACAGAGGAGCAGGCTCGTGCAGAAGTTCAAGCTGAGGCGTCTGCTGCGGCCTCGCAAAATAATCAAAATTAATAAATTATTTATTTAGCAAGAAGTCGGCATACGGTTATATCGCATGCCGACTTTTTGTGTCATAGACTTTTCAAAAATGTTCTATAATAGAAAAGTTGCATAAAAGCAGAAAGGAGGGCGTTATGCCATATGTAATCGCAGAGCCTTGCGTTGATGTAAAAGATAAAGCGTGTGTAGATGAATGCCCTGTAGACTGCATTTATGAAGGCGATCGAACGCTTTATATTAACCCGAACGAGTGTGTGGATTGTGGAGCTTGCGAACCGGCTTGCCCAGTAGAAGCTATTTTTTATGAAGATGATTTGCCAGAAGGCTGGGAGTGGTATCGCGATGCTGCGGTTGATTATTTCGACAAGCTCGGAGATTTGGGAGGAGCTACAGATGCTGGAGCTTCCGGATGGGATGAAGCTCGCGTTGCAGCCTTGCCTCCGCGTTCAGATAAAGCAAGTAATTAATCATTTGAAAAAGTATTGTTTAATGTGGCGCGAGTTCATAATCCAATATGAGCCGCGTTGTTGCCGTATTTTTTGCGAACGGCATCTAAAGCGTGTTCTGCGTGACGCAATCTAGTATTTTTATTCATTGCGGACATGCTGTTTTGTGTAGGATTTTTAGATTCGCGAGTATTTTCCTCCAGAATATCGTTTAGAGAAGGCTGAAGTGAAACCTTATTTGTTGGCACAAGATTATTCGCTGTAACACCAGCTAAACGAACTGGGCTTAAAAGCTTTGTATTATTGCCTCCAAGAATGTAATTATGCACAGTTGGATTAGCTTTAGAAAGCAAAACAACGACATGCTCGTAAAACTCGTGTGTTGAATCAGTTGCGTTTTGCAAAGTAGAAGATCTAGTAACATAATGCAAGTCGCCAAAGCGTAGTTTTAACGTTATAGTGCGTGCCATAAGTTTTCTGTTTCGCAACTGTTGAGTTACTTCGCTGCAGCATTGCTGTAGTAATTGTTTAACAGCATTCTCGTCCGTGGTATCTGTATCAAGAGTTCGCTCACTTCCAATGGATTTTTCAGGGGTATGTGCAGTTACAGTGCGCTCGTCTATGCCCCTAACTGATTGATATATCATTCTTGCTAAGATTTGCGAACCTGTTATGCGAGTAAGCGTTGCTTCGTCAACATTTTTAAGCGACGTAACAGTAGATAAGCCCCAATCCTCAAGCTTATGTATTAAAGATGAGCCAATTCCTGGTATTGCGCGCAATGGCATTATTGATACAAAATCTTCATTGCATTTTTGCGGAATAAGAAGCATTCCATTAGGTTTTGCATTAGTGGAAGCCATTTTTGCAATAAGTTTATTGTTAGCAATACCAACTGAACATGTGATATGATACTTTTCAAATACTTCTTTTCGTACCCAAGTTCCAATATTTACAGGCGATTTCCACTGTAATAAAGCCGATTTAACATTCATATAGCATTCGTCAACAGAAACTTTTTCAACTTGATTAGTAATATGCAAAAAAATATTTTCAAAAATACTTTTGGAAACGCTTGAATAATAAGGAATGTCAACTGGCAAGAAAACTCCTTGTGGACAAAGATTTCTAGCTTTAACAACGGGCATAGCGGAATTAACGCCGTAAGCGCGCGCTTCGTAACTTGCTGCAGAAACAACAGCACGATTGCCTGTGCCAATAATAAGCGGCTTTCCTTTAAGCTCCGGATGTCTTGCAACTTCTAAAGAAGCATAAAATGCATCCATGTCGACGTGAAGTATGTTACAACCTGAGGTGTCGTGCCCCCAATCACGTTTCGCTGCTTGTACTCTCGGTGCTGTACTCATAAGTTTATAATAGAACAAACGTTCGATTTCATGGAAAAAATTTGTGGATTAAACTAATGTTTTTGTAAAAAAGCGTATGTCGGATCAATATTCATGTAGGGTTGTTGCTATGAAGCAATTTGTCGTCAATCTTTTACATCGCATGCCTGTGCTGCTTATTATCGTCATTGAGGCTTCAATGGTGTATACAGCAACTTCTGTTGCAAAAGTAGCTTTTAGCCAATTGGATCCTCTGTATGCAGTGTGGTATCGAGTAGGATTTATGACATTGTTGCTTTTGGCTTGGAGAAGACCATTTTCTCGCAGCAAACGTAGTCTTTTACCAAAAACGCTACGAGAATGGGGGATTGTTGCAGCTGTTGGCGTGTCGTTAGTTGCTATGAACACTATGTTCTATGTTGCTATTAGTTGCATGGCTGTTGGCGTTGCGGTAACCATAGAATTCATAGGCCCCTTGCTTGTAGCTGTTATTACAGGTCATGAATGGCGAGAGCGTGTGGGAATTGTGATTGCTGTTTGTGGCATTATGCTGTTAGCTAGTGCTTCTATACATAGTTCAGTAAGCCCACATTTTCTAATTGGGTTATTCGCCATTCTTGTTGGCGGTTCAATGTGGGGTCTATATATTGTTTCAGGTCGCATGTTGGCAAAAAGTTCACACGCTATTGATCGTGTAAGTGTTGCAGCTCTTATTGGTTGGCTGCTGCAGTCTGTTGTTCTTGCTGTTCCTGCAGTGCAGCATGTTATTTCGCCTAAACCAGAAGCTACTTGGGCTGCTCGCCCTGGTGGTTCTTTTGCTTTACTTGCGTTAATGTTGGTTATTGCAATATGCGCTTCTTTCTTCCCAACTTTGCTTGATCAGGTTTTATTGAAACGTGTTACTTCTGCAAAATACTCTGTTATGCAAGCGTTGTATCCTGCGATCGCGGTTATTATTGGAATGGGATTTGGTGAAATTCCAACATTGACTGATATTGCAGGAATAATTCTTGTTATGTTTGCTGTAGTCGTAACGTTTTCTGGAGATCATAATCCTGTGTAGCACTGGATATTGTTATATTAATGTTATCTTAAAGTGTGTCGCCAAGCTTGTTTACAGTCCTTAAGAGGTGCTATAGTGTCAATCTGTTGCTGTTATGTACAGTAAACAAGTGGAGTCATGCCTGAGTGGCCGATAGGGGCACCCTGCTAAGGTGTTAGTCGTGTAAGCGGCTCGAGAGTTCGAATCTCTCTGACTCCGCGGGTTACTCCGGATTGCTTTTCGCGGTCCGGAGTTTTTGTTTTTTTATCGATTGCGTATAGAAAACGTGCAGTATGCAATTAAAATGCGCTTATTTTACACTTTAGAAATAAAAAATAATATATCAAAAGAAGAAATTGTGGATTTGTGAATAGCTCCGTAATTTTACTCAAGCTTTTAACCACAATAGTAAAAAAATATTTACTCATACTTTCTTTAAGCTCATAGTTGACTCATGAATGCTTATTAAAAGTGTTCAAAATAATATTTAAAGGGTTGGGCTAAAGGAGATTTTTATGAAAAAGTATGGAGGGAAGCATAATAGTGCTCGTAGCGATAACAATATGCGCGCTAGTATGAAACGTAAAACTATTCGTAGTCTGTCAGCATTTTTTGCTTCTATTTTTGTAATTCCTGCTATATTCTGCACGCAGTCAGCTTTAGGTTATTATGATGAACCTGGTGTATTTTATAAGGTTTCAGACAAAATAGAATGGCTTAAAGATCATACTCTTCGCACAAAGCTTGGTCCTACACCAAGTTATTGGGGCAAGAAACATATATCTTATTGTATTGAATCAAGTGTAGATTTTGGTCGCTCATCAGGTGATTGGAAGCAAGAACTCGACAAAGATTATCGCATTGCTGCAGAAATGATAAAAACTTCTAGTAATAATGACGATTTGCTTACTCAAACATCTATAGCTTTCGCAATGCACGATCATTTTGATCTTAAAAAAGATGAGTGGAAAAGAGCTGTAGATAATGGTTTTGAAAAAATCTCTACTGAGGATTTGAAAAAAACATCTAAGAAATTGTGGGAAGAAGCCGAAAATAATACTCCTATGAACTTAGAAGTTAATCAAGAGTATACTTCAGGAAAGCATGCTGGAGTTGTGCATGTAAGGGTGAAAAATATCAAGGGCTATGCTCTTAAAGATGTTCCTATTAGGCTTGAATCTGAAGATGCTTTAGTTGAGTTTAATGATGGTAAACAATCTGTTGAATTAAAGTCAAAAGATGAAGTAGTGAATATTCCTTGGAGTTCTAAGAGGAATGGTACTGCCATCGTTAAAATTGGATTTTTAGCTCCTAAAGCTGAAAGATATTATTCACCTGAATATCAAGACGAGATACGTTCCATAAACGATGCTGAATATAGTGAAAAACTTGCTTTCGGAGTAAAAGACAGTTTCCAGCCGACTCTTACTTCAAAAGTTGCAAAACATGAGCTGCATGTGGGCGAGAAGGTTGATAGCACGGTAACCAGTGGAGTGTTGGCAAAAGATAGTTGGTTAAATGGAGTTACTTTGCGTGCCCAAGGATATTATTTCGTTGGATCTGCTAAAGATATTTTGCAAATTAGGCAACGTAACAATGGCGAATCTGCAGTTCAATACCTGAAACGTATTAGAGCTTTGCCAGATTTGCGACAGGTTGCTGCAGCAAAAGCTGACTTTTCTAAAGCTAACGAAAGTGTGAATGCTAAGGCTAAACGCGCAAATGGCGATATTAGTGCATCAGATTTGAAGGAAGCTGAAGATTACAAAGTCGCTGATAATGAAGCTGGTCTTTTTGGCACATGGGTTTGGATTATTTCTCGTGATGCGCAGAAAAAAGAAGATGCAGATAAATTAGATGATGAAGTTGTGAAAGTATTTGGTTCTGCAGATTCTACTTCTGTATACCAAGCAACTATAAGTTCTGATGTTGTTACAAAGCAGAAAATTGTTGGTATTGGCACAGAAATTGTTAGTGAAATCACTGTAAGAGGTCTTCCGGAAACATATGGATCGTTTAAAGGTAATGAAACATATGGTTTTAATGCCGACAAGAAGGCACACATTCGCGTTTGGTGGGCTGGAGAAGGCAGTGAAAAAAGCACTAAAAAAGATAATGAAAAATATATGCCGGGATCTAAAGGTGAAGCAGCCGAGCAAGAGCCAAAAGAAGATGCGCATCATCATTTAATTGGTAATTGGGAGGTTCCAGCAGTAAATGGAGTTTATAAGGTTGGTAATGGAAGCATTACAATGCGCCCTATTGCTGGAGTCAATAAATCTTCTTCGGATCCGAAAGTTTTGAAAGATAATGTGCATATTCGCGCCAATAAAAATAGTGAGTCAGGATGGTATGTGTTTGTTTATGATTTTCCTGGTTCTTCGCGCGCTTTAGCTCATAAATCTGCGTATAACGGATTGTGGAGTCGTGCCTTAGTTGAACCGAATGTTTTAACTACTCCTGTATCTGTTACAACTAGAGTAAGCGATGAAAAGGTTAAGGCTGGTGAAAAGTTCCACGATAATGCTCGTATTACTGGCACGTTGCCAAAAGGCAGTTACGTAGTGTTTAGTGCATACGAGTATGAAGATGGTAAGGAAAATAAGAGCGATTGTGACGGAGCTAAATGTAACGATGCTAAGGATGGCGACGCTAAGAATAGTGAAACTAAAAATAGCGGTACAAAAAACAGTAATTCTGAAACTAAGGAAACTAAGGAAGCTAAAGAAACTAAAGAAACTAAGGAAACTGCAATATCTGTTGAAATTGAGAAAAAAATGCCTCAATCTCGCGTAAATATTACAGATAAGCAGGCTGAAGAAAGTAAGAAGTCTTCTATTTCTGTAAGTTCTGCAGATATTACATTAGATCATGAAGGAACTATTTATTGGAAAGCTGAAGTTTACGATGCTCAGGGTAATCCTTTAGCAACTCATGTATTGGGTGTAGAAGGAGAGACTGTGCAAGTTTCCGGCGGCGAGGATCGTTCTAAGAATGATAAGAATGATGGAAATGATGAGCATGATGCAAATGATGAGAAAAATGAAGAAACTTTGAGTAATGAAACTGATGGAAAAAATAGTAATGAAAATAAGGAGAATGGTAAAGAAAGCAAAGAAAAAGTAGAAGAAAATCATAGTAAAACTGGTAGTGATGAAACGGTTAACAGTGATGATTTAACTGATTCAAAAAATGATGGGAACGATCATACTTCCAATCAACATGTCGGTACGAATAGCAACGAAAATGCTAGTAAGAATTATGTTAATCAAAGTAATACAATTCCAACATCGCTTGCTGTTACTGGCGCTTCTTCGGTAACTGTGATACTTCTTGCTGTTATTATGTTAACCTTTGCTTCAGGTTTATCGTTAGGTCGTTTTTCAGCTATAGTTCCTAAACATGGGAGAATGTCTACTGGGGCACGGCATAGCGAAATTCCTCCAATGAGGCGTAGATTAGTGCGATAATATGTTTTGATATAGAATATTTGACGCGTTAGTCTATTGAGATCTTTTTGAAGTAGATTAACGCGTCATTTTGCAATAAATAATACGATGATGCATAATATAGATACAACGATTTATTGTATTAATTTGTATATGATGTTATAACCTTTGTGTGGTTATGTAATTGATAAATCGGAGTAACGATGAAAAGTTATGATATTGATAAAGAAAAACTGATAGTACGCATGCATCGAGTACAAGGTCAGCTTGCAGCAGTCAATACTATGATTGAAAACGATGCGAAGTGTCAAGATGTTCTTATGCAGCTTTCCGCTGCAACTGCTGCTTTACATTCTTTAGCAGTGATAGTGGCAAGGGAACATGTCAATAAAGAAATACATGAATCTGTAAAAATTGGTACCGAAGGAGGTGCCGATGCAGCAATGGAAGATATTTCTGGTATCATTGACAGGTTATTGCGTTACGAAAAAGCGTAGTATTGGTAGTATCTAGTGATTAATTCGCATAATATTCTGCACACTGTTCGTCAATTGCAATCGCAGCCTTTCGAGGCTTCTTTCATAGAGAAAAAATCAGAGTTTATTGGATGTATTTGTCATATTGACAATCTTGACGATGCTGTGGAATTTATGCAATCAGTGCGTTTTAAGAATCCTAAAGCTCGTCATGTTGCTTATGCTGCAATTTGTGGCTCATCGAAAGCTCAATTGCGTGAGCGCATGAGTGACGATGGTGAGCCAACTGGGACAGCAGGAAAACCAATATTAGATGTACTTAGATCGTCAAATTTAACAGATTGTGTAGTAACAGTAACGCGATATTTTGGCGGTATTTTGCTTGGAGCTGGTGGTCTAACCAGAGCTTATGCGCGTGCAGCAAGTATGGCAGTAGAATCTGCGCAAATAGTTGATATTATTACGTGCACTCGTTTTACTTGCAAGTTGCAATATCAACAATTGCGAATGTTGCAGCATATTGTAAGTCAAATGGAAGGCATAATTGACAACGAAATTTATGGTGCTGAAATTTCTCTTAATATTGCTATTCCAACTTTAAAATCACAAGAATTTCTTGATATGGTTCAGAATGCTTTTTCTGGAAGCGTTGTGCCGGAAGCAGATGGTACTCTAAGTAATAAGCTGATAGATACTAAGCGTTAAAGGTGATTTCATGGAAAAGACTAATGAAAAAACAAACACTACTGACGATTCATCTTATGAACCTTTAACTGCTGTATATGAGCATTTACGACATAGCGAAGATTCAGCTGAGCTTCATGAATTTGCTAGGAGAGAATTACCGGATCGATCAGATCAAGCGGCATTTTCTAGAGCCACTTCCTTGCTTGAAGCAGTTGCAGGTAATATCAATACTCCAGAAGAAGACCGTATTTATTTAGCTACAGAAATGCCTTTTCCAAACATATTAGTGAAACTTTCTGAAGATTCTGCTGATAAAGTGCGTTTGGCTGTTGCTGAAAATAAAAATGCTAAAAATTGGTTAGTTGGAAGACTTACTAAAGATTCATGTAATGCAGTTCGAAATGCTGCATTATGCAATCCAAAAGCTTCTTGGAAAATGCGTTTAGAGGGTGCGCAATCGGATGGCATAAGTGCTGAAACATTGAAATATTTGGCCTCCCTTGGTGTTAGTGCAGAAGAAAACGCTCCAACTGTATTAGCTTCCATGGTACGAAGAGCTGTTGCGTTAAATCCTGGTGTTCCACAAAATGTGCTGCAAGAATTATGTAACGATAAATCTGAAGATGTATCATCAGCGGCGCGCAGTCGTTGCTAACGCGAATAATGGAGCGTATGGATAATACAACAGATGAAGAAGTAGCAATGAAGCCATTACACCGTCTTGCTGAATTAATGGGCGTTGGCGTGAGTTTTATTGGTTCAGATAATCAAAAACACGAGATTCAAGATAACGTATTAGTTTCGGTTTTAGGCGCATTAGGCGTGGACGCTTCGACCAATGAGGCAATAGAAAAATCTACAAACGACGTTTTAGCGTATCGACATGGACGCATTATTGCGCCAACTATTTTGCACACTGTTGGCAAATGTGATGAAGTTACAGTTAATACGGGAATATTAGAATACCCAGTTGCAACATTGACATTGGAAAATGGTGAACAATATAAAGGCGATTTAACTATTGTTCCTAACGAAAATGATGTTGCATACCCTGTAAATGGAAAATTTGTTGCAACATCTCTTATAAAAATTCCTGAAGATGTGCCAATGGGTTATCACACATTGCGTGTGACGGTTGGTGAGCGTCAAGAAGAGGCAACACTTATTAGTGCTCCAGAAAGCATTGATACGCTTAATTCCTTGGAACCAAATGGAGAACAGCTTTGGGGATGGATGGCACAACTTTACTCAATCCGTTCTTCAAAGTCTTGGGGCGTTGGTGATTTTGCTGATTTGGCGACTCTTCTTACTGAAGCTAAGCAAAAAACTGGTGCTGACTTTGTGCTAATAAACCCAATGCATGCAGGTGAGCCTATAACTCCGCTTACTCCATCTCCATACCTGCCGGTTGCTCGAGGAATGGTAAATGTAACGTATATTCGCCCAGAAAGTATTCCTGAGTACGAAACGTTAAACGATAAAACTCGCAAAGAAATTGAAAAGCTTCATGGACAGGTTGAGCCGCTTAACAATGACGCGCAAATAATAGACCGTGATTCCATGTGGCGTGTAAAAATGCGTGCATTGTGGCTGATTTTCAAGGCTGGTATGTCTGAAACTCGCGCTCGCGTTTTTAATGAGTTTAAGCAGGAGATGGGTGACAGGCTTGAATCTTATGCTACTTGGTGCTTGTGCTATGACAAGTGGGGTGCTCCAAAGGGTGACGATTGCTGGGAGAGGACTCTTACTAAGGATTCTGATCAAGTTCGCGAATTAGCTAATCGTTTCCCAGATACTCTTGAGTTTTATCGTTGGCTTGAGTGGGTTGCTTTTACGCAATTGCATGATGCTCAAGTTGCTGCTCGTAACGCTGGTATGAAAATCGGCATTATGTCTGATATGGCTGTTGGCGTGCATCCTGCAGGATCTGAAGTTTGGTGGAATCCAGAGCGATTTGCTAACGGAGCTACTGTTGGTGCTCCGCCTGATTACTTCAATCAGCAAGGTCAAGATTGGTCTCAGCCACCTTTGCATCCATTTGAGCTTGAGCGTACTGGTTTTAAAACATACCGAGATATGGTTCATGGAATGTTTGCTTCAGCAGGCGCTGTTCGCATCGACCATATTCTTGGACTTTTCCGCTTATGGTGGATTCCAGAAGGTTCAGCTCCAAGTGGCGGTGCTTATGTTTACTACGATGCTGATATTATGCTTGGCATTTTGGCAATTGAAGCCGCTCGCGCTCACGGTGTAGTTGTTGGCGAAGATTTGGGTGTTTTGCCTGCAAATGCTTTGGAAGTGTTGCGCAAGAAGGCTGTGCTTGGTTGCACGGTTGAATGGTTCGAAGAGCGTGACGGCGAATTCCGCACTCCAGACAAGTGGCGCGAAATGACGCTTGCATCTGTAAATACGCATGATTTGCCTCCTGCTGCCGGCTATTTGCGCTATGAACAGGTTAATATTCGTGAGCGTTTGCACTTGCTTACTGGTTCTGTTGAAGAATTCCGCGCTGGCGCTGAGGCAGAGCATCGCGCTATGATGCGAATGTTGGTCAAAGGTGGTTATTTGGATGCTCAGTTGCTTGAAGATGAGGATGCTCATACTCAGGAGATTATTGAGGCATTGTATCGCGCTTTGAAGGATGCTCCTTCGCGTTTGCTTGCTGCTTCTTTGGTTGATGCAGTTGGAGAGTATCGTACGCAAAATCAGCCTGGAACGAATGACGAGTATCCAAATTGGCGTATTCCGTTAGCTGATGGTGAAGGCAATCCTGTGTCTTTGGACAATATGTTTGATTTGCCTAGAGTGCGGTCGCTTTCAGCAATTATGAACGCGTGACGTTTTGCGATTCGTTTTGCGATTCGTTTTGTAATTCGTTTTGTAATTCGTCGCAGCCTTATATAAAATATACATTTGCAAGTAGTCGCCACTTGGCGATATACTTGCAGATTGTTGTGTTTCCCTAAGGGGTCCTTCAAAGCGCTTTTCCCACTCGCCATCGAGGACTTTCAGGGAGCCCACGGATTATGAGTAAAATATTTTCTATAAACCAAGAAAATATACGCTCGAAACACAATAGAGAAAAGGTACGATTGTGAAGACTTTCACACCGAAACCAGCAGATTTAACTCATGACTGGTACATCATCGATGCCACTGACGTGGTACTTGGTCGTTTGGCCTCTCAGGTAGCAATCTTGCTGCGTGGTAAGAATAAGCCAACGTTTGCTCCTCATGCTGATTCTGGCAATCACGTTATTATTATTAACGCTGAAAAGATTGCTTTGACTGGCAATAAGTTGAGCAAGGAACTGTATTCCCACTCTGGTCGTCCAGGCGGCCTTCGTCGTGATAGCTATGCAGAGCTTTTGGAGAGGAATCCAAAGCGTATTATCATGACTGCCGTTAAGGGCATGCTTCCAAAGAATCGTCTTGCTAAGGTGCAGCTTGACCGTCTTCGTGTGTTCACCGGCGCTGAGCATCCGCACACTTCGCAGAAGCCACAGGTCTTCGAGATCGCTCAGGTCTCTCAGCAGGCTAAGTGAGATCAAGGAGAATAGATATGGCAGAAAATAACAACTCCGCGGTTCTTGAGAACGAAGAAGAACTGACTAGCTACACCACTGAAACCAATGCTGGTGCAGGCACTGGTACTTCCGCCATCGAGCCAGGCTATGGCACTGGTCGTCGTAAGGAAGCTGTTGCTCGCGTGCGCTTGGTTCCTGGCTCCGGCAAGTGGACTATCAATGGTCGCACTTTGGAGGAGTACTTCCCATCTCGTTTGTTGCAGCGCGAAGTGAATTCACCAATCGTGTTGCTCAAGCTTGAAGGCAAGTTTGATGTTGTAGTCCTCGTTGACGGTGGTGGTACCACTGGTCAAGCTGGTGCTATTCGTTTGGGTGTTGCTCGTGCATTGAATGCTATCGATCGCGATGCAAACCGTGTTGCTTTGAAGAAGGCTGGCTTCTTGACCCGCGACGCTCGCGTTGTGGAACGCAAGAAGGCTGGTTTGCACAAGGCACGTCGTGCACCTCAGTTCTCGAAGCGTTAAGTTTCGCGAATTTATATTTGCAAATGGCTCCTGGTTTTGCTGGGAGCCATTTTTTGTATTTTTTATTATTTATTAAATTAAATTAAATTTGTTGAGTAAATGTTATAAATAGTGTGCAACTAGCCGTTAAAATTGACATTCTAGAAAAATTTATCTATTAATTGAACATAAATTATTACAAATAAGAACAAATAACGAACAATAGAGGATAAAGCTCGCTCATAAATAGCGCAACTCGCTTCAAAGATGCGAAAGTACAGCAAAGAGGCTAAATTGTGACTTGTATCACATATTTAGCGGTGAATACTAAATTAGTCTGCTCATAAGTCTATTGGTACCGCTGGTGGAACTATCGAGGAGGATACTCATGGTTGAGGCACAACACCAAGCCGAGACTGGCAAAACTGCTAGTGCTGATGACGTTGCGTTAGCTGCTCAAAATGAAGTTGATCAACTTGTTGAAAAAGCAACCGTCGCTTTGAATGAGTTTGAGAAGCTTAATCAGCAGCAAATCGATCATATTGTTGCTAAAGCTTCAGTGGCAGCGTTGAATAAACATTTGGTTCTTGCAAAGATGGCTGTCGATGAAACAGGTCGTGGCCTAGTAGAAGACAAAGCTACAAAAAATATCTTTGCATGCGAACATATTACGCATTATCTAGCAGGTCAAAAAACAGTTGGTATTATTCGCGAGGACGATGTTCTCGGAATTGACGAAATAGCTGAACCGGTTGGTATTGTTGCAGGCGTAACTCCAGTTACTAACCCAACTTCTACAGCTATTTTTAAGTCGCTTATTGCACTTAAGACTCGTTGTCCAATTATTTTTGGATTCCATCCTTTTGCGCAAAAGTGCTCTTCTGAAGCAGCTCGAATTGTTCGCGATGCTGCTGTGGCTGCAGGCGCGCCAAAAGATTGCATTCAGTGGATTGAACATCCTTCAATTGAAGCTACCGGTGCATTGATGAAACATCCAAAGATCGCAACTATTCTTGCAACAGGCGGTCCTGGAATGGTTAAGGCAGCATATTCTTCAGGAAAACCTGCTCTTGGTGTGGGTGCAGGAAATGCTCCTGCATATGTCGATAGTGACGTTGATATTGTGCGCGCTGCAAACGATTTGATTCTTTCAAAGCATTTTGATTACGGAATGATTTGTGCAACAGAGCAAGCAATTATTGCGCATAAGGATGTGTATGAGCCATTACTTCGCGAATTGAAGCGCAGGAAAGCATATTTTGTTAATGCTGACGAAAAAGCTAAGCTTGAACAATATATGTTTGGATGCACTGCATATTCTGGAAATACACCAAAACTTAATTCCGTTGTTCCTGGTAAGTCTCCGCAATATATTGCGCACGAAGCTGGATTTGAAATTCCAGATGATGCTGTGATTTTGGTTGCAGAGTGCAAAGAAGTTGGCGAAATGGAGCCGCTTACTATGGAAAAGCTCGCTCCTGTACACGCAATGCTTCGTGCAGAAAATAAGGAACAAGGCTTCAAGATGTGCGAGCAGATGCTTGTACATGGAGCTGGTCACACTGCTGTAATTCACACAAATAATCAAGATCTTGTGCGCGAATATGGTGTTCGTATGCATGCTTGCAGAATTGTTTGGAATTCTCCTGGATCTCTTGGTGGCGTTGGAGATATTTACAACGCGATTGCTCCTTCGCTTACTCTTGGATGCGGATCTTATGGTGGAAATTCCGTTTCCGGCAACGTACAAGCTATAAATCTTCTTAATATTAAGCGTATTGCACGAAGGAATAATAATATGCAATGGTTCAAGATTCCGGCTAAAACTTATTTTGAGCCGAATGCTATTCGTTATTTGAGGGATATGTACGGCGTTGAGCGCGCAGTTATTGTGTGCGATAAGGTTATGGAGCAACTTGGCGTAGTCGATAAGATTGTTGATCAGCTTCGTGCTCGAGATAATCGCGTTAGCTTCCGTATTATTGATTACGTTGAGCCTGAGCCAAGCGTTGAAACAGTTGAGCGAGGGGCTGCAATGATGCGTGACGAATTCCAGCCAGACACAATTATTGCTGTTGGTGGTGGTTCGCCAATGGATGCTTCTAAGATTATGTGGCTTATGTATGAGCATCCGGAGATTTCTTTCGCTGATTTGCGAGAAAAGTTCTTCGATATTCGTAAACGCGCATTTAAGATTCCGCCTCTTGGCAGCAAAGCTAAGCTTGTTTGCATACCAACTTCTTCCGGAACTGGTTCTGAAGTTACGCCTTACGCTGTTATTACAGATCACAAGACTGGATACAAGTATCCTATTACGGACTACGCTTTGACTCCAACGGTCGCAATAGTCGATCCTGTTTTGGCTCGTACGCAGCCGCGTCGATTGGCATGCGATTCTGGTTTTGATGCCTTAACTCATGCTATGGAAGCTTATGTTTCTGTTTACGCAAATGATTTTACGGATGCTATGGCTTTGCATGCTTCGAAACTTATTTGGGAAAATCTCAACGATTCTGTGAATTGCGAAGATTCTCAGCGCAAGGTTGAAGCGCAAGAAAAAATGCATAATGCAGCTACTATGGCTGGAATGGCGTTTGGTTCTGCATTCTTAGGAATGTGCCACGCTATGGCTCATACTATTGGTGCTTTGTGCCACGTTGTACACGGTCATACAAACGCAATTTTGCTGCCTTACGTTATTCGCTATAACGGTCAAATTCCGCAAGAGCCAACTAGCTGGCCAAAGTACAACCGCTATATTGCTCTTGAGAGATATCAGGAGATCGCTAAGAATCTCGGTGTAGATCCTGGTAAAACCCCTGAAGAAGGCGTTGAAAATCTTGCTCGTGCTGTTGAAGAGTATCGAAATGAAAAGCTTGGAATGGACGCTTCGTTTAAGGCTTGTGGCGTAGACGAAGAGTACTACTGGTCGATACTTGACAATATTGGCATGCGTGCTTACGAAGATCAGTGTGCGCCTGCAAATCCTCGTATTCCGCAAATTGAGGATATGAAGGATATTGCTATTGCTGCATATTATGGTGTTTCTCAAGAAGAAGGCCATCGTATGCGTTTGGAGCGTGAAGCGGCGTAATTATTTGCGTATTTAGTTAATAATGGCAGAAGCTCAACTAATTGTAGTTTCTGCCATTTTTTGTTGGAAAATAGCCGACACGCCCGGTTTTTAATAATCGAAGGTTGATGGTTTAATTACTTAGTTGCCTGTTTTAAGGCTCGCATATTGTAATTAAAAAAAGCGAGCGCGGAAGCAAAAACTTTGAATCGAAATCTTTTTGTATGAATAGGTTTTTGATGCCGCGCACTGATGTGGAATTACCCTAGGGGTTTATTCTCGCCGGTGCCCTTGAATTCAGGTTGGTAAACAGTAAACGAATCGCTAGAAAGGGCGGACGGCAATGGCGGGACAGAAAATCCGCATCAGGCTTAAGTCCTATGACCATGAGGTCATCGACCAATCGGCGAAGAAAATCGTCGAGACGGTGACGAACGCGGGCGCCACAGTAGTGGGTCCGGTTCCTCTGCCGACCGAGAAGAACGTGTTTGTTGTTATCCGTTCTCCTCATAAATACAAGGATTCTCGCGAGCATTTCGAGATGCGCACTCATAAGCGCCTCATTGACATCGTAGATCCAACGCCAAAGGCTGTGGATTCTTTGATGCACATTGACCTGCCTGCGGATGTAAACATCGAGATCAAGCTGTAGGAAGGGGGAGAAAGTAATGTCGCAGAATAAGAATCGCACTGCATTGCTCGGCCGCAAGCTGGGTATGTCGCAGGTTTGGGATGAAAACGGCTTCTTCGTCCCCGTAACTCTGGTTGAAGTTGCTACTAACGTAGTTACCGCTGTAAAGACTGTAGAGTCTGACGGTTATTGCGCAGTACAGCTCGGTTATGGCCAGATTGATCCTACCAAGGTGACTAAGCCATTGGCTGGTCATTTTGCAAAGGCTGGTGTAACTCCTCGTCGTCACCTCGCTGAGGTGCGCACCGAGAACGCAGCAGATTATCAGCCAGGTCAGGAATTGACTGCTGAATTGTTCGCTGAGGGTTCTGAAGTAGATGTCACTGGCACTACCAAGGGTAAGGGCTTTGCTGGCACTATCAAGCGTTGGGGCTTCAAGTCCTATCGCCGTACTCACGGCTCGCACAAGAACGAACGTCGCCCAGGTTCTGTGGGCGCTTGCGCAACTCCAAGCCGCATTTTGAAGGGCAAGCGTATGGCTGGTCGCATGGGTCATGTGACTTCCACCGCGCTTAACCTCACAATCGTTTCTTCGGATGTCGAGAACGGCATTCTCGCTATTAAGGGCGCTGTTCCAGGTCCTAAGGGCGCAATCGTTCTCGTCCGTTCGGCAGTGAAGGGAGCCTGATAATTATGGCAAACGTAACTCTGAACGTCACTGATACTAAGGGCAATGCAAGCGGAACCGTTGAAGCTCCTGCTGAAATTTTCGGCATCTCCAACGAAGACGTTTTAGCTCACGGTCCACTGGTTCATCAGGTCGTAATCGCTCAGCTTGCTGCTGCTCGTCAGGGCACCCATGCTGTGAAGAATCGTGCTAATGTTTCCGGCGGCGGTAAGAAGCCATGGAAGCAGAAGGGCACCGGTCGTGCTCGCCAGGGTTCCATTCGTGCTCCTCAGTGGGTACATGGTGGCGTTGTTCACGGTCCAGTTCCTCGTAAGTACGATCAGCGCACCCCGAAGAAGATGAAGGCAGCTGCTCTTCGCTACGTTCTTTCGGATCGTGCAAATGCTGGACGTATTGCTGTAGTTGACTTTGGTATTAAGGATGTTCCATCCACCAAGACAGCTGTTGCAGCACTTACTCCTGTGACCAATAACCAATTCACTACTGTTGTTCTTTCTCGTGAGAACATCAATGAGTGGATGTCTGTACGCAACATTCCAACTGTTCACGTGATCTTCGCTGATCAGCTCAACACTTACGATGTTGTTACAGCTCAGTACGTCGTCTTCTCCAAGGAAGGCTTCGAAGCCTTCGTTGCTGCTAAGACCGAGCCTGTCGTTAAGGAGGCCTGATTTAAATGGTCGCAGTCCATAACCCAGCACATGACGTAATTCTTAAGCCAGTTGTTTCTGAAAAAAGTTACGCAGCTTCTGATCGTGGTCAGTACACTTTCGTAGTGGCTCCAGATGCTAACAAGGTTCAGATCAAGCAGGCTATCGAAGAAATCTTCAAGGTCAAGGTGACAAACGTTAACACTTTGAACCGCGCTGGCAAGTTGAAGCGCTCTCGCACCGGTTTCGGCCGTCGTGTGAACCAGAAGCGTGCTATTGTCACCGTGGCTGAAGGTCAAACGATTGACATCTTTGGTAACTGAAGGCTAGCCGAGAAAAGTAAAGGAATACTATATTATGGCTATCCGCGTTTATAAGCCGACGACTGCAGGCCGTCGTAACGCTTCGGTTTCGGATTTTGCCGAGATCACGCGTTCTACGCCTGAAAAGTCGCTGGTACGCAAACTCAGCAAGACTGGTGGTCGTAACTCTTACGGCCGCATGACTTCTCGCCATCGCGGCGGCGGTCACAAGCGTCAGTATCGTCTCATCGACTTCAAGCGTTGGGACAAGGATGGCGTGCCAGCAAAGGTCGCTCATATTGAGTATGACCCTAATCGTTCCGCTCGCATCGCTTTGTTGCATTACGCAGACGGTGAGAAGCGTTACATTATCGCTCCTGAAGGCGTTGCCCAGGGTGATGTTATTGAGACCGGCGCTCAGGCTGATATTAAGCCAGGCAACAACCTGCCTCTGAAGAATATCCCAACCGGTACCGTGGTTCACGCAATTGAACTTCGTCCACTTGGTGGTGCGAAGATTGCTCGTTCCGCTGGTGCCGCTGTTCAGCTCGTCGCTAAGGATGGTGCTTATGCGCAGTTGCGTATGCCGTCTGGCGAAATTCGTAACGTGGACGCTCGTTGCCGCGCTACTGTTGGCGAAGTAGGTAACTCCGATCACGCCAATATCGAGCTTGGTAAGGCAGGTCGCGCACGTTGGCTTGGTCGTAGACCAATCACCCGAGGCGAATCCATGAACCCTGTGGACCATCCACATGGTGGTCGCACCCGTGGTGGTAAGCCACCAGTTTCTCCATGGGGCAAGGGCGAGGTTCGTACACGTCGTCCAAAGAAGGCTTCGAACAAGATGATTGTTCGTCGTCGCCCGAATGGTAAGAACCGCAAGTAAGGGAGTGTCGAATAGATGACTCGTAGCATCAAGAAGGGCCCTTTCGTCGACGCCCACTTGCAGAAGAAAGTCGACGAGCAAAACGACAAGGGTACGCACAATGTCATTAAGACTTGGTCGCGTCGTTCGATGATCACTCCTGATTTCATTGGACACACCTTTGCCGTACATGATGGCCGCAAGCATGTGCCGGTATTCGTTACCGAAGCCATGGTTGGTCATAAGCTCGGTGAGTTCGCCCCGACCAAGACCTTTAAGGGTCACGTGAAGGACGACAAAAAGGCACGCCGCTAAAGGAGAGTTAGGACACATGGAAGCTAAAGCAATCGCTCGTCACGTCCGCGTGACGCCGCGCAAGGCTCGCCGCATGGTCGACCTCATCCGAGGCAAGCGTGCAAGCGAAGCTATTACCATTTTGAAGTTTGCTCCTCAGGACGCATCATTGCCGGTGCGCAAGGTTCTTGAAAGCGCGATCGCTAACGCTCGCGTTAAGGCTGAAAAAGCCGGTGAACCATTCCGTGAGCAGGACTTGGTCATCAAGGAAACCTATGTGGACGAGGGTGTAACGCTTAAGCGTTTCCGTGCTCGTGCACAGGGTCGCGCTGCGCGCATTAACAAGCGCACAAGCCATATCACTGTTATCGTCTCGCTTAAGGAAGGAGCCCGCTAAAGATGGGTCAGAAGATCAATCCTTTCGGCTATCGCCTGGGCATCACCGAGAATCATCGCTCTAAGTGGTTCTCTGACTCCAACAAAGCTGGCGAGCGTTATCGTGACTTCGTCCTTGAGGATGACAAGATTCGCAAGGAAATGAGCCATGACCTCGAGCGTGCTGGCGTATCTCGTATCGTTATCGAGCGCACTCGTGATCGCGTTCGTGTAGATATTCACACTGCTCGTCCGGGTATTATCATCGGTCGTCGTGGCGCTGAAGCTGAGCGCGTTCGCGCAAAGCTCGAGAAGCTCACAGGCAAGCAAGTACAGCTCAACATCTTCGAAGTGAAGAATGCTGCACTTGACGCTCAGTTGGTTGCTCAGGGAATTGCGGAGCAGTTGACAAACCGTGTTACATTCCGTCGTGCTATGCGTAAGGCACAGCAAGATGCAATGCGTGCAGGTGCCAAGGGTATCCGTATCAAGCTCTCCGGTCGCCTTGGTGGCGCCGAAATGAGCCGCTCTGAGTTCTATCGCGAGGGTCGCGTTCCACTGCAGACTCTTCGTGCCTTGATTGATTACGGCTTCTTTGAAGCTAAGACCACATACGGCCGTATCGGCGTAAAGGTCTGGATCTACAAGGGTGATATGACCGAGCGTGAGTTCGAAGAGCAGCAGGCTCAGCAGGGTAAGCGTGAAGGTCGTCGTGGTGGCGATCGTCGTCCACGTCGTGGCGCACGTCCTGCTAACCAGCAGAAGGCTGCTGAAGCACAGGCTGAAAAGCCAGCTGAAGCTGCAGCTGCTGAAGCTCCTGCCGCAACGGAAACGAAGGAGTGAGCAGATGCTTATCCCAAAGAGGACTAAATATCGTAAGCAGCACCGTCCTACCCGTAGCGGCATGTCTAAGGGTGGCACCGAGATCGCTTTCGGCGATTTTGGTATTCAGGCGCTGGCTCCGGCTTACATCACTAACCGACAGATCGAGGCAGCTCGTATCGCAATGACTCGCTACATTAAGCGTGGCGGTCGTGTGTGGATTACGATCTTCCCAGATCGTCCATTAACCAAGCACCCGCTTGGTGCGCGAATGGGTTCCGGTAAGGGTGCTCCAGAATTCTGGATTGCCAACATCCACCCAGGACGCGTAATGTTCGAGATCGGTGGTGTTTCTGAGGACATCGCTCGCGAGGCTTTGCGCCGCGCTATCGATAAGCTCCCAATGAAATGCCGTGTTATTGCGCGTGAAGGCGGTGACATCTGATGCCAGTCGGAACTGCAGACTACACCATCAAGAATTTGAACGAGAAGACAAATGCTGAGATCGAAGGCTTCTTGAAGAAGTCTAAGGAAGAGCTATTTAACTTGCGCTTCCAGGCAGCAACTGGTCAACTCGAAAACAGCGCTCGCCTCAAGGCGGTCAAGCACGACATTGCCAGGATGTATACTATCCTGCGTGAGCGTGAACTCGGCATCAGCCAAGAGCCTGGCGCCACTGAGGTCAAGGAGAAGTAAGCATGGCTGAGAACCAAGAGCGCAACTTCCGCAAGGTTCGTCGCGGCTACGTCGTGTCCGAGGCCATGGACAAGACAATCGCCGTTGAGCTGGAGCAGCGTTCGACACACCCGCTTTACGGTAAAGTCGTTCGCTCCACCCGCAAGGTCAAAGCCCATGATGAACACAATGAGGCACATATTGGCGACCTCGTGAGTATTATGGAAACTCGGCCACTGAGCAAGACCAAGCGTTGGCGTCTCGACTCGATTATCGAGCGCGCCAAGTAAACAAGTTCGGCAAGGCTCCGCGCTTCACCTGTGTCTGCTACTGTGGTAGACACAGGTGAGTGGGGAGAACCAGCTCGGCTAAGGAGAATCAATGATTCAGCAGGAAACGCGGCTTCATGTCGCCGACAACACGGGTGCTAAGGAGTTACTTGCCATCCGCGTGCTCGGTGGATCGAAGCGACGCTATGCCGGCATCGGCGACATCATCGTCGCCTCCGTCAAGGACGCGATCCCTGGCGGGTCGGTCAAGAAAGGCGACGTAGTTAAGGCTGTCGTCGTCCGTACTGTCAAGGAACATCGCCGTGTCGATGGTTCCTATATTAAGTTCGATGAGAACGCCGCCGTAATTCTCGGCTCCGGTCGTGAACCAAAAGGCACTCGTATCTTCGGACCAGTCGGTCGTGAATTGCGCGATCAGCGCTTCATGAAGATTGTGTCCCTTGCTCCGGAGGTGATCTGATATGGTAGCCAAGATTAAGTCCGGCGACCAGGTGAAGGTCATTCGCGGCAAGGATCGCGGTAAGGAAGGCAAAGTAGTTCGTGTACTAGCCGATGACCGTTTGATCGTAGAAGGCGTTCAGGTCGTTAAGAAGCACGTTCGCGCCACCCAGCAGGGTCAGCAGGCGGGCATTGTTTCGGTTGAGGCTCCAATCCATCGCTCTAATGTGATGGTTATTGATCCAGAGACCAAGCAGCCTACACGCGTTGGCGTGATTGTTAAGCAAGAGGCTCGTGACGGCAAGGTTAAGACCGTGCGCGTGCGTGTCGCCAAGAAGTCCGGAAAGGAGCTGGCATGACCGATACTACAGTTGAGTTGCCGGCAACTCCGCGCTTAAAGCAACAATACAAGGATGAAATCGTACCAGCCTTGGAGAAAGAATTCGGCCACACTAATCCTATGCAGGTGGCTCGCGTGCAGAAGGTTGTCGTCTCTATGGGCGTCGGCGCTGCAGCTCGTGATTCTAAGCTCATCGAAGGTGCGATTAAGGATCTCACTTTGATTGCCGGCCAGAAGCCAAAGGTAACTAAGGCAAAGAAGTCTGTCGCTCAGTTCCATTTGCGCGAAGGTCAGGCTATCGGTGCTTACGTAACTCTTCGTGGCGATCGTATGTGGGAATTCTTGGATCGTTTGCTCACTCTGGCTTTGCCTCGTATCCGCGATTTCCGTGGTATCAATGGCAACCAGTTTGACGGTCAGGGTAATTACAACTTTGGTCTTACGGAACAGTCTATGTTCCATGAGATCGATCCTGACTCGATTGATCATCAGCGTGGTATGGACATCACCGTGGTGACTACCACCAAGGACGATGTGGAGGCCAAGTCTTTGCTTAAGCACCTCGGTTTCCCATTCAAGGAGAACTGAAATGGCAAAAACCGCTCTGAAAAACAAGGCGGCCGCCAAGCCGAAGTTCAAGGTACGCGCTTATACGCGTTGCCAGGTTTGTGGTCGTCCTCACTCCGTGTATCGCAAGTTCGGTCTGTGCCGCATCTGCCTTCGTGAGAAGGCTCATCGCGGTGAGTTGCCGGGTGTTACGAAGTCCAGTTGGTAAATATCGACGCTGAAGGTCCACTGCTTGAAGACAAAGTTCTCATATAGAGGCGGTGGAAACCACGGCGAGAAAGGGCGTTAGCCCACATGACAATGACAGATCCAATCGCAGACATGTTGACACGTCTGCGTAATGCGAGCGCGGCAAAGCACGATACCGTGGAAATGCCGTACTCCAAATTCAAGGCGAATATCGCCGAGATTCTGAAGCACGAAGGCTATATTAAGGACTTCGCTGCTAAGGAAGCTAAGGTTGGACAGACGTTGGAAATTACGTTGAAGTATGGCTCCAATGGCCAGCGTTCTATCCAAGGCATCAAGCGCATTTCTAAGCCAGGCTTGCGTCGTTACGCAAAGTCTGATGCTTTGCCAATGCCTCTTGGTGGCCTCGGTATTGCTATTATCTCGACCAGCTCGGGATTGTTGACTCAGAAGGAATGCCTCGATCGAGGCATTGGCGGCGAAATCGTCGCCTACGTATGGTGAGAAAGGAGAGCTGAAGATGGCATCGCATATTGGTAAGCTCCCCGTCGACATTCCTGCAGGCGTGGAAGTAAAGATTGAAGGTCAGTCCTTCAGCGTCAAAGGCGCTAAGGGTTCTGATTCTTATGAAATTCCAGAGGGAATCACCGCAGCAGTCGCTGACAATCAGATTGTTCTGACTCCAGTTGACGATTTGCGCCCAACTCGTGCAAAGCATGGTTTGGCTCGCGCAATTGTTGCTTCTATGGTGAAGGGTGTGCATGACGGCTACACCAAGACTTTGGATATTGTCGGTACCGGTTATCGTGCAGTGATGAAGGGCAAGGGCATTGAGTTCTCGCTCGGTTATTCTCACACTATTACCGTTCAACCACCGGCAGGTATTGAGTTCGAGTTGCCAAATCCTAACCAGGTAATCGTAAAGGGCACCGATAAGCAGACTGTTGGCCAGGTTGCTGCTAACATTCGTAAGCTTCGTGCCCCAGAACCTTACAAGGGTAAGGGTATTAAGTACACCGATGAACGTATCCTGCGCAAGGCTGGAAAGGCTGGTAAGTGATATGAGCGTTAAGATTTTCGGTAAGGGTACCAAAGTCGCACGTTTGCGTCGTCACGCCCGTCTTCGTAAGCACATTGCCGGCACATCTGAACGTCCTCGTTTAGTTGTTTCCCGTTCTAACCGTCATATGGTTGCTCAGATTGTGGATGATACCAAGGGAATTACTTTGGTAAGCGCTTCCACTTTGACTGCTGACTTCGCTGGTTTCACTGGCACGAAGACTGAAGCTGCAACCAAGGTTGGCGAATTAGTAGCGGCTAAGGCGAAGGAAGCGGGTATCACCGCTGTAGTCTTCGACCGTGGCGGTAACAAATATCATGGTCGCGTCGCAGCAGTGGCTGAAGGCGCCCGTCAGGGAGGTCTGGCACTGTGAGCGACAACGAAAAGGAAACCCAAGTGGCTGAAGAAACTCAGAACACTCAGGCATCCGCTGAGGAGCGTAACGATGATCGTCGTTCTCGCCGTAACAAGGGCGAGGGTAAGCGCGGCGAACGTCGTAATCGTCGTGAAGAAAACCGTGGCGAAGAGCTTCTGGATCGCGTAGTTACTATTAACCGTGTTTCCAAGACCCACAAGGGTGGTCGTACCTTTAGCTTTGCAGCACTTGTTGTTGTTGGCGACGGTAAGGGCACTGTTGGTGTTGGTTACGGCAAGTCTCGCGAAGTTCCAGCTGCTATTGCTAAGGGTCAGCTTGACGCTAAGAAGCATATGTTCACTGTTCCACGCATTCGTGGTACCGTCACTCATCCAGTGCTCGGTCACGATGCTGCTGGTACTGTGTTGCTCCGTCCAGCTGCTCCAGGTACTGGTGTAATTGCTGGTGGTGCTGTGCGCGCTGTTATGGAATGCGCCGGCATTACGGACATCCTCACCAAGTCCATGGGCTCTGCAACTGCTGTAAACGTAGTGCGTGCTACTGTGGACGCTTTGAAGAAGCTCGAAGAGCCAGAAGAGATTTCTGCTCGTCGTGGTCTTTCTCTTGAGGAAGTCGCTCCTGATGCTTTGCTCCGTGAGCGTGCTGCCGGCATTGCCGAAGCTCGCAAGGCTCGCGAAGAAGCTCAGGCCGCCAAGGCATCTGAAGCAAAGGATGGTGAGTGATGTCAAATTTGAAGATCACTCTGGTGCATGGTTTAGTTCATACAACTGAGCGCCAGCGCGCGAATGTTCATACGCTCGGCCTTCATAAGATTGGTCACAGCGTAGTTCGCGAGGACACCCCCGTCAATCGTGGCTTGGTTATGGCCGTTCGCCACTTGGTGAGCGTCGAGGAGGTCGACTGATTATGGCTAACGAAGAACCAATGCTGCATATGCACACGTTGCGTCCAGCTCCAGGAGCTAAGAAGGATCGCATCCGTGTAGGTCGTGGTGAAGGCTCTAAGGGTAAGACCTCAGGTCGTGGTGATAAGGGCACAAAGAAGCGTTATCAGGTTCGTCCTGGCTTCGAAGGTGGCCAGCTCCCACTGTACATGCGCTTGCCTAAGTTGCGTGGCTTCAAGAGTCCTTTCAAGAAGGAATTCCAAGTCGTCAACGTTGCAGATCTTGCTGAACTTTTCCCAAAGGGTGGCGAGGTTACTGTAGCTGACCTTATTACTAAGGGCGCTGTACGTGATGGCTATCCTGTAAAGGTTCTTGGTGATGGTGAATTGACTGTTGCCTTGACTCTTAAGGGTATGAAAGCTTCTGCTTCTGCTAAGGCAAAGGTTGAGGCTGCCGGCGGCTCCATCAGCGAAGAGTAGTTAAAGGCTACTTAAAGCTTGATGCAGTTATAAATCTGTGATAGTCCCTCTAGCATTGTCTAGAGGGACTATTTTTATCACCAAAACTCACCAATAACCTATTTCAGTAGGTACCGTGGGTTAAACTATTGCCTCAGAGTTTGTTTTTTGCACTGTTGCGCCTAGGAGTGCGCGAAAAAAGGGAGGAAGACCCAGGTGAAAACGTTAATCCAGGCCTTCAGGACGAAGGAGTTGAGGAACAAGATCCTCTTCGTCTTCGCTATGATAATTATTTATCGTATTGGTTCATTTATTCCGATTCCGGGTGTGGACTATAAAGTTGTGCATGCTTGCACTGTTAAATTAGCTTCATCGAGCGAGAACTTTATTGGGTTAGTTAACTTGTTCTCAGGTGGCTCGCTGTTGCAGCTTTCTATTTTTGCTTTGGGTGTTATGCCTTACATCACTGCTTCCATTGTGATTCAGCTTTTGCGCGTGGTTATTCCTCGCTTTGAAGCTCTTCATAAGGAAGGTCAGTCTGGAGAAACAAAGCTTACGCAGTACACGCGTTATCTAACTATTGGATTGGCAATTTTGCAATCTACTACGATTTTGGTAACAGCACGTACGGGTGCTTTGTTTAATTATCAGTGCGGAAATAATATTATTCCAGACGGAAGCATGTGGAGCCTTATTGTCATGGTTTTGATCATGACTGGCGGTACTGGTCTTATTATGTGGATGGCAGAACTCATCACCGATAAGGGTATCGGTCAAGGCATGTCTGTCTTAATCTTTATGTCTATTTGCTCTGGCTTCTTGCCAAAGCTTTGGGAAATTGGTTGGGGCACCAACGGTTCTAATGGCGATTGGAATAAGTTCGCTATTGTTGGTGGCGTTTTGATTGTTATCCTCATATTTGTTGACTTTGTTGAGCTTGCTCAGCGTCGTATTCCTGTGCAGTATACGCGCCGCATGATTGGCCGAAAAATGTATGGTGGCTCTTCGACTTATTTGCCATTAAAGGTGAATATGAGTGGTGTTATTCCACCAATCTTTGCTTCGTCAATTCTTGCTGTTCCTACTCTTATTGCCCAGTTTGGAGATAAGAGCAAGGCTTGGGTGAATTGGATTGAAGCTAATTTGGCTAATTCCACTTCTGCTTGGTATATTGCGTTTTACACAGTAATGATTGTGTTCTTCTGCTTCTTCTACACAGAGATTACTTTTAATCCTGATGAGACTGCAGATAACATGAAAGAGTATGGTGGCTTCATACCAGGCATTCGCGCTGGTAGTGCTACAAGTCATTATCTTAGCTATGTTATGAACAGGTTGAATACTGTCGGTGCTATTTATTTGCTCTTTGTTGCATTGATTCCTACCGTTTTGATTATGGCTTTGCATTTGAATACAAAATTGCCATTCGGTGGTACAACAATTTTGATTATTGCTGGCGTTGGTTTGGATACGTTGCGTCAAGCAAAGGCTCAGACTGAACAATTCCAGTATGCTGGTTTCTTGTTCAAGCATGATGAGCAAAAGCAAGTATCTAAGTAACTACAGTTAGCGAGCCAAGGAGATGAATATGCGATTACTAATTATGGGTCCACAGGGCGTTGGAAAAGGCACTCAGGCCGCTTTGTTAAGTGAGCATTATGGCATTCCAGCGATTTCTACTGGTGATATTTTCCGCTATAACCTTAAGAATCATACTGAGCTTGGAAAACAGGTTCAGGGATATCTTGACAAGGGCGAGTTGGTTCCAGATGAGCTGACTAACAACATTGTTAAGGATCGTCTTGCTCAAGATGATGCAAAGAGTGGTTGGATTCTCGACGGTTATCCTCGCAACGCTTCTCAGGTTCAAGCTTTAGATCGTATGTTGGAAGAGCTTGGCACTCCTCTTGATCACGTTGTGGCTCTCGAGGCTGAGCGCGATGTTTTGCTCGAACGCATGCAAAAGCGTGCAGTGGAGCAAGGCCGTTCTGACGATACTCCAGAAGTAATTGCTAAGCGTTTGGAAACGTATGAGAAAGAAACAGCTCCATTGCTTGATATTTATGATAGCCGCGGTCAGTTGGTTGAAGTAGATGGCGTTGGAGATATTAAGGAAATCAATAATCGCATTGTTGAATCACTTAATTAAGTAGTGCGTTTTTAAATTTAAAAAGTAAAATGCGTTCTGTTCGACACGCCGAGTGTTGAATGGGACGCATTTACTGTATTATAGAAGATTGGCGTGTCTTCGGATGCGCAAAGTAGTATGCCCAAGGAACGGAACGAGGCTCATGGCAAAAGACGGTGTGATTGAAGTCGAAGGCACGGTAGTAGAAGCACTACCAAATGCGATGTTTCGCGTTCAGCTTGAGAATGAGCACATTGTTTTAGCTACGATCTCTGGTAAGATGCGTAAAAATTATATTCGCATTCTTCCTCAGGATCGTGTAGTGCTAGAGATGAGCCCTTACGATCTGAATCGTGGGCGTATTACGTACCGTTATAAGTAAGGTACAAGCAAAGGAAAACCATGAAGGTCAGCCCTAGCGTGAAGAGGATCTGCGAAAACTGCCGCGTGATCCGCCGTCACGGCCGCGTCATGGTGATCTGCATTAACCCACGTCATAAGCAGCGTCAGGGCTGAGCAGATTTCCATCGCGGAATACAAAGAATAAGGCGCTAAGTCACAGCAGAAGCTGAACCCTGGGTGCGCAGGCCCAGGCCGCATTTAGTTTCTATTAATGCGGAAGACTTGGTGCACGACCTGCGTAACAGTAAAGGAATTACAATGGCACGTCTTGCCGGAGTAGATATTCCCAATGAGAAGCGCATTGAGATTGCCCTCACCTACATTTTTGGTGTTGGTCGTACTCGCGCTAAGGAAACGCTTGCCGCGACCGGTGTTAATCCGGACACTCGCGTCAAGGATCTTACGGATGAACAGCTGATCACCTTGCGTGATTATCTTGAGGCCAATTACAAGATTGAAGGCGATTTGCGTCGTGAGATCGACGCTGACATCCGTCGTAAGATTCAGATCAACTGCTATCAAGGCCAGCGTCATCGCAAGGGTCTTCCTGTGCGTGGTCAGCGTACCAAGACTAATGCTCGTACTCGCAAGGGTCCGAAGCGTACTGTCGCCGGGAAGAAGAAGGCCACCCGATAGTAGTCGGTGGTCGGCTCTAGGCCACGGATATATTTCCATCGTCTAGACATACCAACTCATTCGTCATTAGGAAACGAGGGTCAATGGCAGCTGCAAAGCAAGCCTCGCGCAAGCCGCGTCGCCGGGACCGCAAGTCGGTGCCGGTTGGGCAGGCGCATATTAAATCAACATTCAATAACACGATTATCTCCATTACCGATCCATCCGGTGCAGTCCTTTCTTGGGCTTCCGGCGGTGATGTCGGCTTTAAGGGTTCCCGTAAGTCGACTCCTTACGCTGCAGGTATGGCTGCTGAGTCTGCTGCACGCAAGGCAATGGAGCATGGCCTCAAGAAGGTCGACGTGTTTGTTAAGGGTCCAGGTTCCGGTCGTGAAACCGCTATCCGTTCCCTCCAGTCCGCGGGTCTCGAAGTTGGTTCTATTACCGACGTTACCCCGCAAGCGCATAACGGCGTACGCCCACCAAAGCGTCGCCGCGTCTGAGCACTCTTACGAATCCATCCATCCAACCCGCTTATGGGCGGCGAGTGCACCACCGACCAGAAGCTGAAAGGATACCAAAGTGCTTATCGCACAGCGTCCGACACTTACCGAGGAATCACTGAATCCCCAGCGTTCTCGCTTTACTATTGAGCCGCTGGAACCAGGTTTTGGCTACACTCTCGGCAATTCGCTGCGTCGTACCTTGTTAAGCTCTATTCCAGGTGCTGCCGTTACTTCGGTTCGCATCTCTGGAGCTCTGCATGAGTTTACGACTCTGCCAGGTGTTGAAGAAGATGTCACTGAAATTCTGCTGAACATCAAGGGCATCGTGCTCACGAGTGAGTACGACGAGCCTGTAGTGATGTATTTGCGCAAGAATGGTAAAGGTGAAGCCACTGCTGGAGATATTACTCCTCCAGCCGGTGTTACTATTGCTAACCCTGACTTGCATATTGCTACACTCGCAGAAGATGGTGAACTTGAAATTGAGTTTACTGTTGAACGCGGTCGCGGCTACGTGCCAGCTCAGATGAACAAGCAGGAGAACAGCGAAATCGGCCGCATTCCTGTGGATTCGATCTACTCACCAGTTTTGAAGGTGAGCTATAAGGTCGAAGCTACCCGCGTGGAACAGCGCACGGACTTCGATAAGCTCATCCTGGATGTGGAAACCAAGCCAGCTATTACACCGCGTGATGCAGTTGCATCTGCAGGCTCGACTTTAGTTGAGCTTTTCGGTCTTTGCCGTGAGCTTAACGTTGATGCTGAAGGTGTTGAAGTTGGTCCAGCGCCAACTCATGATGAAGCTGATTCTCAGTTGGCTATACCGATTGAAGATATGAATTTTACTCAGCGTAGCTATAATTGCTTGAAGCGTGAGGGTATTCATACAGTCGGCGAACTGGTAGTTCACACTGAGCAGGATTTGCTCGATATTCGTAATTTCGGCATGAAATCCATCGATGAAGTTAAAGAGAAGTTGCAGGCAATGGGTCTGTCTTTGAAGGCTTCACCGATTGGCTTCGACGCCAATAATCTCGAAGGTGGCACTTTCTTCTCGCCTGAAGACGAGTAAGTTCCGCCTGCAATCGTCGTAACGTTCGGATGTTCGGGTTGATGCCCACCTGAGCGATGCGACAATAAGGAGTAATAATGCCTACACCGAAACAAGGCCCTCGTCTGGCTTCTAGCCCGGCTCATGAGCGCCTGATGCTGGCCAATATGGCGACCAGCCTCTTCCAGCACGGTCGTATCGTAACGACGTTGCCAAAGGCAAAGCGTCTTCGTCCGCTTGCTGAGCGTTTGATTTCATTCGCTAAGCGTGGCGATTTACATTCGCGTCGTCGTGTGTTGCGTGTAATTCGCAACAAGTCCGTGGTTCACGTGCTTTTCACTCAGATTGCTGAGCAGATGAAGCAGCGTGAAGGTGGTTACACCCGCATCGTGAAGATTGCTCCACGTCGTGGTGATACCGCTCCTCAGGCAATTATTGAGCTCGTGACTGAGCCAGTAAGCCCAAAGAAGGCTGTTGTGAAGGAAGCTGAAGCGGCTACTAAGGTTGCAGCTAAAGAAGAAGCTGCCGAGTAGTTTATATTCCAGCTTTACGCATCGGTAAAGTGAATCTTAAAGCAAGCGTTTAATCGCTTCTTAAAGAATTGCTAAGACGAGTCGAGGTTAGTTCCTCGGCTCGTTTTTTATTTGTATTATTATTAAGTTATGCCGAATATTATTGATTTGTTGCGCAACGATTTCTCTACCTTCGCTCAGCGCAAGTTTAATGCCGTGGATGCGCTGATTTTGTGCGAGCTATCTTATATAAATATGCCAACTTCCGTGCCAAAATATTGCGATAATCCAAAGAATATTTCGACTGTATCTATTAACGAATTGTTTAGAATAGAAGACTATTCGTCAATGTTTGCTTCTGGGGCTCCTAAAGTAGATAAATTCCGTAGGAAGCTGCTTCTTGCTGTCGCTTCCAGCCCTAGGTATAGGGGAATTCGCGTAGGGGAGTATCTTGAGAGGTTTGATGAATCAAATATTGACGAATCATTAGAACAGCAGTTTGCTGGAGTTACTTTTGATCTTAGCAATTGCGAGGGGATTGATAATCCTCATACTCTTGTTATTGCGTATCGTGGCACTGACAATACGCTTGTTGGGTGGAAAGAAGATTTCAACATGGCTTTCCGTTGCCCAGTGCCAGCGCAAGAATCTGCTGCTGAATATTTGACTTCTGTAGCGCAAAGATATAGCAAATGTTATTCTAATAAAAACTTCTTTAATAAACTTTTTGCGAACAAACTTTTTGCCCGCTTTTCAAAATCTTCCGTAGACTTGCAAAATAATAATTCAAATATTATTGTTGTCGGTCATTCAAAAGGTGGGAACATGGCTGCTTATGCGGCTATGCGCTTAGATGCTACAAGTCAAAAACTAGGTGACCTTGTATCAAAAATTTATTCTATGGACGGTCCTGGTTTTGCGTCTGATGTAGTGGATACAAGCGTTTTTGCGAATGTTTCAAGTCGTATTGAAAAAGTAGTTCCGCAGTCTGCTTTTATTGGACTGATTATGGATACTGGGGTGCCGTATAAAGTCACGACTGCCGATTCTATTGGCTTAATGCAACATTTTGGCATGTATTGGCAAGTTAAGAATGGCGATTTTGATTACTGCGATTGCGTAACGCCGCGCGCGCTGGCAGTTTCTAAGGCAGCGAACGAGTGGATGATGAATTTGCCGTTTGAAGAGCGCAAGCGCAGGATTGACGCTGTTTATAAGATTTTTAGTAATTTGGGTTACCCAACTTTTGATGAAATGTCTTTGCATTGGTCGGAAGTTGTTCCTAAATTATTGAAGGTTGCGATGCATATGGATTCAAAGACTCATGAGCTGATTCGTAGTGTTATGAGCGCTTTTGCGCTTGTGGGCGGTTCGGATAAGAAAAGCTAGTGTAAAGTCTGTTTGGAAAGGTTTTTAAATGCGACTTCGCTTGGATTTGGCTTATGACGGCGGCGGATTTTATGGTTGGGCTAAGCAGCCTACTTTGCGCACTGTTCAAGGTGATATTGAAGCAGCATTGCATATGGTTTTGCGCGTCCCGGAAAATGATCCTACTGAATCGTTGCGTCTTACTGTTGCTGGTCGTACGGATACTGGCGTTCATGCATCTCATCAAGTGTGTCATTTAGATATTTCAGATGAAACATTGCAGCGTTGCATAGGGCATACTGGTTTAGATGGTGTTAGTGCGCTGGAGTATAGGCTGAGGCATGTGCTTCCGCAGGATATTGTTATACACAAGGTTAGTGTTGCGCCTTATGGCTTTGATGCTAGATTTTCTGCGCTAGAGCGCACATATGTGTATCGTATTGCTGATGGGTATTGCAAAGCTAAATATGATCCTCGTATGCGCGGCTTTGTTTTGCGTTTTGATTCAGAGCTTGATATTGATGCTATGAATCAGGCTGCGCGTCTTATGGTTGGTTTGCATGATTTTGGCTCATTTGCTAAGCCGAATCCTGGCGGAACTACTATTCGCGAAGTTAAGCAGGCTCGATGGCACAGAGTTGGGTCAAAGGATGCGCAGAATAGTACTGGATTTGTTCTTCCTATTGAACAAAGTTTGCTTGAATTTACTATTGTCGCTGATGCTTTTGCGCACAATATGGTGCGTTCTCTTGTGCAAGCTTGTGTGCAAATTGGTTGTGGAAAGCGTTCTCTTGATTGGTTTGAGGAAAAGATTAATGTTCCTCTTCGTGAAGGCTCGACGGGTCCAATTGATCCTCATGGATTGACATTGGAATATGTAGCTTATCCTCCTGATGAGGAGCTTGCTTCTCGCGCTGAAAAAATTCGCGCTCGCCGTGATTCGTCTGAGTTATAACGTTTCAACGCACCATGGATTTTATATTCGCGGCATGGTTTACAATTGAAAAGTTGCGTTTGTGCGCGCTTGCAGTGCGACAAATTGCAAGTGGATGAATGTCCGAGCGGTCTAAGGAGCACGCCTCGAAAGCGTGTGAGGGTAAACTCCTCCGCGAGTTCGAATCTCGCTTCATCCGCGAATTAACCAAGCCTAAAGCATGTAAATTGCTTTAGGCTTTTTTAATTCGCCGAGCTTGCGTCAATAAAGACGCAGGCAGGGCAGACTAGTGTATTTCCGCGCAAGCTCAGCAGCAAGCGCGTAATCCGCGCGAACTTTCTCTCGTGTTTGGAGCGTTTTGTTTTGGAAATTGTTCCAAACGTGCGCAACTTATCTCGCGTTTGAAGTCAAGTCCTGTTTTGTGTGTAAAGGGGAATGCCGTATAGGCTAAAAGCACTAAGTTTAAGTTTTACTTCAAAATAAGTTTTGCATCAGTAGGATACCCAAGCTCATAAGCTCTTAACAGTCTAGATGTGATTAATTGCACAATTGCATTTTTAAGAGTTTGTTGGGCGCGCATTACAGAATCGTTATCATCGCTTTTTGCAGTAACGTTATTCTCGGATGCATTATTATTTTTTGACGTAATCGTTATTATTTGATTAAAAGCAGCTAGTTCTTCTCTAGCGCAATCCATGTAAGCTATAGCGGTAATCGGCAGATCTTTTCCGTTTACTGAATCATGTGTTTTTCCGCTTTCTAACGTCTCTTGAGGAATATCGTAAACTTTTTTGCGCAAGTCTGTTCCTTCTCCTGCAGCTCGCATAAGAGTTTGAGCATTTGTCGACGCCATATCGCTGTATTCCAATGCAATATTTTGCTCTTTTCGCGCTGCTAGTGTCTGTAAAATAAAAGCAAGTTTGTCTTCAGCTTCTGCAGCTTGAGCCAAGGGCTGATGTGTCCATTTGAAGTTTTTGTAATGATTTATTACTTCGATAAGATTCGCGTATGAATCGTGCTCCATTTGTTGCGCTGTTGTAGTTTTTGTATTTTCTGAGCTTTCGTTTCCGCTTTTATTGCTTACATTATTTGAATTTTCGTCACTATTTTTCTTTGAAAGCATTTCCCATTGAGCTTGCGTGCTGTATACAATGCTTTCGCTTAATCTTCCTGGGCATTGCTGAGCGACAGTTTTCCAATATTTCGCTGCGGTTTCAAAATCCTTAAGGGATGTGTTATTCTGGTTCTTTTTGATTTCGCGCTGCCTTTTTTGCGCAAGCCTGTATGCTTTAGCACATGCATTTTCTGGAGCTGCTGTGTGAACTGTATGCTCGACATGAATGTTTTGCAATGTTCCGCAAGCGGTTAAGAGTGGAGATATTAAAACGCATATAAGAAGCACGAGTGCTCTGGCAATACTGCGTTTTACTTGTTTGTGCATATCATTTAACAAAACATAAAGTGTCTGCATAATCTACTAAAATAGCCACTGACTGTGACCAATATCGATTTATTAATTTGGTATTTGTTCTAAGTCTGTAACAATTAAAGCTAACTGTTGTTAGAAGAAAAAAATAAGTGTGCTCTAATAGTTACAATTAATAATCATAAATTAATGCGTTATAACGAGAGGACGTGCGCGATGGAATTGGATTTGGCGGGAATGCATCAGCTTGCGGCACAGCAGGGGATTAATGCCGAGGAGCTGGACGAGGCGCTCGCCGAGGCCTTGCGTCTTGCGTATATGAAAACCGCTCATCCTGCAAAGCATGTGCGAGTTGAATTGGACGAACGTGCAGGTTCGTTCACTGTGTGGGCTAGGGATGAAATTCCTGGTAAACCTACTGAAGATAACCCGTATCCAGCCCCAACGCTGGGAGAGGAGTATGACGATACTCCGCGTGATTTTGGTCGTTTAGCTGCTGCGACGGCTCGTCAAGTTATTAGTCAAATTTTCCGTAAAGCTGAAGATGACCGCGTATTTGGTGCGTTTTCTGGTCAAAAAGGCAAGCTTATTAACGGCATCATTCAACAAGACGCAAAAGATAACACTAACATCCACGTTGCTGTTGGAGACGTTGAAGCTATTTTGCCGCGTCGCGAGCAGGTTCCAGGTGAACGTTACCGCCATGGCGAGCGTATTCGCGTATATGTTGTAAATGTTGCTCGCGGTCTGCGTGGTCCAGAAATTGTTGTTTCACGTTCACATCCTGAATTAGTTCGTCGTCTTTTTGAGCGAGAAGTGCCGGAACTTGTTTCTGGAGCAGTTTCTATTATGTCGATTGCGCGCGAAGCCGGTGCTCGCACAAAGATTGCTGTTAGAGCTAATACTGAAGGTGTGAATCCAAAGGGTGCTTTAATTGGTCCTGGCGGTTCACGCGTGCGTGCTGTAATGGAAAACTTGGGTCAAGAGAAGATTGATATTGTGGATTGGTCGTCTGATCCAGCAAAGTTTGTTGCTGCTGCTCTTTCGCCTGCTACTGCTACACAAGTGCAAGTAGTGAGTGAAAAGAATCAAACTGCAGTTGCTTTTATTCATGATGCTCAGCTTTCTCTTGCTATTGGTAAAGAAGGTCAGAACGCTCGTTTGGCTGCAAAGTTGACTGGTTGGAAGATTGGTATTGAGTCTGCGGAAGAGCATGCTAAGAAGGTTGCTGCAGCTCAAGCACAAAATGCTCAGCCTGCTTCAGTTGATTTGAATAATAACGCATCTGCTGCTGAATAGATTGTTAATTGAGAAGTGCTAAATATTTTTTAGGTTGATATTTCCGCAATGTTTAGCACTTCTTGATTGTTTATTTTGCTAGTGGTGTGCAAATAAAGTAGTCTCTCGCGTGGCATTTAGCGACACTCGAGCCAATCCAACGTTTCGAGTATGCTAAAAGCTGGAATCTGGGCGAAAGGCAATCGCCATCGTCCGGCGGGAGACGAGGTATAAGATCATGGTCGCACGATGATATATCGCACGATAATAAATAATAAGCTCGCAATAATGTAAAGTGGTCGCGTGTACTAGCGCTGCCACAGACAGAGGAGAACACTGAGTGGTTAAAAAGCGCGTGTATGAACTGGCCAAAGAATTTGGTGTAGACAGTAAAACCGTGTTGGAGCGTTTGAAGAGCATGGGCGAATTTGTTAAGTCTGCTTCTTCAACAGTTGAGGCTCCAGTAGTCCGTCGTTTGCAAACAGCGTTAGCATCTGACGGAAATAAGTCCGAAAAGGCATCTAGTGCAAGTAAGCCTGCTGCGCCAAAAGCTAAGCCTCAAGCTAAGCCGCAGGCTAAACCTCAAGCTAAAGATTCGTCACACAGTGATTCTGTAGCTGGCTCTTCTGCTAACCAGCCTGTGCATAACACAGCTTCTCATTTTGCTCCAAAGCCGGGTGCAAATCATACTCGTTCAAACAATACTTCGCGTTCTAATGCGTCTGCCGGCGAAAATAGAAAAAATGATCGCCGCAATGATAATCGTGGCGAATCGCGACAGCAAGCTCAAGGTCAATCTCACTCAGATCGTTCACAGATGCCTCCTCGCCCTCGTCCGCACCAGAATGCACAAGGTGCAGGTGCATCTGCTCCACGTCCTGGTAATAATCCGTTTAGCCGTAAGCAAGGTATGCGTGCTCCTACACCTGGAGATATTCCACGTCCTCATCCGATGTCTCGTCCTGGCGCTGAAAATGGCCGCGGTGGTCGTCCGGGTCAAGGTGGCTCTGGAGCTCAAGGTTCGCGTGGTGAACGTGCAGAACGCGGTGGTCGCTCACGTGGCGGTCGCTCTGGTCAAGGTGGCGCACGCTCATCGCAGTGGTCGGGTCAGCGTCGCGGTCAAGGTGGCGCAGGTGCAGGCTCCGGTGCATCTTCTCGCCCATCTGCAGAATCTCGTTTTGCGTCTCAAGGAGCTAGTTTCCAGGCTGCTGCAGCGGGCGCACCTAATGGTGGTCCATCGCGTAGTGGCGGTCGCGGTCGTGCAGGAGCTGCAGGCGCATTCGGTCGTCAAGGTGGTAAATCTTCTAAGGCTCGTAAGAATCGCTTAGCGAAACGTCGTGAATACGAAGAGCTTAAAGCACCAGTGATTGGCGGTGTGCGTATTCCTTCTGGTAACGGCGCTACGATTCGCTTGCGTCAAGGCGCAACTCTTTCTGATTTGGCAGAAAAGATCGATGTAAATCCAGCAGCTTTGGTAACTGTTCTCTTCCACTTGGGTGAGATGGCAACAGCTACACAATCTTTGGATGAGTCGACATTCCAAATTTTGGGTGAAGAAATTGGCTGGAATATTAGCATTGTTTCTGCTGAAGAAGAAGATAAAGAGCTTTTGCAGCAGTTTGACATCGATTTGGACGAAGAAGAGCTGCAAGAAGATGACGATTTGCAGTCTCGTCCGCCTGTAGTAACAGTTATGGGTCACGTCGATCACGGTAAAACTCGCTTGCTTGATACCATTCGTAAGTCGAATGTTATCGATCGCGAAGCAGGTGGCATTACTCAGCGCATCGGTGCTTATCAAGTAACTGTAAATCTTGAAGGAAAGCCTCGTAAGATTACGTTCCTCGATACTCCAGGCCACGAAGCGTTTACTGCTATGCGTGCTCGCGGTGCTGAGCTTACAGACGTTGCAATTCTTGTTGTTGCAGCAGACGACGGCGTGATGCCTCAGACTGTTGAAGCTATTAACCACGCTCAAGCTGCTCATGTGCCAATTGTTGTGGCTGTGAACAAGATTGATGTTGAAGGTGCTAACCCAGATAAGGTTCGCGGTCAGCTTACAGAATACGGTTTAGTTGCTGAAGATTACGGTGGAGACACCATGTTTGTGGATATTTCTGCAAAGCAGGGCACGAACGTCGATAAGCTTCTTGAAGCTGTGTTGTTGACTGCTGACGCTGAGCTTGATCCTAAAGCAAATCCAAATATGGATGCTCGCGGTGCAACTATCGAAGCTCGACTCGATAAGGGTCGTGGTGCTGTTGCTACTGTTCTTGTGCAGCAAGGTACTCTTCACGTCGGTGATTCTATTGTTGCTGGCACTTCTTATGGTCGTGTGCGCGCTATGCTCGACGAGAACGGCAAGCATTTGCAGGATGCGGCTCCTTCCACTCCTGTTCAGGTGCTTGGTTTGACTTCTGTTCCAACCGCTGGCGACTTGTTCTTGGTTACTTCGGACGACCGTTCTGCTCGTCAAATTGCTGAAAAGCGCGCAGCTACAGAGCGTGCAGCTCAGCTTGCTAAGCGCCGCAAGGTTGTGTCTCTTGAAAGCCTTAAGGAACAGTTCGCTAAGTCTGAAGTTGACATGCTGAACATCGTTATTAAGGGCGATTCTTCTGGTTCTGTTGAAGCTTTGGAAGATTCCTTGATGAAGATTGAGGTCTCTGAGGAAGTTGGCATCCAGGTTATTCACCGCGGTGTTGGTGCAATTACTCAGAATGATGTGAACTTGGCAACTGTCGATAAGGCTGTGATTATTGGCTTCAACGTGCGTCCAAACCGTCAGGTTGCTGATTTGGCTGAACGCGAAGGCGTGGAGGTTAAGTACTACTCGGTTATTTACAAGGCAATCGAAGATATCGAAGCTGCTTTGAAGGGTATGCTTAAGCCTGAATTTGAAGAGGTTGTCACTTCTCACTCTGAGATTCGCGAAATCTTCCGTTCTTCCAAGTTCGGCAATATTGCTGGTGTTATGGTTCAAGATGGCGAAGTCAAGCGCGGTACGAAGTGCCGTATTTTGCGCGACGGCGTTGCTACAGTCAACGACTTGGAGATTTCCAGCTTGCGTAGGTTTAAGGATGACGTGCAATCCGTTAGCGAAGGTTACGAAGCTGGTATTAATCTCGGCAGCTTTAATGACATTGAGCTTGGCGATATAATCGAAACCTTTGAAATGAAGCAGATTGAGCGCAAGTAATTATGGCAGGAACGAATCCTAGAGCTGCACGTATTGCAGCATTAATTCAGCGCGTAATCGCTTCCAATATGGAATCGCATTTGCATGATAAGCGTTTGGCGAGTGTGACTATTACGGAAGTGCGTGTTACGAACGATTTGCAAATTGCAAAGGTTTACTGGACTCAACTTGGTCACGAAGGCAAAGAGCAGGGCGAGCGTCAGCGTGCAGCACAAGCTTTGCAGCAGGCTCACGGTCGACTGCGCTCTTTGGTCGGTGCAAAAGCTGGATTGCGTTTGACTCCTCAATTGCAATTTATTTATGACGAAGTGCCGTCTGAAGCGCACGAAATTGAGGATATTCTTGTTGCAGCTCGTCATCGTGATGAAGAATTAGCTAAGTTGCGTGAAAATGCTAAGTATGCTGGTGATGTCGATCCGTATAAGAAGCCACGCGAAGTTGAAGAATCTGACGATGATTTCGATGACGACGACGATTTTGACGACGACGATTTTGAAGAGGACGACTTTGAAGACACGTCTGAATCGTCTGACAACAATTAAATCTCAAAGCAAACTCAATGTGAATCGTATAGTAGCTAGATTTAACTTATGTGCATACCAGATTCAGGATTACTGCTTGTAGATAAGCCTCAGGGCGTTACAAGTCACGATATTGTTGCATGCGCTCGTCATTTGTTGCATACAAAACGAGTTGGGCACGCAGGAACGCTTGATCCTATGGCAACAGGATTGCTAATCATAGGTTTTGGCAACGCAACGCGACTTTTAAATTACATGTTGGGGCATGATAAAACCTATGAAGCAGTAATCCGCTTAGGAGAAGCAACTACTACTGATGATGCAGAAGGTGAAATTCTTCCGGATGACGCATTAAATATAGGTCCGGGGGTTCACGTCGCTAATAAAGACATGTCTTTTGAAAAGTCACTGTCTTTTGAGCGAATTAAGCAAGTTGTTAGCGAAAATTTAGTAGGCAAAATTATGCAAGCTCCTACTGCTTTTTCTGCTATTAAAATTAATGGTCAACGCGCTTATGATTTAGCGCGCGAAGGAAAATCAGTAGAGATTGCTCCTAGAGAGATATTTGTTAGTGATTTTTCAGTGAGCAATCCTCGAATTACTAGGGGAGTGAGTGGGAAACTCGTATGCGATATATCTGCAAAAGTTTCTTGCAGTAGTGGAACATATATTCGCGCTTTAGCTCGTGATTTAGGTCGCTTACTAGGAGTTGGTGGACATCTTACTCAGCTTCGTCGCACTAGCGTTGGTGATTTTTCGGTTGCTGATTCGCGAGTTCTTAAACTTCGCGCTCAAATGCGAGAATTTACTGATCGCAATGGAGTATTGCAGCATCGCTCAAAAGCAGTTCCTAGTGACGATTTTGACGCAAATAATATGCTTCCTAAAATTTGCTTAAATATGATGGATGCAGCTTCGCATTCGCTTCCAACTTTAAGCATTGATGAGAATCAAGCTAAAGACTTACGTTTTGGGCGCTGGATTGAGCTTAAATCTGGCATAAATTACGAAAATTATCCTGCAATAGCGTACGTTTCAAACGCAAATACTGAGGAATGTGACGTTGTTGCAGTAGTTGAATTGACAAAAAATATAAAAAGTAATCAAATCAAACCAATTGTGGTATTTCCGGCAAGCGAGAAGACTGGTAAACTAGATAAGTATTTAAAATAACGAATTGCGTATTTTGCGTAGTTTGCTTGAGTAATGCTTGAACGCGGATAGTAAGGATATCATGAAGGTCATCGACATTCGACCAGATGCCAACGGCATGATTAATTGGCCAACGTTAAGTGCAGAGCGTAAAGCGGTTGTTACAATTGGCGTATTCGACGGTATGCACAAAGGTCATCGCGAGGTTATTCGTCGTACTGTGGATCTTGCGCATCGTCATGGAGCGTTTTCAGTAGTGATTATGTTTGATCCGCGTCCAAGCGTAGTGCATGCTAATCCTGATTTATACGATGATTTTGGCGACGTTAATTCTAAACTTCCGGACGATCCGGATGCTCTTACAAGCGTGCGTCAACGTTTGCGCGTGATGTCACAGTTGGATGTTGATCATGTTGTGATTGTGCGCTACAGCCTTGCTTTTGCTGCAAAATCGTACCGTTTCTTCTTAGGTCAGCTCGTTGGAAAGCTTGGTATGCGAGCATTAGTTCTTGGCTCTGATGCTGCGCTTGGTGCTCGTCGTGCTGGTGATATCAAAGCAATTCGTGAGTTGTCTCAAGCAACTGGAGTTTTTGAGCTTATTGAAGTAGAGGATTTGGGTCCAGATGACGTTCGCGTGCCTGATCCTATTGTTCGTGAAGTTCCACAGGAGCCTGGAGATCCTAAAGATCCTTCTGAGGGCATGAATAAAGCTGAATATCGTGCTTGGAGTAAGAGCATGCCAAATAAGAAAGTGCGTGCTTGGAGTTCTACAAATGTGCGCTGGATGTTGGCTACTGGTCGAGTCAAAGAAGCGCGTGAAATTTTGGATCAGCCGCATCGCGTTGAAGGAACAGTAGTTCATGGAGACGAGCGTGGGCGCGAGATTGGATTCCCAACAGTAAATCTTGGCGAAAAAATTGAAGGCTATGTGCCAGTTGATGGCGTGTATGCAGGTTGGGTTGTTGATTTAGATGCTGACAATAAGAACGATGTCAGACCATCGAAAAATGCTGTTCCAGATGTGAGTGTTTTGCGTCGTGATGAGCTTCATTTAGGCGTTCATTCTCCGTGGCGTTGGCCTGCTGCGATTTCTATTGGAACTAAGCCAACATTTAATAAAGATGGCGAAGAAGATGCAGAGCGCACTGTTGAAGCTTACGGATTGTTCGACGATTGGAAAGACTTGTACGGGCATCGCGTTTGCATTGAGTTTGCTAGTTTCTTGCGTCCGCAACAGGCTTTTGATTCAGTTGACGCGCTAAAAGATATGCTCAAAGCTAATGTTGAGCAAGTGCGCGAGATTACAGATGCTGAAGCTGAAGTCTGATTTTGATATTTGCGCTTAGTGGTTTTTAGTTGCGATTATTTTTGCTAGCTGCGTTTAGCTTATAGCCCAAGTGCTTTTAACGCTTCTCGCACTGTGCTAACTTCAATAATTTCTAATCCTGGAATACTAACGCTTTTCCGCATATGGCAAACTATTGCGCGCTTATATCCTATTCGCGCAGCCTCGCGCAATCGCGGCTCTATTCTTGGCACTGGGCGAACTTGACCGGTTAAGCTCATCTCGCCAATTGCGCAAGTTTTAGGAGTTACTGCTTTCCCGGCAGCAGCGCTAGCTAAAGCTGCTACAATTGCCAAGTCGCAAGACGGCTCCTTTGCCAACGCTCCTGCAATAGTAGATACGTACAAATCTTTTGCAAGCAAATTAACGCGTCCGTGACGATACAAAACTGCTGTAAGCATTGCAAGACGGTTAGAATCAACACCAGAAACTGCACGGCGAGGAGTGGGCAGAGCCGATTGTGTTACAAGTGCTTGTATTTCAATCGGCAGGCTTCTGTGTCCTTCAAGTGTAAAAGTGACGCAAGTTCCGTCGTTTGTGCCATCTTGCGCATTTTTACCTTGATTATTGTTTTCTGTAGAAGACAAAAACAGTCCGGAAGGATCCGGCACTTCCTCAATTCCTTCACCGCTCATATCGAAGCAGCCAACTTCGTCTGTAGGTCCAAAGCGATTCTTTACAGCTCTTAGCATGCGTAGTGCTGTTTGTGTATCGCCCTCAAATTGACATACTGTGTCGACTAAATGCTCAAGCGTACGCGGCCCTGCTATTGAACCATCTTTTGTAACGTGCCCAACTAAAAGTATCGGAATATTGTTAGTTTTAGCAACGTCGATAAGTGCGCTCGCAACTTCTCTAACTTGTGTAGAACCGCCTGTAATACCATCTACTTCTTGTGCGGAAATCGTTTGTGCAGAATCGACAATAGCAAGCGTAGGGTGATGTGTTTCAATAAGATCTAGTACAGTGTCAAGATCGCCTGTTGTTGCAAGTAATAAATAATCGTTTACAGCGTTAATTCTAGACGCGCGCAATTTAACTTGTGCTGCTGATTCCTCGCCGGAAATATACAATACAGGGGGAGTGTTGCTTTCTTTTGATTGTTTAGATACGTAAGCTGCAGTTTTTAGAAGTAGTGTTGATTTTCCGATACCTGGCTCTCCTGCTATAAGAGTTACGGAGCCTGGCACAAGTCCTCCGCCTAATACGCGATCGAATTCGCTAAAACCAGTGTGAATGCGCATTGCGTCGTCTGCTTGAATTTCATTAATTGGTTGCGCAGATGTTGCTGAATCGAGAGTTGAATGTGCGATATTGCGATTAGAAGTAGTTATGCCATCCGGTGAATAGGTGCGCGATGCTGTTGTTGCGCGTGATGCACGTGTTGTACGAGATAATCCGCTAACTCGCGCCTCTCTAAACTCGTTCACTGTGCCCCATTCGCCACATTCAGGGCAGCGACCGTACCATTTTGAGCCGCTCCAACCGCATTCGGAGCATAAATAGTGAAGAGTAGATTTACTAGCCATATCTCGACGCTATACGCTTTATTAGACAATCATATTTTGTATTTGTTTTTGATTGTAAAGCGCTTTTGCGTACTAAAAGCGTCATCGCGATGTGACATAATGCAAGTATGTCGAAATCGAATGCTTCAAGTATGAATGCTTCAAAGATGGGTGCGTTGAATATGAATTCCTCAAGTGTCAATAATTCATCACACAGCAAGTTATTAGTTGTGTTGACTTCAGCTGCAGTAATTGTGGTTTTGGCTCTAATTTCAGCATTTATGTGGCCAGGTTGGGCATTGAATCACGAAAATGTTGCGAGCAAAAATCATATGGTAATGCCTAAAACGCCTTCTATACCATCGAAACCTTTGCCAGCATCTTCTACGGCATTGCTTAAGGCTATGCCTGATAGCGTACTTGATTTCGCTCGTGTTGACGCTATACCTAGTGCAACTTGGACTGAATCGTCGCCTTTGGAGGAATATTCTGTTAAGTACTCAACTGGTCAGCCAGATGGGGAAGTGTCTGTAACTGTTGCTCAATGGTCGAATCGCGATTCTGCGAACAAGCAGTATGAAGCGTTAGTTGATGGACTTAAGGGTTCTGATATCGCAAGTGGAAAAATTCAAGTTTCTGGTAAGACTTCCGGTAGCTATGTGTTGCGAAATGATGAAAATGATAAATCACAGGCTAGTGCATTGTGGCAGAACGATACCGCTGTTTTTGAAGTGAACGGCGCAAAGCAAGCAGTAGAGCGTTTTTATCACAGATTCCCAATGTAAATGTTGTAAAAAATGATGTTCTTTGTAATATCACTCCACAAAGTCGTTAAAACGGTGTAACATTAGGCAAGTTGCACACTTTACATAGGAATGGAGGCTTCAGATGGGTTCTGTCATCAAGAAGCGCCGCAAGCGGATGAGCAAGAAGAAGCACCGCAAACTGCTGCGTAAGACTCGTCACCAGCGCAAGTAATTTTCTTACTATGCGTTGATGCGTGTCTGAACGTTTAGGCACGTAAGACTTTTTTGAAGCGTCGGTTTTTCCGGCGCTTTTTATATACAAAAAAGTAGAGCCCGCGTTTGCGGACTCTACTTTTCGATTAGTTTCGCTACTTATTTGGGTTTGTAAGCGTGCGAGGACCGTTTGGATCGCCAACAATCACCGTGTCAACCATGTTCAAGAACAAGCCGTGTTCCACAACGCCAACAGTTTCAATCAAATCTTTCGCCAACTCCTGCGGATGCTCAATGCGCTCCATGTGCAAATCAACCACGAAGTTGTTCTCGTCGGTGCGCACTTCCTTGCCGTCAGCATCAAGACGCAAAACTGGCTTATATCCGCGCTTTTCGAACTTACGAATCACCTGCGCGGAGCCAAACGGAATCACCTCAACAGGAAGTGGGAACTTGCCAATCGTGTCGACTACCTTACTTGCGTCAACAATCCACACAATGCGGTCGGAATTAATAGCCACAATCTTTTCCCAAAGAAGAGCTGCGCCGCCGCCTTTAATTCCGTTGAAATTCTTGTCAACCTCATCAGAACCATCGATTGTAACGTCAATGTGATCCACTTCGTTAATGTCGAGAATCTTAATGCCGTAGCCCTCTGCCTGCTCTTGTGTGCGACGAGAAGTGGTGACTCCTGTGAAGCTCAAGCCTTCTTCCTTAACTCTGCGGCCAAGCTCGTCAACTAAGAAACGCACTGTAGAGCCGGTGCCAAGACCAACCATCATTCCATTCTTTACAATCTTTGCGGCTTCAATGCCTGCTGCTTTTTTAAGCGCATCTTGTTGTGCTTTATCCATTATCCCTGCTTTCTTGTTTTTGTTATTCCCGAGTTCGCCGATGAACTTCCATCGCTATTTGCGGGAGAGGCTTTGTGTTTTTATGCGTGCCTCATTTTCGTACATTTCCATATTAACCTTTGCCAAGATTTTTAGGGCTATGTGCATCTTAGTTGCGTCGTCATTCATTCACGGGATATTCGTGTGGTAGAGATTTGAGATTTTTCGCACTGAACGAAGGACGCTCGCGCGGTTAACGCGCTCGCTACTGAGCTTGCGCTGAAAGCACACTGTGCTTTCAACTTGAGCAAGCTCACGCTCCGAGTTGCTTTCGCGCGCGCAATGCTGCGCGAAAGCAGGTCGTCGCGCCCTCGTTTGGAGCGCAACACTAAACGAATTGCAAAAATAGCTATGAAAGGTAGAAGGCAGTTGGAGATAAATGCAAGGTGCCGTCGGGCTCTACGTAGCCGCTTACGTTGATTGTGCCGGAAATAAAACGCGCCTCGCCGTTAAAGCTTGGGCTTGTGTTTGGCGGGGGAGTAAACTGCAGCACGCCAGAAACACTTAATCCTTGAACTGGTTTAGATGTAGTTTGCGTAACATTTTGCTCTGTTTTTGGAACTTCTTGAACAATAGTTATAGCGTCTTGCTGGTGCATATCTTGTTTATTTTCTATTGATAGTGCATCTTTTTCGCTATTTTCTAACGTTTCACGCTTTGTTTCACGCATTTGTTCAGGCTTCGTTTCACATGCTGCTTCTTGCGTTTGTTCGCGCGCTGATTCATTTGCAGATTCAGTTAGATCACTAGCGTTTTTACTATTTTGTGCAGAAAAATCAGGATTAATATCTTCACCAACTGTGCGTTCAAGATGATATTCTGCATTGGAAATTTTGCCATCTAAAAGCATTTTCGCATCACTTGGCACATTCGTACCTTTTGCATATTCAGAAGCAAGAAGCGACTTCCAGCCTTCTAAAGGCAAGTATCCGTCCTTCAAACCATTTCGGCAATCTTCCGCATATCCGCGCGCTAGTGTATCAACTTTTTCGTTTCCTTCGTTTCCTGCGTGACCCTTAACCCACACGAATTTTACGGCGCCTTCGCGCTTAGTAATTTCCGCGTCGATTGCTCGAATCAGCTCGGCATTTTTAACAGGTTCATTTTTAGAGTTTTTCCAACCGTTCTTTTTCCATCCGTGAATCCACGTAGTTGCGCAGTTTATAGCGTATTGTGAATCACTTTCGATTGTGAGCGGCTCACTTCCAGGATGTGCTCGTAAAGCTTCCAAAACTGCGCATAATTCGCCAATTTGATTTGTGCCATTAGTTGCGCCTCCAGCATCTGCATTGCCTGTGTGATGGTGTTCGTTAGAGCTACCAGACTCGTCAATGTGATCTGCCCACGCCCAACCCATTGAACCGTTTGGGTTTCCGAGCGCGGAACCGTCTGTTGAAACAACAATCATGACAAAACCTTTCAAAAATGCGCCGGCTGCAGATTGCAACCAGCGCAATTAGTAGATTCTTTATTTACGCAAGATTATTACGTTACGCTAAAGCCTTGTCGACTACAGCAGTAGCTTCCTCAAGCACCTTGTCAAGTGCTTCTGGAGAAACGAAGGATTCTGCGTAAACCTTGTAAATATTCTCGGTACCAGATGGGCGAGCAGCGAACCAGTTGTTCTTAGTCGTCACCTTCAAGCCGCCAATCTTTGCGCCGTTTCCAGGAGCTTCCGTAAGCTTTGCGGTAATATCTTCGCCAGCAAGCTTAGTTGCTTCAACGTCGCTGCCGCTCAAAGCTGCGAACTTCTGCTTTTGCTCAAGAGTTGTCGGCGTATCGACGCGCTTATACCAGCTTTCGCCAAAGCGAGCAACCTGATCCTGGTGAAGCTGAGCTGGGTTCTTGCCAGTCTTTGCAGTAATTTCCGCAGCGAGTAAATCAGGAATCAAACCATCCTTATCGGTGGTCCACACGCGACCATCTTTGCGCAAGAAGCTCATGCCGGAGCTTTCCTCTCCGCCGAAAGCAACTTCGCCGCTAAAGAGTGGGTCAACGAACCACTTGAATCCAACTGGAACTTCCACAAGCTTTGCGTTAATAGAAGCAGCCACGCGGTCGATCAAGGAAGAAGACACAAGCGTCTTGCCGATAGCAGTATTCTTTGGCCAATCCGGACGAGCACCGCCGAACAAATACTCCACGCATACCGCAATGTAATGGTTCGGGTTCATAACGCCCCAGTTAGGGCACACAATACCGTGGCGGTCAGCATCTGGATCGGTGCCGCCAACCAAATCGTACTTATCCCAAGCGCCAGCGTTAAGCTGATCAACTAAGCCCTTCATTGCGTAAGGGGAGCTTGGATCCATACGAATCTTGCCATCGTGGTCAATAGTCATGAATCGCCAAGTTGGATCAACTTCTGGACGCACAACGCCGATGTTCAAACCGTACTTTTCGTTCATAAGTGGCCAGTAGTTTACGCTTGCGCCGCCGAGTGGGTCAATTCCCAAACGCACGCCGCTAGAGCGAATCACATCGAAATCGATTACATTAGCCAAATCGCTAACGTAGTGTTCGCGGTAATCGAAGCCTTCAACCAAATCAGACTTGATTGCTTCCTCGAAAGGTACGCGCTTTACGGACTTGTAATTGTCGAGCAATTCGTTTGCGCGAGCTGCAATTGCGTTAGTTACTTCCGCAGGTGCAGGGCCGCCTGTTACAGGATCGTACTTAAAACCACCGTCGGTTGGTGGGTTGTGCGAAGGGGTGACGACAATGCCGTCAGCCAAGCCGTCGCCGCTAAAACGCTGAGTGCCGTCGGCTGCGCGATTATGAGTCAAAATAGCCTGAGAAACAACAGGAGTTGGCACGAAGTCGCCGCGAGAATCCACGCGAACGTGAACTCCGTTAGCAACCAAAACCTCAATAGCGGTTTTTTGAGCAGGCTCAGAAAGAGCGTGCGTATCGCGACCAATATAAAGAGGACCAGTTACGCCAGCTTTCTTGCGATATTCAGCAATAGCTTGCGTAATTGCCACAATATGAGCTTCGTTAAACGAAGTTTTCAAAGCAGAACCACGGTGACCGGACGTGCCGAAAATCACGCGCTGTTCTGGAATGTTGGAATTTGGAACTTCATCATAGTAAGCGCCAACCAAAGCGTCGACGTCGACTAGATCTTCTGGGGTGGCGGGCATTCCCGCATTTTTTGCTACCATAATTTTTTATTTTGCCACAGCGCTTGTATTTTATTTATTTTCTGGCACTCTTACGCACAATGCTTGCTTGTCAACAGTGAAGCGCAAATGTTTCGTATATCCCAAAATGTCGCCGTCTACTTGCACTGGAGCAGATTTTTCTAATTGCACTTCTGCGCTAAAACCTTGCGTTTGGTCAATTCTCGAGCCTGCAGAAAGCGAATCCTGCTGGAGTGCGCGCCCTGTTAGCGTTTGGTGTATTACTCCTCGGAACAAATTAGCCCAACCAATTAAACCGCCAGAAGTGTCAATAATCTCAAAATCAAGCACACCATCGTCGTATGCTGCTTCTGGCATAAGCGAAAACATAGGAATTTGACCGCAATTTCCAGCCATAAGTGTGCGGAAAGTCAATCCTTTTAGCACACTTTCGTCGCCATTTGAACGCTGTAAGGTAACGGTTGCGCGATATTTTGGCATAAACAAATGCTTTACACCAGAGACAAAATAAGCAAGCCAACTAATATTCTTTTTTAAGTTTGGATCAGTGTCGTCAATCATTAACGCGTCAAAACCAATGCCTGCAATAATTAAGAATGCGTGTCCATGATCTTCTTCTGGATTGTCGAGAATCGTTACGCGCCCAACGTCAACCTGCCTAGAGCCGTGAGAAGTTGCAACACGCAGCGCAGCATCCACGTCGTTTACTGGAATTCCCATATTTCTAGCAAAAAGATTGCCAGTTCCAATAGGAATAATTCCCATCGCATGACCTTTACCGCTTACTGCGCTCGCAACAGTACGAACCGTGCCATCTCCGCCGACTGCTACTACTACATTAGCTCCATTTGAAAGTGCTTCTAAAGCGCATTCGCGTCCATCTTTATCTAACTGTGTATCAATAATTTCGTAGGTTAAATTGCGTTCTTTGCAATAATTTTTAATACTTTCGCGATACGATTCCGCTTGTGGTTTTGAAGGATTAAGTATGAATGCGTAATGCACTGAGTCGCCGTGTCGTTGAGCAAGTTTTTCTGCCAAATGATGACGTTTTAAAGCGCGCGAAACAATCATGATGACGAATGGTGCGAGTACAAGCGCGAATACAATCATCATAAGAGCAATAGTCGCTTGAATAGGCATAGTTGGCATACCTCCTATTCTTGCACATTATTTTTTCTACAATACTAAATTTTGCGGCATATTGCGAATATTTACGTTTTTTACACATTTGTGTAGTATTTATTGTTTTTATAAATATCGTTTATTGCTTGTATTAGATGTTTATTAGTTACTCATTAGGTGTCGGCTAGTTGCTAGTTAATTGTGCATTTTGCTGCTTTTGCTTGTTCTTTGCTCGTTTTTTAACGTGTATTATTCGCATTAATTCTGTACTAAATATTTAGCTAGTTATATAGCTAGTTATGTAACCAGTTATGCTCTCATGTTTCGCTAATACTAATTTCGTGCGTCGCTAGTGGTAAACTGTGCAAGCGTGTCTGTCGCATACAATTATTGAGCAGAGGTTTTGAATATGGCTGAATTACAGCAAAATTTTGAGGGAGATGAATCCTTCAATATTACATCTAGTAATATGCCTGATGATGCTAGTGACGATACTGTTGCTTTTATGCAGGTTCCTCAAAGTCATGTAGAAGATCAAATGGCTGATAATTCTGTTAATTATGAGGGAACTCTTGCTGATAATTTAGGCGAAGTCGCCGATGAAGAAGATACTTCTGGAGACATTGTTGACGATATCGTTGAAGATATTGCCGGTAATAAGAAGAATGTGTTTGGCAATAATGCTACATCTTATGGCATGTATGCAAATGCAACTCCTGCCGATTCAACTGCAACCGATTCATTTAGAGTAGTAGAGCCGAAAGCAAAGAAACATCGTGCGAACCGTTCCGCATTGGCGTTGATGTATTCGCTTCTTATTTTTGTTATTTTGTTAGCTGCAGCATTTTTTGCACTTCATTTGTATTTCAACAATCGAGTTGCTCCAGGTGTTGATTTTGGTGATGCTTCTATTACGCGCAATCTCACTGGCTATCAGGAAGATTCTGTAAGCAAGACTGTTCAGAATGCTGTGGACCATAGCGAATTAGTAATTAGTGACGATCAAGGCAATAGTGTTGATGCAGATTTGAGTCAACTTGGTGTCAAGATTGATAAGAACGCAACTGTAAAAGCTATTATGAATGCTAAGCGAGATAATTTATTTACTCGTATTATGCCTTGGGTTCATCAAACCGTGAGCTTGAAAGCTGTACGTGATGATTCTGCTTTGGATTCGTACTTATTGCATAAGTTTATTCGTGAGAAGGATCGCGCTGTACCTTATAGTGCAGTTTTCGACAAGGATTCTGAATCTTACAAGGTAGAGGATGGTATACCTGGTCGCACTATAGAAACTATGTCTGTTCGTGAAGCAGTAAAAAAGTTAATTGCTCACCCTGGTAAAACAGTAAAAGTTTCTGTTACATCTCGACGCACTGACGCTCCTATTAAGCTTGATGCAGCGCAGAAACTTGTAGATGATTTAAATAAACTTCTTGAGAAAAAAATCACGTTTAATAACGGTGACGGTAAAGATTTTACGGTTCCAAAAGAAGCGATTGCGTCTTGGATCAGTATAAAAGCAGATACGACTCGCCGTAAGCTTTCTTACACAATTGATGCAGATAAAGCAGATTATTATTTGTCTCAAGTTCTTCCAAAAGAGCTTAATCAGCAAAAGATTAATCAGGAAGATGCAGTCAATAAAGAAGGCAAGTTTATTTTCACAACACTTAAAGGTTCTAATGGTGTTGAAATTAGCTATTCCGATAGTATTGCGAAAAAGGCTGTAGAATCTTTGCGCAATGGCAATGATTTCAAGATGTCTGTTCCTTCAAAAATCACTAAGTTTACCGTTGAAAAGAAGCTTGTTGAAATGCGCATTGTTGTTGACAAAACAACCCAAACGGCTTCTGTTTATAGGAATGATGAACTTGTAAAAACATTCCCTGTTTGCACAGGTAAGCGCGGTGCCGATGATTCAGCTTCTGGTACATTCTTTATTTACTTGCGTTATGCTTCACAAGATATGCGCGGTAGGAATGGCGATGGCTCTCCTTACTTCTCTCCTGGAGTGCGTTGGGTTAGCTATTACCATGGTGGAGAAGGTTTCCACACTGCTTCTTGGAATTATAAGGGTATTGCAACTGGCGATGCTGCAAATCACGGCTCTCATGGTTGCATAAACATGTATGAGCAGGATGCTCGCTGGATTTTTGAAAATTGTCCACGTGGCACTATTGTGCAAATTGTTGGCACGACTCCGGATGGTCCGGTACGCGAATGAGCGAATCTGTGGGTAACTCACTTAACAAAGATGAACGCGCCGAAGGACTTTCGCTTTCTGCGCGTTCTAATCTTGAGTATGTGCAAAGCCCACAATCTACTCCGCAATTAGTGGCGTCTAGACGGATTAGCAGTGCGCCAATTCCTGTGCATGTTACGGCAACATTGTTTGACGCTCCTTCTAAAGCTGAGCGTATTGACAATAAGCCATTGCTTGTGCGTTTTGGTCGCAGGCTCGTTACGTCTATTGTCGGCATGTGGATGCGTCTTGCTGGTCGTGTTGCTCGTCGTTTTGGCTGGTTTCCAAGTGTTGAGCCATATATTGGGTATGGAACGCATAGATATGCTCGCTTGATTTGCAGAACTGTGTATGCTCCAAAGCTTGGTCATCATTCTGCTCTAAAACGCGGAATTTATGCGATGCTTGTTGTTCCTGCTGTGCGTGTGCGCGTGGCTTTGTCTATTGACGGTATTCCTGTAGAAACAGCTCAAATTGGCGATTCTGAAATATACGATAAGCCTGAAGGTTCACGCGATGGTAGTGCAGAGTACTGTATTTCTGACCGTGCAGGGTATTTAGATTTAATTACCGAACGCGCTTTAGAGCCTGGTCGTCACGTTGTTTCGTATTCTGTTAGTGACCGTGAGCCTGTAAAAGCGAGTTTATTTGCTATTGATGCAAATGTTCCTGTTGGTGTTATTTCGGACGTTGACGACACTATTATGGTTACTCAAGCGCCTTCGCCAATTCGCGCTGCTTATAATTTGCTTATTATGAATCCTGCTCATCGTTCGCCAGTTGCTGGAATGTCTGAGTTTTTCCAGTCTTTAGAGCGTTTGCGTGACGATATTCCATTTTTCTATCTTTCTACTTCTCCGTGGAATGTTGAGGCTTCAATTCGTCACTTTATTGATCGCGAAAAGTTTCCTGAGGGTCCTCTTCTTCTTCGTGATTTGGATCCGCGTCCTAAAACTTTTATTCCAAACGGACCGCAGCATAAATTAGAATTTGCAACTCAACTTATGGATGATTTTCCTGGCATGCGTTTTGTGCTTATTGGCGATGATGGTCAAAAGGATCCTTTAACGTATGCGAATATTATTCGTAAGCATCCAGGTCGTGTGCTTGCAGTAGGTATTAGGCAATTGCGTAAGCGTGCTACTGTTGAGGATTTTCGTCGTAAATTATCTCGTGATTTTGCTGTTGCTTTAAGTGCATCTAAACGTGCGTATGTTTTTTCGGATGCTCTTGATACTGCGTGTGAAGATGCGCAAGAAATTCCTACTATGGCGATCGAAAAATTACATAATGCTAACGAGTTTTCTGGTGATATTGATGATTTTGATGATGCTCAAATGCGCATAATTGAAGCAGAAGGTGCTGCTGGTACTTTGCAAGGCGTGCCATTTTTTGCAGCTCCTCAAGGCAAAGATTTAGCTAAAGTAATGCTTCCGTTTATAGAGGAAGCGATTGCGAAATAGTATAAAATAATTGCAAAATAATTTTGTAATATTAAAGAATTGCAGAAAATATTTCGTTACTAATATATAAGAGCTGAAGAAAATACTTAATGAAAATTAAAAGAGGTGTAGCTATGAATAATCAAGATTTTGCAAAGCCAAAAGCGGCAGAACGCATACCGTCGGCACGTGAATTCCATGGCGACACTTATATAGACGAATATGCTTGGATGAAAGATCGCAATAATCCTAAGCTTATGGAATACGTCAATAGTCAAAATGCTTATACTGAACAGCGTGTAAAGCACTTAGCAAACTTGCGTTCTACATTATTTGACGAGTTGCGCTCAAGAGTTCAAGAAACAGACATGTCTGTTCCTGTGCGCATGAATAATTACTGGTATTACGTGCGCACTGAAAAAGGCAAACAATACGCTGTGCAATGCCGTATGAAAGTCGAAAATAGTGACGATTGGAATCCGCCAACTATCGACAATTCTGCAAAACCTGGCACAACTGATGGTGAAGAAATTTTATTTGATGCAAACCTTGAATCTGAGCACTCTGGTGGCAAGTTCTTTAGAGTCGGTGGAATGGATTTGAGCACCGACGGTTTGCGAATGCTGTACGGTGTCGACACTCAAGGTGATGAACGCTTTAACTATTTTATTCGTGACTTTTCTACAAAAACATGTTCTTGGTCGCAGTTAGAAGAATCGTGGGAAAATCTTGCTTCTGCTTCACTTTCTCCAGATGGAAAATGGGTGTTTTATGTAAAGCTTGATGATGCTTGGCGTCCTTATCAGGTTTGGAGGCATAAGGTTGGCACTAACGTTTCTAATGATGTAAAAGTTTTTGAAGAAACTGACGAGCGATTTTTTGTTGACGTGTATGAAAGTTTTGACGAACGATACATGATGATCAGTAGTAGTTCAAAGACTACATCGCGCGTGCTTATGCTTCCTTTGAGCAATCCTGAAGGCGAATTCCGTATGGTTATTGAGCCGGTTGAGGGGGTGGAATACGATATTTCTTTCGCTTGCTTTGAGAATGCTGGCGAAAATGGTGAAGATATTCCAATTGCGATTGTGTGCCATAACGCTAAAAATCCTAATTTTGAAATTGACATTATTGATATGAGAGGAAATTCCGGCAAGTTTGATGAGCATGTAACGTATAAGCTTTCGGATGGAGTATGTGTTGCGTCGGGTTCTCCTTATGGTTGCGAGCAGGGAGATGCTTGGCAACAAGGTGCCGGAAGTGAGCCTATTACAAAGCCTTATAATTCGCCTCAAAATCCTGAAATATTGCAAAATGCAGTTGGATTGAGCATAAGCGGATTGTCAATGTACAAAAATTATGTGGCACTAGCTTACCGTTCTCAAGGTTTGCCGCATTTGGCTGTAATGAGCAAGAAGCGCGCTGTTGAAGATTTTTTGCAAGCAAAACCGTGGCGTTTTTGCGAAGTGCGACCGCTTTCTTCCCAGCTTGCGAATCAATTTACGGATCAACCTACGGATCAATTTTCTTCTCAACTTACGGATCAACTTGCGGATCAAGCGCAAGCCGAATCACGTGCTGCGCTCGCAAATATTTCACAAGAAGAAATCAACAATAATCGCTTATTTAGTATTTCTATGACTGGAAATCCTTCGTACGAAGCTCCGCGTATGCGTTACGCTTTTGGCAGTTACGCAACTTTAGGTCAACTTCGCGAGTTGGATCCTTTAACAGGCGAAGATGTGCTGCTCAAGCAAGGTAAAATTTTAGGCGAATTTAATGAGCACAATTATGCTGAAAAGCGCGTTTGGATTACTGCTCGAGATGGTGAGCGTGTGCCAGTATCGCTTGTGTGGCGTCCGGATAAAATTTCTAAAACTGACTCAATGTTTATTACTGGTTATGGAGCGTATGAAGTTAGTTCAGACCCTACTTTTTCTGTCGGTCGCTTGAGTTTGCTGGATCGCGGCGTGTTATATGCGCAAGTGCATGTGCGAGGCGGCGGTGAAATGGGTCGCGCGTGGTATGAACAGGGTAGGCGTGTTAATAAAAAGCATACTTTTGAAGATTTTGTTGATGCCACGCGTGCTTTGCAAAATGCTGGTTTTGCTTCTGCTTGCCATACTGTTGCAAACGGTGGTTCAGCAGGAGGCTTGCTTATGGGTGCTATAGCAAATATGGCTCCGGAATGTTATGCAGGAATTGAAGCAGACGTGCCTTTTGTAGATGCTCTTACGTCTATGCTCGACTCTTCTTTGCCGCTTACTGTAACAGAGTGGGATGAGTGGGGCAATCCGCTCGATGATTCTGAAGCTTATGCTTATATGAAATCGTATACTCCTTACGAAAATGTGCCTTGCGCAAAAACGGAAGATGGTCGCAAGAAGTTAGCTGATTTTCCGAAAATCTTAATCACATCGTCTATTCACGACACGCGCGTGCTTGTTACGGAACCTTTGAAATGGCTCGCTAAATTGCAAGCTTCTGGGGTTGATGCAATTGCTCGTATTGAAACTGACGGTGGTCACGGTGGCACTTCTGGCAGGTACAGGCAATGGCAGGAGTTAGCTTATGAAAACGCATGGTGCTTGCATGTTATGGGAGTAAATAGTTAGTCGGAAGCGGCAGAAACTTTACTGCGTTGTAAAGTAAATGTCGTTTGTGTGCTAAAAGGCGGCAGAAACTTTACTGCGTTGTAAAAAAAACGGTCGTTTGCATGCTAAAAAGCGGCAGAAACTTTACAACGGCGTAAAGTAAATGTCGTTTCCTCGTCTTTCGTGATATCATAGGTCAGGTGATGTGCGTTTTTCGCTTACGCTTTTCGTTTGCGTTTGCGCTCATCCGCATACAGGTAGTTCAATGGAGATATCTACTTATTGCTTAATGAAGGGGTAGAGCAGCAATGGCAACACTCAGCGTTGACAGCGATGAATTTTCACTGCAACATACCGCATTGTTTAAGCAAGTTCCAGCTGATCAAGTAAAAGAATTGATGCAGTATTTGCAAGAATCGACATTTAAAAAAGGTTCGGCAATTTTTAATGAAGGCGATACTGACCATCGAATGTACTTGCTTGAGCGTGGAAGAGTAAAATTAGTTCGTCATTCAAACGACAATCGTGTGCAATTGTTAAGTATTCACACTCCTGGCGAAATTCTAGGCGAAATTCCCGTTTTTGATCCTAGCGGCGGTCCTCGTACAGCTTCAGCAATATCTATTACCAACAATACTAGAGTTTTATGGCTAGAAAATGACGTGTTATTCCATTGGCTAAACAATCACCCTAGCGTTGCAGTAGATATGCTTCAAGTGCTTGCAGCGCGCATGAGAGCAAATAATGAGCGAATTTCCGACTTAGTTTTTATGGATGTTCCTGCTCGTTTAGCGAAGACTTTGCTGAATTTAGCTTCAAGATTTGGCGAGCCTATGAGCGATGGCTTGCTTGTGCCGCATGATTTAACGCAAGAAGAGCTTGCGCAACTTGTTGGCTCTTCACGCGAAACAGTTAACAAAGCACTTATGGATTTTGCAAACAGAGGCTGGATTATGCGCCAAGGCAGGTCAATTATTATTTATAAGCCTGGCATGCTTATTCGTCGAGCTGAGCGTTAAAGTGCGAATGTTTATGATGCCAGTTTTCAAGTAGAGGCAAACCTTTAGAATAGTACGCATGCCGAAAAAGAATTCACTGACTGTTCGCCGTGTGCTAGCACTGTTCCTTACCTACATCACTTTGTGTGTTGCAGGAGGTGTTGCAGCAAGTATTATGTTTGTTCCTGGCGTAATGAGCGTGAATAGCATAGTGAAAACAGTAGTACCTTCACTTCGCGTTGACGGCATCGATTTTGATGTAACTGCTTTGCCGCAAAAATCGCGACTTTACGCTTCTGATGGCAAAACTATTATTGCAACTTTTTATGCTCAAAACCGCACTGTAGTGCCGCTCCGACGCATATCGCAATATATGCAGCGAGCAATGGTTGCTCGTGAAGACCGTCGATTCTTTGAGCATTCCGGCGTAGATATGCAAGGTGTTATTCGCGCATTCGTGCAAACATTCGTTAAAAAGGGAGATATGCAAGGTGGCTCTTCCTTAACTCAGCAATATGTAAAAAATGTGCTTATGATTAAAGCTCGCGAAAATAACGATCCTTTAGCTGAGTATCACGCTTCTGAAGGCACTATTGCTCGTAAATTGCGCGAAATGCTTATTGCAATTCAAATGGAGAAAAAATACTCTAAACTTGAGATTTTGCAGGGATATTTAAATATTGCGCAGTTCGGTAGCAATAATATTTACGGCGTAGAAACTGCAGCTCATCGCTACTTCAATACGAGCGCTGCAAAACTTAATCTTGTGCAATCGGCAACTATTGCTGCAATTACAAAGAATCCTTCGCGTTACGATCCTTCTATTGAAGCAAATCAGCCTGAAGCGCAAAAGCAGCGCAATATTGTACTTGATTTAATGCTTCGTCAAGGTTTTATTACTAAGAGCGAGCATGATTCCGCTGTTGCTATTCCTCTTAAAAGCACTCTTAACATACAGAGGGAAGTTTCTAAGATTGGATGCCAAGCTGCAGGTGATGCAGCATTCTTCTGCGATTATGTAACGAAGAAAATTTTGCATTCTCGCGAGTTTGGTAAAACTGCTGCCATGCGCGAAAAGTTGCTTACTGAGGGTGGTCTTGATATCTACACAACTATGGATTTGCGCGCCAGCAAGGCTGCTATGAAAGCTGCTAGAGATACGATTCCTGTAAACGATAAGAGCGGTTTTGAAGTTTCAATTGCGGCAATTAAGCCTGGAACTGGTGAAGTTTTGGCATTTGGCAGCAATCGTATTTATGATGCTACGGATGCTGCAAAATCAGATCCTACGCATACGGCTTTGAACTATGCTGTAGATGAGCGCGATGGTGGCGGTCTTGGTTGGCAGATTGGTTCTACGTGGAAGCCAATTAATATGGTTGCGTGGATGCTTGCTGGAAAGTCAATTAATCAGCCTCTTCGCACTTCTATGCTTTATAACAATGCTGATTTTAATTGCAGCAAATTCCGCGGAGTTGGTAGTTGGTCGGTTCAAAACTCTGGTGGTGGCACAATTAATCCGGAAACTCCTTTGCAAGGTCTTGTGCGCTCGCATAACACCACTCAGGCTTCTATGGCTCAGCAAATTAAGCTGTGCTCTATAGCGGATGCTGCTCGCATACTCGGCTACCATAATTCGCCTCTTGGTCAGGAAAGCGTGTATTCTGCTAACTCGCTTAATCCGCCTATGACGATTGGTTCTGTGCAAGCTTCGCCTTTAACTGTGGCGAATGTGTATGCAACTCTTGGCGCTGATGGCGTGGCATGCGATCCTATTGCTATTAAGCGAGTTGTTGACAAAAACGGTAAGCGTTTGAAAGTTCCTAGTGCGCATTGCCATCAAGCAATTCCAAAGGGAATTGCTCAAACTGCTGCTTATGCGCTGAATCAGGGTGTTGTGCAACCTGGCGGCGAGGCTTCAACTACCCAACTTGATGGTGGTCGCAAGACTTTCGCAAAAACTGGTACTAACGAACAGTACTACATGACTACAGCTGGTTTTGTGCCGTATCAAGTTGCTTCGTTTGTGGCAGTTGGTAACGCCGAATCACAAAAAAGCTTTAATGGCATGACTATTAACGGTCGTACAATGGCAGCTTGGTATGGTATGTATATTGCAACGCCAGCGTGGAAACAGTTTATGAATGACTATTTGAAAGCTGCTAACATTCCTGTTGACAACGATTATGGCAAGCCTGATCCAAAGTACACTGCCGGTGGAACTCTGCCTGGCATGCCTAAAAATACTGTTAAAACTGATCAGCAGAAGCGAGATGAAGACGCTAGAAAGCAGGCAGCACAAGAACAGCAGGAAGAAGCTAAGAAACAAAAGAACACGCAAGATCAGTACGGCACTGCTCGTCGCGACGACTATAGTAATTCAGAAACTGATAATTACTAAATGGTATTTGTTAACTCGTAATTGCTAGTTAACTTACTAAATACTAAGTTGTTTTGTGCTGTTCCTTACAAATAGACCCTTACTTATGCTACTTGATTGTGAGCAAAGTAAGGGTCATTTTTAGCGCAAATACGCACTGTACTAGTTCAAATCCGCACCAACTGCGTCTGTAACATGCTCAAAGCCGTCGCGTTTCAAAAGATCCGCAAGTCCGCGTTTCAGCGTTGTGATTTGCTGCGGTCCTCTGTACATAAGTGACGTAATAAACATAACCAAATCAGCACCTGAGCGAATCTTCTCATATGCTTGCTTTGGCGTAAATACTCCGCCAATGCCTGCAATAGCAAAACGTTTACCAAAAGCTTTGCGCGTGCGTCGAATAAGCTCGTTGCTTGCGCTGTAGGTAGGACCTCCAGAAAGTGCTCCTTGCCAATCTTCCGGAACATCAAGTCCTGCGCGATTCTTTTGCAAGTTCGCAATACTTACTCCGTCAACTTTATGTTCGGCAAGTACGTCAAGCAAAGATTTGAACTGTTCCCAACCACCGTGCAAATTAAGCGGCATCTTAACTAACGTTGGCTGAGGTCGCTTAATAGTGTCAAGATCGGTGAATAATTTGTCAAGTGCTTCCGGCTGACTAAATGGTTCACCCACACGCGTGTTCGGGCATGAAATATTTACTTCAATTATTGAGCTTTTTCCAGCTGCACGTTCCATAGAAATATGGTAGTCTTCAATTCCTTCTTCCAAATCGCCAACTAAGTCGTCGTTTGTGCGCGCAATAGAAATAGACATATTCATAGATTTTGCGTGCGTCCAGGCTTTCTCGGCTCGTGCAACAACGGCTTCGCTGCCATCGTTTGCTAGTCCTGCGTGTACAAGAATAGAGTCATATTCTGGAAGGCGATGATACCAAGGTTTTTGATTTCCTTCGCATGGTCGGCTTGTGGTAGAGCCAACTGTTTCAAAACCAAAGCCGGCGTTGTCTAGTACGGTCGCCATTTGGCAGTTTTTATCCAGTCCTGCACTTAAGCCAAACGGATTTGCAAAATCCACACCCATAACGTTAGTTTCTAGCACTGGGTCTGTGTAGTTAAGCATTTCGCGAAGAAGCCACATTAATCCAGGAGTGCGTTCGCTAAATTTGCAAAAATTAATCATGCGATCATGCGCTTCGTCTGGAGGAATGTTAAAAACAAAATGCGGTTTAATAATGTGTTTGTATGAGAATGTAAAAAGGTCGGTCGTTGCTTTATTGACGACATTGTGCAATGAGTGTTCAGAAACGTAATACATATTTATATAGTAGGGCATTATTGTTATATGCGCTATTACTTAGTGTATTTTGTGCGTTTTTTTCTTGCCGTAGTTTGTGCGTTTTCTTCCTTAGTACGCGTTCGTTTTTGTGCGATTTTTCATAAAACTTGCTTTGCTTGACAACAAAATGTGCGTTCTTTTCGTTTTAATGCCCTGAAACGCTCAATTACGTTTGTTTTTTGCGTTTACGTGTGCGATAATGTTCGTATGATTTCTTCACAGCGTCAACATTTGATTTTAAGCCGTCTCCGTACGCGTGGTGCTGTTCGCATTACTGCGCTTTCTAAGGAACTGAACGTTTCTGCTATGACGGTTCGCAGGGATATCGCAGAGCTTTCGGATCGTGGGCTTTTAAAGCGCGTTCACGGCGGCGCTGTAACGACTAATACTTTGCTTTCGGAGCCGCTGTTTTCTGTAAAGTCGCAAATGGATATTGGTTTGAAGGATGCAATTGCGCGTTTGGCTGTGGATTATGTTTCTCCGGGGGATGTGATTGCTATTGGCGGCGGTACCACTGCTTATGTGTTTGCGCAACATTTGCTCGAGTCGCGCAGGGCTTCTGGCATTACGATTTTGACTAATTCGATTCCTGTTGCGGAGCTTGTGCAAGCTTTAGAGTCGAAGGATGTCGAGGTTATTGTTACCGGTGGCGTGATTACGCGTTCCAATTCGCTGGTTGGGCCTATTGCAGATAAAGTTGTTGCTTCTCTTCGTGTGAATACCGTTTTTCTTGGCACGCATTCTGTGTCTCTTCCTCGCGGATTCCTTATGCCAAATTCTTTGGAAGCTGCTACGGATATGGCGTTAATGGATATTGCGGATCGCACGATTATTTTGACGGATCATACTAAATGGAGTTGTACGTCGCTTTCGCTATTTGCTCGTTTTGATCAGGTTGATACTGTTATTACCGACGATGGTTTGGATGCTGACTCTCAGCTTCGTACGCGTGAGCTTGTGAAGGATTTGGTTTTGGCACCTGTTATTGATGAGCGAGATGTTCTTGATGCGTCTAATGCTGACGATTTAGTGAGTTCTGGAGATTCTGACGATTTGCTTGATTAGTATTTTTGCGAATATTTTTGCAAAGTTTAATTTTGCGCGCTGATGATTTTAATGCCCGAGTGAGTTGTTTACTCGGGCATTTTTGGTTTTTCTGTTTGGTTTTGCTTCAAGTGTGTCGATGTTTAAACAAATTTTGCTATGTTTAAATAAAGCGTGCCGATGCTTAAATATTGCGTTTTTTTGTTGTTTTTATAAGGCATTTAAAGAAATCGCAAAACTCAAACCTTAAAGAAAGCTGAAAAAACGTTAAAAAAATCCAGTATATGGCGTGTCGCGTAATTTTTATTAAAAAATACAGAAAAATGTCGTAAATATTTCTGCTTTTCAATGAATATAACGAATATTTATCAAGATTTTTGTATTTTTGATGCTGAGAAACCTGAATTTTAGTGTTGAGTTTTCTGAGAGCTTGCGGTAAGTTTTAACTCAGTTACCGGTTGAATCCCTAGTTCACTGGTACGAGCGGGAAACCGCAAATGGCAAATTTTTCTTCGCATACCCTAGTGCGAAGGAGAAGAAGAAAGGAAAATATTATGTTGAATAAGAAGGCTATCGCCGCATTCGCTGCTGGCGCCACCCTCCTCTCTGGTTTCGCTTTTGCTGCTCCAGCAATGGCTGCATGCCCAGATCCTGCTCCATTCAAGAGCGCTGCTAAGACGTCTGCTGATGCTGCTTACAAAGCTTATACTGATGCTAAGGCTGTTCTTGATGGTATGACTGTAACTCCTAAGCCAGAACAGCCTCTAGTTGTTATTACTACTTGGATTAATTTAACTCCTGATGCTACTACTGGTTTGATTGCTCTTAAGCCTACTGCTGCTTCTGCTGCTCCGTACGATGTGTATGTAAAAGCTAAGGCATATGTTGATGCTTTCAATGCTAACGTTACAGAGACTAGGGCTAAGGAAGCTCAGCAGACTAAGGTAAATGATCTTCTTGCTAAGTATCTCGATGCTAAGAACGTATTGGAGAACTGCGCAGTTCCAGATCCAACTGAGGATCAGATTAAGAGGGCTCTTATTAACAAGGTTCGTCTTGCTAAGATGAACTTGGACAACAAGGATGATTTGCTTGCTGTTGCTAAGAAGAATTTCAATGATGCTTATAAGGCTTTGGTTGCTGCTATTGCTGAGTACAATGCTCGCATGGATGCATTCAGTGCTGCTAATGGAAAGCTCAATGCATTCTTGGCTTCTGGCGTGAATGATTCTGCTACTGAGACTCGTTTGCGTGATGCAGCAGATCGTGCTGAGGCTCATCTTAAGCGTGCAACTGTTGCTCTTGCTAAGGCTAAGGCTGCTTATGATGATGCTTTGGCAAAGGATTTGGCTGCTGTAGCTGCTTATAATAAGGCTTTGCAGACTTACAAGGATGTTTACAATGAGGCTGTTGCTGCTGGTGTGAACCCAGCTTTGTTGCCACCAGTTGTGACTTCTGATCCTTTGGATCCAAAGGTTCCAGCTGTTCCTGGTTTGAAGCATGCTTATGCTTCTGCTATGAGCGGTAAGTTTGGTAAGGAAGCTAAGGCTGCTGAGGCTGCTGCTAAGCAGGGTAAGGATACCAAGGCTTCTGCTCAGCAGAACAACAATGCTAACGGTGCTGCCGCTGGTGCAAACGGTGCCGCTGCTGCTGGTTTAGCTAAGACCGGTGCTGCTGTAGCTATGGCTGCTGTTGCTGCTTCTGTGCTTGCTGGCATGGGTGCTGCTCTTCGCAAGATCCGTCACTAAGCTAAAAGCTGATTCAGCGATGAATCATTTGGGCTTTAGCTTACTGGTTGATCGTTGAGTCGATTTTACTGTGAATTACTTAGTCTAGTGTGCTAAAAGGTGCGCTAGACTAAGTTTTTTTTGACCTATAAACCTTTTTATAACAATTTTGTGCTCTTCGCCTCCTGTCTGCACATCCTGTCTGCGCTTTCTGCTGCACCCTTGTAAACTTTCTGCCGTTTTTTCGCTCTTTCGCGACTTTTCCTTTACGCAGCTGCACAGTTTTTGCCGTTTTATCGCCTTAATCCGACCGTTTCTTTACGCCGCTGTAAAGTTTTTGCCGTTTTATCGCGCGCATCCGACCTTTCCTTTACTCCCATGTAAACTTTCTGCCGCCACCTGCCAATTCCGCACCTTCTTTTCGCACCTTCTTTCCGTACCTTTTATCCACAATGCAAGAAATTTATTTACGCACGAATAAGGCTTTAATAACCTTGCATTATGAATAATTTTTATATAAACGATTTATTTTCGAATAGTGAACAGAATAAGCGTTGCTTCGCCCCGAAAACTAATGCTGAAAGAAAAGCAGTTCAAAGGTCATCGCAACGTGGAGAAGCTGTGCGCGTGTACAAAAATCTTTACATGCGTAAAGAATATTGGAATAGTCTTTACGAAGCTGAAAAAATACGTCATATTGCGTTATCTATTATTGAATCGCACCCCGATTGTAAATTAACAGCTTCGACTGCCTCGGCACTTCTTGGGTATCAAGTTTCGAAAGATTATGACAGCGAAAAAAATTGCTATGATAATGCTTTTCTTAGCAAAAAGAAAAATTGTGTGGACGCAAGAGATACTAAAATTTATATTCGAAGCAACAAGCGAAAATCAAACAAGTATAACAATCAACTAAAAGTTATTCCTTCCGTAGGTTACGAACAGAATGGTATGAGCGATGATGTCCGCATTTTAACGCGTGAGAATAACAGTACTGGACAATTAATAAAGCTTCCGCATGCAAGCGATTGCGTGACTGAAGAAATAAAAAGTCACTTGGTAGATAAAAGCACTATGTTGTTTGACGTTGCTAATAATTACTCATTTAGATTTGCTTTGCCTATTTTCGATTCAGCAGCGCGAGATAATGTGAATTTAAACAGAGTGATCGAAATTTGCAAAAGCCGATACTGCGATTGCAAGAATAACTTGAGTGGCGTCGATTGTAATAGTGAGATTGCAAATAATAAAACGTGTGCGAATGGCAGTTTACACAAAAACCAACGTCATTATACAAGGGATTACGCTTATTTGGATGACTTGCGAAACTATGCAAAAACGAATGGTGGGACTAATTTTTCATTGTCTTTTAAGCAAATTTTTGAGTGTGAACAAAAAAAGTTGGCTAAATTATGTAAGCTTTGCTTCTTTGCAAATGGTCTTAGCGAGAACGCTGGTGAATCCTTAGCTCGGGGAACAATGATTAATTTAGGATTTATGATACCAGAATTACAGCGTGAGTTTGAGATTCCACATGTAAATTTGAAGTATCGTTGCGACTTTTTGTGGAGCCTGAATAATGGGGAGTTGATTGTTGGGGAGTTTGACGGGTATTCGAAATACTACATTGATACAGATGATGCGCAATATAAGAATGTGAATCTTAATTCTTCAGAAGACAATAAAAATTTATTCGAATCGCGAAACCAGAGTGTTATTCATAAGAATATCGACAAACAAGCGGAACGTGAGGTATTGCTTATGAAGGAATGTGGCGTAAATAAAATCGTGCGCTTTAATTACTCGGATATCCTTGATCCTAGGAAGCTTGAGAAGAAACTTGCAGCTGTTGGAGTGCCTAGAATTATTGGGAAATAGCCGATGCGTGCGTGTGCTGCGGAACTTTGCGCTTGATTCCGACCAAAACTTTACTCCTGTGTAAAGTTTTTGCCGTTTTTTAGCACGAAAACGACCTTTTCTTGACAACGCTGTAAAGTTTCTGCCGCTTTTTAGCACGAAAACGACCTTTCCTTTACTCCCGTGTAAAGTTTTTGCCGTTTTTTGGCGTGTAGCCGACCGAAACTTTACGCCGCTGTAAAGTTTCTGCCGCCTGACACCATCGTTTAAGCGCGTAACTCTCGTCGTCACGAGCGTGCTGTAAAATAGCAAAGTTGTGTGCGGTTTTGGTGCTTGTCATCAAACATATCGCGCATATTTTGCAAACACACTCCTGCTGTGGAAGGTCCACAGCCGATAGTCCGAAGGAGGTGGGTGATGTCTGCACATAAGTATGAACTGATGTTCATTGCAAATCCTGAGCTGGATGAGCACGGTCTTAAGAAGTTGACCGAGCAGTATCTTGAGCTTGTCACCAACGAGGGCGGTTCCGTTGACGGTACCGATTACTGGGGTCGCCGCAAGTTTGCCTACGAAATTGAAGGCAAAACCGAAGGTAACTACGTTGTGGTGAACTACACTGCCGAGCCATCTGTAAGTGACGAACTTGACCGTGTTTTGAACCTTAACGAATCTGTAATCCGCACGAAGATTCTTCGCAAGGACGCTAAGTAAAAACTAGCAAAACTAAGTAAGCTCTAGTGAATTAAATAAAAACTAGTTAAGCTAAATAAATACGTAAACAACCGCGCATAAGTTGCGCACAAAATTGCCAGTAATTGCTAACTAACATGCGATTACGAGTAAAGCGAGAAAGAAAAGGCACGATATGGCAGGTGAAACAATTATTACCGTCGTGGGAAATCTCACTTCGGATCCTGAATTAAGGGCACTTTCCAACGGTGCTTCTGTTGCGAGCTTTACCATTGCATCCACACCTAGAACGTTTAATCGTAATACGAATCAGTTCGAGGATGGGCCTGCATTATTTATGCGTTGCTCAGCGTGGAGAGACTTGGCAGAACATTGTGCAAACAGCCTTTCTAAAGGCATGCGCGTGATTGCTCAAGGCAGGTTGTCGCAGCGTTCGTATCAAGCGCAAGACGGCTCTAATCGCACAGTTGTTGAACTTACAGTTGACGAAATTGGTCCATCTTTGCGTTATGCAACTGCGCAAGTTAACCGCCAAAGCTCTTCAACAGGTTTTGCTGGTGGCTCGCGTGCAGCAAATGCTGCTGGTGCAGGTTATGCTGGCGGAGCAAATTATGCTGCTAGCCAGACTGCTTCTCAGCATGCCGCAAGTTCTTCAGCGGCTGATCCGTGGAGTGCTGCTGCGCCAACAAACGATAGTTTTTCAACTTTCGGTGCCAATTCTGATTTTGGTGGCGATTCTGAAGAACCTGAGTTCTAGCGTTTTAGTTGAGCTATAGATAGCGTATTTATTTGTTTATTTATGCACTTATTTACGCGCTTACTTAATCCTTATAAATACATCATCAGTTAAATGTTATGCGAACAAAAAGCATAACGGATTTGAGAGAGGACATCTTATGTCACGCAAAAGGCCGCAACCACCGGTCAAGCCTTTCAAAAAGAAGCCAAATCCTTTGAAGGCTGCCAAGATTACTGAAATTGATTATAAAGACGTTGCTTTGCTGCGCAAGTTCGTTTCTGACCGCGGCAAGATTCGTTCCCGTCGTATCACCGGCGTAACCGTGCAGGAACAGCGCAAGATCGCGAAGGCAGTGAAGAATGCTCGCGAAATGGCTTTGCTTCCTTACGCCACTACCGGTCGCTGATTGAGAGGATAGGAATATGGCTGAAACCAAGGTTATTCTTACCAAGACTGTTGCCAACCTCGGTCACTCTGGTGACGTTGTTGAAGTTAAGGCTGGCTATGCACGCAACTACCTGATTCCTCAGGGTCTTGCTTTTGCATGGAACAAGGGTGCTGCTTCCCAGATTGAAGCAATGCGTCGCGCTCGTCTTGCCAAGGCTGTTGCCACTCGTGAAGAGGCAGTTGCAGCTAAGGCTCAGATTGAAGGCACCGTTGTGGAGCTTTCTGCTAAGGTTTCCGAATCCGGCAAGCTTTTCGGTGGCGTTTCTGCCGATAAGATTGCTGCTGCTTTGGCTTCCAAGGCTCAAGTTGAGGCTCGCGCAATTAAGGTTGCTACTATTAAGACCACTGGTGAGTTCCCAGCAACCGTAACGTTGCATCCGGAAATCACCGCTTCCTTCACTGTTAAGGTTGTGGCTGAGTAAGTAGCTTTGTGAATTTTACAAAACATGTTGCAGCAAGCAGATTCTTGCTTTTAGTGGTTTTCTGCTTGTAATACATGTGGATTGAACTTAAGCATTAACTCTGCGTTTGCGTTGTATTGAGTTTTCTCATTGCGATGCTGCGCAGAGTTTTTTTATTGCTGCGCGCTGGTCGGTTTTACATTTCTATTCCCCGCGCGACCTTTTCTTTACAAGCGTGTAAAGTTTCTGCCGTTTTATTGCCTTAATCCGACCGAAATTTTACACTCGTGTAAGGTTTCTGCCGTTTTTCTGCCATTTTGCGACTTTTTCTTTACAAGCGTGTAAAGTTTCTGCTGTTTTATTGCTTTAATCCGACCGAAACTTTACACTCGTGTAAAGTTTCTGCCGTTTTCCAAATGTGAATGTGTTGTAAGTGTCACGTGCGTAACGTAGTTTTTTAAGTTTTACTCGACTAAATTAGAACAGTTGGAAAATTGCGAAATTATAAAGGAGATGCAAACTGTGCTGGAAAGCAAATATGAACTGGCTGACGAGCTTAGTATGAACGCAAAAGCGCAAGATGCCAACATATCTGCTATTCGCAATGACGAAGAGTATGCTTGTAAAAATTCCGTAAGCGCAAATCTTGAAAACGCAATAAAATACAGCAATCACAAAGGTTATGGCGAAACTTGCGCGAAGGTTATTCTTTTTGGCGAACATTCCGTGGTTTATGGCCATTCTGCAATAGCTTTGCCGCTTAAAAACTTGCGTATGCGCGCTGTTGTAACTAGTTGCAATGAATCTTTAGCACCTGTTTCGTGTGAATCTTTATCTTCTACATCAAGCGAATCTTTAGCATCTACGACGAATCTCGATTCACATATAACTCTTTCATGCCTTGACTTTACTGGCAAACTTTCCGAAATTCCTACGCGCTTTAATAGCATACGAACAGCAATTCGCGCGTCGCTAGAGTTTGCAGGGTGGAGCGGTGAGAATTTGCACATTTTTACCGAGTCTGATTTTCCAGCAGAACGAGGTCTTGGTTCGTCTGCGGCAGCTGCCGGTGCTGTAATTCGTGCGATTCTTGACTATTATGGCGTTGCAGCTAGCAATGATGAGATTTTTAAGTTGACGCAGACTGCTGAGTGTGTGGCTCACGGATGTTCTTCAGGCTTGGATGCCACTGCAACTGCTGCTTCCTGGCCTGTGCGTTTTAGTCGTGGCTGTTTTGATCGCATGGAAATTAACATGCGTGCGTGGCTTGTTTTGGCGGATTCTGGATGCAAAGGAATGACTCGCGAAACAGTTGAAGCTTTACGTTCTCGTTTAGAATCGAATCCTGTTGAAGTTGGAGCGCAGCTCAATAAATTGGGGGAGATTGCGGCTGTTGCAGAAGATGATTTGGCGTTTGGCCGTATTGAAAATATGGGTAAGCAAATGACTTTCGCACACCGTATTTTGGCGGATTTGGGCGTAAGTACTGCAAAACTTGACGCCTTGGTAGATGCTGCTTGTCAGCATGGCGCGTTGGGTGCAAAACTTACCGGTGGAGGTGGTGGAGGATGTGTCATTGCGCTGGCTGATAGTGAGGATGCTGCTAAGCGAGTGAGTGAAGCTTTTAAAAATGCCGGTGCTTGCGATACGTGGGTTGTAAATATAGGTGATTCTGCAATAAATTGAATCTTATTTTTACTTGAAATGTAGCATAAACTTTACAGTTGTTTAAAGAAAAGAAGCTTGTGCGCACTGTTTTGCTAAAATATTGCTTAGCACATTAACAAACGAGAATTACTTATCTGCCGCAAGAGGAACAGCATGCAAAATGTTGAAATTCAGCCAAAAATAACGTTTGACGCTAGTCTTTCACCCAACTCAGCTTTTGCTAAAGCAAACGCGAATATTGCGCTGATTAAGTATTGGGGTAAGCGCGATGAAAAGCTGATTTTGCCTTATACTTCCTCGCTTTCGCTCACCCTTTCGGATTTGTCTACAACTACAAGCGTAAGTTTTGCGAATAATCTTGAACAAGATACTTTTACTTTAGATAATGAAAAGATTTCGCCGTCTGCCAAAACTTTTCGTCGCGTAGTCGCTATGCTCGATTTGGTGCGTGAAATTGCAGGAATTTCAATGAAAGCAAGCGTTATTTCGCATAATATTGTGCCAACTGCTGCTGGTCTTGCGTCGAGTGCGTCTGGTTTTGCAGCTCTTGCGTCTGCTGCCTCGTACGCTGCTGGATTAAACCTAACTCCACGAGAACTTTCTAGACTTGCAAGACGTGGTTCTGGTTCAGCTTGTCGTTCGATTTTTGGAGGACTTTCAATTTGGCATGCAGGTTGCGACGACGAAACGTCTTATGCAGAGCCTATTGAAAACGCACAAGTTGCGCTTAAAAATTTAAACCTTGCTATGATTGTCGTCACTTTGGACGATAGCAAAAAGCCGATTTCTAGCCGAGAAGCGATGCGCAGAACGGTTGAAACTTCGCCAACGTATATGCAATGGGTTGAGCAGTCGAAGGACGACCTTGAAATTGCTAAAAACGCAATTCAGCGAGCAGATATTGAGCAATTGGGTGAGGTTGTTGAACGCAATGCTTTTGGAATGCACGAAACTATGCATAATGCTGTTCCATCGGTGAATTATTTGACTAGTAGCACGCATATTGTGCTTGAAGCGGTTAAAAATATGCGAAAAGATGGTTGGCTGGTGTGGTCTACGATGGATGCTGGTCCGAATGTGAAGGTGCTTACTTCTGGAGATGATGCTTATCGTGCGATGTGTCAGTTGCGCTCGCGAGTTGAAGATGGTTTGCGTAATTCTAGCGTTTTTTGTAATACAGAATATTGCGAGCCGAAATTTGCGATTGCGCTGCCAGGTGACGCTGTGACGGTGAGTACGAGTTTAAAATAGGCGGATAATATGACTCAAGTGCGCTCTAGTGCCCCAGGAAAGCTTTATATTGCGGGCGAGTATGCTGTTGTTGACGGCTGTGCTGCAATTGTTGCTGCTGTTAATCGTTATGTGACGGTTAGTGTAAGTGATGAAACTTTAAACGAAGAGTTACGCGAAAATTTGCAGAAAAATGCGCCTAGTAGCAGAAATTATTGTGGTGTGATTACCTCAGATGGCGAAAAATATAAACCGCTTCTTTGGTCGCGTGCATCCGACGGAAGTATTGAAATACAAAACGACGGAAAATATGCTTATGTGCTCGCTGCAATGTGCGTAGTCGACGCTTATGCTAGTGAGGAATGTGCGCCAAATATTAACCGAAAAAGTTACAATGTGCATATTTCTAGCGAACTTGATGACGCAAAAACCGGTAGAAAATACGGTCTTGGATCTTCTGCTGCGGTAACTGTTGCGGTTATTCGCGCGTTGTGCAAATGGTATGATTTGAATCTTTCGACTCCAGAAATTTGCAAGTTAGCGTTAATTGCGTCGTCGAGTGTTAAAAAATCCGGAAGCGGTGGAGACGTTGCTGCCAGCTCTTATGGCGGTTGGATTATGTATCGCGCGTATAACCGCGAGTGGCTTGAAGCTGAGCTTACGCTAGTAAAATCCGGATGCTCTGATTTCGGTGAGTTGTTGCACAAAAAGTGGTCGCGACTGGAAGTTAAGCGTTTAAATGTAGATAAGTCGCTAAAACTTTTAGTCGGCTGGACTGGTTCTCCTGCGTCTAGCGCAAAGCTAGTAAGTAGCGTAGAAAGTAGCGTTAAAACTAGTACGGAAAGTAGCGTTGAAAGTAACGCTGAAAATAACGTTGAAAGTAGCGTCGAAACTAGTGCTTTTGACAAAAAAATTAAATCTTTCACTTACGAAGATTTTTGCAAAGAAAGTGAGATTTGCGTGCAAAAACTTGCGCGCGCAATTGAAAAGTTTGAAATAAGCGAAATCTATAGCGGTTTTGCTCAAAATCGTGCGTTGTTGCAAAAATTAAGTGCTCTTACTGGAACTGTTATCGAAACGCGTGAACTTACAAAATTTATTGAAATTGCGACTTGTGCCGGTATTCCTGCAAAAACTAGCGGTGCAGGCGGAGGAGATTGCGCAATTGCGCTGTCGACAATTTATGACAATAATGTAATTGAAACTATGAAATCTACTTGGGAAGCCAATGGAATAAAGCCATTGAATATTGATGTTACGGAAATTTTTGGAACTGGTAAGCCTTCTGAAAATATTGTATTAGACGCGTTTGCTAAGCGTAACGAGCTTAATATGCAATCTGCTCAATCTTGCATAATACAAAACCGAAAAGACGCGCATATTGCGCTTGCGGACAAGCAGTATAAAACTCGTGCAGATTCAGATTTTGACAAAGTGCGTTTTGTGCCGAATGCTTTGCCGCAAGTCGCGCTTGAAGAAATTGACGCTAGCGTGAGCGTGCTAGGAAGCGAAGTATGCGATTCTGTGCATTGGTGCTCGCCGATATATATTAACGCAATGACAGGCGGAAGTGATGCTGCTAAAAAAGTGAATGCAAGTCTTGCTAGAGTTGCTGCAAAAAATTCTGTTGCTATGGCGAGTGGATCTTTGAGTGCTGCTCTTCGAGACGAAACTTTACTCAGCACTTTCAGTGTCATAAGAAGCGAAAATCCACACGGATTTGTGATGGCAAATGTTAGCGCTGGAACTAGCGCGTCTGATGCATTGCGTGCTGTAAACATGATTCATGCGAATGCGTTACAAGTGCATTTAAATGCTGCACAAGAGTTGGTTATGCAAGAAGGCGATCGCGATTTTCGAAATTGGTTGCGCAATATTGAGTCTATTGTCAGTGCGTGTGAAGCTCTAAAAGTGCCTGTGATTGTGAAGGAAACTGGATGCGGAATTTCTGCTAAAGATGTTCAGCGTCTTAAAGATGTTGGAGTGCGCACTGTAGATGTTTCTGGTCGTGGTGGAACTAATTTTGTAACAATAGAGAATGCTCGCAGGAACTTAGGCGACTGTGATTATTTGGCTGATTGGGGTCTTACTACTGTTGAGTCGCTGGTTGACATACGCAAGTGTGATTCGTTAAAAAATATGGAAGTTTTCGCAAGTGGAGGAGTTCGCACGCCTTTGGATGTTGTGCGCGCGTTGGCTTTGGGTGCTTCTGCAGTTGGTGTCGCTGGCGAGTTTTTGCATACGCTTATGCATGAAGGTGAGGACGCGCTTTCTTTGCAAATTGATAACTGGAAGAAGCAAATTAGGGTGATTATGGCGCTTCTTGGATGCAAGACAGTTAAGGATTTACAAGAAAAGACTGAGTTTGTGCGTGCGGATTGTCTTGGTAAGTGATATACTTGTGTAGTTGTGCGTTCAAGCGTGCTTATTTGTTTATGCAATGTGCGTAAGTAATTTGCGTAAGTAGTTCGTGTGTTTGAATGACGCAAGACTTGCAAGTCAAAGAAAATAGGAGTCCATTATGGCAGCTCGTTGCGCAGTATGTGGCAAGGGACCGCAGACCGGTTTCAGCGTTTCACATTCGCACATTCGCAATAAGCGCACCTTCCGCCCGAACCTTCAGCCGGTTCGCACCACCATTGATGGCGAAAACGTTCGCCTTCGTGTGTGCGTAAAATGCATTAAGGCAGGCAAGGTTCAGCGCGTTGAGGCGTGAATCGCGTGTTAAATGTAAGGCCCTGAGCAGTGCTCGGGGCTTTTTTGTATTTGCATATTTTTTCGCGCGCACGTTATATTCCTGATTGCGGATGATTTATAATCGAAATATGCTAAATACGCCCACGAACTCAGCCAAAATGCATACTTCGCTTTCTGCGATAATCAGCAATAAGCGACGCGTTTCTGCATTAAAATCTTTGGGCATAGTCACAGTTGAAGACGCGTTAACTTACTACCCGTTTAGAGTTACAAGTCCACTGAGAATTGCGAACTTAAAAGATGTAAAAATTGGCGAAGAAGTGGCTTTCTATGCGCAAGTTCAGTCAATTAACGTTGTGCCTATGAACGCTCGTCGCGGTTTTAGAATCGAAATTAACGTTTTGCAAGATATGCAAGCAGTAGCTCAACTTATTTATTTTTCTAAAAATCGTCAATACGCTCAGTGGCTTTCTGCAAAGATGCATGTTGACGAAATGGTTGTTGTTGGCGGCACGTCTAGTGCTTTTAATGGTAAATTGCAATTTACGCATCCTCAAATTTTAACCGTATCTGCTGTAGAAGAAAGCGATAGCTTACATCAATCTCGCGATACTGTAAGAAGTGTGGAAGATGGTTTGGCGCGTATGAGTGCTCCTATGCCCGTGTATCATGCAAATTCGCGAATCTCTAGTGAGCATATTCACGAAACTATACTTTCTATACTTTCTGCACTTTCTAAAGATTCTGAAGATTTCGCAGCTTCCGCAGCTTCCGCAGATTCTAAAGATTCCGCAACTTGCACTACTGAATCCCTGCAAATCCCAAACATTACGCCTGAATCAGTGCTAAAAAAACGTAACCTCATGACTAGAGCGTCAGCAATATACTCAATTCATAATCCGCAATCAGTTGACGAATTTTACAAAGCTGTTGACTCGTTGCGCTATGAAGAAGCTTTTATTTCCCAAGTAGCTGTATTGCGATCTCGTGAAGATTCTAAAGATAATCAAGCAAAATCCTGTAATAATTCTCTTATAAGAAATGAATTTGTGGAAAGTTTGCCGTTTGAGCTTACTGCAGGTCAAAAAGATGTAATTGATGAGATTGTACGTGACATGCGTGAGCGCCATCCGATGCGTCGCTTGCTTCAAGGTGAAGTTGGTTCCGGAAAAACAGTTGTTGCGCTCGCTGCAATGCTTGAGGCAGTTGGATCAGGATATCAGGCTGTGCTTGTGGCTCCTACTCAAGTTCTGGCGTCTCAACATGCCGAAAATTTGCGCCAAATGATTGCGCGCGCGAATCTAAAAGTGCCTGTAATCGTAGTAACTGGCGGCATGAGACTTGCGGATCGCAGACGTGCGCTAGCGAGTGTTGCAAGTGGGGAGCCTTCGCTTATTGTTGCAACTCATGCAGCGTTCTCGTCGACTTTTAAGCCGACTAATTTAGCTTTGGTAATTATTGATGAGCAACATCGTTTTGGTGTTGAGCAGCGCGATGTTTTGTTACGCAAAATGAGTGTAGATCCGCATGATAGTGCTGAAAAGTCTTTTACACCGCATCTTTTAGTAATGACTGCAACGCCTATTCCGCGCTCTGCTGCTATGACGTGGTTCGGTGATTTGGATGCTTCATATTTAACTGAATTGCCTGGAGGCAGAAAACCTATTCGCACTTTTGTTGTACAAGAATCGGATGCGAATACTATGGCGAGAATGTTTGCGCATATTCGTGCTCGCATTGATGCAGGTGAGCGTGCGTATGTTGTTTGCGCGCATATTGATGATGATTTTAATGAGGATTCTGGTAGGGATTCTGGTAGGGATTCTGGTAGTGCTTCTGCTAGGGATTTTGATAGCGATGAATCTGAAGGTTTTGAAGATGTTTCGCAATCTGTGCAATCTAATCAATCTGAAGAAAATAGCGCAGATTCTTTGCGTAAACTTCACACAGTTAACGGCATTTTGAAGCGGCTTTCAGCTTTGCCGCAATTTAAAGGCGTTACTTTTGCTAAGCTTACTGGTCGCGACGATGATGCTACAAAACGCGAAACGATGGAACATTTTGCACGCGGAGATGTGCAAGTTCTTGTTGCTACAACGGTTATTGAGGTCGGTGTTGATGTGCCTCAAGCGAGTTGCATTGTGATTTTTGACGCGGATCGTTTTGGCCTTGCACAATTGCATCAGTTGCGTGGACGTGTTGGGCGTGGTGGCACGAATTCTTGGGCATTTTTGGTTGCGCAAACTGAGGATGGAAGTCTTGCTCAAGAACGTTTGCAAGTTGTTGAAAATTCGCTAGATGGTGCCGTAATTGCTAAAAAAGATTTGGAATTGCGCAATGTTGGCGATGTTCTTGGCGATAAGCAGTCGGGTGGTCGCTCGAGTTTGAAGATTTTGCGAGTTGTTAAGGATGCAAAGATTATCGCTATGGCTCGTGAAGATGCGTTGGAGACTTTGCAAAAAGACGCTCATCTTGTTTCGTTGCCGTATCTTGCAGGTGCAGTGCTTGATTTTACGAGAGGCGGAAGTACGCAAATCGTAAGCAATTAAAATTCTAAAGTTCTGAATTTGCTCGCAAAATATCTTATAAAATTAAAATATTATATGAATAAAATATCCTATAAAGAAAAGTATAAAGAAAAAATTATTGCATATTTATGCACTTAATTTAGTAAAAAATACTGTAAGAAACTATTTTTAATTGATAATTAATATCAACTTTTGTTAGATATAATATAAAAAAACAACAAAATTACATAAATTTACGTGCATATTATGAGAATTGTGAATATCCTAGATAGTAGGCATCATTTGTAATCACAATAGAGATGAGGCGACAATGACTGAACGCGAACAACAAATCTTGACTTGGATTCAACAAAACCCGATGATTAGCCAGCAGGAACTTGCAAATCTCGCAGGAATTACTCGTTCAGGTGTGGCCGCTCATATTTCCAATTTAATTCGCAAAGGCTATTTACGAGGTAAGGGATATATTGTTACTCCTCCAAGTTATGTGACTGTTGTTGGCGGAATTAGCATGGATGTTCTTGGCATTGCTTGCGGAGATTTGATGGATTACACGTCTAATGCCTCCCACGTGCGCTACATGCTAGGCGGTGTTGGAAGGAATATTGCAGTCGCGTTGGAGCGTCTTAATATTCGCACAAGCATGGTTTCTGTCTACGGTGGCGATCACAACGGAGAACTTTTCCGCATTGATGCTGCTGCAAACGGCTTAGATATCGGTTATGCGAAGCAACTTCCTGAGTCGATGACTGCTTCGTACATGTATGTTGGTGACGCTTCTGGTCAGCGTTTGCTTGCTTTAGACGATATGAGTATTTACGATCACATGACTCCTGATTTTTTGCGTGAGCGTATGTCTATTATTGAAAATGCTGATATTTTGGTGTTGGATACTAATATTCCGCAAAAGTCAATTGAGTGGCTATGTGACCGTTATCGCCGTCCTATTGTTGTTCGTGCAGTTACGGATGCAAAAGCTCCTCGAGTGCTTTCTAGATTGTCTCGTATTGACACTCTTATTTTAGATACTGCTGAATCGCAGGCTTTAACTGGCATTAATGCTGTTGACGAGCGTTCTGCAATTCGCTGTGCGAATGTGCTTCTCAAGCGTGGAGTAAAACGTGTATTTGTAAATGCCGGTCGCGCAGGAGTTGCTTATGGTGTTGCAGATGAGGGAGTGTCGTTCTATCCTGTCCCAGTCAAGCGCGTCCAGAGAATGATGCTAACTCGCGGAAATAGCAATGCTGGTGTTAAAGCAGTCGGCAACGACAACGGTTCTAGCGATGCTGCTACTGCGGCGCTTATTTACGCGCGATATAACGAATTTGATTCTTCAAAAACTGGCAGATTTGCGGTTGCTGCTGCAGCTTTGAATACTGAATCTATGCAGCCTGTACATGAGTCGTTTAATCCAGAACTTATTTCTCAACGCATGACGAATATTCATGAGCATGCTTAATTTTGCGTTCTTATGCGAAGTGCATTCGTCACGATTTGCTTCCAAAATACATGTGTTTATGAAGGAGTTAGTATGACTTCCATCATCCTAGATTGTGACCCTGGTCATGACGATGCGATGGCAATTTTATTAGCTGTTGGCAATCCTAGTATCGATTTGCTCGGCGTAACTACGGTTGGTGGAAATCAAAGCCTAGAAAAAGTAACATACAATGCTCGAGCAACTCTAGAAATAGCTCATGCAACTAATATTCCAGTTCATGCCGGATGCGACCGTCCTATGGTTCGTCCTCTAAAAGTTGCTGCTGCTGTTCATGGAGAAACAGGATTAGACGGAGCAAATATTCCAGTGCCAACTAAACCTTTGGATAGAGGGCATGCTGTTAACTGGATTATTGACACAATTATGAGCCATGAGCCTGGCACGATTACGCTTGTACCAACCGGACCTCTTACGAATATCGCTATGGCTGTGCGATTGGAGCCTAGAATTGTCAGCCGCGTTAAAGAAGTAGTTCTTATGGGTGGTGGCTATCATAGCGGCAATTGTAGTGCTGTTGCTGAGTTTAATATTAAGACAGATCCTGAAGCTGCGCATGTTGTGATTAATGAAAATTGGCGAGTTACGATGGTTGGCTTAGACTTAACTCACCAAGCTTTGTGCACTTTAGAGATACAGAAGAAAATTAATTCTATTGGAACGCCTGTTTCTAAATTTGCTTGCGATCTTATGGATTACTTCCGTAAAGCTTATAAGAATAATCAAGATTTTGTTGATCCTCCAGTGCATGATCCTTGCACAGTCGCTTATTTGATCGATAAAAGTGTTATTAGCACAAGGCGTTGCCCACTTGATGTTGAAATAAACAGTGACTTAACTCTTGGCATGACCGTTGCAGATTTGCGTGGCACTGAACCTTCTGAAGAAGAATGCCATACGCAAGTTGCTACAAAACTTGATTTCGATAAATTCTGGAATTTGATTATAGATGCGATTAAGCGCATTGGATGATTGTTGGTGACTTTTGAATGACGTTTGAATGACTTTACGTAATTAAGCGGAGGTTAGATTATGGTTGAGGTTGAATCTCCAACATTTTCTACGCGTATGCTAGATAAGGGTGGACGTTCCGTTTTGGCGTTAATGGTGGCGTTTCTTGCTGCTATCTTTGCGTTCCAGCTAAACGTTTCTATGCTTTCGCCAGTATTGACGACGATGTCAAAAGAACTTCATACTACAGATACTCAAATCGCTTTAACGCAAACAATATTCTTTACTGCTGCAGCATTATTTTCGCTATTTTTGCCGCGATTGTCTGATCTAATTGGGCGTAAAAAAGTACTTTCCGGAATTCTTATCTCAACTCTTTTTGGAAGCATTATTTCTGCGCTAGCTCAAGACGTTAATATGCTTATGCTTGGACGTATTTTGCAAGGTGCTTCCGGTCCTGTATTGCCAATGTGCTTAATTATGTTGCGCGTGCGCGTACGGCAAGAAAAAAGTTACGCAAAGTTGATGGCAATATTAAGTTCTGTAAATGGCGGTATTGCTGGATTTGATGCTTTATTAGGTGGTTGGCTTGCCAGTAAATACGGATTCCGTTCTGTTTTCTGGATTATGGCTTCAATCGCAACTATTGCTGTTATTATGATTATTGTTTTAGCTGATGAATCTCGCTCGGATGCTACTAGCAGAATGGATTGGCTAGGAGTTGTAACGCTCGGAATTGCGTTTCTTGCAATATATCTTTCTATTAATGAACTTAGTAATAAACTAGCTAAATCTAACTGGCTTATGGTGCTTATTCTTGTGCTTGTTGCTGTGTTGTTTTTCGCAATATTCTGGAAAATCGAAGTTTTAAGCGCGGCTCCGCTGGTTTCTACAACATATATGAAGCAGCGTCGTACATGGGGTTTGCTTTTGTGCACTTTATTGACAATGACTGGCGTGTTTGCTTTGATAAATGGCGTTGTGATAAAGCTTGCTAACGATAGTAAGTTTGGTGCAAATATTGGCACAAATATGGTAAGTTTCGTAACTCTTACTCCTTACGCAATTATTGGGCTATTGTTTGGCACTATTTCGGGCGTGCTTGCTGCAAATTACGGGTACAGGCTTGTGTTGCGTATTGGAATTGCGTTTAGCATGATTTGTGTTGCTTTTGGTGTGTATGTTGCTTATATGCCGTCTGCTTGGGCTTTGGTGCTGTTTTCAGTGTGGGTAGGTGTGAGCTATTCTGGCATGGCAAATATTATGCTTAATGGCTTAGGTATTGTGCTTTCTCCAAAAGATAATCCGGGATACTTGCCGGGTATGAATGCTGGAGCTTTTAATTTGGGAGCCGGCTTAAGTTTTGCAATTTTGTATGCTGTGATGACGAATGTTGCGTCTTTAAGTGGCGTAACATGCGGATACGCTGCTGCGATGGTTGCCGGCGTCGTTTTGCTAGCTTTTGCGCTTGCTTGCTCGTTCTTAATTCCAGATCCTAAGGCTGCGGATAAGTAATATTGTAAAGTTTCTGCCGTTTTTTGGCGCGCAAACGGCTTTTCCTTTACACAGCTGCACAGTTTCTGCCGTTTTTTGGCGCGTAGCCGACCGAAACTTTACACGCGCGTAAAGTTTCTGCCGCCACGTGTGTGTCTGCAGGTTCCAGCTAAGCTATAAGTATGCACATTATTGCTGGACGTTTTAAATCTTTGCCGCTTACTTCAGCGCAGTCGTGTACAAGACCTACTACAGATCGCACAAAAGAAGCGATATTTTCTAGGCTCGATTCGTGGGATGTTATGCACAATGCGCGCGTACTTGATCTATTTGCTGGCACGGGAGCACTCGGAGTTGAAGCGCTATCTCGTGGCGCGCGTGAGCTTGTTTCTGTTGAAGCAAATTCGCAAGCAGCTGCGCTTATACTTCGTACGTCGAAAGCGTTGCAGAGTTCAAAGGCTTGGGATTCTGCGCTTTCTATGAGGGTTCTTCGAAAGCGCGCGGAGCAGTTCGTTGCGGATTATAGTGGGGAAGCGTTTGACTTGGTTTTTATTGATCCGCCTTATGCTTACGAAACTGCGGATTGCGAAAGTTTATTGGCTTCGATGATTGCGAGCGGAGTTGTGAGCGTTTCTGCAGATACGTTGATTGTGTTGGAGCGTAGCGCGCGAAGTGTTTTGCCGACTATGCCTGAAGGTTGGGAGCTGTTTGATACGCGTAATTACGGAGAAACTTCCGTGTTGTTTATTCAGTCTTCTCGCGACTAATTTATTTTTCGGCTTCGTTACAATCTGTTTTCGCACTCAGGCTGTGGCGCGAGTTTTGGGGGATTTCTCTCCTCGCACGTCCCGTCCTTCAGTCGCTTTGGCTGTTAGATGTTTTGCTGTCTGCTTTGTTCTTTAAAGAACGTTGCTCCATCAGTCCTCTTTTAGTGCTCGTAGAGAAATCCCCCAAACTCTGCGTGTTTAATCTTTAATAACCGTGCTCATCGCAGAGATTTTTCGATTTTTCTTCTTCGCTTGGCGAATCAGCAGCCTGCGGCTCTGACGTTCGCCGCGCTCAGTGCGAAAAATCTCAAATCTCTACCACACGAATATTAGTACATTGAAGTTAGCGTACTAAACAGGTGGTGGTGTTATGGTGAAGGGATTTTGTGTTGTACGTGCGGCAGCAATAATGTTAGTGTTCTCTAATCAACAAGTAATTAACGTTAGCAGGGCAATACTGTTGCCGGAGTATTTCTGGCTTTTGTTGCTAGAGTAAGTTTTTGCGCGGATGATCGCCAGAAACTTCCCATCCGAGCGACATAAGTGTTTTTCGATCCGCCTTATCTATCTTGTGGCAGTCCAATTTTTCAATCAAATCAGGTCGAATTTCGCTTGTGCGAGATATAGCTTCATCTCGACGAAAACGATCAACTTTGGCGTGATTTCCGGAAGTGAGTATTTCCGGAACGCTTATACCTCGCCAAGTAGTTGGACGCGTGTATTGATGGTGTTCCAAGAGTGCGTCCGATCCTGTGTACGACTCTTCAACAATCGACTCAGGATTTCCCATAAACCCAGGGATTAAGCGTGTAATTGCCTCAAGCATAACGCTTACTGCAACTTCTCCGCCATTTAGCACGTAATCGCCAATTGAATACTCGCGTACGTCAATTCCTTGCGCGCGGTAATATTCTGGAATCCTAGCGTCGTAGCCTTCGTATCTGCCGCATCCAAACACCAAATGATTTGCGTTGCTTAATTCCGTTGCGTCTTTTTGCGTAAATAGTGGGGCAGAAGGGTTCGGGAATATAAGGATTGGTTTAGTTGAGTCTATTTTATTAGGCGCGATTCTTGCTTCTGCGCAACTATCGCACGTATCGCAACTATCGCACGTATCACACGTATTTTTTACTTCAGATTTTGGCAAGTTAAGCAGCTCGTCTAAGCATTCCGCCCAAACTTCAGGCTTCATAACCATGCCAGCGCCACCGCCAACCGGCGTGTCATCAACCGATTGATGCACATCGTGAGTCCATTTGCGTAAATTGTATGCGCGAATTTGCAATAAACCATTATTTTGCGCTTTGCCTAACAAACTTAGGTCTAGCATGCGAAAATATTCTGGGAATACGGAAATAATATCGATGTCCATCATAAGGCACTCTACTACGAAAACTACAAAACTACGAAAACTACAAAAGCCCCGGAATTAAACCGCCAGGAGGATCAATAGTCAAATACCCGTTTGCAACATCAACTTCCGGCACAATAGCTTCAACAAATGGCACGAGCGCTGTTTTATTCTCTTCGTCAATCGGATGATCTAAACGGATTTTCAGTAACGATTGCGCGCCGTCGAGCACATCCACGACTTTTCCAATAACTTTAGGAGTAAGCCCAAGCTGATTTTCTTCGCACAAACGCGCTTGCAAACCGACCAAATCCTTAATATACCAAGCATTTTCAGCAGCAAGCTCTTGCGCATCTTCTGCATGCACATACAATTCAGTGCCATTAAGTGCTTCCGCATCGTTGCGATTTTGTGATTCTTCGAATAGTAAAATCCAACGATTTTTGAACGTTCTTGCGTTCTCAATAACGAACTCGCGCTCGCCGTTTGCAGTGCACAATATATTTCCAGGCTCAAAACGTTCATAAGGCTCATCTGTAAAAATTTGTACAGTGACTTCACCTCTTAAACCTTGGGCTTTACCGATACGACAAACCCTCAGCAGGTCATTACGACTTTGCTGAGGGTTGTCAAAAGATTGTTGGTCTAATGCCACGTTCATCTCACTTACGTACGTCCATAATGTCAACGCGCACATTGTGGTTGCTCAAAGCTTGCACAACAATGCGAATTGCATTAGCGGTACGACCATTGCGTCCAATAACGCGACCGATATCTTCAGGATTCACGCGTACTCGAAGCAATTCGCCGCGAGCATTTTCGTGAGAACGTACCGACACGTCATCTGGAAAATCTACGATGTTCTTAATGAGATGTTCAACAGCTTGAGCCAGCATGATTACTCAGCCTTTTCCTCGGCTTCGGCAGCTTCAGCTGGGGCTTCTTCGGCTTCGTTTGCAGCGGCTTCAGCTGCAGCCTTAGCCTTAGCAGCGGCTTCAGACTTAGCGGCCTTCAGCTTCTGAGCTTCAGCTTCAACAGCTTCAACGCGAGCCTGTGCGTCTGGGCCAGCTTCAGAAGTCTTCAACGTGCCTTCGGCGCCGTCGAGACCCTTGAACTTCTGCCAGTCACCAGTGATCTTCAAGAGCTTCAACACTGGTTCGGTTGGCTGTGCGCCAACGCCAAGCCAGTACTGTGCGCGCTCAGAATCAATCTGAATCATAGATGGCTGCTTGTTTGGATCGTAAACGCCGATCTCTTCGATGGACTGACCGTTGCGCTTGTTGCGTGAATCAGAAATGACTACACGGTAGAAGGCATAGAACTTCTTGCCCAATCGCTTAAGACGAATCTTGGTTGCCAAAATGGCTCTCCTTATAACTAGAGTCGTGGAATTTCGTTCGGGTGTGGGGCACTCCTTGCGAGCTTCCACATGTTCCTCACGTGGTCGGGAAGAGGGCGCCGATTCACGCGAATAACTTATCTATTATGCCTGCGCGCTTGGACGTTTTTATCTAGTGATTGTAGGTCGATTGCTGCGATGTAGGCTAGGTGATCAGTGCCGTCAACAACTATATTCTTTTGCCATAGTGCGTTAGATTTACAGTTTTTTGCGCAAAATAGCACATGGTCAAGTGTAAGATTTGGCCACTTAAGCCATGTAGGCCATGTGCGTAGACGCTTTCCAATTGAAATTGCAACATCTGTAAATCCGTATTTCAAAAGAGATCGAAAGCTTGGGTGATCGACTGTTGAATTAAGATCGCCAGTAACAATAGTAAGAGTTGCTAAATCGCAAGTTTTCGAAGTGGATTCGTCAACGCATTTGTTAGTGCATTTGTTAGCGGAATCAGCGGAAGAATCAGTAGCGAAATCGTTAGAACAATAAGTAGCACAATAAGTAGCAGAATCAATAGTCGCAAGTGAGCGAATTCCATTACTCCAAGCAGCACACCCACGCATCGGTGACTTTGGATGTGCAGAAGCAAATTTCACTACAACTTTTTCAGTTGCACCAAAATCTAAGCAAGTCGTAACGCTTGGTACGCTTGCAGCTTCAATTTTTACGGAATTATTGCAAGTAGAAATCGCGGAATATTGCGTAAAAATAGCGTTGAATCCGCCGTTATTATGCTCACTTTGCGCGCCTACGCACGAAGTTGGAAAAATCTTGTATATTCCAAGTTTTTCAAGATTTTTTACTAAAGACTCGCTTAATTCTTGTAAAAGTAACGTATTTACGTGATATTTTTTCGTTATTTCTATTATTTCGGATGCGCTCGCTTTTCCGTATCTGCAATTAAGAGTCATCACGCGTATTTCTTGATGCCGTTTCTTGCAGCTTTTGCGCGACGACCTGCTTTCGTGCAACCTACGTAATTTTGCAAACCAGTACGGCGTATGCGACTTAAGCGAAATCAAAAATAGCACAGCGTACGCAATACATAAATATCCGTAAGATTTCGCGTAAGATTGCGCTAAATTAAGCGATTTCGTCACTTTTTCTGCGCAGCATGTATACAGCAAAAAACCGCCAAAATTACACAAAAACAGTGCTCCCATAACGTAAGTTGCAAGTGGAAGCAGCGCAATAATATACGGAAGTGGGTTATATTTATCCGCACCTGTTGGCAGCCAACGCATCAACTGCCACAAAAGAAGCGGCACAAATATAACCCACAAAAACGCCAATACTAAAATCATCGACCGAATAAGCCAGCTAATCCGCCGCCAAAGTTAGGTGGCAGTTGATTATCTTGATTTGCATCTTCGGAATTCATAAGTTCCTTAAGTCCTTCAGGAAGATTCTGAAGATTTGGTTGCTGCGGCTTTGCAAAAGCAGAACCTGCAACATCGTCGCTAGTAGATTCGCCAGAAAGACGCTCACGCAACGCGCGCTCTTCAGCTTCCCTGCGCATTGGATTTCCGGACTTTCCGCCCTTCTTCTTGCCTTTCTTGTCTTTGCGCTTCGACTTACTGCCGGCTCCACCGAAGCCAGGAATTCCGCCCATGCCAGGCATTCCAGCGCCTCCGCTCATTCGCTTCATCATTTTTGCAGCCTGCTCGAAACGTTGCAAAAGTGCATTAACTTGCGAAACGCTCACACCTGAACCAGCAGCAATTCTCGCGCGGCGAGATCCGTCAATAATCTTTGTATTTCTACGCTCTTGAGGAGTCATAGAGCGAATAATTGCCTCAGTTCGGTCAATTTCCTTATCGTCAAACTGCTCAAGCTCCTGACGGTGAGCTGCCATTCCAGGCATCATGCCCAAAAGCTTCTTCATTGAGCCAAGCTTACGAACTTGCTGAAGCTGCTCCAAAAAATCATCCAAACCAAAGCTGCCTTCAGCTATTTTTGCAGCAGCCTTGCGCGATTCTTCTTCGTCGAACTGCTTCTGTGCGTGCTCAATAAGCGTCAAAATATCGCCCATATCGAGTATGCGTGAAGCCATTCGATCAGGATGGAAGATTTCAAAATCCTTCAAACCTTCACCTGTAGAAGCAAACAAAATCGGCTTTCCAGTAACGCTTGCAACCGAAAGTGCAGCACCGCCTCGAGCGTCGCCATCAAGCTTAGAAAGCACAACGCCAGTAAAGTTCACGCCATCGTTAAAAGCTTGAGCAGTGCGAACAGCATCCTGACCAATCATTGCATCAATAACAAACAGCACTTCTTGCGGTTGCACGGCATCGCGAATATTGCGTGCCTGCTTCATAAGCTCTTCGTCAACACCCAAACGACCTGCGGTATCAATAATCACAGTGTCATACATTTTTTCGCGCGCATAATTAATAGAATCGCGCGCAACTTTAACAGGGTCGCCTTTAGTGAACCATGGCAAAGAAATCGCGCTTCCACCTGTTTGCACACCCTTTTCTGGAGCAAATACAGGAACTCCTGCGCGCTCGCCAACAACTTGCAGCTGTGTGACTGCATTAGGTCGTTGCAAATCTGCTGCTACAAGCAAAGGAGTATGACCTGCATCCTTTAGCCAGTAGCCTAGCTTTCCAGCAAGCGTAGTTTTACCTGCACCTTGCAAACCTGCAAGCATAATTACAGTTGGAGGGTACTTCGCAAAATTAAGCTGCCTATCTACACCTGCGCCCAATACTTGCGTAAGCTCGTCGTTTACAATTTTCACAACTTGCTGAGCTGGATTTAAAGCGTGCGAAACTTCCTCACCAAGAGCGCGCTCGCGAATTCGAGCAGTGAATGAGCGTACTACTTCCAACGCAACGTCTGCATCGAGAAGTGCGCGACGAATCTCGCGAATTGTGCCGTCAATATCGGATTCTGATAGCTTGCCTTTGCTGCGCAAATGCTTAAAAGCATTGGAAAGGCGGTCTGTTAACGAACTAAATGCTGCCATAGTTTTCCATTCTACCTGTTGTTGCTAACGTAACTTTAGTGCAATTGCTAACTAATACTTTTGCGTTACTTTCGTTTATTGCAAATGCCAAGATGATCCTTGCGAAGTATCGACAATTACAATTCCTGCGTTATTTAACGCGTCGCGAATAGCATCTGCAGTAGCAAAATCCTTTGCTTTTCTAGCATCTGCTCTAGCTTTAAGTTGCAAAGTAATTAAAGAGTCCAAAGCTGAGTATTCTTTGCTTTCCTTGCCATTTGAGCCTTCTGCAGACGATTGATTATCGTTCGAAGCCCACGTTTTTGCGTAAGGATCCAAGCCCAAAGTATCTAACATAGCTCGCACTTGCAAAACAGCGAGATATATGAGCTTTTGTACGCTTTCGCTTTGTGCTTGTGAAGAATCTTTGCTGCAGTCGTCAATAAGAGCATTTCCTTGACGAATTGTAGTAAATATTTCTGCGATTGCGCCAGAAACGTTAATGTCATCGTTCATAGCGCGAGTAAAATCTTCTGGAAGCTCGTCTGCGTTAACAGAGTGCACTTCTTCGCAAGTTGGCTTCTTGTCAAGCAATCTGCCAGCTCTCTCAAGGAAGTTCATAATGCGATCGTAAGCCGATTTTGACTCCACCAAAGCTTGGTCGGACCACTCCAGCATTGCACGATATTGCACTGCTCCCAAAGCATAACGCACAACCCAAGCCGAATTATTTGCCAAAACTACTGGTACGGAAAGTCCATTTCCTAAGGATTTGGACATTTTTTCACCTTTTGCGGTAACCCATGCTGAATGCATCCACACATCAGCGCTTTCCCAGCCAGCAGCACGCGTTTGTGCCATTTCGTTTTCGTGGTGAGGGAAACGCAAATCCAGGCCGCCTCCGTGAATATCGAAATCCTCGCCAAGATATCGATGGCTCATAGCAGAGCATTCAATATGCCAACCAGGGCGTCCCTCGCCAAAAGGAGTTTTCCAGCGCGCATCCGGCTGATCGAAATCGCAAGGTGCTTTCCAAAGTGCGAAATCCCTAGGATCATGTTTGTCTGGTGAAGCATCTGCAGGATCTGTTGGATTGTAAATATCGTTTTCAGCAGCGTCTACGCTTGGACCCTTTGCGTCTGCAATAGCTGCGGCTTCGTCTGCGCAAGTTTCATTTTGGTTCTGATTTTGGTGTGTTAATTCGCCGTAATGCTCCCAACTTGGCACGTCAAAATAAACATTTCCAGTAGGATTTCCGTCGCTGTCATTAATAACATATGCGTGACCGCGCTCAATCAAACGCTCAATCAGCTCAACCATGTCTGTAATATGACCTGTTGCGCGCGGCTCAACTGTTGGCGCAAGTACCCCTAAAGTATTGTAGGATTTTGTAAATTCGCGCTCGTAAATATATGCTCGTTCCCACCAATTTTGCCCTGATTCATTGGCTTTTTTCATAATTTTGTCGTCAATATCTGTGACGTTTCTAACAAACGTGACTTTGTAGCCTAAACGTAGCATCCAGCGACGGATTATATCGAATGCGATCGCTGCGCGAATATGACCAATATGCGGAGAACTTTGCACTGTGGCGCCGCACACGTACATGCCTACTTGACCAGGCTTTTTAGGTACGAAAGTGTTCGTTGAATGTGAAGCCGTGTTGTATAAGTGCAGGTTTTCTGCGGCTTTAGTAACTTTTGCAGTCTCTTCGTTCAAACTCTTATTAAGCATAATTGCTATTATAAATGCTTCTTTATACTCAGAGTGACTTTGAGAAGTTGCATTTCGTGCGTCGGCTCTTTAGTTAGCGATACAATTATTGCGATTTGGTTTTAGATTTAGCTTTAGTAATCCAATTAGATTCATATCTATTACTTATCTATTACCTAGCTGTTTTTATTTTGTTCGTTACGAAAGGAATATCATGGCTGAGATTTCATCTGCTCTTATGACGGACATGTATGAATACACTATGCTCGACGCTGCTCTTAAAGACGGCACCGCAAATCGCAAGTGCGTTTTTGAAATTTTTACGCGCCACTTGCCTCAAGGCCGTCGTTACGGAGTTGTTGCTGGCATGGGCCGCATTTTGGAAGAGTTGCAAAAATTCCATCTTTCGGAAGATGATTTACGTTTCTTAAGTGATCGCAAAATTGTTAGTACAGAAACCATTGAATGGCTGAAAAATTTCCGATTCCGCGGTAAAATTTCCGGTTATCGCGAGGGTGAGATGTTCTTCCCTAACTCGCCAATTTTGCAAGTAGAAGGCACTTTCGGCGAGTGCACTTTGCTCGAAACTCTTCTGCTTTCCGTTCTCAATTACGATTGTGCTGTGGCGTCTGCTGCAGCTCGCATGGTTTCTGCTTCCGCAGGACGTCCTTGCATGGATATGGGCGGCCGCCGCACGAACGAATATTCTGCAGTTGCCGCATCTCGTGCAGCAGTAATTGGCGGTTTTAAAGGTACTGCAAATCTGTTAGCTGCAAAACTTTACGGTTTAAAGGCAATCGGAACTGCAGCTCACTGCTTCACTCTTGTTCACGACACTGAGCGTGACGCTTTCACTTCTCAAATTGCAGCTCTTGGCAAAGGCACTACGCTTCTTGTTGACACTTATAATATTGAGGAAGCTGTAAAGACAGCCGTGGAAGTTGCAGGTCCAGATCTTGGCGGAATTCGTATTGATTCTGGAGATTTGTGCGCTCTGGCTCGTCGCGTTAGGAATCAGCTCGACGAGTTGGGTGCTAAAAACACAAAGATTACAGTTACGAACGATTTGGACGAGTATGCTCTTGCTTCCTTACAAAATGCGCCTGTGGATTCTTACGGCATCGGCACAATGCTTGTAACCGGCTCCGGCGCTCCAACTTGCGCAATGGTTTATAAGCTTACTGAGCGTGAGGGTGCAGATGGTGTAATGCAGCCTGTTGCTAAGCGTTCTAAGAATAAAGCGACTGTGCCTGGACGTAAATTGGCGTATCGTTCATACGATTACAGCAACGATTCTTGCGGTGTAGCTGATTGCGAACGCGTGATTTCCGGTTCGGAAGTTGCGCTCGCTCAGTTTAAGCCTAAGGATTCGTGGGAGAATCTGCTAGTTGATTACATGGTCGACGGTGAAGCTGACGAACAGTTTATGGGTCACGATGCGATTATGCGTGCCCAGGATTATTGCGCTTCTGCTTTGCGTCGACTGCCTTTGGCTGCGCAAAGTTTGATGCGCGGAGACCCTGCAATACCAACAGAAATTCAAGTACTGTAAAAGTACTGTAAATTGATCTTTTTAAAACTAAACTTTACTAAATAACTAAATAAGATTCGCAAAAGGATCGCAAATAATTTTCGCAAATAATTCATGCGTAAAGATTAGCGTTTTCGACAGCTTTTTGAGTGTTTGTTGCGATAATGCTTTATGCTTGGTTTTGCGAATAAAATTCAATTAAATTTTAGTGCGCTACGAAATTCGTTACACAATGCGTTACGAAAGGATGCGAGATGTTTTCATCTTTAGAAGCAGATAATGCGTTAGATGCTGTTATGGAATCTGGTTCGCAATCCACAGATCCAGACTCTGGTTCAGGCACAAGCACTTCTGTTCTAGAACGTCCAGAAGTTGACGAAGATGCTCGTCTAGATGATGGTGGTAATGCAGATCGTTTTGCGCACTATGTGTCAAAAGACAAAATTGACGAGTCGCGCTTAACTGGTCGACCAGTGGTAGCTTTGTGCGGTAAAGTGTGGATTCCTCGACACGAAGCAAATGACTACCCAGTTTGCCCTGAATGCAAGCGCATATACGAGGAATTAGGAAAGTTTAATTTTTAAGTAATTATGTTGCGTATTTAAGCAATTTATATTAAATGTCAGCGTTACTTCTATCTTTAACGATAAAAGTAACGCTATTTTATTAATATATTTTTGTTATGAGCGCAATGGGTGATAATCTAAAAGCATGACTATAGCTGTGTGCCCCGGCTCGTATGATCCAGTCACTGCCGGCCATTTAGACGTAATACAACGTTGTACGCATCTATTTGATGAAGTACATGTGCTAGTTGCGGTAAATGCTGCAAAGACTCCGTTATTTCCTGAATCTGAGCGCGTAAAAATTATTCAAGAAGCAATAAATAATTTGCCGCAAGCTCAGAATAGTTTCAATCGCAATTGCAAAATAGTAGTAACTTCAACAGCTGGTTTGATTACTGATTACTGTACAAAAGTTGGTGCTACAGTAATCGTAAAAGGCTTACGTCAAAACGGTGATTATGAGGCAGAACTTGGAATGGCGCTAGTGAACCGCAAATTAGCAGGTATCGAAACGCTTTTTCTGCCTGCTGATCCTGTGCTTGAGCATGTTTCAAGCTCTGTGGTTAAAGATGTTGCTCGTCATGGGGGAAATGTTACTGGCATGGTTCCAGATAACGTAATACCCTTATTAAAAAAGCTTTTTAATGAACAATCATTAGGTGTAGATAATAATTCATCTATGCTGAACAATTGAACAGGAGAGTAGAAGATGACAAATAAAAATGAACTTACTGACGCAACTTCTGGATTATCTAGTGAAGGAGACGACACAATGGAGCGCGAAGTGCAAGTTGATCGCAATCAAAAGCTTCCATTGCATCCGGTTCTTGCAGATGAAGAAGATGCTCAAGACGGCGTTGTAAATACAACGCAATCCGACGTGCGAAGTGCGCGTAAAGGCGACCTATTAGTTGACTCAGATGCTGACAATACAGAAACGTCATCTGTTGCGGCAGTTGGAAGTGTTTCTGCTGCGGAAGATGTGCGAGATAATGGCGCTGATAGTGCAAATAAGAACAATAAAAATAGCAAAGCAGCTTCTTCGCCAGCATCATTTTCTCCTTTCCCTCTTCCAGATTTACGAGAGCGAGAAGACGGTGGTGCTATCGACTTTGAGGAAAATGAATCTGAAACTTCAAAAGTAGCTGCAGAAACAATAAGCGATGAAGTGCGTTCAAAGAGTCGCGCTGAATTTACTACAGTTTACGACATTATTGACGCAATGGAAGCAACGCTTTCGGAAGCAAAGAATGTTCTGTTTGCTGCAGGAATGGTAAAAATTGATCGCGATGAGTTCGTTGATCAGTTAGCACGTTTGAAAGATATGCTTCCTGTGCAATTGGAGCGAGCTTCTGCATTAATGCGAGAAGCAGAGCGACGTTTGCGTACAGCGCAAGCACAAGCAAGCTCTATTGTTTCCTCAGCGCAATCTCAATCTGCAGAAATAATTGAAGAGGCGCAAGAGCGTGCTCAATTCTTAGCAGGTCAAGAAAACGTAACGGCTTTAGCAAAACAGAAAGCTCGCGATATTCTCGCTACTGCGCAAGCAAAATCAGACAAGCTTACTCAAGGTGCGGATCAGTATTGCGCAACTGTTATGGAAGGCTTAAAGCAGCAGCTAGATAAATTAGAGCAAGACGTGCAAGCGGGTCAGCGAGTGTTAGAAGATCGTCGTCGAGCTGCAGCGCACGTACAAAACGACATTAGCTCATCATTGTATGACGATGATGAAGAGGAAAGGAATTAGTAATGGCTTCGCATCCATCCCAATCACCATGGGCTGTTCCAGTAGCGCAAATGGCTGCGCGCGCTGGTAGTAGCATGTCGTTGCATCGCGTATTTCCGGCGCCGGAAGGCATTGGAGATTACGTTATTGGCGTAAAGCCAGGCAGTGATGTTATGGTTGATGGCGATTTTGATGCTGTGGTTGACGGCTTAATGTTTCAGGGCAGTATTACTGCTCCGGTGCATGCAGAATGTACTCGATGCTTGATGCCGCTTCGTCGCGATTGGAAAGTGGATGTGTGTGTATTCTTCCCATATGCTGACTCGCGTTCTAATCGTTCTGATAATCGCAATACTCGTGGCGATGCGGATGAAGCTGAATCGCAAATTTGGGATGAAAATGACGAGTCAGGCAATGTGTATCCGCTAGTTGCGGGTGGCGATTTTGCGGATATTGAGGCTCTTATTCGCGACACGATGGTAAGTGAGTTGCCGTTGCAGCCGTTGTGCGAGCCGGATTGCCGCGGACTTTGCTCTCAGTGTGGCGAAAACTTAAACGAGCATCCAGATCATCATCACGACGTTACGGATATTCGTTTTGCTGCTTTAGAGGATTTGAAAGCTCAGCTTGAGCAGAATGAAGAGCGGCATTAATTTTAGCGAGTTGTAAAGTTTCTGCCGTTTTTGAGCTGATTCCCGACCGAAACTTTACAGTAGTGTAAAGAAAAGGTCGTTTGCGCGCCTTATTTCGACCGAAACTTTACAGTAGTGTAAAGAAAAGGTCGTTTGCGCGCCTTATTTCGACCGAAACTTTACAGTAGTGTAAAGAAAAGGTCGTTTTTGGGCTGAAAAGCGGCATAAACTGCGCACGTTTGTAAAGTTTCTGTCGCACTAAAGAGAAATTAGGTTGCGCAATTTGTACGGCGCTTGCTGTAATATACAGAACGCTTAAGCTCAATCGATTGAACGAAATAGAGGAAAGAATTATGGCACTGCCTAAGTACAAGACCTCGCGTGCTAATACGCATTCGCGTCGCGCTAATTGGAAGGCGTCTGCCGTGCAGACTGTGACTTGCCCGAACTGCGGTTCTCAGGCATTCCCACACATGGCTTGCCCATCTTGCGGAACCTTCCGTGGTCGTGTTTACCGTGAAGCTATTCGCTCCGAGCACACCAAGTAGGTTTTATTAACAGAAACCCTGCCATCGACGGGTGGCAGGGTTTTTCTTTTTCTTTCGTATTGTGGTTGTTGCGCGAGTTATCGTTTGGTGTGGCGTGAGTTTTGGGGGATTTCTCTCCTCGCACGTCCCGTCCTTCGTCGCTTTGGCTGTTAGAGGTTTTGCTGTTTGCTTTGTTCTTAAGGAATGTTGCTTCCTCAGTCCTCTTTTAGTGCTCGTAAAGAAATCCCCCAAACTCTGCGTGTTTAATCTTTAATAACCTCGTTTTATCGCAGAGATTTTTCGATTTTTCTTCTTCGCTTGGCGAATCAGCAGCCTGCGGCTCTGACGTTCGCCGCGCTCAGTGCGAAAAATCTCAAATCTCTACCGCACTAATATTCGACCTCTCAAGCAACACCCACCCCTCACTACTCAGAAAATGATTAGTGTTTTTGTTGTGTGGTAGTCATTTCGGTGTAGCGATGGCAGAGCAATAATGCTAGTGTTCTTTGATTGATAGTCGCTTATCGTATTCGAAGTATCGATGACAAAGTTCGCAGATCAGGTAAAGTTCGTAGTTACTTACGCGCGTCGAGTGCGTGCCAAGCGATTTCGGCGGCTGCGAGTTGCGCTTTTCGTTTGCTAGAGCCACTTCCGACTCCCAGCACTTCGTCGCCATCCTTATGCGCCAAAACCGCGCGAGCCTCAAATACTGGTGCGTATTCTGGCCCAGAAACAGCCATTCGATACTCTGGATCTTCCAAACCCATATCGTGAGCTTTGACTGTAAGCGAAGTCTTCCAATCGAGAGCTGGTCCTTCAGTTAGCACTTCCGCCAAAGTGTCGTCAATCAAACGATGCACAACTCTGCGAGCTTCATCAATTCCATGCTCAACAAAAGTTGCGCCAATAAGCGCTTCAACAATATCGCACAAAATTGAATCTTTATTATTTCCGCCCTGCTCCATTTCTCCGCGACCGAGAAGAATATACGCGCCAACATGCAGCTTTTCGCGCGCAACAGCAGAAAGCGCCCATTCAGACACAGCTTTCGCTCGCATCTTTGCAAGCTGACCTTCAGTCATGTCTGGATGTGCAGAAAACAGCGTTTCCGTAGAAACTAACTCAAGCACAGCATCGCCCAAAAACTCAAGTCGCTCATAATTTCGTGTGCCAGGATGCTCGTGCGAGAACGAGCGGTGGGTGAGTGCTTCTACCAAAAGATCCGGCGAAATAGTTGTGCCTAAAGCGTTCAAAAGTTCCTGCGTTGGGTCTCCAGGACGTGTTTCATCGCCATCTAATCTCAAAACTCCATCTTCGTTGTGTTGCGCATGTGAGTTGTTTTGATTATTTTGATTGTGTTTGCTCTGCATATTTTGTTGATTGTTCTGAGTTTTCATAGCACGTATTATTATAGTCCTACTACCAACACAAGCGCTTTTAAGCTTCGTGTTCGCATTTGCGATCGCATTTTTCCATATTCCTTCTATATCCTTTCGTATAAGTGTTCAGCTATATTTGTGGATTATGCCTACGTATGATTTGGGATTAGAACGAGTTTCGCTAGAATTTGCTACAAAAACGATTTTTACAGACGTAACTCAAGGTGTTTTTGAAGGCGACAGAATAGGTATTGTTGGAAAAAATGGTGACGGAAAGTCAACGCTACTTCGGCTACTTGCCGGTACAATGCAGCCTGATTCTGGTCGCGTTACGAAGCGCGGAGGGCTTACTTTTGGCATGTTGGATCAGCGCGATCCATTGGACGATAACGCAACTGTGCGCGAGGCTGCTCTTGAAAATCGCGAAGATTACGAGTGGGCTGCAGATCAGCGTTCACGCGAAATTGTAGAAGCGCTTCTTGGTGGCATAAATTTGGAAGCAAAAGTAGGCACGCTTTCTGGAGGCCAGCGCAGGCGCGCAGATTTAGCAAGATTATTGTTGCACGATTGGGATATTTTGGCTTTGGATGAGCCTACGAATCATTTGGACGTTGTGACGATTCATTGGCTTGCGGAGCATCTTCTTCACCGTTGGCAGGACGGTCAAGGTGCGCTTTTGATTGTGACGCACGACCGTTGGTTCTTGGATGAGGTTTGCACTTCGATGTGGGAAGTGCACGACGGCGTAATTGATCCTTTCGAGGGTGGTTACAGCGCTTATATGATGCAACGCGTGGAGCGTGAACGCCAAGCGGATGTGCGCGAAGAGCGTCGCAGAAATTTGGCAAGAAAAGAGTTAGCTTGGCTTTCTAGGGGTGCTCGTGCGCGTTCTACTAAGCAAAAATTCCACGTAAAGCAAGCGCGTGAGCTTATTGCAGATGTGCCGCCGCTAAGAGACACTCTTGAATTGAAGAAAATGGCAACTTCGCGTCTTGGTAAGCAAGTTGTTGATTTAATTGACGTTACGCAAATTTTCGACAACGCTCAGCAGCTAAAAAATATCGATCCGGATATTGTAGAAAACGCATCTTTAGGTGAAGATAATGCAGAAAAATCAAATAAAGTCGATATCGTAGAATCTGCTTTTGCGCAACCAACTCACGTAGGAAGCGTTACTATTGCTGTTGACGAGAGTCAAGAAAATTCTTTTGAAAATGCTGCGCCAAAAAATGAGGAAAATACTGCTACGAGCGCAGAAAACATTGCAGAAACTTCAGCTGCATCGCGCAAAACTATTACTGGACGCATGATTTTAGACGATGCAACTTGGCTTATAGGCCCAGGCGATCGTTTTGGAATTGTGGGTGCGAATGGAGCAGGAAAATCAACATTATTAAGCATTATTGACGGGTCTCTAAAGCCTACGCTTGGACACGTAAATATCGGCAAGACTGTAAAATTTGCTGTGCTTTCGCAGCGGCTAGAAGAGCTTGAAAAGCTTGGAAAATATAAAGTAAAAGAAGTTTTAAGTCGCTATAAGCCTAGCTATATTATCGATGGCAAAGAAGTGACTCCAGGTCAGCTTATGGAAAGGCTTGGTTTTAAGCCCGAGCAGCTTATGACACCAATTGCGGATCTTTCGGGCGGTCAAAAGCGCCGTATGCAGTTGCTGCTGATTTTGCTAAACGAGCCAAACGTGCTGATTATGGATGAGCCTGGAAACGATCTTGACACTGACATGCTTGCAGTTATGGAGGATTTGCTCGATACTTGGCCCGGCACTTTGATTGTTGTTTCGCACGATCGCTACTTGCTTGAGCGCGTAACAGACCAACAATTTGCGCTTATTGACGGCAAAATTCGTCATCTTCCAGGCGGTGTAGATGAGTATTTGCAGATTGTAGAAAAGTTGCAGCGCGATCACGAAAATAGCATTAGTGCTGCGAGTACTGTGAATGCTTCAAGTACTACAAATTCTACAACTAAAGAAAGTTCAGAAAGTACAGTAGCTGAGCCAAAACTTACAGGCAAAGCCTATCACGATGCTGCAAGGCGAGTTTCTGCAATCGAGCGAAAACTTTCAAAGCTTGAAGAAGAAAAGTCGCAAATTGAAGCGCAAATGGCTGCGCACAACCCAAGTGACTTTGTTGGGCTTCAATCTCTTAACGAAGATCTCCAAAAAAACGAGCAAGAAACCAGTGCTCTTGAGGATGAGTGGATGGAGCTTTCTGAGCAACTTTAGTACAAAATTGCTGCGCGCTAAGAAGAAGAAATAGAAGATAACAGCCACGTGCTAAATTTGTGAGGTATGACTCAAATCAAGGATATGTTGGAATCTGTAAAACCAATTCGCGTTGACGGTCGTAATGTTGACGAGCTCCGACCTGTGCGCATAACACGTAAATTTACTGATGTTCCTGAAGGTTCTGTGCTTATTGAGTGTGGCAATACGCGCGTAATGTGCACTGCAACTTTTACGGTTGGTGTGCCTCGTTGGCGTAGAGATTCCGGTTTGGGTTGGGTAACTGCCGAATATTCTATGCTTCCTAGAGCAACAGCTGAGCGAACTGATCGCGAATCTGTGCGTGGAAAAATTGGTGGTCGCACTCACGAAATTAGTCGTCTTATTGGTCGCTGCTTGCGCGGTGTAGTCGATATGAAAGCGATGGGTGAGTGCCAGATTCAAATTGATTGCGACGTGTTGCAAGCGGATGGTGGAACTCGTACTGCTTCTGTAACTGGAGCTTATGTAGCTTTGGTAGATGCGCTTAATTGGGCAGAAAAGAATGGTCATATTCGCTCTGCTGCAAGTGTTATTAAGGATTCTATTTCCGCTGTTTCTGTAGGCGTTATTAACGGCACGCCTATGCTTGATTTGCCTTATGTTGAAGACAGTCAAGCTATGACAGATATGAACGTAGCTATGACAGGTTCCGGCACTTTCATTGAAATTCAAGGCACTGCAGAACATCGTCCATTTAATCGCGACGAATTAAATACGTTACTTGATTTGGCAACTAAAGGTAATCGCGAATTGCAAGCTGCTCAAAAAGCCGCTTTAGCAAAATAGAAGAGATTGAAGGAGAACGGGCGTGAAGCTTATTGTGGCAACACATAATGAGGGAAAACTCGTTGAAATTAAGCAAATTTTAGAGGAGCAATTGTCGAAGCTGGCAAACAGTTTCGAGTTAGTAACTGCAGGTTCTCTTGGCTTGCCTGATCCTGTGGAAACTGGCGTGACTTTTGAACAGAATGCTTTGCTCAAAGCGCGTGATGTTGCTGCAAGAACAGGTTATCCTGCTATTGCAGACGATTCGGGTCTTATTGTCGACGTGCTTGGTGCTGCCCCTGGTATTCTTTCTGCCAGGTGGAGTGGTGTGCATGGGGACGATAAAGCTAATAATGAGCTTCTTTTGCGCCAACTTTCTGATATTCCAGATCAATGTCGTACTGCTCGTTTTCGTTGTGCTGCAGCTCTTGCTATTCCGGATGGGTGCAGTGAGGTTCCTGAAGGCAGTGTTATGTCGCATTCTCACGGCTTTGAGACTGTTCGAGTCGGAGAAATGGTTGGTCACTTGTTGCGCGAGGTGCACGGAACTAACGGTTTCGGCTATGATCCGCTATTTGTGCCAGATCTTCAGCCTATTCGCGATGGTGTGCAAATGAAAGGTTTGACTAGCGCGGAGCTGACTCAAGAAGAAAAGAATGCTATTTCGCACAGAGGTAATGCTTTGCGCGCGCTTTTGCCGGAGTTGCAGGCATTATTTATTACCGAATAAGCATTTATTACTGAATAAGCGAAAAATTTCGTGCGCGAGATGGGACTTGAACCCACACGTCGTAAGACACAGGAACCTAAATCCTGCGCGTCTACCATTCCGCCACTCGCGCATAGACTCATATAAATAATCGAGCGAATAAAAACAAATCAAAAGTATTAATACACTCGAGCGAGTCAGAGAGCCGCTTGACAGAATCGAACTGTCGACCTTCTCATTACGAGGGAGACGCTCTACCGACTGAGCTAAAGCGGCATGTTGCCCGAGACGCATTCGCGACTCGCGCACAAATCAATTACTATATATCATATTTTTAAATTTGTCCAATGGGCGCGCCGTACAAAATATAATAGTCATTAAGCAAGTATTGCATAGTTTGTATTGCAATTCGTTTAGTGTGGCGCGAGTTTTGTGGGATTTCTTTCCTCGCAGGCGCGACGACCTGCTTTCGCGCAGCACCAGTGTGATTGTGTTCATTTTTGTGTTAAGCTTCGCGTGTTTCTGTCTGCTTTTGTGAGTATCTTGTGAATTGGACTATAGTGACGATTGCTGTCACGTAAGTTGAAGAAATGAAAGGACCTAGAAATGGCCATCAATCCGCCAGTTGACGCCGTAAAAACCCCAGAGTGGGCTGCATTGCAGAAGCATTACGACGAGTTGCAATCAGAAGGTGTTTGCCTGAAGAAGTGGTTTGCTGAGGATGCAAATCGCGTGGATAAGTTGAGCTTCGAAGCTGGAGATCTCCACTTCGATCTTTCTAAGAATTTAATTAAGCCTGAAACTCTTAAGCTTTTCGCAGACCTTGCAAAGGCAGTTAAGCTTGACGAGCGCACTAAGGCAATGTACACTGGCGTGCACATTAATAATACAGAAGATCGTGCAGTTTTGCACACTGCTTTGCGTCGTCCTGCAGAGGATGCTGGCAAGTTCATTGTTGACGGTCAAGATACCGTTGCAGACGTGCGTGAAGTGTTGGGTCGCATTTACGATTTCGCTAACGAAGTTCGTTCCGGCGCTTGGAAGGGCGTTACCGGCAAGAACATTAAGACCGTTGTAAACATTGGTATCGGCGGCTCTGATTTGGGTCCGGTCATGGTTTACGAAGCTTTGAAGCCATATGCTGACGCTGGTATTAGCGCTCGCTACGTTTCTAACATTGATCCAAACGATATGGCAGAAAAGACCAAGGATTTGGATCCAGAAACCACTTTGTTCATCATTGTTTCCAAGACCTTCACTACTTTGGAGACTTTGACCAACGCTCGTACCGCTCGCACTTGGTTGCTGAATAAGCTTCAGGAGTGCGGTGCTATTGACGGAAGCGACGCAAAGAAGGCTGAAGCTGTTGCTAAGCACTTCGTGGCTGTTTCCACCAACCTCGAAAAGGTTGAAGAGTTCGGCATCAACCCAACCAACGCTTTTGGCTTCTGGAGCTGGGTTGGCGGTCGTTACTCTGTGGATTCCGCTGTCGGCACTTCTTTGGCTGTTGTTCTCGGTCCAGAGCGCTTCGAAGAGTTCTTGAAGGGCTTCCATGCAATCGATACTTACTTCGCTGAGACTCCATTCGAGAAGAACGTTGTTGTGCTTCTCGGTATGCTCAACGTTTGGTACCGCAACTTCTACAAGGTTGCTTCTCACGCTGTGCTTCCATACGATCAATACTTGCACCGCTTCCCAGCTTATTTGCAGCAGCTCACCATGGAATCCAACGGTAAGTCTGTGCGCTGGGACGGCACTCCTGTAACAAGCGAAACCGGCGAAATCTTCTGGGGTGAGCCAGGTACTAACGGCCAGCACGCTTTCTACCAGTTGATTCACCAGGGCACTCAGCTTATTCCAGCTGATTTCATTGCTTTCGTGAACACGCCAAATCCTACTAAGGATGGCGATCAGGATGTGCACGAGCTCTTCTTGGGCAACTATCTTGCACAGACTAAGGCTCTTGCTTTCGGCAAGACTGCTGATGAAGTTCGCGCTGAAGGCACTCCAGAGGAGATTGTGCCAGCTCGCGTGTTCAAGGGCAACCGTCCAACCACGTCCATTTTCGGCGATGCTTTGACTCCATTTAGCCTGGGCGAGCTTATTGCTCTCTACGAGCACATTACCTTCGTTGAAGGCACTGTGTGGGGCTTGGATTCCTACGATCAGTGGGGTGTGGAGCTTGGCAAGCAGCTTGCAAAGCAGATTACTCCTGCAATCTCTAAGGATGATGAAGCTTTGGCAGCTCAGGATGCTTCTACGCAGAGCTTGATTCGCTTCTATCGCGCTCATCGCAAGTGAGATAGTAGTCATATAGGCAATCGTTTTTAGCGATTGTTGATTTATAAGCCTCTTGGCGTTAATTCGTCAAGAGGCTTTTTTGTTTAGCATCTGTCGCTGAGTTTTGTAAGTTTCAAATGCATCGCAATGTGTTTTGCTGCATGTTGACACAGCTGCAACAATAATTTATAATGAGCACGGTCGGTAGGTAAGGCTACCACGGGGATACGGGTTGCTGCCGCAACACAGTGGAGACACTGCACGCTGGTTAACAGTCGTTGTCGAATTCAAGGCTTCGACTAATGCAACGCCACCGCCCTGCGAAGCTGAAGCTTGAACGACGTGGCACGCTTAACATGCGTTTGTGTGTTTTGGTGCTCCTCTGTTCTCTTGTAAACCTCCGATTCAATGATGAAGATTTGCGCCGGCAGCGCACTAACTTAAGGAGGTGATTTGCCGTGAAACATGACAGTAAAAGCCATAATTCTAGTACTCGTACTGATGAAGGCTCCGACACTATTGGCAGTAGTAGTTCGGATGTTCCTCCTGAATATATGAAGCCGGCAATCACCGAATTTAGGTTGCAAAACTTGCGAAATATATAACTTACGAAATACAACTTACGAAGTATAATTTACGAAATATAATTTGTGGAGTTAAAACGTGAGTTCTAGTTATTTGCGCCTGTAACGTAATCAATGGTGATACGGCTACGCAAGAATTTACGAAAATCTAAATAGAAATTCGCATAGAAATCTCAATAGATATCTGCGTAATAAATGAATAGAAATAAAAAATACACGAAAGTGAACCCACTTATTGCCTATTCGAGGACTTTATTATGACCGTATTTACAACTTCGCGCAAAGAAAGCGCAGGCGCGCAAGTCGACGAGAACACTCGTTTCTGGTCGGATATTATTGTGTGCGTTGGCATTATTGCCGTTTTTGGCGTAACTGCCTTCCTTATTCAGCGCATAAATCAACCGATTGGTCCAAGTGGCATACCATCTAAGGTATCCACGGACTTAATCAATCTGCCTTACTACACTTTGCGCTCAGTATTTCGCATGCTGATCGCATTAGTTGCATCTCTTATCTTTACTATTGTTTATGGATCTATTGCAGCTCGCAGTCGTAGGCTTGGCAAGGTGCTTATTCCTCTTCTGGATATTTTGCAATCAGTTCCAATTCTTGGCTTCCTTTCGGCAACTGTCACTATTTGGTTGGTAATTTTCCCTGGATCGATGCTTGGTGTTGAAGCTGCTTCGATTTTTGCTATTTTTACGAGTCAAGCATGGAATATGACTTTTTCGTTCCACCGTTCGCTGCTAAGCGAGCCTAAGGAACTGGATGAGGCAGTTCGTAGTTTGCAACTTACGCATTGGCAACGTTTCTGGGTGCTAGACATGCCTAACGCAATGATTCCTCTGCTTTGGAATTGCATGATGTCTGTTGGAGGCGGATGGTTCTTCCTTACAGCTTCGGAAATGATTTCCGTAAATAATCACACTTACGCTCTTCCTGGCATCGGTAGTTTTGTGGCACAAGCTGCTGCCGAAAATAAGCTTGGTCTTATTTGGTGGGCTATTGTGTCGATGGTGATTGTTGTTTTGGCACTTGACTTCTTCTTGTGGAAACCGCTTACAGCTTGGGCTGAGCGTTTCCGCATTACGCAAAGCGCATCTGATAATGAACGTCACAGTGCTATTTTGACTCTTATTCGTCACTCTCATGCAGATGAAGTTATTAGTAAACTGTTTTTGCCAATTCGCGAGTGGCTTGAAAAAGTAACGCGTCCATTCGGTCGCACAGGCTCCAAGTGGCCTCACAAGGCTGCTCAGCATAAGCTTGGTGATTGGGTATTTAACGTTATTATGCTAATTATTGTGGCTGCTGGCGCTGCCCATATGCTTTACTTTGTGTATACAACTGCAGGTTTGCATGAGTTTATTACTGCAGGCATGCTTGGTGGCATCACTTTTATACGCGTTGCTGTGTTGATTTTAATAAGCTCGCTTATTTGGGTTCCTGTTGGTGTTGTAATCGGCATGAATCCTAAGATTTCGCGTATTATGCAGCCTATAGTGCAAATTCTTGCTAGCTTCCCAGCAAACTTCATCTTCCCGTTTGCTATGGCTTGGTTTATGGCTTGGCATATTGATCTTGGTTGGGGAAGTATTATTTTGATGGCTCTTGGTACGCAATGGTACATTCTGTTCAATGTTATTGCAGGTGCTAGTGCTATCCCTGATGATTTGCGTGAAATGACGCGCAGCTTCCGCTTGGATCGTACTTTGCGATGGAAGACGCTTATTTTGCCGTCTATTTTCGGTTCATGGTGCACTGGCGGTATTACAGCTGCAGGCGGTGCATGGAATGCTTCGATTGTGTCTGAGATTGTGGAATATGGAAAGAATCACATGGAAACTCAGGGTTTGGGCGCATATATTACTAATGCAACCACTTTAGGAGATTCTGCGCGCACTTTAGTTGGCGTAACTGTTATGAGCTTGATTGTTGTTTTAAGCAACCGATTATTCTGGTCGCCAATGCAACGTATTTCCGAAAAACGTTACGTATTGAATTAAATCGACTAATAAAATTTACTAATAAAATTTACTAATAAATCGCTTAAAATAACAAGATTTTATGAAAAAGATTGGCAAAATTATGAATACTTTAAAGAGCAATGCAAAAAAAGTGCAATCCTCAATTACAAGCGATATTATCGACGCAAAGCACATCAGTCAAAGCTTCACTTCTGACAGTGGCACTACTCAGCACGTTTTGCACGATATTTCTTTCACCCTTCGCGAAGGTGAAATCGTAGCAATATTAGGACGTTCTGGTGCTGGAAAATCAACTTTCCTACGCACAATGGCTGGTCTTGTGCAGCCAACAGAAGGCACAGTAACGTATCGCGGACGCGAGCTGACAGGTCCAAACCCAGGTGTTGCAATCGTATTTCAAACCTTCGCTCTTATGCCGTGGCTTACAGTACAAGACAATGTGGAACTTGGTTTGCGTGCTAGAGGCGTTAGTAAAGAAAAGCGTACTGAGCTTGCTTTAGCTGCAATTGACGCAATCGGTTTGGACGGCTTTGAAACAGCATATCCTAAGGAACTTTCCGGCGGTATGCGTCAGCGAGTTGGTATTGCGCGCGCGTTGGTGCTACGACCGGATGCATTGTTTATGGACGAGCCATTCTCTGCTCTCGATGTGCTTACTGCAGAAAACTTGCGTCAGGAAGTTCTTAAGCTGTGGTCTAGCGAGGAGCGAGATATTAAGTCTGTGCTTATTGTGACGCACAATATTGAAGAAGCTGTGCAAATGGCTGATCGCGTTGTGGTTCTTGGATCTCATCCAGGTCACTTAATTGCTGATGTGAATGTTGATTTGCCTCGTCCTCGAGATAAGCACAGTGCTGAATTTGAAGCGATGGTTGATAATCTGTATGCTATTTTGACTGGTTCTGCTCCAGAAAGCGCTGCAGAGCAAGACGCTTCCGAAGATGCTGATTCTCAAAATCAAGCAAATAATGCAACTAATGAAGATGCTGAAGATAACGAAGCTGCAGCAATTGCAGATATGCTTATTCAGCGCCACCATGACGATGAAGATGAAGATAAGCAAAGTGAGGATGAAGCTGAAGCAGGTGAGGCAAAGGCAGAGCCTGTGGCTGTTCATTTGCTTCCAAACGCTACACCAGGTGGTATGGCTGGTTTGCTTGACGTGATTTCTGAAAACCCAGATGGCATTGATTTGGCTGATTTGGCAGCTGATTTGTCGTTTGAGATTGATGATTTGTTCCCACTTGTCGATGCGGGTACGATGCTTAATTTACTTACTGCAGAAAACGGTCATATTACTATTACTTCTGAGGGTGAAGAGTGGCATAATGCCGATATTTTGCACAGTAAGCAAGTTTTTGCTCGTCTTGCGATTGAACATGCACCTCTTGTGCACGCAATTGATCAAGCTTTGAGTAGGAATCGTAACGGAAAGCTTCGTGGCGAGCTGATTTTGGATTTGTTGCGCAGTAAGCACACGGATGCTTTGGCACGTCAGCAGTTTGATATTGCAATTAGCTGGGGTCGTTACGGCGAGTTGTTTGATTATGACGCTGATGATGACGAGTTGACTCGTACAGTTGAAACTGCTCCTCTCGATGGAGTTGTGCGCTGAAATAGTGCGGAATAGTGCGGAATAGTGCGGAATTATGCTCAATAATGTCCATTATTGAGCATAATTTGGTATTTGTATGCTTTCGATAAAGGGATGCCGCATAGTTCTTTTATCTTTTAGGTCTAGTCGCTTCTTATTTAAGATTGCGCGGATCGGAAGCCCCCTAAAAAGCGAACTTTTTGGGGAAAGAATTGCGTAGCACATTTGTTGCTAACGCTTACTATGCGTCGATATGCGGCGGCGATGGAGGAATATTATGGTAAATGCTGTAGAAGCATTTGATGCTAAGCATCTTAAGGCTGCTGAAGAAATTCCAGCTTTCCGTCCTGGCGATACCGTTGATGTCAATGTTAAGATTCAGGAAGGCAACAACACTCGTATTCAGACTTTCACCGGCGTTGTGATTGCTCGTAAGGGTGCTGGCGTGCGTGAAACTTTCGTTGTTCGTAAGGTGAGCTTCGGCACTGGTGTTGAGCGTCGTTTCCCACTTCATTCTCCAGCTATCGATTCGATTAAGCTGGTTCGTAGCGGTCGCGTTCGTCGCGCTAAGCTTTACTACTTGCGCGCTTTGCGTGGTAAGGCTGCTCGTATTGCCGAGCGTCGCGATAACTCTGCTAAGTAAAATGGAACTTATGTGAAGGGTATTTGTTATGACTGATGACACGCAAATTAGCGATACTCATATCGTTTCAGTAGCGGGTCATGGTATAGATCCTTCACCGGTTCCACCAGAGCCGGAAGGAGATTTACCTTCCGGCTCTCGCATGTTTAAGCGCAAAAATAGAAAAGGTAAGCATTTTGCACATTCTAAGCGTGCTAAAAATGACCGCCTAACTTTGCGCGATGCTATAACATGGTTCGGTATTCCAGTATTAGTAGTGATACTTATTCGTGTGTTCCTATTTGGAGCTTACACAATTCCTTCTGGCTCTATGCTAGATACTATTCATATTGGCGATTATGTTATTACGACTAAGCTAACTCCGCGCTTATTCCCATTAAAACGTGGAGATATTGTTGTTTTTGAGGATCCTGCACATTGGTTGAGTGGTGAAAATTCTTCCGGTGCTGTTGGCAAGGATTTAATTAAGCGTCTTATTGGTTTGCCTGGAGATACTGTTGAATGTAAAGGCGCTGGGCAGCCTATTGTTGTGAACGGTGTTCCAATACGAGAATCTTCCTATATTCGTCCTGGTGTTGACCCGAGTGCTTTTCCGTTTAAAGTAAAAGTCAAAGCCGGTCACGTGTTTGTTTTGGGTGATAATCGTTCTAATTCTGCAGATTCACGATACCATCGCAATGATGGCGATGACGGTTTAGTTCCTATTTCCAAAATCGAGGGCGTTGCTGTGTTTAGATCGTGGCCGCTTGATCGAATTGGTCTTTTAGACGAACATCATGATGATTTTAACAATGTGCCTGATCGTCCTGCAAAATAAAAGTATTAGCGCAATGAGTATTAACGAAATTATATTAGCGCGACTTATATCAACTGATTTCAATTATGCCAAATAAATCATCCAATATACCGCTTGTTCCATCATTTAAATATGAGCAAGATCTGCTTTCTGAAGGCTATGATTGGGTTATTGGTCTTGATGAAGTAGGAAGAGGCTCTCTTGCAGGTCCTGTGATGGTAGGAGCTGTAGTTATTGGAATTAAACAAGTAAAAGAAAACTATATGCCTGAAGGCTTAGCTGATTCTAAATTGCTGAGCGAAAAGCGTCGAGAAGAGCTTTATGAACCGTTGCAAAAATGGTGTACAACTTGGGCAGTCGGGTCTTGCACTAACACAGAAATTGATGAGTGGGGTATTAGCTATGCGCTTGGTGTCGCTGCATTAAAAGCAATTTCTAAAGTTGAAGAAGATATTAAAAAGCTAAGTTTTAGCGTAAATGCGAATACGCGTGCGAATACGCGTGCGAATTCAAACTTTCGTATTGCCGCAATATTGGATGGACCTTGCGATTATATTGACAAAGTCGCAAATACTTTTGACGCTCCTTACGTTCCGGAGCCTGTAAAAGTTCATACTTTAGTAAAAGCAGACAGGCAGTGTGCGAGCGTAGCTGCAGCTGCAGTTTTGGCAAAAGTTACTAGAGATAATCTTATGGTATCTCTTGCTAAAAATCCGCAATATGAAGCCTACGATTGGGCAAGTAATAAGGGTTACGGTTCTTTAGCTCATCGCAATGCCATTAAAAAAGTAGGACCTAGCGATTTGCATAGACTGTCTTGGCATTTATAAGCGAGGGTGCATATGGCAAAAAATGAAGCAAAACGCGTGTCAATGATCGATGTTGCGCACGCTGCTGGTGTAAGTCATCAAACTGTTTCTCGCGTTATTAATAATTCTCCTGATGTTTCTGCTAGCACGCGAATTAAAGTTCTGCGAGTTATTGAGCAGCTTGGGTATTATCCGAGTAATTCAGCACGCGCATTAGCGACTAAGAAATCGCGTACTTTAGGGCTTATCGTTGGTGCAGAAAATAGAACATCTCGAAACATTATTGCTCCTATAGAAGCGCAAGCAAAATCTCGCGGTCTTTTTCTTTCTATTAGCATGGTCAACGAAACATTATGTGAACAAAGTGATATTCAAGATTTATGCGAGAGTTTTGAAGAGCAAAATGTCGACGGATTAATAATTGACGCTCCAACAGATGCAATATTTACGTCACTGTGTCGTACGCGTATTCTTAAGCCGTGCGTATGTGTTACTGCTACTCATGGTGCAATAAGCGCGCATGAAGGCATGAATATGTTGCGTTCTCATAGCAACGTTGAGTATTCAATGATTGGTATTAATCAATCTCGCGCAATGAACGATATTGTGTCACTTATTGCGCATTATGGACATCGAAATGCCATTTACATAGCAGGTCCTTCGCAATGGAGAGGCGCTGCAACGCGACTCATTGCATGGCGTTCACTTTCAACTGCTCAAGGTATTCATTCGCATATTGTGCAATGTACTTCGTGGAAGTCTTCTGAAAGCTACGCGCGAATGAATCATATGATTGAGAAATTTGGCATAGATGGCATTGCATTGCCGACTGTTATTGTTGCTTCAAGCGATGAGCAGGCAGTAGGAGTTGTGCGTTCCTTGTATGAGCACGGTTTGAAAATTCCGAGTGATATTAGTGTTGTTGGTTTCGGCGATATTCCGGCAATAAGTGATTTTTTCCCACCTCTTACAACTGTGAGTCTCGATATGCAGCAATTAGGGTCGTTGGCAGTGCGTGAAGCTTTGAGATTAATGAATCATGGGCCTGAGCCAGCATTCCCAGATATGTCTCATGGAGTTGGGCAAATACCTGCTGGCTTAAAATTGCGTTCTTCTATTGGTGCCGTATTGAGATAATTTTGCGATTGTGAAAAATTGCATTAAAAATTATCGAGAATAGAATTAAGAATGGTATTTTTAATTATTTTTTTTGATTATTTAAATATTGCGTGAAACAGTTGTGAAACAACTTTATTTTCTTAATGCTAATATCTGGCAAAATGGCTTAAAATCAGCATAATTACGCGGATGCCGGCGTGTTGATGGTGTGTGTGAAGCGTAATCTTAACATCAGTTGGGAGTGTGTGGTTTTTTGAATAAATATGGAATAAAGAAAAGGATCAGGAGATGATAAATCGCTGCTTTGCGTTCGTGCCAGGAATTAAGCATCTAGTTATTTTAAGGTCGGCGTGTCTTGCGATTTCTTATCTTGTAAACATAGCTTTTGTCTACGTTTGCGTTGGGATGTTGTCTCCAGTATTAAGACCTGTTCGTTCTACTGGAACTTCTTTAATGAGTTCTGTTGAATTTACGTCTTACATTATTGCTTTAGCTGCTATTATTTTGCTGAAATATGCAGTTTTTTACTGGTCGTGTACTGTTTGTGCAGAAATTGAGTCGCGAATAGCTATGCGTTTGCGCCCTAAAATGTTGCACGCAATGTTATCTCTACGTTCTGTAGATATTGAAGATTCTCATGACATTACTTCTCTGCGCGTAAATGAAGATATTTTTGCAATACAAAGTTTTGTTGCTTCTTTAGTTCCACAAATTATTGCAGCTATTCCTGTTCCTGTAGTCGTTTCTGCAGCACTATTTACAGTTAACCCTGCTATAGCCGGGATTTGCGCATTAGCTGCATTGTTTAATGTCGCTTCTCTTATATTCTCGTTGGCACTAAGCCCAGTATCGTGGCGTTGTGTAAGTGCGTTATTTGCCTATGTTATTGCTGGACTCGCAATTGTTGCAACTGTTTGGTTATCTTCCGTTAAAGGTGTAGGTCTTGCTGCAGCTCTGTTAACGATGCCTTTGTTAATGTTAAGCGTCCAGCCACTGAGAATTGTTGGTAAGAATATGCATGTAGTTAAGCATGCTGTTCATGGTTTGGATCATGTTGAAGCATTGTTAAAAATGGTTACTGATTCTCCTGCTCCAATAGCATTTAGTGACGATGGTTCAACATTATCTTTGCCTGATGGCTCAACCAATATTGCTTTGCGTATGCGATGCAATATTTCGGAAAATAATGCGAATACTAATGAAGCCCAGCGTTTATCGATAATTGCAAAATCTGGTGAATTGCAAGTTATTCCAAGTAAATATCATCATGTTATGCGTGAGAAAATACTTTCTGGTACAGGTTTTAACAAATCTGCTGACATATTGCTTTCTTATAGCGACCGTTATGATATTCATGAAGATGATGTTTCTCCATTTGTAGTTTCTGAAGTATTTGACGCAAACGATAGTGCATCTTACTTGTCGTTGAATGATGCAAGTTCTGCAGCTTTAGCAGATATTGTTACTATAGTTAGCGAGCGAAGTCATCTATTTTCCACAACATTGCGAGAAAACTTACTTTTGGCTGCTCCAACAGCTACGACTACTGCGATGTGGGATGCATTGCGAGCTGTGCGAATAGATGGCGTTGTTTATGCCGATTACGACGGTCTAGATATGCCAATAGATAGACTTTTTAATAATCCTGAAGCATCCTATAATTCTGAAGATTTAAAGCGTCGTGTTATTCTTGCTAGAGCAATTTTAAGACACACTAAAGTGTACGTTTTTGATTATTCCCAATGTGATATTAGCAATCATGAAGCTGAAGAAATTGTTAAAATATTGCGTCGCATAGCGCGTTATGCGAATGTAATAGTTTTAATGCCAAATGATGCTGGAATTAGCGCAACTGATGAAATAGCAACTGTAGAATCGTATCGTCATGTTGCTAATGATAGTTCTAAAAATATTACGCAACTAAATCAATTAAACGAATCTCAGAACTCGCAAAACGTTGAGCAAGCTCAGCAAGATCCTAATAAAAACAAGCATATTTCTTCTATTGCAAGTATTGCTTACACTTATGAAGTGAGAACAATCTCAAAGTTCAAACGTGCTATTTTTGCTTTTATATCAATGTTTAGTACTGCTCTCAATCTTGTTTCTGCAGTATGTATTCCTGTTGCTATTGTTTCAGCAATGTTTGCTGTTGCAGGACGTCCAATATTTGGTTTTGTAATGCAACAGTGTGTGCTTGTTGCTGTTGCTTGTATGGCAGTTCGTGCATTAACTCTTGTTACAACATTTGCAGGTGTAGATATGCATCACGAACGTTGGCATAAAGCTCATATCAGCATGAATGTTGGAATGATATTTGCAGTTGTGCCTCTTATGGTTGTTTTGTACTATTTCGATGCGAATTTGTCTTATGTAGCTATTGCTTCGTGCGTGTTTATTATGTTTATTGTTCCTCGATACTTACTTATACGCTCCAAGCATATTGCAAATAAAGTGCGCATTGAACAACATGAAGTTGAGAATGAAGTAAGTGATATTGAACTTGGTATCGATGAAGTACTTGCATTTAGGCAAGGTGAGCATTGCGTTAATCGAATGGTTACTTCAATGCATAAAGTTTCTCAACAAAGAATGCGTTTGGCTCGTAAAAGTGGAGGCATGTCGGCACTTGTTCTTGCTATATCGTTAATTAGCATTTCTGTAGCAGCACTAGTGGTTTCTCACACTATCCATCCAGTTCCAGCTAATATTCCAGCATGGAGCACTGTTTATGCTGTTATGGCAATGGTTTTGCTTGTAATTATGATTCAGCAAGTTGTAGATGTTGTTTTACAAAGAATACCGTCTGTTATGAGAGTTAAGAGCAGTAACTAACTTTAATTTAAAAAATATAGAATATGCATAAGTTGGGTTGGGGGACTGGACATGCGTAATCGTTGTAACAAGAGGCAGTTTCTTGCGCTGTTTTGGATGCTGCTGTTTGCTGTTTTATGTGGGATTGTTATTGGCTTGTTGCTTCCTAAAATAAACAGTAACGTTGGGAAGATTACAGGAGAATATGAAGCAAGCGGAGAAGCTGCGCAAGCATTGAAAAAATTGCGTATATCTAAGCCTTATCGTTACGGGTACGAGCGTCAAGTATTTGGATATCGTACTACTGACGATGACGGTAACGGATGTGACGTTAGGGAAGATGTTTTAGCGCGTGATTTACAAAATGTGAAATACAAGTACGCAGGATCTTGCCAAGTGCGTTTCGGCTTGTTGCATGATCCGTATACTGGCAAAGATATCAACTTCGTGCGTGGGCGAAAAACTAGTGCCTTAATTCAAATAGATCATGTTGTTGCATTACAAAATGCGTGGGAATCTGGAGCATGGAAATGGAACCGTGCAAAACGATTAAAATTTGGCAACGATATGATGAATCTGCTCGCGGTTGAAGGAGCTGCTAATCAAGAAAAAGGTTCCGCGTCCGCAGCTTACTGGCTTCCTTCAAACAAAACCTTTAGGTGCGAATATGTTGCTAGGCAAATAGCTGTTAAATATAAATATGGTTTAACTGTAACTCGCGAAGAAAAGCAGAGTATGGAAAGCGTATTGCATAACTGTTCTGCACAGAAATTGCCAAAGTAAGGATTTTGCTCAGTCTAGCATCCTTAAAGGCGACTTAGTAAGCGTTTAATAAGCATTTAGTAATGATTATGGGTGTGATCGTGCATTACGTCGTGATGCTCTGCTGAATGAGGAATATGCAAAACGCGCATGCGGTCAATAGCTCTACGCGCAAGATTGTGAGCAGAACCTGTGCCTTCGCCCTTGACTCCAAAAATAACGATAAGAGCCATAATTCCCGTAATAATAGCACTAATGCGCAAAGTCCATTGAACTCCAAAAATACTAGCAGCAACATCGGCAGCGTGACCTGTGCCAGAATGGTGAAGAGTTGTCAATACTGTCATTGTAACTACTAAAACAGGTGCTCCAATAGCACCCCAAAGTTGACGCATAGTATTAGTTACAGCAGAACCGTCGCCAAGCTCTTCCTTACGCAAACAATTAAGTGACCACGTAGTTATTGGCATAAGCAAGAATCCCATGCCAATTTGGCGAGTAAACTGCCAAATGGAAATCCACCAAATCCACGTATCCATGTCAATAAGACTCATCATTACAGTGCCAAAAAACAGAATAATAGAGCCTGCCATAGCAACTGGGCGCACTCCAAAGCGATCTAGCATACGACCGCCAAAATACTGCGAAATAGCCATGCCGAATGCTCCAGGAAGCAGAATTAAGCCGCTCATAGTTGCTGAAAAACCACGATCAGACTGAATATAAAGCGGAATAAGCACCATAATTGAGCTGAAAGCAAAAAATGTAAGGCAAGCGCAAATAGTACCTACCATAAAGTAGCGGTTTTTAAGCACATTAAGACCAAGAAGAGGAGTGTGACCGCGTTTTTGCGCTCGCAACTGCCTTATAACAAACCAAGCAATTCCAAAAGCACCAATAATCATAGGAGCCCAAGATAATGGGTGGGAAACTCCGCATCCTTCAATATTAGTGAATCCAAACATGAGTCCGCCGAAGCCGATAACCGAAAGACCAACCGAGAAGAAATCAGCATGCGCGTTAAGATCATGTTCTCCAAAATTATGCAAGAAAAATACTGCTAAAACGACGGATATCGCTCCGATAATAGTAAGAGAGCAGAAAATAGAACGCCATCCATTAATATCAGTTTGCAAACCGCCAATAGTAGGACCGATTGCTGGAGCAATACTCATAGCCATGCCGACGCTTCCCATTGCCACACCTCTGCGAGTAACAGGGTAGACGGAGAATACGGTAATTTGTAAAACAGGCCACATTACGCCAGTGCCAATAGCTTCAAGAGTTCTGCCAACAAGTGCCATCATAAAGTCGCTACTAAGCCATGCAAGTACGGATCCAAAAGTAAAAAGCGACATGGAAGTAATAACAATTTGGCGAGTAGAAAAGCGTCTTGTTAAAAATGCTGTAAGTGGAACCATAATTGCCATAATCAGCTGGAAAATAGAAGTAAGCCACTGACCAGTTGTGACGCTTATGCCAAATTCTTGAACTATTGTTGGCAATGCTGCAGTAAGTTGTAATTGTGCGAAATTGCCAATAAATGTAATAAACGTAAGAATAGCAAGAGAAATTAAAGCAGGACGTGTAAGACGATTGTTATTGTATGCTTCTTCGCCTGTTAGCGCATGGCTGAGATTTTGGCTTTTATTAGACAGCCATGTTGAGTGCATCAAAATAAAACATCCTTTTTATTCTTAAACGTAGTTTTTCTTAAGCATATTTTTAAGCATAGGTGGCAAAAGTCAATCGACTTAAGTCTATTCTCTTATCTATTACAACGAAAAATTGTAAGACTTAATTTGCGCAAAACAATAATATCTAGACTGATTCTAATCAGTAGCTGTGGTAGGAAAGCCAATGATTGTAAGCGCCTTGAATGGAGCCATAACGACCATTGCAATAATTCCAGAACCAGCGGAGCTGAGTTTGATAGTTAGTAGCCCAATCAGCTCCGGCAGAAGCCATTTTTCCGCCTGGCAAAGCTTGAGGTAAACCGTAAGCTCCAGAAGGATTCATTGCGTTTACGCGCCAGCCAGATTCATGAGAAATAATAAATACTGTTGCAGTAAAATCAGCTTCACTATAACCGTTAGAAATAAGCCAATCGTGAGCCCATTGTTGCATCTCGCCAGCAGGAACAGTCGTGCCGATAGAAGCAGCTAAGCCAAGTCCGGCAGAAGAACCGCCAGTTCCAACAAGAATAACCTTATCTTTTGGAGCTTTTTTAACATAAGAAGCAAAAATATTAGAGGAAACTATTTTTCCCTTAGTTCGAGTAACTATTTTTGCTGTTTCCATTACGCCGTTAGCGCCTTCACTTTGCACCTTCTCAGTACCTTTTGGAAGTGCAGCAGTTTCCTTTTTAACGACGTTAAACGCGATTGGGTCGTCGGAATTTTCTAATTTTGCGCCTGCACGATTAATAGTAATAACAGTTGATTCGCTAACTTTAGTTGTAAGAGATGGAGTAACAACATCGTGTGGCTCAAGAGTGATATCCCCGGCATCAAGAACGGATTTTACATCAGTGAAATTATTGCCCAAAATAGTACGATGATGACCATTTATAACAACGTTAACATATGAAGTTGCGCTATCATGCAACATGCGACGGCTAGCACTACGAGAAACTTGCGAAGAATCGGTTGCCGAATAAGAAGTAACCTGAACAGCGTGACCTTTAGACGAAGTGTAAAAATCTCGCGAGGCAAAACCAAGTATCACCAAAGCAATGAAGCCTAAAATAACCGCGCTAACTCTAGCCCACTGTCGTAAACTGAGTGAACCAAGCGTAACAGTATGCTTACGGTGACTGGCCATAACCCTCCTTATTCCTGCAATTACTCTATTGATACTTGCAAACGCTCGCAACGTAGACTAATAAAACATAAGAAACATGCGTTAAAATGTATGTGCAAAACGTATATGCAAAACCTCACATATTGTATCTCATGGCATAGTCTATAAATCAGGATTCAGAATCAGCAGGTTCGTAAGATTTAGCTTGTTCAACCAAATCTTCTAAATCAGAAGCTAGTAATGCTCCAGCTTGTCTATAAATAACTTCGCCGCGCTTAATAACCATTACTGTTGGAACAGCTTGGATTTGAGCAGCTGCAGCAATCTCGTTGCTTTTGTCAATATCAACTTTTACAAAAGGAATTTCGGGATATTTTTCACTGACCTTCTCAAAAATAGGACCAAAAGACCTGCATGGACCGCACCACGTTGCCCAAAAATCGACAACAACTATTTCATTTGTCGAAGCAATCTTCTCAAAATTTTCTGTAGTAGCATGTATTGCTGCCATATTACTCCCTCAATATTTTGCGTATTTGCTTTATTGTACGTGCCGCCTTGCATAAATGTTGTCGATAGTGCGCTTATCTGTCGTCTTGCGGCACTAGGCTAGGAGTCATGCTTGATATCCAATTTATTCGTGAACATGCCGACGTAGTTAAGGAATCGCAGCGCAAGCGCGGTGAATCCGTTGAGCTCGTCGATGAAGTATTGCACAACGATGACTTGCGTCGTACTGCTCTTAAGGCTTTTGAAGAGGCTCGCGCTGAGCAAAAAGCTATTGGTAAGAAGGTTGCAACAGCTAGCGCGGAGGAAAAGGTTGCTCTTATTGCCGAAACTAAAGAATTAGCTTCGAAGGTTGCAGAATACAAGGCTGAATCCGAAAAAGCTACTGCCGACTACACTACAGCAATGTGGAAGCTTTCTAACATCGTTGAAGATGAAGCTCCAGAAGGCGGAGAAGACGATTATGTTGTAGTTAAGAAGGTTGGCACACCTCGCGATTTTGCAGCAGAAGGTTTCGAGCCAAAGGATCATTTGACTCTTGGAACTGGAGTTGCTGGAATTGATATGCGTCGCGGCGTGAAGGTTGCAGGATCTCGCTTCTACTTCTTGCGCGGTGCTGTGGCTCGCTTGCAAATCGCAATGCTTACTATGGCTGTCGATCAAGCCGAAGAGCACGGTTTTACGCTTGCGATTACGCCAACGCTTGTGCGCCCGGAAGTAATGCGCGGAACTGGCTTCTTGAATTCTCATGCGGACGAGATTTACCGTTTGCGCGAGCCAGATGATCAGTATTTGGTCGGTACTTCCGAAGTTGCTTTGGCTGGTATGCATGAGGATGAGATTCTTGACTTAAGCAATGGTGCTTTGCGTTATTGCGGTTGGTCGAGCTGCTACCGTCGTGAGGCTGGTGCTGCCGGAAAGGATACTTCTGGTATTATTCGCGTGCATCAGTTTGATAAAGTTGAGATGTTCGTTTATTGCAAGCAGGAAGATTCTCGCGCTGAGCATCAGAAGTTGCTAGGCATGGAGCAAGAAATGCTTGCTAAGGTAGAAGTGCCTTACCGCATTATTGATACTGCTGCAGGTGACCTTGGTTCTTCTGCCGCTCGTAAGTTTGATTGCGAAGCTTGGGTTCCAACGCAAGGACGTTACCGTGAGCTTACTTCTACTTCTAACTGCACTGAGTATCAGGCTCGCCGCTTGAATGTGCGTGAACGTATGGAAGATGGTGGAACTCGTCCAGTTAGTACGCTTAACGGCACTTTGGCTACTACTCGCTGGCTTGTGGCTATTTTGGAAAATCATCAGCATGAGGATGGTTCGATTGATATTCCGAAGGCTATGCAGGCTTATATGGGTGGCAAGGAAGTCATTGAGCCAACTAAGTGGGAAGCGTGAGTTTGCTCGTGCACAAACACGGCGTTTGTTTCAAAAAATCGTTTAATTAACTATAAAGCCCGGGAAATTACCTGGGCTTTGTTTTTTAGTTGATAAGTTTTTTGAATCTGGGTGTTGTGTGTTGCGTTCTATACGTGATGATATGCTTACCACTTGTGCGTTAAAAGCGGCAATTTGATTGCTTTCGCGCGCAAATGGATGGGTGTCCGAGCGGTCTAAGGAGACGGTCTTGAAAACCGTTGTAGGGAAACCTACCGCGAGTTCGAATCTCGCCTCATCCGCGAATTAACTAAGCCTAAAGCATGTGAAATTGCTTTAGGCTTTTTTAATTCGCCGAGCTTGCTCAGGGTTGGAAGCACAGTGTGCTTCCAACGCAAGCGAGGTCTTTCTGCGTCAATAAAGACGCAGAAAGTGTGGGCTAGTGTGTTTAACGTAGTGTGTCAGGTTTGTGTTGCTGCATTTCGCGCTTGAAGCTTTTTTAATTCGCCGAGCTCGGGAAATTAGCAAATTGCGGCAGAAACTTTACAGCGGTGTAAAGAAACGGTCGGTTGTGCGCGGAATAACGGCAGAAACTTTACAGCAGCGCACAGTTTATGCCGCCTACGCACCAAAAAACGGCAGAAACTTTACGTGGGTGTAAAGGAACGGTCGGTTGCGCGCGAGAATCCGATTGAAACGTGCGCTCGCTCGATTTTAGCGCGTGGAATAATGACGCTCTTGAGAAGTGATTGCGTCAAGGAAGAAGTTCGCACCTTCGCGGCAAGACGTGCTGCTTTCGAAATCTTCCGGAGCGTAAGGCGCAACGCTTTCAAACATCTCCTCGTAATCAGCAACGCTTAAACGCACGCGCGAATCAAGCATATCCGCATGCTCGCGCGCAAACAGCGCATTTCTAAATCCTGGCGCAATCGTGCCGCTGAAAAATTCACCAACAGCGCCGGAGCCGTAAGAAAATAGCCCAATCTTATCGCCGCTTTTAAGTGCAGTAAGATTACTATTTTCGCAAGTAAATTCGTCTAACTCAAGTAAAGACAGCAATCCCAAATACAGGGAACCCGTATAGATGTTGCCTACGCGACGGCTGTACTTCGTGCTGGTTTCATAGCGCGAAAGTAAGCGATTGCGCGACGACTCGCTTAGGTTGCTATTATCGCAAGAATCCATCGCAGCCTTAAGCGCCTTCAAACCCATTTTCGTATACGGCAAGTGGAAGCACAATCCGGCAAAATCGTTGAAATTACAACCGTTTTGCGCACAATACTTTTGCCACACATCGCAGAAAAATTGTATGTACTGCTCAGTCGAAAACTTTCCGCGAGCAAGCGCAGTGTCTTGGTAAACAGGTCGCCAAAAGTCCTGAATATCAGCGGATTTCACAACGCTATCGTCGTTAATTTTAAGCACGTGCGGGTTCGCGCTCACAAGCATTGCTACAGCCCCTGCTCCCTGCGTTACTTCGCCAGGTGTAGCAAGACCGTAGCGCGCAATATCGGCTGCAATAACAAGCACTTGCGGATTTTTTTCGGCGTGCGCGCGCACGTAGTCACACGCCATCATCAAAGCCGCGGTGCCGCCGTAGCAAGCTTCTTTTACTTCAATAGAGCGCACCCACGGCGTGAATTTTAGCAGATTTTGAACGTACAGAGCACTCGATTTACTTGCGTCGACGCCGCTTTCTGTGCCGACGATTAGCATTTTGAGGCGATTGCTATCGATGTGGGGTAGCAGTGGGAGGGCAGCTTGCGCGGCGAGAGTGACGATGTCTTGGTGATTTGGTGGCACAGATTGTTCGCTTTGACCGATTCCGATTGTGAATTTGTTAGGGTCGATTCCGCGGTGTTCCGCCAGTTCTTCGAGGTTTAGGTAATAGTGCGGCGTTGTGAAGGAGATGCGGTCGATGCCGACGGCAAGGGGAGTGGTTGCTGATGTTTCGGTATTTTGTGTGTTCATTTGTCCTAAAATTCCTAAATTTTTCTTAATTTTTCTTAATTTTTACTTGATTCTCGTAACTTTTGAAGTAATTGCGTAACTTTTTCTGTAGTTCTTTCTGCAGGGCTAAGTTGCAAAATATCATGCGCGATTTCCGTGATTTCCGCACCTTTGGCACCTGCTGCAATTGCTAGGTTTGAAGACTGTAATGCCATATGACCTGCTTGAATTCCAGGGCCTGCTAGTGCGCGAAGAGCTGCAAGATTTTGCACCAAACCGAGCGCGGCAAGCGTGTTTCTAAAGTCGTTTGCGTTTTTGTAATTACCGATTTTGATCGCGAGTTTTGCCATTGGAAGCGATGAGATTGAGCCGCCAACAATGCCGATCTGTAGCGGAATTTCAATACTGCCATGGAGTATGGTTTTTCCGTTTAAAGTTTCGGTGTTCCACTTTGACAGTGGTAGGTAGCGACCGGAGCGCGCCGCCCACGCGTGTGCTGCCGATTCTAGCGCTCGCGTATCATTTCCTGACGCGAGCGCGGCTCCTGCGATTCCGTTTAGGATTCCTTTGTTGTGCGTGGCGGCGCGCGCAGGGTCGCTGGCGGCAAGCGCGCTCAATGCCGCGATTCGGCGCGCAAGGCGTTTTCCTTCGCTCTCTCGCTCAGAGTCTTCCAGCCGCCTGGATGCTAGTGCTTCAACCGGTATATGCACTTCTGCTGTGGTGGCAACGCGGCTGGTGTTTGTGAGTATTGCCACTAGCGCCTGCACGCCGAGCCAGCTCTCCAGCTGGGCTTTGACGGCTTCGCCCATAGTGTTTACTGTGTTGGCGCCCATTGCGTCGCATGTGTCTACGTCAATCTCGAGCTTTGCGAAGCCGTGCAAAGCTGAAGCGCGGCATTTTCGCGCGCCGCCACCCCTTTTACTCATTGATGGGTGTGACTCGTTTGCAATGCGCAACAGTTCTGCAACCTTTTCTTTATCTTCAACGATTCTGCGCAATTGCGCCGCCACGCTCCCGTCTGCGTCCTCAAAAGCTATTTGCGCTGTAGTCACGTATTGTGGGGAGCGCGCAATAATTCCGTATCCAACGTCAGTCGCCGCGTCAAATCCAACGTCAGTCGCCGCGTCAAATCCAGCGCCAGTCTCCGCCGCAATCCGCGCCCCATTGCACGCAGCTGCAATCACGGACGGCTCTTCGGTTGCAACCAGCACGTCCCGCACTTCGCCGTTCACAATCAGCCCACGCACAACGCCAACCGGCAGCGTATACTTTCCAATTTGATGCTCAATCATATGATTTGCAACGTCTGCAGGAATTGTAGTATCAGAACTTTCCGCAAACTGTTTAAGCAAAAATGTTGCATCAGCATCGTTAATTGCGCCCTCATTTTGCAAGGTTTTTATGCGATTTTCCACGCCTAATTCGCGAAAAGCAGTCATCGAAATCACCTCATGATTTGTAGACTACGAATGCTTCTGATCGCTTCGCATTCTGACTTAGTTGTTTTGCAGTCTGACTTTATTGTTTTACATTTTGGCTTGATTGTTTCGCATTCTAATTTGCATAGAAACGCCGATTCCGCCGCCGACGCACAGCGCAGCAACTCCATTTAACTTATTGCTATCTCGCAAAGCGTATATAAGCGTCGTCAAAATCCTAGCTCCGCTAGCGCCCAGCGGATGACCGAGTGCAATTGCTCCACCGCGTACGTTTAGTTTTGACTCGTCAATATGAAGTTGCTCCGAAACGGCAATGCTTTGCGCTGCAAACGCTTCGTTTATTTCGAATAAGTCAATGTTGTCAACGCTGCTACCGGTCGCATTTAGCATGCGTTCCATCACATGTTTTGGAGCATATCCCATTAAATCTGGGTCGATTCCGCCTTCTGCGAATCCCACAATTTGCGCAAGATATTCAATTCCGTGCGCTTGCGCGTAATCTTTGCTCATAAGCACTAGAGCTGCAGCTCCGTCGTTAATTCCGCTTGCGTTTCCGGCAGTTACAGTCGATTCGTGCTTGCAAACTTCGTGCTTGCAAACTTCGTTCTCGCTAATTTCGTTCTTGCCAACTTCGCAAGTCGCGCCCGAAGTTTCTTCCGATGCTTTAAAAAGCGTGCGCAATTTCGACAACTGCTCTAAAGACGTATCTTCGCGAGGATGCTCGTCTTGAGTTATAACAGTTCCGTTTGCAAGCGTTACTGGCACAATTTCAGAAGCAAAATCGCCTCGTTTAATAGCGGCAACAGCTTTTTGGTGAGATTTAAGTGCAAAAATATCTTGTGCTTCGCGAGTGATACCAAATTTTGCTGCAACATTTTCTGCAGTAACGCCCATTGCGTCGCCAGTAAAAGCGTCGTTTAAGCCGTCTCGTTGCAAACCGTCAATAAGCGCAAAATTCCCGTATTTGTGTCCGCTAAATCGCGAATTAGTTGCGTAAAACGGTACGTTGCTCATGCTTTCAGTGCCGCCTGCAACAACAACTTGCGCATCTCCCATAACGATTGCGGATTGTGCTAAACGCACTGCTTTTAAACCGGATCCGCATACTTCGTTAATTGTCATTGCGCAGCTAGAAGTATCTAAGCCTGCTTTTAACGCAATTTGGCGAGCAACGTTTTGTCCGCTGCCTGCTTGTAATACGTTTCCAAAAATAGCTTGATCCACGTCGTGTGAGCTAATTCCAGCGCGTTCTATTGCTGCTTTTGCTGCGATTGTTCCTAAATCAACTGAGGAAAGCGAAGATAAGCTGCCGCCGAATTTGCCAATAGGCGTACGTACAGCGCTTGCAATCACCACATCAGTCATATGTTTAGCCACCTAATCAATTGTTTGTTGCAATACGTGTTGAAGTATACCAACCGGACTACTTTATCGTATTTTTCGACAAAATTACCATTTGCGAAAAATTTTTCTCGTTTCCTTCACAATTAAACGTGCTTCAGTGAGTTCGCTCACCCGAATCCGGCATAAACTTTACAGCGGTGTGAAGTTTCGGTCGGCTACGCGCCTGAAAGCGGCATAAATTTTACAGCGTTGTAAAGTAACGGTCGTTTGCTCGCCAAATAGCGGCAGAAACTTTACAGTCGTGTAAAGTAATGGTCGGCTACGCGCCTGAATCTGGCATAAACTTTGCGCTCGTGTAAATTAAGGGTCGTATTTTCCCAAACCTCCTGAAGCTTTGCGCCAGTGCTTCTGCGAAAAGTGGTTTTGTAGCTTTGCGCCTGTGCTCTGCAGACGTTGCGTCTGTAGCTTTGCAGTAATGCTTTGCTAACGTCGATTACTTATTGCTTAGTGAACTTTAGCAATAATGTTCTGCAGACACTGATTACCTGTTGTTCAAGAACAACTAACGTCATTGCTGCTGCACACATCACGCCAGACACTCCTACCACACCACAAAACACTAGCGGTTTTACTAGTAGTGGGAGATAGGAATTGCTTGGTCGGAACAAATATTCGTGCGGTGAGATTTGAGATTTTTCGCACTGAGCGCGGCGAACGTCAGAGCCGTAGGCTGCTGATTCGTCAAGCGAAGAAGAAAAATCGAAAAATCTCTGCGATAAAACGAGGTTATTAAAGATTAAACACGCAGAGTTTGGGGGATTTCTCTACGAGCGCTAAAAGAGGACTGATGGAGCAACATTCTTTAAAGAAAGGCGAACACAATAAACGCCTTTAACAGTCAAGGCGACTGAAGGACGGGACGCGCGAGGAGAGAAATCCCCCAAACTCGCGCCACGGCAAGCAAGAGCGGAGCGCTGTCCTCACGGCTAATCGCCGTTCGGCTGAGCTTGCACGGAAAGTCCACTGGACTTTCCGCCTGAGCAAGCTCACGCTCCGAATTGCTTTCGCGTGCTACGTTCTAAGCGCGAAAGCAGGTCGGAGCGCTACTTACGGAACGAAATCGACCCATCAACAGGATCCATCGCGTCAACAATCGCCAGCGAATCCAAGTCATATCCGGCTTCACGAAGCGCATCTCCGCCACCTTGGAAGCCCTTTTCGATAGCGATTCCAATGCCTGCAACGCTAGCTCCAGCATGATTGCAAATGTCGATTAATCCTTGTAGAGCTTTGCCGTTCGCCAAAAAATCATCCAAAATAAGCACGCGATCTTCCGCACTTAAATACTTACGTGACACAATCACCGGAAACTCGCGCTGCTTTGTAAAAGAAAATACCGTAGATACGTATTGGTCGCCATCGAGATTAATTGACTGAGCTTTCTTTGCAAAAACCACAGGAACTCCACCAAAATGGCGTGCTGCAACACATGCGATTCCAATACCAGAAGCCTCAATCGTAAGAATCTTAGTAATATTTGCGTCGCGGAAATGCTCAGCCCAAGCGGCTCCCATATGATCAAATAAATTCACATCGCACTGGTGGTTCAAAAAAGCGTCTACTTTTAATACATTGCCTGGTTTTACGATACCATCTTGGAGAATGCGTTCTTCCAATTCTTGCACGATGCGCCCCTTCTTACGAACAATTACTTGCAGTACGCTCAAGCATACCCACGTTCGTGACACAATACGAGTAAAAACGACTGCAGCATGTGGTAAACCTGATTAGATACGTGCGCAATTAAAACGTGGGGGCGTTTTATTGCTGAAGCTAAAACGTAGGTAATTGGCAGCATCAATGGAGTACAAGTATGAGCGTAAGTATGGGCGCAAGTATGAATGCAAATATGAGTGCAAAAGATAGCGATTATGGATATGTAAGTGATTTGTTGGGGAATCCAGTTGATTCGTTCGATTCTGACGATCATTTTTACGAGAATGTTGCGGATGCGAATGATTATGCCAACTACAGTTACGACGAGTATGCTGACGCTTACGCTAAAGAGCCTGATTTTACGCAGCAAGAATATGCGTCTGATCAAGAATCAGTGCCTCCTCAAGAAGAAGTGTCTCCTCAAGAATCTCAAGAATATTCCCAAAATTCTGCACATTCTAGAGTTGCAGTTGACGCGCAAAAACTACTTGACGGCTTAAATTCGCAACAATCTCAAGCAGTCCAATACGACGGACCGGCACTGCTTATTGGAGCAGGAGCTGGAAGTGGCAAAACGCGAGTTCTTACGCGAAGAATAGCTTGGATATTAAGCCAAAAAGGTGCCTGGCCAAGCCAAATTCTTGCTATCACTTTTACAAACAAAGCAGCTGCCGAAATGCGTGAACGTTTAAGCAATCTTATTGGCAGCGAAGCAAATACTATGTGGGTTTCGACGTTCCATTCTGCATGTGTGAAAATACTTCGCAGATCAGGACAGTATATTGGCTTAAAATCAGGCTTTTCTATTTACGATACTTCCGATTGCGAGCGATTAGTAAAAATTATTGCAACAGAGCTTAACGTTGATATTAAGCGTTTTACGCCACGCAGCATTTTGGGCAAGATTTCGGATTGCAAAAATAGTTTAATCACTTGGCGTGAGCAACTAGACATGTATGCTAACGATTACAAGCCGGGTGTTGCAGGTCAACAAATTGCGCACGCTGGCAATTCTGAAGCTGTTTACGCAACTATTTATGCGGAATATCAGCATCGTTTATCTCAAGCAAATGCGGTTGATTTTGACGATTTAATTATGCGAACTGTGCAACTCATGCGCGAAGTACCAGAAGCTGCGCAATATTACCGCCATAAGTTCCGCTATATTCTCGTAGACGAGTACCAGGATACGAATCACGCTCAATACGAGCTTATCCGCGAGCTTGCAGGAGTGGATGCAAAGCAAAATAACGCAAATACATCTCAGCAAAATAGCACTCCTGCATCAATCACAGTTGTAGGCGACTCCGACCAGTCGATTTACGCTTTCCGCGGAGCAGATATTCGCAATATTCAAGACTTTGAAAAAGATTTTCCAAACGCTACAACTATTATGCTTGAGCAAAATTATCGCTCTACGCAAACTATTTTGGATGCTGCAAACGCAGTTATTTCGCATAATCAAGGACGAAAGCCTAAAAAATTGTGGACGGCCTTAGGTAAGGGCGCTCCAATTACCGGTTATGCAGCAGACAGTGCTCAACAGGAAGCAGCTTGGGTTGCGCAAGAAATAGCGCGATTAGCAGGTGAGGAGGGTGTTGCTTATTCGGATATGGCGATTATGTATCGCGCTAATGCACAGTCTCGTTCGCTAGAAGATGCGCTCGTTAAAGCAGGTCTTCCGTATCAACTTGTTGGCGGCACAAAGTTTTACGAGCGTCGCGAAGTAAAAGATGCGCTCGCATACTTGCAATCTATGGCAAACCCGGATGACGATGTGAATATGCGCCGAATTTTGAATGTGCCTAAGCGTGGGCTTGGAGCGCGTGCGGAGGCTTTGCTAACGCTTTACGCTCAAACACAAGGAGTTAGCTTCTGGCAAGCTTTGGAGCATTTGGAGTCAATCGAAGGCATGCCAACTCGCACTGCAACCAAGCTTAAAGAGTTCCGCGAGCTTATGCACAATTTAATTACTTGTATGCAAAACGATGACTCGAAACCTTCTAAAGTTATTGACAGCATACTGAACGACAGTGGTTTGCTGGAGGATTTGCAACGTTCTGAAGATCCTCAAGATGCCGCTCGCGTGGATAATTTGTCGCAATTGCAGTCGGTTGCAGCTGAGTATGAGCAGAATACGCCGGATGCTAGTGTTGCTGGATTCCTTGAAACGACGGCGCTTGTGGCTGATTCGGATCAATTGCCGGATGAAAATGAGGACACTGGTAAAGTTACGTTGATGACGCTTCACACAGCTAAGGGCTTGGAGTATCCGGTTGTGTTCCTAACTGGCATGGAGCAGGGAACTTTTCCGCATTCTCGCGCTTTGGAAGACGATGGCGAGCTTTGCGAGGAGCGTCGTCTTGCTTATGTTGGTATTACTCGAGCTAAGCAGCGTTTGTATGTTACTCGTGCTGCTGTTCGTGCGCAATGGGGGCAGGCTCAAGATATGCTTCCAAGCCAGTTTTTGGATGAGATTCCAGATAATTTGATTGATTGGAAGCGCAGAGAGTCTGATGTTGAGCGTTGGGGCGCTTCGTCTAGACGCGGCGATGATTTCGATAGCGATTTTGATAGTGATTTCGGTGGCGATTTCGGTGGCTGGGATGACGATTATAGCGATGCGTTTAGTGAAAAAACAACTTATGGTGGAAGCAGTTACGGTTCTGAAAAGTCGCATGGCTCTAAGTCTTACGGAAGAAATAAATCGTATGGCTCTAAGTCTTACGGCTCTTCTTACGGAAAGTCTTATAGCAAGTCTTACGGATCTTCTTATGGCTCGTCTTACGGCTCGTCTTATTCTAAATCGAATTGGTCTAAGTCAAGTGCAGTAAAAACGCGCAAAGTTACTGCAAAAACTGCGACTTCAACAAGCGCAACAAAAGTTGGTTCAACTTCTGCAGTTATGAATAAAGACAATCATCTAAATATTCAAGACTTCCAAGTTGGCGACAAAATTACTCACGATACTTACGGCTTAGGAACCGTGTTAGCAACGCAAGATAAGGGCAGAAACTCAATTATTACAGTCGATTTCGGCTCCGATGGAGTAAAGCGACTAATGCTTAGAGTTGCACCAATCGAAAAATTGTAAAATCTTTTATTTATGCACTTTAATGTAAGATAAATTTTTAACAAGGACGTGGCGTTTGCTGGTGTGAGCGCTGAGAAGCGTGTTGCATTAACGAAAATGTGACACTAAAAAATAAAAACATACATTTCATGAGGTATAAATTATGAAAAACAAATTATTCGCATCAATTCCTGCAATTATTTTCGGTTTGCTTATTGCCGTTGCACCATTGACGTTTGCAAAGCCATGCTCAACCGGAGGCATGCAAAAAATGCATATGATGATGCAACCTATGGCATGCTACTACACAGGTCGTGCAGCTGTTGGAATTGGCTTAGTTATTGCAGTACTTGGAATTATTGCGCTATTTGTTAAAGAAAATGTTCGCATTGGTTTAAATATTGCTGTAGTTGTGAACGCTTTGCTTATGCTCGCTGTTACAACATTCCTTATTGGCGTGTGCAAGAGCCCAATGATGCACTGTGCATCGGTTATGCGTCCAACACTGATTGTTCTGTCTGTGCTCGCATTAGTGTTCGCAGCTGTTTCCGTGTATTTGGATAATAAAGAAAATTAATAGTTCAAATAGTTCGAAAAGCTTAACAAAGCAAAATTATGCGCACTATTACGCTAAAGCGATTGCCGCTGGAAAATCTTAAACGCAAGCCATTGCGCACGGCTGCACTTATTGTTGTATCTGCGTGCTTGTCTGCAATATTTTTCGGCGGCTCGCTGATTTCTATGAATCTTGAACGCGGCTTGAACAGTATGCGAGAACGCATGGGAGCCGATATTATGGTTATCCCTCAAGGTACGCATACTAAAGCAGAAGCGCTGCTTACAAACAGTGGTTCAAGCACTTTTTATTTCACTAACGATATTGAGAATTTAGTAAGACGCTCTCCGGGTGTGCAAAAGGCGAGTGCACAAACGTATATTTCTTCGCTTTCTGCAGGATGTTGCGCTGAAAAATTACAAATTATTGGTTTTGATCCCGATTCTGATTTTGTTATAGGTCCTTGGATTTATTCTCAACATAAGCAGAAGTTACAAAAAGGCGAGATGATTGCTGGCGCAAATGTAATCGTGTCTTATATGAATACTGTTCGTCTTTTTGGACACCAATGGCCTGTAGCTGCGCAGCTTGCAAAAACCGGCACAAGCATTGATAATTCAGTGTTTGTGCGACGCGAAAGTGTGCCGCAAGTAGTTGAGTATTCAACGAAAGTAGGGCATACCGCTATTCCAAAGGAATATGCTAAAAAAGCAGTTTCTGCAGTTCTTGTAAAAGTACAAAAAGGTTACAGCGCGCAAGAAGTTGCAAAAAATATCCGTAAAACAACTGGTCTTTCAAGCATTGGCATAGTTTTTCCGGGCGGAATTACAGCAACTACGCAAGCTAATCTTGGTGTTTTTACTCGCACGTTGACTTTTATAATTGCTGCGTGCTGGCTAGTTGGATTGCTAGTTTTAGTTGCAGTGTTTTCAACATCTGTAAACGAGCGTAAAAAAGAGTTTGCTTCTCTTCGCATACTTGGCACAACAAGAAATATGCTTTTAGGTGTTGTAGTTAGAGAATCTACGATACTTGGCTTAGTTGGCGGAGTATTGGGTGTTGCGTCTGCAAGTCTTATATTGTTCCCTTACAGTTCTCTTATTTCTGAACAATTGCAGCTTCCGTATTTGGAAGTGACTGCTCTACCAGTAGCAGTGCTTATGTTAGCGTCTGTGCTACTTGCGCTTGTTGCAGTTGTTGTAGCTTCAGCGCTTACTACATTGCGTATTGCTATGCGCGAAACGTATTTGACACTTAGGTCAGGTGAGTAAGTATGGAAGATAAGAGTCAAAAACTGTCAAGTAATGAGTTTGATATTTTACCTGTTGTTGAACTTACTCGTGTAACTCGCGAATTTATGCGCAGAAAGCACAAATTTTTTGCAGTAAATAATGTGAGCTTTGTGCTAAATAGCGGCGATTTTGTGGCAATCGTTGGAAAGTCAGGTAACGGAAAATCTACTTTACTAAATTTGATTGCTGGGTTATTGAAGCCAACGCATGGAAGTGTAAAAGTTTGCGGCGAAGAGATTTCTGAACGCACTTTTAGTGATGTCAAGATGTCTCGTTTGCGCGCATGTGATATAGGTTTTGTGACGCAATCGCAGACGCTTTTGCAAAATCTTACTGTGCATGACAACATACTTTTACCTGTGCAAATTGCAGCTAATGCTTGTGAAGTAAGTAAGTCTGAAGTAAGTAAGTCTGCTGAAAGTAAGTCTGAAGTAAGCGAAGATTCAAACGAGACTCGCGCGTTAGAACTTTGCAAGCAATTGCATATTGAAGATTTACTGTGGTGCTACCCAAGTGAGCTTTCGGGTGGTGAAATGCGTCGCGTAATGATTGTGCGCGCGCTGATAAACAATCCGAAGCTTCTTATTCTTGACGAGCCTACTGGCGATTTGGATTTAGAGCATACTCGCATAGTGGTGAAAATGTTGCGTGAGGCTGCAAAAAATGGTGTGGCAGTGCTCATGGTAACTCACGATGTTGAGGCTGCTCGCTGTGCGGATCGCACATACACAATGGATTGCGGATTGACTTGCCGGAGCGCTTGAAGCGTAGCGCGCGAAGGCACTTCAATCCGGAAACTCGCTAAAGTTGGAAGTCCAGTGGACTTCCAACGCGAGTTTCGCAAGCGAGCGCGTTACTCGCGCGAGCGTTTTGGCTGGTTTGTGGAACATTTGCCGGGGAACTTACAACGTGAGTTTCGCGCTCAGTACGAAAAATATCAACAATTATTCTTACGGGTGTGTAAAATTAGAAACGATGCCTATTTTGTGTAAGCATCATCTGGAGCCTTAGCCCATCAGTGGGTCGGCGCGCGGTAGTTATGGCGTTATTTCAACGTTTTAATACTTGCGCGTTCGTGTGTTAGCACGAAGAAGCACTGGAGAGGCCGGCTCAGCGTGAGTAATTTTTAGGCGATTTTGCAATCGACTAAAAACTTGGTTCACGTTCCGTTCAGATAACGACAGAATTAAAGGATTAGTTATGACTAATATTCAGCGTTCTCGCCGTCAGGTGCGTCTTTCTCGCGCCCTCGGCATCGCTTTGACCCCAAAGGCTCAGCGTATCTTCGAGAAGCGTCCATATGCTCCAGGTGAGCACGGTCGCACTCGTCGTCGCACCGAGTCCGATTACGCAGTACGTCTTCGCGAGAAGCAGCGTCTTCGCGCTCAGTACGGCATCTCCGAGAAGCAGCTTCGTGCTGCTTACGAGAAGGGTACGCACACTGCAGGCCAGACCGGTGACGCAATGCTCACCGATTTGGAAACTCGTCTTGATGCTTTGGTTTTGCGCGCAGGCTTTGCTCGCACCACCGCCCAGGCTCGTCAGTTTGTTGTACATCGTCATATTTTGGTTGATGGCAATCTTGTCGATCGCCCATCTTACCGTGTGAAGCCAGGCCAGACCATTCAGGTTCGTGCCAAGAGCCAGACCATGGTTCCATTCCAGATGGCTGCAGAAGGCGTTCATCGCGACGTTTTGCCAGCAGTTCCTGGTTACCTCGATGTGAATCTTGCCTCTTTGAAGGCTACTTTGACTCGTAAGCCGGAAGTCGATCAGATTCCAGTTGAAGTCAACATTCAGTACGTCGTCGAATACTACGCTCGTTAATTCGCCGATTTAATTCTTAAGGACATACCGCTTGACCCCTGCTATGCGATTGCGTGGCAGGGGTCAATGCGTTTTTGTCGATTTCATCGGTTTGTTTGGTGTTTTCGACAGTTATGTACCGCTTAGTGCAATAATGGAGTTATGTTGCTGCATCTTTATTTAGTGCGTCACGGACAGACGCTATTTAATCGCTATAATCGACTGCAAGGATGGTCAAATTCTCCGCTTACTGAAAAGGGTTTGAAAGATGCGGACACGGCTGCAAAAAAGCTAGAAAATATTGCTTTTGCTGCAGCTTACTGTTCGGATACTACTCGTGCGCAAATCACAGCACAACGTATTCTCGATGCAAATGAAGCTGCCGGTAACGCGCGCCCGACGCTTGTAAGCGATATGCATTTTCGCGAGCAATGCTACGGCTATTTTGAAGGTCAAGATATGCAAATGGCTTGGTGGGCTGCAGGAGCGCCTCACGGAGCGCACACTTATAACGAAATCGTTGAAAAATTTGGGCTTGCGGCAACGCGAGACATGCTTAAAGAAGCGGATCCTTTTCACGATGCCGAGTCAGATATCGAATATTGGACTCGTGTAGAAGAAGGTTTTGCGTTAATTGCTTCAAATTCTTTGCTTAACGATGGAGATAATGTTTTGCAAATTTCGCATGGCAACACTTTGCTAAGTCTTATGCACCGTTTTGCGCCTGCAGGCTACGATTTAAGCGAACGCCCTCAAAACGGAAGCGTAACCAGACTTGATTTTGACACTACCAAACCTATTGATAATGCCATTACTATTCGAGGCTATAACGAGTAGATTCTACTGTTTAACTTTGTTATATGCGTCTCTACCGTTCGTTAATCTTAAGTCATTGCGAAGGGTTTAGTACGTAGTTTGATTTGCTGTTGTATGGCTTTTGATACTGCGAAATCTTAGGCAAAATGGTATAGAAAGAGGTTACGATGAGCGTTGGAGACATAGCTGCTCTTATTGCTGCGATTGCGTTTGCCGTTCTTTCTGGCTTTTTGATTTATCCGTTAATCAGATTAGGCAGATTGTTTGATCAGATTGCGAAAACAATTAAAGAGTCGGGTGAGCATGCAATGCCGGCAATCGATGAGTCTGTTACAACTATTAAGCAAGTTAATAAGACTCTTGACGACGTAAACGCTGTTTCAGGAGCTACTCGCACAACCGTTACAAATATTAGTGCTCTAACAGATTTGTATGGTGCTTTCCTTGGAAAACCGCTCGTAAAAATTGCAGCTGCCGGTTACGCTCTAAAAGATACTGTTTCTTCTTTCTTCAATAAGCCGACTGTGCCAACAGACAAGAATAGTGCCAATCGTAACGCTTCAAAAGAATCCTCTGACAAGAATGCAACTAATAATGCAAGCAGGGGGGAGTAATGTTCAAGCGTTTATTTTGGATGTTTGTTGGCATTGTAATTGGTGTTCTTACAGTTACGAAGGCTCGTGCATATGTCAAAGCAAAAATGCCGTCTTCTGCTAGTCGTTTTATATTTGATGAGGAACCGAAAAATATCACATTGCGCACAGTAATGGGATTGTTTAAAGATTTCAATACTAGCCGTAAAGAGCATGAAGCTGAGCTTAATTCTCGTTATGCTAATCGTAGAAATAGGGAATTTTAAATAAAAAACGAGTTTTTCATAATTTCGTTACTTTGCTAAGTTTAGTTAAGTTAAGTTAAGTATTGAAGTACTATATTGAATGTTTGCATGATTGCGTCGTGCGTCATGCGGCACGATTTCGTGTGAGCGTTGCATGTGGCTTTTGTTTATGACAGTTATTTGTGACGGTTTGCGTGGGTCTTGCTAAAAATTACACAAGGAGTTCGTACGTATGCGCACAGCAGAAATTGCAAAGCGTTATCTTGACTATTTTGCTAAGAATGGTCATATGGTTGTTCCTTCGGCTTCTCTTATTTCGCCGAACCCAACTACGTTATTTACTATCGCAGGCATGGTGCCGTTTATTCCTTACTTGCTCGGAGAGCAGACGCCTCCTTCGCGTCGTATGGCTTCGAATCAGAAGTGCGTTCGCACTCTAGATATTGACGAAGTTGGTAAGACTACTCGTCACGGCACCTTCTTCCAGATGGTTGGTAACTTCTCGTTTGGCGATTATTTTAAGGAAGAAGCTATTCACTACGCTTGGGAGCTTTTAACTAGTCCTCAAGATAAGGGCGGCTACGGTTTTGACCCTGAAAAGCTTTGGGTTACTACTTATACTGACGACGATGAAGCCCGCGCAATTTGGAAGAACGAAGGCTTCGACCCAGAGCATATGCAAGTTTTCGGTATGGAAGATAACTTCTGGACTACCGGCGGTCCTGGTCCTGGCGGACCATGCTCCGAAATCTACGTGGATCGCGGTCCTAAGTATGGTCGCGACGGAGGCCCAGCTGCTGACGAATCTCGCTTTATTGAGATTTGGGATTTGGTTTTCGAAAATTACCAGGTAGATAACGTCAAATCTAAGACTGATTTGCATATTGCTGGCGAACTCGATCAAAAGAATATTGATACTGGCGCTGGTTTGGAGCGTTTGGCTTACCTTATGCAAGGTAAGGAAAATATTTACGAAACTGACGAAGTTTACCCAGTTATTGAAGCTGCAGAAAAGCTTAGTGGCGTAAAGTACGGCGATAATAATGATGCTGACGTGCGTTTCCGCGTTGTAGCAGATCACGTGCGTTCCGCACTTATGATTATGAGCGATGGCGTGCGCCCAAGTAATGTTGGCCGTGGCTATGTGCTTCGTCGTCTTCTTCGCAGAACTGTTCGCGCAATGCGTATGCTCGGCGTTCAAGATCCAGTTTTGCCAACGCTGTTCCCAGTTTCTAAGGCTGCTATGGAGCCAAGCTATCCAGAGCTTAACGATACTTTCCACGAGGTTAGCGAAGCTGCTTACGGTGAGGAAGACGCGTTCCGTCGCACTCTTGAAAAGGGCACAACTATTCTCGACTTGGCTGTTGAAAAAGCTAAGAAAGAGCACAAGGATGACCCTATGGTTGGCGGCGCAGATGCGTTTACTTTGCACGATACTTACGGCTTCCCAATCGAGTTGACTTTGGAGATGGCAGCTGAGCAGGGTGTTAAAGTGGACGAAGCTAAGTTCCGCGAGCTTATGAGCGAGCAGAAAGGTCGCGCTCGTGCTGACGCTTTGAAGAAGCGTCACAATGTGGACGTTAGCGTTTACGACGATATTAAGAAGTCGCTCGAAAAGCCAATCGACTTCCTCGGTTACACTGACTTCTCAAGTCGTTCAAACGTTTTGGCAATTGTTGAAGCAGGCAAGGGTTCTGTTAAAAGCGTCACAGCTCCTGCAAACGTTGAGGTTATTCTCGATCGCACGCCATTCTATGCTGAGCGTGGCGGTCAGATTGCAGATCAGGGTGAGATTATTTCCGACGACGGCGCAATTTTGGAAGTCGACGATGTTCAGCGTCCAATCAAGGATTTGATTGTTCACAGCTGCCGACTTACTGAAGGTACTTTGAGCGTTGGTTCTCCTGTAAACACGAATATTGATCAGGTTCGCAGGGCTGCGTTGGCGCGTTCTCACACCGCTACTCACACTCTTCACAAGGCTTTGCGCGAAGAGCTTGGTCCACAGGCTACTCAGCGTGGTTCTGTAGTTGATCCAGATCGTTTGCGCTTCGACTTCCAGTGGCCAAAGGCTGTCGATAAAGATGCGCTTTCTCGCGTTGAAGCTCGCGTAAATGAGCGTATTCGTGACGATTTGCAGGTAGTTCCTAAGGAAATGCCAATCGACGACGCTTTTAAGCTTGGAGCAATGCACTTGTTCGGCGAAAAGTACGGCGATGTTGTGCGCGTTGTTGAAATCGGCGACGGTTGGAGCCGTGAGCTTTGTGGCGGTACTCACGCTAAGAGCACTGGAAAGATTGGTATGGTAACTATTCTTTCCGAGTCTTCTATTGGCTCTGGTGTGCGCAGAATCGACGCTCTTTGCGGTGAAGCTGCGTACGAGTATGGCGCTCGTGAACACACTTTGGTTGCGCAATTAGCAGATATGGTTAACGCTCGTCCAGACGAGTTAGCTGAACGTTTGGAATCTTTGCTTAACAAGATGAAGGATTCTGATCGTAAGCTTGCATCTGTTTACGAAGCTCAATTAAATGAAGCTGTACCAACATTAGTTGATGAAGCAAAGAATAGTAACGAAAAAGTTAAGTTGGCTCTTAAGAATGTTGGCAACTTTGGCTCATTCGATGCTTTGCGTAAGACAGTTCTAGATATTCGCGCTCGTTTAGGTGAAGATGCTCCAGTGGTTGTTGCACTTGCTGGTGTTAATGAGGATGATCGTCCAATGATCGCAGTCGCTACAAACGAAGCTGCTCGCGGTCTTGGTGCTAAGGCTGGCGACTTGGTGCGTACTGCTTCCAAGGTGCTTGGTGGCGGCGGTGGCGGCAAGCCAGACTTCGCTCAGGGCGGTGGTACAGACGCTTCTAAGATTGATGAAGCTCTCGAAGCTGCGAAATCAGAAGTAGCTAAGCTCGCCTAGTGCGTGTCTTACAGCTTAAAAATTTACGAATCATACCAAAAGCAACACGAAATATGGTGTGGTTAGGTATTGATTTAGGTGACGCAAGGGTCGGACTTGCACTTTCCGACCCTGGTCTCACCTTTGCACATCCTATTGGTAATGTGCAAGTGTTTGGAGATTCCTTCCGTGCTATAGATGAAGTGCTTGAAGTTATTGAAGATAACAATGTAGAAAAAGTTGTTATAGGCTTGCCTTTGCAACTCGATGGCACTGAAGGAAAATCTGCTAAAAAAGCTCTGCGCTGGGGGAAGAATCTAATAAAACGCATGCAAATATTGCATGATGAAAAAGATTGGGCATTGGATTATATGCCAGAAGTAGTTTGGAAAGATGAGCGTTTGACAACAGTAAGTGCTCATCGTCAGCTTTTGCAAGCAGATCTTTCTACTAAAAAGCATCGCCCAATGGTGGATCAGCAGTCGGCAGTGTTGATTTTGCAGTCTGCTCTCGATTCAAAATATGCGCAACAAAACTAGTAAAAGTAAATGAACAAAAGTTAGAAAGTAGAAGAGGAGTGTCAAATGTCTGATAGTTTTGATGAGTTCTTTGACAATCATGCACAATGGACTGAGCATGATGATTCTCCTTCATCGTCTACTTCTAACGGTTCAGATTCGTCAGGAAAATCTCGCAAACGAGCAAAAGCGCGTCTTGCTGCAAAGAAGCGTAAACGTCGAGCAAAAGCAGTTTTAGCTATATTGATTGTGTTCGTGCTATGTGTTGTTGGTTACGTTGGATACAGTGCTGTGCGTGCGTGGCGTTTGTCTCAGAACAGTGAAGCTGTTGCAGATTGGTCGGGTCCTGGTTATGGATCTGTTGAGTTTACAGTCGATACTGGCGAAGGCGCTATTACAGTTGCTGAAAAACTAGTGAAAGCGAATGTTGTTAAATCGCAAGCTGCATTCACTTCAGCTGTTTCTGCAAATAATAAAATTTTGTATCCTGGCGTTTACTCACTGAAAAAACATATGGCTGCTATTGATGTAGTTGATATTCTTTCAGATCAAACAAAAGCAGGCGGATTCCTTGATGTTCGTGCAGGGGATCACGCAGCAGACGTTTTGCAAAAAGCTTCAACATTATCTGGAATAAGTTTAGATAAATTCAAGGCTGCGTTAGCTGATGGCGCCGCAGGAATTCTGCCTGCTGAAGCAAACGGTAGCGTTGAAGGCTGGCTAGAGCCTGGAGTTTATAACGTAAAAGCTATGAAAAGTGCGGATGCTATTCTTTCCGCAATGATAAAAAAGCGTATTGAAAAACTTGATTCTCTTGGAATTCCTAAAGGTAAAGATAGAGAAAAAGCCTTAATTATGGCGTCTATTGCCGAAGCTGAAGTGAATAATCGCGAATATTATGGCAAAGTTATTCGCGTAATACTGAACCGTTTGGCAAAAGATATGCCGTTAGGAATGGATTCTACTGTTGGTTACGGCGCAGGAGTAAAACCTATTAAACTCACGCAAGCAATGCTTGACGATGCAAATAATCCGTATAATACACGTATTCATAAGGGTTTGACCCCTACGCCTATTGGCATTGCTGGCGACAGCGCGTTGCTTGCAACCATTAAGCCTCAAGATGGTCCATGGCTTTACTTCGTCACCACGAATTTGAAGACTGGCGAAACGAAGTTTGCGGATAACAAAGACGACTTCTTGAAATTCCGCGACGAGTACAAGCGCAACAATCCCGAAGGCAACTAAACTGTTAAATAAAAATATAGCTTTTAACCACATAGATGTGTTGAGGTTGTAACAGTTTCGCAAGTTTTCGTAATCTGCTTTAATGAAGCAATTAATTATTACGATACTATCGGTGCTACCAACGCTCACATGTTTAATTTCAGTTTGCGCAACAGACATAAAAAGTCGCGTAGTGCCAAGACTTTGGGTTGTTATTGCAGGAATTTTTCAATCTTTTGCGAATCTCATATATTCGATTATTTTATTTAGAAATAGTAGCGTGCTTATTTTTGGCTGGATTTCTTGCGTAATTATTTTTGTAATTTACTGGAGTATGCGAAAAATTTCCGCAAAAAATGCTATTGGCTTCGGAGATGTTACGAGCGCGTCAATGATTGCGCAAGCCTTGGTATTATTCGGCTTTGACTGCTTAATTTACTGGTTTGCTTTAGTTGGAGCAGTTGGCTTACTTTGGCTTTTGCTATGGAAAATTTACTGCAAAATCTGCTCTCCAACCAACGCATCAATACCATTCGTACCAGTAGAAGCAATATCTGCAATACTCGCAGCATTGCTGTCAATAACAACCAGCTCAATACTTGGTAGTTAGTAGAGTAGGGTATTTAGACGCGTAAATTACTTGAGAATGGAGAAATGGCATGCTTAGATGGCAAACGGCAGGGGAGTCGCACGGTGAAGCGTTAGTAGCCATGATTGAAGGTTTGCCGGCTGGCGTGCACATTACTAGCAACGATGTAGTTTCGGCACTTGCTCGCCGTCGCCTTGGTTATGGTCGTGGAGCGCGTATGAAGTTTGAGCAAGACAAAGTGCGTCTTTTAACTGGAGTTCGCCACGGAGTAACGCTTGGTTCTCCGATTGCTGTAGAAATCGCGAATACAGAGTGGCCAAAGTGGACCGAAGTAATGAGTGCAGATCCTTTGGATCACGAGGTTGAGCAAGTTGGCAGAAATGCTCCTTTGAGCCGTCCTCGCCCAGGTCATGCGGATTTAACTGGCATGCGCAAGTACGGTTTTAATGATGCTCGCGAAGTTTTGGAGCGTTCGAGTGCTAGGGAAACAGCTTCTCGTGTAGCTTTGGGTGCTATTGCTGATGCGTTTTTACAGCAGGCTTTGGGTGTGCGCACTGTTGCGCATGTTATCGGCATCGGCGGCGAATACACTAACAAAAGTTTAGCTTTACCAACACCAGACGATGTTGCCGCTCTAGATGCTTCTCCAGTTCGCACTCTCGACAAAGATGCTGAAGCTAAAATGATGGCTCGCATCGACGAAGCAAAAGCAAATGCAGATACGCTCGGTGGAGTAGTGGAAGTGCTTGCTTACGGCATGCCTGCAGGAGTTGGCACATACGTTGAGTCGGATCGTCGCTTGGATGCAGCTCTCGCGAGCGCGATTATGGGAATTCAGGCTATTAAAGGCGTGGAAATTGGCGACGGTTTTGCAGAGGCAGATCGCCCTGGATCGGCCGCGCACGACGAAATGGTAACAGACGAAAACGGGAAAATTAAGCGTCTTACTAATCGAGCTGGAGGAATTGAAGGCGGAATGTCGAACGGCGAAATTATTCGCGTGCGCGCTGCAATGAAACCAATTCCGTCTATTCCACGCGCTTTGTGCACAGTGGATGTGCTTACTGGCGAAGCTGCTCAAGCTATTAATCAGCGCTCAGATTTCACTGCTGTGCCAGCTGCTTCTGTAGTTGCAGAAGCGATGGTAAGGCTTACTTTAGCTAAGTATGCTTTGGAAAAATTCGGAGGAGATTCTTTGCAAGAAACGCGCCGAAATGTGGAGTCTTACGTAGCTTCCTGGCCGGAGAATATGAAATGAGCAACACTAAACTTCCGCTAGCTGTTATTATTGGCATGCCTGCTGCTGGGAAAACGCGTGTTGGCCGTGAAGTTGCGCATCTTATGAATCTGCCTTTTTATGATACAGATGACATGATCGAGTGCGATATTGATATGTCAATACCGCAATATTTCGAGGAATATGGCCAGGATGCTTTTCGTGAAATAGAAGCTCGCATAGTGCGAGAGGCAATTTTAGGAGATACATCTGCAGAAGATTCTACAAAGGGAATAGTTTCGCTTGGTGGCGGTGCGCCTATGCGTGAAGAAACTCAAAAAGTTTTGCGTGAGTATATGCGTAGTGGTGGTCGCGTTGTGTATTTGCAAGCAAATGCTAAAGAGGCTATTGAGCGCGCGAGCTGGAATAATAATCGTCCTATGTTTTCTGGAGAAGATGCGCAAAAGCGTTGGATGGAATTATTTGAGCAGAGAGATCCTGTTTTTAAGGCGGTGTCGAATATCCACATGCAAACAAAAGGTTCGACTCCGTATATGGCTGCAGAAAAATTAAGGAATATGATTATGCAACGTATTGTGCACGTAACAGGTGAGGGAATTGAACCATACGATGTGCGAATTGGTGACGGTGCAATGCAACTTCTGCCGCAAATGCTTGGAACTGAGCCGGTTAAAGTGGCGTTAGTTCACACGCAACCTGTTCAGCGTCATAGCGACAAAGCTCGAACTATTTTGCGCCAATCTGGTTACGAAGTTTTCGACATGCTAATTCCGGATGCAGAAGCTGGAAAAACTATTAAAGTTGCAAGCGGATTGTGGGCTAACTTGGCAGAAGCTGGTTTTACTCGTTCGGATGCAATTGTTGGTTTAGGCGGGGGAGCAGCAACGGATGTCGCTGGCTTTGTTGCTGCAACTTGGATGCGTGGAATTCGCTATGTAAACTGCCCTACTTCGCTTCTTGCGATGGTTGACGCGTCTACGGGCGGTAAAACTGGTATTAATACGGATGCTGGAAAGAATCTAGTCGGCAGCTTTTACACTCCAGCTGGCGTTTTAGCAGATACTTCTACGCTTGCAACTCTTCCAAACGATATTCTTATTGAAGGCTTGGGTGAGGTTGCAAAATCTGGTTTTATTCGCGACGGTGAAATTTTGAAGATTCTTAGCGATGCCAATAATGCGAAGCTTTTGCGTGAATTTAATGGGGATGATTTAGAAAATAATAACGAACTTCACGAACTGCTCGTGGAGCTTATTGAACGCACAGTTAAAGTAAAGGTGTATCACGTATCGAGCGATTTAAAAGAGCAGGGTTTGCGCGAGTTTTTGAACTACGGGCATACGCTTGGCCACGCGATTGAGCAGATTGAGCATTTCCGCTGGCGTCATGGAAACGCTGTAGCTGTTGGCATGGTTTTTGCGGCGGAGCTTGCGCAAATTTTAGGATATTTGGATGCGGGAGACGTTGCGTATCATCGTTCGCTTTTGGATTCGCTTGGATTGCCAACTTCGTGGCAGTGTGCAAAAGATGCGGATGCTGCTTTTGAGTGCGTGCTTAACCTTATGCATCGCGACAAAAAAGCGCGCGGCAACATGCTACGTTTCGTAATTTTGGATGGTATTTCGAATCCTATTCATCTTGACAACCCGCCTATTGAAGCAGTTAAAGAAGCTTTTGAGCGCGTTTATAAGCAAAATTAATTAATCTTGCGAGGTAAAAATGGAAAATCAGCATACAAAAAAAGTGCTTGTTGTAAACGGACCGAATTTAGGTCGTTTAGGCGTTCGCCAGCCGGACGTGTACGGTAGCGAGAACTTTGAAACTTTGCGCGAGAAATGCGAAAAGTGGGGTGCGGAACTTGGGTTTGAAGTAGAAGTGCGCCAAAGTGACGACGAAGCTCAAATGGTTCACTGGATGCACGAAGCTGCCGATACTCATACGCCCGTTGTTATGAATCCTGCCGCTTTTACGCACTACAGTTACGCGCTCGCGGACGCGGCTCACATGGTTTTGGATGCTGGAGTTCCGTTAATGGAAGTGCATATTTCTAATCCTGCTGCGCGCGATGCTTTTCGTAAAATTAGCGTAATTAGTCCTGTTGCAACCGGCACTATTACAGGCATGGGATTGTACGGCTATAAGCTCGCTTTGGAAGCTGTTGCGCATCTTGTTTGATTTTGTTCGATTTTTTGCGAATCAACACCCAGCGTCGAGGCTCGAAGATACTATGGAGTTCCATGGTTAGAAGACAACATGGTAACTCTCAGGAGCATATTACAAAGCATATTTTTGTCACTGGTGGCGTAGTTTCGTCCCTCGGAAAAGGCCTTACAGCATCATCTTTAGGCCGACTTTTACGCAGTCGCGGATTGCATGTATTACAACAAAAACTCGATCCTTATATCAATGTTGACCCGGGTACAATGAACCCATTCCAGCATGGTGAAGTCTATGTTACGGAAGATGGTGCAGAAACAGATCTCGATATTGGTCATTACGAGCGATTCCTCGATGTTTTCTTAAGCCAGAAAGCGAATGTTACAACTGGTCAGATTTATCAGTCTGTGCTTCGTAAGGAGCGCGCTGGCGAATATTTGGGTCAGTGCGTGCAGGTTATTCCGCATATTACTGGCGAAATCAAGTCGCGTATGCGCGCTCAAGCTTCCGACGATGTAGACGTTATTATTACGGAAATTGGCGGAACGGTTGGCGATATTGAGTCCCAGCCATTTTTGGAGGCAGCTCGCGAAGTTCGTCGCGATTTAGGTCCTGAAAACTGCATGTTTGTGCACGTTTCTTTGGTGCCTTATATTGCTGCAGCTCACGAATTGAAAACTAAGCCAACTCAGCATTCTGTTATGATGCTTCGCTCTCTTGGCATTTCTCCAGATGCGCTTGTCTTGCGTTCGGATCGTCCGCTTAATCAAGGCATTAAAGACAAGATTTCGCTTATGTGCGATGTCGATGCTGAAGGCGTTGTGAACTGCGTCGACGCTCCAAGCATTTACGATGTGCCGAAGATTTTGTTCAACGAAGGCTTGGACGCTTACGTTGTGCGCGAACTTGAGCTTCCATTCCACGATGTTGATTGGAACGAGTGGGAAGATTTGCTTGAGCGCGTGCATCATCCAAAGCATGAGCTGAACATTGCAATCGTTGGTAAGTATATTGATTTGCCAGATGCGTACCTTTCTGTTACTGAAGCTATCAAGGCTGGCGGTTTTGCAAACTGGGCTAAGGTAAACGTGCGCTGGGTTGCTGCAGACAAGTGCGAAACTCAAGAAGGTGCGGCTGCGGCTCTTGACCAAATGGATGGCATGGTTATTCCAGGCGGCTTCGGAATTCGCGGTATTGAAGGTAAAATTGGCGCACTTCGTTACGCTCGCGAGCACGGTTTGCCAACGCTTGGTCTTTGCCTTGGCTTGCAATCTATGGTTATTGAATACGCTCGTCACGTGCTTGGACTTGAGGATGCTAATTCCACTGAGTTCGAGAAGGATTGTGGCGATCCAGTAATCGCAACTATGGAAGAGCAGAAGGATATTGTGGCCGGTAAGGGAGATATGGGTCACACAATGAGACTTGGCTCTTACCCTGCAACGCTTGAAGAAGGCTCTATTGTTGCTGAGCTTTATGGCACTACGCATGTTACTGAGCGTCACCGTCACCGTTATGAAGTGAACGTGGCATATAAGGATCGTTTGCGTGAAGCCGGCTTGCGTATTAGCGGTCAAAGCCCAGATGGTAATTTGACTGAGTTTGTGGAGCTTCCAAAGGAAGTTCACCCATTCTACGTAGCAACTCAAGCTCATCCAGAGTTTAAATCTCGCCCAACTAAGCCTCATCCACTGTTTGCTGGCTTGGTTGCGGCTGCTCTTGAGCATCAAGAGGCTTCTCAAAATAGCAAGGAAGATAAGTAGACTTAAGTAAGATTTAAGTAAGGCTTAAGTAAAGCTTAAGTGGGACTTAAGTAAGAATTAAGTAAATAGAAATAAGCGGTAAGACTTGGTTTTCCTAAGTTTTGCCGCTTTTTAATTCGTAAACGACCTTTTCTTTACAGCGTTGTAAAGTTTCTGCCGTTTTTTGGTGCGTAAACGACCTTTTCTTTACACTTGCGTAAAGTTTCTGCCGTTTATGTTTTATTAGATTGTGATAAACATTACGTTTTGCACGTAACACGGCTATACCAAGAAATCGCATTACGCGGTAACCTTAGATAGGTGATAATTGAGTGGGGAGAGTGCAAAAGTAGCGCTTTGGGGAGCAGCTTTTGCCAATTAATACGTACCGCGCGCAGGTGTGCGTTAAGTATGGAGGTGTAACAGGCTTTATGAGCGATACTAGCAATATGAATGATACTGGCGTTACTGGCGATCCAAGCGTTGCAGCAAGTGATGGCAATAATTCAGCAAAAAATAAAGCTGCAGACGTTGAAATGAGCCAGTATGTGGCAGATCGCGCTCGCGTAAACGAAGAGAAAATCCGTAAAGACGAGCAGATTGTCGCTGAATTTGGCGATTACAATTACGGTTGGCATGATTCGGATGCTGCAGGTGAGGCTGCGAAGAAGGGTATTGACGAGTCGGTTGTTCGTGCAATTTCCGCTGACAAGCACGAGCCGGAATGGATGCTAAATCTTCGTTTGCAAGGTTACCGCGCATTTTTGCAAAAGCCGATGCCGGATTGGGGCGTGGATTTAAGCGGTTTTGACGCGGATGATTTTAAATACTACGTGCGTCCGGTTCACGATCAAGCGAAAACTTGGGACGATTTGCCAGAAGATATTCGCAAAACTTACGACAGGCTCGGCATTCCGGAAGCTGAAAAAAAGCGCTTAGTTTCAGGCGTTGCAGCACAGTATGAGTCGGAAGTTATTTACAATTCGATTCGCGAAGACTTGGCTGCGCAAGGCGTAATTTTTGTTGATACGGATACAGCAGTGCAAAAGTATCCGGAGCTTGTAAAAAAGTATTTTGCAACTGTGATTCCAGTTGACGACAACAAGTTTGCGGCTCTTAACACAGCGGCTTGGAGTGGTGGCTCGTTCGTGTACGTTCCAAAAGGCGTGCACGTGGATATTCCGCTTCAGGCTTACTTCCGCATTAATACGCCGAACATGGGTCAGTTTGAGCGCACGTTGATTATTGCAGACGAAGGCTCTTACGTTCATTATGTTGAAGGTTGCACGGCTCCAATTTATTCCACGGATTCTCTTCACGCTGCAAACGTTGAAATTGTTGTGGAAAAGCATGCGCGCGTGCGATACACAACCGTTCAAAACTGGTCAAATAACGTGTATAACTTGGTAACTCAGCGAGCTTACGTGCGCGAAGGCGGCACAATGGAGTGGGTTGACGGCAACATCGGCTCCAAAGCTACTATGAAGTATCCTGCTTGCATTCTTGCTGAGCCGTACGCAAAAGCAGAAACTATGTCTTTGAGCTTTGCTGGTCGCGGTCAGTATCAAGATACGGGTGCGAAAATGATTCATTTGGCTCCGCACACGAGTTCAACGATTGTTGCTAAGTCGATTTCGCGCGGCGGCGGACGTTCAGCTTACCGCGGTCTTGTGAAGATTATTAAGGGCGCGAAGGGCTCTAGTTCGTCTGTTGTGTGCGACGCTTTGCTTGTTGACGATTTTTCGAGGTCGGATACTTATCCGCATGTTGACGTGCGCGAAGACGACGTTTCGATGGCTCACGAGGCCACTGTTTCCAAGGTTTCGGAGGATCAGCTTTTCTACTTGATGAGTCGTGGACTTGAAGAAAAAGAGGCTATGGGCATGATTGTTCGCGGCTTCGTGGAGCCGATTAGCCGCGAGCTTCCAATGGAGTACGCGCTTGAGTTGAATCGCTTAGTTGAGTTGCAAATGGAAGGATCCGTGGGCTGATGAGCGAAGATTTAAAAGAGAATTTAGGCAATAAAATGACGGAAAAAGAAATTAATATTCCTGTAGCAGATCCTAATGATCCGTATGCGGTTCCTGCAGCAATGCCTTCTAGCGCAGACAAATCCATGCGCTCGTTCAACGTGGAAGATTTTGCGATTCCAACTAGAAAGCAGGAAGATTGGCGATACACTCCAGTTGAGCGAATTTCCGAGTTTTTCGAGCGTTTTGAACCATCTAATAGCATTCAAGTAACGCTTGAAGGCGTTGGTGGAGCTGCTTTGGATGATTCTTATGTTGGAAGCGACGGTTCCGTAAGTTTGCAAGTAAAGCCGCAAAACGAGGCTCCTCACACCGAAATGAAGCCTTCTGATCGCGCGGCTGCAGTTGCGTGGAATGCAACGAAACAAGCGCGCGTGCTTCACGTATCTGGCGAAATTAAAAAGCCAATCGTGCTGAAAATTCAGGGTAATAATGTTAATGCGCTTGACGCACTGCACTTAGTAATCGAAGCGGATTCTCGCTCGAATGCTGACATTATTATCGAACATACCGGCTGCGCGAAACTTGCAGAAGGTGTGGAAATTATCCTCGGAAAACACGCGCACGTTTCTACTACATTTATTCAAGAGTGGGATTCGGGCAGCAAGCACGTTGGAAACCAGCGTATTCACGTTGGGGAGGGAGCTTCGCTTCGCCACACGATGGTCACTCTTGGCGGAGATGTTGTGCGCATTCGCATGGATCAGGATTTTGGCGGCGAGCAGGGCGATTTGAACATGCTCGGCATGTATTTTGTGGATCCGGGCGAGCATGTTGAGCATCGCACGATGGTTGTGCACAATTATCCGGAATGCAAGTCGCGAGTAGTGTACAAGGGTGCTTTGGAAGGAAAGGGCGCGCATTCAACTTGGGTTGGAAACGCGCTTATTAAGCCGGAAGCTCCTGGCACAGATTCGTATGAGTTGAATCGTAATTTGGTGCTCACTCCTGGAGCAATCGCTGATTCTGAGCCGAATTTGGAAATTGAAAACGGAAATATTATTGGTGCCGGTCACGCAAGTTCAGTCGGTAGATTTGACGACGAAGAGCTTTTCTACTTGCAATCGCGCGGAGTTAGTGAGATTGAAGCCAGAAAGCTTGTTGTGCGTGGATTCTTTAACGAGCTTATTGAAGAAATTGGCGTTCCGGAAATTGTTGATCACTTAATGAAGGCAATTGAGCGCCGTCTTGCAAGAACGGAAGAATAGGAGAAAAACATGTCAACTTTGGAAATTAAGGATTTGTACGCTTCTGTAGAAACAAAAGAAGGTCGCAAACAAATCTTAAAAGGCGTAAACCTTACAGTTAATTCTGGCGAAACTCACGCAATTATGGGTCCTAACGGATCTGGAAAGTCTACTCTTGCATACACTTTGGCAGGGCACCCAAAGTATGAAGTCGATTCCGGTCAAGTTCTTCTCGACGGCGAAGATATTTTGAAAATGACTCCTGACGAGCGCGCAAAAGCCGGACTGTTCCTCGCAATGCAATACCCGGTAGAGGTACCGGGCGTATCTATGACGAACTTCCTTCGTACTGCAAAAACTGAAGTCGAAGGCAAAGCTCCATCTTTAAGAAGCTGGGTTAAAGAACTTAGCGAGGCTATGAAAAAGCTTCGAATGGATCCAAAATTTGCGTCGCGTTCTGTAAACGAAGGATTCTCTGGCGGCGAAAAGAAGCGCGCGGAAGTTTTGCAATTAGAGCTTTTGAAGCCGAAGTTTGCAATTTTGGACGAAACTGATTCTGGTTTGGATGTTGACGCGCTTCGAATTGTGTCTGAAGGTGTGAATCGCGCCAAAGAAAACACCGGTTTGGGCATTATGATGGTCACGCATTACACACGAATTCTCAAGTATATTAAGCCGGATATTGTGCATGTTTTTGCGCAAGGTCACTTTGTAAAGACTGCAGGACCGGAGCTTGCGGACGAGCTAGAAGAAGAAGGCTACGACAAGTATTTGCCGGAAGGTACAACCGAGTCGGCGCTGGCTTAAGCGCGGTTCAAGTGCAGTTTAATCTATCTGTATATTCGTAAAAATAGCGTTAAAATAGCGGTTTAATATGACTACAGTGACTACAGAAAATATTATGCGAGAATTTAGCGATTTGCGCTCGCAGTTTCTGATTTTAAGTCGCACGGTTCACGGCACTTCGCTTCACGATACTGTGCACGGAAAACCTTTGATTTACTTGGATTCTGCAGCTACTTCGCAAAAGCCGCAAGTTGTAATCGACGCTGAAAAAGAGTTTTACGAAACAATTAACGCTGGTGTGCACAGGGGAGCGCACGAGTTGGCTGCACTTTCGACGGTTGCGTTTGAACAAGCGCGCGCGAAAGTTGCGTTGCTTGTTGGAGTGTGCGCAGATGCTGGCAGCGAGGAAATTATTGTTACTCCGGGAGCTACGGGCGCTCTTAATCTTCTTGCAACTGCTATTGGTAACGCTAGTGCGAAGGCGAGAATTTGCAAAAAAGACAGTAGTGATCTGGCTGATTCTAAAAGTGATTTCCGCAAAAATTTTGCGCTTCAAGAAGGCGATGTAATAGTCGTATCTCGCGCGGATCACCATTCTGTTTTGCTTCCATTCCAAGAGCTGGCTCTTCGCACGGGGGCTGAGCTTCGCTGGATTGATGTAACAGAAGACGGTCGCGTGCGCACGGATGCAGATTATTTGCGAACAATTATTGACGAGCGCACGAAAATCGTTGCAGTTACGCATATTAGCAACGTTACTGGCGCTATTACGGACGTTTCGTCGATTTGCAAGCGCGCTCACGAAGTCGGCGCGATTTTTGTGCTTGACGCATGCCAGTCAGTTCCGCATATTCCAGTTGATTTTCACGCATTAGACGTTGATTTTGCGGCATTTAGCGCGCATAAAATGTATGGTCCTACAGGAGTTGGATTCTTGTATGGTCGTCGCGAGCTTTTGAATGCGCTTCCGCCTGCGAATTTTGGCGGCTCAATGGTGGAGCTTGCTTGGCTTAACAAGCCGGCGCAATACATGGATGCGCCTTACCGCTTTGAGGCTGGAACTCAGCCTGTTGCGCAAATGGTTGCGGCAGGAGTTGCAGCGGATTGGCTGCGCGCGTTGGATATGAACCGAGTTGCAGAGCATGAGCAGGAAATTGCTGTAGAATTGCTAAAATTGCAAGATGTTCCAGGCGTGCGCGTTTTGGGTCCGACTGATTTAGAGAATCGAATTGGCACAGTTGCTTTTGAAGTTGAGGGCGTGCATCCGCACGATGTTGGACAGTTTTTGGACGCGCAGGGCATTGCGATTCGCGTCGGGCACCATTGTGCTCAGCCGATTCACCGTCATTTTGGTGTGTACGCTTCGAATCGCGCGTCTGTTGGTGTTTACAATACAGTTGACGAGGCTCGTGCGCTTGTTGAAGCAGTCTCACACGTTCGCGCCTACTTTGGCGCATAATATTGTTAGCGAGCGAGTTGGAGAAGTTAGCGAGTTAGTCAATCGAATCGGCGAGTCAACGAGTTAGTGAGTAGGTAAGGAGAGCGTATGTTTGATATGGGTTTTGGTACAACAGGTGCTGGTTTTGCAGATGCGGCTGGTGACGGCTTAGAAAGCATGTACCAAGAAGTAATTTTGGATGCTGCGCGAAATCCGCATGGCAAAACTCATTTCGAAAGTACGGACGAGCTCGCACAAGCGGAATTGCAGGAAGAATCTCAAGAATCTGCAGGAAATACAAAATCTGCCGAAATTACCTTAAATAATGCTCACGAAAGTTGCGTTGCAGCTGGCGAAAACTCTGCTTTAGGTCAATCGCACCAATTCAATCCAACTTGCGGCGACGAAGTCACAATGCGCGTGGAGCTTTCACGCAGCGCAAATAATGACGAAACTCCAATAGTATCAAGTATTAAGTGGGATGGTCATGGCTGCTCGATTTCGCAGGCAAGCCTTTCAATGATGGTTGATTTAGTCGAAGGAAAGTCGGTTGACGAAGCTTTGCGATTAGACGCGCTTTTCCACAAACTTATGGAATCTCGCGGCGAAGGTTTTGAAAATGAAGAGGACGAAGATGCGCTGGAAGATGCAATGGTTTTGCAAGGCGTATCGCGCTACCCAATGCGAATTAAGTGCGCGCTTTTGGCGTGGGAAGGCTTAAAAGATAGCATTGCAAAGGCTATGAAAGAACTATAAAATCTTTATGTAACGTAAAAGCAAGGAATATTATGGCAGAAAATCAATCAGCATCTGAGGTGACGCATGAAACGCATCCTGCGAATTTAAGCGCGAATGACATTGGACGAGTTACAGAAGATGATATTTTAGACGCTTTACACGATGTTGTGGATCCTGAGCTTGGCATTGATGTGGTTGATTTGGGCTTGGTTTATGGCATTGAAATTGATGAGCTTGGGCGCGCAATTATTACTATGACGCTTACTACTCCTGCATGTCCGTTAACTGAATTGATTGAGGATGAGTGTGCGAATGCGCTCGCAGGCTTGGTCGAAGAGTTCCGCATTGACTGGACGTGGAAGCCGCGTTGGAGCGTTGAAAACATTAATGAGGACGGTCGCGCGCAGCTTGAGGCGCTTGGCTACAATCTCAACAGTTTGCAAGCGAGTTTTGCTGCAGGAATGTACGGTTCTGGCGTAGTTGGTGATGCATCGATGAGTGCTGGTATTCCGCCAACTGTGTGAGCATTTGGTTTGCGTGCTGTTTCTGTTTTGCTGTTTCTGTTTTGCTGTTTCTGTTTTGCTGTTTTGTTTTGAGAGCAACGTATTGCACAAGTGAGAATTATGGGCGCTGAAATAAAGGCAGTTAGTGCAAGCGGTATCTGTGATATTCGCGAAATAAGTGATGTGCGCAATGATGTGCGTAATGATGTGCGCGAAATAAGTGATGTGCGTAAAAATAGTATCCGCGAATATGCTTTGCGCGGAATAACTGACGTTGTTTTCGACTTGCAATTGCTTGTGGATTGGGATGCGCGCCGCACTCTGGCTGCAGACTATCCGGATTTTATTGGGGAAGTGCTCTTTAGTTTCGAGCCGGAATGGGGTTTTGAGTTTCACGAGTCATTGCGCGAGGCTGGGTGGAGCAGAAAGCAAGCGATGGATTCGTTTGATGAGCATCACGGACCGGCAGTTACGTGGCTATATCGCTTGTATTTTGAGCGTTTCGAGCGCGGTTTTGCTGGCGAGCGCGCGGATGCTTCGGCTGTGGCACGCGAGTTGATTGCGAGCGGCGTGCGCGTGTGGGCACTTGGTAACGCTTCTTGCGATTGGTTAAACTGCGCGCGCAAAACTTGCCCAATACTCGGTGAGTTAAACGGTGTTTGTGCATCTTACGAATCGCATTTGCGCAAACCTGACGTAATGCTTTACCGCGCGTTTTTGCAACACGCCGGTCTTTCTGCTGCTTCCACGCTTTTTCTCGAAAGTGATTCTCGCGCCGCTTCTGCAGCGTCGTTGCTTTATTCTTAAGCTGCGCGCGTGCGCGACGACCTGCTTGAGCGCTGCGATTTAGCGCGCGAAAGCAATTCGGAGCGCCGAGCTTGCTCAGGGTTGAAAGCACAGTGTGCTTTCAACGCAAGCGAGGTCTGCCTTCGTCTCGATTGACGAGGGCAGGGCAGGTTCGCGTGGCGGTGCTTTAGAAACTAGGTTGTGACTGGTGTGCGTAACGAATGAATCCGGCGCTCGCACTTTATTGCGCGCGCTCGGCTGCTTCGAGCGAATCGTAGCCATACATGCGCACAGTATTCGCAATTATCATTTGCGTAAGATTTAGATTTTCCGTGCGCAAATTATTTACAAAACGCTGGTATTTTGCGAAAGTTGCGTCAGAATATGTGCTTAATTCGCCTCGCAAATACGTTTCAAAAGACGTATTTTCTGCCGTATCCTCGCTAGTTTTAAGCATGCGCATCGCAAGACCTAAATGCGGGTAGCGATTGCGAAAATCCGCAGCCCACTCGACTTGCGTTAAAATAATCTGCTCCTGCGCGCTTTTTCTAGGTTCCAAAATTGGCTTAATATAAGGCTTAATCGTGCGCTCAAAAATTTCCGGTGCAGTAGATTCCATCATTCGCGCATACTTTTCCGTAATCAAATTGCGTCCATCGCTATTCGCGCGCTCAAGATCCTGTTTATAAGACTCCTGCAAATCAAGCGGCCACGCCAAAAATTGACTCATGCGCATAATGCGAAAAGTTGGCCAGTTTCCTTGGCAATTCGCGCGTCCGCCTTCGTTTTGCGTGAGCTGGAACTGATCCCACTCGAGTTTAGTGATTTCTTCCGCAAGCTTTTGCGTTCTCGGATTTTGCGTTTTCGGAAGATTTTGCGTTTTCGGATTTGCTGATAAATCGCACATCATAAGCTCCTTAAGCACGCCGCACGCGAATTAATATGCGCTTCAACATACGGCCGCTGCCATTCCAAAAAAGTTTCGTCGCAATCGCTTAAGCCCTCGTATTGCAGTTCGCGCACAATATCTTCGCAAATGCTGTCAATTATTTGCGAAACTTGCTTTTGCGCAAGTCCAGCGCCCTTGCCGCCTTCGCCAAAACCGTCGCCGCCAAAGCAAGCAGCGGAAGAAAGTTGCATTATCGACTCAAGTTTGCTGCACACTTCCGGAAGCCTAGAAGCCATGCGATTGCTGAGCTTGCGCAATGCTGCAAACTGCCACTTGTAGTAAGGCAAGTAGCCTGCAGTTACGGGATTGTTGAGCAAAAACACGATTGAAGCGGTCGCGCGCACGAATTCGTTGATAGAAAGCCACGCTGCGGAAGCGTCTTTGCGCGCGATCATGCGTGGGAAATTGTACTGGCCAGCTTGCGAAATCATGCCAAGTCTTCTGGAGATTAGTGAGATTCGCACGTCGTCCGGCATGAGCTTGAAGCTTTGGCGCGCCTTTGAGAACTCTCCAAGAGGATCCGCGAAAATTTTGCCATTCGTTGCTGCTGCAAGCGTTGATTCGCTTAGCGATAGCCATAAGTGCGGCTCGTTTTGGCTTGGAGCGGTGGGGAAGCCGGTTAGATTTTCAAAAAATTCGCTTATGCTGAACACTCCGACGCGCTTGCTGCCTTCGCATGATTTTGCGCGCGGTGTTTCGTTGCGAGAGCCAAAACCGGCGTATTTTCGCGGAAGTGCGTCGTAAGCAGTCTGCAAATCCGCGCCGATTTCCGCGTAATCTTCGTCGGTAAGCCATAAGCAGAAACCGGGTCCAAAATCGTGGTCGCGCGAAATCTCGTCGTCAAAACCGTAACATTCCGATCCGTGTCCAACTAATCCCGCAGCTATGCGGTTTTTGTATTTCGCAAATTTTGGCTGATCAAGTAACGGCTTTCCGTAAGTTTGCCAATATGATTGCGCTAATTGCATGCCAGTTTTTATATTATGGTTTGCTGCGTTTTGGTTTGCTGGGTGTGAGTTCGTTGAGTGTTGTTCTGTTATATCTTGGTTTGCTGATTCTTGAATTTCTGTAGATTCTTTCGTAATTTTTTCTGCCAACTCGCGCGCCTGCCGCAAATTTTCTGCCGTAATCGCGTAAGATTCGCTATCTTTTCCGTAGCATCTCGCAATCAAATCAAGTGCCTTACTGTAACTTTCCTCAGCCTGAGCGTACTCGCCGCGCGCGCACTGTACTTGCGCAAAACCTGCCAATGCAGAAGCGTAGTGCGGCTGATTTTCGTTATTCCCCGCGACGTACATGCGAACGCTGGTCGAAGCGTGTTCAAAAGCGGAGTCAAGAGTCGCGGATTTGCTGTTTGTGCTGGTGTTAGGGTGCGAGCATTCTTTTGAGCACTCCTTGCGTTCTTGCGTACACTCTTTTGAGCACTCCTGCAACATTGCAAGCGCAAGATTCGTGTGCGTGGCGGCAATATCGATGTCGCGCTCAGGATCCGTGCTCGTATTTTGCAAAATTTCAAGCGCATGATTGAGCTCCTCAATTGCATCATGAGTGCGACCGGTTTCGCTGTAAAGCATCGAAAGATTGTTGTGAAGCGCGGCAAGCTTGCGGTTTTTAGCGCCGAGAGTTTCGGAGGATTCGTTAAGAGCTTGAGTGTAAATTTTTTCGGCGCGATCGTAGCTGCCTGCCGCGCGAAGGCTTGTGGCGGCGTTAATTAGCGTGGTTGTGCCGGCTTCGGTGCCAGCTAAATCCATCTTCTTTGCCAAATCTAGCGCCTTATCAATGATTGGCTTGTTTTTTGCGTGCTCTCCGCGCGATCTATAAAATCCCATGAGTTCGTTGAGAACTGAAAGCTGCAGGGGATTGGCTTCGGCAAGTTTTCGCAAAAGATACGTCTCGATCGCGTCAGCGCCCGCGTGATTCGCAAACATTTCGTCAAGCTCGTTATAAAATTGCGCAGCGTTCTCCATCAAAGCCCCCTTGCTATTGCGCTTGTTCACAATCAATCGACTTCAACTTTACAGTCATGTAAAGAAACTGCCGTTTTTACGTCAAAAACCGGCAGAAACTTTACAGCCGCGCGCAGTTTATGCCGTCTTCGCGCCAAAAAACGGCAGAAACTTTACGCACGTGTAAAGAAAAGGTCGTTTGCGTGCGAAATAGCGGCAGAAACTTTACAGCAGTGTATAGGAAACGTCGGAATTGCGGTGGGGGGGGGTGATTCTGGAAATCAAAAGTCGGGCTGGCGGGATTTGAACCCGCGGCCTCTTCGTCCCGAACGAAGCGCGCTACCAAACTGCGCTACAGCCCGATGCTGAAACTCGCGAAAGCATATGCGCATAAAAGTTCCAACAACGTCCGTAATGTTACAGGTTGGCTAATACAAATTATTGTAAAGCGTGTGCAAGTTGCGCAAAGTAAGTCCCGCGCAAGTATATTGCGTACAAGCTGCGGAATTCCTTTGTAAACATATTACAAATTATCGCTACAGCTTCTGTGTAAACATATCGCAAATTAGCACTGCAAGTCGCGTATAAAACCTGTATTACCTACTGGCTACAATTAGCGTTTATGACTGACACCAATACTGCAATGTCTGCCGCGCAAAGTGCCGCAGAATCTGCCGATAAAAATGCAGCAGAAAACGAAGCAACAGATACCGTCAATGAAATTGACACTGTTGAACATGCTGAAATGTTACTCGCTCAAGACGAAGCAATCGCCAAGCGCGTAAACGAAGGCGCAACTCTGGATGAAGCAATCGACCCAAGCAATAAAGAATTTGGACCGCAAGCTCATCCTGAGCAGGTACAGATGCGCGTTGCTAAGCGCGCAATGATGCTTAAGGAAGGCGTGCAGCCTTATCCTGTGCATCTTAACGTTACGGATACTATCGAAAAGGTGCGTGCTGATTTCGATGGCAAGCTTGAAGCTGGCGAAGAAACCGATACTGAGGTTGGTATTGCTGGCCGCGTGCTTTTCTTGCGTAACGCTGGCGGCTTGTGCTTTGTTAAGCTTTCTGCCGGTGACGGTACTACGATTCAGGCGATGGTTTCCAAGAAGGAAATTGGCGAAGAATCCATTAAAAGCTTCAAGCAGATGGTGGATTTGGGCGATCATCTTTACGTGCGCGGTCGCGTGATTTCTTCTAAGACCGGTGAGCTTTCCGTATTCGCAACCGAGTGGGCGATTGCAGCTAAGGCTTTGCAGCCGCTTCCGGCTTTGCACAAGGAATTAAGCGACGACACTCGTACGCGTAAGCCATATATTGGCATGATTGCGGACGAGAAGATTCGCGATATGGTTCGCAGGCGTTCGCGCGCTGTGGCTTCTCTTCGCCGTACTTTCGACAGTCACGACTTCTTGGAAGTCGAAACTCCAATGTTGCAAACGGTTCACGGCGGTGCTGCTGCTCGTCCATTCACAACTCACATGAACGCTTTCGACATTGATCTTTATTTGCGCATTGCTCCGGAGCTTTTCTTGAAGCGCTGCTTGGTTGGTGGCATTGAGCGCGTGTTCGAAATCAACCGCGACTTTAGAAACGAAGGCGTGGATGCAACTCACGCTCCAGAGTTTACAATGCTTGAGGCTTACCAGGCTTACGGCACTTACGATACGATTGCTGCTCTTACCAAGGAGCTGATTCAAAAGGCTGCACTAGACGCTTTCGGTTCAACTAAGGTGACTTTGCTTAACGGCGAAGAGTACGATTTTGGTGGCGAATGGAAGCAGATTACCATGTACGGCTCGCTTTCTGAGGCTTTGGGCGAGGAGATTACTCCGGAAACTTCTGTTGAGCATTTGGGCGCGATTGCGGACAAGCTTGGCGTTGAGCGCGACGAAGTTGAGAATCACGGCAAGTTGGTTGAGCACTTGTGGGAGCACTTCTACGAGGATAAGCTTTACGCGCCAACGTTTGTGCGTGACTTCCCAGTGGAGACCAGCCCGCTTGTTAAGGGTCACCGCACGAAGCCTGGAATGGTTGAAAAGTGGGATTTGTACGTGCGCGGCTTTGAGCTTGCAACCGGCTATTCTGAGCTTAACGATCCTGTTGTGCAGCGCGAGCGCTTTGTTGCTCAAGCTAAGGATGCTTTGGCTGGCGATGTTGAGGCAATGGATATTGATGAGGACTTCATTGAGGCTCTCGGCGTCGGCATGCCTCCTGCTGGCGGCATGGGCATGGGAATTGATCGCTTGCTGATCGCTCTTACGGGCGCAACTATTCGCGAAACAATTACATTCCCACTCGTAAAGCCTCTTCGCTAGTTGACGCAAAGTCAAAGTTAATGTAAGTGTTAATGCAAGTAGTCGTATGAAACGAATAGACTAGGTAATTATGACATACAAATTAGTATTGCTCCGACATGGTCAGAGCGCATGGAATAAGACCAATCAGTTCACTGGTTGGGTTGATGTACCGCTGACTGAGCAGGGTGTCGAGGAAGCTAAGCATGGTGGCGAGCTTCTTAAAGAGAAGAACGTTCTTCCAGACATCGTGTTCACTTCTTTGCTTCGTCGTGCTATCAATACCGCGAATTACGCGCTTGATGCAGCCGACCGCCTTTGGATTCCAGTTCGTCGCAGCTGGCGTTTGAACGAGCGTCACTACGGTGCTTTGCAAGGCAAGAATAAGTCTGCAATTCGTCAGGAATATGGCGATGAGAAGTTCATGATTTGGCGTCGCTCTTACGCAACTCCACCTCCTGAGATTGATCCAAATGATCAGTATTCCCAGGCTAACGATCCGCGTTATGCTGGCGAACCAGTTCCAGAAACTGAGGCTTTGGCAAACGTCGTGACTCGCGTAACTCCTTACTGGGAGTCGGATATTATTCCAGAGCTTAAGTCCGGCAAGACTGTAATGATTGCTGCTCACGGCAACAGCTTGCGCGCAATCGTTAAGATGCTCGATAACTTGAGCGAGGAAGAGATTTCCAAGGTGAACATTCCAACCGCTATTCCTCTGCTTTACGAGTTGGATGAGAACTTCAAGCCAATCAAGCCTCGCGGTGAGTATTTGGATCCAGAAGCTGCTGCTGCCGGTGCTGCCGCTGTGGCTGCTCAGGGTCAGAAGTGAGATTCTGATTCGCTGGCTTTGCCGCGCTTAAGTTAGTTTTAAGAGCTTAAGTTAGCTTTTAAAATAAAAGTAGGTTTGCAATTAATTTGCAAACCTACTTTTTGTTTACTTTTATTTTCATGCGCGCTTTGTGCAACTTGAAATTGCGTAGCGTGTTTTGCTGTAACCGCGTTACGCTACAACAGTGTCTTTATCTGGCTCTGGCTTCTTGGACGGATCGAATCCGGAAACAATAAACACAATTTGCCTTGCGACGGCAACGCAATGGTCTCCAATTCGCTCAATAAAGCGGCTAAGCAGAACGACATCAATTAACTGCCTGCGCGTACCCTTCCAATTTTCGCCTTCTACCAGCTCAAAAATCTTCTCGTGCAATTTGTCGAGCGCATCGTCGCCAGCAATAATAGTTTCCGCAATTTGCACGTCGCGATTTGCAACCATGGTCGTTAAGCGACCTGACAGTTCGCGCAAGAAATCAACCATTGCAACAATAGTTTCGCGTCCTTCTTGTGCAATAGCAGATTCAGGCCAGGTTCGTCTAGTAATTTGAGCGATATGACTTGTTAAATCTCCCATGCGTTCAAACGTTGCAGCTAATCGCATTGTAGCTACAACTTCGCGCAAGTCCGTTGCCACAGGGTTTTGGCGAGCAAGCAAAGTCAAGCATTGGTCAATAGTGTTTGCTTCTAAAGCGTCTAAGTCTGCGTCTTTATCGATAACAGTTTGAGCAGCTTCCAAATCCGCGTTTAAAAGCGCGCTTCCAGCATCGTTCATAGCTTTTGCTACAAGTTCTGCCATGCGTTCGATGTTTGAAGCAATTGCCTTCATTTCTTCGTTGAAAATTACTCGCATGGTGCGTCCTTTCTCAGTGCTGTGAGTTTATTTGAACGCCTAGTTTGCACGTCGCTATAAGTCAGGCATCCTATGTAATTATAGACGACGCTGGTAACGAAGCGACCGAAACTTTACGGCGGTGTAAAGTTTATGCCGTTTTTGTGGTGATTTTCGACCGAAACTTTACAGCCGTGTAAAGTTTATGCCGCTTTTTAGTTGCATAGTTACAAAAGCGCGCAAAGTATGAGATTATAGGAGTATGCCTCAAGGTTCTTCTGCGGTTGTGATCGTTGTATTTGTTGCTTTCGGCGTGCTTGCGTTGTGCGTTGTGCTTTCGTTGTGTGTGTTGATGTCGGATTGGTTTTCTACAGTTTGCCGTCTTTTTAAACGAGCGTTTAATTATATTCGTGGCGCAAGGTATGACGCAAAGTATGACGAAAGCGACGACATAAGCGACGACATAAGCGACGACATAAGCGACGACATAAGCGACGATTCAAGCGACAACGCAAGTGACGATATCAGCTACGACGCGTCCCAAGTTTTGGCAATGCTCGACATGCCAACTGTTGTAATTGATGCCAACAATGACGTAATTCGCGCAAGCTCCGAGGCTTATTTGCTGGGTGTTGTTAGCGATGATTCGTTATGCCAGCCTCGCGTTCTTCAAGCTGTTAATTCCGTGCGAGCTTCTGGCGGATTCGAGCGCTTCTCTTTGGTTACTTCGACACCTGAGCGTTATGTGTCAATAACTGTAAATCCTCAAGAGTCAACCACTGTTTCGCGCCCTAATTGGCTTACTGTTACGGCTGGAAGCATTGGAGGCGGTATCGTAGTTGTAATTATTGAGGATACGAGTGCAGCTCACCGTTTTGCGCAAACTCGCGACGACTTTATTTCCAACGTTTCTGAGCAGTTAATGCGATCTACTCGCAACTTAACTCAGCTTACGAAAGTTTTGCAAAACGAACAAGTATCTGCGCAAAAAATTAAAGATATTGCGCAAATTGCCGGTAAATCTTCCAAGAAACTTGAGCACATGCTTGAAGATTTGTTGTGGCTGGTTCGCGCTCAAAATCCTATTGACTTAGATTCTGCGCAAGTATTTTCTTTGAATGATGTTTTGTCGTATGTGCAAAATCAAGTTGCTTCATTTGCTAAGGATTGTTGCGTACGCGTTGTGTCAAAAGTCGATTCGCGTTTGTGCGTGCGCGGTGAAATTTCGCAAATTCAAGCTGCAGTGCGGAAATTAGTTGAGAATGCAATTACGTATTCTCCAAAAAATTCTACAGTTTCGCTATCTGCGTCACTATCGACAGATGGTCAATACGCTGTGATCCGTGTTGTAGATCGCGGAATTGGCATTGATTTGCAAGATCAGTCGCGAATTTTTGAACGATTCTATCGTGCGAATAATCAAAATAGTCAAAGCCAGGATGGCGTTGGTTTAGGGCTTGCAATTGCCAAGCATGTGGCACTTACGCACCACGGAAATATTACTCTTTGGAGTATGCCGGGGCAGGGTACTACCGTAAGTTTTGCGCTACCAATTGCAAATAAATAAGTAGCAAATTAGTAAGTTAGAAAATCAGTAAGTTAGCAAGCCAGCAAATCAGCAGTAAATAATTCAGCAAATCAGCAATAACCTATTTTCCTAAGCGCCTGTAGTCCCAGCGGTCAAAATGTTCCCAAATTAATAGCAGAACGCCAATAATTGTTCCCGATGCGCAAAACAACACAGGAAACCAAGTTGTAATATGCAATAACGCAACGATAAGCGCAATTATTGTTGCGACTAGCCACGCGATCGTTCCTATAGCAAAAACCTTTCGCAAATCAACTCGCAGCGGTTTTGGTGCTGCTTTTCGTGCATCAGGATTAACTATAGGTGCGAATTTCATACTTCCAACCATACAACTTACCGAAGTCTAAGTGTGACGAGGGCAGCTTAAGGGCGAAAATTGGCGGATTTAGGCTATGTGCGTTTCTTACATCCTAACCACGTTGTAACCTTTCACATAGAAGATTGAAAGAAAGTCAGTTGGGGGTGTGGCGTTTGTGCGCTGCGTTCCGCGTTTAACATAAGAAAGTGATTAGTATGAGACATGCTGCACATGGTGCCACAAAAGCAAAGAGGCATGGAGATTCGCCGCTTTCGCTGTTTGTAGCTCAGCGTGGCGCGCATGGTGCGCATAGTGTGCGTGGCATGCGTTCTGTTCAAGCTAATCGTGTTAGTGAGCGTTTGGCTGCGGTTGCTACTAGCAATGGTGCTGTTGTAGAGCTTCCAGAAGCTGTTTCTGAGCGTTTGCAGGAGCTTGTTCCTCAAAGCAGGCGCGCGCTTAGGTTGTCTAAACTTGCTAATGAGCGTCGTCGCAATGTAATACTTTCGACTTCTCTTGTTGCAATGGTTGGTACTGTTGCAGCTACTATGGCTTTAACTAAGGTTAATAGTTTTGATTCTCGCGCTTCCGAATTTGAGCCATCTATGACTGCAGTTGGCGACGCATCTTCAACAGTTTCGCGTTCTAGCCAACGCGAGTCTCTTGATCCTATGGCAACTATTAATAACGCTGTTGACTCTATTGAGAATGCTGCTAAAAAATCGCATAATGCGGACTCTGCTGATGCTGCAAATAGTGCGAATGAAAGTAGTTCTGCTCGCTCGAATTCGAAGCATGAAAACTTAGCCGATAAGGTTGCTAATTCAGTACAACCTGGCACTTTTTCTACTATATCTTCGAAGTCTGATTCGTGGAATTTAGGTTCTGGTTCAGGCTTTAATATTGCAGAGATGTCACGTTCTGCTGCGAATAATCCTAAGGTTGCTTTGTTGATGGATAAAGACTTTGACGTTTTGCCGAAGGGCTTTAATCCAAATCATGCAACTGGTGATACTGGTAACGCGTATGAGTTCAGCCAGTGCACGTGGTGGGTGTATGTTCGTCGCCATCAGTTAGGTTTGCCTGTTGGCTCGCATTTTGGCAACGGAAATATGTGGGCTGATTCTGCGCGCAGTCTTGGCTATTGGGTAGATAATTCCGCTCGTCACGTTGGCGATATTATGGTGTTCCGCTCAGGTCAGGCTGGTTCTGATCCGTTCTACGGGCACGTTGCAGTTGTTGAAAAAATTAATTCAGACGGTTCTATTGAAACTTCTGAATGTGGTGCTTCTTACCAAGGACGAACTTTCTCGCGCAAGTTTGACGCTAAGGAAGTTTCTCAATATCAGTTTATTCATTACTAAATTTGTACTACTGAAGCTTTGTTACTAAAGCTGCTTTATTAAAATTAGTTTGTTTATTACTAAAATGAGTTTGCTTGTTACTGGCGTTGCTAATTTCTCTCGTATGTAATGCCCCGATGATATACTGCAAAAAGTATGCTAAAACAAAGTAGAATTTTCTCAGTTTTTGTATCAGCTGCCGCAGCAGCTTCAATGCTTACTGTTATGGCGCCATTCGCCATGGCAGAGTCTTCGCATGAGCTTTCCGAGTCAGCTGTCACTTCTACGCGCGCATTTCCAAAGGTGACGAATGTGCGTCGCGATATTTTAACTGAATCCACTTCTACTGATGTCGACGCAAATTCTCATTGGGGTGGCATAGAAAGCTTGAATGTACCTCAAACTAAGACTCCTAGCGAACAAGCTGCTGAAACGGCACGCCGTGCTTTTGCTGGAAATGCTACTGCAAGCCGTTCTGGTTTCCGCAGTGGTGTTGAACAGGTTCCTCTTGCTTCTGTAGTTCCTCCTGATGGTAAGTCTGTTGCCTCTCTTTTGAATTTTGCTACTCAATTCTTAGGCAAAGTGCCGTATCGCAGCGGTGGCAATACTCCTGCTGGATGGGATTGCTCCGGTTTTGTGCAGTATGTTTTTGCTAGTGTTGGTATTTCTTTGCCTCGTACTTCTGGAGCGCAGGCAACTGTTGGAACTCCAATCCCAAGTTTGGCTCAAGCGCAGCCTGGAGATATTATCGCGAATGCGCAGCATGCTTCTATTTATGTTGGCAACGGCATGGTAATTAATTCGCAGCTTGCTGGCACTAAGTACGATCCTATCCGCTACGTGTTCCCAGGCGGGTACTCTATTCGTCGCATTCTGTAGCTTCTATAGTTTCTGTAGCTTCTGTAGTTATATATCGCAAAACTGCCAACACTCAATCTAAAATTACGCTACAATAGTATTTACAAGTTGTGCGCGAGTGACGCTGCTGTCGCGAGTGCAAGTATGAGGAGGTTGGCAATGATCCCAGAAAAAGCTGTATTGGTTGGAGTTGACGGCTCACACGCGAGTTATAAAGCGGTTTGGTGGGCTGCAAATTACGCAAAGCATGCTGGGTTGCAATTGCAAATTGTTTGCGCTTATTCGTTGCCAAGTTATGCTGCTGTTTCTTTTGATGCCACCTACACTGCGATTGGTGACGATAATGCAGCTCATCACGATGCGCAAGAAATTCTATCTAAAGCAAAAGCTGTTGCTCTTGAGCAGGGAGTTGACGCGACTACGCTAATTGTTACGGGCGATCCTTCTTCGGTTTTCGTGGAACTTTCTCGTAACTATCAGCTTATTGTGATTGGTAATCGTGGAAAAGGTGGCTTGGCAGAGCGTTTGCTCGGCACAACTAGTTCTTCGCTTCCAGCTTATGCGTATTGCCCAATTGTGGTTGTGCCTTACACTGACGATGACGGTCAGCGTATTCACTTGAATAATACGATTACGCGTGTGGCTGTTGGCTCTGACGAGTCAAAGTGGGGGCTTAAAGCTCTTGAAATTGCGGCTGATTTGGCGGATAGCTGGCATGCTGAGCTTGATGTTATTTCCGCAGTGCCAAGAGTGCAAGGTGCTGAGGGCGATACTGCTGTTATGGGATCGTACATGGAGGATCTTGAGGAGCGCGTGAAGCCAATTTTGCAGCGTTTGCCGGATTTGCAAATTCATCGAACTGTTGTGCCTGGTTCTGCCGTTGAAGCTTTGACTCAGGCTAGTTTGAATCATGATCTTGTGGTTGTTGGTTCTCGCGGTCGCGGTGGCTTTACCGGTTTGCTGCTTGGTTCGATTAGCCAGGGATTGTTGCAGCATTCTTCGAGACCTGTGTACGTTGTGCCGCGCAAGTATGTGGAATTTAGTGCAGCTCAGGTTGCAGCAGCGCAAAAGCAGCATTCTGAAGCGTCTATTGACGATATTTCCGGAGTACATGAGGTTGATGTGCCGAAGGCTGGTAAAGAAGCTGCTAAGGAGATTGAGCAAACAATCGATCCGCTGCGATAGCGCGAAAGCATGTCGTTACGTGCGCAGTCGCTCATCTGCACCAGTAACGAAAAACGGCAGAAAACTGTGCAGCTGTGTAAAGTTTCTGCCGTTTGCCAGCCGGATTCCGGCCAAAACTTTACAGCCGTGTGCAGTTTCTGCCGCTTCCCAGTCGGATTCCGACCAAAACTGTGCGGCTGTGTGCAGTTTCTGCCGCTTCCCAGTCGGATTCCGACCAAAACTGTGCGGCTGTGTACAGTTTCTGCCGCCTACGCGTTGTGCTGCGCTCAAGCATGTCATCGCGACCGCGTTTTGGAGCGTTTGGAGCGTTTGGAGCGTGAGAGCGTCTAATCTTGCTACTCTTGCGATTCCGCTTCAGTATTCTCGCGCTTTTTCAGCATAAAACGCGCGCGCCTGGCATCTCGCTTAGCTTTCTTTTCAGCGAGCTTCTCTTTGTTCATCTCGATTGCGCGCTTGTAAATCTTAAGCAGCTCAAACGCTTGGCTCTTAAAATCGTTATTCTTCGAATACTCGAGCACGTTCGCCTTAAGCTGAGACTGCTCAGCCTCGCTCATATTCAAAACTTTACTAAAAACAGCCTTAAAATCTTCCTTAGTATCCCACTGATATCCGTTTTGACCGCTAATAATCTGCTTCTCATTCGGCACATCATGCTTTACAAGCGCAAACAGACCGGAAGCCATTGCCTCTAGCATCGAAAGTGAGTGCATTTCGGAAAGTGATGCGGTTGTGTAGTAGTCCATTGCGTGCAAATACTTTGGAATTTCCGTGTGAGCAATAGGCCCAAGCAAACAAATTCTGTCGTCAAAACCATTATCTGCCACGCGCTTGCGCAACGATTCCAAATCAGGACCGCCGCCAATAACAAATAAGCGCGCTTTTTCGCGAGGAAAATCGCAATACATAAAGTTGTCAATTAATTCTGAAATATTTTTTTCAGCGCCGATTCTACCAACGAAAACAAACAGCTTAGTAGAGTCAGAAACGCCATATTTTTCGCGGAAAGCTTTGCGGAATGCAAGTCGCTCAGGCGTTGGTAGGAACTTTTTATATTCCACAGCATTATTCAGCACAATTACTTTTTTATCAACCTTCTGACGGTCAATATATGCCTGTGCTTTAGGAGACATGCTCGTAATAATTGTGGCATTTTTCGAGAATCGCATAAAATATTTCGCCGAAATATTGCGAGAGAACTCAGTAAAATGCTTTAAACCAATGTAAAACAGGAATTTATCGTATTCTGTGTGAAGCGTGTAAATAACGGGAATATGCTCTTTTTTTGCTACTTCCAAGCCGATTTCGCCAATGCCAAATTCGTTTTGAATATGAATGACATCCGGCTTAAATTTAAGAGGAAGTTGCTTTCGCATGTGACCAATCGGGAGCGCAACGCGGTATTTGTAAAGCTTTTTAAGCAATATGCCCGGAACGTAAACAACTCCATCTTCAAGCTTGGTTTTGCGCTGTTTTTCGGAGCCGACCGTGACTACTAGCACTTCATGACCAAGCTCTTCATACATCTTTTTGAGCATATAAGACTGTGTTGCGACGCCATTTATGTACGGTGGATACGTTTCGGTAAAAATAGCGATTTTCAAAGTTTCCTCCGGTTGCATACATGCATGCGTAGCGTCATTATTGCGCAAATATCTTGTGTACTCAATTGTGCCACACGTGGTGAATTTTAGTGTGATTTTAGTGCGATTTTAGTGCGATTTTTCGCGACTTTTGGCTTATTCTAGCGGCGAACCGTAACGTTTACGCTAACTTGCGCGCCTTTTTCGAGCGTATGCTTAACAGTACAACCCCTGGAAATGTGGCGTTCCATGCGCTCTTTTAGTGCGGACGCATCTTCCTGGCTGAGTGCAGGTTTTGCGCAAGTTGCGTCAAGAGTGACATCTTCTTGAAAACGCAAGTACGTGCCTTCTTCCGCGTCGTACGTGCCGTTTACTACAACTCGTGCTCCAGCGCCCTCGCCAATAGCGTGTTCTGCAGCGTACTGGCTGCTAAGAGCTGTGCAACCAGCTAAAGCGATTTGCATTAATTCAACCGGGTTGAACATGCCTTCGCTGTGACCAAACTTCAAGCTCACACCGTCGTTGCTGTGTGCTTCCCAAGTGCCGTCCTCGTTGCGCTCTACCCATAATCTTCTAGACATTTTTGCTCCTTTGCTGTAGTCGTTTTTGTTCATGTTATCGTAAGGATTGTAACTTTGTGCTCAATTGTCGAATCTAGCGTTTTGCGTGGTAGGCATATGGTTTTACGAGCGCAATTCTTTAAATTTATTAGCGCTTTGTTAACATGGCAGCATGGCTTTAACAGAAGAAGAACTTGCAGCAATTCGCGCGCGTGTACCACAAAAACCACTTTCCAGCATTCCAACTCCTTACGAGGATTTAGTGCGAAAAATCCTTACGGAAGGCACTTTAAAATCAGATCGCACAGGCACTGGTACGATTTCGCTTTTTGGCCAGCAAATCCGCTTCGACATTAGCAAATATTTCCCGCTTATCACCACGAAAACCGTGTTTTTCAAAGGACTTGCGTACGAGTTGCTTTGGTTCCTTAAGGGTTCGAGTAACGTGCGTTGGTTGCAGGAAAATGGCGTTCACATTTGGGACGAGTGGGCGGACGAAAACGGCAACTTGGGTCCTGTTTACGGTGTGCAGTGGAGGAGTTGGCCGGCGCCAACCGCGGAAAATCCAAACCGCACAATCGACCAAATCGCAAACGTGCTGGATCTTATGAAGAATCACCCGGATTCTCGTCGCATGATTGTTAGCGCTTGGAATCCTGCGGAAGTTGAGCATATGGCGTTGCCGCCTTGCCATTCGCTTTTCCAATTTTACGTTGCTGACGGCAAGCTTTCGTGCCAGCTTTACCAGCGCTCTTGCGATATGTTCCTTGGCGTGCCGTTTAACATTGCGTCTTACTCGCTTTTGACGATGATGATGGCTCAGCAAGCAGGTCTTGAGCCGGGCGAGTTCGTGTGGACGGGCGGCGATTGCCATATTTATGACAATCACGTTGAGCAGGTGCTTGAGCAGCTTTCGCGCGAGCCGTACCCGTATCCGCAGCTTGAAATTCGTAAGGCGGATTCGATTTTTGATTACGATTACAGCGATTTTAAGGTGGTTGATTACAAGCATCATCCGACGATTAAAGCACCGGTTGCGGTGTGATTGATTGCAAATTATTTTGCTTGATTTTGCTTGATTTAGTTTAATTTTTAGCTTGTTTTAGCGTGTGAGGTGCGTATATGGCAAACAGCGTGTCGCATAATTTCCCTGTGCGACTGATTTGGGGCGAGGCTTCTGGTTTGGACGGCAAGCCCGGCGCTATGGGCGTAAACGGAGGCATGCCGTGGCGACTTTCGCCGGATTTGCGCTATTTTAAGGCGATGACTATCGGCTGCCCTGTGATTATGGGTCGCGGTACATGGGATGCGACGCCTCCGAAATTCCGTCCGCTTCCGGGTCGCGAAAATATTGTTGTTACGCATAATCCTGATTTTGTAGCAGATGGAGCGCGTAGTTTTACTAGCATTGACGCGGCTTTGGATTACGCGCGCGAATGGCTGGAAAATAGGGAAGTGCTGGAAAGTCAGGAAAGCGTATCTCAAAACGTATCTCAAGACTCGCCTCAAGATGGCCCAGCAATCTGGGTTATTGGCGGAGCTGCGATTTTGCGCGAAATGCTTGCGAATTATCACGCAGACGCAGCTTACGTAACGCAAATTGATGCGAAAGTTGCAGCGGACACATTTGCTCCGAATATTCATGCATTAGTTGATGCAGGAAAATGGCATGTTGTGCGCGAAGGCGAGTTTGAGGAAGCGCCGCTAAAAGTTGGTAGCGAAAGCAATCCTGCACGATACCGGTTTATGGTATATGAGCCTGCTTAGTAAACGAGAAATCGCAAAGTAAACGAGACAGCAAAATAAACGAGGAAGCATGACTGAAGAATCAAGCAAAATCAAGGTAGACGCACGTCACCCATACACTGTTATGACGGTTTGCACAGGCAATATTTGTCGCTCGCCAATGGCGGAAATTGTGTTGCGCAACGAGTTTCAATTGAGGGGATTGGGCGACGTTGTTGCCGTGCGTTCCAGTGGTGTAAGCGACGAAGAGTACGGAAATCCGATTGACCGTCGCGCGCAAAGGGAATTAACTAAGCGCGGATACAGGCTTCCTGCTTCGCATTTTGCGCATCGAATTGAAGCGGATGAGATTGCGGAAACGAACCTGTTTTTGCCTATGACGGCTTCGCATATGCGTTCGCTTTTGCGTTTGCTGCCGGCGCAAAAACGCGAACTTGTGCACATGTACCGTGCGTTTGACCCGTCACTTCCTAAGCCGCAGTCTGGTCGCGAGATGTTGCTCGACTTGGCAGATCCGTGGTACGGAGGTCCTCGCGAATTTGAGGTTGCGATGGATCAGGTTGAGCAGTGTGCGCCTTATATCGTCGATTGGGTTGCCACGCGCATTGAGAGGGCTTGAAAGCGGCAGAAACTTTACAGCCGCGCGCAGTTTATGTCGTTTGCGCGCCAAAAAGCGGTAGAAACTTTATGTGCGTGTAAAGTAATGGTCGGTTGTGCGCTTGAAAGTCCAGTGGACTTCCAACGCGAGTTTCGTAAGCGAACGCTTATAGCGCGAGCGTTTTCTCACGTTTGCGAATATAGTTTAAATTTGTAGGTATAGTTTTACAGGCATCAATTACCGCTCTGTTACTTTTAGTTGGGAGGATTTATGGCAGATTTGGCTGTCGAAGACGTGCGCGCTCGCGTGCAAAACGCCTGGAATGACGTAGTTTCCGTGCTGAATAAGAAGATTTCGCTGGCTGCGGTGTCAGCTAAGGGCATTGCTGGCGAGCATATGCGCAAGTCCGCGCAATACGTGGCTGGGGTATTGCGTGAGGTTGGTATTGACGCGCGCGTCGAGCAGTCCACGAATCCGGACGGCACTCCTGGAGCTTTCGAAGTGGTCGGCTCGCGCATCGTAAACCCAAGCGCGCCAACGGTTTTGCTCTACGCGCATCACGATGTGCAGCCAGTGCCGGACCCATCTGAGTGGGAAACCAACCCATTTGAAGGCACAGAGCGCGACGGTCGCCTCTATGGACGCGGCTCAGCCGACGACGGCGGCGGAATCGCAATTCACTACGGAGCTTTGCGCGCACTGAGCGACGATTTGCGCGTAAATATTAAGGTTTTCATCGAAGGCGAAGAAGAAATGGGCTCGCCAAGCTTCATTCCTTTTATCGAGTCGCATAAAGCCGAATTTGAATCAGACGTAATTATCGTTGCCGACTCCGGCAACTGGTCCGCCGAAATCCCAAGTCTTACAACGAGTTTGCGCGGAAATACCGACGTGGACGTGAAGGTTAAAGTGCTCGGCCATCAAGTGCATTCCGGTCAGTTTGGCGGCCCGATTTTAGATGCTTACACGCTCGCTTCCATGCTTATTGCCTCGCTTTACAACGAGGCTGGCGACCTGGCAGTGCCTGGAATTGAAGCACAGGAGCCGGTTGGCGGTTTGCAGCGCGATTTGGACGAAGCGCAAGTGCGTGCCGACTCTTCCGTGGTCGATTCTTATAAGCTTGCCGGCACCGGTTCTCTCGCAGCGCGCATGTGGACTAAGCCGAGCTTGACGGTAATCGGCATGGACGCACATCCTGTTGAGGGCAGTTTTAATGTGATTGCGCACGAAACTAAGTTGCGTCTTTCGCTTCGTACCGCGCCTTCGCAGCGTCCGGAAGAAGCGCAAAAAGCTTTGTGCGACTTCTTGGTATCTCACGCGCCTTTTGGTGCAGAAGTTACTGCAGAGCCGATTGATAACGGCATGGGTTGGGCAATGGATCCGGATGCTGTTGCAACGAAGGATGCGCTCGCTTCTATGCGCGATGCTTTCGGCGTGGAGCCGGTAAATAAGGGCGAGGGTGGTTCGATTCCGTTTATTCCGGAGCTTCAGCGCATCTTCCCGAAGGCGCAGGTGCTGGTGACGGGTCCGGAAGATCCTAAGTCCAATGCACACAGCCCGAACGAGTCGATTTCGCTTTCTGGTTTGCGCGGAAATATTGTGACGGAAGCGCTGCTTTTGGATCGATTGGGCGAGTAATTCTGGCTAATTTTGCGCGCAGGCGGCATAAACTTTGCAACGCTGTAAAGTTTCTGCCGCTTTTTGCTGCGTAGCCGACTTTTTCTTTACACGCGCGTAAAGTTTCTGCCGTTTCCTCCGCGTCTGCATGCGTCTAGTCTGTTGAGTAATCTGCAAACATGACATGGAATCCATTTGCAAAGAAAACTGCCAATAATGAGGGCGCGTCTACTCCTTCGTTGCAAAAGAAAGTAGCGGATGCAGAATCGTCTGTAGCGACGAAATCTCGCGAAAAAAACGCGCCGACTCCTAAGCGCAACGCTGCTCAGGCGCAAAAGCTTCGCCCACTAGTACCAGCAGATCGCAAGGAAAGCGCAAAACGCGCGCGTGCTCGTCTTCGCGAATCTGAGAATTTGCAATACAACGCAATGCGCACTGGCGATTTGGCGCATATGCCAAAAATTGAGCAGCTTCCGTGGCGTGTGTATATTCGCGATTACGTGGATGCTCGAATTAATATTGGCGAGTTTTTCATACCAGTTGCAGTGCTGATTATGATTTGCTTGTTTGCGCTATCTAAGTTTGTGATTGTTTATTTTGTTTTTGCAGTGTTCTTGTACGCGTATTTGTTTGCATCTGTAATTGACATGTTTGTTATGTGGCGTAAGTTGCGTAAGGAGCTGATTCGTCGTTTTGGTGATGTGGCTGTGTCGCGCAAGTCGCGTTCCGGCATGTACGCATTCAGCCGCGCTATGCAGCTTCGTCGCTGGCGTTTGCCTAAGCCGAGTAGCGCAAAGCGTGGTAACTGGCCGAAGTAAGTGCAGAAATAAGTGCAAATTTATTAATATTTGCACAAGCTACTATTATTATTTGGGATACTCAAAATAACGCGAATATTATGGGGTAAACGCATGGCACAAGATAAAGCACAAAGCAAATCGCAAGGCGCGTCGAAGGGTGCGACGCAAGGCATGAAGCAGACTAAGAAAAAGCAGGGCATGTTCTCGCAGATCATACGTATTTATAAGTACACGCATTCTGACGATAAGCAGCTGCCTTTGTGGTTGTCTTGCGCGTTTGCTGCGCCGATTTTGGTTGCTGTAATTCTTGGAATTGCATCTCGTTGGTCCATTTTGATGTGGATTATGATGCTTATTACAGCGGTGATGCTTGGTTTGCTGCTGTTTACTGTTGTGCTTACGAAGCGTGCAGATAAAGTTGGTTACGCAAAGTTGGAAGGTCGTCCGGGTGCGGCTGCCGGCATTATTTCTGCGATTAATAAGGGCGGTTTTACTTTTCCGCAGCAGCCTGTGTGGGTGGATGCGCGCACGAAGGATGCGCTTTGGCGAGGCACTGGTTTTAACGGAATTTTCCTCGTTGGTGAGGGTAATTACGAACGTTTAATGCATGCTATGGATCGACAGGAGCACGCTATTAAAAGCGTTACTGCCGGATCTAATATACCTGTATACCGTATTGCTGTTGGTAATGGCGAAAATCAGGTGAAGCTTAAAGAATTGCGCGGAAAGGTGTTGCGCTCGAAGACGCTACAGCCTGTGAAGCACAAGTTTGCGTTGTTTGATAAAATTCATCCGAACCGCCGATTCTTCCTTACTAAGACGGAGCTTGCGATTTTGAATGAGCGTTTGCGCACGTTGCAAAGCAAGAGTGGATTTGGCATTCCGAAGGGAATCGATCCAACGCGTCCGCAGCGCATCAGCCGTCGTGCAATGCGCGGTAAGTAAATTATTCTTGCGACGGATTGGCGACAGTTACTTTACGTAAATGTGAAGGAACTGTCGCTTTTTTGATGAGATTTCGACATTTTCTGTACATGGCTGTAAAGTTTTGGTCGGAATTTGGCTGGGAAGCGGCATAAACTTTACACCGCTGCACAGTTTCTGCCGTTTTTTAGCGCGTAGGCGACCTTTATTTTACACGCGCGTAAAGTTTCTGCCGGGATTGCGCACGTAGGCGGCATAAACTGTACACCGCTGTAAAGGAACTGTCGTGCGTAAACAATTAGTCTCGTTGCGGCGTGCGTCTACGCGCTGCCGTACAATCGTCAATCGACACGGGTGCTCTGTGTTCTCGCTTATGTAAGCGTGAACATTCAGAGCTGAGAGAAAACCGCTTGAACGTGAATCCGGGTAATACCGGCGCACGGAGGTCTGTTTTTCCCGTGCCTGGAGAGGTGTTGCAAGGTTTCTTTGTAACGCAAAGTATTGCATGTAACGCATCGCAATGTAACGCGTTTGACGCACAGCATCGTAATGTACACATGTAACGCAAAATATTGCATTGCGCACAATGTAACGCATTGCAACACGTAACAAGAAAGGCACATTTTTATGTCAGAAGAAAATTATCAGTCCAACATGCAGTGGCGTGTTGCAGACATCGCAGTTGCTTCCGTAATTGGCGTTGTTTCTGCTTTTATTTATTGGGTTGTTGCCATTTTTAGTGAGGTTCCATGGACTGCGCTAAACAGCATTCTTCCAGGTTTTGCAGGTCTTATTAACGGTCTTTGGCTCTTCGCTGCTCCTTTGGCCGCAGTAATCGTGCGTAAGCCGGGTGCTGCTATTTACGCTGAAGTCGTAGCTGGCGTGCTCGAAGCTTTGATGGGCAATCAGTGGGGTGGTGCTGAAACCTTCGCTATTGCAGTGGTTCAGGGTCTGTTTGCTGAAATTGCGTTCATTATTTTCGCTTACAAGAAGTGGAATTTGAACACAATGATTCTTTCCGGCGCATTGACTGGCATTGGTTGCTGGGGTTACACCTTCCTCGGTAAGTTGCAGGCTGTTAGCGTATTCGGCAAGTATGGTCTTCCATACTTCGCCAGCACAGTGGTTTCCGGAATTGTGTTTGCTGGTGTTTTAATGTGGTTCTTGTATGTGGGAATCGCTAAGACCGGCGCGTTGGATCAGTTTGCGTCCGGTCGCGAAATACGCGAAAAATAGCGAATAACGTATTCGCAAAAATTAAAAATCTATCATTGCCATAAAGGATTTACTATGCCTGATGCTGTTAAATCGCAAGAATCTGAAACTTTCCTTCCATCAGCTTCAAGCAATTGCAATAGTGACAGCAGCGCTAATAACGCTAATAAAGCTAGCAAAGCTAATAACGCTGAGCTTCGTTTTGAGCATTGGGGTTATCGTCATGCTTCCCGTCGCGCTTTTGCTGTGCGCGGGTTGGACCTCACAATTAAGGCGGGGCAGCGCGTGTTGCTGCTTGGTGCATCAGGCATCGGTAAATCCACGATTTTAAGCGGCGCGGCAGGTCTTATTGGCAATGATTTTGTGGCGAAAAATAGCGCAAAAGATAGCGTAGAAAATAGCGAAGATGGCGCAAAATCCCAGCAAACCACTCTCGTCGAAGATGCCGATGGTGGTGTGAGCGAGGGTTGCGTTTTGGTTGACGGCGTGCCGGTTCGACGTGCGCGCGGTCGCGTTGGTTTGGTTTTGCAAGATCCGGATGCACAGGCGATTTTCCAGCGTTTGGGGGATAACGTTGCGTTTGGTCCGGAAAATATGAACGTTCCGCGCGGTGAGATTTGGGATCGCGTGCGCAAAAGTCTTAAAGAAGTTGGGTTGGATGGCTTGCAATTGCATCGCTCAACTTCGCATTTAAGTGGCGGTCAGATGCAGCGTTTGGCGCTTGCTGGCGCGCTCGCTATGCAGCCGAGTGTGCTGCTTTTGGACGAGCCGACTGCGAATTTGGATCCGGATGGCACGCAGCAGATTGTTGGTGCTGTGCGCGCGGTCTTGGATTCGACGCATGCCACGATGGTGCTTGTGGAGCATCACGCGGAGCCATGGATTGACATGATTGACCGCGTGGTTGTGCTTGGGCTTGAGAATGATGAAGCTGCGAACGGAAAAGCTGCGAACAACGAAACCGTTCACGATGACGATATTGCGCGCGCGGCTTCTTCGCGCACGGTGATTGTGGCGGACGGCACGCCAGACGATGTGTTTAATCGCACCGATTTGGACTTTGAGGATCTGGGTATTTGGCTTCCGGAGCGTTACAAGCACAACGCAAAGTCTTCCGAAAAATCTTCCGCAAATGCGGAATCTCCTGAAAATTCTTCCGCAAGTAATTCTTCCGTAAGTAATTCTTCCGCAAATGCAGAATCTTCTGAAAAATATTACGAAAACTGCAATCCAGCGGAAGGCTACGGAGAAGTGCTACTTTCCACGAAGGACCTCGCAATCAGCCATAATAGCGAGCCGATTGCGCGTCACATCAATCTTGAGTTTAAAGCCGGGCAGATTACGGCTTTGGTCGGCGCGAACGGTGCTGGAAAATCAACGCTTTCGCTCACTTTGGCTGGTCTTTTGCCGGCAGTAAGCGGCGAGGTTGTGGCGAGTGATGCTCTTGCTCAAGGCGCGAATGGTACGGATCCAATGAAGTGGAAGTCGCCTGATTTGGCGAAGCGCATTTCGTACGTTTTTCAGAATCCGGAGCATCAGTTTGCGTGTGGTTCGGTGTTGGATGAGGTTATGTTGGGACCGCTTCGCACGGGTGTTTCGGCGGATGAGGCGCGCGCGAAGGCTCAGGAGTTGCTGAAGCGATTCCGTCTGGCTCGTTACGCGAAGGCGAATCCGTACACGCTTTCGGGAGGTGAAAAGCGTCGTCTGACTGTGGCAGCGTCGCTTGCTGCGGCTCCGCGTGTGCTGATTTTGGACGAGCCGACTTTTGGGCAGGACCGCAAAACTTGGTTGCAAATTATTCGCTTGATTGCAAGCCTTCGTAGCGGGGGTGTGAGCATTATTGTGGTGACGCACGACCGTGAGCTGGTTGAGGCGTTGGGTGCGCGCTTGGTTGAACTTGTGCCGGATGCGAAAGCTGAAGCTGCTGAAATGAGTGCTGCTGAAGCTGCTGGTTCTGGAGCGAGTGCTGCTGAAGTGAGTGCTGCTGAAGCAAAATCTACCGAAGCGCTTGCTGTGAAATCTACCGAAGCGAGTGCTTCCGAAGCGCTTTCCGCAACTACCGGCGCAACAGACATTTCGCGTATCAAAGTGAGCGCTGTAAACAATCGCGACGAGGAAGCGAAACTTTCAAGCAAATCGCCGCTTCTTGCGTCAATTAATCCAGTATTTCGCATTTTTGGAGCGTTCGCGGCTTCGATTCCGCTACTTTTTACGCTTGATTGCGTTTCTGCTTCGGTTGCGTTGCTGCTGGAATTTGTGATTTTTGCGTGCATTAAGCTTCCGCCATGGCGTGTGATTCGCCTTTCGTGGCCTGTGTGGGTGGGCGCGCCGACTTCCGCGCTCACTGTGTTGCTATACGGCAAAAGTGGTGGAAATACTTGGTTCCAGTGGTGGCTGATGCATGCTACGGATCGTTCGGCTATGCTGGCTGTTGCAACTTCGCTTAGGATTTTGGCGATTGGCGTGCCGTCGATTGTGATGGTGATTGGGCTTGATGCTACGGATTTGGCGGATGCTTTCAGTCAGGTGCTACATTTGCCGGATCGATTCGTGTACGGCGGTTTGGCTGGAATTAGGCTGTTTGGCGTGCTGCAGGATGATTGGGCGGCGCTGACTGCGTCGAGGCGTTCGCGCGGTTTGGGTGATGAACATCGCGTGAGGGCGTTCTTCCCGCAGTCGTTTGCGCTGCTTGTGCTTTCGATTCGACGTTCGACGACGCTCGCCACGGCTATGGAAGCGCGCGGTTTTGGGGGAGTTGGTGCGCGTTCGCACGCTCGCGTGAGTCGTGTGCGTGCACGCGACTGGTGGATTTTTGCTGTGTGCGCGATTGTGTCGTCGGTTGCTGTTGCGGCTGCGCTTTATTTCGGCACCTTCGCCTTCCTCGGCGGCGCGTGATGGCTGTGCGCGCGATTGCGTGCGCAGGCGGCATAAACTGCGCGCGGCTGTAAACTTTCTGCCGTTTTTTCGTGCGTAGCCGACCTTTATTTTACATGGCTGCACAGTTTTTGCCGTTTTTTCGTGCGTAGCCGACCTTTCCTTTACACCGCTGTAAAGTTTCTGCCGCTTTTTGCTTCGCATCCCCAGTCACAATCTAGTTTCTAAAGCACAACCATACTAACCTGCCCTGCCTTCGTAATAAAGCCGCAGGCAGACCTCGCTTGCGTTGAAAGCACACTGTGCTTTCAACCCTGAGCAAGCTCGGCGCTCCGAGTTACTTTCGCGCGCGCTGTGCTGCGCTCAAGCAGGTCGTCGCGCATCCTCACTAGCGTGTATACTTTCTCGAGTTGTGGGCTTGTAGCTCAGTGGATAGAGCGTCTGCCTCCGGAGCAGAAGGTCGTGGGTTCGAACCCCATTAAGCCCACTTTTGATTTTTCTACTTTCCCTACTTATCGTCGTAGTGGCCTCTGCAGGCGTAGATTATAATCGAGTCATCTGTAAATGAGTAAACGATTCTATCCTTATCGTTTACTCGTCTACTCCAGCAGCCAGAATAGTTTCCTTTGAGTGGTTCAGGCTTACCTTTTCCGTCTATTGGATTCCGCATAATCTCTTTAATAATATTGTTGAGCTTTTTGCGAGTTTTATTATCGCTTTCCCAATAGAGATAGTCGTTCCAGGCATCTGGAGTCCAAGCAATCTTTCTCATTGTTTGAACCCTACGTCCTAATCCATTATTAGATTGTGCTCTTCGAGCTTGATGGTTCCATTTCTCACACCGTCAATCTGCGATTTCAAATATGCTTGATTTGACGGTTCGTAAAACGGATCTAGCGAAAAATCTAGCGGTATCCTCTTTTCGCGACCAATCGTTTTAATAAACACGTTCAGCGCGGCGCTCATAGAGATTCCGAGCTCCTTGCAAACTCGTTCCGCGTTGAGTTTGTCTTCTTTCTTTGCTCGAAAGTTTACGTTTACTATATCTGTTGTTGCTGTAGTCATTTTGACTCCTATGTCTATGGTGAATTTTGTACTTTTTCTCATACTCTCATATAAGTATACAATAATTCTATATAATGTAACGTAAATATCATTAATTATGCAAGCAATTATTGATGATTTTAGCGCGCGACGACCTGCTTGAGCGCTGCGATTTAGCGCGCGAAAGCAACTCGGAGCGCCGAGCTTGCTTAGGGTTGAAAGCACGGTGTGCTTTCAACGCAAGCGAGGACGTGAACGCGGTTAATCCGCGCGAGCGACACGACCTGCCTTTTCGCTTGGAGCGTAGCGCGCGGCTGCACAGTTTCTGTCGCAATTCCGTCATTTCGCGACATTTATTTTACGCGGCTGCACAGTTTCTGTCGCTTTTTGGCGCGTAGGCGACATAAACTGCGCGCGGTTGAGTCGTTTCGGTCGTGCCTGTCTACTCGTTGCTTTTCCTGTACTGTTTTGTAGAATAGTTGTATATGCGCTGATGCGTTTAAACGATGCGTTTATATGTGATTTGCGTGATTTTAGTAACTTAGTGATTTGTTTCTGTGATTTTGCAGTGTTGCTTGTGATTTTGCAGTGTTACTTGTGATTTATGGGTCTTGTGTTAGAAGTTACGTTTTTGTTGCACTGCGCTAGGTTTTACGCACATTTTTAGGAGTGATCTTATGGTAGAGGGGAATAAAAATTTAATTATCGCTGACTCTAAAAACGCGTCTGTTGGAATGATAATAGACGCTGAAATAATAAAAGAGAAGATTTATAACATTCGTAATCAAAAAGTCATGCTTGATTTTGAGCTTGCTGAAATATATGGGTATGAAACGAAAAATTTCAATAGACAGATTAAGAATAATATTGAAAAGTTTGAGGGCGAAGATTTTATGTTTCGGCTAACTGCTGACGAGTTCAAAAACTTGAGGTGCAAAAATTCTACATCAAGTTGGGGTGGTCGCAGAAAGCTTCCATATGCTTTTACGGAGCAAGGTATTTATATGCTCATGACTGTGTTAAGAGGCGAACTTGCCATAATTCAGTCGAAAGCGCTTATTAGAACCTTTAAGCAAATGAAGGATTATATTGTTGAAAACAGGGATTTTATTGGCGCGAATGAGTTAGCGCAGTTGGCGATTCAAACGAATCAGAATACTAAAGATATAGCGGAAATAAAATCTCAAATGGCAACGAAGGAAGATTTTAATAAGGTAATGGATAATTTTATTAATCCAGATTCGTATAAGCATTTTCTTCTTATGGACGGCAATAAAATAGAAGCGGATCTTGCGTATTGCAAAATATATAAATCAGCTAAGAAAAGCATTTACGTTGTAGATAATTATATTGGTCTTAAAACTTTGGAACTATTACGTTTTGCTGGTGAAGGGGTGGGAATAGTAGTTTTTAGTGATAATGCTAGGAATAAGAATATGCTTACGGAAAGCATGTTGGGAGATTTTGTAAGCGATTATCCTGGTGTTGATTTGAAGTTTAAGACTGCTGGCAGAAAGTATCACGATAGGTATGTGGTTATAGATTATGGAACGGATGATGAGGCTGTTTACGTTTGTGCGCGACGACCTACCTTTGCGCTTAAAGCGTAGCGCGCAAAGGTAATTCGGAGCGCTGAGCTTGCTCAAAGTTGAAAGCACGGTGTGCTTTCAATGCAAACCTGCCCTGCCTTCGTCAATAAAGACGAAGGCAGGGCAGGTTTGTGTGGTGGTTCATTGTGAATTCGGTTGTGTTTTGTGTGCGTGCGTATGCGGCATAAACTGCGCACGGCTGCACAGTTTCTGCCGTTTCTTCCGGCTCCGCACTTCTGCTCGCGCTTTCTGTCTGCACTCGCGTAAAGTTTTTGCCGGATTAAGGTGCGCAAACGACCGTTTCTTTACATAGCTGTAAAGCTTTTGCCGTTTTTTGGCGCGGAAACGACTTTTTCTGTACATGTGCGTAAAGTTTCTGCCGGAATCTGGCTGGGAAGCGGCATAAACTGCGCACGGCTGTAAAGTTTCTGCCGGAATCTGGCTGGGAAGCGGCATAAACTGCGCACGTGTGTAAAGTTTCTGCCAGATTTTGGTGCGTAGACGACCTTTATTTTACACCGCTGTAAAGTTTCTGCCGGAATCTGGCTGGGAAGCGGCATAAACTGCGCACGTGTGTAAAGTTTCTGCCGGATTTTCTTTCTGACGCGATGACATGCTTGAGTGCTGCACAGTATATATAGCAGCATGGCATATAGTGACGAAGCACACAGTATATATAGACGAATCATACAGCAGCACGGCATATAGTGACGAATCTCACACGCCACACAGCAGCGAAGTACACAGCACACAATACACACAGTATATACCAGCACAGTATATACCAGCACAGTATATAGCGGTGCGATGCGTGCATTATAACAACATGTAGTACTTTGGGTTGGGAAAGTGGTCGGTTTTTAGACACGCCGAAGACGCGATTTTTGCGTTTTGTCGTCGGAAATTATTCATTATAAATGCGTTTTACAGTAGATTTTTTAGCAAAATCCGCAAATTATAGAAATTTTTTATATGCACGAATCTAACACGTGTTTTGCTTGAAATCCTTCATGGGGGGGGGGTATAAATATTAGAGGCTTTTCAGCAACCATGCTTGCATATAGGGCATACAGGTATGTTATAATGACTACCTGTGGTTGGCTCTGTCTATGGCATTTGCAGTAGTGTGCGTACAAGGTTTTAGTACGCTGAGCATTGGCATCATATGCAGGTTGGGTACGTGAAGTCTTAAAGATTAGAGAGTTGGAATTTGGGATATACTGCGGCTTGTGCAGCGGTTGAGGACTAGGAAGGCGAGAAAATGTTACCAGCAAAGTTCCGTGGATTCGCATCACGCGTGGGTCGTCTTGCGTCGCGCGCTTTGGTCTGGCGTAAGACCAGCGCTGACGGCGCCGTTCGTACTTCCAGCACCGCAGTTATTTCTTCCAGCAATGCCAATACTTTCGGCACTGCCAGCACTTCTTTCGACAATGCAGTCACTTCCAGCAGCGCAGCTAATTCCGGCAGCGTTACCATCGCTCGCGCAGCACGCCCATCTCACACTCTTCGCCGCGCGCTCTTCGCAATGTTCGTAGCCGCTGCAACCATAGTAACCATGCTCATAGTGCCGCCGGCACACAATGCGAAAGCTGATCAGGCTTGGTGGGATAAATCAGGTAACGGTTTTTTCACTCATAATGGTTATTGGGTTGGTGACGCTCAGAGAGATATTGATCTTTCATATCCTGAAATAGAGACTGTTAATGATAATGGTCGTATCAGGAGAAAGATAACTTGGAAAGTAACTTTTAATGCCAACAGTTTAGCACTTAAAAGAATGGGCTCATCGCAATTCAATGCTGAAAATATTGGAAATCAGAAATCTGATGGTCAGGCTTGGGATGGTAGAAGCTACATCTACGTATATCTTCCGAGGGGTATTGATGACTCTAGTGTTCATGTTTATCGTGAATTTACAAAACGAAGTTTGTTGCCTGGGCAAACTAATTTTAACTGGTCGTTACAGGGAGATGAGAAGAATCCAGGAGAATTTAATGCAGGTTGGACCAGATGGACATATACCTATGCTGATGGGTGGAAATTTCAAAACGATTGGAATTTATCTTTAGGAAACCTTGGACAAGGTAAAGATCCGAAGGATCAATTTAAAGATCAATTTGATACTTGTGAAGTTAAAAAATGGAAAGAACACGGAGATTTTTCTCGTGTGTTGATTTCTCGAGAGAACGGTGATACCGTAACTGCGTATCGATGGACAGTTTCTGCTTATCTTGATGATTCTGTAACTGTTCCAGAAAACCTTCCATTCATTGCAGGATTTAGATCAGATGATAGTGATAAGCACAAGTTTGCGATCATGGGTCCTTATGATACAGATGGCGATGGTTTCCCTGATTTATGGGAGCACGCTCATAACACGAATCCTGATTCTTGGGATGAACTACGGTATCCAGAGCCGAAAGGTGCGTTTGGTAGATTCGATGACGGCAAAGATTATAACGCTGTTTATGGTAAACCTTATTCGCAAAAACCATTTATGTATACCGGTAAGTGGGTTGGTGATTCTGTAAAAGGTCATTTCGAATACAATAAGGATAAAAATCCGAAGCCTACAAACCCTAAGGACTATAAAACAGAAGATATACCACAAAATGGCATAGCATATGTGTTTACTAATCAAAAACTACCTGACGGAGTCCGGCGTGTGTGGAGTAGTAACAATATGCAGGATGGTGATGTATACCTCAATGAATTCACTGGTGAGGTCATATACAAACCTAGGAAGCAGGATGCGGGTAAGACTGTAACCTTTAATATAGGTATAAATTATCCTGATCCATCTTTCTATAACTGCAAGAAATCACAGGTTAGTGTATCTAAAAAGGTCGTTTTCAAAGTTAAGAAGATGTCGCAGTTGTACAACCCAGTGTATGCAACAAAGGATATGTATGCTGGTACTCAGGATTTTTCTGATAGACCTACCAGTGATGGATCGTATGGATCTATAAAGGGTCCTTTACCTGAAGGTACTACTTTTGCAATAGGAAAGTATAATCACGGAATAGAACCTTTATCGTGGTCTGCAATTCAACCACAAGATACTAAGACTGGTTCTGTATATTTTTACCCTAACAAGTGGCTTAGTGCAAGTAAACCAAATGATCCTTATAAGACACCAGTAATAGTTACATATCCTGATGGATCAAAATCTACAGATAAAGATTCTATTACTCAGGGTAATCCTGTTTATGCGAAGGTAAATTTAAAGCGTCATGATCCTGGCACTGGTGACTTGCAGCTCCATATTGCTAGGAACCAAAATGGTCAAGAGATTAACTACAACAATGGATTCGTATTCCGCAAGAATCGTGATGTTAATCCACAGCCATGGATAGATTCTTGGTCAGTGCAGGAGCCTGGCGATATTAAGATTCGCTCTGTGTGTGCTGATACTACAAGTCCTACGAATATTAAGTTTTATCTTGACGGTATTAATGGAATAAAAATAAATGGCGAAAAACCGTGGCCTCATGCTACTGATGAGGAACAGGAAAAGTGTCGAAATGGTCAGGGTTGTGTAGCAAACAAATTATTTGATAGCACTGGCAATACCATGGAGCGTACGCGTGGTAGCATCACAGGAAAGCCACTAAAGATTGGTAATTATCAGTGCACTGTGTATGCTTTGAAGCCTAAGGCTTTGAAGAAATTTGAGGATGCTGCTAACAAGAATAAGGATATTAGCAGCAAAGACGGTTCTTCTACCAATATCATTAGTTCGGATACCTTCAATGGGTTAAGAGAAGATATTGATTATACATCTAGGACTGTGCCAATTAAGGTTCACTCCGACGCGCATTATTATAATCCTCAATACGATAAGGTATATGTGCAGGCTGGTGGTAAGTCTAAAGAATCGGCTGCTCCAGTAAGCCATTCTGGTGCTAACGGCGTGGAAGGTAACGACAAGAGTCAAAAGGATCTTGTGCAGGATGGTACTAGATTGCCAAAAGGCACTTGGTTTGAGTTAAAAAAGTATCCTAAAGATAGTAAAAATCATGTTCTTACATGGTATAAATTTGTCAACAAACAAAGTAACAAGAAAACAGGCGAGGATAAGCCTGAAGATAGTACTTCTGACGCTAGATATGGCAAAGTTACTTTTTCTCCAGAAGGAACTGTAAGGCTTGGTGAATATTTTGCTCCTGTAATTGTGCATTATCCAGATGGTTCCACTTCTGAAGATCCGGATTCTGGTAATCTTGGCAAGCCTGTATATGCGCCTGTAGAGGTAACTAGTCAACCGATCCAAAAAAATGATTTAAAGCTCAATGTTTATTCGCAATATGGCGGAAGACGAATTGAAGACAATGATAAAAATGGTATGCGTTTCCGTAAAGATGAAGTGTTAGGCGAAGCTACTGGTAACACTAAGCCAATGTTCTTTGACTCATGGTCAAGTGCTAAGCAAGGAAAAATTTATCAGCGCATGCTTTGCTATAAAAAGAATCCACAAACTGGTAAACCTGAAAGCTATAAGATTGATGGTATTAATGGTTTGACACTTGCTGGTCGAAAAGGTAATACTACAAGCGGTGAATTTATTGATAAGCAGCCATCACAATGGACGAGAGCTACTGAAAAGAATAAGTATGAATGTAAGGTTCATGGTAAAAACTGCAACCGTAACCTTTACTTATACGGTGATGAGCATGATACAGTAGAGCGCACTTGGGGTTGGTTACATGGCAAGGTTAAGGAAAATGGCGACTTTGTGTGCACTGTGTACGCTATTAAAGACCTTGAAAATAAAGATGGTAAGCATGGTAATTTACAAAATAAGTTTGATAAAGCTGTAAATGACTTTGTAAAGAAACCTGGTGATCGCAAGTTTGAAGAGGTTATTAAATCAGTCTTAACAGATAAGCCGGGTGGTAAAGATAGTCTTCAAGAAGCCACTCAAAGGCATATCGATTGGGATTCGGTAACCTTCCCAATTCATGTGCATAGTGATGCTCACTATTACAACCCAGAGTATAAGGCTATTAGTATGGAGGCTGGTACTAAAAAAGCCACTGAGGTGCCTAAGAGCAAGAAGAATGCTAACGGTGCTGATAAGTCGCAAGACGATGTGAAAGAAGGCGACTTGCCGGACGGCACTTGGTTTGAAAAGAATGGTTTAAGTTATGCATTCTTTGAGGATGGTCAAGACAATAAAGCTGACTCTGGTGATTCAGCTAAAAATGGCACGGGTCAGTTTGGTAAGGTTACGTTCCGACCGCACAGGTGGTTCCCTGTTGCTCCTGACCAAACGCAGGTTATAGTGCATTATCCGGACGGTTCTAAATCAACAGATTCAGATTCTGGAAACAACGGCAAGCCTATTTATGCGAGTGTGAAGGTTACTCGATCACATGATGAGACTCCTGATAATTTGCACTTGAATGTTGGCGATAAAGAAGGTAGTGGCAACTGGTCTAATACTACAATCAAACTCACTAAGGGCGAGGAGTTAAGTGCTTCTAAACAGACGACTCGTTGGCTTGATTCTTGGTCCGTGTATAAGCCTGGAAAAATCAATTTGCGCACAATCTGCTATAAGATCAATTCAGACGGCACTAAGTCTCACTACCAGTCGGGCGGTATTGCCGGCATTACGATGCAGGAAGTTAAAATTTGGGAGCATACAGAGAATGCGCAACAGCAGAAAGACTGCGAGAAGGATAGCAGACAGTGCCACCCTGATAGGCAGCTGTATGACGATTACATTACGAATGGTAACTCACGCGACACAACTGAGCGTACTCGTGGATGGATTAAAGGCAAGGCTAACGAATCTGGTGACTACGAGTGCGTAGTGTATGCGATTAAGCAAAAGCAGTTTAAGGACGATACCAATAATTTGCTTGATAGATTCGATGCAGCTGTAGCAAAACTCAACAAAGATGCAAGTAAGAATAACACTGATCCGTTGCAAAACTTCAAGTGGAAACTTGATGGTGATAACGGCAGCAAAAACGCGGTTGAAGGCATTGACTATGCGAAGCGCCCAATACCAATTAAGATTCACAACGAAAACCACTTCTACAACCCGAAGTACGTTGATGTGAACGTTACGGCTGGTCAAAAGGTTGAGAATGCTGTGCCTCAAAGCGTTAAGAGCGCTAACGGTGCGGATAAATACCAGGATGCTGTGAAGGCTGGCGCGCTGCCGGATGGCACTTGGTTTGAGTTTAAGGATTCTGCGAACGGCTTTGAGGTAAATGATTACGGTACTAAGGGCAAGAGTGTGTCTTTAGACTGGTCGTATTGGGCTTCCGCTGCTGGTAACACCGGTGAGCAAAGCAATAAGCCTGACGATCCTACCAAACAAAAGAGTGGCAAGCACAGTGCCAAGGATGACGGCACGCGTTACGGCAAAGTGACCTTCCATCCAGATCAATCTGTTGCGCCTAAATCGTACTTTAAAGAGATTGTCATCCATTATCCGGATGGCTCCACTTCGGAAGAGTCGGATTCCGGAAACAACGGCAATCCTGTGTATGCGAAAGTTACGGTTTCAGGTTTGGGCAGTGGTGCCGACAAGGATCTTAAGATGACATTGCTAAGGTCTCAAGATGCTGATCCTGTTGACACTCTTGGTGGAGGTCATTCTCTTACTGTTATGAGCGGCACGAGCCTTACTAAGAACCCGTATGTGCTCGCGTGGAGCTTGAAGGATCGTAGCAATATTTCATTGCGCATGATGTGCACTAAGCAAGGCGAGGAAAAGTGGAGTCGCGGGCTTGACGATACACTCAATATGCACCTGAACCAGAATTATGGCGAAAGTGTAAAGCCGTGGACTTTTGCAACTGCTGATCAGCGAAAGTCTTGCAGTGAGAACAGTAATAATTGCATAGCTAACTTGCTGTATGGATTCACGAAGAATAAAGATCCGAACAGCATAGAAAGCGCTGTGTCTCGCAGTGAAGACGATATTGCTGGCGTACCTCAAAAGGCTGGAAATTACACGTGCGCTGTGTTTGCGTTGAAGCCGAATGCACTAACGGTGTTTAATAACACTGTTGATGCTGGGCTTAGTGCTGATAAAAAGTATTCGTCTACAAATATGCAAGCAGCTCAGCTTGCCGGCGTAACCGTTGGAAAAGACTGGAACAGAATTGCTGTTAATGTGACCGTGATCGATCCACCTAAATTCGCACTGCCAAAGACCGGCGGAATGAACTGGAACGTGCTGCTTGGTGCGTTTGCTGTGATTGGCACGGGCGTGATGGCGGCTGGGTTCTTCCTTGAGCAAACCAAGTGGGGGCGCGCGATGCTTGATGCGTTGCTGCGTAAGACACTGATTAAAGATTTTATCTGCAAAACTGCCAAAAAGCTTCGCGCTTTAAGGCGACGTAGCGAAAGGTGGCGATGCTGATGAAAACATTTGCACGCAATCCTGCTAGCCGGCTAGTCGTAAGACGTAACTGACTGCAAGCTTGCAGTGCGATTCTCGCTAAAACTTGTTGCGCAATGCGACGCGCGCAAACAGTGGCTAGCGGAAAACGGTGGCTAGTTCACATACCCTGGTGCGCGGCAAAAAAGTAGCTAGCGGCAAACAGTGGCTAGATCACTGAATGCGGCACGCGTACGGAATGTGGCTCTCACTCGCAAGTTGTGAGAACCTCTGCATGTGGGAACCTCTGAATGTGGTCACACTCGCAAACCGCAACACAAAATAAAACAATAAACGTATTTTCCTCAAAACCTGCCCACAAGGGCACTGAACAAAGGAGAAGAAAGTGAATAAATTCACTAAACAATGCGTGGCGGCATTCGCCTCGCTCGCAATGACTGGCACGCTGTGCGTCGCCGGCGCCGTGGTGGCAAACAACGTGGCATTTGCTACGGGTGCTGACCAAACAGCTGCTAAGCCAGCACCTTGGTCTGCGGATGGCCAGAAGCTGAAGGGTACTATCACCATTCACAAGCAGGATGATACTACTAAAAAAGGTATTAAAGGTGCTAAGTTCACCATTCAGAAGGTTACTGCTATTAAGACTAGTGCACAGGATACCAAGCCTCTTAGTGTAGATTTAAAGTCTGTGGATGGTTGGACTGAGCTTGCTAAGAAAGTTAAGCAGCTTAATGCAAGTCCTCTTAAGGAAGATCTGCTTACATTAGATACCGCAAAGAACCAGGCTACTGGTCAAGATGGTAATGCTAAATTTAATGACCTTGACTTGGGCTTGTACTTGGTAAAGGAAACGACTCCACCTACTGGCTATACGTCTGATGTTGTTCCATTCTTCATGACGGTTCCAGAGATTACTCGCGAGAAGAGCGCTACTAATAACACGTACACTTACGATGTTGAAGTAACTCCTAAGAACCACAACGTGAAGAACGCTATTAACAAGACAGCTGATACCAAGGATATGGTTGGTGTTGGTGATGTTTTGCCATACACGATTGATGCTACGCCAAACAAGACTAAGGCAACCAACCTTAAAGATGGTAAGGCTACGGATCTTACTGTTGATGATCTTAAGGGTTATGCAATCTTCGATGACGCGTTGACTGCGGCATATGACAATGCTAATGAAAGTGCTGTTACTGAAGTTAAGGTTGATGGCGTGGCTGATGCGTTAACAAAAGACACTGATTTTGAAGTAAAGAAAGTAACGAGTCCTATTGATGCCAATCGTACTCGTATTTCTGTTGTGTTTAAGGATGCTGGTCTTACAAAGATTGTTGAAAAGTTGAATGCGGTTACTGATAATAACCAACCAAAGGTTCATGTAACCTTTAAGTTCAAGATTTCTGCAAATGTTCCTACTGGTAGTGATAACAAGCTTATGAACAAGTATGGCTTCATTCCTGGCGGTAAGGATGGCGAAAACCATAATCCAATCGTGCCTGATACTCATACCGATACTGAGTTCCGTAAGTTCCACATCTTCAAGTATGACGGAACGAAAGATAAGACTGCTGCTGATGCCAAGCTTCAAGGTGCTAAGTTCAAGGTGTTTGCTGGAGCTACCGGAGTTGCTTCTGATGCCACGAATGATGCCAAGGCTCTTGCAGCAGCACAGAAGTGCGCTGATGATCCTACTGAAACTAACTGCTCAGCTGCTCTTAAAGGTTTTGATGAGAAGACTACTAACGCTAACGGTGTAACTGAGGACTACGTCGCTAAGGTTGGTCAGAAGTTCTACATTGTTGAGACTGCTGCTCCTGACAAGTATGCTCGTTCCACCAAGGTTTATGAAGTAACTTTGCAATCTGCTGCTAAGACTGCTAATGCTCAGAGTGTTGACATTGCTAACGTCCCAACTAAGGACGGTGGCTTCTGGTTCAACCTTCCAAAGACCGGTGCTGCAGGCGTGATTATCTTCGCTCTTGCTGGCATGTGCTTGGTTGCTGTTGGCATGTTCATCTTCTTGCGCAACCGCAAGAAGGATGAAGAGCAGCAGGCTGCCTGATTGTAGTTGGTGACTGCTGAGAAAAATCAGCAGTCACTGCTGCATGAATGTAAATATCTGTTTGCATGGCATAAATATTGGAGCTGGGTGCGACTTGTTGCTCCCGGCTCTATATTTGTGCGCTTTAATTGAACTAACTAGCGAGCGCAAAATAAATAAATCGTAAATCAAATCTAAATCCAACGAAAAACCCACGAAACGAGGAAGCATGAAATTAAACGACGCTGTTGCTAAAGTATATGCTTTCCTCAACAAAATCGCCCTTAATGCACCCATCGTAAGCAAGCTTTTCAAGAATCGCGCTTCTGAAACTAGCGCTGCTGAAACTGCTACTTCCGAAACTGTTACATCCGAAACTGTTACATCCGAAACTGTTACATCCGAAATTAATCCTGCAGATCAGAACTCTTCCGAGCAACCTTCCGCAAGTGCGCAACCTACCACAATCGCGCAAAAATCGCAGCAAAAAACCAATCAAAAATCCAAGCTCCGCCGCATCGTCGAGCCAATCGCATTCGTGTTGGCAGGTATTTTGTGCTTCAGTTACCCTGTTGTTTCAACGCTTTGGAACAATCGCGTGTCGAAGGAAATTTCTAACGCGTACGACAAGTATAACCACGATCAGGCTGGTGATGTGCGCCGCGCTCACATTCGCGCAGCGAAGCTTTACAATAAAACTCGCAAAAGCAAGCTTGCCGCGGATCCGTATGGTCCGGATGGGCAAAAAGACGTAACTAACACGCCTGAATACAAGCGTTATCTTAAGGCCCTTGAGGAGCCTATGGGCATTATCGGCATCGTAAAAATTCCGAAAATTGGTGTAAAACTTCCTATTTATCACGGTAGTTCGCAGGAAGTTTTGGCGCACGGCGCTGGTCATTTGTATGGCACGGATTTGCCGGTTGGTGGCAAGAACCGCCACACAGTTATTACCGCGCACACGGGTCTTGCTGACGCCACCATGTTTGACGATTTGGTGAATTTAAAGAAGGGCGACTACTTCTACCTCGACGTGCAAGGCGAAACTTTACGATACAAAGTGTTCCGCATCAGCGTTGTTGAGCCACACGATATTAGTTTGTTGCAGCGCGAAAAGGGGCGCGACTTGGCGACTCTGCTAACGTGTACCCCGTATGGTGTGAACTCGCATAGGCTTTTGGTGACGGGGTATCGTGTGCTGCCGGACCCTGTGAAGCCGCCGGATGACCACGTGCAATGGCCGCTTTGGATGACGCTATTCGTGGTTGCAATGGCGTTCTCATTGATTATTTTGTCCATGATGATTGCCGCTGCAACGTCTAAGCGAGGGCGACAGCTCGACATTCGCGGCAAGCATTTGCTGATTCTTTCGCGCAAAATGCTGCGTAAGTTGCGTCGCGAGTAACGCGACGACTGTGCGGTGAGCGTTGTGACTGCGCGCGCTAAATCGCAGCGCTAAAGCAGGTCGTTACTAACGCAGTCACTAATCTGTACCAGTAACAAAAAACGGCAGAAACTTTACAACCGCGCGCAGTTTATGCTGCTTCCCAACTAGATTCCGGCAGAAACTTTACGCGCGTGTAAAGAAAAAGTCGGCTACGAGCGAAAAAACGGCAGAAACTTTACAACCGCGCGCAGTTTATGCTGCTTCCCAACTAGATTCCGGCAGAAACTTTACGCGCGTGTAAAGAAAAAGTCGGCTACGAGCGAAAAAACGGCAGAAACTTTACAACCGCGCGCAGTTTATGCTGCTTCCCAACTAGATTCCGGCAGAAACTTTACGCGCGCGCTGTGCTGCGCTCAAGCAGGTCGTCGCGCCTGCGTTTGGAGAGCAAAAGTAGCGCAAACCCTCCAAATGTGAGATAAGTTCCCCGCAAATGGAGTGATTCGCAGCAGATAACACTCCAAACGTGAGATAACACTCGCGCGAGTTTTGTAGGCGAGCGCGTTACTGCGCGAGCGTAAAATTTAGGTCATTTGCGCATATCGTCGGTTGGCTGAAAAATTTACGGTTTATATTGCACAACGCGCCAACATTAGTTGGTAAATCAGCAATATTTTTTTAAAAAACATTGTCAAAATGCAAGGTTGTTGAAAAATTCTGTAAATTATATGTTAACTACAGATTTTTTACATGTTACTTGCGGAAAGGTGTTTGCGAGAAAATGGCGTAATTTAGCCATTTTCCTATCCTAAATATAATTTTTTCAAATTTTATTTGCTAAATTAACAAGTTAAAAAAATTTTTTCTCTTTAAACAAGTGCTAGAGTATATGAAAAATATTTTGTTGCACTTGCAAAAATGCATCATTATTTGCTGTTTGCATGGGGGGGGGGGTATGCCTCTTATGCGATATTTAGCGGAAATGATTCAAACCAGCGTAACAAAAATATTTACACCCGTATGAAAGATTTTGGCAGTCAGTATGAAATGTTTTGGCAGCTGGCATGAGTTTGTTATAGCTAGAACCGAAATTTTTCCGGGATAACAACCACCATTTTGAAGGAGAGTATGTTTATGAAGTTCAAACGAACGTCATATCTGACTCGTTTAGCAGCATTAGGCGTGGCTGCGGCGACGCTTATGGTACCGCTTGGGCAAGTTCCTGCGGCATTTGCAAAAAATGATAATGAAACTAAAAAAGATGGCAATGCACTTGTCTCTAAGATGCTTGATTCATCTTTAAAAGCTAATAGTGAGATTAAGTCTATAGAAGATTTACGCCATGTTAATCCAACTCTTGCTAAAGCTTTTGAGAATTACAGTAAAAAAGATCAATTTAATAAAAATTCAAATGCTCAAGTAACTGTTGTTGTTACGTTGAAAAATTATCGTTCGCAACTCACGGATGCTGACGAAAAAGCCAACATTCATGAGCAGAATGTTTTAATTAACCGCGTAAAGTCAAAGTACAATATGACGGTTCGTCGCCAGGTTGGTTATTTAATGAGTGCTTTTGAAGCTACTCTCCCTGAAAAACACGTTCAAGATTTGAAACGTGAGCCAGGTGTAGTTTCTGTCGCAAAAGAACGTTTATATCATCCAATGGAAAATTATGCTCGCGATTTACAAGGCGTGCAGACGGTGTTTAAAAAGCATCACCTCGATGGAACCGGAATGCTTGTTTCTATTATCGATACGGGCATCGATCCAAATCATCAAGATATGAAGCTTGACGCTTCAGCAAAAAAGAATATTCGCTTGAAGCCAACTGGTAAAGGAAATACAACAGATAAAGTTCCTGCAGGTTTCAATTACGCTGATGAAAATACTAATTTCACAGACGCTAATGGTGAACAGCACGGTATGCACGTTGCCGGTATTGTGGCTGCTAACGGCGATGAAAATGGTGCTCCAGCATCTGAAAATCATCGTGTTGATGGCATAGCTCCAAACGCTCAGCTGCTCGCTATGAAAGTCTTCTCAAATGTGCCAGGTTCGCATGGTGCTCGTGATGTTGATATTGTTGCTGCAATCGAAGATTCTGTAAAGCTTGGCGCAGACGTTATTAACATGTCTCTTGGCTCAGATAACGGTTTCGGTGGAACGTCAAGTGCTACTAGTGTCGCGTTAAAGAAGGCTCGCGAAGCTGGTGTGCTTCCAGTTATTTCTGCAGGAAACTCCGGCTTGAACTTCTCTGAAAGCGGTGGCATAGATGATAGTTTAGGCAAGTGGGATGATGCAACTCTCGGCTCGCCATCTTCTTATCCTTCTGCTTTCAGCGTTGCTTCTGTAGAAAATTCCAACATTACTCAGCAGTCTGCAAATTGGGTTGGAAAAGATGGCAAGTCACATACTTTGCCGTACAGCTATTCTATTGGTTCTTTAACAGATGCACTATCTCAGCATGAACTTGTGGATGCTAAAAAAGCTACTAAAGCTGATGTTAAAGATCTTGATCTTACCGGTAAATATGCTCTTGTAGAACGTGGTGGAATCAGTTTTACTGAAAAGTTTAATAATGCGATTTCTAAAGGTGCTAAAGGTGTGATTGTTTACAATCACGACAAAGATTCATCCTTATTCATAGGAATGGGCGGATTGGAGAAAATCAAAAATTGCTTTGGTGCATCTATTCCTCGTTCTTATGCATTGGAAATTAAAGCAGCATTAGATAAAGGTGAGAAAGTAAAGATAGCTTTCACTGAACAATTCGTTACTATCGCCAATCCGGATGATGGGAAGCCTTCTAGCTTTACTTCTTGGGGTCCAACTCCAGAATTTGATTTTAAACCTCAGATTGCTGGTATCGGTGGTAATGTTTGGTCCACGCAGAATGGAAATAAGTACACCAGCATGTCTGGTACTTCCATGGCTGCTCCAAACGTTTCCGGTCTTTCAGCGTTGGTGATGGAAAGCTATAAGAATCGTTTCCCTGAGCTTAACAAGTCTGAAATGGCTACCCGTGTAAGCCAAGCATTAATGAATACAGCAAGTATTATTGGACATAAAGATTCTGCAAATAGTAAGAAAATTCCTTATGCTCCTCGTCAAATCGGTGCTGGCTTAGCTCAGGTAGATAAAGCTGTTGCTACTGACGTGATTGCAACAGTAAACGGCAATTCGTATGTGGCTCTTAAAAACGTGAATTCTAATCGCGAGTTTACGGTTACTTTACATAATTATGGTAAGAAGCCAGTAAAATTTGCTGTCCCAGATCAGGAAGTTGTAAATGAGTCTAATGAGGCAAATAAAGATACAGTAACCTCTATTAGTGATACTGAAACGTTGCAATCAAAAACGCGTACAGTTACAGTAAAGCCTGGGAAAACCGCTGATGTTAAGTTTACGTTAAGTCCAAATAGTTCTAAAGGCAATCATTATATTGAAGGTTGGGTGCGATTTGAATCGCTCACTGATTCTCAACCAGATGTTTCTGTGCCATACCTTGGTTTTGTTGGAGATTGGAATGCTGAACCTATAATGGTAAAACCGGGAGAAAGCTATAGTGCAAAACATAGTGATCTTACGACATCGTTGCTTTCGGTAGCTGGTTTTATGGGTAAACTTCCGGTTAATAATGAAACTAAACCTTATGTACTTGGCGAATTTTCACCTGCAAATCAAGATGGCTGGATGGATTATGTTGTTCCATCTATGGCTATATTCCGCGGTGCATCTGACATAAAGTATTCTGTATTGGATTCTCATAATAAAACTAAGATTGTTCTTGGAACGGAACACAATGTGCATCGTTCTACTATTGCTAATGCTGGAACAACAGATGGTTTAGCTGGAAATTTCGACGGGTCTGTGTGGAATCCAAAAACAAGTAGGTTTGACATTCTTCCTGATGGATGGTACACGTATCGTATTCAAGCTCGCTTAGGAGATAAGTTTGATTGGCAAACTTATGATATGAAGGTAGCAATCGATAATCATGGACCTAAGGTCACAGTATCTGATCGTGATGATAAAGGCAATGTGAAGATTGTTATTAGTGATGAATTGAGTCCTGATCCTGGCGTGCCAACTATTCATCTTCCTGGTGTAAAGGATGCTTTGAACTATGGTGATGAAGACACTCAATGCCCGTTGAATGAAGCAACTCGTACGCGAGTGTGCAAGTCTATTCACATTGGTAATGAAGCTCAATACATAGATGTGCTTGTTCGAGACAATGCTATGAATCCAACTGAGGTTAAGAAGGTATTCGACACATATGTCCCGAATGGTTCAGGAAAACCTGAGAAGAACAAGAAGTTTATTATTCCAAATGAACAAAAACTTACTTCTCACCAAATTAAAGCAAATCAGTTAGAAGAAAGTAAGACTAACCCAGATATTAATGGTAAGTTCTATCTTGAGGGATATCTCACTAAAGATGTTGCTTCTATAAAAGCTTATGTGACTCCTAAAGACGGTAAAAATCAGGAAGTCAAATTAGCTAAAAAGCGCAAGGGTGAGAATACTTTCTATGCGTTTGTGCCACTGAAAAATGGCGAAAATACTGTAATGCTTAAAGCTTTTGATAGTAAAGGTAATCATATTGGCAATAAGGAACTTAAGCTAACGTTCAACGCGCAAACACCTAAGATTACTGTTAATGGTTTAGATGATAAGGGTAATTTGCCTGTAAGTTCAGATGGTAAAGTAACTGTTGCTGGTAAAGTAACTGATACTCCTGGAGATACTGTAAAGCTAAAGCTTACTTATCAGAAGGCTGCTGACAACACTACTCCAGCTAATGCAGTTGCTGGTTCTGTAAACAATCATGCTTCTGGTTCTGCTACTAAAGCTGTTTCTGGAGCTAATACAACTTCAACAGCGAATATTAATGCCAATGTAAAGAAAGCAGATACAGCTGTAGCTAGTAAAGAAACTGAAGAAGTAGTAACTGTTGGCAAAGACGGTAGTTTCAAAACAGTTATTACTCCTGCCGCTAAAGCTGTTATGGTAACTCTTGTAGCTACTGATTCTGCTGAAAACACTACAACTATAGGTTTGGCTCTCGCTGGTCGTTCAACTCCTACGCCTAAACCTGCAGCTGCAACAAAAGATTTCGTGCTTACTAATGCTGGCTCTATGGGTTCTTATGCGTGGTTAATTCATAAGAAGAATTATGGTCCAGACGTTATTGGCTCTGATTACTTTGTTGCTCAAGGTGATGTGAGTTCCAAGGTGACTAGCGTGGTGTTTACTCCAGCTTCGCGTTTTGATGCTACAACTAAAAATCTTGTAACTCCAAACCCATTGCGTGCTGAAATTAAGGACGGAAAGTTTAGTGTGAAGCTTCCAATGCATCCGGGTATAAATGATTTCCGCTTGCAGGTGAACACTAAGCCAACTGACGAAGATGCTGATGAAGACGATGAAACGAATGTAATCGATACTCCTGCAGCATTCTACTTCGACATTACGCCTCCAACAGCACATTTCGATACTCCAAAGCTGTATGGTCACACGTTGTTCACAAATCGTGACACCGTGACTTTCAGCGGCAATGTGTCGGATGATGCTTTCGGTCAAACTTTGCGAATTAACAACGATTCCGTTGGTGATTTCTACACTTTGGATACGAATGGTAAAGAAACAACTCGTCGCCAATTCTCAACTGACATTCCAGTAGACAATGGTGATAAGTTGCTGCTGCACTTAAGTGATCAGGTTGAATCTCATTTACTTGGTGTGATTCCAGTTGTTCTTGACGAAACGGATCCTACTGTTGAAGCAGGTTTGGTTGAAGGTGAAGAAATCGATGATGGTCACGAAATTACTGTTAAAGCAACAGATGATAATTTGAAGTCTTTGCGCGTTATGGTTGATGGTCGTCCAGTAGCGTATACAGAAAATTATCTTCCAACTACAGCAGTAGAGAACACATTAGTGGATGTTTCTAAGGTTAACGATAATCCAACTCCAGATAAGCCAGGTTCTACAACATTAACGTTGAAGATTCCTACTAATAAGTTGACTGATGGTTCTCACACTATCACCATTGAGGCGACCGATTTTGCCGGTAATACAGCAAGTGCCACAAGTGATAATGCAAAGGGAGCTACTGCATATACATTCAAAGTGAAGCATGGTGTGAAGCCTGGCGAGGATCCGTCTAAGCCTGGTCAAGATCCAAAGAAGCCTGGTGAGGATCCGAAGAAGCCTGGCGAGGATCCGGCTAAGCCAAAGAATCCAGGAACCAAGAATGAATCAACCCAAACTGATTCTGCCCCAATTCCTCCTGCTTCTACAGAAAAGATTCTAAAGTCTCTTGCTGGATTAGAAACCAAGAATGTTACAGCTGGAAAGGAAGTAAAGATTTATATTTCTGGAAAGCCTGCAGCTTTGAAGAATGCTGAAGCCAATGCTCGCATGTATGCGTTCATTTACTCTGATCCTAAGGATCTTAAGGGTGAAGATGGTCATGAATATGTGACAGTGCGTACTGATGAGAACGGTAAGTACTATTTCAAGGTTTTGATTCCTAGCGGATATTCAGGTAAGCACACAATCTTACTTATGGATGCAAATGGTAACCAGATTGCTTCTGGAGAGGTGTCTGTATCTTCCTCTGCTTCTTCTGATAGTGGCAGCCAAACTGATTCTGATAATAAGAATAATCAGAATAATCAGAACCAGAGTGGTAGCGGTAATACTGGTAACGCTGGTAATACTGGTAATACTGGTAATAGCGAAGGTGGAAGCTCAGGTCACGGTAAGGATAGTGGCAACAACGGTGGCAGCACTAGCGGTAGTGCAAGCGGTGATACCAACAATGATAGCCGCGGTGGTAATCATGGCGGTAGCCACAGCTCTAATCATGGCGGTAGCCACAGCTCTAACCACGGTGGTAATCATGGTGGAAAGTCCTTTACTACTGGAGGTAATTCCAGTAATAATTCGGAGTCGTCCTCAAAGGATGATGCGGATTCTACTAATGCAGGCGCATCCGCTGCATCCGGCGATGCCGCTGCCAATGGCAACGCAAGTTCTGCCAATGGCAACGCAAGTGCTGCGAATGCTAACGCTGCTGCAAAGCAGAAGGCTGCCGCTAAGTCTGCCGCCAAGAAGATGACTTCTGATTTGGCGATGACTGGTAGCAGTGTGATTGGCATGGTTGTGACGTTTATGGTGTTGCTTGCAAGCGGTGCTGTAACGTTTAAAACTCGCCGCCATCATGCGCACGCAAGCAAGTAAATAAACAAAATAAGTAAAAAAGTAAATAAACAAAGAGCACTCTTCATCTTCTAGTAAGGTGGGAGTGCTCTTTTTGTATGTAATATATTTTGGAGAATAATCCATAGTTTGTTTTACATATTAATTTGCTTCATCATTCATTCACGTGGATACTCGTTCGCTCTCCAAATGCGAGACAAGTTCCCCGTGTTTGGAGCAAAACACAACCTAAAACCCTCCAAATGTGAGAAACTTTCCTCGCTTTTGGAGTACCACACAAACCTACGTTTAGTAAATCCACCATCCAAAAACAACTGAGCTCTTGTTCTAAACAAACAAGAGCTCAATGAAATCACGTGTAGGAGCAACCTACACAGGTAAATTAGAGTCTACCACATCCCCTTAGAATTTGCGTTTGCCATGTTATATTTCGTGGCGAATGTCAAACTAAATGTGCAATAATGTACAATATTTTCATGTCTGCTAATACATTTTTTACTTTGCAAGAAGCGCAACAATTTTGTGGCGTGGCTAGATTTAATCGTTATATGCGCGATGCAAATAATGATTTAGGTACAGCTATGCTTATATGCAAATCGAATCATGAATTAGCAGGAATATTGCATGAGCAGATTGGATACGTAGAAATATGCGTGCGTAATTCAATTGATTTAGAACTTCGTAAACTTGCGTTGAAAGAAAAGCAAAATGAGGAATGGACCAATCCTCTGTATACGCCAGATTTGGTTAAAGATTTGATTGAAAATCAAGTCAAGCAAGCGAGAGAAATCGCAGTTCACTCGCATGATGGTAGAAGCGTAAATCATGATGACATTTTATCTAAGCTCATGTGGGGAACATGGGTAAAGCTTGTTGGATCTTCAGAAACAAAAAATAGCAATCGCATTCAACAAAAACTTTGGAAAGACGCTGTAGGCAATGCGTTTCCATTTGTGAACTGTTCAAAAATGAATAAAGAGTACGATGAGGATAGAAGAATAATAGCAAAAAATCTTATTTATATTAAAGAGATTAGGAATAAAGCAGCTCATTTTGATAATTTATATAACATAGCTAGGGGAAAGAGGAATCTTACGAACGCACTGTTTACGCTACTTCATGCGGTTAATAAGTCGTTTACAACTGGATGGATTGATCCCTCAAAAATACGTAAAGCTGCTAATAAATATTTGGAACTGATGATTGGTGTTGATGATTAATACTGATGATTGGTGTTGATGATTAATACTGATGATTGGTGTTGATGAAGTAAACGGTATGAAAGCAAATGCGTAAGTTGCGCGAACTACCTGCCTGAGCGCGCGCAATGCTGCGCTCAAGCATGTCGTCGCGCCTGCGTTTGGAGAGCAAAAGTAGCGCCAACCCTCCAAACGTGAGATAACACTCGCGCGAGCGTAAAATTTAGGTCATTTGTGCCTATCGTTGGTTGGCTGAAAAATTTACGGTTTATATTGCACAACGCACCAACATTAGTTGGTAAATCAGCAATATTTTTTTAAAAAACATTGTCAAAATGCAAGGTTGTTGAAAAATTCTGTAAATTATATGTTAACTACAGATTTTTTACATGTTACTTGCGGAAAGGTGTTTGCGAGAAAATGGCGTAATTTAGCCATTTTCCTATCCTAAATATAATTTTTTCAAATTTTATTTGCTAAATTAACAAGTTAAAAAAATTTTTTCTCTTTAAACAAGTGCTAGAGTATATGAAAAATATTTTGTTGCACTTGCAAAAATGCACCATTACTTGCTGTTTGCATGGGGGGGGGGGTATGCCTCTTATGCGATATTTAGCGGAAATGATTCAAACCAGCGTAACAAAAATGTTTACACCCGTATGAAAGATTTTGGCAGTCAGTATGAAATGTTTTGGCAGCTGGCATGAGTTTGTTATAGCTAGAACCGAAATTTTTCCGGGATAACAACCACCATTTTGAAGGAGAGTATGTTTATGAAGTTCAAACGAACGTCATATCTGACTCGTTTAGCAGCATTAGGCGTGGCTGCGGCGACGCTTATGGTACCGCTTGGTACAGCAAATGCTAAAGACAATAGTGCTGAGAACAATAATCTCGCACAAGTTGTAAATCAAAAGAATAAGAATAAGAAGAATAAAACTACTAAATATCTTGATCCTAAGATTGTTAGCAGAATAGTTAATAATCCATTTAATAGGACTGGTACTTCTAATAAGCCTGTTACTGTTATTGTTACTTTAAAGAAACAGCCAAAACTTCCTTCGAAAGAATCTGAAAGCAGTAATAAAGCTGACCAGAATCGTCTTATTGGAAAATGGTCTTCAAAATATGGCATGACAGTACGTCGCCAATTTGGTTACCTGATGAATGGTTTTGAAGCAACATTACCAGCTAACAAAGTTGCGGCTTTACGTCATGAACATGAAGTAGCTTCTGTTGCAAAAGAACGTTTGTATTACCCTCTTGAAAATTATGCTCGCGGCTTGCAGGGTGTAAACGAAGAATTTAAGAAGCGTGGACTTGATGGAACTGGGATGCTTGTGGCTATCATCGACACTGGTATTGATCCAAGTCACCATGATATGAAGCTTGATTTCAAAGCTGAAAAAGCTCGTAAGATTCAGAAGACATTCCCGTCTAATGGTGTAAAGTTCACTAATAAAGTTCCTGCTGGATTCAACTATGCTGATGAAAATTACACTATTACAGATAGTGGTGCAGAGCAGCATGGCATGCACGTAGCTGGTATTGTGGCAGCTAATGGTGATGATGAGAATAAGCCAGCTGATAAAAACGGTCATATTAACGGCATTGCTCCAAATGCTCAGCTACTTGCAATGAAAGTATTTTCAAATAAGCCGGGAGCGCACGGAGCTCGTGATGCTGATATAGTTGCTGCAATTGAGGATTCTGTAAAGCTTCATGCAGACGTTATTAACATGTCTCTCGGCTCAGATAACGGTTTTGGTGGAGCTTCTAACGCTACATCTCTCGCTTTAAAGAAGGCTCGCGAAGCTGGTGTGCTTCCAGTTATTTCTGCAGGAAACTCCGGTTTAAGCTTCTCTACATCTGGAGGAACTAATGATGCATTAGGAAAGTGGGATGATGCAACTCTCGGCTCGCCATCTTCTTATCCTTCTGCTTTCAGCGTTGCTTCTGTAGAAAATTCTTATATTATTCAAACCGCTGGTTCATATACGGATAAAGCTAATAAGACAACTGAGATTCCTTACTCTATAGCCTCAGGAAAAGCTGATGGTAAAGAACATGAGATTGTGAATATCGGTCTTGGCAAAAAAGATGAAGTTAAGGATTTGAATCTTCACGGAAAGTACGCTTTAGTTGAACGTGGCGCAATAGCATTTAGTGAAAAATTCCAGAATGCTATTGATAAGGGTGCTGATGGTGTAATCGTTTATAACAAAGCTGGCGATTCGGCACAGTTCCTCGGCATGGCTGGAGTTGATAAGTTCACATGCTTTGGAGCATCAATTCGTCGTGAAGATGCTTTAAAGATTGTTGATGCACTCAAAGCTAATGCAAGTGGTACAGTTAAGGTTTCCTTCTCTGATAAGACAATGGGCATTGCAAATCCTGATAAGTTGCATCCTTCTAGCTTTACTTCTTGGGGTCCAACGCCAGAACTTGATTTTAAGCCTCATATTGCTGGCATCGGCGGTAACGTGTGGTCTACTCAGAACAACAACAAGTACACTAATATGTCTGGTACTTCTATGGCTGCTCCAAACGTTTCCGGTCTTTCAGCTTTGGTGATGGAAAGCTATATGAAGCGTTTCCCTAAGCTTTCTCCAAAAGATCGTGCTACTCGTGTTGAACAAGCCTTGATGAATACGGCTGAGATTCTCAATAATTCCAGCAATGTACCATTTGCTCCCCGTCAAATCGGCGCTGGCTTAGCTCAGGTTGATAAAGCTGTTGCTACTAACGTGATTGCAACAGTCAATGGCAATTCGTACGTGGCTCTACGCCAGGTTAATGGAGATCGTAAGTTCACTGTTAAACTGCATAATTATGGAGATAAGGCTGTAACTTATGAAGTTCCTAAACAAAATGTTGTTAATGAATCTAATAATGCTAATGCAGAAACTACTACCTCTATTAGCTCAGAAACATTAGCTTCTTCGACTAATACAGTTACAGTAGATCCTAAGTCAGAAAAGGAAGTAGAGTTTACATTAACTCCAGACGCGACTCGCGACCATTATGTTGAAGGTTGGGCGCGTTTTACTTCAAAGACTTCTGGGGAACCAGATTTGGCTGTTCCATATCTTGGCTTTGTTGGAAATTGGGATAAGGAACCAATTCTTGTAAAGCCTGGTGAAGAGTATCTTCAAAATGCAATTAATATGACTACTTCGCTGATTGCCGAAAGTTATTTTGGTGATGTGCAAGTTAATGATGAAGCTCCTGGTCATTTAGAATTTTCTCCAAATGGTGATGAGTTATTCGATAAGATACGACCATCATTAGCATTATTCCGTAATGCAAGTTTAATACAGTATTCTGTTTTGGATAATTCTGGTAAGACTGTTGCAGAAGTAGGAGAGGAACATGACGTTTCTCGTTCTAATTTCTCAGAATTATTACGTGATCCAAGAGCATTAAATAGTTCTATTGATTTTGATGGAACTATTTATGATAAGACATCTACTGATATTGCGCATTTTAATAAGAAACTTCCTGATGGCAAATATATTTATCGAGTAAAAGCTTGCTTGACTAAGGATATGTGCCAGACGACTGATATGCATTTTAACCTTGATACTAAAGCTCCAACCGTTACAATTAGCGAACCTGATAATGATGGTAAAATCACCATTACAGCTCATGATGAGTTAAGTGAAACGTTGAGTGATCCAGGTGTAAAAGTTAATGGTAACAGTGATTATGTCAAGGTTGATGAGAAGGACTGCAGCGAAACTCATGACGCAAATGGCTATACTCGCACTTGCAAAGTTAATGTAGGTAAGGATGCTTATTACGTCAATGTCAGTTTGCATGATGGCGGTTTCAATGAAACCAATACTTCCAAAGTGTTTAAGGGATTTGCTAATAAAAAGATTCTCATAAATAATGAGGTTAATCTTAAGAATATTGGCATTAAGGATGTCACTGCTAAAAAAGATAACGGTGTTGATAAATATAGCATCGAAATCTCTGGACGTATTGCTGATGGTTGCAAGGATGTGAAAGCTTATGTTCAATCAGGAACTGAAGCAGAAAAAGAATTAGCTGTTAAGACAGATGATTCTGAATTTAGCTTTACAGCCCCTATTAAACAAGGTGCTAATACAATAAAAGTTAAGGCAAAAGGTTCTGATAATAAAGAAGTAGTTGAAACTCTTGCAACTAATTTCGACGGAAAAGCACCAACAATTAAACTAACTAATGCAGATAGTAATGGGAATGTAACAATTGACCAAACTGGTGCAGTAGAAGTTAAAGGTGAAGTTAAGGACGATACTAATCCAAAGCAGAATCTTACGTTTACTGTCAAGTATAGTAAAGATGAGGTTGTTGATGGTGAAGTCCAGAGTGAACAAGTGGAAGAGCCTGTAAATGTTGCTACTGATGGCTCATTTACTGTAAAAGTTATTCCATCTGCTAGTACATATTCAGTTACCTTGGTTGCTAATGATGGAGTTAACACAGCTACTCAGAATGTAGGTTTCGCTAATCGCGTTATGCCAACAAAGACAGAGCCAAAGCTTTATAATATTTCACTGAGTAATGCTAATAGCTTAGGAGCATACAACTGGATTGTTCCTGGAAATAGTGGTACTTCGCTCGATTCATTCACCGCAAACGGCAAAGTAAGTAACAAAGCTACAGAAATACTATTTACAAAAGCTAATCGAGTTAAAGATGATGGTTCGGGGTATGAGGATTTTGATCCTATAGCTGCAACAATCACTAAGTCCACTAATGCAAATGCTGATTCTACATTCACGGTAACTCTGCCAATGCATCCTGGAATAAATGACTTTAGGATGATTGTCAAAGAGGGAAGTGATGTGGTATTAGACACTCCAGTTGCTTTCTACTTCGACAGACAGGCTCCAGAAGTAATGTTTAGTACTCCAAAGTTGTATGGCGGCAGAATATTCACTAATAATGACACTGTGAAATTCAAGGGTGTTATTAGTGATGATTTTGCTGGTTATACTCTTAAGATTAATAATCTTATTGCTTCAGACAACTTCAGTACTGATTCTAAAGGCAAAGAAACTAATGCTCAGAGCTTCGATAGAGATGTTGAAGTTAAAAATGGAGAGTTTGTGTTAATCCAAGCCATCGATCAGATGTCTAGCGCACTGTATGGTCGTGCTCCTGTTATTGTTGATAAGGATGCTCCTTCTGTGACACTTGGAATAAAGGACAATGATCATGTTGAAGCAAATCATAAGATTTCTGTAACAGCTAAAGATGATCATTTGAAGTTATTGCGAGTGAAGATTGATGGTAAAGAAGTAAATCATGCAAGTAATGGTCTTAAAGAAACGGATATTAAGCTGAGTAAGAATAATCCTTACGATGCTACTTTTGCCGATCTGAAAGATCTGAAGGATCCGCTGAAGGTAGATGTTGATTTCAATTCACTTTCTGCCGGAAAGCACTTAATCACAGTTGAAGCTGTTGATTATGCGGGTAACGTTGCAACGAAGAATACTTCCGCAGAATTCGTCGTTGAAAAGAAGTCGAATGATGGTCATGGGAACGATCATGGTTCCTCCTCTGTAACTGTCAATCCTCCTTCCGCTTCAACTCCAGCACCTAAAGCTCCTGAATCTACCGCAAAGCTAGATCAGTCGCTTAAGGGAAGCCTTGTTGCTGGTGAACACATGAATGATGTTGTTCGTGCTGGTAAGAGCAATCCTGTGAAGTTGTATTTCGCTGGCATGGATGCTCCTGCTAAGGGTGATGCTGGCTCTAAGTCTCACAAGACTAAGGTCTCTTCTGCCACGAGCGAGTTCATCAAGGAACTTAAGAAAAACAAGGTTGCTTACGCTTATGCTTACATGTATTCTTCGCCTGTGTTATTGAAGGGCGCAGATGGATCTAAGTATGTGAAAGTAACTTTGGATAAGAATGGTCAACCTCAGTTTAATGTTGTGATTCCAGCTGGCTACTCCGGTAAGCATACGATTGTTTTGCTTAACGATAAAGGTGAGCAGCTTGCTTGGGCTAACGTGTGGGTTGTTCCTGAGAATGCTACAGCGTTCGATGAAACAGTTGCAGAGATTAACCTGAAGTATTCGGAGCTTCATTCTGGTACTGGATTCGGCAACGGGCTTGGTACTGGATTTGGTAACGGATTAGGTGCTGGTTCTGGATTCGGCACATTTACTGGCACTACTTACGTTGGTACAGACGGAAATGCCGCCAGCGGAAGTGGTAGCGCAGGTGCCGCATCCGGCGATGCCGCTGCCAATAATGGCAACGCAAGTGCTGCGAATGGCAACGCTGCTGCAAAGCAGAGGGCTGCTGAAAAGGAGCAGGCTGCCGCTAAGTCTGCTGCCAAGAAGATGACTTCTGATTTGGCGATGACTGGTAGCAGTGTGATTGGTATGGTTGTGACGTTTATGGTGTTGCTTGCAAGCGGTGCTGTAACGTTTAAAACTCGCCGCCATCATGTGCACGCAAGCAAGTAAATAAACAAAATAAGTAAAAAAGTAAATAAACAAAGAGCACTCTTCATCTTCTAGTAAGGTGGGAGTGCTCTTTTTGTATGTAATATATTTTGTGGAATAACCTGAATAACCCATATTTTGTTGTATGTAATATATTGCGAATATTCTAATTGCTCCATAAATTTTAAGGTTAAAATAACGTAATTTTAGATATTTTTCGCAAAATCTTTTAAATCTTAAATAGTGGTTGAAATCTGCCTTGGGGGGGGGGTATAGTTGCAAGAACTGTGGCTGCAATTAAGAGAGGTTTTGCAGTGCTGTGTAGTTTCTGATTTTGTAATGATGACTACACAAATTTTGAGAGTTTGAACTTAACGAAGGTGATTAGAGATGTTTCCGCAGCGTCGTCGTAACAGTCTTTCTAAGATTATGCGCGTAATTTGCGGTTTCACGTCCTGCGTGCTGACTCTAGCAACTCTCGCGATTGTGCCTATCACTCCGTCGAGTGCTTCAACCGAAGAAACAACGCCTAAGACCTCAGAGCGTGCTGAGATTAAGGGTAATCAAGAGCTTAAGAATAAAGACGAACATAAGTCTGATAAAAAAGCTGAGCAGCAACCTGTTAGTAATCTTGAACAACATACTTCCGCAACGGCTAATACAAATCCTAAGAACGAAGTTTCCAATAAAGATAAAGAAGCTGATCAAAACAGTAAAAATAAAAAAGCTAAAAACGCTGCTGAAGCCGCGCAAACTGGTTCGAACGGTGACAGAAGTTCTACCAACACTACCGAAAACGGAGCGCAATTCTATAATCCTGAGTATTTACGTACTCTGAATATTGTTGCTGGAAATCTTTCTACAAGTGCAAACAATAAGTCGGGCGCTCCTAGGAGTAAGCCAATTCACGGCAATAGGAAAATTAAGCGTGGATATCTTCCTGTTGGTACGCGGTTTGAAATTAAGCCAGATGCAAATGATAAAGAAGACGCGTACGAGTGGGCTAATTTTGAAGGCGAGCAATGCGCTGTAGCCAATGATGCGTCAGCCAATAATAAACAGTGCAAGGAAACGAAAGCTATTCCATCCGATAATTCAAAAAGTTATGGCGTTATAACTTTCCGTCCAAATAGGTGGACTAAAGCAGGTCGTTACAAAGTGCATGTAATTGTGCACTATCCAGATGGAAAATCTACTTCCGATGATGCAAATGCTGGAAATAGCAAAGGTGGTAAGCCTTCGCCTGTTTATGCAAATGTAGTTGTTACGCGATTTGATCCTCACGATAGTGATTTACAACTTTCAATAATTAGCAAAGACAAAGAAGATTTGAAATATGGACAATCTGATAACTCAGATTTAGTGTTATTGGCTGGTCAAGAGGTTAAGAAAACCACTTTTGATGCTTCTGCGCATTTTGGCATAGGCAATATTAATCAGCGTGTGATTTGCTATAAGAAAGATAAGAATGGAAATCCTGTTGATGGAAAATACGAGTCTGGTGGAATTAACGGGCTTGAATTAAAACAAGATACTAACGTAACAGTTTGGAAGCATGCCAGTTACGATCAGCAAAAGAAGTGCTTTGATGATCCTGCTAATGGCTGCAAGATGGATGATTTACTTTATGACGATTACGTGTACAACGAGTATGTTAAAACACATCCGAATTTTGAACCTAAGCGAGTAAATGAGCGTACAGTAGGACAGTTTAAGGGAACTGTAAAGAAAACCGGTGATTTTGTGTGCAAAGTTTATGCTTTAAGAAATTCTGTTAAAGATGACGGCGCGCAAGACAAGCAAGATGATGCTTTAGTAAAGAAGTTTGATCAAATAGCTGCAGAAAAACACAATAAGATTGATGAAATTGATTCTGCGCTAAAGTCAGAAAATTTGTTTAAGTCAAGTAAAGGCATTACTTGGGAAGCTAAGACTTTGAACATTACTGTTCGCAAAATGTCTTACTATTATCAGCCTAATTATGGTGATGGAATTAATACTCTTCCAGGTCAATATGCGACTTCTATTGTGCCGCTTAACCAGTGCGGAGTTGGCGAAAATTGCAGTAAGAAGTTAGCTAGAACTCGTAATCTTCCTGACGGAACTTGGTTTGAAATAAAGCCATATAAAAATGATTCTGAGCATCCAGTTCCTGATTGGGCCTCATTTATTGATGAAGATAACATTGATCAAAGTAACAAACCTACCAAAGCTGGGAGTGAAGTCGGAGAAGATAGTAGTGATGCTTCCGGTGCAGTGTACGGAAAAATTACTGTAAGAATGAGCACTTGGATTAAAACAGGGCATTACAATGTGCCAGTGGTTGCGCATTATCCTGATGGCTCCTCTTCAGAGGATGAAGATTCTAGTAACGAAGGTAAGCCTATCTATTTGAAAGTCTCGGTCAATAATTCTCCACGGATTAATAATGATGATTTAAAGTTACGTGTGACGACCGAAAAAGCTTCTGCTGATGGTGAGTCTGACTCGCAAAACGACGATTATGGTGATGTAGATCCAGACCAGGGCATCACAATGATGCGCGGAATGCGATTTTTGAATCCGTATATTGATGCGTGGTCATTGCGTGAAGTGGGTAAGAAAATTTCGCTGAAAGTTTTGTGCACTAAGGTTAGCAAAGATAGCAAAGCTAGCAAAGACGGCTCTGTTAACGCTAATAGCTCTAGTGGTGTGGGTGTTTGGTCTAGTAGCGTTAATGGCTTGACTGCTCCTACGGAGAATCAAATTCATAATTGGGATCATATTAAAACTGTTGCTGAACTTGAAAAGTGCAAGAATAATTCAGCTTCGTGTGATGCAAGTCGTACCCTATTTAGACGAGACGTTGAAGCTAGCGATTGGGATGAAGAAAATCCATTCTATGCAGTCGAACGCACGGATTCGATTATTGGCGGTGCGCCTAAAGAAACGGGCGATTATCAATGCGTTGTGTATGCGTTGAAGCCGAATGCGCTTGCTGCTTATACAAATAAAGTGGGTAGCGCAACTTCCGTACAAAATGGCGATACTCTTCTTAACGGCGTCGCTGGTCTCGAAAAAGGCAAGGACTGGACGATGACCGCGGTCAAAATTCACGTTGTTGAGCCTTTTAAACTGCCAAAGACGGGATTCGCCGGCTGGAACATGATTCTTAGCGTTGCTACAACGATTTTCACAAGTCTTATGGTTCTTGCGTTTGCTCTCGACCAAACACAGTGGGGGCGCGCATTTATGAAAAATTTTGTATACCAAAATTCTGCTCAAAAGGTCAGTGAAATAGCTGTTCAAAAGGGCACTGAAGTATCTGCTCGCAAGGGCACTGAAATAAAGGAGAAGAAATGAATAATTTCACAAAACGATGCGTCGCCGCATTCGCCTCGCTCGCAATGGCTGGGACGCTGTGCGCGGCGGGGGCTGTGACAGTGTCCAGCGTTGCGTGGGCTAGCAAGCCTGCTGTAAATACTGCAGATGATAATACCGGTGATAAACCATCCCAAGCTGTGCAAAAGGGAGATGCGCCATGGGCGCTTAATGATACCGATAAGGCAAAGACTTATTCCCTCACTATTTTCAAGTGGCAGGACGAGCTTGATAAGAGCGGCAAGCAGAAGAAGTCAACTCCTGTTCCTGGTGCTGAATTCACTGTAAAAAAGGTGACGCAAATCGACGGTAAGGATATCGATTTAACCAAGTACGCAGATTGGGTTAAGGTCGCCAGTAAGATTGATGGTCTTAATAAAGGCACTGCTACTGGAATAACCACTGAAAACGGTAATGGTACTAAGAAGAATACTTCTGGTACTGATCAAGGCACAAAAAAGGGTGTTGCGAAGTTCGATCTTGGAATCGGTCTGTACCAAGTTCAAGAAACGACAGTTCCAAAGGGCTTCTCCGCTGCCGAATCCAAGCCATTCTATATGACAATCCCAAGAATTGAAAAGGATAAGGATGGCAACGTAGTCTACAACTATGCTCCATACGCGGATCCAAAGAACAAGGATTTGAGCAATAGCGTTAAGAAGACTGCAGATCTTTCCAAGACTGTTGGTGCTGGCGATAAGATTTCCTACACCATTAGCGCTGAGTTTGACAAGATGAAGGAGAAGGCTGAGGCTGGACAAACTACTGCTGACCTTAAAGCTGACGATTTTAACGGTTATTCTGTAGTCGATCTCGCTCCTGATAAGGCTTTTGTTTATCCTACTGACATTACTAGCGTAGTTACAAAGGTACAACTTGGAATCGGCGAAGCACCTGTAAAGAGTGATACGACGCTTACTGCTAATACTGACTACACGGTTACTAAAGCTAAAGATCAAATTGCTGCTACAACCACTGACGTTGCTCGCGATAAGATTATTATCTCATTCACTAAAACCGGTAGGGATGCGCTTGCTACAGCTGCAAACAACAATGCTGGCAATGTAGTAAAGGTGTTTGTTACTTTAGAGTTCACTCTTGCTGATTCAACGACTCTTGGCAACAACACCGTTATTAACAAGGGTGGCTTAATTCCTTCGCACGAGGGTAAGACCCCAGACGTTGTTGAAGGTAAAAAGTACAAGGAAGTGAAGTTCTCAAAGTTCAAGATTAAGAAGGTTTCTTCTACAGATCAAAGTGCTCTTGAGGGTGGAAAGTTTGTGATATTTGCTAATAAAGCCGATGCACAAGCTTGCGCTACAGCAGTTAAAACAAATACTGATGTAGAGTCTAAGTGTGGTGCTAGTAGTCCGCGCTCAGCTTTTGGAGAAAAAACATCAGCAAAAGATACTGGTTTGACTGAAGAATATTCTGTAAAGCGTGATGAAGATTTCTACATCGTGGAAACTGCTGCTCCAGCTGGATATATTCGCAATCCTGATGTTGTTACAACTAGCGCAACTGACGGTGATGTAACATATACATTCCAGAATCTTCCTACCAAGGATAAAGGCTTCTGGTTCAACCTTCCAAAGACTGGTGCTGCTGGCGTAATCATCTTCGCAGTTATTGGCATGTGCTTCGTTGGCGCTGGATTCTTTGTGTACATGCGTCGTCGCAAGAAGGAAGAGGAGCAGGCTAAGCTCCGCGCTTAGTTAATCCCTTTCTTTAAGCATTAACGAAAATGGGGAGTCGGGCGCGCGTTAACTAACGCTTTCCCGGCTCCTTTTATTAGTGGAGGAATCATGAAGCTAGCTGATTTTGCAGAGTCTGCTCGCGCGCTATTTAAGCGGCTGACTCGTATGCGCGCTAATAAGTCCTCCAAAAGTGCGCATGATTCCGCAAGCTCTGAAATCACTGCATCTTCCGAAAATACTGAATCTGCGCAATCTCCATCATCGCAAGAGCAGTCTTCCCTAAAACCAATGTCCCCACTTCGCAAGCTGGCTGAGCCGATTGCGCTTGTTGCTATTGGCATTTTGTGTTTCAGCTATCCTGTGGTTTCTACTTTGGTCAACAATCATGCTGCCAAGGAACTCTCAATCGAGTACGACAAATTAAATAAGGAAAAGCCTAAAGAAAATCGCGCGGAAATTTTGCGAAAAGCGCGTGAATACAACGCTCGCCACAAAGCAATTATTAGCGCGGACCCGTATAACGGCAATAACGATTACATGGACACTCCCGAGTATAAAGAGTACGAAAAAGTGCTTAGCGAGCCGATGGGGATTATGGGCATCGTGAAAATACCAAAAATCGGCGTGAGACTGCCAATTTATCACGGAACCACTCAAGATACTCTCGCAATGGGCGCGGGGCATTTGTATGGCACGGATTTGCCGGTGGGCGGCAAAAGCAGGCACACGGTTGTGACGGCGCATACGGGTATGCCGGATGCCACGATGTTTGACGATTTAAACACGCTGAAAAAAGGTGACTACTTCTATTTTGATGTGCAAGGCAAAACTCTTCGGTACAAAGTGTTTCGCATAAATGTGGTGGAGCCGAACGATATTCGCTTGCTGCGGCGCGAGAAGGGGCGCGACTTGGCGACGCTGATTACGTGTACGCCGTACGGAATTAACACGCACAGGCTGCTCGTGACGGGGTATCGTGTGCTGCCGGATCCTGCCAACGTGCCGGGCGACCATATGCAGTGGCCGCTGTGGATGACGCTGTTTGTGATATCGATGGTGATGTCTGCGGTGTTGATGGCGATGATGCTGGTTGCGTCGTTGCAAAAGAAGAATGGTGTGAGTAGTGTGCAAGGCAGGCATTTGCTGGCGGTTTCGCGCAAAATGCTGCGTAAGTTGCGCAAACGACCTGCCTGAGCGAATATCGTCGCGCGCTTGCGTGGTTTTTGGCTGGCGGGTTTCTTGTGTGGCTGTGATTGTCGTGAATTTCTTTTGCTGTGGAGCGAGTTTTTGGGGATTTCTCTCCTCGCAAGTTCCCGTCCTTCGTCGCTCTGGCTGTTAAAGACGATTATTGTGTTCGCCTTTCTTTAAAGAATGTTGCTTCCTCAGTCCTCTTTTATTGCTCGTAAAGAAATCCCCCAAACTCTGCGTGTTTAATCGTTAATAACCGTGCTCATCGCAGAGATTTTTCGATTTTTCTTCTTCGCTTGGCGAATCAGCAGCCTGCGGCTCTGACGTTCGCCGCGCTCAGTGCGAAAAATCTCAAATCTCACCGCACGAATATTTGTTCCGACCAAGCAACACCCACCCTCACTACTAGTAAAACCGCTAGTGTTTTGTGGTACGGTAGGAGTGCCTGGTGTAGTGTGTGCAACAGCACGGACGCTAGTGTTCTTTAAGCAATAAATACTCAACGTCTGCAGAGCATTGATGCAAAGCTTCTTTACTCGTCAGATTGTGCTTTCTTAAGATAATAAAGAAAGCACAATCGTGTGCGCGCTTGCGCGTAAAGCCCACTGGGCTTTACGCATTATGCAAGCGCTACCGCATTAGTGTATCGAGAAGCGCACTGTGCTGCTTCTCGATACTCTAATGCGACACGCCGGCTTGCGTACGCTCTCATTCTGAGTATAGTAGTTACTCGGTTCGCGAAACGAGCCAAGATAACCAACGCCCCTTTAGCTCAGTTGGTTAGAGCAGCTGACTCTTAATCAGCGTGTCCAGGGTTCGAATCCCTGAGGGGGCACAAGCAAAACCCAAGCTTCACCGCTTGGGTTTTTTCGTATCTAATCCCTCCGTCACGCATATGCAGCAGCGCGCGTTTGTCCTTCTTTGCAGTCAAGCTGGAAACATGACCTCGTCAAATATGATGCCGCAATTATTCCAGGATGATGCCCATCTTGAACAGCCGCAACCGTCGCAACAACTGCTGCTAAATTTAGCACAGTCGCAGTCGCAACAAGTTCAGTCGCAGCCGCAACCGCTTACTCCGCAGCAAGCTCAGCCGCGCCAGCTCCCTTTAAAAGCTGCCGACACGACTGCCGAAAACCCGTGGCCTGTTGCAATCTTAAGCCAAAAGTTCCACAGTGCAGTAGAACGGTGGCCAGCAGCGTGGATTGAGGGTCAAATCGTCGAAATTAACATGCGCCGCGCATCTTCCGGCTACATCACCCTTCGCGACAGCAACGAAGAAGTGTCGATTTCAGTAATGGGCTTCAGCAATTTCGTGCAGCAGGCGCGCGAACTTCGCCAGGGCGACCGCGTAGTCGTTCACGGAAAGGCGGATATTTGGGTGAAAGCCACGCGTTTGAGCTTCGTTGCAGACGAAATCCGCCGCGTCGGTGCAGGCGACTTAAAAGCGCAAATTGACGAGTTGCGAAAAAAGCTTAAAGGCGAAGGCCTGTTTGACGCGGAGAATAAGGTGTCGCTGCCGGAATTTCCTAAGTGCATCGGTCTCGTGTGTGCTCCTCAAGCTCGCGCAGAGGGCGATGTTATTACTAACGTGAATTTGCGCTGGCCTGTTACGCGTTTTAAAGTTGTTCACGCGCACGTGCAGGGCGTGCAGTGCCCGGCGGATATTATTGCCGCAATCAAGCAGCTCGATGCAGACCCAGAGGTTGATGTTATTATCGTTGCCCGCGGCGGCGGTAGCTTTGAGGATTTGATTGGTTTTTCGGATGAAGGCGTGGTTCGGGCTACTGCTGCGTGCGTGACGCCGATTGTGTCTGCAATCGGCCACGAGGACGATTGGACGCTGATTGATTTGGCTGCAGACATGCGCGCTTCGACTCCTACGGATGCTGCAAAACGCGTTGTTCCGGACGTGCGCGAGCAGTGGCAGCTTATTGATAACGCGTTGCAAACTATGCGCATGCGAATTTCTGCGCGCGTTGACAATGAGCTTCGCCTCGTTGAAGGTTATGCGAATCGCCCGAGCCTTACGCGCCCGAGCACTATGCTTGAACCGCACGAGCGCTTGGTTGAGCAGGCTGTTGAGCGAATGCGTCACGGTTTGGTGCGACTTCTTGACGATGCGAGCTTGACTGTTGAGAAGGCTCACGCGAGCTTGACTGCGTTAAGTCCGCAATCGACTTTGAATCGCGGGTACGCTGTTGTGCAGCTCAGCGGTGGGCGAGTGCTTGACGACGCGGATTTAGTGAAAGTTGGCGACGATATGACAGTTACGCTTAAAAGTGGCGTGGTACTTGGCAAGGTGACTGGTACTAAGGTAGCTGGAACAAAAGTAGCTGCCGGAAAGTCAGCTGGTATGCAGAAGTCTGAAACAAAGTCTGCTGCCGTAAAGTCGGCTGCCGGAAAGTCAGCTGACGTAAAGTCAAGTAAGTAATTTTTTAGATATTTTAAATATTTTAGATATAACGAAAGGTTAGATATGAGCGAGAAAGTAACGAAAAAAGCGGAAGAAGTAGCGGCAGAAAGTAACGAAAGTGCAGAATTTGCAAGCACTCTTACGAAAGAAGAGCGCGCTGCGATTGAGGCGATGCCGTACGAAGAAGCTCGCGAAAAGCTGGTTCAGGCGGTTCAAGCGTTGGAAGCTGGCGGTTTGACGCTTGACCAGTCCATGCGTCAGTGGGAGATTGGCGAGGCGTTGGCAAAGCGCGCGCAGGGTTTGCTTGCCACTGTTCGCGCTAAGTTGGACGCGGCACAAGCGGAGCAGTCGGCAACGGCGGCTACAGCTGGTACGCAATCGAATCTTGAATCTTGAGCGCGTAACCGACTTTTTCTTTACGCGCCTGTAAAGTTTTTGCCGTTTTGTCGCCTTAATCCGACCGAAACTTTACATGGTTGCACAGTTTCTGCCGTTTTATTGCCTTAATCCGACCGAAACTTTACGTCGCTGCACAGTTTCTGCCGTTTTTTCGCGCGCAAACGACTTTTTCTTTACGCGCCTGTAAAGTTTCTGCCGTTCCGATCAGTCGCCTAGCCTAAATTGTTGCTCGCATAATTGTGCGCGAATCACGCCATGGTGTATAATTGCCATTTGTTGCCTCGGTAGCTCAGTGGATAGAGCACCACTCTCCTAAAGTGGGTGTCGTCAGTTCGATTCTGATCCGGGGCACTTTTATTACTTGTTTGCTTTTGCTATATCTCTTAGAACAAGTTGGACTGTTTTAGTATCTCCATCTTCTAGTGCAATAGCAAGATATTCATCAATTGCTTCCTGTGTGTCTAAGTATTTACTTGCGTCAAACGTTGAAAAACTAACCTTGTCCATCTTATTGTTCCTCGTGTAATTGTCCTGTCAATTTATATTAGCAAAGTTGCCAATGTTAGGGGATAGTGTTAGATTATTTCTAACTTAAGCGATGATCCGTTATCGGCGGGGAGTTTTCGGAAGAACGGCGAGTGTTTGTAAGATTCTCGCTTATTAGAACCGACGGGGTTGGCCCGTACAGCCAAACACGAGAGGCTATAAGAATAGTTCGATTGCGTCGCGTATCTGCGTCGCATATTCGCGTTGCGCACTTGCGCACTTGCGTTACGTAATCATCTTATAGCAAGCGAGGTGGTACCGCGGCAGTAACTGTCGTCCTCGCAGGGAAATATTCACCCTGTTGAGCGAGGAGAGCACAGTGAGCGAATCCACTAATCCAGCAGCAAACGCGTCCGAAAATACGTCCGAAAATACGTCCGCAAATACGTCCGCAAATCACGTATATCCAAAGGTAAGTGTTTCTGCATCAACGCAAGAAAACGCCGGCGCGCAAGTTGCACCAAATCCTTCTTTCCCAAAGCTTGAAGAGTCAGTTCTCCAATACTGGGATGCAAACAACACTTTCCGCAAGTCAATCGAATATCGCCCGTCCGGCAAGGGTAGCCAGAACGAGTTCGTGTTTTTCGACGGCCCTCCATTCGCAAACGGTCTTCCTCACTACGGCCACTTGCTCACAGGCTACGCAAAAGACGTCGTTCCGCGCTATCAGACTATGCGCGGTCGCAAAGTAAACCGCGTTTTTGGTTGGGACACTCACGGTCTTCCTGCAGAGTTGGAAGCGCAGAAGGAACTCGGCATCGAGTCAGTTGAGCAAATCGAAAAAATGGGCATCGCAAAGTTCAACGATGCTTGCCGTGCCAGCGTTTTGAAGTATACGAATGAGTGGCAAAACTACGTGCATCGTCAGGCTCGCTGGGTTGATTTCGAGCGCGGCTACAAGACGCTGAACATTCCATACATGGAATCCGTAATGTGGGCATTTAAGCAGCTTTATGATAAGGGCTTGGCTTACAAGGGTTACCGCGTGCTTCCGTACTGCCCGAAGGACCAAACTCCACTTTCAGCGCACGAGCTTCGCATGGATGCGGACGTTTACCAGAATCGTCAGGACACCACTGTTTCCGTCGCTGTTAAGCTTCGCGACGAAGCCGACGCTTACGCAGTCTTCTGGACTACTACTCCTTGGACTGTGCCAACCAACTTCGCAATCGTAGTTGGCGCAGACATCGACTACGTGGAAGTTCGCCCAACTGAAGGCAAGTTCGCAGGCAAAAAGTTCTACATCGGTAAGCCTTTGCTTGGCTCCTACACTAAGGAACTTGGCGAAAATTACGAAGTTGTGCGCGAACTTAAGGGCGCGCAGATGGCTGGTTGGCGCTACTACCCAGTATTCCCATACTTTGCAAGCGAATCTGCACTCGCAGAGGGTGGCACTCCTGGTCCTAACGCTTTTACGATTTTCACTGCAGATTATGTTGACACCGCTGAAGGTACTGGCCTTGTTCACCAGGCTCCTTACGGCGAGGACGATATGAACACGCTTAACGCGCACGAAATTCGCAGCGTTGACGTGCTCGACGCAGGCTGCAAGTTTACAAGCGACTGCCCAGATTACGAAGGCTTGTACGTTTTCGACGCGAACTTGCCAATTTTGCGTAACTTGCGTGCAGGAGACGGCCCGCTTGCTCAAATGCCGGAAGATCAGCGCGCGTTGCTATTCCAAGAAAAAAGCTACGTGCACAGCTATCCTCATTGCTGGCGTTGCGCAACTCCGCTTATTTATAAGCCTGTTTCTAGCTGGTTTGTGTCTGTTACGAAGATTAAGAAGCGCTTGCTTGAGCTTAATCAGGAGATTAATTGGATTCCTGGAAACGTTAAGGACGGCCAGTTTGGTAAGTGGCTTTCTAACGCTCGCGACTGGTCGATTAGCCGTAACCGCTTCTGGGGCTCGCCAATTCCAGTGTGGGTGAGTGACGATCCAAAGTATCCTCGCGTAGACGTGTACGGCTCTTTGGAAGAACTTAAGGCTGATTTTGGCGACTATCCGCGCGACGACGACGGCAATGTGAATATGCACCGCCCGTATATCGATCGCCTTACTCGTCCAAATCCAGATGATCCTACCGGAAAGTCGCAAATGCACCGTATTACGGACGTTCTCGACTGCTGGTTTGAGTCCGGTTCCATGCCTTTCGCGCAATTCCATTATCCGTTTGAAAATAAGGAATTCTTCGAAGAGCACTTCCCATGCGATTACATCGTTGAATACATTGGTCAGACTCGCGGTTGGTTCTACACACTTCACATTATGGCTACGGCTCTATTCGACCGCCCGGCTTATAAGAACGTGATTTGCCACGGCATTGTGCTTGGTTCCGACGGCCAGAAGATGAGTAAGCATTTGCGTAATTACCCGGATGTTAACGGCGTTTTCAACGAATACGGTTCTGACGCAATGCGCTGGTTCCTCATGTCTTCGCCAATTTTGCGCGGTGGCAATTTGATTGTGACTGCAGACGGCATTAGGGATACTGTTCGTCAGGTTATGCTTCCAGTTTGGAGCTCGTATTACTTCTTCACGCTGTATGCGAACGCTGCAAACGGTGGTAAGGGCTACGATGCTCGTCGCCTTCGCGCGGACGAGGTTGCAGGACTTTGCAATATGGATCGCTACTTGCTTGCTCGCACGCGTTTGCTTGTTGAACGCGTAGAAAAGTGCTTGAATGAGTTTGCGATTAGCGATGCTTGCGCGGCAGTTGGCGATTTTATTGACGTGCTTACGAATTGGTATATCCGCGGCAGCCGTGACCGCTTCTGGAATGAAGACGAGACTGCTTTCAACACGCTTTACACTGTGTTGGAAGTGTTCATGCGTACGATTGCTCCTCTTGCTCCTATGGAAGCTGAGGCTGTGTGGCGCGGTCTTACCGGTGGCGAATCCGTGCATTTGGCTGATTGGCCTTATTTGGTTGAGCCTGAGACTCTTTCGGATGGTGAGCCAAATCCTAAGGCTGGCGAAGTCACTGAGCTTGGCGCTGTTCTTGCGCACGACGATGCTTTGGTTGCTGCTATGGATAAGGTTCGCGAGGTTGTGTCTTCTGCGCTTTCGTTGCGTAAGGCGGAACAGTTGCGTGTGCGCCAGCCGTTAGCAAACTTGACTGTTGTTGCAGAAAATACTGCTGCTGTAGAGCCTTACGAGCAGGTTCTTGAGCGTGAGCTTAACGTGAAGAATGTTACATTCTGCACTTTGCAGGATGCAAGTGAACACGGTTTGAAGATTGTTCACGAGCTTAAGGTGAACGCGCGCGCGGCTGGTCCTCGTTTGGGTAAGCAAGTGCAGTTTGCTATTAAGTCTTCTAAGAGTGGTGATTGGCATGTTGACGGCTCTGGCGCTCCTGTTGTTCAGACTCCAAACGGCGAAGTTGCGCTTGTTGAGGGCGAGTATGAGCTTGTAAATCGCGTTGAGTCTTCGGATGCTCAAGCGGCTCAAAATACGGCTTCTGCTGCAATGCCAACTGGCGGTTTCGTTATGCTTGACACTGCTTTGACTAGCGATTTGCTTGCTGAAGGTTATGCTCGCGATGCTATTCGCGCTGTTCAAGATGCGCGCAAGGAGAACGGTTTGGATATTAGTGACCGAATCGCTTTGACTTTGAGCGTGCCAGCTCCGGACGTTGCTAAAGTTGAGCAGTTCCGTGATTTGATTGCGGAGGAGACTTTGGCTACGAGCTTCGAGGTTGTTGAGGCTGATTCTAGCGCAACTGATCTTAGCGTAACTGTTAAGCGCGCGTAAAACACAACTAACAGCTAGCTAACTAAACAAAACGTGCCGGTGTATTTCAATAATACGTCGGCACGTTTCTGTTATTGCTGCGCTATATATGTTGAGGCTCGCCATTACGATAGTAAGCGTTTTTAGGAGGTAGTTTATGGCATTGTCGGCAGCAATTGGCGTTTTTGATTCGGGGCTTGGGGGAATTTCCGTAGCTCGTCAGTTGCATGCTGCTCTTCCGCATGAGCGAATTGTTTATTTCGGCGACTCTGCTAACGCGCCATACGGCATTAAAACTCCTGAAGAAGTTAAAAAGTTAAGCTTTGCAATTGTCGAGCATTTTGTTCGTCTAAATGTAAAAGCTGTCGTAATTGCTTGTAATACCGCCACTTCCGCAGCTGTGAACGATTTGCGCGCGCATTACAATATACCTATCATAGGTATGGAGCCGGCGCTTAAATTAGCTTGCGATTTAGGCAAAGGTGAGTCTCAGCGCGTAATCGTAGCTGCAACTCCGCTTACTCTTCGCGAGCGCAAGTTTGCGGATTTGCTGCAACGTTTTTCGCAAAATAACACGATTTTTTCGCAGCCTTGTCCTGATTTAGTGCGTATTGTTGAGCGTGGGGAGCTTAATGATCGTGATGTAGTTTTTGCTGCTCTTCACAAGTATTTCGACGAGTATGATTTAGACAGTATTGATTCGGTTGTGCTGGGTTGTACTCATTTTGTGTTTTATAGGGATTATTTCCGCGAGTTTTTGCCTGCGCGCACGAATATTGTTGACGGCAACGAAGGAACTATTAATCATTTGCGCAAAATATTGGAACTTAATAATGAGCTTGCAAGCGATTCTCAAGAAGGCAGCATAACTCTTACTAATTCGGATACAAGCTTGCGCATGCAGCAACTTGCGAAGAGCTTGTGCTGTTAAAATCTTGCGCTAAAAATCGCTCTTATTCAGCCAAAAAATACTTTAGAATATTGGCACAAAATCAAAGTAAGCAATGCCGCAATCCAAAGCACGTCTATTAGCAAGTCGTATCGCAAACGGTAGTAGCTTTCAACCAAGCTAAAACGCTTAACAAGCAACTTTTGCGAACTTACGCTTGCATGAGTCAACGATATAAATTGCATTGTTGTGGAGAACATAAGCATAATGCACCACGGGCACAACGCGTGAATTACGAACATAGATTGCGAAAACAGCCAGTAAGCATAAACAAGCGCGCATAATCCGCCAAGCCAAGTGCAAATTGCGAACCATCGCGGCACGCGTACGCGAATCATTCCAATAACTGCGAGCGTTACGAATACGCTTTCTGCAGCAATTCCAAAGAATGCGTTTGGGAAGCTTAATTCGCCAAATTTCACAATTTCTGCCTGCCAAGTTTGCGCAACTCTAGAGCAGGATACTACGCTGTTGAAGTCGCAGCTGAGCAGCTTATTAGGTTCGCGCGCTAAAGCAAGGGTTTCAGCAGAAAGTATAAGCGAAGTTACGAGTGCTACCGCAGAGAAAAATAGCATAATGCCATACGTCCATACTGCAGAGTGCCTCCATCCGCTAAGTGTTGTTTCATAGTCTTCTTTAGCGGCGTTAGTTTGCTCCATTGCTGCTCCTAAAAGTTACTAATTGCGAATGATGTGAATAATAATAAATAATAGCAAATAATTATGTGTGCATATTCATTTCTCGTTACATGGCACAGTTTACGATGATTATATGACCGCAATAAGCAACAACCAACACGACGCATCAAATCATGCTAGCGATAGCAACTCCAGCATGATGAATTTTGCGCGCGAACGCTGGGATTTGCACTGTCATACTGTTTATTCAGACGGTACTGCAACTCCAGAAGATTTAATTACGCAAGCTAAAATCGTTGGTTTGCAAGGTGTTGCTATTACTGACCACGACACAACTGCAGGATGGCATGATTTTCAAGAGGCTGCTAAAGCTTCGAATGTGCCAGTATTATTTGGTTCGGAGATTACTGCGCAAGACTCAGGCGTGTTTGTGCACATGCTCGCATACCAGTACAATCCGCAAAATAGCATGATTGTGAGCATGTTTGAGCTTACTAGGAAGCGTCGTTTTGATCGCACAAAGCATATGGTTGAATGTATGTCACGCGATTTTCCAATTACTTGGGATGACGTTTTAGCTCAAGCGAAGCTCGGTGACTTAACTACAATCGGGCGGCCGCATATCGCTGATGCTTTAGTAAAAGCTGGCGTGTACAAAACGCGTTCTGAGGCTTTTGCTGGGCCTATTTCTCCGTGTAGCCCGTACTATATACCAACTCCTTCTCCAAATGTTTGTGAAGTTATTGAGGCTGTTAAAGATGCTGGGGGAGTTGTTGTTATTGCGCATCCTGCTGATCCTACGCGTAACCGCGTGCTTCTTTCGGACGATCAAATTATATCGTTTGTTAAAGCTGGTCTTGACGGTTTAGAAGTGTATCATCGCGGAAATTCTAAAGCACAGCGTGAAAGACTGCTTTCTTTAGCGAGTAAGTGCGATTTGCTTGTGACGGGCGGCTCGGATTGGCATGGCTATGGTAAGCCAAATCGTTTGGGCGAAGAAACAACAAGCCGCGAAGTAGTATCGGAAATACTATTGCGCGGCTATAAGCTTTAAAATGTTGCTGTAGAGTTTCTGCCGTTTTTAGCGAAATTCCGCTATTTTAATTGAGGGCTCCGAAACCTACAGAATGCTTTGGCGTATCGCCGATGAGTGCGTAAGACAGCGACGAAGCTGAGACCATAATAGTGCGCCCATTTACGTCCGTAAACTCAAGCATATCCTTGGAATCGTTAATCACTTTGCGCACTTCTTCTGCGCTTTGGTTGGTTTCAAAATCGATGGAATCAGAAACGTTTTTTACTCCTAAAACAACTCGCATACATGCTCCTTTTGCTTTTTACGCTATTTATCGTTTTAATTAGTATTTAGTATTTTATTTATCTTAGTCTAAGTCTGCTTGTGCGTCGCGCATCGCTCGTTCTTCACGTTCCAGAAGAGGAATGATTACGGTTTCTGGTTTATCGTCATAGTCTTGCATATTTTTTTCTTCATCTTCAGAAAGTTTTGAGTCAGAAGAAGTCTCGTTTGCACTATCGACCTTACTGTCACGCTCAGCTATAACTTCATCCTTAACCTCAGAATCATTGTTGTTCTTGGTGTCCTTAGCTTCCTCAGCGCTACCAGCGTTATTGACGCTTTCAGGCTCATCACTAGCATAGCTATCAGCAGATTTACTCATTGCAGTTTGCACAATAGTTTCTGCGGTTTCGTGTACTGTTTGAGTTTTTACATGAGTAATTACTTGAGTTGCTGTGTCATCAGCGAGTTGTGCTGCTTTTTCAGCCTCCTCAGCGTTAGCTGCGTGTGTGCCAGCATATTGAACTTTGCGCTCATGGGTATCGTCGCTTATAGTTTTGTTGCTATCGTAAGTCTCGTCTTGAGCGTTATTTAATTCAGTATTTCCTTCTGAAGTAATGTCTCGCTCATTAGTTTCGTCGCTATTTCCAGTGTTTAGTTGGTTTTCAGTAGAATTATTCTTAGAAATTTGGCGACTTTGCGTATTGTCATTTTCAAGAAGCGTTCCAACTGTAATAGTCGAGGCAGGATTTCCTGCAGCACGACCAGTTTTAGCAGTTTGTGCATTGCTAATACGACTAAGCTCGTGCGCTAAACGCTCAACTTGAGCCTTAAAACGCATAATACTGGTATTATCTGCACGTTGCAAAGCTTGAACAAAATCGCCAACTTGTTCCATTTGTAGCCACAAGTTTGCGCGGAGCATAATCAAACTATCTAAACGAGAACCCATAATTCTACCGTATGCAGAAAGCACTGCGTTTCGGCGCTGCTCGTTAAGTTTTGCAAAAATCCAAGCCAAATCGCGCGCAGGATCGTTAATTTGCATTCTTTGCCAATTTGTCACAGCAGTAATCGTTGAGCCGGTAAATAAAATGTCACCATCCATAAAACCGCCGTGTACTGGGCAAGTTTCAAATGACCACAATCCTTCAGTTTCCAATACTTTCGACCAACTGTCAGTAATTTCGGTTGGAATATGGCCGGCTTGACGAAGTCTTTTAATCCAACCGGTTAACTGTGCTCGAATTTGACCAGTAGTAAAAGCAGGGTATTTTCCGCGCGTCACGAAAGTAGGGCGCAAGCGATGAATAGCGCCGATTGCAGTTCCAACATTTGCGCAATCGTCGGTAGTAAGAAGACGCAAGTCGCGAGCGCTACCTTCAAGATGTTCACAAATAAGCACAGTGTCTTCATCGTTGTCGTTGGCAATAATGCTTGACATTCGTGTAGATTGCTGTTGAGTAGATTGCTTTTGCGCATATTGCTGGGTGCCAGCAACTGTAGAATTTCCAGCGGTTACATTATTTGCAACATTTCCAGTGTTATTATTGGCATCTTCGCGTTTTCCTGGCATAAACGTGAGCATAGTGTCGTAAGCGAATCCCAAAGCTGCCAAATCTTTACTGTGCTCAAGAGTCCATGCTGCACGAGCCCGGTCATGCAAACGCTTGCGACCTTTACTATCCGCACTGATAAAAACGTCGTAAAGTTTACCGGAAATATCTTGCACAACGGCGTGAGAAATTCCAGCCGCGGTATCAGTGGCATTAACTTGCTCACTTTGGCGCGTTCCTGCAAACTGTACTTCGGGCATGGCTGCAGATGCCAGTGCTGCCAACTTGAATCTACTGAGTTGTGTCACACTCCCACAGTAATACAAAGCACCGAAATTTTGCCAATTTTTTGTAAGTTATACACATATTTTTATTCTTGTTGCGTAAGCGTTGTTATTGCTGCAACAATAGAATTATGAATTCTTCACCAGAAACTTCGCAAGTGACTTCGCAAGTGACGTCTAAAACTTCGCAAGTGACTTCTCCAGAAGCGCTTTTAGACGGGTTGGATGATTCGCAACGCGAAGCTGCTACCGCGCTAGAAGGGCCTGTGCGCATTATAGCTTGTGCAGGAGCTGGTAAAACGCGCACTATTACGCGCAGAATTGCGTATGCTTGCGCTACTGGTAAGTGGGATCCTGAAAGAGTTTTGGCAGTTACTTTTTCTGTAAAAGCAGCTGCGGAAATGAGATCGCGTATTGAGGCTCTTGGTGTAAGTAATGTTGGATGCGTCTCAACATTTCATTCTGCGGCTTTGCAACAAATTCGCAGCGTGTGGAACGACGTCTGTTCAGCACAATTTCCATCAATTATGAATGATTCTCAGCAAATCATAGCTTCTGCGCTTAAACGTTATCCAGATTTTGCGGATATGACTTTGTTGCAAACTCGCGATATTTTGGCAGAAATTAATTGGGCGAAAGTTTCGCTTATTGCGCCTGACGATTACTTGCGTGTGTGTGCTTCTACGCATCGTTTGCCTCCTGCAGGCTTAGAGCCGCAGCAATTTGTCGATATATATGAAGCTTACGAAACCGAAAAAAATGCGCATAATTGCATAGATTTTAACGATATTCTTCTACTTTGCTGCCATATTTTACGAAATTTTCCGGAAGCTGCAAACCGTATTAAGCAATCAATCGGATGGATCACAGTTGATGAATATCAGGATGTGTCTCCTTTACAGCATGAATTGTTGCGATTATGGATGGGGCAGAACCGCGATATTTGCGTAGTGGGCGATCCTGCGCAAACAATCTACTCGTTTGCAGGTGCGAATAGTTACTATTTGCTTTCATTTCCGCAAGAATTTGCGCCTCTTGGTGCAGATATTAGTTTGAATACTGACTACCGCTCCACAGAACGCATCGTAGGTCTTGCTAATAGAGTGCTTGCTGCTTCTGCACATAAAAAGGATTACGTAAAAGTTAAAGCTGTAACGAAAGGTGGTGTTCGCGTTAGTCAGCAAGTTTTTGCCACCGATGTTGAAGAAGCTTTGGGCGTGGTTGAGCAAATTGCAAAACTTGTAAAAAGCGGTGCTGCGCATCTTGGGGAGTGCGCAATACTAACGAGAACCAATGCTCAACAGCAAGTAGTTTGTAAAGCGTTAAAAGCAGCAAAACTTCCGTATCGCGTGAGAAAAGACGTGGGGTGGCAGCGAAATGTTTTAGAGGATGCACAAAGCTATGGTGCTCAAGGTATTTCTGACGTTTTTGCATCTTCTAATATTTCAACTGTTACTGTTTCAACTATTCATGCTGTTAAAGGTTTAGAGTTTGCGCATGTTTACGTAATTGGCTGTTCTGAAGGGCTTATTCCTTTTGGCTCTACGGCTGATGACAGTGCCTTGGAAGAAGAGCGCAGACTTATGTACGTTGCAATAACTCGCGCAGAAAAGACTTTGCATCTTTCTTACGCTTCTAGAAAAGACAGTGGAACTGGCATGAATCGTGTGCCTAGCCGCTTTCTGGCTTAATCTCGCGGTATAAACTTTACGCTCGTGCACAGTTTATGCCGTTTTTTGGCTTGCAACCGACTTTTTCTTTACGCTCATGTAAAGTTTATGCCGTTTTGAGCGTTGAGGTCGATTATTTAGCTGGATTGTTGTTGGGGCAGGAGTTTTATTCGCCGTCAGCATCAGTTTCGTCGGAATTGCCGGTTTCGTTGCCGGTTTCGTCGGAATTGCCGGATTCGTTACTGTTTTTGTTACCAGATTCGTTGCCAGGTTCGTTACCGGTTTCGCTGTTTTGCTTCTTTTGGCGCGCATCCTCTTCCAAAAGCTTGCTAAGTTCGGCATCCCAATCATTTGTGCCTAAATCGTCTTCTGTTAATTTTTCAAACGATTTTTCGATAGGCGCATTTTCGATAGCGTTAGCAGTATTTTTGTTACTTTCGTAACTGTCTGTACTTTCGTGGCTTTCGCTAGTTTCGCTAGTTTTTTCAGTTGCTTCATTAGTTTGATTAGACTGAGTTTCTGTTGCATTTTTTGCAGCAGCTTCCGTTGCATCCTCCGCATCGGATTCTTTCGTAACTTCGTCACCAGCTTTACTTTCGTTACCAGCACCGTCACCTGCATTACCAACGCCAGCGTCTTTCGTAACTTCGCTAGCTTCCGGCAAAGTTGGCAATAAATCTGGATGACTCCACAAGCTATCTCGCTCTTCAATACCGCGCTCGCGAGTCAACTTTTCCCACAATTGCGATGCCTCACGCATACGGCGAGGGCGCAAATGCAAACCAAGTAACGATTCAAACGTCACTTCTGCAGGCCCTCCCGCAGCTCGCTCGCGACGCATCATCTCTCGCAACTGCTCAATGTGCACAATATGAGCCATTCCAGATTGCCATGTGACGCAATCAACCCAACCTTCAACAAGTGCAAGCAAAGTTTCCAAACTATGCAAAGCTTGACGCTGCTCTTCAGAATCATTGCTGCCAATATTTTGCAAATTAACAGCTCCTGAAATTGCTTCCGGATTCATTGTTTCCACGTCGCGAAGCTGTTCTTCCATAGCTTCTAAGTCAATGTTTATTCCGTTTGCGTACTTAATAATCAGCGCTTCAAATCGTGGCATAAGCCATGGCACGGATGCAAATAATCTTGCGTGTGCAGCTTCTCGCAAAGCCAAATAATTCATGACTTCTGTAATATCCAATTCCCACACTTTTGCATACTCAATGCAATTATATGGAATTAATCCGCCTGCAGGATTTTGTAAAAGCGCAAGACCTTGATCAAAACTGCCGTGCACTTCGTGTGAAAGTGCTCCAGCTGCTTGACCTAGTTGCATAGCAAACGAAGTGTTTCCAAGCAGTTTCATTAGTTGCGCTGGATTATTCATTCCTTCAGGCAGCGGAATTGGCACAACTCCTGCAAATAATCCTTTTACTTCAGCATCATCCACATCGCGGAATCGCTCTTCAATAACAGAAGTGAGTGCTTCGTTTACTGATTTTGCAACAGGATTAGCGAATTTAACCCAAGCTTCCAGCGTTTTTTCTACCCAATCAGCTCTAGATAATACTTCTGGCGTTCCAGGAGCAGGATTGAAATTGCACGTTATATCTAGCCACAAGTTCGCTTGGCTTAAAGATCTTCGTGTGGCATCTGCTACGTCTGCATTTACATTTCCTTGATCGCCATTAGCGTGCTGTAGAGCAATAGATTGCGCTAACTTGCGATTAATTGGCCCTTCTTCAAGTGTTGCTTCCATTTCGTATGGATTATTAAGACCGCCTGCACTAAAAGCTTGCATCATTCCGCGAACTTCGTCTGGTTTAGGAAGCTTATCTGGATTCTGATTTAAGAGTTGTTCGCGTAGCTCAAAAGGAAGCTGATCAAGTTGTTTCCATGCTTCTTCTCCTTGTATTGGCCCAAAGCATTCAATGAGCCATTGGTGAATTGCATCGTCATTCATGAGCGTATCCTTCTCGTGCCACGTGTTGCATAATTTACAGTTTTTATTTTTATACGTTTCGTATCTGCACGTATTTGTACGTATTTTATAAGTATTTATACGTATTTTACACGTCTTTATATGCGAGTTTAGCGCATCTTCTTAATAAAAATATTTTCTAATACAAATATTCTACTTGATAATATGGTTTTATGCGCTATAACTTGCGTGCAAATATATTTTAAAGCAAAACTATATAGGGCTTGTGTCATGATACAAGCATGTTTCGCTTTTCTACAGGTGCTAGTGTATTCCGTACGTGTTTTAGATTCTTGCGCTCGCTGCCTCATGCTTTAGTTTTGTACATTACTTCGCATTCTTTGCGATATTTTGCAGGATTCTTTACAGTAATTGTTGCAATTTTTGCGTTGTCGCTTCCAAGCGCATACGTTGTAGAAGAGCCTGGTCCAACGCAGGATGTTTTAGGATCCCTATCAAATACTCCTGTGATTGATATGTCTGGTTCTCGAGTAAAAGAGAATCATGATACTGGTAAGTTATTGTTGATTACTGTCAATGTTTCTGGTGTTCCTGGATATGAAGTTTCAACATTTTATTCATTGACTTCATGGATGGATCCTCATAAAACTTTGTTGCCTCGTGAAGCTATTGTGCCAGTAGGGCAGAGTGCTGACGAGTATGAGAAGGAATCCACAAATGAGATGGATGATTCGCAAAGCCTTGCTCAAAATGTTGCGTTGCAGTACGCGTCTAAGCATCTTGGAATTAAAAAAGAAGATGTAAAAGTTCGTTTACATATTGAAGATATTGGTGGACCGTCTGCCGGAATGATGTACACTCTAGGAATTCTTGACAAACTTACTCCTGAACAAGAAACTGGTGGTAAGACGATAGCCGGAACTGGAACTATTGAAAAATCGCAAAAAATTGGCGAAATTGGCGGTATTCGGTTAAAGATGATTGCAGCTAAAAGAGATGGGGCCACTTGGTTCTTAGCACCTTACGATAATTGCAATGAAGTTGTTGGGCATGTGCCACAAGGCTTGCGCGTTGTAAGTGTAAAAACATTGGATGATGCTTACAGAGCGTTAAAAGCTATTGGTTCTGGTCATGGGGCAAATAAATTGTCAAGCTGCAATGTGAAATAAAACTACAAACCAAATAAAGCAGAAAATAGATAAAGCAGAAAATAGATAAAAAAGAAAGTGGGCGATGAGGGACTCGAACCCCCGACATCCACCGTGTAAAGGTGGCGCTCTAGCCAGCTGAGCTAATCGCCCGTTCGCAACAAATTAAAAACATACATGATGGTGTGTACGAATGCAACGTGTGGCGCGCGTCGTAACAATCGCGTACAGTATACTGAATAAGAACATGTGCTCAGGAGGTCGATATTCGATGGCTCAGAAACCTGATACCGCTCGTAATGCTTCAGCAATGGAGCGTGTGGGTAAGCGTAAGTTAGGATATAACGTCGCGCAGGTGAATGCTTTTCTAGAGCGCGCTCACACTTTGTACGAAAGCGATGAAGCTCGACTCACGCAGAAAGATATTCAAGAGGTTTCTTTTGACTTGGAGCGTAATGGTTACATTATTGGTCAAGTTGATGCTGCGTTATCGCGTTTGGAACGTGCGGTAGTAGATAAGTGCACTGAGCAAGAATTGGCGCAATGCGGACGAGTTGCATGGAAAGCTCGTGTAGAAGCGCTTTATCGTAAACTTTTGCAACATGCGCAAAGAGATTATCGCGATCGTTTTGATCGTGGCTCTTCGCGTCACCCATCTTATGCGCGTAAACAAGTGGATATTATGGTTGATCAAGCCTTAGATAAGATTGCTCTTATGCTTGGTCATGAGCTTGAGTGGGAAACCGACAAAGAAACATTGCAAGATATTGATTCTACTTATGTTTCTAATGTGATTTTTACGCAAAAAAACGGTAAGCACGGTTATGATGAGCGTCAAGTTGATTATTATTTAAACGCTTGTGTGCGTTTGCTTAGCAGCTTGGAATCTTTTGAGCGTGTAGAACAGTATGTTGATGCGGATAATAGTAGTTCCTCATACTCTCGAGCAGAATCTGAATCTTATTCTGCTCCTGCTTCTGTTCCTCCTTCCGTTCCACCTTCTGTTATTCCTGTAACTAAAGCTGAAGAGCCTGCTAAATCTTCAGAATCTACGGAATCTTATAATCATTATGAAGAGCCTGTTCCATCATTTGCTCCTTCAAGAAAGCCTGCATCTGATTTCAGTGCTGCTTCTGCTGCTTCTTCCGCTTCTGCCACTGAACCTTCTGCTTCTTCAATATTCAAACCTGTTGAGGATGCTGTGGAAGATGAAGACACTGCGGATAGGTTGCCTAAGATTGCACCTCGCTCAATACCTAGCGTGCCAAATCATGATAAACAAAGCATTTTTGCTCCTGTAGATTATGCTAATCAAGATTCCAATGATTCGTTTGAAGCGTTAAATAAGTCTGAGCGCGCAATATTTACACCTCATGCTGCTGCAAGTAAGCCTTCTAATGTTCTTAACGATACTGATAGCAATGATGAGCTTTTGCAAAGCGCTACAGTAATGCGAAACTCTTCTGAATCTTCTGTACTACCTCCTTCTTTCACTCCTGCAGCTCGTAATCGCAATAATTCACCTGCTGCACCTAAGCCTGTTGCTGCTCCTGCACCGGCTCCTGCTGAGTCAATTCCATCATTTGCTCCTCAAGATCCTGCACAGCATTCGTCGCAGCATTCCTCGCTTAATATTCCGGAGTTGCATGTTTCTGATTTGCAGCCGAGTAAGCCATTGAGTTTAGATATTCCAGATTTGTCATTCCCAATTATTGGCCATATTGATGAATCTACTAATTTCGGTAGCTCTTCTCAAAGCGGCGACGATTCGGAAAATAACGATCGTAATTAATCTAACTATTAAAAAAGATATAGTTTGATTCATGCCATTGTATCGCGATGAAGCTGTTGTGCTTCGTACTTTTCCTTTAGGTGAAGCGGATAGGATTGTTGTGCTTCTTACTAAGCGGCATGGTAAAGTTCGTGCTGTTGCGAAGGGAGTTCGTAGGCTTAAATCACGTTTTGGTGGTCGTCTTGAGCCGCTTATGCGTGTTGATTTGCTTCTTGCGCAAGGTAAATCTTTGGATGTAATCTCGCAGGCTGTTTCTATTGCTGCTTATGCTGGTGAAATTTGTGCAGATTATACGTCCTATGAGTATGCAAACGTCATGCTTGAAGTTGTGGATTTGCTTGTTTCTAACGAATATACAGATGAATACAGGCGTGAATATCAAGATACGCTAGGGCAGTATCGTCTGCTTACTGCGGCTTTACTTTCATTGTCTAAGCATAAGCATTCTCCTGATGCTATTGGCATGTCGTATATATTGCGAGCATTGTCATTAGCTGGGTGGTCTCCGCGACTACAGGCTTGTGTTGTATGTGGCAAAAATGAAGATTTATGCTATTTTTCGCCTTGCACAGGTGGAATGATGTGTGCAAGCGATCACACTCCGGATTCAATAGTTTGTGCTAATTCGACGCGTTTGCAATTGTGTGCGCTTGCGCAAGGAAACTGGTCTGTTCTTGACGGAGTGTCGGTTGATTCTTCTACTATGCGATGCGTTCAGCAATGGGCTGAATATTATCTTGAGCGACCTATTCGTTCGATGGGGTTGTTACATTCGTAAGTATGGCTTTTGAAAACGTGGATTATAAGTCGCTTGATATTCCAGCGGCTCCTTTTAGTGACCCTTCTCGCATACCAGATTTTCCTAAGGGCAAAGTGCCTCGTCATGTCGGTGTGATTATGGACGGAAACGGACGCTGGGCAAAAGAGCGCGGAATGATTCGAACCGAAGGTCATAAAGCTGCAGAACCGGTAGTTTTTGACGTTATTGCAGGAGCTATAGAAGCAGGAGTTCGTTATTTAAGCTTATACACTTTTTCTACCGAAAATTGGAAGCGATCTCCGCAAGAAGTGCGCTTTTTAATGGGATTTTCTAGGGAGATTATTCATAGGCGAGTTGCACAAATGAACGAGTGGGGAGTGCGAGTTCGTTGGGCAGGTCGTCGTCCTCGTTTGTGGAAGTCTGTTATTGACGAGTTGGAAAAAGCGCAAGAAATCACCAAAAATAATAAAACCATTGACGTTGTTTTTTGCATAAATTACGGCGGTCGTGCGGAAATTGCGGATGCTTGCGCGCAAATTGCGAAAGAAATTCGAGACGGCAAAATTAAAGGCGATCGCGTAAGTGAAAAAATGATTGCTGAGCACTTGTATAATCCGGATATTCCAGATTGCGATTTGGTGATTCGCACTTCCGGCGAGCAGCGCACTAGCAACTTTTTGCCTTGGCAAGCATCCTACGCGGAACTTGATTTTGTGCCGGAACTATTCCCGGATTACGGCCGCGAAGCGCTGTGGAGATCAATCGACCGTTATGCGCATCGCGATCGCAGATTTGGTGGCGTAAAAAACGCCTAGTATCTCACTAAGATTTGTTACTTTTCGCTAGCGAGCCAAGCGCAAGCTGCTACAACTGCAGCTGCTAATCCGCGATTAAGAGTGGGCTGCAAATCTGGGGCGAATGCCGGATTGTGATTTCCAGGAGCATTCTGCATATCCGCAAAACCACCTAAGCCCCAGTAAGCGTAAGGAGTTTTAAAAGCGTTCGCGACTATAGAAAAATCTTCCGAAGCAGAAGCGCGCGAAATATCTACAGAATCTTCTCCAAAGTATTCATCAAAAGCTTTACGCACGCGCAAAGACGCATTCTGATCATTATTCGTAAGCGGATAGCGATCATAATACGTAAACTCTGGTTCTTTAGGACATCTTGCAAGCTCGCACTCTCCACGCACAATTCGTTCAATAGCATTGTGCACAAATTCTTGAGTATCTTCGCTATAAGTTCTTGTGTTAATTAAAAGCTCGGCATCATCAGGAATAATATTCGACTTACTTCCTGCATTAAGCGCGCCAACTGTAACAATTGCGTAATCTTTAGCTGCAAGTTCGCGAGAAACAATCGTCTGCAATTTAAGCACAATTGATGAAGCAACAACCACCGGGTCAACGCTCAACTCAGGCATAGAACCATGCGAACCTTTACCAAAAATGTGCACGCGAATCGAAGCTGCAGTAGTTAAGAATGCGCCCGAACGAATACCGACTGTTCCTGCAGGAATAGCACCCAACACATGCTGACCAAGGTAAACGTCGGGCTTTGCAATCATGCTCGTAATGCCATTTTCCACCAAGTCTTTTGCGCCTTGAGCTGTTTCTTCTCCAGGCTGAAAAACGCCAATGTACGTTCCTCTCCAAGCATCTTTATGTTCATTAAAAGCCTTCAAGGCACCAAGTAGGCTGGAAATATGAAAATCGTGACCGCAAGCGTGTGAAACTCCAACCGTTTTGCCATTTTCGTCTTGCGTGCTAACTGTTGAAGTGTAATCTTTTCCTGAATTTTCTTTAATTGGAAGCGCATCGATATCCGCTCTCATAGCAACAACAGGACCTTCGCCGTTTTTAATTTCTGCCACAACGCCTGTTTTTCCAACTCGCCTTGTTTCAATCCCAGCTTTGCTAAGAATATCAATAATTGTTTGAGCTGTATGATCTTCTTTCATTGACAGTTCAGGATGTTGATGAAAGTATTTGTATTGTTTTTCTCGTTCTGCTTGGGTTTCATCTAAATCGGATAATATTTTTTGAACTGCCGTAAGTTGCAGCATAAACTCCTGCTTTCTTTTGTTTTATTATAACTTTTTTGAGTTTTGAGATTATTTGAGATTATTTGATTTCAGTTTTATTCTTCTTTATTTCGTTCGTTGAGAATTTTATCTATAAGCGCACTTTTTGCGTCAATTTGATTGCTAAAACCAGGGCGAATATCTAATTTTAGTATTACTCCGGTACGGTATCCTTTGCTGACTAAAGCCATCGTAGCGTCTTTTACAACGCTCATAACGTCATCAAATTCGCCCTCAATATTCGTGAACATTGCGTTAGTTTCGTTCTTTAATCCAGAATCGCGAATTACTTGTACGGCATCCGCCACGTACTCGCTCAACTCGTCTCCGACTCCGCTTGGAGCAATACACAACGCTGCGACCGTGTTAGTTTTGTGAGCGTTTGTGCAACTATTTTCGCAATTCTTTGCGTTTTTATCTTTGTTATCTTTATTATTTTCACTCATAGTAACAATCCCTTTAAAATCGTAATCTTACGCAAATTTAGCAAAACAAGACAACGCCAAATAATGCGTCAACAAACTTATAAATTTGCGTTACTTTAACAGTTACTTTAACAATTTTACAAGCGTCACAGGGTTTTTCTATAATAGCAACGTTTTCACCCGAATTTTCTAGTTTTACGAAAAGGTGTATTGTGGCTGTTTCAAAGCTTGATGAAGTCGTCTCCTTGGCTAAGCGTCGAGGATTTGTGTTCCCAGCCGGCGAAATTTACGGTGGCACGCGTTCTGCGTGGGATTACGGCCCGCTTGGTGTTGCGTTAAAAGATAATATCAAGCGCGAATGGTGGCGCTACATGGTGACCACGCGTGGAGATGTTGTTGGAGTGGATACTTCCGTTATTCTGCCTTCACAGGTGTGGGTTGCCTCCGGTCACGTTTCCGTGTTTAACGATCCTTTGATCGAGTGCTTGAATTGCCATAAGCGTCATCGTGCAGATAAGTTGGAAGAGTCTTATGCTGAAAAGCATGGCGATAAAATGCCAGAAAATGGCTTAAAAGACATTGCTTGCCCAGATTGCGGTACTCGCGGAAACTGGACTGAGCCACGTGACTTCAACATGATGCTTCGCACTCATTTAGGACCGGTTGAAGACGAAAATAGCTTGCATTATTTGCGTCCAGAAACAGCTCAGGGCATTTTCGTTGACTTTAAGAACGTCATGACTTCTACTCGTCAAAAGCCACCTTTCGGTATTGCAAATATTGGTAAGTCTTTCCGCAACGAAATTACGCCTGGAAACTTCATCTTCCGCACTCGCGAGTTTGAGCAGATGGAAATGGAATTCTTCGTAGAGCCTGGAACCGACGAAGCTTGGCACCAGTATTGGATTGACACTCGCGTGCGTTGGTATGTTGATTTGGGTGTGAAGCCAGAAAACTTGCGCATGTATGAGCATCCTAAGGAGAAGCTCAGCCACTATTCCAAGCGCACTGTCGATATTGAATACAAATTCGGCTTCCAAGGTTCGGATTGGGGAGAGCTTGAGGGTATTGCAAACCGTACTGACTACGATTTGTCTGCTCATGCTAAGCATTCCGGCGAGGATTTGAGTTACTTTAACCAGGCTACTGGCGAAAAGTATGTGCCTTACGTTATTGAGCCTGCAGCTGGTCTTACGCGCTCGCTTATGGCATTCTTGGTTGATGCTTACGACGTTGACGAAGCTCCAAACACTAAGGGCGGAGTTGACAAGCGCACTGTTCTTCGACTTGATCCTCGTTTGGCTCCTGTTAAAGCTGCAGTTTTGCCTTTAAGCAAGAAGCCAGAATTGCAAGCTGTTGCTCAAGATTTGGCTGCAGATTTGCGTCAGCATGATTGGGTTATCGATTACGATGAGGCTGGAGCTATTGGTCGCCGCTATCGTCGTGAGGACGAAATTGGTACTCCTTTGTGCGTAACAGTCGACTTCGATACTTTGGAAGATCATGCTGTTACAATTCGCGAGCGCGACACTATGCAACAAGAGCGCGTTTCCTTGGACAAGGTTGCAGATTACGTTGCTAGCCGAATTAACGAAAAACGTGTTAAGTATCCGCAAGGTCCTGTTGAAATCGTTGGTACTCGTGCAGCCGACGGTGCTACGGATATTGCTAAAGAAGCTGGCGAAGACGAGTCTAAGCCTGTACAAATCGCTACTGCTGGCGGATTGTACTAATACGCGTTTGAGTAGTGCTTAAGCATTAATAAGCAAAATTATTATTATAGTGAACGGAGTTAAAGCAATATGAATTTTTCTATAAAACCAGTGGATTTAGGGAAAGTTCATATTGCAACTCCTGTTGTTCTATCTCCAATGGCTGGGATCACTAACTGGCCATTTCGCGTAATTTGCCGCGAATTTGGTCCGGACGGGCTTTACGTAGCAGAAATGATTACAGCGCGAGCTCTAGTTGCACGAAATCCAAAAGCGCTTAGACTTTGCCGTTTTGCTCCTAGCGAAAAAGTGCGCTCTTTGCAGCTTTATGGTGTAAATCCTTCTATTGTTGAGCAGGCAGCTCGAATTGTTGTCGACGAAAACATGGCTGATCACGTTGACTTAAACTTCGGCTGTCCAGTTCCAAAAGTGACGCGACGCGGCGGCGGTTCTGCTCTTCCTTGGAAAACTGATTTGTTGCAAGAAATTTTGCATCGCGTTGTTTCTGTTTGTGAGCCAGCAGGAATCCCTGTTACGGCTAAATTCCGTGTTGGAATTGACGAGAATCATGAAACTTTTATTCAAGCTGGTCATATTGCGCAAGAAGAAGGATGCGCTGCTGTAACTTTGCATGCTCGCACAACTGCAGAATATTACGGTGGTCATTCAGACTGGCAGCGTATTGGTGAGCTTGTAGAGGCGCTTGATATTCCGGTTTTTGGCAATGGTGATATTTGGGGTGCGGAAGATGCGCTCGCAATGTTTAAGGAAACTGGTTGCGCTGGCGTTGCTATCGGTCGAGGATGCCAAGGTCGCCCATGGTTGTTTGCTGATATTCGCAATGCTTGCGAAGGTAGCGATAATCGTGTGAATCCTACTTTGGCAGAAGTTGGTTCCGTTATTTTGCGTCACTTGAAGCTTTTAGTTGAGTTTTATGATGGTGACGAGCGTATGGCTGTTCACGACTTGCGTAAGCATGTTGCTTGGTATTTAAAGGGCTTTCCTGTTGGCGGTGGCACTCGTAAAGCGTTTATGGAGTGCGAGTCGATTGAGGATGTTCAACGTAATCTCGATGTGCTTGATGGTTCTCTTCGTTTGCCAGAAAAGGTGTTAGACACGCCGCGTGGACGAGTTAGATTTGCTAAAAAAGTTCATTTGCCGTATGGGTGGTTAGATTCTCGTACAACTAGTCACGAAGAGCGAGAGGCGTTATTTGGTGATGATCCAATGGATGCAAGTTACTAGTGTTTTCTAGGGCTTTCGTCATTTTTTTGCTCTGATTATTTCGAGAATATTCTATTAAAATCACCTTGTGCTCATATTTGCATATAGCACGGTGTATTATCAAAGCAGTGACATTTTTTCAGTTTATTGTGAAAACGTCGTCAGTATCGAGCGTTTTGCGCTAAAATATTGTGTAAACGTGCGTGAGTGACAGGAGATAACGGTGAGCGAGATTGCCCAGACTGACAATTTCAACGACAAAACCATCATCAAGGTAGTCGGCGTCGGTGGTGCCGGCGGTAACGCCGTCAATCGGATGATCAGCGAGGGCCTACAGAATGTAGAGTTTGTGGCCATTAATACTGACGCTAAAGATTTACTGCGTTCTGATGCTGATGTAAAGATTTCATTATCTGATGCTTCGAGCCGAGGCTTAGGCGCTGGTGCTGATCCTGAAAAGGGTGCTAAGGCTGCGCAGGATCATCAATCAGACATTGAAGAGGCACTTAAGGGTGCTGACATGGTGTTTGTTACCTGCGGTGAAGGCGGCGGCACAGGTACTGGTGCAAGCCCAATTGTGGCTCGTGCAGCTCATCAGCAAGGTGCTTTGACTATTGCTGTTGTTACACGTCCATTCGGTTTTGAAGGACCACAACGTGCTGCATCTGCAAAACTTGGTATCGAGAATCTTCGCAAAGAAGTTGACGCGTTGATTGTTATTCCAAACGATCGTCTTTTGGAAATTTCTGATCGTACTATTGGAATTATTGAAGCATTTAAGACGGCAGATACTGCGTTGCTCGCAGGTGTGCAAGGCATTACTGATTTAATTACCATGAATTCTTACATTCATGTTGATTTCTCTGATGTTACAGCTGTTCTTCGCGGAGCGGGTACCGCATTGTTCGGTATTGGTGCTGCAAAAGGCGAGGATCGTGCAACTCAGGCAGCTGAAATTGCTATTAGCTCCCCATTGCTGGAAGAAAGCATTGAGGGTGCTCACGGTGCTTTGATTAATATCGCAGGTCCAAGTGATTTGAAGCTTCAGGAAGCTTCTGCTGCAACTGAACTTGTTCGTAAAGCTATTCATCCAGAAGCTCAAATTATTTGGGGTCTTTCCCTGGATGATTCTTACGGCGATGAGGTTCGAGTTACGGTTATTGCTGCTGGATTTGATGCTCATCCTAAGGCGGAGGAGTCCTCAGCTAAAGCTGGTCAGTTTGTTGATATGCAAGCAGATGTTAAGCCTGTAGCTCCTGCACAGTCTACCTCATCTTTCAAAGAGGAAGCTCAAGCTGCTCCACAAGTAGAACAACCTGCTTCTATGCCTTCTATGTTTGAGCCTGCAATGAATCAGCAATATTCTCCTGCGGCAGCTCCTGTACAGCAGCCTGCCGAACCTGACGAATTAGATATTCCTGATTTTCTGCGTTAAGCGTGACGAGAGGAGGGTTGCTTCATGGCTGGCTTTATGAAGAACGTGATGTCATACGTTGGTATGGCAGATGTGCCTGAGGATGATGATTATGCTGAATCTGATGTTCAAGAAACGTCATTCGATAATGATCGCTCGGTAACTCCTGCTGTGTCGCAACATGGTAATGATTTGCGTGGTGGTTCTGCTCGTGCGAATGCTAGTCGTATGAGTCGTATCACTACAATTCATCCTAAGTCTTACGATGATGCGCAAATGGTAGGTCGTGCTTTGCGTGACGGTGTTCCAGTGGTTTTAAACCTTACTGGTGTAACTGAATCGGTTGCGTATCGTATTGTTGATTTTTCTGCTGGAGTTGTATTTGGTGTTCGCGGTTCTATTGAGCGTGTGACTCCTAGGGTATTTTTGCTAAGCCCAGCACAAGTGAATATCAAAGTAGAGGATGCTCCGAACGACAATACTGCGCGTGACTTGTTCTCCTAAAAATTGTATTTGCTAAAGAATTAATTGAGCAGCGTTTGTTTAACAACTTTCGCTGCTTTTTTATACTTTTTGGTAGCATAAAAGCGATGCGTACGAGCATGACTAAAATCATGCGAATTTAAACTAAAGGCATGTAACCCAAATAACGAAAGTAATCTCATGAGCACTGAAAATGAAAACGAAAACACTATGCAAGCCAAGCAACGCACTGTATTGTCGTTTGTGCGTCGTTCTGGGCGCTTAGATGCGCGTTTACAGCACGCTCAGGAGCGTTATGCAAGTCAGTACCTGCTAGACGTTACTGAAGCGCCTGGCTCATTTAGATTGCGCGAAAATTTGAACATTACGCATGATTGGATTAGCGATAAGTGGGGGAATGATAATCCGCTTATTGTTGAAATTGGCTCCGGGCAAGGCGAAAACATTGTTGCCGCAGCTGAACGTTTGCCGGAAACTAACTTTTTAGCGCTTGAAGTTTATGATCCAGGCGTTGCGCACACAATGCTTCTTGCTGGAAAGCAAGGTTTGACTAATCTTCGTATTGCGCAAATTAACGCTCCTGATTTCTTCGCTGCGTGCGACTGCGGAGTTTTAGAAGAAGTTTGGACTTTCTTCCCGGATCCATGGCCTAAAATGCGCCACCATAAGCGTCGTATTGTGCAGCCAGAGCTTGCCTCTACAATACACCAGGCGTTGCGTAGAGGGGGTGCGTGGCGCATTGCTACAGATATTGAGGACTACGCTTTGCATGTGCATGAGATTATGGATTCTCGCGAAGATTTTGCAAATATTGGCGAATTAAGCGCAAGTCTTCCAATTGAGCATGTAGGGAAAGGTACAGCTGATACTGCAGCAGCTCTTCCGCACGCAGATTTTAGCGAGTCTGAGCGCTTTGCTGGTCGAGTTCTTACGAATTTTGAGCGCAAAGGCTTGGAAGCTGGTCGCACGATTCACGACTTCACCTACATAGTACAATAATGCTTTGCCGCCGCTGTTCTCGTAGCTTTGCAGTTGTACTTAGCCTCAACACGCCGTGAGTTGCGCGACTCTTTTTTGAGTGTTAATATCATATGGTTTGGTTCGAAGCCCCCTTCGTCTAACGGTTAGGACACCAGACTTTCAATCTGACAACAAGAGTTCGACTCTCTTAGGGGGTACAAATTACGACGCCGCTGGGTTTTCAGCGGCGTTTTTCGTATTTCTGATTTTTGTATTTCTATTTTTACTGCTTACCCTATTTTTGCGCAGCAATTAGTTTTTCATATATTTTTTCTATAAATCGATATAACATCTGACAATGTATTAAATATCACAAAAGGTATATTGTGCTTTTTAGAGATGATACACTTTCTCATTGGTACTTCTGCCCGGGCTGCGTAGGTCAGGAAGTATTCAATTAAGTAATTTACAATGCGCAGCAGCTTAAAAAGGATTTCCTATGAGCGATATTTTCAATACAAATAATAATGGATTAGAATCATCTAATTGTGTAACGGATCAAGTGGATAGTAATGCTGCTTTTAGTATTAATAGGGTTGTAAGCATGCGTTGGCGTGTTGCAGATATCGCATTAGGTGCTGCTCTTGCTGCTGTTTTTGGCGTTATCTTGTATGGCTATGGCTTGGTGTTTATTCCTTTGATTCGTACTTTGAATGCAGCTGTTCTTCCTGGTTTTGCAAGCATTACGCATGGTGTTTGGTATTTGTCTGGAACTCTTGCAGTTTTGCTTATTCGTAAGCCAGGTTCTGCAGTGTATGTAAATGTTGTTGCAGCATTTGTACAGGTGCTTCTTGGAACTCCGTTTAATATGCGAGATACGCTTATTTCCGCACTTTTGCAGGGTGTGTTTGCGGAGATTCCGTTCTTAATTTTCCGTTTGCGAAAGTTTAATTTGACTTTAAGCGTTGTATCTGGATTATTGGTAGCGTTTGAGTATGGAGTTTACTTAACATTTACTAAGTATCAAGGTAAGGCTCCAACTTATATTACTATTCACATGCTTAATGAGCTTATTAGTGGATTGCTGCTTTCTGGAGTGCTTGTGTGGTTTGTGTATTTAGCTTTGCGCAAAACTGGTGCTCTTGATAACTTCGCATCTGGACGTTCTGACCGAGCTTGAAATCATCTGGATTTCAAGCTCCTTCAGAGCGTCGAGCTTGCTCAGGTTGAAAGCACGGTGTGCTTTCAACGCAAGCGAGGTCTGCCTTCGTCGTTATTGACGGAGGCAGATTTTGGTTGGTGTGGTTTTGTGTTGGGTTTTGTTTTTGTTTGTTTGGATTTTGACCGAGCTTGAAATCATCGGGATTTCAAGCTCAGTAATCCTAAGCAAGGTCAAAAATTCGACTCACTGAGTTGGCGACGTTTATGGGTATGTGCTAATCTAGTCGTTGCTAACTTTGTTAGCGTGGGGCTTTAGCTCAGTCGGTTAGAGCAGCGGACTCATAATCCGTCGGTCCAGGGTTCAAGCCCCTGAGGCCCCACAAGATATTAATAATGCCACTTCATTATGGTTTATGAAGTGGCATTTTTGTATCTTATAATTTAAATTTTATTTTTTGTTCTATTTGTTATTTTCTGCCAATGACAAGTAATCTGGTATTTGTTTTGGATACTTAGGCCATGCTCCTTCTTGAGTGCACACGAATGCTGCAGTATTAACAGCTGCGCGATGCGCCTCTTGTAAGCTTTCTCCTTTAAGAATATGCGCTGTGAATGTTCCTGAGAACGAGTCCCCAGCACCAACTGTGTCAAGAACGTCAACGTGTGGAGTTGGGATAGTTGAGCTTTCTCCAGTGCTAGTAGTAATCGTACTAAAAGTAGAGCCGCCTGTAAGAATCACATAATCTAGTGCATAACGAGCTTGGAACCACTTGCAAGCTTCCTCGTCTGAAGTGTCGCGAATATTGAACATGTCGCGCAATAAGAATAGTTCCGAATCGTTAAGCTTAAATACTGTGGCTTCTTGAAGTAATGTGTCAATAAGATCCTTAGAGTAGTGATCGCTTCTAATATTAATGTCGAAGAACTTCATTGCTCCAGGCTTAGTATGCTTTAACAATTGTAAAATTGTGTCGTGAGTTTCTTGAGAACGTAAGCTTAGAGTGCCAAAACATACTGCATCTGCTCGTTCTACTAAATCAATGAGTTCTCGAGTGTAAAGAATATGATCCCATGCTATATTTCGTAGAATAGTGTACTCTGGTATTCCATTTTTTAGTGTTACTTCTACAGTGCTTGTTGGCCAAGCGTTGCGTTGAATAATTGAAGCGATGCCAGCTTTGTTTACTTTGTCAATCAGCTCATCGCCGAGTTGGTCTTGACCAACAGCACTAATCATGCAACTTTGCGCTCCGTGACACTGTGCGTGATATGCAAAATTTGCTGGCGCTCCGCCAACACGTTTTCCGTGTGGGAGTAAATCCCATAAAAGTTCGCCGAGTGAAAGAACAATTGGCTTAGTCATAAATATTCCTTTCGCGCGCGTCAGTGCAGCAAATTTGTAGAGCTATACTTTTTACTAAATATCTTCTCGCTTCTTCAAAAGCATTTTGATGCAAATTTTGCTTGTAAAAATGCTATATAAACAATTATGGTGCGCCCTTTCGATAAGTAACATGCGCAATGCGTGTTACGTTTCTATAGAGCGCACCATAAGTGCCATATTGCGTACGTTTAACTTAGCTTATGCTGGCGTACTATATTATTATTTCGTTTTATTATATTTTTCTATTATTTTGATTTGCTGCTTAATGTTGGAAAATATCACTTTTGTGAGCTTGTTCAGCCATCCATGCTTCTACATCATCGATTTGCTTTGGAATGTCAATAGAAAGCCATTCTGGACCGTTTTCAGTCATTAGCACATCATCTTCAATACGAATTCCAATTCCGCGCATTTCTTCAGGAAGCATCAAATCGTTAGCTGCAAAGTATAATCCTGGCTCAATAGTGAATATCATTCCTGGAGTAATTTTTGCGCCCTGATAAGACTCATAGCGTGCTTGTGCGCAATCGTGCACATCCAAACCAAGATGATGAGCAACGCCGCAAGCGTGCCAACGACGATGCTGTTGACCTTCTGGCGAAAGTGATTCTTCAACGCTAACTTTCAAAATTCCCCATTCGTGCAAGTGTTCGGCTAGAACGCGCATGCAAGCATGGTGAATATCGGAGTAGGTTGCACCTGGCTTAGCTGCCTCAAAACCGGCTTGTTGAGCGTCAAGAACGCACTGGTAAAGCTTCTTTTGCAAGTCAGTGAATTTGCCATTTGTTGGGAAAGTTCGTGTAATGTCAGCAGTGTAGAGGCTGTTAACTTCAACGCCGGCATCAATAAGTAGCAATTCTCCGCTGGAAACAACGCCAGTATTGCGCATCCAGTGCAAAATTGGTGCGTGCTTGCCTGAAGCAACAATAGTGTCGTAGCCTACTTCGTTCCCTTCCTCGCGAGCAACAGAATTAAAAGCACCCTCAATCATGCGCTCGGAATGCTCATGACCTAAAGCATTAGGCAAACGCGTAAGCATGCGGTCAAAACCAAGTTTTGTGGCTGCAATAGCTTTGCGCATTTCGCGAATTTCGTAGTCGTCCTTAAGCATTCGTGCTTCTGCAGCGAATTCGTGCAATTTGTCGTCTGCGCAAGTGTTTGCATCTTCATCAGTAAATCCACTTGCTTCGCGCATTGTTTCAACTTTTGCAGTAAGCTCAGGATCCGTTTCTCGAACAATTCGCACGCGAATGCCCTCACCATTAGCGTCGTCGCTTACATTCTTTGCAATAGCGTCGTCAAGTTCTGCAATATCGCGCGTTTCAATGCCGGTCATTGCTTTAAGTTCTTTTAAGCCTGCACGAGGGCCGACCCAATATTCTCCATAGTGAGGATCCTTGTAAAATGCTGAAGTGCTGTTATCTGCGCGTGGAGCTACAAAAAGCTCAGGTACATGTGTTTTTCCAGCCTTAGCTTCTTCGCTATCTTTGTTGACTGGCTCCATAACAAGCACAGCACCAGCCTCATAGTCTTGACCTAATCCAGTGTAGTAGGCAAATGTAGTGTCTGGGCGGAAAGCATAATCACAGTCGTTATTACGCACCTTTGGTTGTCCTGCAGGAATAACTAAACGTTCGCCTGGGAAACGTTTTGAAAGAGCCTCTAAACGAGCTGGAATATACCTACTAGATTCAAGAGCCTTAACTTCTGGCTCCTGGTTATCCCAGTTATTCGTCATAAAATCTTTAAAAGAATCACTGTTTGGACGAAGTGAACGGTTATTTACACGATCTTCTGTCTTTTGTGTTCCGTCAGCCTTTAGCTCTTCGCCGTGCTCAGTTGGCGTATATTCTGCCATTGTGAGGCTCCTTAATTTTTGCTTGTTAATTTTTGCTTGCGCAAATTATACAAATAGTAAATAAACAGTCAATAAACTAACATAGTCTTATTTAGTGTTTTATGCGAGTTTTTTAGTGCAAAATAGCAAGATTTTATACGCAATTTACAAAGTGCGTATAAAACGCTTTTGCTATGTGAATATTGTCACAACATATTTATATGCGTGTGTTGTTGGTATCAACTAATCTAGATAGTTGGAAAATGAGTGAGCGAGCGTAAAAATTAGGGGGAGTAGTTATGTCTATTGAAAATCCAAATCGCAATAATGAGCGAATTGTTGATATTGAACGCAATATTATGAGCCGAGCTCCAGAACATAATAAAACTAATCTCGACTTGGACCGCATGCGTCTTATTCTCGATATTTTAGGTCATCCAGAGCAGTCTATGCGTGTTATTCACATAACTGGTACGAACGGCAAAGGTTCTACTGCTCGAATGGCTGAGTCGATTTGTCGAGCATACGGTTTGCGAACCGGATTATATACTTCTCCACATTTGGAGCGCGTAAACGAGCGCATTATGATTGACGGACAGGAAATTAGTGACGATCAGTTCGTTGATGTGTGGGATCAAATGAAAGACATTATCGACATGGTTGACGCTCGCATGGAGGCTGACGGTAAGCCAAAAATGAGCTTTTTTGAAGTGCTTACAGCCATGGCAATTTGGGCTTTTGCGGATGCTCCTGTTGATGTTGCTGTTATGGAAGTTGGCATGGGTGGTGAATGGGATGCCACCAATGTTATGAATGCTGATGCTGCAATTATTGGGCCGGTTGATATGGATCACATGCAATGGCTTGGAAACACTGTTGAAGAGATTGCTCGCACGAAGGCTGGTATTATCAAGCCAAATTGCACTGTTATTTTGGGTCCTCAGCCGCATGAAGCTAAGGTTTTGCCAATTATTAAGGAAGTTGCGGAGCGCAATCATGCTACATTATTGCGCGATTCTTCTTATGGAGATGGCGAGCTTGAAGTTGTGTCTCGTACTCCTGCAGTTGGTGGACAGGTTGTTACTTTGCGCACGCCTCTTGGCACTTATGAGGATGTTCCGATTGACAAGTTTGGCAAACATCAGGCTCATAATGCTTTGGCAGCTCTTGCTGCTGCAGAGGTTGTGTTGCCTGTAAATGGTGCTTTGGATGGCGATTTAGTTGCAGAGGCTTTAAGCCAGGTTAAGGTTCCTGGTCGTATTGAGCAGGTTCGTACTTCGCCTACGATCATTATTGACGGTGGACATAACGTGAATGCTGCTGAGTCTCTTCGCGAAACTATTGAAGAAAACTATCATTTTGAGCAGCTTATTGGCGTTGTGGCAATGATGGCAGATAAGCAAGTTGAAGAATACTTGGGTGTTCTTGAGCCTATTTTGACGAAGATTGTTGTTACGCGTAATTCTTGGCGCGACCGTGTAATGGATCCAGAAGAGCTCGAAAAGATTGCTGTAGGCGTATTTGGCGAGGATCGCGTAATTCGTGTTGACGAGTTGCCGGATGCTATTCAAACTGCCGTTGATTTAGTTGATGAAGACGATGAGCTTGGTGTGGGCTATGGTCATGGAGTGCTTATTTGCGGTAGTTTCGTCACTGCAGGAGACGCGCGCACAATGCTTGTTGAGCACGTGAATCCGGATCTAAAAAAGCCAAAGGATCAGCGCGTAGCAATCCACCCAAATATTGACGAGTCCTGATAAGCTATTTTTGCTACTTCATTCGCAAAGATTTAGCTTTTTCTACAGTATTTTTTACAAGTACTGCTTGAGCGTCAACTAACGGTATTTGCGGAAGAGGGAAAGCTTCATTAAGCACACTTAATTCTGTGCAACCCAAAATAAGTGCGTCGCAACGGCACGCTCCTGCAGGGTCAAGCATGTCGCTTAAAACGGACTCGTAACGGCGTAAATTAAGATCGCCTGTGCCTTTTACATCATCATAAATAAGTGATGTAATGCGTTTTTGTAAATCGTCGTCGGGTGCTACGAATGTGTATCCTGCTTCTTCTATAGCGCGCTGATACACTCCAGCTTTACGCGACCCTGCAGTACCTAAGAATCCAATACGGTTACATTTAGACTTTGGGTAACGTTTAGAAACTTCAGCTACAGCACCACGCGGCATATGCATAATTGGCACATCGGTGAGTGCTTGGAACTTATCGTAAAAGTAATGCGCAGTATTGCACGTGAGCACAATAAATGAAGCACCCATCGCAGTTGCTTTAGCTATGTCGTCTGCAAGAGTAGGGAATGGGTTTTCGGATGATTCGCCAACAATATATGCTGTTCTATCTGGCACAGAAGCATCATTGAACACCACATAATCTAAAAACTCTTGATCGTTATGCGCATGCGTTTCTTTGTTAAGTAAACGAATATAGCTTTCTGTTGCAAGTGTGCCCATGCCGCCAAGTACAGCAAAAAACGGACGTTTCATTGTCTCATATTCCCTTCAAAGTTACGTAATAATTTTCACGCTTTATTGCGGAAAAATTCTGCATAACGTCTTGTGTAAATTGAAAACATATGACGAATCATCAACCAGCGTAGCAGATTCATATCTTTTTTATATTCTAGCGTAGTGCCCCAATCGCCGCGACGAATCATATTAAGACCGCGCTTCTTTTCATCGCCTTCTGCTACATAATTGCAAAATATCGATCGCGGAATCTCCATCCACAGCTTTTCTCCACGGCCGAACACAGTATTCCCGTCAAAAGGCTTATGGTCAATTAAATCTTCAACAAAATATTTAGCAATATTAAATCCGTTTAAAGTGACGAAATAGCTTGAACGTCCTTGGCGTAAATTGATTTCAAAAAGCTTATATTTTCCGTCTCTCTCATCGTATTTCATATCAAAATTAGCTACGCCAACGTAACGTATATCTTCCAAAAATGCTTTAATATTTTGGAAAACTTCCTCATTATAGTCTGGAATAATAGCTGCATAATTTCCGATTGCTTCTGGAGTTGGATCCTCCAGTAGAGGGTGTCCTAGAAACATCATGCGCACATGATGGTCGCTATCAACGTAAGCATTTAGCACACGCATGCGGCTGTCGTCTCCAGGAATAAAGTCTTGCAAAATCATTTCGTCATCGTAGCCAGCTTTGTACGAGCGTTGAATAAGAGTATCAAGTTCTTGCGGAGTATTGATAATAAAAGCTTTTTTACGTCCCTCAAAATCAATGTCAAGCCATTTAGTGCTATTCGCTGGTTTCATAGCAATAGGGAAGCTGAATGGCAAATCTTCATAAGCGTGCGCTGCTACTTCTTGAGCGTTTACAACTTTAGTTTTTGGATGAGGAAGATTGTATTTTTCACAAGTTTTATAGAATGAGCTTTTAAGGCTAAGCTGGCGATTGAGCGAATTTGGCAATGTGTGGAAAGCAAAATATTCGTGCAATTCATCACCGCATTGGCTTAGGAGGTTCGCATATACGTCGCCGCAAGGAATAAGCAGAAGCTTGGTATTAGGATGATCCTCATGCCATGATTTAGCAAAATTAAGCATTGTATTGCGGAATGTAGGAAGTTCTCCAAAGCCTGGAACAATTCTCACATCGACAATTTTGCTAAATTTCGTAGGTGAAAGTTGGAAGTGCGCAAAAGCAATTGAAGTAATGCCATATTCTTCATGGAATGCTCGAGCCATGCCATATGCGTTTATATCGCTACCGAGTAACACAGGTTGGAATTGTTGATTATTCATTTGTATCTTCTTCATTTGTTTTAATTTGTTATTTAACTTGTTTGTTATTTAGTTTGTTAGCTAGTTTGTTATTTAGTTTATGTAGTAATTGCGTTTATTTTATTCGTATATTTTCATACTTTCGCATAAGCGTATTACAGACCAAAAAGACGCTTTATTACGAATGAATCACCCTCATATGGCACATGCTTTCGTTTGTTTTTAATCCAACGTTCATCGCCCTTACCAATAGCAAGAAGAATGTTTAATCTTCCATTTTTTTGTTCGCTGTTTGCAGCATCGTTGTAAGCGCATTCTATTGCTTCAGCTCTGTCGATAATAATGCGTGAAGAAACATTTGGGTTCGTAACATAACTTTGCATATCCTCGCAAATATGCATTACGTCTTCAGTATCAGTATCTTCAGTAGTGAAAATAAACTGTTCTATGCGGTTTTGCGCTGCTTCAACAATTTCTTTACGACGGTCGACAGCTTTATCTCCTGTGGAACCAGTTATTAGCGTAATTCGAGGATTAAATTTGCCGTAGCGCTCTTCTACAAAGTCAAGAACTGATTTTGTAGAAATGTAGTTATGCGCATAGTCGACAACTGCAATCATATTTGAGTGCGTGTCTTTGAAAACTTCCATGCGTCCAGAAATTTTCACGTTCTCAATAGCGTGTAATGCGTGTAAATCAGTATCTTGATTAATTCCCAATTCTCCTGCAATAGCGATTGCAGCTAAAGCATTTTCGTAGTTAAAATCTCCTGCAATAGACAATGCGAATTCGTCAATAGGGCAGTAGTGCACGTCTTCTTCGTAGTCGTTATCTTCATAGTCGTCGTCTTCGCTTGAGTCTCGCATAGCGATGCAATGTGATTCACTATTTTCTACTGGCATTGCAATGTAGTCAGGAGTAAGTAATTCTGTGTAGTCATCATCGTTAGCAGGAGCGCAATAATTTATGCGATCGTCGTCAATATCATCGAAATTGTCATTTTCGCAAGCGTCGCTTTCTATTTCATCTTTTTTAATGCGAGCAAAAGTTGTTACGAGCACATTGTTGCGTTCCGCATCTTGTAAAAGAAGATCTGCGTGATCTGTATCAGAATTTAGTACTAAACGCTTAGTATTTGCAATAATTTGTCGTTTGCAATACAAGTAATCTTCAAAAGTTGGGTGCTCAATAGGGCTAATGTGGTCTGGGCTAATGTTTAAGAATGCTGCAACATCGAATTTAAGACCGTATACGCGATTCACCTTATAAGCTTGCGAAGAAACTTCCATAACAAGATACTTCATGCCGTTATCTACAGCTTCGCGCATCATTTTGAAAGCATCAAAACTTTCAGGAGTAGTTAAATTAGATTCAACGTAATTTTTTCCGTCTACGCAATTATCTACTGAAGAAAACAGTGCTGCTTTACCGTGCGAATGGGAGTTTAGAATAGCGTGAGTAAAGTAGGCTGTAGTTGTTTTGCCTTTAGTTCCAGTAATTCCAACAATAGTGAGTTTTTCTTGTGGATTTCCAAAGAATGCTGCTGCAAGCACGCTCATTGCTTTTTTAGCATCCGTAACAATTAAACCAACAGCTTTTGTGTATTGTGCGTAGCTTTGTTCAGCAACATATGCAGCAAGTCCTTTGTTGTCTGCATTTAAAAGATATTCCGACTGAAAATTGCCTTTAATAAACAGAAGTGTCCCAGGTGTAATATCGCGAGTATCGTAAGTTGCGTTAGTAAAGCACTCATCTGCATCAATATTTGGGAAATAATACGGATTTAAAGACCATATTTCATTGCGAGAATGAGTAGAGTCTACAGTTTTTTCTTTAGTATTAGCACTATTAGTATCTTCTGCTTTACAATATTGAATCATTTCGCGTAACAAACCATAGTGTTGCAAAATTTCACTTGCGTTTGCTAGTGACAACGTGTTATGCATGATCATAATTTACTTCTTTTCGCCAAATGTTTTATAGCCATGTTCCAGTAATAGGCTCACGTCCGTGAGATTGCAGCCATTGATTGAAGCTATCTCGCCAATTAATATAAGCTTCGCGCTGCCAATCCATCATAGTATTCAGCCTCATGCAACTTACTGACTCATATAGTTTGCTCATTGGAGCAATCAAATCAAGAGCTGCAACTGTGTCTGCTGTAGCATCGTGGAAATCTCCGATTGGTTCAACTCCATAAAATTGAGATGTAATAGTGAGAGTACGCTTGCCGGATCTTCTAGAAACAGCTCTATCGATAACAAGAGGATCAACAGTAAGAATGTCATTAGCGTTTAGTGCATGTATTGAACAAGTTGCGCGTTCTTCTAGCGCAGTAAGATGCCAACGCTTCAAGTCGTGACGTAACATTGAAATATCAAATGGAGCGTTATAAGCAAGTAGTGGAATATTCTTAGCTTGAGCCATGCTTACTGCGCGTGCAAGGAATTCAAGTTCTTCTTCAGGCTCTCCGCCGTGTTCTTGAAGGTATTCGTCTGTGAAACCATTTACTTCGCTTGCCTTAGGATTCATAGGCTGATGAGGGTTAATTAACCAAGTTGATACCACATCTCCATCGTGAGCTAGTTCAGGATTGCGTAATACTAGAGTTGCAGAAACAATGGCATCTTTACCAATATTTGCACCTGTAGTTTCAGTGTCGAAACCAAGTAACCATGATTCAGCAAGTAATGTATTCTCAGCTTGCTTAGGTGCTAAATCTAAAGCATTTAACAATTCTTGAATATGAGTTGGCATAGTCACAATACTACCGCAATGTCACGCAATGTCACACTATGCCGCGCTGCATTATTGTGCTGCGATGTGTTATCATCTCGCGCTGCGCTACACTATGCAACACGACAAATTAGTAGCTATATGTGCAAAGTAAAAGTATTATTGACTATATGGGTGAGCAAATCGAGAAGACAAATGTTATGTGCTCTAAAAGCGTAAGAGCTAAAAAACAAAGTGCAAAAAATTGTAATGCTCGCTTATTTAGTGATCGTTTAGTAGATACTAAGCAAAGTTCTGCAATGGAAAGTCGACGCAAAAGATTTGAACAACTTGTATCTACTTGCGTTGATCCTTTGTACACTCAAGCTATGCGTCTTACGCAAAATGCGCAGGATGCGCAAGATTTAGTGCAAGATACTTTTGAGCGTGCTCTTAAATCTTTTGAAACTTTTCAGCCTGGCACAAATTTTGCTGCCTGGATTAACAGGATTGAACGAAATTTGTATTTTAATCAGTACGCGAAAGCAAAACGAAGCCCTAAACGTGCTAACGATGAAACTGGCGACTACAATGATTGGGATATCTATGAGGCTTCTAATCATTGCGCAAAAGGGATGCTTTCTGCTGAACAAGAATATTTAGAAGGGTTTGCTCCACAAGAGATTATTGCTGCGCTTAGTAAGTTGCCGCCTGAGCGTAGAAAAGTTTTTATTGAAGTCGCTATTCGAGGTAAATCTTATAAACAAATTGCCCAAGAAGAAGGCGTAAAAATAGGCACTATTATGAGCAGACTTAACCGCGCTCGCATGCAACTTAAACGTGAGCTTTCTGATTATTGTGGTGAATAAAAGTATGCTAAAACGAAAAAGCCCACGATTGACGTGGGCTTTACAGTATGTATAAGCGAATTTATAGCTTAAGCATTTGGTCTTTTGCCATGATTCGCTGCTTTTTTACGACGCGCCTTGCGCTTGCGGCCACGCATACCCATAATGCACTCCTTAACGATTAATGAACAACCTTAGGGATTATCGCACGTTGCCAAGACGTTATATTTGTCAACGTACTAATCTCGTGCGAGTAATCACTTGTTAGTAGCAATATTTGCAGTAATAAAGCTTATGTTGCTTATGCTGCTATATCAGCTACAGTTGCGTTTAATAATGTTACGATATCTTGAGGATTAAGAACTACGTCCAATCCTCGTTTTCCTCCAGAAACAAGAATCTCATCAAATTGCATTACGCTACTATCTAGTACTGTTTCATGGTGCGTTTTTTGTCCGAATGGTGAAATTCCGCCAACTACGTAGCCGCTTTCTCGTTGCGCAACTTCTGGGCTTGTCATACTTGCTTTCTTTGCGTGTACTGCTCCTGCAATTGCTTTCATATTGAGGCGTCCGTTTACTGGAACAATTCCAACCACTCGCTTTTCACCAGTGTCAACCATAAGAGTTTTGCAAACTTGAGCTGCGCTTACGCCTAGCTTCTCAGCAGCCTCAATTCCATAGCCGTCGTCCATGTGATCAGCGTCATGCTCGTATTGCGCTATGCGGAAGGTGATGCCTGCGTTTTCGAGTTGCGCAATAGCTGGAGTTGCTTTTCCGGTTTCTGCATGTTTTTTACTCATTTTGTTACCGTGCCTTATACTCAACTGTCAAATTGTGTTACATGATATGCTATACCGACTGTTGACTTAGTGTATATTAAACATATAAACCCCTTGTGGAGCTTAGAAAGCAGCACAAGGGGTTTATATATTAAATATTCGCACAACCAGCTATTGCTGATTGATGCTTAGCGAAATCACTCGGAGATTTCAGCGAAGTAAAGAAGAGTGCGAATCATGTTGGAAGTGAAGCCGTACTCGTTGTCGTAGAAGGTAACGGTACGAGCCAAAGTTACACCGTCAACAGTGTTCACATCGGTCTGAGTTGGATCGAAAACGCCACCGTGGGTGTCGCCGATGATGTCAGAAGACACGATGCTGTCTGCATTGTAACCGAAGTACTCGCAGTTTTCGAAAGCCTTCTTGAAAGCGTCGTTAATTTCTTCAGTGGTTGCTGGCTTCTCAAGAACAGTGGTCAACTCGGTAACAGAGCCGTCTGGAACCTGAATGCGCTGTGCGTGACCCTGGAGCTTGCCGTTAACTTCTGGCACAACCTTGCCGATTGCCTTAGCAGCGCCGGTGGAGTGCTCAATGGTGTTGCAAGCTGCGGAACGGTTGTTGCGTGGCTTGGAGCCGCGTGGGCCGTCGAGAATCATCTGAGTGCCGGTGTAGGCGTGAATTGTGGTCATGAAGCCGGACTTGATTCCCCAGTTGTCTTGAAGCAACTTCACCATTGCGGCCATGGAGTTGGTGGTGCAAGAACCAGCGGAAACAATGTTGTCAGAAGCCTTCAAGATTTCGTGGTTAACACCGAACACAACTGTTGGAGTGGTTTCATCCTTAGCAGGAGCAGAAATAAGAACCTTCTTAGCACCTGCGTTCAAGTGAGCCTGGGACTTTTCTGCAGAAGTGTAGAAACCGGTGCATTCGAGAACGAATTCAACGCCATCGTTCTTAACCCATGGAATGTTATTTGCGTCTTTTTCGGCGTAAACCTTGTAAGTCTTGCCATCTACAACGATTGCGTCTTCGGTGGAGGTTACCTCAACTGGGGTGCCGTCATCGTGGCGGAATGTGCCGTGGGTGCTGTCATACTTGAGCAAGTAGGCGAGCATCGAAGGGGTGGTCAGATCGTTGATGGCTGCGACTTCGATGTCACCTGCTTGACCGCCGCGAGCCTGAAGCTCAAAAATACGACGGAATGCGAGACGACCGATACGACCGAAACCATTAATACCAATCTTGACTGTCATGTGGTTCTCCCTTGAGTGAGACCTCGTGCGCAAGGTTTTAAGTCGCGCTATTTTCGCGATGAAAACTCACGCATTTAGGTCATCGTTATTTGAATTAACGGTGTTCATTTTAGTGTGCGGTATGTACGAAGAGTTGTAATATAGCTCACTTTTATTGCAATCATGCACTATGAGAACAGTGAGCGTTAACATGCTGTGTTTTATGAGTGTTTTTGTGAATTTTTTGATAGTTTCCAGTTGCGTTTTTGCATAACATTTTACGAATCAATATTGTTCAATTGAACAACGAGTGTAATTTTAAAAAGAAAAAGGCTGACGAGTTTTTCAAGTAAAAGAACCTCGTCAGCCATTTGCATAAACTAAAGTTTGCGCCTATTCGTTATACGTCATTGCTTCAGCAGCTGCAGTAGTCGAATATGTTGGAGTAGTCTCGCTTTCAAGAGGAACTGCTAATGCCTCAGATATAGAAGTATCGACTTCGCCTAAATCTCCAATTGGTCTTTTAAACCAGCTCACCTGTGGTAATGGAGCATTAATAGGGAAGGTTACAATAAGTGTTCCTTCATGAACGTCAATATGAGCAGGCGTATCATTTAATAATTCGTTACTTAAACCTTGTACTGCATCTCCATGCATGGTTGCGTGTTTAAGCTGATACTTTAATCCAACTTCATTTACATCATTAGAAACTGGAGTATGAGAAAAAACGGAAACTATGCGCAAATCATCTCCAGATGATGCTGGAAAATCAAGAGATCCATCATGTATTGCTGTAACAATTTGACCGTCGCCGTACAAGAATCCAATTCCGCCGCGGCGCGCTAAACGAACCATAAGTTGAATATTAGAAATAGTATGGTCAACTCGACCACCTAATCCTCCAAAAATATGAAATTCTCGAGAGCCTTTAGCCCAACCAACTTTTAACGCAGAAAGTAAGTCAGGATCATCTTTTTCTGCAGGCAATCTAGTAATAACTGCATCAGTAGGAAGTTTTAATCTAACAGAGTCAAAATCGCCGATGAGCGCATCCACATGCAAACCTAATTTACATGCATGATCCCAGCCTCCATCAGCTGCAATTGTTAAAGCGCGATCTGGCACATGTTCACGCGTATGATCGTAATAATCTCCTGCTGCTAATACTACGCAGCGTTGCAAAGGTTCCATAACAACATAATAACGCTGCATTTGTACTGATGACATACATTTATAACAAGAGTTTATAAGCGTAGTGTCAATCAACATTTGACTACGTTTTATGCCATTTTTCGGATTTGATATTAGCGCATTTGATTGTTTTTATTCCGACAAATACAGGAATTTTAGACTAATACTCGCTTAACATAAAGTGCTTGGTGTAGTATTGCATGGCAAGTTAGATTTTCCAAGTTATTATGGATTTTCGTTAATTATTTGCTAGTAGACTAACGTAATGCTGTGTTGTATATTCTACGAGGAGAAATAAATGTGCGGAATTGCAGGGTTCATTAATGACACCCCAATTAACGTCAAAAGCCAAATTGTAAAAGATATGACAGATGTGATTGCGCATCGTGGTCCTGACGAATATGGAACTATGATTGACGAACACGCAGCACTCGGTTTTCGTCGACTTAGCATTATAGATCTTCACGGTGGATCCCAACCTATGTACAACGAGGATGGGAATCTTGCAGTTACTTTCAATGGTGAGATTTATAACTACAAGCCACTTCGCGAAGAACTTATTAAAGCTGGTCACACTTTCCACACTGATTGCGACACAGAAGTATTAGTGCACGGCTACGAAGAGTGGGGTAAAGGCTTACTTAATCGTTTACGCGGAATGTTTGCATTCGTTATTTGGAACAAAAGTACTCAAGAATTGTTCGGCGCTCGCGACCATTTCGGTATTAAGCCTTTTTATTATGCGCAAATGAATGGTACTTTTATGTACGGATCCGAAATTAAATCTTTACTGCGCCATCCAGATTTTAAGAAGGAGCTTAACGAAAATGCGCTTAAGCCGTTTATGACATTCCAATATCCTGCAATTAACGAAACTTTCTTCAAGGGCGTTTTTAAGCTGCGTGAAGGTAATTGCTTTACGTATAAGAATGGCGAAATGAAGATTGAGCAATATTACGATCCTAATTTCAAAGAAACAAAGCAACGCTTGAATGAATTAGTTGATTCTATCGATAAAACAGTTTGTGATTCTGTTCAAGCTCACCAAATTGCGGATGTTGAAGTTGGTTCGTTCCTTTCTTCTGGAGTTGATTCAAGTTATGTTGCAGCTGTTGCACGCCCTGAACACACATATTCTATTGGTTTTGCTGGTGGAAGATACAATGAATCCAAACAAGCAAGTGAATTGGCAAAAATTATTGGCTTAAACAATAAATCTGAAATTATTGACGCTGCTGACGCATTCCGTTATTTTCCACAAATTCAGTGGTATTTGGACGAACCTGATTCTAATTTCTCTTGCGTCCCATTATTCTTCCTTGCAAAATTAGCTTCGCAAGATTTACGCGTTGTGCTAAGCGGTGAGGGAGCAGATGAATTATTTGCAGGATACATTGATTATGGTGTTCATACGCGTTCTAAACTTATTAAAGTTGTGACTCGCATGCTTGCAAAGTTGCCAAAAAAGTTGCGTTACGCGATTGGTCGAGCTGCAAAGGGTAAGCATTTCCACGGAGCGTGGCATTTGTACGCTAATTTGGCTCCAGCTGAGGAGCATTTTATCGGTCAGTCAAAGGTTTTCAATGAGGAAGATGCTGTAAAACTTTTGAAACCTGAGTATCGCAAGGGTCCTAGCGTTCGCAGCATTGTCGATGCTATTTACAATAGAATTGCTGGTAAGGGACTTTCTGAAGTGAAGAAAAAGCAATATCTTGATATGCATCAATGGATGCCAGGAGATATTTTGCTTAAGGCAGATAAAATGACTATGGCACATTCTTTGGAGCTTCGCGTGCCTTTGCTTGATCGTGTTCTTATGGATGTTGCAGAAAAAGTTCCTACTAAATATTTAATTACTGATGAAAATACGAAGTTTGCTTTCCGACAAGCTGCTTCCCGTCATTTGCCAAAAGCTTGGTATGACAGAGAAAAGCTTGGTTTCCCTGTGCCAGTTAAGGATTGGTTGCGTGAGGAACGTTTTTATAAGATTGTTCGTAAAACGTTTGAAAGTGACGATGCTGCTAAATTCTTCGATAGAGATGCTTTACTTCGTATGATTGACGATAATTATGCAAAGAAAAATGACGATCGCCGTAAGATTTGGACAGTTTACACATTCCTGACTTGGTATGATGTGTACTTTAATCACGATGGATTGAAGCCTGAGCCAATGCAGTTAGCGTAGAAATCGCATAGTTCTAGCTTTGATTTGTGGCAGTCAAAACACGTTTCGTGTGTTGACTGCCTTTTTGTCAAGGCTTCTAGTAGAATAGATATTCGGCTTGAGTAATCAAGAAAGTGGGATGTCCCCACCTGGAAGCCTACTGTGGTTTCGGGTTCATGACTTCGGTCACGCAAGTTAGCTTCTTGTGCTGCTTGCTGCGCTGTTATATAGCGTTTTATTGATATGAAGTAGTGAATCTTAAGCTCTTGGACTTCTTGGTGTATTACATCTTACAAGTATTTAGAAGGATTGGAGTCATCATTAGCGACGAACCACGCATTAACGAGGAAATTCGAGTCCCTCAGGTGCGCCTTATTGGTCCAAAGGGCGAGCAAGTGGGAGTTATCGCAACCTCTGTCGCGTTAAACCTTGCAAGGGAAGCTAACCTCGATCTTGTCGAAGTTGCACCTACTGCTAAGCCTCCAGTAGCCAAGCTTATTGACTACGGTAAGTACAAGTACAACGAAAAGATTAAGGCTCGTGAAGCACGTCGTAATCAGACTGTCGCAGAGGTTAAGGAAATTCGTTTCCGCCTCAAGATCGACGATCACGATTTCGATGTGAAGAAAGGTCATGTGCTTCGTTTCTTGAACGGCGGAGACAAGGTAAAAGTAACTATTATGTTGCGTGGCCGTGAGCAATCTCGTCCGGTTGGTGGCGTTGAATTGTTGCGCCGACTTGCAGATGAGGTCTCTGAAAGTGGCACAGTAGAGTTTGCGCCAAAGCAAGAAGGTCGAAATATTATTATGACTCTTGCTCCAAAAGGCAAGAAAATTCATACACAGTCTGAGCAACGTCGTCGTGGCGCTGAATCTCGCGCTGAGCGTCAAGCTCGTCAGGCTGCTCGTCTTGCAGCTAAGCAAGAGGTTCAGTCACAAGCTGCAGCTGCAGTAAATGCTATGCAATCCGATCAACATCACAAGGAGGGCAGCAATGCCGAAGATGAAAACTAATTCCGCAGCGTCCAAGCGCGTTCGTCTTACCGGTACCGGTAAGGTGATGCACGATGGTAGCGCCATGCGCCACAACTTGGAGCACAAGTCGGCTCGTAAGCGTCGTGCTCTTTCTGAAGATAAAGTATTGGCTACTGCGCAGAGCAAGAAGCTTAAGGGCTTGCTCGTTAAGTAAGTAACAAGTAAGAATTGCTTGTAAACGAATACGCAATCGAAAATTTTTAAGAAAGCTGAGGAATACTTATGGCACGAGTAAAGCGCGCAGTAAACGCTCACAAGAAGCGTCGCGTTGTTCTTGAGAGGGCTTCTGGCTACCGCGGTCAGCGCTCCCGTCTTTATCGCAAGGCAAAGGAACAGCTGCTCCACTCATTTACTTATAACTTCCGCGACCGCAAGGCTCGCAAGGGTGATTTCCGCAAGTTGTGGATTCAGCGCATTAACGCAGCAGTTCGCGCTGAAGGCATCACTTACAATCGCTTCATTCAGGGCTTGCACTTGGCAGGCATCGAATTGGATCGTCGCGCTCTTGCTGAGCTCGCAGTTTCCGATATTGAAGCTTTCAAGGCTGTTGTTGAAGCTGCTAAGGCTGCATTGCCAGCTGATGTAAACGCTCCAGTTGAAGCCTGATTTTGCTTTAATAGAGTTCTATTTTAAGCCCACCAATTTAGGTGGGCTTTTTCTTTTAAATCAACAAATTTACTTATTAGCTATAATTATTTTTATGCGCTCAAATCTTGATTCTGACAATAGGAAAAATAATATTCCTGAAGAGTTTGCACTTCATATTCAACGCTTTATTGCGCATATTGATATTGAGCGTGGTCTTTCTAAAAAAACAGTATCTGCATACGCTTCAGATTTGCAAGATTACACATGCTGGCTTTACGACGAACGAAAAATAAAAGATATTACTACTATTTCTCAATTAGATATTGAATCATATATTCGAACTTTGAATGAATTAGGGTTGGGGACTAGGACAGTTGCGCGTCGACTTGCAAGTATTCACGAGTGGCATCGCTTTATGCTTGCTCATGGTGACATACAAGCTGACGTTTCAGCGCAAGTAAAAGCTCCAAAACAAGCAGACTACTTACCGGATGTTTTAAGTATTGAAGAAGTAAATAGAGTTATTGAAGCTGCAGGGAATTTTGGAAGTTCCGATGCTATTTCGATTAGAGATACTGCGCTTCTCGAGTTTTTATACGCTACTGGAGCGCGAATTTCGGAAGCAGTTGGCGTAAAATTCGAAGATATTGATTTAAATGAGTCCGTTGTAAAACTTACAGGTAAAGGCTCTAAGCAGCGTTTAGTTCCGATTGGTGGGTGTGCTGTTCGTGCTCTTCGTAACTATATGGAGAAATCTCGCCCAGAATTAGCGTCCAAGGGCAAACGTGAATTGCACACAATTTTCTTAAATAAGAGAGGTAATGCACTTTCTCGCCAATCAGCATGGGCAATAGTAACGCAAGCTGGCGAGCGTGCAAAACTTGACAAACCATTGCATCCGCATACGCTGCGCCATTCTCTTGCCACGCATCTTATTGCAGGTGGTGCTGATGTGCGCACAGTTCAAGAGTTACTTGGACATGCTTCAGTTACAACAACTCAAATTTATACGCATATTAGTCCTGACGCATTAGTTGAAGCTTACGTAATGAGTCATCCTCGAGCTAAATAATTTTATGCTCAGAGTTTCGTGAGTATACCTGTTGATAAAGTGGGGAGCATGCCTACTGATTTACTTGGACGCGAATACGAAACTTTTCATGCACCAGAGCCGTTAACTTCACACGGTCCTGCTCGCATTATTGCAATGTGCAACCAGAAAGGTGGAGTTGGTAAAACTACAAGTTCCATTAATATTGCTGGCGCACTAAGTCAGTATGGTCGTCGCGTTTTGATTGTTGATTTCGATCCGCAAGGTGCGGCAACAGTTGGACTTGGAATTAACGCAAATGCGCTTGATAATACAGTTTATACGGCATTATTTGATTCGTCTGTGGACGTTCACGACGTAATTCGTCATACTGAAACAGAAAATATTGATATTATTCCTGCAAATATTGATTTATCTGCAGCTGAAGTTCAGTTAGTAACCGAAGTAGGACGAGAGCAAATATTAGCAGGTGTATTACGCAAAGTGCGTGACGAATACGACGTTATTATAGTTGATTGCCAGCCTTCTCTCGGCTTGCTTACTGTAAATGCGTTAACAGCAGCTGATGGCGTGATTATTCCACTTGCTGCAGAGTTCTTTGCTCTTCGAGGCGTGGCTCTTCTTATGCAGTCAATTGAGAAGGTACAATCTCGTATTAATCCAAATCTTAAAGTATTTGGAGTTCTTGTCACTATGTATACTCGCACGCTTCATAGTGAGGAAGTGTTGCAGCGCATTTATGAAGCTTTCCAAGATAAAGTTTTGCATTCCGTGATTTCGCGTTCTATTAAGCTGCCAGATTCTACAGTTGCTGCAGTTCCTATCACTATTTTTGCTCCTGAGCACAAGACTGCAAAAGAGTACCGCGAAGTTGCGCGTGAGCTTATTGCTAAAGGTGTTGTTGCTTAAGTTCTTGTGATTCTGCGTTAGTATGTTTTGTAAAGCTGTCTTAGCTCGCTAGTAAAATCGGTGCGGTTTGGCAGCTTACCTATTTGGGCGCTCGTCAATAAGGTATATGGCTACTGTTTTAGCTGATGTTTATAGCTTAAATGGTTGCATGTTAATAATTACTTAAACGCGAAGAATGGAAGAGGTTTGTGATGACTGTTCGCGGTGATATTCGAAATGTGGCAATTGTGGCGCACGTAGACCACGGTAAGACCACTCTGGTAAACGCCATGCTTCAGCAGTCGCACGTATTTTCTGAGCGTGAAGAAGTTCCAGATCGCGTTATGGATTCCAATGATTTGGAACGCGAAAAGGGCATTACTATTCTTGCTAAGAACACTGCTGTTCAGTACACAGGTCCATTAGCTGAAAAGTATGGTCATCCAGAAGGTATCACTATTAACGTTATTGATACTCCAGGTCACGCTGATTTCGGTGGTGAGGTCGAGCGTGGTATCTCTATGGTTGACGGCGTTGTTTTGTTGGTTGACGCTTCTGAAGGTCCTCTTCCACAGACTCGCTTTGTGCTTCGTAAAGCTTTGGAAGCTAAGCTTCCTGTTATTTTGTGCGTAAATAAGGTAGATCGTCCAGATGCTCGTATTGAAGAAGTTGTTGGCGAATCTACAGATTTGCTTCTTGGCTTGGCTCAGGATGTTGTTGAGGAAGGTATTGACCTCGATCTCGACGCTTTGCTTGATTTGCCAGTAATTTATTGCGCTGCTAAAGCTGGTTATGCTTCTGTTAATCAGCCTGCGAATGGTGCTCTTCCGGATAACGATAATTTGGAGCCACTGTTTGATTCTATTATTTCGAACATTCCAGCTCCTGAATACGAAGAAGGCGCTCCTCTTCAAGCTCATGTTGCAAACATTGATTCCTCTGACTTCTTGGGTCGTCTTGGTTTAGTGCGAATTTACAATGGTACTTTGGAAAAGGGCAAGACTTACGGTCTTTCTCGTGTCGATGGTTCCATTGAAAACTTCCGTGTTTCTGAGCTTCTTCGCACTCAAGGTTTGGAGCGCACTCCTGTAGCTTCTGCAGGTCCTGGCGATATTGTGGCTGTTGCTGGCGTAAACGACATTATGATTGGTGAAACTATCGTTGACCAGAATGATCCAAAGCCGCTTCCATTGATTCATGTCGACGATCCTGCAATTTCTATGACTTTCGGCGTGAACGATTCTCCTCTTGCTGGAACTGAAGGCAAAGATCATAAGCTTACTGCTCGTATGATTAAGGATCGTTTGGATCGCGAGCTTATTGGTAACGTTTCTATTAAGGTTATTCCAACTGAGCGCCCAGATGCTTGGGAAGTTCAAGGTCGTGGCGAGCTTGCTTTGGCTGTGTTAGCTGAGCAGATGCGTCGCGAGGGCTACGAGCTTACAGTTGGTCGTCCTCAGGTCGTTACCAAGACTATTGATGGTCAAATTAATGAGCCTATGGAAAGCACTACGATTGATGTCCCAGAAGAATACATGGGTACCGTCACTCAGCTTATGGCTGATCGTAAGGGTCGTATGGATTCTATGAGCAACCACGGTTCTGGTTGGGTTCGTTTGCAATTTACTGTTCCTTCTCGCGGTCTTATCGGTTTCCGCACTGCTTTGCTTTCTGCTACTCGCGGAACTGGTATTGCAAGCTCTATTTCCGCTGGTTATGCTCCATGGGCTGGTCAGATTGTGACTCGTCAGAATGGTTCCATGGTTTGCGATCGCAAGGGTGTTGCAACTCCTTATGCTATGCAGCGTTTGCAAGCTCGTGGTATCTTCTTCGTTGATCCACAAAGCCCAGTTTACGAAGGTCAAATCGTTGGTATTAACAATAAGCCAGATGAGCTGGATGTAAATATTACGCTTGCTAAGCACATGACTAATATGCGTTCTTCAACTGCTGACGTGCTTGAAACTTTAACTCCACCAATTAAGATGAGCTTGGAAGAGTCTCTTGACTTCGCTAACGAAGACGAGTGCGTGGAAGTTACGCCTGAAGCAATTCGCGTGCGCAAGATTATTTTGAGCCGCGATGAGTGGTACAAGTGGCGTGCTAAGCAGCGTCGTCAAAACAACAACGCTGCATGATAATCGCAATATACCAATTAGTGATGGAACGTTAGGCTTATTATGTCGTCGAAACCGTGGTCGCATCGCTTGCCTTCGTGGGGCAGGTATGCGACCACGTGTGTTTCTGCGCTAATATGCGCGTTGATTGGTACGTTTGCTCATCGCTGCGGTGCAGTGGATAATATTCCTTACGGATTTGCATTATCTATGCTTTTGCTATTTTTGTCTGCTTGGTGTGCAAGATCTCGTAGTGGTTGGAGTGGATTATTTATTCATGCAATAGTTTTTTCATTCGTAGCTTGGCTTATTGCTTTAGATTTTGTTGGTAGCGCAATTCTTGTACCTGTTGGTTTCACAATACCGTTGCCATGGTGTTCGCAATATGTTGGATATTTTTGGCTTTTCGGCATTCTTGTTGCTCACTTAGTTTTGCTTTGTATGCCTCAGCGTTGGTTTGTTATTGAATAGTAAAATAAGTAAAGAATTTGCAATAATTTAAGCTCAATTTTGCATAAAAAGCAGTATTAAGCAGTATTTTTTACAGTAGTCTTGATTACAATATTCTTAACTGCAACAGTTTTTAAGGAATAGTCATGAATGGTAATAAGAACAGTCAGAGTGCTCGTAAATTATGCTATTTAGGACCGGAAGGTTCTTTTACTCATCATGCATCTTTAAAAGTTCAAGAACAATGTCAATCATTTGATAATTTGCGACTTATTCCAACTGCTTGCGAGAATGTTCTTAGTATTGCTAGTGAAATTGAAGAGCATCACCATTGGGGTGTTATTGCGTGGGAAAACAATATTGAAGGCGTTGTAATACCTAATTTAGATTTACTCATTGATGCAAAGAATATGGTTGGTATTGCTCGAATAGGCGTTGATATTAGTTTTGATGCTGTTGTTTGCAAATCAGATTCAATCGATAATTGCTCTACTATTGTTGCTCACCCTCACGCGTTGGCGCAATGTCGTAAGTTTTCTCAAGAGCGCGGTTTACAAGAAAAAACTGCGTCTTCAAATGCTGCTGCTTGTAGGGATTTAGTTCCTGGCGAAGTTGCTTTATGTCCTAAAATTTGTGCTGATTTATACAATAGGCAGATTGTGAGCGAAGCAGTTGAAGATTTTTCTGGCGCGCGCACTGAATTTTTAGTGTTAGCTCCTCGAGATCAGGCTTTAGATTTTGTTAATGTGCAGCGAGAAAATTTTTCATCTTTTTCATCAATTATTGCGTTTATTCCGCGTTCTACAGGTGCTGGAGTGTTAGCAAATTTGCTTGATGTTGTGCGAGATCATGGCCTTAATATGACTTCCTTTATGTCTAGACCAATTAAAGGGCAGGATGGTTTATACAGTTTTATTGCAACTGTTGATGCTGCTCCTTGGGATTCTACGTGTAAAGCTATGATTCAAGAGGTTGTTGAACATGGTGATTGGGTTCGAGTTTTAGCAGTGTATTCTTCTGATAAACGCAAGAATCCGGTGATGAATGATTGGATGCTACCTCATGGTGGAGTGTGCGTTGAACCTTCAGTTGATGCTTTACGTAATTTGAACGTAATGCGTGCAGAAAGAGAATTATTATGGTAGAAGATGCTGAATTTTCGCAAAAATTTTCTGTTGGCATTGTAGGTCTTGGTCTTATTGGTGGATCTCTTGCAAAACGACTTGCTAAACTGGCAAATTGCAACGTATATGCATGGAATCGTCATAATGAGCCTTATGACGAAGCTAAAAGTTTAGGAATTACTTGCGTAGAAAAAGTGCAGGATTTAGCAAAACTTCGTCCAAATGTTTTGATTTTATGCAATGCTTTAGCCGCTATGCCAAGTATTTTGCATGAAATTGCGCCTTATATTGACAAATCTTGCACAACTATTAGCGATGTTGGCAGCGTAAAAACTTTAGTTCGAGAGCAAGTAAAAGACGCAGGTTTGCAAGATTGCTACGTTGGTGCGCATCCGATGGCTGGTAGTGAATTTACTGGTTGGAAAGCTTCTAGTGATGAGCTTTTAAATGGTGCTTTGTGGGCTTTAACTGTTGATGATTCTACTGAGTTTTGGCGAGTTAGAAATATTTTGCAAATGATTGTTTCGTTATGCAAGAATCGCGCAATAGTTTTGGATGATGCAACGCACGATAATTCTGCAGCTCTTATTTCTCACATGCCTCATGTTGTTGCAACAGCTCTTGCAAACGTATTATGTGAACAATCTAATCGTGCTATTGCTTTACAACTATCTGCAGGTTCCTGGCGAGATATGACACGAGTTGCTCTTACTGATCCTCAACGCACTCGTGCTATGGTAAGTGAAAATCGGCATAATACTGCGAAATTATTGCGTTCCGTAATTTCTGAGCTAACTTTTGCTGCAAATATGTTAGATAATGATGTTGAAACCGCGGATGCTTTAGAGCAAGAGTTTTTTGCTAAAGCTCAATCTTGGAGAGAATATAAATACCTGCAGCGCAACTCGTCTAAAACTAGTACGCAACAAAGCGACGATGCTAAGCAAAATGATGATGCAAATAGCAGATTGTGGAAGTATGATTCTCAAATCAATTGGCAGCAGGAATTACTAGAATCCGCGCGCTCAGGTGAATTCATTATTGAATTTTACGGATTTAATACCAACGAATCTTCGCAACTACTATTGCGCGCAGATAGTTCGCTAAACAACTTATAATGTGAGTTCCTCTTTGCTGTGGCGCGAGTTTTGGGGGATTTCTCTCCTCGCGCGTCCCGTCCTTCGGGCGCTCTTGCTGCTAAAAGAGTTCAGTGTGTTCGCCTTTCTTTAAAGAATGTAGCTTCTCAGTCCTCTTTTAGCGCTCGTAGAGAAATCCCCCAAACTCTGCATGCTAATTCGTTAATAACCGTGCTCATCGCAGAGATTTTTCGATTTTTCTTCTTCGCTTGGCGAATCAGCAGCCTGCGGCTCTGACGTTCGCCGCGCTCAGTGCGAAAAATCTCAAATCTCTACCACACGAATAGAAAAAATGAAGTATTACTACACACTAAGCGGCTTTTGGAATTTGCGTTCTGGGATTGGCTTTAAACGGTAAATGGTGTTGGCATCAATGAACATTTCTTCGGCAGCTCTAGTGCCGTTTGCTGCAGGATCTCGAAGTAAGTGAAGCATTACCCCGTCCCACTCGAGTACGTGCCCGATCGCATCATGGTACTCGATTTTTTGTGTTCCATCGTTATTGTTTTCTATAATTTTGTAAGTTCTTACTACTATGCGCGAGCCTGCAGGTATTTGCTTCGGTAGTGTAGTTGAATTCCGTGTTTGTGTGTTCATAACATGCTCCTTGGTGTATTATGCATGTGACTGAAGTATATGGCAAACGTTTTGTTTTAAACTTTTATGGAAGGGTGAGTTAAGCATGAGCAACAATAAATTTGTTTCTGAAAATTTCTTAGGTTTACCTTCTAAATATATGAGTTTAATAGATGATTATATTGATTATGTTCGTGCTAATAAAGGCTTGGGTGAACGCACGCAGAAAGCTTATGCCAGTGATATTTTGCAATGTTTAGCATGGTGTAATCGGCACGGATTTAATAATATTTCAGAGCTTACTACGGATGATTTGCGTTCGTGGATGGCTGATGAGTCGCGAAGTCATGCGCGTTCAAGTTTGGCTCGCAAAGTAGTTGCGGTGCGTGGTTTTTTTGCGTGGTGTCAGCATGTTGAATACATAAGCAGTAATCCTGCAGAAATTTTAATGACGCCAAAAATTAAAAACATGCTACCATCTGTTTTGGATGAACATCAAGCAGAATCATTAATGAATAATGTTGATTCTAAAGCTAATGTTTCATCTTCGTGTACCAAAAATCAGAAAGCTGTAGGACTTCGCAATGCTGCAATTCTGGAGCTTTTATATGCGACTGGTATTCGTGTTGGTGAGCTTACTAGTTTAAATATTCAGGATATTAATTTTTCCTCGCACACTATAAAAGTTACTGGTAAGGGAAATAAGCAGCGTGTTGTGCCTTTTGGGGTTCCTGCTTATAAAGCTTTATCTGCTTGGATTTCTAAAGATGGACGAGAAATTTTATTGCGGAATTCTGTTGAAGAGGCAGCATTTCTCGGTACTCGCGGAAAGCGTATCGATCAGCGTTTGGTAAGGCGGATTGTGCATGATGAGGCTAAGAGTGCGCATGTTCCGGATATTTCTCCTCATGCTTTGCGGCATAGTGCTGCTACGCATATGTTGAATGGAGGGGCAGATTTACGCGAAGTGCAGGAATTATTGGGTCATTCATCGCTTAATACTACTCAGCGTTACACTCATGTTTCTATTGAATCTTTAAAACGTAAGTATTCTCAAGCTTTTCCGCGTGCATGATATTAAATGCTTTAAGTATTCAATTATTCATATTTAACATGTTTTTTACATAATAAATATGTTAATTTACATTTTTGTAATATACATATACCTGTAAAAAACAATAAATTTTACTATATAAATAATAAAATTTTCGGTATTTATAATTAAATCTAGACTTAAATAATTAATTATTACTAATATACAATATTTTTTTCAATTTTCTTTTACTATTGCATTGTTTGTAAAAATACGTATCATTGAATTTTAATCAACGAAGAGGCCTCGTCATTGGCTTGCGAGAATCCATCTGGCAATAAAAACCGGATGGATTTTTATGTTTTAGCTGATGCTTGGCTTTTTTGTGATATGACAATCCTGCCTACCAGACGTTAGGAGAAAATATATGAAGAATAGGGCTTTGGCTTTCGCTGCTGCTGCCTGCTCGCTGGCAATGTTACTTGGTGGCTGTGGCTCTTCCGCTAAGAATGCACAAACAAACGGTGGCAAGGTTATTATTACCGTTTCAAACTCTGAGCCACAAAACGAATTAGTCCCTGGAAACATTAACGAAAATGCTGGCGCTCGTCCTGCCATGTTGGTTAATTCCACGTTGGTAACTTTCGATGAAAAAGGTAATCCTGTAAATGAGGATGCTGAAAGCATCACTCCAAATGCTGATGCTACCCAGTACACCGTGAAGGTTAAGAAAGGAAAGAAGTTCAGCGATGGCACTCCTATTACAGCCGAAAGCTTTGTGAAGGCTTGGAGCTTCGTCGCTAACGCTAAGAATGCTCAGAAGTGTGCTTCCTTCTTCCAAACCATTAAGGGTTATGCTGATTTGCAGAAGGATGGTACTAAGGGTGACGAACAGCTTTCTGGTTTGAAGGTTGTTGATGAAAATACTTTTACCGTTGATCTGGAACAGCCAGATTCTGTATTCCCAATTAAGGTTGGCTACTTGGCATTTGCTCCACTTCCGGAATCCTTCTACAAGGATCCAAAGGCTTATGGCGAAAAGCCTGTTTCTTCTGGTCCATACTTGTTCAAGTCTTGGGATCACAACAAGCAGATCGAAGTTGTAAAGAATCCTGATTACAATGGTCCGCGCAAAGCTCAGAATGATGGCGTAACCTTCAAGGTTTATACAGATGGTAACGCTGCATACCGCGATGTGCAGGCTGGAAACCTCGATATGACTGATAATATTCCAGATACCCAAACTAAGACTTTCCAGAAGGATACAACTGTTAAGGCTTACAACCGTCCAGGTTCTGTAATCCAGCAGTTCACTATTCCTTCAAGCCTCCCACACTTCGATGTAAAGACTGAAGAAGGTAAGCTTCGTCGTCAAGCTATTTCTATGGCTATAGATCGTAAGGTGATTATCGACAAGATTCTCAATGGCACTGCTTCTCCTGCAAACGAATTTACTTCTCCATTGACTCCAGGCTATAAGGCTGATCTTAAGGGTCACGAGAACGTAGAATTTAATGCAAAGAAAGCTAAGGAACTTTGGGCTAAAGCAGATAAGATTTCTAAGTATGATGGATCTCTTACTTTCTCCTACAATGCCGATGGAAATGCAAAGTCTGTGTTTGATGCTGTTGTGAATTCCCTCAAGAATAATCTCGGAATCAAGGCTGAAACCACCCCAATTCCTACATTCCAGGAATTCCGTAATGCTTGCGCTAAGCGTCAGATTAAGGGTGCATGGCGTGCAGGTTGGATGCCAGATTATCCAAGTGCAGAAAATTACTTGACTCAGGAATTTGCTTCCGTTGCAGCTGATGGCAATGGCTCTAACGAAGGTGATTATAAGAATCCAAAGTTCGACGATTTACTTAAGAAAGCTGCATCTTCTAAGCCAGAAGAGGCTATTAAGCTCTATCAGCAAGCAAACGAAATCCTTCTTGAGGATCTTCCATCTGTCCCATTGTTCTACTCGAACGCTAAGGCTGTGATGGTTCCAACTTTGAAGGGCTTCACAATGGATTGGCAGAATATGCCGCTGTACTATCAGCTTCACAAATAAGCTGGTAGCTAATTAAGAAAACAGCATAGTGTTACATACTTTTTAGAAAGTTAGTAAGTAACACTAGTTGGTTCCTCTCAATAATTTGATATCGCTTATTGCGAAATTGCTGCTCCAGCTAAACTAGTTAAATAAAACTATTGAGCTGGAGCGGCACTTTGTTGTTTTTTGAGTAAGTTTTAACAATTCAAGGAGAATTCGATGGGTAAGTACATTCTGCGTCGTATTTTGCAGATGATTCCTGTTGTTCTCGGCACAACATTATTAGTTTATGCTTTAGTATTTGCTTTGCCTGGAGATCCAGTAAAAGCAATGTTTGGAGAAAAACCTGTTAATCCTGCAGTGGCTGCACAAATACGAGCCGAGTATAACTTAGATAAACCATTTATTATTCAATATTTACTATTCTTAAAGAATGCTCTTACCCTCGATTTTGGTCATACTTTTGCAGGTCAACCAGTTATCGATGAAATTGGTCGTGCATTCCCAGTTACTGTTCAACTAGCAATTATGGCATTCGCTTTCGAAGCAATATTTGGTGTCATATTTGGCATAATTTCAGGTTTGAAGAAAGGCAAGTGGTATGACAGTGTGATCCTGGTTGTATCACTTCTTCTTATTTCTGTTCCAACATTTGTGACAGGTTTCGTAGGACAATACTTATTTGGTGTTAAATGGCGTATATTACCAGTTACAGCTAGTAACGATCCTGGATTCTTCGATTTGCTTCTTCCTGCAATGGTTCTTGGTTCTGTGTCTATGGCGTATATCATTCGACTTACAAGATCTGAAATCTCTTCAAATATTTCGCTTGATTATGTGCGTACAGCTCGTGCAAAGGGCTTAAAAGAAGGCTCTGTTATTGTTCGCCACGTTTTGCGCAACTCGCTTATACCTGTCGTCACCTTCTTAGGCCAGGATTTGGGTGCTCTTATGGGCGGTGCAATGATTTCGGAAACAATCTTCAACATTCATGGCGTTGGATTCCTCACATATCAAGGGATTCTAAAAGGAGAAGGAAACCTTGTTGTTTCCATTGTCACGCTTTTGACATTGATATTTGTATTTAGCAATTTTCTTGTTGATATGTTGTACGCGGCTCTTGATCCGCGCATTCGTTACGCGTGAGGGGAGTACACTATGGAAGATAATTTGATGAAAAATGATTTGATTGCAAATAATGCTTCAAATTGCAATATATTACCGGGGCAAGAACGCTACGTTGCACCATTAGACGATACGCCTATTCAAGAAGTGGATTCCGTAGACGAATCCGCTGCTGCAACGAGTATGTGGGCAGATACCTGGAGAACTTTGCGCAGGAATCCATTGTTTATTGTTTCTGCAGTTTTGATTATTGCAATTATTTTTGTTGCATTCTTCCCAAGCATTCTTACAAAGCACAATCCTAATTATTGCGTTTTGGAACACTCTCTTGAGCCAGCTTCAGCCGCGCATCCATTTGGTTTTGATATGCAAGGTTGCGATATTTATGCTCGAGTTGTTTATGGTACTCGTACATCGCTAAGTGTTGGTTTGCTTGCAACTATTTTGGTTGTACTTGTTGGTTCTTTGATTGGTGCGTTAGCAGGATTCTTCGGAGGCTGGGTTGATACTATTCTCAGCCGAATAACTGATATCTTCTTGGCTTTACCAATGCTTCTTGGTGCAATCGTAGTTTTACAAATGTTCCGTACATCTAAATCAATTTGGAAAATTGTGCTTGTTATGGTGCTTTTTGGATGGGTTAGCGTTGCTCGTATTGCACGAAGCGCTGTTATGGAATCAAAAAATCTTGAATTCAATACCGCATCTACTGCTTTAGGATCTACTCCAATACGTAATCTTTTCAAACACATTATCCCGAACTCTTTGGCTCCAATCATTGTTGTTGGAACAACTTCGCTTGGAACTTATATTGTGTTGGAAGCAACATTAAGCTTCCTTGGAATTGGTTTACCAAGTACTACTGTCAGCTGGGGTGGAGATATTTCTACCGCTAGAAATGTTCTTACTACGAACCCAGAAGTCTTGTTCTATCCGTCTATTGCACTCGCAATTACTGTGCTCGCCTTTATTATGATGGGTGATGCTGTAAAGGATGCATTAGATCCGAAGAGCCGTAAGGCGTGAATTTAGCGTGGAGGAATAAAACTTATGAATACAACACGTAAAGATATAGACATTCGCGCCATGCAGCTAGAGCAAGGGCCATTGTTGGAAGTAAAAAATCTCCAGGTTGATTTCACAACAGACTCAAAAAAAGCTGTTCATGCTGTTAGAGATGCTAGCTTCTGTGTTTATCCTGGTCAGTGGGTTGCAATTGTAGGTGAATCTGGTTCAGGAAAGTCCACTTCTGCAATGGCTGTTCTTGGTCTTCTTCCTGGAACCGGTCATGTTACAGGTGGATCTATTAAGCTCAAGGGTAAAGAAATTAGCAGTTTGAAGCCAAAAGAGATTGCTGCTTTGCGTGGTACTGCAATGGGTCTAGTTCCGCAGGATCCTATGAGCAACTTGAACCCCGTGTGGCGTATTGGCGAACAAGTTAAAGAAGCATTAATCGCAAATGGTGTTGACGTTGATCACGAGAAGCGCTCTTCATTAGCTGAGGCTCTTGCAGGCGATTCTGTTCAAGTCAAAAGCAATGAGGATGAAACATTCCTTGGCTCTAAAGAATTACCAGATTTGATTGAAGTCGCTAAGAAAGCTTTGAAAGAAGTTGGACTTGATGAGCATAACGATGCTGAAAAGTTCAATGAAGCTATTGATTACTACAAGAAAGAGTGGGTTCCAGGCTCTGAAACTCGTTGGCGCGTAGCAGACGATTTAATCAAATATGGTGTGAATGACGACAAAGCTTGGGAAATCGCCAAAAAGTATGTTGTAGGTGCAAGCGTTGAAGATCGTATTGCTGGTTTGCTTGACGAAGCTGGTTTGCCAGATGCTGCAACTCGTGCACGTCAGTTCCCACATGAGTTTTCCGGCGGTATGCGTCAGCGCGCTTTGATTGCCATTGGTTTGGCTTGCCGACCGGACTTGCTTATTGCAGATGAGCCAACTTCCGCTTTGGATGTTACTGTGCAAAAGCGTATTCTTGACCATTTGCATACACTAACTGATTCGCTCGGAACTTCTGTTCTCTTCATTACACACGATTTAGGCTTGGCTGCCTCTCGCGCGCAGCATGTTGTTGTTATGTATAAGGGTCGTGTTGTTGAATCTGGCCCATCGTTGGAAGTTTTGCAGCATCCTCAGCATCCGTATACAAAGAGACTTGTTGCTGCCGCTCCAAGCTTAGCTTCTCAGCGCATTATTTCTGTTAAAGAACACGGTGGTAATGCTGATAACTTGCTTGAGCATCACGTAGTAGGTGAGCAAACTCTCGAAAAAAGTGAGCATATTATTACTGTGGATCACTTAACTCGTGAGTTTAAGCTTCCTCGCAAGAAAGAGCTTTTTAAGGCTGTTGACGACGTTTCATTCTCTATTAAGCGTGGTACAACGTTAGCTATCGTTGGTGAATCTGGTTCAGGTAAATCTACCGTTGCGAATATGGTTTTGCGACTTCTTAAGCCAACAAGTGGAACTGTTACTTACGAAGGTAAGAATATTTCCGATTTAAAGGGTGCGGATTTGCTTGACTTCCGTCGCCATGTGCAGCCAGTTTTCCAGAATCCGTATGGTTCTTTGGATCCTATGTACTCAATTTATCGTTCAATTGAAGAACCTCTGCGTATTCATAAGATTGGTGATAAAAAGAGTCGTAAAAACCGTGTGGTAGAGCTTCTAGACATGGTTCGTATGCCTGCTTCAGTTATGACTCGATTCCCGAACGAACTTTCTGGAGGACAGCGTCAACGAATTGCAATTGCTCGTGCTATGGCTTTGGACCCAGATGTTATAGTTTGCGATGAAGCTGTATCTGCTTTGGATGTGCTTGTGCAAGATCAGGTTTTGCACTTGCTTAACGATTTGCAGGCAGAGCGTGGTTTGAGCTATTTGTTCATCACACACGATTTGGCTGTCGTTCGTCAGATTGCAGACGAAGTTGTTGTTATGCAGCATGGAAAGCTTGTTGAGCATGCAACTACAGATGAGGTATTCGATCATCCACAGATGGAATACACTCGCGATTTGCTCGATGCAATTCCAGGAGGAAATTTGGAGCTTGGTTTAGACTAAATAGTACAAGCTGATAAAAAGGTGCAGGTTTTATAGAATCTGCACCTTTTTATTTTTCTATTAATTCCGTGTTTATTGGTTGAGTAATCCATAACTTGTAATCTGTGTTGGTTGCGTGATTTATGTCCGTTGTTTAGTGATGGAGCTGTTTGTGTTGTGTACATATTAGAGTTGATTACATGATTACAATTACGACTTCGAATTTAAATGGTATTCGTGCAGCTGAGCGCAAAGGTATGCTTAACTGGTCTGACGCGCATACTCCAGACGTGTGGTGTATGCAAGAAGTGCGCGCTCCGCAGGATGCAATCGACCCAATTATGACAAAAATTGAAATGGGATATCGTACGTCTGAAAATATCGTAAATTCTATAAAAAACGATAATTTTACTTATACGAATGAAGTTTGCCGTGTAAAAGGTCGAGCTGGAGTAGCTCTAGTTACGTCTCTTCCTGTAGTTGAAAAACGCTACGGTTTGCCTGGTTTAAGTGAGGATGTTGATTCTGGGCGATGGGTTGAAACTGACGTGCGTACTCCTGACGGCTATAAAATCACTATTGCTTCTGTGTATGTTCATGCTGGAAATGTGGACGATCCGCAAAAAATGCAACAAAAATTCCGCTTTTTAGACACAATGCTTACTCGTTTAGGGGAGCTTCGAGATGCAGCAGCAAGTGGCGGAAATCAAGCGATTTTGTGCGGTGACTTTAATATTGCGCATACTTCACTTGATATTAAAAACGCTAAAGCTAATGAAAAAAGTGCAGGATTCTTGCCAGAGGAACGTGCGTATATTGATCGCTGGATTAACGAATATGAATTTGTGGACGTTATGCGTATGCTTGCAGGAGATATTCAAGGACCATACACTTGGTGGAGTCAGCGCGGTAAAGCTTTCGACAATAACGTTGGTTGGAGATTAGACTACCAGTTCGCAACTCCTGAAATTGCGGAAAGCGCTCGCGGATTTGTGATCGATCGTGCTGAAAGCTATGATGCGCGATGGTCTGATCACGCGCCGTTAAGTATAAAGTATGACGTGTGATGCGTAAGTATTAATTTGCATAATGTGAAATAACTAAGTAATCACATGTGTATATGAATGTACTATATACGCAAATTTTTCAGTGCTTTGCTTGTGCTATTCTGGTGAAGTTAGGCAATTTACAATAATAAGTAATAAATATATTTTTGTAGATTTGTTGTTTTAAGAAATGAGGAATAATGGGTTGGTTATTTGGCCGACATGAAGAAGAAAAATCTTCAAAAGTTGAAGACAAAATCGTAGAGGTAAAAACTGGTCCATGGGATTTCAATGATGAAGATGCTCCTGATTTTAGCGATTATCTAGATTTTGGTTCAATCTATATTCCATACTTTCAAGGCATTGAGTTGCGAGTAAAAAAGCAGCATGAAACATCGCAAGTTCTTGGTATGACAGTAACTTATGGTTCTTCAAGCGTAGAAGTTGAAGCTTTTGCTGCGCCTAAAACATCTGGTATCTGGCTAGAAGTGTGCAAAGATTTGCTTGATGGAAATAGTCAAGCGTGTACAGTACAAGGCGAATTTGGTACTGAGCTACTGTTACCTGTAAAAGTTGGAGAAAAAACCATTACAACGCGTATTGTTGGCGTTGATGGTCCTAGGTGGATGCTTCGCGGAGTATTCTCTGGGCCTGCAGCAACAGAGCTTGCAGATAATAATAACGAAACAAAACAATTAGACGAATGGTTTAAGGGGATTGTTGTAAATCGTGGTGAAGAGCCGCTTGCGCCTCGCGATTTTATTCCTATGCATGATCCAATAACTAGAGAAGAAAAAGAAGCTGCTTTAAATGCAGAAAATAGCGGTAAAGATGGGGAAAATAATACGTCTGATGAAGATGCTAATAATGCACTAAAAAAAGACGATAAACCATTAGGTTACGACCAACAAGTAGAAGTAAAAACTACGCTTACACGCGGTCCAATGTTTGCTGAAATTAGATAATGCAAGTAGTAGAAAGTTAATTGAATGGATTCACAAGAATCTTTACAGAAATCCGAAGAAGAGTTTTCTTCGCAAGAGTTTTCAAATGAAGTAAAACTCAACGATTCTGCGCAAACCAACGATTCTGCGCGAACCAAAAAACGCTCAGGACTAGCGACATTGGCTTCAATCGGAGCCGAAGGATCTACATTTTCTGTAATTGATTCAATGGGTGGCGTTCGAGGCGTAATCGAATCCATGCTTCCAGGCTTGCTGTTTGTTATTTGCTTCGTTGTAACACGAAATGTGCAAACAACGGTTATTGTTGCAGCTGTGATTGCTGTTTTACAAGTTGTGATTCGTCTTATTCAGAAGCAATCACTTATGGGAGCAATTAGTGGACTTATTTCCATTGGAATCTGCCTTGTTTGGGTGTGGACGAGTCACCAAGCGCGCGACTACTATATGATGGGCTTTATTACGAATGCTGTTTATGGTGTGCTTCTTGCGATTTCGCTGATTGTGCGCGTGCCTGCTTTAGGGCTTGTAATTGAATCAATTCGCAAAATGCCTACAGAAAACTTCGGTGCGTGGCTTCACGAATGGCTCGGTTATAAGCCGCTTAAGCGAGCGTATATGTATGTAACAGGATTGTGGATTGCTGTTTTTGTGCTGAGGCTCGTTTTGCAAGTGCCATTATATTTGACGAATCACGTTGTGTGGCTTGGCACAGTGCGTTTGATTATGGGATTGCCGTTTTGGGCGCTCGCAATTTGGGTTTCTTATTTGATTATTGCAACGCCGTTTATGCGTCTTCATCATAAAAATCACGAAGAAAAGCAGAGCGAAGAAAATCAGCTTAACTAAAATCAGCCTAACAAAACGCAAAACTAAGGGGTAGTTTATGCAAGTGACGATGCGAATCGAGCGATATGCGGATCAAGGCAGATGCGTAGGTCATCTTGACGGACGCGTTGTATTCGTGCGATTTGCGCTGCCCGGTGAGCTGGTTGTTGTGCGCATGGATGAGCCGATGCGTGCAAAAGCGCACTTTTTTACTGGCGAAGTTGTGGACGTTTTGGAGCCTAGCGCGGATCGTGTAGAGCCGCAATGGAAACTCGCTGGTCCTTTGGCTCAGGGTGGTGGAGTTGGAGGAGCGGATTTAATTCACGTTTCTTTGCCTGGGCAGATTCGTTGGAAGGCTTCCGTAATTGCTAATCAATTCCAGCGTTTAGCGCATATGGATGTTGCGGAAAGCGATGTTAACGTTGAGCGTATGCCGGGGGATGAGGAGCTTAACGGATTTAATTGGCGTACGCGCATGGAGTTGGTTGCAGATCATGAAGGGCGATTGTCTATGCGAAAGCGCGAGTCGCATGATCGCATTGCGATTGATACTATGCCACTTGCGTCGCGCGCGGTTTTAGCAGTTGCGGATTCTTTGGATTTGTGGAATCGCAAATTTGAGCCAAATTCGCAAATTCGACTTGCTGTTCCAGAGCCTCGAGTTGATGGTTTGGATTTTGGTGTTTCTGGTGATAAGTCTGCGCTCCTTAGTGAGATTGGCGAAAATTATGCGCTTATAGTAAATGATGAGTTGGTTGCAGGCTCGGCTTTGTTGCGCGAGCGTGTGCGCGTTGCGGTTGATGGTGATTCATCTCGTGCGCGTACTTTTGATTACGATGTTGACGCGCGTGGTTTTTGGCAGATTCATCGCGCAGCTCCAGAACATTTGGTGAACTACGTTTTGGGATTAGTTCGTTCTGCGCTTGGTGGGCGCGCTAAGAATACTGTTTTGTGGGATTTGTATTCTGGATCTGGTTTGTTTACGATTCCGCTTGCAACTTTGGCTAATGTTGGCGGAGATGTTGATGGTTCTGCAGAGCCAGCGCGCGTGCTTAGTATTGAGGGTGCGCCGATTGCTGTAAAGAATGCAAGGCGAAATATTGGGCGCGCAGGTCTTGGCAGGGATGTTATTGAAGCGCTTGAAGGCGATGTTGCGCAAACGCTTGAATCGCAGATATTTAAGGCGAGTAAGTCATCTAAGATTGTGCGCAGATTTGCGCATCCTGATGTTGTTGTGTTAGATCCTCCGCGCGCTGGTGCTAAAGCTCAAGTTTGTAAGCAGATTGCGAAGTCTGGAGCAAGAAGTGTTGTGTACGTTGCTTGCGATCCGACTAGTCTTGCTCGCGATGTCGGCACGTTTAGGGAGCTTGGTTACAGCGCTCAGTCTTTGCGCGCGTTCGACATATATCCCAACACTCATCACGTCGAGAGTGTTGTATTGATGTCAAAGGCTGATTAGGTGGGTGCAAGTTTGCCCTTGTGTAGCAGGGGTTAGCGAGGGCTATCGTTAAAAGGTTTAATGCGAAGCGGCTTTAAGCTGGGTTCTCGCGGTTTTTGAGCGTGATTTTGCTGTATGAGGGAACATGTCGACGCTTTAGGGTCGAGTGCACAGGATGTTAACGTTAAAAAGTGCACCCACTTTGCACCCAGCTGGTGAAGTGGGGAATGTCAATCAACGTTGAAGCTCTAACCCTGCTATCGCGCGATTAGCAAAGCTAATCGATGCGAAGCAGAGGTAGGTCTCATGTCAAGAATCTCCAAGAGAAGCGACCGAATAGGAAGCTTCGATTGGAAAGATTCGACGGCGGAGGCTCTAGTATTGATGACAAGAATAAATTAGAGTTTGTGGAGGACTGGATTGAATATAAAAGTAAAAGAAATTGAGAATAAACTAGAAAAGGAATCTGTATCGAGAGAAGTATTGTATGATCTTCAAGAATGGTTTGGAATGCCAGAAAGTACAGAAGAATATATTCAAGATTCACAGGAAAAGCCTTTTCTTGCTTGTTATATTAATGATAAACTTGTTGGGTTTATTGTGTTAAACGCAACCAGCAAGGATTGTGCAGAGATTTTTGTGATGGGTATAAAAAAGAAATTCCATAGAATGGGAGTTGGCTCGGTACTTAACAAAGCATACGAAGCTATGGCAAGGAAGATGGGTTACACATACTCACAGGTAAAAACTGTTCAGATGGGACACTACAAAGAATATGATATTACAAATCATTTTTATATCGCGATGGGATATAAAGAATTGGAATGTTTTCCAACTTTATGGGATGAGTGGAATCCGTGTCAAATATATATTAAATATCTAGGAGTGTGAGAACTCTAAGTTTATTTGCTTGAAACCTTTTAACGATAGGCAGAGATAATTGTTAAAAGGTTCATGGATATGTTTCTGCATACGAACATGTCGATAAGACATACCTAGTGTTTACTCGTTTAATGTGAAAGCTGCGGCGGAGGCTCTAGTATTGATGACAAACGAATAGAAAAAAAGAGAATTGAGGGAAAGTGTATGTTAGAAAGTAGACCTGAATTTAAAGATATAAAATCATTTGAAGAATTCAACAAATATTATTGGTATCGAGAGGAGTTATCAAAAGTTTGTAAGTCTCTTGGATTAGAATATAGAGGAACAAAAAAGGAACTGAATTATATTATAGAAGAATATTTTAAGGGAAATAAAATAAAAAAATCTTCAAGGAATAAAAATAAAAAGATAACTGATAATATAACATTAAATACTCCATTACTAGAATGTGGATTTTCATTCAATCAAAAATTTAGAGACTATTTTTCAGAGCAAACTGGAATTAAGCCATTTAAATTTAATGCGAATATGGCAGAAGCTTGGCGAAAAGTAAAAAGAAAGAACGACAAAAATTTTACAATTAAAAATATGCTTGATGTATATAATGGAGACTCTGATTACGCAAAATATGATAATACTACTAACCAATGGAACCAGTTTGTAAAAGATTTTAACTTAGATGAACGTAGTGATAAATTTTCTAATAAGATGAAAGTTGCTGCAATTCTTTGGAACGAAGTGAGAGAATCTAACCAAAGTAAAGTATATTCAAAAGAGCTTTTAAGCAAATATGCAGATAAAATAAAAGGATATTGTAAATGAGTAAATTCTACATTATATAATGTGCATTATATATCAAAAATATAAAACTAGATATGTTTCCAAATACGTACTAGTATAAAAAACCTATGATATGTTTACCAATACGAGGAAAACATTAAAAAAAGTCAATGATATGTTCGCGAAAACGAAAAAATGAACTTTTTATCCATAGTGTTGACTCCAGGCAACTGGCGACAATGAGTTTAATGTAACCTACAGTGTAGACCAGCTCATTACAGAGGGAGAAAATACAAAGACCGTCCACTCTGCTTATATAGTGAGTGTCTATGTAGATGGTTCTGGAAATATGGTACTGGTTAAGAATCCGACCATTACCAACATACCTAAGAAATCAAGTTATAAACCAAAAGCCATTGAAAGTGAGGGGACGGTTGATTCCATTACAACCAATGAAATCAATGAGTTTTTAACGACGTTCTTCAAGCTCTATCCTACAGCGACAGCCAGTGAACTTTCCTACTATGTGAATGACGGGATATTAAAACCAATCGGAAAAGAGTACATCTTTCAAGAACTGGTAAATCCTATTCACAATCGTAAGGATAATCAAGTCACGGTATCGCTGACAGTGGAGTATATCGACCAGCAGACCAAAGCAACGCAGGTATCTCAATTTGATTTGGTACTTGAAAAGAACGGGAGTAATTGGAAGATTATAGAATAACAAATATTGGTACATTATTACAGCTATTTTGTAATCACGTACTCTCTTTGATAAAAAATTGGAGATTCCTTTACAAATATGCTCTTACGTGCTATTATTTAAGTATCTATTTAAAAGGGAGTTAATAAATATGCGGCAAGGTATTCTTAAATAAACTGTCAATTTGATAGTGGGAACAAATAATTGGATGTCCTTTTTTAGGAGGGCTTAGTTTTTTGTGCCCAGTTTAAGAATACTTTTATCATGTGATTATGAAGTATACAGAAAATATCTGTATGCTTATGATTGTGCATTTATTTCCCAGTGATAAGAGTATCTGTCACTGGGATTTTTTATGCCTTTTTGGCTTTTGAATGGAGGAAAATCACATGAAAATTATTAATATTGGAGTTTTAGCTCATGTTGATGCAGGAAAAACTACCTTAACAGAAAGCTTATTATATAACAGTGGAGCGATTACAGAATTAGGAAGCGTGGACAAAGGTACAACGAGGACGGATAATACGCTTTTAGAACGTCAGAGAGGAATTACAATTCAGACAGGAATAACCTCTTTTCAGTGGGAAAATACGAAGGTGAACATCATAGACACGCCAGGACATATGGATTTCTTAGCAGAAGTATATCGTTCATTATCAGTTTTAGATGGGGCAATTCTACTGATTTCTGCAAAAGATGGCGTACAAGCACAAACTCGTATATTATTTCATGCACTTAGGAAAATGGGGATTCCCACAATCTTTTTTATCAATAAGATTGACCAAAATGGAATTGATTTATCAACGGTTTATCAGGATATTAAAGAGAAACTTTCTGCCGAAATTGTAATCAAACAGAAGGTAGAACTGTATCCTAATATGTGTGTGACGAACTTTACCGAATCTGAACAATGGGATACGGTAATAGAGGGAAACGATGACCTTTTAGAGAAATATATGTCCGGTAAATCATTAGAAGCATTGGAACTCGAACAAGAGGAAAGCATAAGATTTCAGAATTGTTCCCTGTTCCCTGTTTATCACGGAAGTGCAAAAAACAATATAGGGATTGATAACCTTATAGAAGTGATTACGAATAAATTTTATTCATCAACACATCGAGGTCAGTCTGAACTTTGCGGAAAAGTTTTCAAAATTGAGTATTCGGAAAAAAGACAGCGTCTTGCATATATACGTCTTTATAGTGGCGTACTGCATTTGCGAGATTCGGTTAGAATATCGGAAAAGGAAAAAATAAAAATTACAGAAATGTATACTTCAATAAATGGTGAATTATGTAAAATCGATAAGGCTTATTCTGGAGAAATTGTTATTTTGCAAAATGAGTTTTTGAAGTTAAATAGTGTTCTTGGAGATACAAAACTATTGCCACAGAGAAAAAAGATTGAAAATCCGCACCCTCTACTACAAACAACTGTTGAACCGAGTAAACCTGAACAGAGAGAAATGTTGCTTGATGCCCTTTTGGAAATCTCAGATAGTGATCCGCTTCTACGATATTACGTGGATTCTACGACACATGAAATTATACTTTCTTTCTTAGGGAAAGTACAAATGGAAGTGATTAGTGCACTGTTGCAAGAAAAGTATCATGTGGAGATAGAACTAAAAGAGCCTACAGTCATTTATATGGAGAGACCGTTAAAAAATGCAGAATATACCATTCACATCGAAGTGCCGCCAAATCCTTTCTGGGCTTCCATTGGTTTATCTGTATCACCGCTTCCGTTGGGAAGTGGAATGCAGTATGAGAGCTCGGTTTCTCTTGGATACTTAAATCAATCATTTCAAAATGCAGTTATGGAAGGGATACGCTATGGTTGCGAACAAGGATTATATGGTTGGAATGTGACGGACTGTAAAATCTGTTTTAAGTATGGCTTATACTATAGCCCTGTTAGTACCCCAGCAGATTTTCGGATGCTTGCTCCTGTTGTATTGGAACAAGTCTTAAAAAAAGCTGGAACAGAATTGTTAGAGCCATATCTTAGTTTTAAAATTTATGCGCCACAGGAATATCTTTCACGAGCATACAACGATGCTCCTAAATATTGTGCGAACATCGTAGACACTCAATTGAAAAATAATGAGGTCATTCTTAGTGGAGAAATCCCTGCTCGGTGTATTCAAGAATATCGTAGTGATTTAACTTTCTTTACAAATGGACGTAGTGTTTGTTTAACAGAGTTAAAAGGGTACCATGTTACTACCGGTGAACCTGTTTGCCAGCCCCGTCGTCCAAATAGTCGGATAGATAAAGTACGATATATGTTCAATAAAATAACTTAGTGTATTTTATGTTGTTATATAAATATGGTTTCTTGTTAAATAAGATGAAATATTTTTTAATAAAGATTTGAATTAAAGTGTAAAGGAGGAGATAGTTATTATAAACTACAAGTGGATATTGTGTCCTGTATGTGGAAATAAAACACGATTAAAGATAAGGGAAGATACTGAATTAAAAAAATTCCCCCTCTATTGTCCGAAATGCAGACAAGAAAATTTAATTGAAATAAAGCAGTTCAAAGTAACTGTGATTACAGAGCCAGACGCAAAGACGCAGAGCCGATAAAATGAGATTAATACAATCTCATTTTATCGGCTCTTTCCGTTATGTATGGATTCTTTTAATTAGTCTTCGATGTTTCTTGCTTCGTTGATACCGCTGGCTAAAGATTCCATTAAGGATAGTTCTTTGTCTGTAAAGCTATCCATGTATTTCTCTATCTGTAATCGTCGGGTGCTTTTTACCAAGTTATTAGCAGGTAAGAAAAATTCGGCAGTGTCAAGAATTTTGTGTAAACTCCACTAGTTGTCAATCAAGCTATCAATCCAATAATATTTGCTTTTCTACGAAAAGCAAATATTATTGGATTTCGAATTTTTCGTGCAGGTCATAAGACGCTAATCCAAATCCTCTATGAATTCTTTCTTTAGATAATTCATTTTGTTCAATACAAAATACTCCTAGATAACGATTTAAACTATCCTCTGCTGGAAACTGTTCCTTTGCTTTTAATCGTTTTTTTTTTAGTTGCTTATTGAGACTTTCAATTAAATTAGTCGGGTGCATTTTAGTCCTTGTGTAGCAGGGCTTAGCGAGGGCTATCGTTAAAAGGTTTAGTGAGTGGCGGCTTTAGGCTGAGTTCTTGTGGTTTTTGAGCGTGTTTTGGCTGTATGGGGGAAGATATCTACGCTCTAGGGTCGAGTGCACAGGATGTTAACGTACTTCGCTTGCGTTGAAAGCACACTGTGCTTTCAACTTTGAGCAAGCTCAGCGAATCGAAGTGCATTCGCGAATTATGTTATTCCTCACGGCTATTAGTAGCCGTTCGGCTGATTTGGCATGTAAAGTCCACTGGACTTTACATGCCAAATCACGCTTTGAAGGAGCTTGAAATGCGTTATACAATTTCAAGCTCTGTCAAAGCGCCCATGCAAGTCGATTCGCCACTTTGCACCCACCCTGTGAAGTGAGGATATACAGTATAGTTTGCATAATTATTTATTACGCAAAAAACATGATAATAAAATTTATACAAGCAAAAAGAGATGTTACTCAAATGACATAATTGTAAAAAGTTACTTTATAACATTCTCCTATATCGTGGGGCTTAAATCTAAGCCCCACTTTTTATATTCAAAACTATTTTTTCAAATAAATAAAAGTCAAAGACTTTACATATTTAACGCTTATTCTTAGCTAAAATACCTGTTTTTAATATCATTTGTAAGCATACGCTGAACAAAAAAATACAAAACAATATATTGCATATAAAAGGTGAAATACTGCGCGCAATTATTGCGCCTAAGTTTACAGTAAATGTCGCAAAAATACCGATAATAATTCCTTCAGTAAAATGAGTATAATGGTAACGAGCATTAGCAATACTACCACTTATAGCTGTAGGAAGCATGACAAGCAAAGCAGTTCCTCTTGCCATAAGGTCTCCCATGCCGAGCAAAAGTTGCACGCATGGCACTATAATTCCTCCGCCACCAACGCCTAAAATACCTGAAAAAATACCAGAAACAACGCCTATAAATATAAGACATATAGCTTTTAAAAAACTAACATTAAAATCTACATTTCTTAACGGAATCCAAATTTGACTAGAACATATAACTAGTAATACAAAAAGTATAAAACACCAAGGAAATATTTTTTTAGGCAAAATATGTGAAAAATATACCCCAATTTGTGATCCGAAAACTGAACCTATTATTAGAAAAAATGCTGATAAAAATGACACTTTGCCGTTTAAACCGTAAACAATGCTTCCACAAAGCGACGTTATAATTATGGCAACAAGAGAAGTAGCACTAGCATGACGCTGATCAAATTTCATAAAAACAGTTAATGCAGGAACTATCACCATTCCTCCACCTACACCGAACAATCCTGATAAGAAACCTGCTAATAGTCCAATGAAAACGATTAAAACAATATTCTGGAAATTATATTTGATTTTAAAAATATTTCTCAACATATATCTTTTCTTCACAAATTACCTCCTCGTACTTTATTCACTACTTTTACTAGATTATATGAAAAATAGAATATTTCTATACTAGTTCAATTGTAATTTATGTATTTATTTATCTAATTAACGTAAGTAATGGATAATAAGAAGTTTATCGCAGAGACGAAAGATGTTCGTTTAACGGTGAAACGTGCTGATACATTTGGCGTGAGCTTTGTTAACTGTGAACAAGATATATTGAGGGTTGAGGAAGCGCAAAATGTTATAAGGCTTATTCAAACTAAAAAAGTTTCAGCTTCGAATTGGCTGAGGTGGTTTACTCAGGGTATGCCTGAAATTGTTGTGAGTTTGCCACATGATGTGGAAGTTTGCGAGGTTGAATCTGATTCTAATCAAGTGCTCATCACGGATATTGAGATTGGTAAGCTTTATGTAGAAGTGAACAATGGCTTTGTATCCACTGGAGAAAGATAAAATTCATATTTAATGAAATTGACAATCAGGCCTTATGGAGGGTTTTATGGCTGAGATTTGGGATGCGTATGATAAAGAATTTAATAAATTAAAGAATATTACATTAGTGAGAGGAGAACCAATTCCTGACGGCATGTATCATTTGGTGGGCGAAGTAATTGTTAAACATATAGATGGTACTTACCTTATTATGCAAAGAGATTTTGAAAAGAAATTCGGTGGAATGTGGGAGTTGACAGCAGGTGGTTCTGCATTGCAATATGAAACACCATTAGAATGTGCAGTAAGAGAATTAAAAGAAGAAACAGGTATTGAAGCTTCAAATATTATGGAGATCGGAAGATTTGTGCAGGATGTTTACCACTCTCTTTATGTTGAATATCTATGCGTAACCGATTGTAAGAAAAATGCAATTGCTCTTCAAAAAGGAGAAACGGTTAATTATAAGTGGGTAGATAAAAAGAGCCTTTTGGAAATGAGCCAAGACGAGTTAGTATCATCAAGGGCAATCAAACTTATTAAAACAGTAGATATATAAATTCAAGTTTGGCTGTATGAGGGAAGATATCAACGCTCTGGGGTCGAGTGCACAGGATGTTAACGTACTTCGCTTGCGTTGAAAGCACACTGTGCTTTCAACTTTGAGCAAGCTCAGCGAATCGAAGTGCATTCGCGAATTATGTTTTAATCGCTCATGCAAGTCGATTCGCCACTTTGCACCCAGGTTGTGAGGTGGTAAAATATAGTTCAAAAGGTAAAATGAAACCTGATTATTAGTATGTGCACGAGGAGGTGTTTAAGGATAATGGACAAGCTCGTTCGTTTTTGCCGTGAAGTAGCGATGTTCGGCTTGACGGTTGCCTTAATCGCGATGCTGGTTGCCTTAATATGGGATGGCACACTTGCTATTAGAATTGGTTTTACCTCTTTTGTTATTGGTGTCACAGTGATCTCGCTTAAGACTGTCCTTCGAAAGACTGATTGAATTTTGTGAGGTTGAATCTGATTCTAATCAAGTGCTCATCACAGATATTGAGATTGGTAAGCTTTATGTAGAAGTGAACAATGGCAAGGTAGAAGTTGTTAATTTGAAGGCGGATGATGTCTTTCTTAAATGTTATAATGGGCTGGCTTCAGCAACAAACGTAGAAGTAACTCATGTTTGTACGCTTGATACGTTAAATGGCATGAGTATTTTAGAAGGAACAATCACCAAGGATGCAAGCCTTGAAGTAGATTGTGAGAATGGTGTCACCGAGGTTTCAGATAAGAAGAAGGTAAATTGTAAAAACGATGGATTTGCGCATTACATGGTGCACTGTCTTAATGGGAAAGCTATTGCGAAGTAGCAGACATATAGATCAAAAAAGAAGCAATAAAACTTGATATAAGTTGGAATTAGAGCGTATATAGACATACCGATAAAGGAGGAAGCCGTATATGCTCTATGTAAAATTTGATGATTTCGAAGATGTTAGCGTCATGGGAAATGAGAAAGATCATGGAATGTTTATTCCGATTAAGGATGGGAATGTGTATGCTGAGTGCGAACGGTGCGGTGTAGTTGAAAGGATCACCTCACCATGCGAATTCATTGCTAGCACATTTAGGTCAAGAGTGAACTTCAATGAAGGTTATGAACTTTGCGAGAAGTGCTTGCAAGAGGTTGAGTTTGTTACTGTCGCTTTGAGAACTGGAAAATTACCTAATCGAGAATTGAAATGACTGAAAAGCAAAGCAGTGATAACCGTAGTAATACATGAAAAACTAAACGTTAAAAGGTGCACACACTTTGCACCCGGGCGGTAAATGATAATTTAGGGAGGCGTTTTATGTCAGTAATTAAAATTGAAAACCTCACTTTCTCATATTATGGATATGTAAAACCCATATTTAAAAATGTATCGTTTTCCTTTGATACAAACTGGAAAACGGGATTGATAGGAAGAAATGGAATCGGTAAATCAACTCTATTTAAGTTACTTTTAAATCAAGAAACTTATCAAGGTAAAATAAGCAAGGATGTTGAATTTATTAAATTTCCACCAAATATAAGCGATACTTCAAAATTAGGAATTGAGTTATATAAAGAACTAATATCAGATGATGAAGAATGGAAGTTATTTAGAGAACTCAGTTTGCTAAATGTAGATGAGAACCTTGTTTACAGAGAGTTTGAAACGCTTTCTAAAGGGGAACAAACAAAAATCCTTTTAGCTATTTTGTTTACAAGAGAAGATGGCTTTTTACTTATTGATGAACCAACAAACCATTTAGATATGGACGGAAGAAAAATTGTAAGTGAATATCTGAAAAGTAAAAAAGGATTTTTGCTTATATCTCATGATAGAGATTTTTTAGATGGTTGTATCAATCATGTTATTTCTATTAACAGGAATTCTATTGATGTCCAATCGGGAAATTTTACATCATGGTATGAAAACAAAGTGATGAAAGACCAATTTGAAATTAGTCAAAATGAGAGATTAAGAAAAGATATTAAACGATTAAAAGAGTCTGCAAGACAAAGTCAAATTTGGTCTGATAAAATTGAAAATACTAAAAATGGTGTAAAAGTATCAGGTGTAAAACCAGACAAAGGACATATAGGTCATCAATCAGCCAAGATGATGAAAAAATCTAAGAATTTGGAGAATAGACAAAACAAGGCAATAGAAGAAAAACAGAGTTTACTAAAAGATATCGAAACAAAGGAAAGTCTATTATTGCATCCATTACATCATCATAAAAATCCTCTAATATCGGTTAGCAATTTATCATCATGCTATGGAGAGAGACAGATCCTAAATAATGTAAGTTTCGAGATAAAGCAAGGCGACATAGTGGCTATATATGGGGGTAATGGTAGCGGAAAATCAACCTTGATTAAAATTTTATTAGGTATAAATCACGAGTATACAGGTGAGATAAAATTAGCAGGTAATTTAAAAATCTCGTATATTCCTCAAGACACATCTAATTTAACAGGTAGCCTAAATGAATATATTCACAAGCAAGATGTTGATGAAACATTGTGTAAAACAATTCTAAGAAAATTAGATTTTTCAAGAGAATTATTTGAAATGGATATGAAGAATTATAGTGATGGACAAAAAAAGAAAGTTTTAATTGCTGTAAGTTTCTCAAAGCCAGCTCATATATTTGTTTGGGACGAACCACTGAATTATATAGATGTAATATCAAGAATACAGATTGAGGAAATTATAAAAGAAGCAAAGCCTACACTCATATTTGTGGAACACGATAAGCGATTTGTAGAAGATATCGCTAATAAAATAATACAATTTTAAGTAAAATCCAAATCCCAGTTTGTAGTGCCTTAGACTTTTATCATCATACGACATTCCCCTTGCCAGTTTCTCTCCTGCAATGAACGTTAAGGCTCTTTTATTGATGCATGGTTATCATAAGGGTAGTCTTGATACACGTGAGACTGTCGTATTGATGTCAAGGGCTTAATAGGTGGGTGCATTTTTGCCCTTATGTAGCAGGGGTTTGCAGGGTCTATCGTTAAAAGGTTTAGCGTGTGGCGGCTTTAGGCTGGCTTGGCGTGGTTTTTGAGTGTGTTTTGGTTGTTTGAGGGAACATGTCAACGCTCTAGGGTCGAGTGCAATAAGTTCAATGACTGTTGCTTGTGCACAATGTGATATACAAATGTATCAATCACTTGGATTTTCGATTAAGATTGGGAACTTGTTTGCATTTGAACCATAAGTCACAGTCATTAGATAAAAAATAAAGGAGTAAACTATGGAATATAATTGCGGATTTATTAACGATAAAAAAGCATTTAGATATAGAGCAGCAGCTATCATAGTCGAAGAAGGTTGTGTGCTATTTGCAAGAAATGATGAGGACGACTATTTCTACTCAGTTGGCGGAGCGGTTCACATGGGCGAGACATCAGAAGAAGCCGTTAAGAGAGAAGTATTTGAAGAGACAGGTCTTAATTATGAAGTCGATCATCTTGCTGTCATACACGAGAACTTCTTCATCGGCAGCTCTGGCTTAAAAGGAGTAGACTTCCATGAGCTGACATTCTACTACATGATGAAGCCCATGGGCAAAAGAGATTTTACGAGCCAAAGCACTACAGAGTCAGGTGCTAAAGAGACGATGCATTGGTTACCTATAGATGAGCTTGATAAGTGCAAGGCTTACCCGACATTTATGAAAGAATATCTTAAATCGGAGCACAGTGGAATAGAGCATATAATTTCAGATGAAAGATATTAATGAATCCCGCTATTATGGTAAGAGATCGTTACATAAACATTATTTCATTGAAATTGACAAATAACCACCAATAGTATATTACAATAATTAACAGTACCCGACGCGCCTCTTAGCAATGCGGACCAAGTCGGGTCTTTTGATTTTTGGTCTATAACTCGATATTTAACAAGGGAGTTGTTCAAGTGGCGAATAGTAGGAAGTTTGTAGCAAAAACGAAAGATGTTAGCTTAACGGTCAGAAGAGCTGAGTCTTTTAGTATTAGTTATGTTAATTGTGAAAAAGATATATTTTGTGTTGAAGAAAATTAAGACGGTATAAAGTTCGTTCAAACAGAAAAAGTGTGGCTTTTTACTGGCTTAAGTGGCTTGCTAAAGGCAGTCCTGAGGTCATTGTTACGTTGCCGGAGAATGTTGATTTTTGTGAGATTGAAGCTGAGTCGAATCAAGTATTAGTAGCAGATATTAAAGCTGACAAGATTTATGCAGAAGTTCATAATGGCAGGGTGGAAGCAAGGAATGCTCAGGCGAATGATGTTTTTCTAAAGTGTCTTAATGGTTCTGCTGTGGCGCATAATGTTAAGGTTGTTGTTTCTTGCATGGTGGATACGTTAAATGGTACGAGTGTTTTAGAAGGAGAAATTACCAAGGGTGCATGTCTTGAAGTAGTTTGTGAGAATGGTATGGCTGAAGTTTGTGATAAGCATAAAGCAGATCTTGGGCGCAAAACAAATGGATGTGCTCACTATGCTGTGCATTGCTTGAATGGAAAAGCTGTAGTGAAGTAATACTGTTGTGGTGTTTTATGTCCGCTACTTTGACTAGTCACACGAAATAGAGTTTGGCATATTCTAAAAATGTTTTTAAATGTCGGAGTATTAGGCTTGGTGATTTTTAATCCAAGTGTAAAAGTCATTTTCATTTGCCTTGCCTGATGCAACTTTGAGAATAATATCAATCAGTTCTTCATCTTTATAAGACAACATAATGTTGTTGAGTGCCAGAAAGATTAGCATGACATGTGTGCCAATACGCTTATTGCCATCAATAAAAGGGTGGTTCTTTATAAGACCAAAAGCTAGACGGGCTGCCTTATCTAAAACAGATGGGAAAAGTTCATTCTCGTCAAATGTTTGCAGTGGAGTCTTTAATGCAGAATCAAGCATTCCTACATCTCGGATACCTGAAGAACCACCGCTTGTTTCAATCAGAGCCTGGTGAAGTTTAATCACCTGTTCTCGTGTTAAATACTTCATTTGGCAAGTTCCTCATAAACTTTTTTGTTCTTTTTGATGAACATGTTGGATAAAGCCATAACTTCATCGTCCGCTGGAACAGTAACTTTTTCAGTTTTGGTTTTTGGGAATTCTAAAATTACATAGCGAGGAGCGTTGTTTTTCAAAATAACAGCTGATCCGTACGTGTCAACAAGTCGCGCAACTTTAGAAAAGTTTTGATTTGCTTCGGAAATAGAAACAAGTGTGTCTGTATTTACATTCATATGCATAACCTCCATTTTTAGGAGAATTATAGCATATATTTTAGGATAAATAAATCCTAAGTATTTTGAGAGTTATTTTATAAATGACATATAGCCTATGTGTGCTCTAGTTGCTTGTGTTTTGGGGAACAAACCGTCGCAATGGTCGTAAAAAAGTTCCCTACATTATTTGATTTCTTATGCTGTTACAGTTGGTAACTATAGTGTTTCATCTTGTTTCTTTTTCCGTTGTAAATTATTTGTTAGTTTGTAATTAGGCGGTATCTAAATCAAATGTTTCAATACTAATTTGGTTTCCGTCAAGTAATTTCATGATGTGTAATAAGTGATTTGAAAGGAGTTGTGTTATGAGTAGCGTTATATCTTTGGGAGAAAAAATTAGAAAGGCTCGTCTAGAAGCTGGGTTGACGCAGGAGGAGCTTTCGGAATTATTGATGGTATCTCGTGCTGCTGTAGCAAAATGGGAAACGAATCGGGGTTTGCCGGATATCGAGAATCTGAAATTTATTGCATCTGCTCTAAGCGTGAGCGTTGATTATCTTTTGGATGAGAACAATAGCGTTGATTTTTCTATTACTAAGAAGCCTATTAATCTCAATAAATATTGTTTCGACGGTAGGGTGAGCAGTTTTAAGAAGTCGAAAATTAAAGAGCAGATTGTCTTAGATGAATATCCTGACTCAGAAATCAATATGCTAACTGTTGTTAAAACTTATAACAGTTCATCTGAGAAGATAGTGGATAATTTTGTTGGATGGTTTTCTACTCTCCTTGGAGGATTGCCATTGTTTGGCATATATGATTTCAGTAAAGCTGTCTCCACTCTTGGGGCTGATCAGTATTATTTGGTGGATAAAAAAGATAAGCAGTATTTCGTGCTTATAACTGATGAGTATATTATTAGCAGAATTATGGGAGTGGCGTTTAATAGTAAAAAGTTCCGTATTGGAGATAAGGAATTTATGAAAGTTGGTTTTCTTCGTAATAAGTAGTAAATAGGTGGAAAGAAAAATTTTATGGATTCGAAAAGCCTGCACTTATTGGAAAAATAAAAAAATTTTTCTTTAATAAGGTTTGTATGTGTGGTTTTTTTAAATAGTAATACTATTAAGGCTAAACAGCCTGGTATGGATTCTAATTTTAATAGAATCGTATTCTTATTAGAATTGCATATTAAGAATAAGGAGAACTTATGAAATTAATTAGACCAGATAGTAAATATATTCAAGGTTATATAGAAGCAAATGAAGAAGATGAAATTTTTAGGCCGAATGCAGAAAGACGTTTTAGAAATTATGACACAATTATAGAGAGTTCTTATAACTATGAACATGGTATAAATCTGCCTGAAAATTATGTTAGAGCTACTACATTTTGGCTGATAGATAATGAAAAATTTATTGGTGAAATTAATATTAGGCATGAATTAAATTCTTTTTTAATTAACTATGGTGGTCACATAGGGTACGAAATTAGGCAATCTGAATGTATGAAGGGTTATGGAACAAAAATGCTTTCTATGGCACTTACATATTGTAAAGAGACTCTGAATCTACATAAAGTTTTGATTACATGTGATGATGACAATATTGGATCGATAAAAGTTATAGAAAATAATGGTGGAATTTTGGAGAACAAAGTGAAAAATAGCTTATCAAGAGGAAATGTTACGACAAGAAGGTATTGGATTAATATATAGGAAAAAGATTAAATTTTATCTATACTGACCACTCAATCGTGGCTTAGGACAATTTTTAGACATTTTGTATAATCAAAGCACTATATTCCGTGATTGCATTTTCTGGAGAAAGATGATGAGTGAGACGAATGTAAGGCCAGTGCTTTTCAAGCATGCTTTTTGGGGTCATGTGATTACAGAAACTGTTGCTAGCGTTTGCACGCTTATTATTGCGCTGCTTGTACAGCAGTTCGTAGGGCACCGCGTACTAGGTTGGGAAACTGTGGTCATACTCGCGTTGAGTGTTGTGGTGTTTTCGCTGCTAAGTGCAGCGTATCTGCAGTGGGATAGGCATCGCAGACCAGATGACGGATCTGGCGATTTGCTTATCGGAATCATCGATTTTGTGCTCAGGCTGCTGGTGACTTCTGGTATTGCTTTATTGCTTGTTTCCAATACTACGCTGCTAAGCATTATTATTGGTGCAGCGATTACTAGTGTGTTGCTGTTTGTTTTTGAAAAGCCTTGGCAGCCAGGTATGACGGATGCGCAATTACAGGAAGCTTCAAAGAAATCGGTTGAGCTTGGCGTTCAAATGCTTGAAGAAGAACGCGTAAAGCGCGCCGAGGTGAGAAACAAGATTGCATTACAGCATGCGAGCGCAGGTAAAACAGACACTCCTAGAGGTACGTCTCTAACATTCTCATCGTTAATCGTTGCGAATATGCTGATGGAAGCAGTATATGCTGTTGTTACATTTTTGCTTGCATTGATGCTGCAATGGTGGATGCTTTGTACTATCGCTGGCTGGAGCACGCTACTCGTCATATTCTTTGGCAATATGCTATTTTCTTGCGCGGCGGCTGCGATTATGGTTCTGATGGGCGCATTGAAGGCTGATCAACAGAAATGCCTAACAAAAAGTTGGCCTTTCTTAGTTATTGTTGTACTGCTTCGACTGCTGATCTTTGGTGTTCTCGCTTGGCTTCTTACACCGAGTTTGGTATGGGTAAGCGTAGTTGTTGGCATTGTTCTTACAGATATTGTTCTCGTTATCAAGTGGCACCCATGGAGAAGAACCGCAGTAGCTGCGTAAGATTTTGTAAGACTGTTTTCTTCTCTTTTGAGCAAAGGGTTCTACGTAACCTGTTATATCTTTCCTTTTTCCTTGCTATTAGTATTTATAGTTTTTGTTTAAAAAACTTAACAGCCATTTCATAAACAAATGTAACAGTTTTTTACGTGTTATATCTTGGCAATGTTGTATTAAAAAGAGCAGCATGTTTCGCATATCTCCATCGTGTTTTCTTTGCACTGGTTTTACCATTCTTAACCATCTTGTTGCTACATACACTACCAATGGGATTATTGCAAGAGTTCATCATTTAATTACAACAGTAGATTAGGTTAGTTTCATTAGAGTATTCTAATTGTAGTCTATTTGCATAATTTAGTATTTGGGGGAATAACCCTATTTCTATTTGTTACAAGTAAAACTTAGAGCACCTTATACATTTTATGTGTTATCAAAAATAACAACAACAATTGTATGGCAAAAAATTATTGGATAGAATGAGTATTAAACCTATTTGGTGTGCGACTCCGTGGAGTAAGTGAGGAGAATATTCTTATGTACAAGGTTCTTATGTTCGTGCTGAAGTTGGTTCTGTTTACAGCTGTGAATTTTATGTTCCTTTACTTGTCGATGGTGGTATTCGGCCATGATTTTGGTGTGATGTTCAAAACGTATGGGAATGCGCTCGGTCCGCTTATGTTCATGCTTGCTTTGATGACAACGATGTCGTTGCCTAATGAAGGAACCATTTTTGAGGATAAGCGGCAAAAAAGTGTGTCTAAAAACCCGAGTTATCGTTGAAATACCACGGAAAACTCGCTGTTATTAAGCTAAAAAAGCTTAACATTCAGCATTACTTGACATTGAAAACAAAAGGGGCTTAGGACAATTTTTAGACATTTTGCGCAATCATAGCACGATGTTCCATAATTGTCTTTTAAGCCCCATTTTAATTCTGTGATTGTTGTAAAAATCAATATAAGTATGAATAGCTTGACGTAATTCTTCTGTACTATCCCAGCTACTGCGACTTAGATAACAAATTGCGAAAAAGTTATGCAATGAGAACGTTATTTGCAATTTTTATATTGCGAGCATGCTGTTAGCGATTAAGCCCTCACTTTGGTGTAAATTCATTTCCTTCCCTTTATCTGCTATTTTTATGTTCAAACTCAAACGAGAAAATAAGCGGGGCTTCCTACCATCACGGTGCTTGATCGTATTATCTGATGTAGTAATGCGAACATAAAAATCGTGTATGACAGTCGAAAAATCCCATTCGTGCAATTGTGTTGCAATATGCGATACAGTATTTTATGGTGTGTGTATGGAGGTTGGTTGATATGGCAGTTACTAAAAGTGCGAATGTGAGTGTGAGAATATCATCCTCTAGTAAATAAACAAGTAACCAGTCTGGCTTGATGTGGCATTCGTGAACTTAACGTTGTACATCAGTCTTGCAACAACGCTTTCTTAAGGTCTTCCATAGAGGAATACGATGGTACGTTAGGGTCTCTGGAAATTCTTCTAGCTTCTTCCATAGCAGCCAGTGATTCAGTGTTATATTGTGACTGCTTAATTATGAATGGGAAACCGCCTTCCATTATGGAAGTTCGTAAGAAAATATTGATAGCATCAGTGACGGAAATTCCGAAGCTGTCAAATAAGTCTTCAGCACTTTGTTTTACACTTGGTTCAATACGTATGTTGATGTTTGCAGTTTTAGACATATTATTACTTCCAACTACTTATAATGTATTGCAAATGTTAAACAAATGTTTTGTGGTTGCTTATATTTGAGTTTTTGACGTAATGCTCATATAATTTTCCACGTAAAGCACATTTAAGTTTATGAGGTGTTGCGCTATGACTGCCCAAATGATCGCTAGTCTTAAGAACGGTTTGAAAGGCATATAAAAGCACATAAAACAGCTTAAGATACATATTCTTTAGCAGTATTAAACACGCATTGCACATGATGTTTGTCATTATGTTTGCACGTGCGCGTTGGTTTTTACACGTTTTTTGCATGTTTTTGCGCGTTCTTATCGTTTCTTGTAAGCAAGCGTTATCTTTTTATCTAACTGATTTTCATTGTTGAAATTTATTCAATAATAGTAAGAATTAAGCTTTAATAACAAGTAAGAACGAAGCAATAATAATGAATAATAATATAGAAAACGCAACTGATAGTCGCGATAACAATAATAAGCAGTCAACTAGCAACTTAATATTGTGTATTGATAATGTAACAAGATCTTATTCTCGTGGATTCGGTCGTAAGAAAACAACTCGCCAAGTTTTACATAACGTATCTTTTGATATTCATTCTGGTGAAATATTTTGCTTGCTTGGTCCGAATGGTGCAGGTAAAACAACTACTGTGAAAATTGTTGGTACGTTGTTAGCTCCTGATAGTGGTAGTGTTCGCATTGCTAGTATTGATGTTGTGAGTAATCCTCGAGAAGCGCGTAAGCACGTGTCGTTACTTCTTGGAGGTGAGCGAGGATTTTATCAAAGGTTAAGTGCATTAGATAATCTTCGTTATTTTGCGGATCTTTCTGCTGTTCCATATAGGGAGCAAGGTAAGCGTATTCATGATGCTCTTGAGCAAGTTGATTTACTTGATAAAGCTCATGATGCTGTTCAAACTTTTTCAAGGGGAATGTGGCAGCGATTGCATATTGCTCGATCGCTGGTTGCTAGAACGGATCTTATGCTTTTAGATGAGCCTACCACTGGTTTGGATCCTGAAAATGCTAGGAAAGTACGTGAAATTATTCATGCTTTACGAGATCAAGGAATAGCGATTTTGCTAACTACGCATGAGATGAGTGAGGCTGAAAAATTAGCTGATACTGTTGCTGTAATAAATCACGGTAATATTATCGCTCAGGGAAGTGTGCAGCAGTTGGCTTCTTTGCAGCATATTGATCATGTAACAATGTACGCGTATGACGGTGAAGTATCAAGCGGAACTCCTAGTGTTAAGGAAGAATTGCAAAAACTTGACGGAGTGTTGTGGTGTGATGTTTTTGAATCACACGGAGTGTTAAACATTACTATCGCGTGGAGCAAAACAGTATCTCAAGAACGAAATATTAAAATTCCTGTTGATGGGATTACACGTTTAGGTGATCGCGCTGCAAGTTTGGAAGAAACGTATCTTGCTATTGTGCAAAATGATAATATTTCTGCATCAAATACTTCTACTTCTACTTCTGCTGCTACGCTGTCTTCCTCGCCGTCCTTGCTCCCATTAAGTAAGTAGGAGGCTTAATATGAATACTTCTACTCGTTCATACGCTTCTGTGATTCGTGGCATGTGGTTTCAGCTTAAAAGCTTAGCAAAAACAACGTTTTTCTTGCAAAATGCGATACTTGCTCCAGTATGTTTTGCGTTGATGAAAATTGTTGCCTACTATGGTTTTTCTCATGATTGTACCAACTGCCTTAATAATATTTGGGTTGATTCTTCTATAGCTGGATTATGGTCTGCTACAACTACTGCTGTTGGAATTATTGGATACCAGCGTTATTTAGGAACATTACAATATTTAACTTTAAGTGTCATCTCACCTGCTGCAGTGTTTCTTCCTATTGTAGGATCCGCAGCTTTACTTGGGTGCATTGGTATGCCGCTTGCGATTATTACCGTTGCTGTTTTCTGCCATGGGTTCTTTATGATAACATTCACGCAGTTAGTTGGATACTTACTTTCTATGCTTGCTTGCGTAGCTTCTGCTGCATTATTATCTGGAATTTTTGTATTATGCCGTAAAGCTACAGTTTATGAAGGTTTGATTTTAATTCCTGTATGGATGCTTTGCGGAATAGTAATCCCTGTAGAATCAATGTCATTGCCAGTTCGCGTTATTGCGTTTATTCATCCGCTTACGTCTGCAGTGTGGGTGGCTCATGCGCAATCGTTTAATGCTACTACTGTGTTAGCGATTGTGTTATGTGTTGTATTATCTAGCGTTTTGCTTGTTATTGCAGGTTCTATGTTACGTCATGCTATTCGACTTGCAACGCTTAATGGAAGTTTGAACATAATATGATACGAAATAATAATCAGGTTGAAACTATGCGAAATAAAATTATTCAAAATAGTAAGTGCGCTAGATTGCATCAATATAATCAATATTCACAGTATGGTCACGTGAGCGTGTTATCTAGTATACGAACTGGTGCAAGAGTGAGTATACAGAGTATACCTAGCTTAAATAGTTGGAATACTGCTGTTATTCGTATGATTATTGAGCCTCTTTTATCCACGTTCTTATACGTTTTTCTAGCTGGAGCTGTAAGCGGAGGATTCAATGGAGCAGCTAGTGTAGCGACTAGCGCTGGTTTTAATCATAGTTTGATTGCTTCAACTCTTGCTGCTGTGATGGGTGCGTGTTCTATTTCCACAAGTATGACTGTGTCAGAAGCACTAGCATGGGATCGTTTTGAAGGCACAACACCATTCGTGCTTACAAGCGCGAAAGTTGCATTACCATTATGGTTCGGTCGTATTATTGCGCTCGTGACTATTTCTTTAGTGAGTGATGCTGTGACTTTGTTTATAACAATGCTTGTAGTAAGCCCAAGTGCTTTCTTTGTGATTAATATGAGTGTGTTGATGCTGTTGTTCCTTATTGTTCCTGTTGCTTCTACGGGATTTGGTATCGCTATAGCTGCTATAAGCATGATGATGAATGATGTTTATACTATTTCTAACGCGCTTAGTGCAATACTTCCTATTGTTTGTGGTGTGATTGCTCCAATTAGCGTATTTCCTAAGATGATGCAATACGTGTTATACGTGATTCCAGTAACTCATGTTACTCAAGCATCTCGTAGCATAGTTGATGGTTCTGTAAATGTTGACGTATCGTTACTTGTGATTCTTATTGTTGGTGCGTTGTGGGCAATTGTCGGTGTGATCATATGGAATGTTGGTGTGGCGATTCAACGACGTAAAGGTACTTTAACAAATATAGGATTTTAGGTAATAAATATGTGAATTTAGTTAATTAAATAAGGATTTTATTAGCGGGTAGGTGTGGGTGATACTAAAAGCATATTGATTATTGCGTAAGATTGTTCAGCAAACTATTAAGCCAATCTTAAACCTTTTAACGATAGCCTTTCTATCGTTAAAAAGTGCACTTATTTTGCCTATACATCTGTTTATGTGCGGAAATGTTGTTTAAGAACAATTTTTATATTGCAATTCTGTCAAAAATTGTTTTTTATTGATTTTATTATCGCTTATTTGAATATATTCAAAGATGGTTCTTCTTAAATAAGATATGTTTTGAATCACAATACAAGAGTTTATATGTGTAAGTGAGCAGCGATATAGAAAAAGGAGCTGGGTTTGTGGCTCAGCTCCTTTTTCTTAATTATTTTCAATTATTAGTTTACTTTTGTTTAATTTTGTAGGTGAACTTTTTTACTCGCGATTCTTCTTGCGAGAGAAGAATGCTGCTGCAGCTCCCAGTACACCAATCATTGCGCTGATCAATCCTACTCGTTCCACTTCAGCACCAGTCTTTACTAATTGGGACGAATGCTTTGCAGGAACCTTGTTGCCAGACTTAGTAGATACGTTGGAACCTGAAGCACCAGTGGATGCATTACCAGCTTTGCCGTTGCCAGCATTACCGGTTTCAGCGTTACCAGCGTTGTTAGACGTGGAATTGTTACCCGAATCAGATTCAGAACCATTGCTGTTTCCAGTCTCAGAACCAGAACCGGAACCAGAATCAGAACCGGAATCAGAATCAGAACCGGAATCAGAACCAGAATTTCCGCCGTTGTTTCCGGCTTTACCAGTGGCTTCGTCGGAAGTGTTGTTACCCTTCTTATCTTTAGCGGTTACGCTGCTACCGTCTTTGACTTTGTTTGCTGGAATAGTGACTTTACCAGTTCCTTCATCAACGGTTACGCCTTCTGGAGTGTTTTCACCCTTCCACTTGCCGTCATTGCCTTTCTTGACAGTGATGGTCTTCGGGTTGGTTTCACCTTCTGGCGTATAAGTGATTTCCAGAGTATCAGTACCGGCTGCTGGTGTTACGTCAACGGAACCATCATTTTGAGGCGTGACGGTTGGAGCAGTTGGTTTTGCTGCTGGTGTTTCACCGGTTACGGTCGTGTTGACTGGGTCTCCGGTTACGCCATCCTTGCTTGGAGTGAGTGTGAGGGTGGTGTTCGGGTCTTGCTTATCAATATCGACAGTGAAGTTTCCGTCGTTTCCAGCGGTTACCTTACCAACTTCTTTACCGTTCTTGCTGATAGTGACTGTTGCGCCTGGAGTGGTTTTACCACTCACGGTTGTCTTGTTGTTACCAGTCTTGTTTTCAGCTTTCGGATTGCTGACAGTTGGTTTTGCTGCTGGTGTTTCACCGGTTACGGTCGTGTTGACTGGGTCTCCGGTTACGCCATCCTTGCTTGGAGTGAGTGTGAGGGTGGTGTTCGGGTCTTGCTTATCAATATCGACAGTGAAGTTTCCGTCGTTTCCAGCGGTTACCTTACCAACTTCTTTACCGTTCTTGCTGATAGTGACTGTTGCGCCTGGAGTGGTTTTACCACTCACGGTTGTCTTGTTGTTACCAGTCTTGTTTTCAGCTTTCGGATTGCTGACAGTTGGTTTTGCTGCTGGTGTTTCACCGGTTACGGTCGTGTTGACTGGGTCTCCGGTTACGCCATCCTTGCTTGGAGTGAGTGTGAGGGTGGTGTTCGGGTCTTGCTTATCAATATCGACAGTGAAGTTTCCGTCGTTTCCAGCGGTTACCTTACCAACTTCTTTACCGTTCTTGCTGATAGTGACTGTTGCGCCTGGAGTGGTTTTACCACTCACGGTTGTCTTGTTGTTACCAGTCTTGTTTTCAGCTTTCGGATTGCTGACAGTTGGTTTTGCTGCTGGTGTTTCACCGGTTACGGTCGTGTTGACTGGGTCTCCGGTTACGCCATCCTTGCTTGGAGTGAGTGTGAGGGTGGTGTTCGGGTCTTGCTTATCAATATCGACAGTGAAGTTTCCGTCGTTTCCAGCGGTTACCTTACCAACTTCTTTACCGTTCTTGCTGATAGTGACTGTTGCGCCTGGAGTGGTTTTACCACTCACGGTTGTCTTGTTGTTACCAGTCTTGTTTTCAGCTTTCGGATTGCTGACAGTTGGTTTTGCTGCTGGTGTTTCACCGGTTACGGTCGTGTTGACTGGGTCTCCGGTTACGCCATCCTTGCTTGGAGTGAGTGTGAGGGTGGTGTTCGGGTCTTGCTTATCAATATCGACAGTGAAGTTTCCGTCGTTTCCAGCGGTTACCTTACCAACTTCTTTACCGTTCTTGCTGATAGTGACTGTTGCGCCTGGAGTGGTTTTACCACTCACGGTTGTCTTGTTGTTACCAGTCTTGTTTTCAGCTTTCGGATTGCTGACAGTTGGTTTTGCTGCTGGTGTTTCACCGGTTACGGTCGTGTTGACTGGGTCTCCGGTTACGCCATCCTTGCTTGGAGTGAGTGTGAGGGTGGTGTTCGGGTCTTGCTTATCAATATCGACAGTGAAGTTTCCGTCGTTTCCAGCGGTTACCTTACCAACTTCTTTACCGTTCTTGCTGATAGTGACTGTTGCGCCTGGAGTGGTTTTACCACTCACGGTTGTCTTGTTGTTACCAGTCTTGTTTTCAGCTTTCGGATTGCTGACAGTTGGTTTTGCTGCTGGTGTTTCACCGGTTACGGTCGTGTTGACTGGGTCTCCGGTTACGCCATCCTTGCTTGGAGTGAGTGTGAGGGTGGTGTTCGGGTCTTGCTTATCAATATCGACAGTGAAGTTTCCGTCGTTTCCAGCGGTTACCTTACCAACTTCTTTACCGTTCTTGCTGATAGTGACTGTTGCGCCTGGAGTGGTTTTACCACTCACGGTTGTCTTGTTGTTACCAGTCTTGTTTTCAGCTTTCGGATTGCTGACAGTTGGTTTTGCTGCTGGTGTTTCACCGGTTACGGTCGTGTTGACTGGGTCTCCGGTTACGCCATCCTTGCTTGGAGTGAGTGTGAGGGTGGTGTTCGGGTCTTGCTTATCAATATCGACAGTGAAGTTTCCGTCGTTTCCAGCGGTTACCTTACCAACTTCTTTACCGTTCTTGCTGATAGTGACTGTTGCGCCTGGAGTGGTTTTACCACTCACGGTTGTCTTGTTGTTACCAGTCTTGTTTTCAGCTTTCGGATTGCTGACAGTTGGTTTTGCTGCTGGTGTTTCACCGGTTACGGTCGTGTTGACTGGGTCTCCGGTTACGCCATCCTTGCTTGGAGTGAGTGTGAGGGTGGTGTTCGGGTCTTGCTTATCAATATCGACAGTGAAGTTTCCGTCGTTTCCAGCGGTTACCTTACCAACTTCTTTACCGTTCTTGCTGATAGTGACTGTTGCGCCTGGAGTGGTTTTACCACTCACGGTTGTCTTGTTGTTACCAGTCTTGTTTTCAGCTTTCGGATTGCTGACAGTTGGTTTTGCTGCTGGTGTTTCACCGGTTACGGTCGTGTTGACTGGGTCTCCGGTTACGCCATCCTTGCTTGGAGTGAGTGTGAGGGTGGTGTTCGGGTCTTGCTTATCAATATCGACAGTGAAGTTTCCGTCGTTTCCAGCGGTTACCTTACCAACTTCTTTACCGTTCTTGCTGATAGTGACTGTTGCGCCTGGAGTGGTTTTACCACTCACGGTTGTCTTGTTGTTACCAGTCTTGTTTTCAGCTTTCGGATTGCTGACAGTTGGTTTTGCTGCTGGTGTTTCACCGGTTACGGTCGTGTTGACTGGGTCTCCGGTTACGCCATCCTTGCTTGGAGTGAGTGTGAGGGTGGTGTTCGGGTCTTGCTTATCAATATCGACAGTGAAGTTTCCGTCGTTTCCAGCGGTTACCTTACCAACTTCTTTACCGTTCTTGCTGATAGTGACTGTTGCGCCTGGAGTGGTTTTACCACTCACGGTTGTCTTGTTGTTACCAGTCTTGTTTTCAGCTTTCGGATTGCTGACAGTTGGTTTTGCTGCTGGTGTTTCACCGGTTACGGTCGTGTTGACTGGGTCTCCGGTTACGCCATCCTTGCTTGGAGTGAGTGTGAGGGTGGTGTTCGGGTCTTGCTTATCAATATCGACAGTGAAGTTTCCGTCGTTTCCAGCGGTTACCTTACCAACTTCTTTACCGTTCTTGCTGATAGTGACTGTTGCGCCTGGAGTGGTTTTACCACTCACGGTTGTCTTGTTGTTACCAGTCTTGTTTTCAGCTTTCGGATTGCTGACAGTTGGTTTTGCTGCTGGTGTTTCACCGGTTACGGTCGTGTTGACTGGGTCTCCGGTTACGCCATCCTTGCTTGGAGTGAGTGTGAGGGTGGTGTTCGGGTCTTGCTTATCAATATCGACAGTGAAGTTTCCGTCGTTTCCAGCGGTTACCTTACCAACTTCTTTACCGTTCTTGCTGATAGTGACTGTTGCGCCTGGAGTGGTTTTACCACTCACGGTTGTCTTGTTGTTACCAGTCTTGTTTTCAGCTTTCGGATTGCTGACAGTTGGTTTTGCTGCTGGTGTTTCACCGGTTACGGTCGTGTTGACTGGGTCTCCGGTTACGCCATCCTTGCTTGGAGTGAGTGTGAGGGTGGTGTTCGGGTCTTGCTTATCAATATCGACAGTGAAGTTTCCGTCGTTTCCAGCGGTTACCTTACCAACTTCTTTACCGTTCTTGCTGATAGTGACTGTTGCGCCTGGAGTGGTTTTACCACTCACGGTTGTCTTGTTGTTACCAGTCTTGTTTTCAGCTTTCGGATTGCTGACAGTTGGTTTTGCTGCTGGTGTTTCACCGGTTACGGTCGTGTTGACTGGGTCTCCGGTTACGCCATCCTTGCTTGGAGTGAGTGTGAGGGTGGTGTTCGGGTCTTGCTTATCAATATCGACAGTGAAGTTTCCGTCGTTTCCAGCGGTTACCTTACCAACTTCTTTACCGTTCTTGCTGATAGTGACTGTTGCGCCTGGAGTGGTTTTACCACTCACGGTTGTCTTGTTGTTACCAGTCTTGTTTTCAGCTTTCGGATTGCTGACAGTTGGCTTCACGGTTATGGTTAGCTTTGCGGTGCCGGTTTTTCCTGCCGAATCTTTTACCGTGAAGGTTATAGTATGTGTGCCAACTTCCTTCGGCTGCATGTTCTTAACAGTAAGATCCAACACTTGTTCCTGATCAGTGTCAGTGGTTTTTGAAACACTTGCACGACCATTAACGATATCGGTAGCTTGAATAAGATTGGCGCCCGTTAATGCCTGTATATAGTTGATTTCTTCAACCTTCACATCATCTTTAGCAACAATGTGAATCTTCAGATCTTGCCCAACTGCTACAGACAATGAATCGGCAGTAGCAGTAATTGTTGGGTTTTGAGTATCCTTAGGCGCAGTAGCTTGTTTTTTCTCACTTTTTTCTGAAGTTAGTTCAAATCCTTGAATTGTTACTTTAGGAGTCTTTTCATCAGGCTTCTTTACAGTCGTTGTTGCATACACGACGCCTTCAGGAATTTCACCATTAACAGTAATCTCCGCTTTACCATTCTTAATTGTTGTAGTAGAGCCGATTTCCTTGTTATCTTTACCAAACAGTTTAACTGTTGTAGTAGTGCCTTCAGGAATGCCGCTTCCAACAGATACTGTTACTTTCTGCCCTGTTCTTCCAGCAAGATTAGTCAGATCAGTGTCGATAACTGGTTTCTGTGGTTTAACATTGATGGTTACATTTGTAAAACTCGTGGAATTATCGGAGTATGTTCCCTTAATCCTATTGGTAAATACGCCAACTGTATTAGTGTTTGGAGCAGTGCTGTTCCACTTTAATGTTGGTTGTTTGTCAAGCTTGCTGCCATCTTTAACAGTTACAAAATTGTCAATTTCTGTCAATTGCGGTAATTTTCCACCAACTGTAGTATCAATGGTTTTACCGGTAAGAGGATGTTCTTTAGAAAGTTTTGTCTTTTTAGTAACTTTGACTTTAACTTTGCGTGCGGTAACGTTGCCAGAGCCATCCTCGGAAGTAATAGTTACTGTCTTGTTGTTCATTTTATTAGTAACAGTGATGTCGCCTGATGAAAGCGGTTTGTCTTCGCTTCCATCGCCTTGCTTGGTTATAGGAGTGTCCGTTAAACCAGAAATGCTAAACTTCTCAATATGACCCTTGTTATCGGTGGTAGTGAAGCTTAGATTATCGCCTTCCGTGAGTTCAATGGTCTGATTATCGTCGGTTATTTCAGTTTTGCCATGATAAATTTTTGGCGCTTTGTTGTCGGCTTTATTGCGCTTTAACTTATCATCTTTGTCTTCATCATTGCTTGGATCTCTACCAGAAATAACTGTGTATGCAGAACTTGTAGTTTTTCCCCAAGAACCGCTATTTGCCCATGTCCATGCGTTTTGAATGTTTGCATACTTTTCGTTATAATTGTCTGCGTTTTTATTAATGGCTCCTGGACGAAGCTTTAATTCTGCATGCATATGATACGCAACATCGTCATACGGTTTAGCAACTGTTATACCCAAACCGTAATTTTTGTTATACTGCGAACCATTATTAAAAGCATACAATGCTTGATCTCCAGCCATTCGACTAATAAGAGATTCATTTGCGTTTCCATGGAAGATTTGACCTAAATCGGTATAAAGTTTATTACCAGGATTAAGTCCTATACCTACCTGATAAAGAGCATAACCATCTTTGCCAAAATGCTGATCAGTTTTTCTCATGTCAGGTACAGAGAATGATAGGGAATCATCTTTCACAAAAGCTTCTGGATCTTGCGAAAGAATGTGACCTTTGGTTTTCGGTCTGTACGCATCGTACCTAAGATTAGTAACCGTATCAGATTTATATAACCCATTTGAATCCAAGTCTGCAATTGCATATGGTACCTGCCATAAGTACCATTGCTTGTTAGATTTAGATACCATTGACTCAGCATTGTTGTTGAAGAAAACATCGAAAATAAGATAATCAGAGTTGTCACGTGTTTCCACATGTGCATACATAGCTGTTCTATCATTAACGAATTTCCAATTATTATCAGACCCTTCTTCGTCTGATTTTATTTCTGTTGCATTGCTGTTTCTACCGCGTACTCTTCTGAATTCAAGAATATTTGGATACTGCAACCAAGGTTTCTTTTCGCCTAGTGGAACATATTCGTGATTTTGAGACTCAGCAACCGTGCTATTCGTAAGACTTCTAACTACTCTAGACTGTGTTGGTGTAGGAAGTGGTGTGCGCGTCGTAACAGCCATTGCAGGCTGGCTGCCTAAGCAGGTTGCTGCTGTCAACAAAGCAGCCATTGTTGCTAACGGAAGTGTGTGTACTTTGTGTGCAGAACGCTTTCTAGAAGATTTTGATGATGATGTATGTTTTGAAGGATTAGCGGTAGTCATAACAATCTCCTTAATTTTCCCTAATCTTTAATGAATTTTTAAATAAATAGAACGAATTCTATGACAAATCTCTCCAATGCCAGTAATAAAACTCTCTATTTAAATGGGTCTATTTAAAATTCTATCATTTTTTGTTATTTTTCATGATATTTTTCAGTTTTAAATTAGTTTAGACTGTAAAATTTCCTACGGGGGGGGGGGGGTGCTCTAAAAGAAAATTTTTTGCTAAATGTTATAACAACATATATTTTTTCGAAAATTTCTTATTATTTTCGTAATCTGTAATACGTCTTATGGTGTGTCGCAAATTTGTGATTGGGTAATCGCTGAACAAATGTTGTAGTTCATTACCTCACTATAATTTTGATACTAAATTGTTTAGTACTTTGTCGAATTCAGACATTCTGTTTTCTTGATTAAAGAATGGAAGACCTATAATCTTGTATCCTCTTCCTAGAATATCGTTAATCTTGTAGTTGTTTTTAATCTGTCCTAAGAATTTTTCTTTCCACTCATCTTCAAATAAAAGTTGACTACCTTTAGGTTCGACATATGCTTGATATGTTTTAACATCCTCATACTCTTTCTCACGAATAAAAAGCAAGAAATCAGGCTCAAAACGTTCACCTGAATCAAACGAATAAATGGCAAGCTCAGGGATTCTCTCATTCCTAATAAGATAGTATTCAAGTCCTTTTGCTTTAAGCTTCGGCTCCGTAAAAGACGAAAGAATGTGAGCATTTGGAATGTTGAAAATCCAGCCTAGGGGTGCTTCTAGGATGTTTTTATGCTCAAAAATCAAGTTATCAAGCCAATCTTAAACCTTTTAACGATAGCCTTTCCTATCGTTAAAAAGTGCACTTATTTTGCCTATGCATCTGTTTATGTATGGAAATAAGATCCTGTGGATTATCGGATGATTTTTAGCTACAATTATTTTGTAGATTGCATATATGCATTCTTTGTCCATAATTTACATCCCGTCAGTTTTATTAGACTCAAAGATGATTTGTACTACGAGATGAATGAATATTGGGCAGATGATAGTGAATAACAGAGTGAAGATTGAACATGATAATCGTAGCTGCAATTAGGTAAAGATTAAGTTGTAGAGGAGGCATAAATGAAGCATATCAAGCATTATGCTTTTTTGACTGTGGTAGTTTGCATTATGTCACTTATTTCAGGTTGTAAGAATCAAAATAGTTTTAGCGATAATAATAGAGAAGTAAAAACAGAAAATAAAAAGTCTGCAAGGAATGAAAAACACTCAGAAAATAATGAAGATGTTGACTGGAAAGAGGTAAGTAAAAATGGTGTTGATGAAACTTTGCTCATAAAAAACATAGATGAAAAGGTTCTCACATATGTGGCTAAACAATTACAAAATCTATGCGATGAGATTGGTGAAAAGGGGATCAAAGATAAATACCATTGGCTGACAGGACAATGGTATAACGATGTAATATATTCTAAACAATACAAGAGTGTTGTGTCGTTGGGTAAAAAAGCAATGAAACCATTGTTCCTAATAATATATAAAAGCAAAGAGGCTGGAATGTATGAATGGGTTTGTAGTAAAGCTCTAGATGAAATATCTGGTTTTGATTTCTCGGGATTAAACAATGGCGTAGGCTGGAGTAATTCTAGAGAATTTTTAAAGGCATTTACCGATAAAATTATTGAACAAAAAATTAGCAAACAAAAAAATTAACAACTCTCTGTTTACAATTGTCTTGGACGCCTACTACGCAAGGTGAGACTGAGTATTATCAAGTCTCTTATTTGTGATTGCTAGTGGAGAAACTCGTAGTAGTTTTAGGATGGTTTCTCAGGGCTTTAGATGCAAATTTTGCTTTTTTTTTAAACGAGAGTATAGTGTTATCAAATTTGTCAAATAAGCTATTGGATTTGTGTAGTTTGTAGTGAATTATTTAAGTTGGATAGCAATTTGCAAGTAATCATGCGAGTAGTTATGTAAGTTTGCATTATTTTGAAAAAGTTTTTAGGGGAGAGTTAGTTGCTGTGAAGACGATTTTTAGCAAAGATAATATTTTTATTCGTATGAGATCTATTAGTCCGGCATTGCGATGGGCGCTTGTTGGCTTTTGTTTTTCTATGCTCGGCAATCAGGCGTATGAAGGCTCGGTTTTGCCTTCGATTATTATTGTTGGCTTGCCGGCTTGGGTGATTGGTTTTCGTAAGACTTTTATGACGGTTGCCGATTTTCTTTCGCCATGCTCTGGTTGGATTGTTGATAAGCTTGGCGGTTTTCGCGCTCTTGCTATGACTGAAGGCGTAGAAGGCGTGCTCAGTTTGCTGCCGCTTCTTATGCTTGGCTCTCCAGCTTGGAAGTGGTCGCTTGTAGCTCTTTCTTGCGCATTGTTGATTACCGGGCAAGTGATTGATATCGCTAGCGAAGTTTTCGAGGTTGATGCTGCCGGCGGCAATGACGGCATGATTGTAAACTACAGCGGCATTGTAAGCGTTTTGGCGAGTGTTACAGGAACCTTGCTCGGCTCTCCGCTTGGATCTTGGATTGCAAGCTGGTCAATTCCTGCGGTTTTGATTTTCTCGTCCGTGACTTCTTTTGCGGCTTGTGCTACGCGATTTATTATGAAACAAGATATTTCGCAAGCGTCTTGCGTAGAAGAGGAAGCGTCGCAAGATGTAGAGAATGAATCGCAAGAAAATCAAGAAAAGCAGACGGAACTGGAAAATAAAGCAGATTCCAAATCTGCAGATAATCAATCTACTATTAAGAAATCTGCGAATCCATCGTTCAAGAGTAAAATCATGCTTCTTGCCGGATCTCTTTTGGTTGCTTTTATTCCTGCATGCTCTGTTTCTTATATTCTTCTTGGTCTTGGTAAGCAATATGGCTCTAAATCCTTAACAATACTGTATATTTTCAGTGGCGTAGGAAGCGTGCTTGCGTCCGTTTTATATGCGCATTCGTCTCAAAAACTCGGTTTAAGAAAAATAGCGGTTTTAGGAATTGTTGTGAGCTTGCTTGCTTATTGCTTTATGTTTAGTAGTCTTTTGCCAATAATGTGGGTTGCATTCTTCCTTGAATCGATTGGTGGAATGTTGTTGGTGGAGTCGATTATTGTTGCGCGTCAGATTCTGTTCAAAGGAAGTGCGCTCGCTAAGTTTTCTGGTTGGGCGCGCCTTGCGTTTGCGATTGGTGCTACTACTGGATCTTGGATTGGATTTGCATTCTCGTCTACGTTCCAATGGCATCTGTTGCCTATACTTGCGCTGATTTTTACTGCCGGTTTGCTGGCTGTTTTACCACAGTTGCCAAATACTAGCTATGCGGCGCTCGCATGATTATTTGGAATAATTAATATTGAATATAGTTGTGACCTTAATCACATGGTAGTTTTTGTCTATATTACTTGAATTATTACGCGGGGGGGGGGTATCCTTTGCTCTGTTAACAAGCTCTTTTACAAGATGTGAGTTTATGTCTGCAGAGCGAGTTGAAGAGAAAATATACAAGTGAGGACTGCTAATGGTTAAGAAAACACAAGCTGCTAAAAACGCTTTACATGTGTCTAAGAATTACGCGTATTTGAAGCCGAGTACACTTCGTTCAATGGCGAAAGAGATAAGTGGAACTCGTTTAGAAGCATGTAAGTCGTATGCGGTTTCACGTTTACCGAAAATTGCTGTAACTGCAACATTGGCAAGCTTGCTTGCTTGTGGTGCTGGTTTGCCAACTCATCAAGCTTGGGCTAATGGTTTTAATCTTCCTGATGGTAGCTATAGGTATGCAAATCGCGATTCTTCTACGAAGGTGCAGAAATACGTAGATATTAACGCAGTTCCTTGTGATAAGAATAAGGAAATTGATAAAGACAAGGCTGATAGGGCAACATTCGGTCAGTACTATAAGGTTGAGTACCAGTTTAATTCTCATGGTGAATGGTGGGGTGGTCGACCATTCTGGTGGGCGAGCGTGCCTAAGGACGTCACAATTGTAGACGATAGCATTACTTTGTATAAAGACGAAGAGTTGACTGGTGGTTCAGCTTCTCAAAAAACAGGTACACAATATACAAAGGCTGCTTGGGATCAGTCTGTAAGCCGTTTCTGGTTTGATAATAATAAAGCGCAAGGTGCTGAATTTAAGAGTAACTGGGAAAGAATGACCGGTGAAGCCGGCGGTTATGATAAATCTGGTGATACTCTCGATACTTCTAGGGAGTATAAGAATGCTACTAGCGCTTTGATTATTAACTGGGAGAGTAGAGGCAATAGAAGATCTAAGATTAGCTTCGTTATTAAACTGAATAATAAAACGGAGCCTTTGAAGTTTGCTGCAGGTGTGTATCAGGTACTGGGTAACTGGCATTACACTGTTGGTAAGGTTGCGCTTGCGCCGACGTTGCCAGAGTATTCCAAGGAATTAGAACTTGCTTATCCTAAAGATAAAGTAGAGGTTGATTCTTCGAAATATGGCAAGAATCTTTCAGAAGATGCGAAGAAGTCTGTTCTTACAAAGCTGTGGGAAGCTAATAAGAATAATGCTGATGTACTGAAAAAGCTTAACGGTATGCCGGAAGTTCCTACTGAAGCGGCTTTCAAAAAGGCTGTAAAAGTCAATGACGATGGTAGCGCAACGGTAACGTATAAAGATAACTCTACGGATACTATTTTTAAGGAGAATCTAACTAAGCGCTACGTGCCATTAGCGGATCGCACAAAAATTACGTATCCAGCTTTGACTCCTGTGAAGAATCCAACTGCTCTTGATCAGTCAGAGAAGAAGCAAGTTGAAAATGCTATTAAGAAGGCTAATGATAAGATTAAGAATCTTATAGAAAAGGTTGATGTTGCCGCTAATGGTGATGCAACAATCACATTCAAGGATGCAACTGGTACTCATTCAACTAAAAAGCTTGAAGGCAAGTATCTTGTAAAGAAGCAGCGTTCACTTGCGGATAAGTTTACCCCTTACTATCCAGTTCCAATGGCAGTTGGAAAACCACAAGAGTTGACTCAAGGTGAGCAAACGGAACTTGTGAAGAAAGTTTATGAAGCGAATAAAACTAAAGCTGACTTCATAGATGCAATTGGTAAGCCTAACAATCTAGAAGAAGCTAAGAAATCTATTACAGTAGATAATAAAGGCAACGTGACTATCACTTATACTGATAAGTCTACTGATAAGCTCGATGGCAGCAAGCTGGTGTATCAAGCGAAGAAGCTTAATGAGACTACTTACATTACGCTTCCAGCTCGTACACCTGTACAAGATGCTAAGAAGATTCAAGAAAAAGAACGGTCAACTATTAGGCAAGCTATCTTAACAGCCAATAATGAGCTTCAAAGCAAGCTAAAAGGCAGTAATGAAAATAGTGCTATCACATTTGATGATAATACGCATACTATGACTGTTAAGTTTAATGATGATTCAACGTCTACCTTCGACTATTCTGAGTTGGTATACACCAAGGGTAATCCAGAGAATCCAACAACTGAAACAAAAAATAATAATGGGTACAAGTACAACATTACTAAGATTGCTGTTGCTGATAAAAACAAATTAACTCAAGATGATTGGCATAAGTTTGTTAGGAAGTTTATTCAAGATAACTGGAAAGCAAAAGCTGGAAAATCTGAGATAAACGATCAATATATAAATAGTACGAATGGTCTTCTCAATCAACTTCATGCGCCTGACTCTAATACGGGTGGTGGTATGACGTTGTATAAATTCTTTAGCGATTGGGATGTAACGTCTGGATCTACACTAAAACTCGGTGATAATAGAAGTAATAAAGGTATTGTTTCTTTATATCAACATGATGATGAGGTTGAGATAAAAGCATTACAGGGTTGGAATCCGAATACGGTTATTACTCTTACCAAGAACGACTGCTTTGTATCTAATGCTGCTGCTCCTAAGCCTGAAGAACTTAAGAATGAAGCTAATGATCTTATTGACAAGATTCTTCAGAAGCATGGCTTGAGTAAGGATGAGATTGATAAGTTCAAGAAAGATCATCAGAGTGATATTGATAAGATCACTAAGCCAGAAGATGTAGACAAGATTATTAAGTCTGCTGATAAGCATGGTAAAGATGAGAAGAAAAAGAAAGATGCTCAACAGCAGATTAATGATGCTAAGAATAATCTTGGTTTGACTCCTGAGCAAAAGACTGAACTTGATAAGAAGATTGGTACTGAGACTGATCCTGAAAAGATCCGTGAGAAGATAAACGAGTTCCAAAAGGAACAGGATCAAAAGAAGCAAAAGGAAGCTGATAAAAAGCAGCAACAAGCTGATCAGCAGGCTGAGCAACAACAGAAACAGCAGCAGCAGAAAGATGATACGAAGGTTGATACTGATATACAAACTCAGAATCAGCAAGAACAGCAAGACACAAGCAAGGCTGAAGAAGCTAAGAAGAAAGCTGAGCTTGAGAAGCAAAAGCAGGCTGCTATTGATGAAATTAACGGGAATGATAAACTCAAGCCTGGGGACAAAGAGCAGTTTATTAAGCAAGTTAATGATGCTCAGGATACTAATGGTGTAAATAAAGCCAAGAATGATGCTACGTTAAAAGGCAATCAGAATCAGACTGCTGCTGATAGCAGTAATAACAATGGTCTTGATGCTGCTAAGACTGATGCTAAAGATAAGATTGGCAAGTTGAAGAATCTCAGCGAACAAGATAAGGAGGAGTATCAAAACAAAGTAGGTACTGCAGATAGTCTTGATAAAGTTGCAGAGATTCTCAACAATGCTGAGTTTGAGGATGCTAAAGCTGCTGCTAAGAAGAAGATTGCTGAGCTGAAGAAGAATGGTGATCTTACGCAAGATGAGGCTGAAGGTTTCAATAAGCGTTTAGACGATTCTTCTACCGACTCTATACAAGACATTGATTCCATTCTTCAGGAAGCTGAGCTTGCAAAGACTAGAAAAGATGCGAATACTGCAATAGATAATCTTAAGAATCTTAATTATGCACAGAAGAAGGCTCTTAAGGAAGAAGTTGCGAATCCAGAAACTGATCCTCAGAGTAATTTAGACACTATCGAAAAAGTGAAAGCCGCTATCACTGCTGTTGTTACTAAGGCTAAAGAGCTTGACGGCAAGATGAAGTCGCTCAAGGATCTTGTGACTCTTGTTAATGGCCAGAAGTCTACTCTTACAGCAAAGCCTGATTATAAAGATAATAAGAAGACTGCTTTTGATAGTGCGTTCACGAATGCATCTACTCTTGTTGATGCAACTAAGGGTATGAATGCTGATGGTGCCAAGGTTGATGAGATTAAGAAGGCATTAGAAAAGGCTGTTCAGGATCTCGGTGGCAAAACTGTTGATAAGTCTGCGCTGCAAACACTTATTAACAATGATGCTGATTTCAAGAAGACGATTGCTTATATTAATGCAGATCAGACTAAGAAAATTACTTACAATGAAGCTATTGCTGATGGTAATGCAGTGCTTACTGATGCTAATGCAACTGCTGAGAAAGTAGCTCAAGCTGTTGATGCTATCAATTCTGCTAAAGCTGCTCTTGATGGCAAAGTCAATATAACTGGACTTGAGCAGAAAGTTGCTGAGGCTAAGAAGCTGAAGAAGTCGACTAACCCTCAATCTGCTGGCGATGCTAAGTATGAGAATGCTTCTGAAGCAAAGAAGCAAGCTGTTGATTCTGCTTTGCAACAGGCTGATTCTGCTCTTGCTGATGCTAAATCTACAGCAACTCAAAAACCTGGTGAGGCTGCTAAGACTCCTGAGCAGAAGCAGAAAGCTGTTAATGATGCATTAACTCAACTTACTAATGCCATTAACGAACTTGATGGTGTTGATACTCAGGCGCTTCAAGATGAAGTTACTAAGGACAATGCTCTGAAGAATAATGCGAAGTGTAAGAATGCTTCTGAAACAAAGAAGTCTGCGTTCAATACTGCTCTTGGCAACGCGCAAGCTGCTCTTAATGAAGCGACTCGTAAAACTCAGTCCACTAAGACTCGTGAGCAGAAGCAGAAAGCTGTTAATGATGCATTGACTGCACTCAAGCAAGCTGTTCAAAATCTTGACGGTAATGACGTGAGTGAGTTGCAGACTGCTATCACCAATGCAAAAGCTAAGCAGCAAGAAGTTGTTTACAAGAATGGTACTTCTGCTAAGAAAAAGGCTCTTGATGATGCTTTGAAGACTGCCGAAGATCTTGTTAAGACTCCTCACGGTCACACTGATTCTGAAATCAGCACAGCTTTGAATAACTTGAATACTGCGATAAACGGTCTTGATGGAACGGTTAATACAGCTGAGCTTCAGACGGCTGTTGATAATGCTAAGAAGTTGACCGGTGTTACTACTCCTAAGTCTCAGGACGCATATAAGTATGAGAATGCTTCTGAAAATAAGAAGAAGGCTGTTGATTCTGCTTTGCAACAGGCTGATTCTGCTCTTGCTGATGCTAAATCTACAGCAACTCAAAAACCTGGTGAGGCTGCTAAGACTCCTGAGCAGAAGCAGAAAGCTGTTAATGATGCGTTGACTGCGCTTACTAAGGCTGTTAATGAACTTGACGGTAACGACAAGACTCAATTGGTAACAAAGCTCACAGAAGCAAAAGATAAGAGGAATGATGTTTCTTATAAGAATGCTTCTACTGAGAAGCAATCTGCTCTTGACAATGCTATAGCTTCTGCAGAAGGCATTGTAAAGAAAGCTGGTGCAACAGCAGATGAGATTACTCGCGCTATCACTGCTCTTACGAATGCTGTTACTGGTTTGGATGGTCATGATGCTTCTGGTTTGCAGGCGGCTGTGACTGATGCTGAGTCGAAGAAGAAGACTGTTGCTTACACGAATGCTTCTGATGCTGCGAAGACTGCGTTTGATCAGGCTTTGCAAACTGCTCAGACTATTCTTGCTAAGAAGGGTGCAACAGAGAAAGAAATTTCTGATGCTACTACTGCTCTTAAGAATGCTTCTAATGCTCTTAATGGAACTGTAGATACGTCTAAGTTGCAGGCTGAAATTAACAAAGCTGATTCTTTGAAGAAGTCCGTACAGTATACGAATGCTGTTCAGGATAAGAAATCTGAGTATGATACTGCTCTTACGAATGCTGAGTCTGCTCTTGCTGATGCGGAGAATGCTCAATCAGCGAATACTCCTGATCAGAAGCAGACTGCTGTTAATGTTGCGCTGCTTCGACTTCAAACCGCAGCTGCTGCACTAAATGGTGTTGATATTGCTGATTTGCAAGCTGAGATTGCTCTTGAGAATAGTGTGAAAGAATCTGTAAAATACGCGTATGATACTGCTGAAAAGCAGCAAACATATAATAAGGCTTTGCAAGATGCGAAGGAGCTTATATCTAAGCTAGCTGATCCTGCTGGTAAGGGTGTGGAAGTTGCTGCTAAGTCTCAAGCAGATCGTCAAGCTCTTGTTAATACTGCATTAAAGAATCTTAAGAATGCTAAAGATGCTTTGAATGGTGTTAATAAGACGGTATTGCAAGCTGAAGTTGATGATGATTCTCACTTTAGCAAGTCGTTTGCCTACTTGCTTGGTGAAGCTCCTGATTTGGATGTGTATAAGAAGGCGTTGGCTGAAGCTAAACGTGTGCTTGCTGATCCTAATGCTACCCAGGCTCAAGTTGATGCTGCGTTGAAGGATCTTCAGGCTGCAAAGAACAGTATTGCGAATAAGTATAACGGTGCTGGAACCGGCAATATTGGTTCTGGTTCTGGAACAGGCAATGCCGGAACAGGTAATGCTGGAACTGGAACTGGAACTGGTGCTGGTGCTGGTAATGCTGGTTCTGGTTCTGAAGCTGGTTATGGTGTGAATGATAATGCGCCTACTACTGTGGATAAGGGTGAGTTGAATGTTCAGATTCAGGGTGCTGAGTCTGATTCACAGCCTGGAAATGCTGGTAACGGTAACGCTGGTGCTGGTGCTAATACTGGTAATGCTGCCAACGCAGCTGGTAAAGCTGATGCTGGCGTAAACTCTGGTAATGCAGGTAACGCTGCTAACAACAATGCTGGATCTCATGCTGCTAATGGCGTAAATTCTGCTGCTGTGGATGCTGCTGTTGAGAATAATCTGGCTGTGAAGCAGGCGGATGCTCAAGTTGCTAAGGCTCAGGCTGCTCTTGATGCTGCTTTGGCTGAGGCTAAGAAGGTTGCTGCTGATCCTAACGCTACTCAGGCTCAGGTTGATGCTGCGGTTCAGAAGCTTTCTGCTGCTCGTAAGGCTTTGGCTGCTGCTAAGGCTCATGCGGCTGATGTTCGTGCTTCTGTGCGTGCTCAGGTGTTGAAGAGTGGTAGTGTTGCTCAGCTTAGTAAGACTGGTAGTGACGTGTCTGTGTTTGGCTTGTTTGCTGCAACTCTTAGTGCTGCTGGTGCTGCGCTTTTCTCCGCTAAGCGTCGTGGTACTTCTCGTCATAGTAATAAGTAGAATATTTGCTAGCTGGTCTGGTTATTGCAGATCAGCTAGTTTAGAGCTGCTTAATGTTTGCTTAATTGTATTCAGTAAGTTTGCTGAGTATTGGGTTAATTAGCATAATGAAGTTAATGTAAAACGTGCCTTACTTTGCGTCTTTCTTTACTACGCAAAGTGAGGCATTTTGCTATTTTAGTTTGCGATTACACGGGAAGTTATTGTTGCTTACTATATTTTAAGAGTCATCTTGCTTACAAAGCACTTATTGAAGTGTTTAGTCACTGAGTTGCTAAGTTATTGAAATATCGAAACATTAAAGCTTAACGATTTGCATATATATGCATCCTTATGTATAATCTTTAAAAAATAAAATCTTGCAAGTGCTAATACACGTAAAAGAGTATAAAACATTCTGCACAAATTACTATACAGGAGACTCTCATGCACAAGATTGTTCAAAAATGGAATAACATTGACCTTATTTTACGCATTGTAATTGGTCTTTTTCTCGGTGCTGCGCTTGGTATTTTTGTGCCAGCTCACGTCTATGTGCTAGATCTTATGGGAAAACTTTTCGTCAGTGCGCTTAAATCTGTTGCGCCAATTTTAGTATTTTGCCTAGTTATTGGTGCGCTTGCGCAAGCAAAAAGTGTTGGCAATATGAAATTGGTAATAGGGCTGTACGCGCTATCTACGTTTACTGCAAGCCTTGTAGCCGTATGTGCTGCTATGATTTTCCCTGTTGATTTTACTTTTGCTCATGTTGCAGCAGCCTCTTCGCCGTCTCCTCAAGGAATTGGTGAGGTGCTTAATTCACTTGTGCTAAATATTGTTGTTAATCCTGTAGACGCTCTCGTTAAAGGTAACTTTATTGGTATCCTCTTCTGGGCGATTGCTTTCGGCGTTGCTCTGCGATTAGCCGAGCCTTCTACAAAAGCATTTTTCGATAACGTTTCATCTGCTATTGGAAAAATTGTCCACTGGATTATTAACGCAGCACCTTTTGGCATTATGGGTCTTGTTTATACAACAGTTGCAAGTAACGGTCTTCGTATTTTTAGCGAGTATGGTTTCGTTATTGCTTTGTTAGTAGGCACAATGGCTGTTGTTGCTTTGATTCTTAATCCTATTTTGGTTTTCGTGCTTACGCGTAAGAATCCGTATCCTCTTGTTTTTAGAACTTTGCGCGATTCGGGTGTTACAGCGTTCTTCATGCGTTCTTCTGCTGCAAATATTCCTGTGAATATGAATTTGTGCGAAAAGCTTGGATTTAACAAAGACAATTACTCTGTTTCAATACCGCTTGGTTCAACTATTAATATGAGCGGAGCTGCTATAACTATTTCTATCATGTCTTTGTGCGCTGCTCACACGCTTGGTATTCGCGTTGATATTCCAACGGCTGTGATTCTTTCTGTGCTTTCTGCAGTTTCTGCTGCAGGCGCATCTGGTGTAGCTGGTGGTTCGCTTTTGCTTATACCTCTTGCATGCTCGTCGTTTGGTATTTCAAACGATATCGCTATGCAAGTAGTTGCTATTGGTCTTATTATTGGTGTTATTCAGGATTCTTGCGAAACCGCACTTAACTCTTCCACAGATGTTCTCTTTACTGCGGTTGGTGAATATCGTATGTGGCAGCGTGCAGGTATTAAGTTTAAAATGGGCAGGGATCACGAGACTGTGCAACTTAAAAAGTAGCTGTTCTAGCTGTTGCTAGTTTTTGCTAAGTATTCTTGCTAGTGCGCGTTCTTACGTTTTTACGTTTTATGAGCGTGCACTTTTATTATATTTGGATGTTTATTGTAAATGAATCTAACGGATGTTCAAATAAAATAGTAGAAGTGGAATCAGTATTTTTAGCGCGCATTAGACTTTAGGGAAGTGGTAGGTTGTGTTTGCAGGAATGCTGCGGTTGATCCACGCGTTTGCTGCGATTATACTTCCGCTTCCTATTGTGGTTTCTCCGCCTAAGATTGTTGCGTTTGCGTAAATTACAACATTATTCCCAATATTTGGATGTCGCTTTCCACCTTTTATAGGATTTCCGTTCTCGTCTAGCGCAAAACTTTTTGCACCCAGCGTTACTCCTTGATAAAGCTTAACATGTTCGCCGATTACAGTTGTTTCGCCGATTACAATGCCAGTTCCGTGATCAATGCAAAAATATGCACCAATTTTTGCTCCTGGATGAATGTCAATTCCGGTTTTTCTGTGAGCATATTCGCTCATAAGTCTAGGAATTAGTGGCACGTTAAGCTCATAGAGTGCGTGAGCTGTGCGGTGAATAAGCATTGCGTAAAAACCAGGGTATGCGAGCGTGACTTCTACTTTGCTTGTGCAAGCAGGATCGCCTTCGTATATTGCTTGAATATCTGTTAAAAGTAACTTTTTAATTGCAGGAAGTTTATGTATAAATTGATTGCAAGTTTCTTGAATTTTAATTGAGTTGCTTGTATAGGATTGAAGTTCGTGGAATATAATGCGTTCTATAGTGTCTAACGCGTTTGAAGTAACGGTATTCAAAGTAGCATTGAGTTGCGCAGTATCGTTACTTACATTGCGTGCATGCAACTCAGGCAAAAGTAACACCTGAGTTGCATGTATGAGCGCAATAATATTGTGATAGTTAGGTATGAATGTAGCTTGCCTTATGTCAGAATCATGAATTGAATTGAGTTTGTTTATAAGGTCAAGATGCTCATTCATACATTAATCTCCAGTATTTTTTTGTTTTCTTTATTTTCTCGTTTTAATTACTAATTAATATTTGCACATATTATTTAATCAAAACTTGCGTGTTTATAGTAGTGCTACTAAATACAGTTAGTTTTCAAATAATGCAGTAGACAAGTATCTATCTCCTGAATCTGGAAGTATTGCAACTATGGTTTTTCCCGCATTTTCTTCTCTTTTTGCTTCTTGGATTGCTGTCCAAACCGCAGCTCCGGAAGAAATGCCTACGAGAACGCCTTCTTTTTTGCTTATAAGCTTGCCGCTTTCAATTGCGTTTTCATTTGTTACATGAACAATACGATCGTAAATGTTTTGGTTGAGCACATCTGGCACGAATCCTGCACCGATTCCTTGAATCTTGTGCGCTCCTGGCTTGCCGCCTGCGAGCACAGGGGAGTCGGCTGGTTCTACTGCAATTACTTCAAGCTGCGGATTTTGCTCTTTTAAATATGTTCCTGTACCAGTAATTGTGCCGCCTGTTCCAACGCCAGCGATAAGCATATCCACGTTTTCGTCAGTGTCTTGCCAAATTTCTGGGCCGGTTGTGTTGTAGTGCGCGTGCACATTTGCTTGATTGGTAAACTGTCCTGGAGTCCACGCGTTTGGCGTGTTTTCAACGATTTCCTTCGCTTTGGCAATTGCGCCTTTCATTCCTTCTGCAGCAGGTGTGAGCACGAGTTCTGCCCCGTATGCTTTCATAAGTTTTCGGCGTTCAATAGACATGCTTTCTGGCATCACAATAATGCTTTTGTATCCTTTTGTTTGTGCAATCATTGCAAGACCAATGCCAGTGTTTCCAGAAGTTGGCTCAACAATTACTGAGCCTGGCTTAATTGTGCCTGTGGTTTCTGCTTCTTCAATCATCTGCTTTGCGATGCGGTCTTTTACGGAACCTGCTGGGTTGAAGTATTCGAGTTTTACGAGGATTTTTGCTGCTAGATTGTACTCTTTTTCAATGTGAGTAAGCTCCAGAAGTGGAGTGTGACCTACGAGTTCTTGCACGGACTTGTAGATGTTAGACATAATATTTCCCCTTACTTGTTTGTCTTGTTTAATTTAATTTGTTTAATTTTGTTTATTTTTAATTTTTAAAAAATAATTTTTTATTAATAAAGAGACTGTTGTTTATTAGTTGTTTCTAAAAATGCCATTTATCTGTTTAATATCTAATCCGTATTAAATTGTTATCTTTTCAACGTTTTATATTCGAATTTTGGCATAAAAAAAGAAACAGCGCGCTGTTTCTTAAATCGTAATTTGCTGTGTTCTAACGTAAATGCTTTTAACACAGGCTAGATGTTATGCACAGTTAGTGCTTGAAAACATCATTTCGATTAAGAAATGCGCAACAGCATACGTTACAACAACAATTTGTCATCATATTTGTATGATACATGTGCACTCCTTTACTCGTCGAAATGGTGATAAGTGGAAACTATAGCGAATGGATTTGCGTTTGTCAAACTTAATTTAAGTTCGCTAATCTTAATTTGTGCTTTATGATCCTATTTTATGTTTGCCAAACTTAATTTTAAGAAATTATATGTTACTTTCATGTATCTTCGTTATTGCTGCTTTTGAGAGTTGGTTGTTTAGCAGATTTGATAGTTTATTTGTGAGTTATCTTATACTGGAATTTGCTAAGTTTGTTTGTTATAATTGGCATGTTAGTTCGGTGACGGAAGTTGACAAACTGAGATCATGAAAAATATAATCCTCGACAGACAGACAGACAGACAGACAGACAGACAGACAGACAGACAGACAGACAGACAGACAGACAGACAGACAGACAGCGTGATGCTGTCTTTTTCGTAACATAATTTTTATCGTCTCACCACTCTATACATTGTTTATTTTGTATTGAAATAGGTTAGTGGTTCTGCATATTTACACGCATTTTTGGTTTTGCGTTTGCACTATATAAATTTTCGAAATTTAATAAAAATTATTGTTACGATAATAGTTAGTTTGGCTGGAAATAAAAAATGAATAATAAAATAATAAAAAAAGTTATTAGTCTAGCAGTTGCTTTTGTAGCTACGATTGGACTTTTTGCTGGAACAGTGACAGCTCAGGCTGCTGGAGTGAATAATGCGAATAAGCAGCCGCTTCACATATCTATGAATTATGCAGAAAAATTAGGAAAAGGTCATACAACACCTGGAGCACTTGGACAGCTTAGCTCTGACATGGAACGTATGTGGAAAGAACTTCCTATAACAGTTATCGATGGGCAAGGGCATGAACTTGAAGTTAAGAAAGAATTAAATGGTCACTGTGAACGTACTGTTGGCAATTTTGCAAACGGCGAAAAAGTAACAATTAAAGTTGATACTTCAAAGCTTCCTGATGACTATCATCTTTCCTGGGAGTCTGATTACACGTATCCTAAACCAATTAAAAATTATTCTCAGTTCCAAGTAGTTGTTGATAGTAGTATGCCTGTACGTATTTCTTTAGCTAAAATGAAGGTGAAATTTGACCTACAGGGAGGCAATATCAATGGTAATACCAAGAGTATTGTGAAATTTGTCAATAAGAATAACGGTGTTGATTTCCCATCTGATCCAACAAAAGATGATTTGGTGTTTGGCGGCTGGTTTACCGAGTTACCTAATACTGAATCTTATAAGAAACTTGGGATTGTAGGCAAACGCTACTACTGGAATAGCAAATCGCTGTTTTCTGATTATAGTTGCGACTGGATGAGTTATAACGACACTAATACAGACCCATTGTATGACGGCGTATTTTTACTTCGCGCACAGTGGAATGCGAAAGTTTCGTTTAATGCTAATGGTGGCACTTTTATTGACGGTAAAACTGAGAAAAGTGGTGCAATACGGCAAGGTAAGAGTATTAAAATGTTAGCTGCTCCTACGCGCGAAGATTATCAGTTCTTAAACTGGGTGGATGCTGCTGGTAAAACCTACAAGCCTGGTGAAGAATATACTTTGAATGCTAATACTGTGTTTACTGCCAAGTGGAAGCAGATTCGAAGCACGGTTACATTTAAGGATGGCGATAAGACTCAAACGGTAAAGGTGGAAACTGGTAAGGCTATTGATATGGATGTGTTAAAAGATCAGTCAATGCCTAAGAATCCAACTAAAGATGGCTACACGTTTAAAGAGTGGAATACTAAGGCGGATGGTAAAGGTACTGCGTTTACTGGTAAAACCATAGTAAATAGTGATACGACTGTATATGCCATCTTTACGAAGAATCTGAAACCAGCACCTACTCCAGATCCAATTTTGCCTGCACCTTTTGAGCCTGAATCAGGGATGGAGAATCCATTGTCAGTTCCTGAATCTCAAACTCCGGAGACTAAACAAGAGCTATCTCATGCGCCTAAGTCGGAGCATGAACATAATACAGCGCATGAATATGTGAAATCTCCTGTTGTTGAGCATAAGACTGAAAAGCATGTTCCAGATATGCCTAAGACTGGTGAGTCAGCTTCAGTTGTTGCGTTGATTTCTGCTTTAGGTTTTGCTATTGCTGGTTTCGCTGTTGTGCGATTGAGGAGAGTGTTTGAAGCAAAATCCGTAAGATAACTAGTGTTTACTTGCGTAAGTTGAAGTTTTACGCGCTTTTATAAGGCTTCGTAAAGTCTTATAAAGTAAATGAGGCGGCCTTGACTAGTTGATAGTTAAGGCCGTTTTGTTTACTGACGCTTGTTTTTGTTTACTTATATAGCTGATAAGTAAACAAATTCGGGGAAGTGCTCTTGTTTTTATTTACTTGTGTACCCTCTAAATAAACAAATTCGGTGAGAAGCTCGCTAGTTAGATCTCTTACGAAACTCACGTTGGAGGTTCACAGTACTTCCAATCCAAGTGAGTTTTTGTATTGAAGGGAATTGAAATCCCAATGATTTCAATCTCGGTCAAAGCGCTATAGTAGTACACGAATGCACGGGTTGTCTTTGGTGCATTAAAGTCCTATGTTAAAAGAAGAGATAGGTGACTTGATATACTGAGCGATTACGCTAGAAAATTTAGGGTTTCAACGTTGATTGCACAGTATTCGGGGGTGTTATTGTCAATGAATTTAGCAGATGTTCAAATAAAAGAGTATGAAAAGTATAATAGCAAAGATATTTTAAGGTTGTATGATTCCGTTGGTTGGTCTGCGTACACAGATGATTTAGTTGCTTTGGAAAATGGTTTTAACAATTCGCTCAAGGTTTTAGCTGCATATAAAAGTGATGAGCTAGTTGGCATTGTTAGAGCTGTTGGCGACGGATATACGGTTGTTCTTATCCAGGATATCCTTGTTTTGCCTAAGCATCAAAGGCAGGGGATAGGGTCTGCTTTGTTAAAGGCGATTGTGGATTGTTATCCTAATGTTCGTCAAATTCAATTGACTACGGATTGTACTGAAAAAACTATTGCTTTTTATAAGTCAGCTGGCTTTATTGAGTTAGCAGAAATCGATTGCTGCGGTTTTATAAAAGACAGGACATGATGCAGAAAATATGATTCTCTAGTGGCCATTAAGTGCGAATTTGCAGCAATTGACCATTTTGTGATCTTTGCGTATTAATGTGTGTATTTGTATATAGGATTGAATGGTTTGTAGGATGGAGTTGATTATATGACAGAATATAATTTACCAATTTTAGAGTATGATTCCGATAAAAGTGCAGTTTTAATGCCAAAACACGATAATATTTCTGTTCAGCTTCCATCTAAAGCGGTTTTTGCTTTCTTAGGGGATGAAATTGATCAGTATGCTTTAAGTAGGAAAGCTACAATTGTAGCAAATTTTGAATCTGCAACTAAAAAATATCCGATATATGTTTTGGAAGAAAAAGTAGGAGATACAGTAAGAGAAAATACAAACAGCGCAGTAGAAGAAGAAACGCAAAAAATCTGCTTAGTACAGGCCCCGGTTGGCGCTCCGGCCGCTGTTCAGATCTTAGATTGGTTGATTTCTTACGGTGTTAGTGAAGTTGTTAGTGCTGGTTCTTGCGGATCGCTAGTTGATTATGCGGAAAACGTTTTTCTGGTTCCGTATAAAGCTTTAAGGGATGAGGGGACTTCTTATCATTATTTGCCTCCAAGTCGTTATGTTGATGTTTCAGAGCGTTCGAGGCATGCTATTTTGCAAACTTTGCAGGCGCATAATTTGCCTTATCATGAAGTTAAGACGTGGACTACGGATGGATTTTTCCGTGAAACTAAGACGAAAGTTGCTAACCGTAAGCAGGAGGGATGCGCGGTTGTTGAAATGGAGTGTTCTGCTTTAGCAGCTTGTGCGCAAATGCGCGAGATTGTTTGGGGTGAGATTCTTTATACTGCAGATACTTTGCATGATGTTGAAAATTATGATGAGCGCAATTGGGGTGGGGATTCTAAAGCGTATGCTCTTGAGCTTTGTATTGAAGCAGTGTTGCGCATTTGACACGTTTACGCTGATATCACGTATAAAACCATCGTTCTAATTTGATTTTTTTTTAACTCTATGCTTATTATTTCTAACAAGCATTACATGTAAGTGTGTTTAACCATTTATAGGTGTTGTCAAGTAGATAAGCATGAACAATCAGGATAAGTATGATAGTGTAGCTTTCAACGTTTTGTAGCGGGCGAATCGGCAAAACAGAAGCGAAAATGCTAGCTACGAAAATGCTATTAGATAGGAAACAGTAGAAATATCGAAAATAGCTATAAAGGAAGTGAGAGGTAGCGAGAATGAACAAAACTGACAATACAGCAAATCAGCAATCGTCCGCGAATCAGCAATCATCCAAACTGCATCCCGACGTAAAAAATTACGTAAAACTATTTTTCAAAGAAAACAAGCTTGTAGCTTTTCTTTCGATGATAGTTTTTATTTCCTTGTCTATGATTTACACTGCTATTTCTTGGATTTTGCAAATTATTTTCGACTATATGGCAGGTAAAGGATCCTACTCTTTAACTACTATTTTGCTGCTTGTCGTTTCCTTTATGCTGGCAATCTCCCTGATTTTCGCGTTGAAGCGCAGTTCGTACCCTCGCTTTCTTGAAAAAGCAATGAATCAGTATAAAGAGTCTGTTATCAAGAAGCTTTTACAGAAGAGTTATAGTGATTTTTCGCTCGCGAATTCCGGCACGTATCTTTCTGTACTTACTAATGATTGCGAGCGTATTCAAGAAAAGTATTTGAAGAAGATTTTTGACTTTGTTCAAGACGTTCTTATGCTGGTAAGTTCGCTAGCTCTTATGATTTACTATAGTCCACTGCTCACTGTTATTGCTCTTATTATTTCCGTGCTTCCTATGGTGTGCTCGATCCTTACAGCTAGCGGAATTGCCACTCGAGAGGAGCAGGTTTCTAAGTCGAATGAGTCTTACACAGCTTTGACGAAGGATGTTTTGAACGGCGTTTCGGTTATTAAGAGTTTTAAGGCGGAGCAGGAGGTTATTAACCGTTATCAGAATCAGTCGATGGAGCTTGAGCATACGAAGAATCTTCGCGAAAAAACGATGACTACTGTTTCTGCTCTTGGAACGATTTCAAGCCTTGCAACTCAGCTTGGCGTGATGCTTGTTGGTGCTTGGATGGTTAACGCTCATGTTGGTGTTATTACTGCTGGAATGGTGTTAGCTTTCACTAATTTGATGAATGGTGTACTTCAGCCTATTGCAAGTCTTCCGCAAATGCTCGGCGAGATGAAGGGCGCTAAGAAGCTGATTAGCAAGATGGCCGATTATATGAGTAACGTTAAGGAAGATTCTGGCGAGATCATTGACGATTCTGTTAAAAACGTTGTTTTGCGCAATGTTTCGTACGCTTATGATGCGGATCATAAAGTCTTGAAAAATGTAAATCTAACTTTGCAAACTGGAAAATCTTACGCGATAGTAGGACCTTCTGGTGCTGGTAAGAGTAGTTTGATTAATCTGCTTATGGGCTACTACAAGGATTATGAAGGTAGTGTGAAGCTGGATAATCACGAGCTTAGTGATGTGAGCAAGAGTTCGCTTTACGATAAGACGACTCTTATGCAGCAGTCTGTGTTTATGTTTGATGCTTCGATTTTAGATAATATTACGCTTTTTAAGCCATTCCCTGATGTGGAAGTGGATCGTGTGATTCACTTGGCTGGTTTGGATGATTTGATTGCTGCTAAAGGCAAGGATTATCAGTGCGGCGAGAATGGTAGTCATCTTTCTGGCGGCGAAAAGCAGCGTATTGCTATTGCGCGAAGCCTGCTTAAAAGGTCCGAGATTCTGCTGGTTGATGAGGCTACGAGCGCGTTAGATAACGAGACAAGTGCGAACGTAACGCAGTCTATTTTGAATTTGCAAGGAATTCTTCGACTCGTGGTAACTCACCGCTTGGATGCCAATTCGCTTAAGCAATATGATGAGATTCTTGTGATGAAAAGCGGCGAGCTTATTGAGCGCGGAAGCTTTGAGGAGCTTATGAATCAAAAGGCTTACTTCTACTCGCTTTACACTGTGTCTATGTGAGGATGTTAATCTGGCTTGGGCTTGGCTTTCGTTTGGCTTGCGCTGAGCAATTTTAAGCTCAGTAGAGACACTGGTGCAGATTGCGTACTGCGCGATGTCTCTGTTTGGCACTAGTGGCCATTAGGTGCAAAATTGCGTTGTTTGGCTACTTTGTGATTGGTTAAATGTGGTTTGACTATTTACACTTTACGATTTGCTTACGCATTTGATACGTTTATGCTGATATAATATATGAAATCAGTGTAAACGTATCATTAAGTAGGTGGGCAAATGTTAAAGGATCAATTGTGCAATTACATAGAGAAAAAGCAAGTTTTAAGCATTGATAGTGTCATCAAAGAACTTGGAATTAGCCCGTCTAGTGTTTATCGATTTATTAAAGATGAGAGCTTAGAACGCGTATCAAAAGGTGTTTACGTTAAGAGCAATTTGTGGAATGATGAAATGAATTTATTGTCAAAGCGCACATCTGTTGCTGTTTTTTCACATGAATCTGCCCTTCTTCTACATAATTTGACTGATAGAGAACCTTCTTCTTTAACAGTGACTGTTCCGTCAACTTATAATGCAAGTAGTCTAATTAAGACTGGTGTTAGGGTGTTTTATATAAAACCAGATTTTTTAGGAATTGGTAAGACGAATCTTATGTCGCTTGAAGGTAATCTTGTGCCTTCTTATGATTTAGAGCGCACAATTTGCGATATTTTGCGTTCTCGTTCTCAAATAGATGCACAGGTGGTATTTGGTGCGTTAAAAGCTTATGTTAAAAGAAAGGATAAGCGACTTGATATACTAAGCGATTACGCTAAAAAATTTAGGATTTCAAAGTTGATTTCACAATATTTGGGGGTGTTGTTATGAGAATGAAGGATGCTAATCAGCTTAAAGCAAAAATAAAGAATGTTGCACTCCAAAAGGGTGTAGATCCTCGCGTGCTAATGCGCGTATATATGATGGAGCGTTTTTTAGATCGTGTTTCTCGCTCGCGGTATAAAGACAATTTTGTTCTAAAAGGTGGAATGCTGATTTCTTATCTTGTTGGCGTAAATCTTCGTACAACAATGGATATTGATACAACTATGCAAAATATTTCTCTTAGTGAAGATGATGTGCGTATTTTTATATCAGATGTAATATCTATCAATATCGATGATGGTGTTAAATTTACGCTACAAACGCTTGATTCTATTATGCAAGAATCTGACTATCCAGGGGTTCGAGCTAGCCTAATTGCAGATTTTGATGGTACAAAAACTCCTGTTAAAATCGATATTTCAACTGGACATGCTATTACTCCATCTGCTATGGAAGCAGAATTGCCTTTAATGTTCTCATAATCTATCTCTTTATTGACTTATCCAATTGCAACGATTTTAGCAGAAAAGTTGCAAACAATTCTTGTGAGGGAAGAATTTAACACGAGAATGCGAGATTTTTATGATTTGCATGCTCTTAGAGTGTCTCAAGGAGATAATGTCTTTAAGAAAGAAGAGATTGCTAAAGCTTTTTACGCTACTTCTCAAACGAGAAACACCCTTTATTTACTGAGTAACGTGAATGAAATTTTCGATAGGATTAAAGATAGTGAAGTGATGAGAATAAAGTGGAAGGATTACCAAAGGAAAGCACCTTGGGCTAAAAGTCTTTCTTGGGAAGAAATAATGCAAGATATGAAATTTCTTTTTGATGTTCTTTCATAATGAGGTTGTAGCTTAAGTTATTTTATTATTTGAATGGCTTTTATTAAATCATCGGGAGACGTGCGATAGTGGCCAATCGTTGCGAATTTGCAGCGATTGGCTACTTTGCGATTGGTTGATTGGTGGTTAAAAATAAACGCCAGGGAGTTTATTCAACTCGACTGGCGTTTATTAGTCATTTGTGTTATTCGCTAGTTGTGTTTTTACTTGCTGTGTTTGCCAAAATAATCTGCTAAATAAACTGTGATATTACAATGCCGGCAGCCATAAGCGGAATATTGAAAATAAGGAATGTTGGAACGCAAGTATCCCAAATATGACTGTGCTGACCGTCTGCGTTTAAGCCGGAAGTAGGTCCAAGTGTGGTATCGGAAGCAGGGGAGCCTGCGTCTCCAAGAGCTGCAGCAGAAGACATAAGAAGAATCGTTGCAGGAGTGCTGAAACCAATGCTCTGGCACAGTGGCACGAACAAAACCGCAAGAATAGGAACCGTGCCAAACGAAGTACCAATGCCCATAGTCACAAGCAAACCAATAAGCGTAATAACAAATGCAGCAACAAGTTTGTTTTGTCCCATAGAAGCTACACCAAAGTTTACAAGCTCCTCAACTCCGCCTGTCGCTTGGATCACGTTAGCATATCCGCCCGCAATGAGCATCACAAACGCAATAAGACCCATGAGTTTTACGCCGCCAGTAAGCTGATTGTCAATGTCATTCCACTTTATTGCTCCAAAAATAATCATAGTTGCAAGACCTGCAATAGACGAAAGCGAAAGATCCTTACTAATAACTTGCACTACTACAACAACAATAATTGCGAGAATAGTCACATAATGGCGTAAATTAAGAGGTCCGACAACGGCGTCGGCGGCACGAGTGTCAGTTTCTGTAGTTTTGTATTCGCGAGGTTTCCTGTAGAGCACAAACACTGCAAAAAGTAGTGATGCAAACATCGCAAGACCTAAATACCAGTTCACAGCACTAACGTCTGCAACACTAACCTTCATGCCATTTTTAGAAAGATTTGTAGCAATAACAGTTTGGAAAATAAGACCAAAGCCAAATGGAATAGCAATATACGGAACTTCAAGACCAAAAGCAGTGCAGCATGCTGCAGCTCGACGGTCAAGCTTCATCTTATTCATAACTCTCAAAATAGGCGGAATAAGAATAGGAATATAAGCAATATGAACCGGCACAATATTTTGAGACATGCATGCAATAATAGTTAGTACCGCAAGTAGAGCGTACTTTTTCATGCCAATAATTGAGCTAATTTTTTTAGAAATAATTTGAGCTAAGCCTGTTGCAGTAATTGCTTCCGCAAAAGTTCCAAGCAAAATGTAAGCGAGAGCGGTTTGTGCGTTGGTGGAGAAACCGTCGCAAAGCAAAGCCATAATTGTGTGATTTCCGTCACCGAAAAGAGGAAGATGACCAGCAATGCCACCTGCAATGCAAGCTACTATCATTGATAGCAAAACATTAAGTTTTGCAAGACTAAGCGCGCATAGCACTACAACCGACACAATAACCGGATTAAATATAATATTTAAAATTTGCAAACCTAGCATGCCGTTCACCCCTTTAAATGCTTGAATTTTAATATATTGTTTGAAGCAATACGTTTTATTTCGTATTGCTTACGCTTGTATTTTTGCATATGTATTCTCACATATGTATTTCTTACATTTAGTAATTAAGGACAATATAGCATGGAAGTGTTTACAACATGTTTCTTAATTAAAGATGAAATATAAACAATTCAACAGAAAGATTGAAGTAGCTTAACAATTGTTTACCCAAAAGAGTACCCTAAGGTATCAGTGGTGAAGAATTAAGAATAATCACCAAATGTCCGGTTTTGCACCGTTTTATGCAGCATTGCAACGTGAGTTTATCGCTAAAAATAGCGATAAAGCAATGTGAAAAGTAAAAATTGTTTTGCTAATTGCGAAAATCTAAAAATAAACAACAAACACAAACAACAAAATTAAAAATTGAAAATTGGTTATTTAGAGTAAGGAGGAATGCCTGGCGCTCTAAGCAAAATTTAGATACTGCGTTGTGTCTAAGCAATAAGCGTCAAACATACAAATTATGCAAGAGGAACAAACGTTTTTAGAAGCTAAAGAATTAGGGTTAAAAAGATTTAGAAGATCGCCATTTTGGGATGTGTCGCTAAAAGTTGCACCTCATCAAATCGTTGCAATTTCAGGCGAACATGGTTCTGGAAAATCAGCTTTGCTGCTTGCATTATCTGGTTATATGAAATTCACTAATGGAATTCTTACTATTGCGGACGTAACTCTTCCTAATGATTTCCAAGAATCTCGACAATACGTTGGTTTGGGATTATTTAGCGGAATTAACGAATTTTATAAAACGCAAACAATAGAAGAAGTTCTTATGAGCGAGTTGAAACTAGCAGCGCGCTCGCCTCTATTTTTGAAGCAATACAAAAATGATGTTAAAAACCGTGAAGCTTTACAGCAGTACGCTTACAACGTGTTAGCTCAATGGAAAGTATTTTCTCCTCACGAAACAGCAATAGGAGAGTTGACTCCGTGCGAGCGCATGCGTTTGGCAATTGCGCTTGCTTTGTTAAAAAAGCCGTGGCTGCTATTTGTTGATGGAATTGAAACGGAGCTTACTAGCGAGCAAAGCGAATACCTATTTTCCGATATTCGCGCGTATGTTAGTAAAAATTACTGCTCTTGCCTTGTTGGAGTTTTGCAAAGTGAGTTAGAAAAGCAAGCTGATCAAGTCTTAAGACTAAGCCCAAATCATGGGGAATCAGAAAATTCTCATATTGATTCACAGCTTGGTATAAGTGAAGCAAATGGTGGTGAAAACAATGCGCGTTAATACTCTTTCTCTTGCATTTCGAGAGCTTAACAATACGTTGAAAGGAAAAGCTCGAAAGCTTGTTATTGGAACCGTAGCTTTGATTCCACTTTTATACGGATCGCTTTATTTGTGGGCATTTACTAATCCTTATAAGACTTTGAATACTGTTCCTGTAGCTGTTGTTGTTGAAGACAATGGTGCTGTGATTAACGGCAAAATGCGTAACATTGGAAACGAAATCAAAACTCGCTTAAAGAATCAAAAAGATGGTAGTGAGGGATTCCAATGGAATTTTGTAAATAGTGCTGAAGCGAATAAGGGGCTTAAAAATGGCAACTATTTTATGGTAGCAACCATTCCAGCTTCCTTCAGTAAGTGCATTGCTTCTGCGCAATATGAAACTCCTACTAAAGCAAAACTTCACGTAAAGTACGATCAGGCAAGTAATATGCTGGCTTCGCAAATTGGTAAAACTGCTTTCCATACTATGCGTAGCGAAATCAGCGAGGCGATTGCTCAAGAGTATTGGGAGAACATGTTTGCGAAAGTTAATTCTGCTTCTGATTCTCTTGGTGACGCAGTAAATGGTGCTGGTGCTTTGCATGAAGGCTCAAAATCTTTGCAAAATGGAGTAAATAAGCTTGCAGATGGATCTAGTCAACTTTCACAATCTTTGCGAAAACTTCAAGGCGGATTAAGTGAGCTTCAAAAAGGAGCGAATACTCTTTCTAAAGCAAATACTCGAAGTAAAGCAGGGGCGCAATATCTTGCTCAAAAAACGCAAGATTTAGCAAACGGAGCTCAACAATTAAGCAAAGGAACTCAAAAACTATCGGCAGCAACAAGCGAATTTTACGATGGTGCGCAAAAGCTTTCTGCTTCTAGTAGTGAATTAGAGGAACGCGTTAAGGCTGGAAATGCTGAAACAAAAGCACAAATTATGGGTCTTCTTATGAAAGCGCAAGATCCTAGAGTTACTAAGGAAGACGTGCTCGCTAGTTTGCAAGGTTTAGCTGGAGGATTAAGTGAGAATTCTGATCTTCTAGAAACAAATCTTTCTGCTTTAAGCGCTGGAGCAGACAAGCTTTCTGCTGGAAGTTTGCAAATAAAGGGCGGAGCTGACGCAATATCTCAAGGTGTTGAAGCTGTTAATACTGGCTCAAATAAGCTTGCTGCTGGAGCGAATAGTCTTGCTGAAGGTTTGGCTCAAGTAAGTAACGGTAGCGAGAAACTAAATAATGGTGTGAATGCAGCTGCACAAGGTTCAGCGAAAATAGTGAACGGTTCTGATCAGCTTAATTCCGGAGCTAAGAAGCTATCGGATAATACTCCAAAGCTGGTTGAAGGCGCAAAAAAGTTGCATGACGGGCTTAAGAATTCTCAAAAGTCTGGAAAAATCAACAATATCGTGCAAAAAAGTAAGATGATGAGCGCGCCGGTTTCCTTGGAAGAACACGAGTATTCTCACGTTGAAAATTACGGAACAGGTTTCGCTCCTTACTTTATTTCCATCGGACTTTGGGTCGGTGCTCTTATGGCAACCTTTGTTTTGAGAGTTATGGATAGGCGATCGATACTAAATGGCATGAATCCGCTTAAGAGTGCGCTTATTAGCTTAACGCCGTTTGTGATTATGGGCGTTGTACAAGCTGTAATTCTTATGGGCGTAGTGCACGTTGTGTTAAAGTTGCAAATTGACAACGTTCTTGCGTTCTATGGTCTTGGAATTATTGCATCCATAATGTTTATGGCAATAATGCAAATGATTATGGTGATTTTCCACATACCAGGGCGAATAGTTGCAATTGTGCTGCTTATGTTGCAAATCACAAGCTCTGCAGGAACATTCCCAGTTCAAATGACGCCGGCATTCTTTAGAGCTGTTCACCCATACTTGCCAATGACGTACTCGATTATGGGGTTGCGTCAAGCAATGGCTGGAAAGAACAGTGGCGAAATAGTTTTCGGCATTGAAATGCTTGTGCTTTTCGGCGTGATTGCGATTGCTATAACAAGCATCGTTGCGCGCATGAAGCGTACTGTAACGATGTTTGATTTGCATCCTGTGATAACGCTTGAGGCGTAAGCGTCGCTTATCTAATACTAACCTGCGTAAGAGTGAATAGCTTTTGCGCAGGCTTTTTATATTTAAGTAACCTAAATTTATGCAGTTTCCAAACATTACAACGTAGTATTAGAATATTTAACTTGCTTGCTTACAATTAGTTAAAGTTTGAGAAGGGGTAGTTATGCCTAATGGAATTGCGGTGAAGCTAAAAAAATTTATTGCATTAGCACTTTCGCTGTTTCTTTTTATGCCATTATGTTCAGGATGCTCAAATCAAAATGGCGCAAATACAGAAGCTGTTAATAGTGCAAAAAAAGTTAATGTTATTAATGCAAAAGTAGCAGCTTTATATAAAAAAGTTTTAGCAAACGCTGATAAATATAACCTTAATGAAGCTGATTCAGAAATTGATACTAGCAAAAGTAAGTATTCTTACGCGTTAGTCAATATGAGCGATAGGGATATTCCGGAGCTTATTCTTCGGAAAAATTATAAATATGTGTCACGTTCGAAGGTTTTTGCTGCAAATAAAGATTACAGTGACGTTGTTTCTTCAAATGATTTAATTTGCGATGGCGTTGGAGACATTGGCGGTTTTAGGGCTTCGTTATCGCAATACGCAGACAGCAATTCATTAAGCTATGTTGAGTGGTCTTCTGGAACAGGGGATACTGAGGCTTACAAGGTTACTATGAATATTGCTGATAGTAATCCTCTTAAAAAAGAAAAATACTGGTCTGGAATAATCACTGATCTTCCTAAACAGAATACAAAAAATATTAATTTTGTCAGTACAGATGACACTACGCTTCTCGATAATTTGGCAAAAACTGAAGATAATACTTATAAGAAAACCGTAAGCAATAAAGGCGGCGACTCTAATTCAGAAGATAAGGATTCTAAGAAGTCTGGCGAGAATGCAAGTAAGAAAGCTGATTCTAAGAAATCCGCTAGTGGCGAATCTTTAGACAGCAAGATTAAAGCTGAAAAAGCAAGCGGAAGGCAAGTAGTTTCCGGAACTGTGAAGGTTTTGTCGTACAACCAGGTTCTTGAAGCGCAAAATATTCAAGATCCTAATCCGGGATCTTCAGATCCTAATCAAACTTTCATGATTCTTATTCTGGATAATAAAACCAGCGTTACTTTGCCTCACAGCGGCGATATGGGCAATCCACCTCATCCTAGCGATGCGACCATGATGGCGTTTGATGATGGTAGTCAAGCTAAACAAATCATGGAAAAGTATGTGAATAAGAAAGTTTATGTAAGTTTTATTGTAAATGATGGATTCTTCCCTTCGGACACTGGATTGCCTTTAGGTGAGCCTCATTTGTGCAATCTAAAAGTTATTGAATAGCTATTGTTCAATTAGAAATAGTTGAAGTAGCTGTGGTAGTTGCACTGGTTGCAATAGTTGCTACAAATAAAATAAAGACCCCACATTTATTTGTGGGGTCTTTTGTTATTTTGCTTTTGTTATTTTGCGAAAAACTATTAGAACGTAATTAAAATCAACAAATTCTAGAAAATAAGTTTGCTAAAAATCTGATTTTAGAAAGTAGACGCGTAGACTTCGGCAATTGCAGCTTCGTCCATATGCATATAGGAGTTCTTCAAAAGTCGCTGCTGTTCTTTAACAACGCTTGAAGCCCAGCTTTGAATCATATCCTCGCTCATGCCATACTCGTGAAGCCTATGCTTAGGAAGAATCGTGTTAAGCACTTCGTCAAGCTTGTCTAGTACGTCTGCCTTCTTGCATTCTAGAATATTTGCCATGAAGTCGAAAAGCTTAGAAAGCTCAGTGTTTTCTGCGTTATTCTCGTTAGCGTCGTGCTTAGCATAGTATCGCAAAACGCTTGTAAGAAGCGCAGCATTCGTCTCGCCGTGAGCCACGTGGAAAGTGCCGCCAAGCGGATAAGCCATAGCGTGCACGCAACCGCAGCCAGCGTTACCAAACGCAATGCCAGCGTAAAGACTTGCTGAAACCAAATCGCTTACAACTTGGCTTTTTGCGCTGCTGCCTTCCTTTACAACTCGCATATAACTTTGCAAAATAAGTCCGCAAGCCTTGTAACTAAACATTTTTGTAAGCTCTGTTGCAATAGGAGAAAGTGCGGACTCAATCGAATGTGTAAGAGCGTCAATAGAGCTGGTTGCAAAAACGTAATCCGGTAGGCTCTTTAACAATTCCGGAATAAGAACCGCGTCCGTAGCGTAGCAAGCATCGTTTGCCAAACCTTTCTTGGTATTGCGCTTAGTAAGCGAGAACACGGCAACGTTCGTAACTTCAGAACCGGTTCCGCAAGTAGTTGGCACAAGAATAAGATCAGCGCCTTTTTGTGCAGGAATCTTGCCGTCGACCAAGTCTTCAAGCGGGCTAGTTTGTTTCAACGCACAAACCTTCGAAATATCCAAAACAGTGCCGCCACCAATGCCAATCACGCGCTTTGGAGTTGTGTGAATGTCGCTAACGATTGCATCAACCATTGCATCGCTCGGCTCACCCTTGCCGTATTTCTCTTGGAAAATAACGTCGCAATCAAGATTCAAATCACCAAAATAAGGCTCCCAAATGTATTGGTTTGTAATAACCAAATCACCCTTGCCGAGCTTGAATTCTTGCGCAAAGTCGCGTGCCTGCTCGAACTTATGAATAGTTGGTTTAATAGAAAGCTGCTTCATCCTAGACTCCTTTGTTTTAATCTGCATGTCTTACGCTAATATGCGCGTCGTGTGCGCGCTTTTGTGCGCGGATGATTAAAAAACCAAGCAACTGCTCCATTATAGAACAGATTGCTTGGTTTAATAAATGCGATTTAAGCTAATAGCAGAAGCTAATCGCAGAGATTAATCATCAAAGATTACAGATATTAATCATCCCTTCAACAAAGCAGTGTAAGCAGCCATCGTAATGTAGTTGTATGGCTGGTTGAAGTGAGGCATGAAGAAGATGTCGCACAAAGCAAGTTCCTTAATCGTGACTTTCTTCTGAATAGCCAGCGAGAACAGGTGAATTGCGGCAGACATATCGTAGTTAGAAGCCAATTGGCAACCAACAATAACCTTCGTATCCTTCTTGTAAACGATGCGAATCTTCACCTCTGGATTCTCAACTTCCATAAACGCAGGCTTTTGAGTATCTTCGAAATCAACGTAATCAACATCCATGCCCTCTTTTTGAGCGGCAGTTAAGCTCAAGCCGGTGCAAACAAGCTTGTAGTCGTAGATCATCATTGCGCTAGAACCTTGCACGCCCTCGGTTTCTACAGGAGTTCCGCAAACGTTGTGACCTGCAATCAAGCCGCTTCGAACTGCGTTAGTAGCGAGCGCAATGTAGTTTACGCGGTCTCGAGCGTTGTCGTAGATTGTAGCGCAGTCGCCAATTGCGTACACGTCCGGATCGGAAGTTTGCTGCTTCTTGTCAACGAGGAAAGCGCCATTAGCATACTGCTTTAAGTGATCTTTGCCGAGCGCAACGTTTGGGTGGAAGCCAATAGCGCAAATCACCATGTCTGCATCGTAAGTGCCTTTGCTTGTTTTAACAGCCTTGACTTCAGTGTCTCCAACAATTTCTTCAACAGTTTGACCAAGTTCAAACTTAATGCCTTTATCTTCCATAATTTGCTTCAAATTATCGGAAAACTCTGGGTCAAAGTAGCCGTTAAGAATATGGTCTTCCATGTCAATAAGAGTTACGTTCTTGCCAAGTCGCTTAAAAGCTTCCGCAAGTTCCACGCCAATGTAGCCTCCGCCAAGAACCACGACGTTATTAAAATCGCGCTCTTGAAGCTTAGCGATAACAGTTTGAGCGTTCTGGAAAAGCTTTACCATTTGCACGTTTTCCAAGTCAATGCCCTTAATGCGAGGCCTGTTTGGAAGGCTGCCGGTAGCAAGAACCAGCTTGTCGTAAGAATCGTGAATAACAGTGCCGTCTTTAAGTTCGACTGTTACTTCTTTCTTTGCGTAATCAATGTCGAGAACTTTACTTTCAAGATTTACCTTAGCGCCTTTTTTAACGAAATCTTCTGGCTTCTGATAGAACAGTCCGTCGCTGCTTTGAATTTGCTTGCCAATCCACAAAGCCATGCCGCAACCAAGGAAGGAAATATTACTATTCTGATCGTAGATGGTAAGCTCGTTTCCTGGGTAGCTCAAAATGGTGTTAGCGCAGGCAGTGCCGGCGTGATTTGCGCCAATCTGAATGATCTTCGTCATCGGTAATCTCTTTTCGTCGTTGAATCTAGTTTAATTTTATTTATTTCTGTTGAATTCTGCTGAAATTAATTTAATTTAGTTAATTTAATTTCGCTAAATTCTGTTGAAATTATTGTATGTGCTTCAACTGCTTTGTTTAATTCACGCTGCGGCGCGAATGCACATCCAATGCATAATACTATTACACGAATGCGAGTCTTACCAATTTTGATTTTGTGCGTGTTGTGGGGGGAGTTGTGTGGTTATTTCACAATCTGACTATCACTAATCTTTTCGCGAACATGAATTACATAGTAGAATCCTGAAGTTTGTATACAGTTTATATACAGTGACATTCACATATGTACAGTTTTTTGTGATGCGTTTTAATGTTTTGATAAAGTGAGAGTTATATGAAGGGGTATTGAAGTTGTGCTGCAAGTAATTGCGGATGATTGCTAGTAGAATAAGTTAAAATTCTGCAGATTTAAGGAGAAACATGAGAAGAGAATTTTCGTTTTCAGATGCTAGGAATCTGATAAGGCTGCATAAAAATTTGCAATACAATCTTGTTTCTTTAAATAATAAACAAGATGAGGCTAGGGTGCTTCTTGAGCATGTTGCACAAAAATATATATCTAATCAAGCTATCAGAATGGCAAAAAATGTTTCGATTGTAGAAGTTAATCGTGAGAAAAAAGGTATAAGAGTATCAATTCTTAAGAATGCTGGTTTTAATAATTTTGCTGATGTATTTAAAGCATCAGTGTATGAATTATCGGCTATTAGAGGTATTAGCGAGAATGGTGCAATTGAAATAAAAAGAGTTGTCGATGAAACTGTAGAAGAATTAAAAAAGAGAGTTAAACTGAAGCTTAGTTTAAGCAATAAAAGCAAGGATGTAGAAGATATCATTCGCTTTGCTTTTCTTTATAGGTATACTAATCAGTTTACGAAGGTTAGTAATAATTTAGCTGATAAGTATTTTCCAGTTATAGAGTCAGCTGTCGAACAAGCTAAACCAGCAAAAGGGTTTTTGAGATGGGCTTTTGCGTCAGATGAAAATAGACAGCGCGCAATTGAAGCTTGTAGGTTGCTTAGTGATATATTAACTGGTGAGTATGGTCAACAAGCTCATCAGTCTGTAGAAAATTTAGATAAGATACGCAATTTTAGCTGTGATCCGTGGGATGAATTACGGAAGAATCCGATTCAATGTGCGAATGTTATTGAAGATCTTGTTCCGGGGCTATTGGGAAGTGTTGACGATTTTTATGGTTTACCTGAAGGGCTTGCTGGCGAAGTTAAGAAACAGCCTATATTGTCAGATGGTTTATCATGTCAGCTTAGACGATACCAACAATTGGGTGTGAAATATATCCTTCACCAAAAAAGAGTGTTGCTTGGTGATGAAATGGGACTTGGTAAAACTGTTCAAGCTATTGCTTCAATGGTTTCTTTAAGAAATGAAGGTGGTACTCACTTCATTGTTATATGTCCTGCAAGCATTATTGTGAATTGGTGCAAGGAAATTAAAAGATTTAGTAATTTAAGAGTAGTTAAGGTGCATGGTTCTCAAAGAGATAGAGAATTTGCGTTACAAGATTGGATGAGTAATGGTGGTGTTGCTGTTACAACTTATGAAATGACATCATATTTTAACCTACCAGATAATTTTGAATTCTCAATGATTACTGTAGATGAAGCTCACTATATAAAAAATCCAGAAACAAAACGCTATCAGAATACAAAATTAATTCTTAATCATGCTAACAATATTCTTTTTATGACAGGCACTGCTCTTGAAAATAAAGTTAGTGAAATGGTGAAACTTATAAAATTATTGCAACCGGATATTGCTGCCGAAATTGTTGGTACCAGAAGTTTCGTTCTTTCAGATCTTTTTAAAGAGAAAATAGCTCCTGTTTATTACCGTAGAAAACGAGAAGATGTTTTATTTGAACTTCCTGAGTTAATTGAGAATAAATCTTGGTGTCAGCTTAATGCAGAAGAAGAATCTGAATACGAAAAAGCTTTGATGAGTGGTAATTTCCATGCTATTAGGCGAGTTTCGTGGAATGTTGATGATATGCGTAACTCAAGTAAGGCAAAACTATTAAAAGAAATAGTTGAAGAAGCAGAACTAGAGGAGAGAAAAGTACTTATTTTTTCTTTCTATTTGGATACTTTGCATAAAGTAGTTGATGCGTTCTCAAACAAGTGCATTGGTTTGATAAATGGTTCAGTTTCACCAGAAAAAAGAATAAAGATTATTGAAGAATTTGATAATGCACCAGCTGGAAGTGTGTTGGTGTCTCAAATCATGTCTGGTGGTACCGGTCTTAATATTCAATCCGCCAGTGTGGTAGTTATATGTGAGCCACAGCTTAAGCCCTCTACTGAGAATCAAGCAATTTCCAGAGCATATCGTATGGGTCAATCTAGGGATGTGATTGTCTATCATCTTTTAGCTGAAAAAACTATTGATGAAGGAATTACAAAAGTCCTTGAAAATAAACAGGAAATCTTTAATAGATTTGCTGATGAATCTGTTGCGGCTCAAAAAGTTGAAATTGATGAGAAAACATTAGGAAAACTCGTTGATGATGAAGTTAATCGTATTAGTAAGAGCAAAGATAATGTAAAAAATGTTTCCGAAGAAATCGAAAGTAAGGTCGAAAATAATACTAAGAATGAATTAGTATAAGTATTTATTTTCTACGCTCGCTCAAGCACGCGTTCAATAGCGTTATTTTGCGAAAGAAGATACACGCAATACTGGTTCATGCTTATGCCTTCGGCTTGAGATTGCTCAGCCAATTGCCTGTGTAATTCTTTAGGGAGACGCAGTTTGAATTGACCAGAATAGTCATTTAATTCAGTGCGAGACGGCTCTTTTATGTTGATTTTGCTTTCAAGTGCTGCTTCAATCCAAGCGTGCTTAGCGTCTTGCGCATTTGCTGCTGCTTCTTGTTCGGAGTCTCCTGAACTTATGCATCCGGGCAAATCAGGGTAGTAGGACACAAATCCACCTTCATCCGGATCTTTCACAATTTCCAGCTTATACGGTAGTGACATGTAGTAGCTGAGTGTTTTATTTGTTAGTGTTTTGGCGTTGTTTTTATGAGTGATATTTTTGCTAGCTTTATTTGTTTTAGTCATATTTGATTTCATATTATGCTGATTTTTAAAAGTTTTATAAAAGTATAAGTGGTGTTATATGTGGTGTCAATGTGTTAATGTATTACAATTTGTAGAATTGCATGAAATATCCCAAAACCACCACTTATGTTGAAGGTGTGGTATAAAAGTCTTATGTTTTCTAAACGCGCTATTACCATTTTTGCGACTACTGTCGTAACTGCTTTAGCGCTGGGTGCGTTGAGTGCTTGCGAGCCGCAGGGTAAAGCTGTGGGGAATACTGGTCGCGTTGGAGACATAATTCACGACGGTGTGGATATTGACGATATTCATCTACTTGTAATTGGTTCAAAATTAGCTGCGCTTGATGACGAAGTTATGAAGCATTGTAAAACGTCAAAATTGAGTGCCTCTTATGTGCCGCTATCCAATGTTGCTAATCCTAACGAAGCTGCTCAGCAAGCTATTCGCGCTGCAAGCGAGCAGCCTGTTTCATTAATACTTATAGACGCGCTCGACGTAACAGGCGTTGACGACCTGCATAATGCTAATAATCAACCTAATATAAAAGAGAATAACAAGCTTAATAACAGCACTCGCAATAAACAAAACGAAAGCAAAGCATGGATTTCTGCGCTGCAATACGCGCGTTACGCTGGAGTGCCAGTTGCGTTAATAAATCCTGTAAAAGCACCAAAAGACGCAACTTTATACGCAGCTACTTTGTATTTTGATAGCGATGGAAGTGGAATTGGAAAAAATATTCATGAATCTTATTTATCAAAAAATAGCGAATCTTTAAACAATAAAAGCAAGAAATCAAAATTTGAGCGTTCGTCTTTGCTAAGCATTGTTCGAGCAATAATTGACAATACGCCACACAGCAGGGAAGTGATTATAAATGACAAGTAATAAACAAAATGCAATAGCGTCTACAGAAAACGCTAATAATAAAGCTATTGCGGCGCTTCCTAAAGTAGAAGTTGATGGATTGAGTGACGAAGAGGTTGCAGAGGCTGTTTCTCGCGGAGACGTGAATATTACTTCTAAGCAGACTTCTCGTTCTTTAATGGATATTGTGCGCGCGAACGTGTTTACATTGTTTAACGCGATTATTTTCACAGCAATGGTTGTCGTGCTTGCAACTGGTTCGTGGAAGGATGCTGTTTTTGGTGTAGTAATTCTGGTAAACACTGGAATTGGCATTGTGACTGAATTAAAAGCAAAGCGCACTTTGGATAGGCTTTCTATATTGATTGCCGCTCGCGCAATGGTGCGTAGAGGTGGAGAAAATATTGAGATTGCGCACAAAGATATTGTGCTTGGGGACGTTTTGTGGCTCAGAGCCGGCGAGCAGGTTCCAGCAGACGTAGAAGTGCTGGAATCGTGGGGATTGGAAATGGACGAGTCCATGCTCACAGGCGAATCTGCTACAGTTCGAAAAGCCCAAGGTGACGACGTTTATTCCGGATCTACTGCAGTTTCTGGAATGGCTTTAACGCGTGTTACTGCCGTAGGTGAGCACAGTTATGCTGCAAAATTGGCTGCGCAAGCGAAGGTTTATACCAAAACAATTTCCGACTTAAGTCGTGGAATTAATACGATTTTGAAGTATATGACGATGGTTGTGGTGCCTTTGTGTGTGCTGCTTGTGTGGTCGCAAATGCACAAGGTTGGCGGATTTGTTGAAGCTTGGCAGACTGGTGCTTGGAGGGGAGCTGTTGTCTCTGCTGTTGCAGGCGTTGTTGGCATGATTCCAGAAGGATTGGTTCTTCTTACTTCGCTTAATTTTGCGGTGGCTGCTATGCGACTTGCGCGTAAGCAAACGTTAGTTCAGGAGTTGGAATCTGTAGAAACTTTAGCGCGCGTAGACTGCTTGAACCTAGACAAAACTGGCACTATAACCGACGGTGGTATTGCATTCGTTGGTGTAGAAAATCTAGATAATAGTAGTGTAGAAATATCTTTACAGACCAGCTTGCAAACTAATCAAGCTTTATTTGACTTATCAAACGAAGAAAATCCTAACGCAACAGGCGTTGCAATTATGCAAGGGCTTGATGCTCAAGGAGTTGCAGCTAGCGCGCATGTATCTAATCGTCTTCCATTCTCGTCTGCTAGAAAATGGAGCGCTGTGCAATATGTACAAAGTAGTGGAGAGCGTGCAACTTGGTATATGGGTGCTCCGGAAGTGTTGCTAAGCGCGATTAATTATGCAAATTCTAATGAACTTTTAGCGAAAGTTAATTCTTATGCTGAGCAAGGCGAGCGCGTGCTGCTTCTTGCAAAAGTAAGTAGCGAAAGTAGTACTGTAAGTAGCGTCGATAGTAGCAGCTTAAGTAGCGTAACAGAAACAGATAAAACTTTTGGCGATTCTCCCACTATTTGCGCAAATGCTCAGCCTGTTGCTTTAGTTCGCTGCTCTGAGCGTATTCGTGAAGACGCTCGTAAAACTCTTTCGTGGTTCCGTGAGCAGGGTGTGCGCTGCCGAGTAATTTCAGGAGATAATCCTAGAACTGTTGCGGCTGTTGCTGCAAAAGTTGGCTTAACAGGAGATCGCAAGCCTGTTGCAATGGACGCTAGAAAACTGCCAGAAGATATTAACGAATTGGCTAAAGTGCTTGAAAATGTGGATGTGCTTGGACGTGTGCTTCCTCATCAAAAGAAAGCGATTGTTCAGGCGCTTCACACTCAAGGTCATGTGGTCGCTATGACTGGTGACGGCGTGAACGATACTTTGGCTCTTAAAGAAGCTGATTTGGGCGTTGCTATGGGCAATGCTGCTCCTGCTGCAAAAGCTGTAGCCCAAGTGGTTCTTGTCGATTCACGATTCTCGCATTTGCCTGATGTTGTTGCTCGCGGTAGGCAAGTGATGGCAAATATGGAACGTGTGGCTGGCTTGTTCCTTGTAAAAACTGTTTATTCTGCGCTTATTTCTGCAGGAGTTGTGCTTCTAGCGTTACACTTCCCGTATTTGCCTCGTCACATTACTTATATTGGTTCTTTAACTATTGGTATTCCAGCATTTTTGCTCGCTCTGGCGCCTAATACTCGTCGATATATTCCAGGATTCTTGAAGCGAGTTGTTCGTTTTGCTGTTCCTAGCGGATTTGCTATAGCTGCTTCTGTGCTCGCTACTGCTGTTATAGCTCCACGAGTTTTGGGATTAAATCTTGACGATGTTGTTGCAAATAATTTGATAGCATCTCGTTTTATTGTTTCGAACGTGCAAGCTTTGGCAACCACTCGCAGTATTTGTTCCGTAATCGTATTTGTTCTTGGCATACTCGTGCTTGCAAGCGTCGCCAAGCCTTTGTGCTCGTGGAGAGGAATTATGGTTGCGTTATTTGCTGCAGCTGGAGTTGCTGGAGCTTTTATACCGTTTACTGCGAAATTCTTCGAAATTCACGTGCCGACTGCAGGAAGTGCGTTTACGGTAATGCTTATAGCTGTTGTGTTAGCTGTAATCTTATGGTTTGCGTGTGTGAGTTTAGCAAACTTGTTATCTAAACAAAGTAAGAAGTGAACAATCTAACATATTTCTCATGTAATTAGTGTGTCGACGTGAGCTTAATAATGCTTACAATAGATACGTGTTTAGTATTTTAGAGATGTTTTCAGTTGGAGTTGGTCCTAGTTCTTCACATACAGTAGGTCCTATGCGAGCTGCATGCTCGTTTGTTTCATCGCTTAAAAAAAGTGGTAGTCTTGCAAACGTTGCGCATGTAAGTGTGACTCTTTACGGATCGTTGTCTTTAACGGGTCTTGGTCATGGTACTGATCGTGCTTGCGTTGCAGGTCTTGAAGGAAATCTTCCAGATAATGTAGACACTGATCATATGCTTACTATTCGTCAGGAATGCAAAAAAACTGGCACTTTAATGCTCGCAGGTGAACATACTATTGCTTTTGATTACGATAAGGACGTAATTTTTGAAAAATGGATGCGAATGGTTGTTCATCCTAATGGAATGCGTTTTGTTGCAACTGATTCTGACGGAAATAAAATCGATGAGCAAGTTTGGTATTCAATTGGCGGCGGATTTATTCGTCAAGGGTGTGCAGATGATGCAATGGTTGGCTTGCATGAGCGTGTTACTGAGCAAGATGAAAATAATGCCAATAAGAATGGTGTAAGCGAGAATAATAGCGAAAGTAATAACGAAAGTAAGAACGAGAATAATAACGAAAGTAATAACGGAAATAATAACGAAAGTAATAACGGAAATAGTAGCGATAATGCTGCAAACTCCTCAAATCAAACAAAAGATTCCACTGTACCTTATCCTTTTACTTCATGCGACGAGCTTATAAATATTTGCCGAGAAAAGCATATGTCAATAAGCGATGTTGTGTGGCAAAACGAGCTTGCATTGCATGAAGGTGATGCCGACTACGTGCGCAACTATTTGCTGCATGTTTGGAAAGTTATGAGTAAATGTGTAGAAAACGGATGCAACTCAAAGCAACCGATTTTGCCAGGAGGTCTTGATGTGCCTCGTAGAGCTCCTCACATGTATGAGCGCTTAGCTGCAAATTCAGACATGCTTCGCAACAATCGTCGTCGTTCGGATGCTGCTTTAGAAAGTTCAGATTCTGCGTGGGTTAATCTTTTTGCGCTCGCTGTTAGTGAAGAGAATGCTGGTGGTGGGCGTATTGTTACTGCTCCAACGAATGGTTCTGCAGGAATTATTCCTGCAGTATTGCAGTATTATTGGCGATTTGTTGATTCTGCTGATGAAGACGGAGTTGTGCGATTCTTGCTTGCTGCAGGTGCTGTTGGTTACTTATTTAAGCGAAATGCTTCAATTTCTGGAGCTGAAGTTGGTTGCCAAGGAGAGGTTGGTTCTGCCTGTTCAATGGCTGCTGCAGGATTGTGCGAAGTGTTGGGAGGAACCCCGGAACAGGTTGAAAATGCTGCAGAAATCGGTATAGAACACCATTTGGGATTAACTTGCGATCCTGTAGGCGGTTTGGTACAAATTCCTTGTATTGAACGCAATGCTATGGCTGCAAATACTGCAATTAATGCCGTTCGAATGGCGATGCTTGGAGATGGCTCGCACATGGTAAGCCTTGACAAAGCGATTAAGACTATGAAAGAAACTGGTCATGACATGATGTCTAAATATCGCGAAACCTCAAAAGGCGGGCTAGCTGTAAACGTTGTTGAGTGCTAATTTGCTAATATTTTGCATTAATTCGCTGATATTTTGAGATTAATTTTTGCTAAGTTATACACAATGCGTATATTTCATGTACATACGTAACGTTTCAGTGCTAATCTAGGACAGGTTAATCTAGGAAGTGTTAGTCTAAACTGCATTTATTCGAATGTGCATTTACTTAAATGTACTATTTAAAATGCGCTGCTTTAGTAATGCAGGATGGTTAAAAGCTGTCTGTGTAGATGTTATACTGTTCAGATTATACTGTTTGGAGTTTGTAAAGGAGGAAATATGGCACAAGATATGCCAGAAGTGATTGCAGAATTTGGCACTACGCCAACGGTGACGTTCCCTGAATCTGAACCGCCAGCAGGTCTTAAAGTTGTTGAATTAGTTGAAGGTAATGGTCCTGTAGTTCGTGCCGGTGACACTGTAACTGTGAATTATCATGGTGTGGTTTGGGGTAGCGAAAAGCCATTTGATTCAAGCTTTGCTCGTCATACTCCAGCTAGTTTCGGTATTGGTGTCGGTCAAGTGATTCAGGGCTGGGATCGCACTGTTCCAGGTCATAATGTTGGATCTCGTTTGTTGATTTCTATCCCTCCAGAGTATGGTTATGGCTCTCGTGGCATACCGCAAGCCGGTATTGGTGGCGGAGACACTTTGGTATTTGTTGTTGATATTATTTCAACTCGTTGATAGAAGAGCGTGAATTTTATTTTCGCGCGAATAGTTTTTATTTTTAGAGATTGTTGGATAAGGAGGTAGCAATGGCTGAAGAAAAAACTATTTTACTTACGCAGGAAGCGTATGACAAACTAAAAGAAGAGTTAGCGCATCGTGAAGGTGAGTATCGAGAAGAAATCACTGAGCGTATTGCTGCAGCTCGTGCTGAAGGTGATTTGTCTGAAAATGGTGGTTATCAGGCTGCTCGCGAGGAGCAAGGAAAGAATGAAGGTCGCATTAATGAGCTTATTGTGAAGCTTCGTAATGCGAAGATTCTTGAAGCTCCGAAGGATGGCACTGTTGGCAATGGTTCTTTGGTTACTCTTGAGCTAGCAGGTCGAGAAATGACTTATGTTCTTGGTTCTCGCGATATTGCTGTAGCTACAGATTATGACGTTATTAGCCCGGAATCTCCAATTGGAGCGGCTATTATGGGTGCTCATACTGGTGATACTGTTAGCTATGCGGCTCCAAATGGACGTGAAATTTCAGTGACAATTAAGGATTCACATCCACTTGCGTAAGTAAGTATTAATCTCCCCACCTAGTTCGTTTGTGAATAGGTGGGGAGATTTTTTTAGGGTTTGGGTTTTAAGTTTTAGGGTTTTAAGTTTCAAGTTTTGCGTTTTGCATTTTATAACTTGTTTTTTATGGTTTGCAATTTATGTTCTCTGCTGCTTTAGCTCTATGAGCTAATGACAACTTACAACTTATTGTGTTAAATTCTATTGTTTGTTCAGTAGTTATATTTGTTAGATTTTTCGCAATACTGTAACAACTTTTCCCATAATAGTTGCGTGTGATCCGTCAATAGGAGAGTACGCCGGATTATGTGGAATAAGCCATACGTGACCATGGTCATTTCTGAAAGTTTTAACAGTTGCTTCGTTATCTAGCAGTGCTGCAACAATGTCTCCATTTACAGCCTCATGCTGCTCTCTAACTACTACATAATCGCCATCGCAAATAGCGGCGTCAATCATCGAATCGCCGTGTACTTCAAGCATAAAAAGATTTCCTGTACCTGTAAGACGTTCTGGCAATCGCATTACATCTTCAATATGCTGTTCTGCTGTTATTGGAGCTCCTGCTGCGATTCTTCCCACTAGAGGAACATCTCTAGAATTTATAACAGAATCAGATTCGTATGCGCTAATATTGGCAACTCTTGAAGAATTTTTATTAATTTTGTTATTTGAATTGTTTTCAACAATTGAATTATCAAGAATTTCAATAGCGCGACCTTTATTTGCATTAATTCGCAAAATCCCTTTATCTTCAAGTGTTCGCAATTGATGTTTCACAGAAGATGGGCTTCTAAGTCCAACTGCTTCTCCGATTTCGCGGAAAGAAGGAGGGAATCCATGAATTTTTATATTGTTTTGGATGGCATTGATAATATTGCGTTGGCGGTCAGTAAGTGACATTGCGTTAATATCGCTAGCATTAATGCCGTTGTTATCATTATTTGTGCCATCGTTATTCATGGTGCTCCTTTCGCTTTTACTATTTTAACGCACTTTCTTAGAAAAATCAAACATCTGTTCGACACGCCGTTGCAACTATCGAACAAATGTGTCATTATTAATACACCTGTTCGATAGAACAAATGTTCAGTCGATTAAGGAAGGAGAAAGGACAGTTATGAGTACATCATTAATTAGAAGTGGCAGGGAAGCTAGAGTAGGTATACAAGAAAATACTTATTTGATTCGTAAACGCTGCGTTTCTAATAAGCATGCGCGCAAAACTAGAGTTTTTCGTGTAGCTGTACTTTTGATGACAGCAATAACATTCTGTACATTGTTTATGCCAAAGACTGCTGTTTCTGCGATACCTGAAAGAGTTGTTACATATACAGTTCGTCCTGGAGATACGTTATGGAATTATGCTGCTACTATTACTCCTAAAAACGGTGATATATCAGATAATGTAGAGCGTTTAATGGCTTTAAATCATCTTTCTTCTGAAGATTTGGTAATCGGACAGTCTATTAATGTTCCATTAAATGATGCTCAATAGTTGATTGAGTGCAAATAGTATGAAATTGGGGGGAATATGAGAAGGGAAAATATTACTATATTTGAAATTGAAACTGATGAGATAAGTTTTACTGAAAATGATGATGTAATATTCAGTGTGTTTTATGGAGTATTTCGGATTATGGACAATAAAATCGTATAATATTCGGAAATATTTGAATAAAGTGAATAATATTATGTAGTTTTTCGCTATTTTTTAGTATGCTGAATATATGCATTGTCCTTTTTGTAAAAATTCTGATACGAAAGTTATAGATACTCGTATCAGCGAAGATGGTTACTCTATTCGCCGTAGACGTGAATGCCAAGTTTGTGGTAATCGATTTACTACAGTAGAAACAACTCAGTTGCTTGTAATGAAGCGTTCAGGCTCTATTGAACCTTTTGATCGAGCAAAAGTTGTTGCCGGTGTTAGCAAAGCATGTCAAGGACGCCCTATTAATGCTGAGGCATTAAAGACGATTGGTATGCGAGTAGAAGCTGATTTGCGAGCACGAGGTTTAGCGCAAGTTACATCTGAAGAAGTTGGCAAAGCTATTCTTAAGCCATTGCGTGAATTAGATGAAGTTGCATATCTTCGTTTTGCAAGTGTGTACCAAAACTTCACGGGTCTTGAAGATTTTGAACATGCCATTGAAGATTTGAAGCGCAGTAAAACAGAAGAATAATAATTTTATCGATTATTGTTACAGAATATCTATTCCCTGCGCTTTTGCATTATTTTGAGTTCTATTTCTCAAAATTTGCGTCATCTTTAGTGCGTATTATATGCAATTTTTGAGTTGGTCTAGTCATTGCAACATATAGATTGGCTGCAGCAGCTAGTCTAGATGCTGCTTCCTGTTCAATTTGAGAAGGTTGCAACACTATGACAGCGTCATATTCAAGACCTTTTACTTCCTCAGCTGTGCAAACGCTGCATTGGCAATCATCGGCATTTTGTTTGTTTAACTGATTCCATAATTTTTCAGGTAATGCATGTTCTAATGCTTGGTTTACAACCTTTTTAGCATGGCTAACCATGCTGTTAGGAGTAATGATTGCAATACGACCACTACCATCATCAGAGACAAATTTTTCGAATAGTTTTGTACAAGATTCTGCAAGTGCAGTATCGAGTTCATCTTGTGATTCAACCGTTTGTGATACAAGTGAATCAGGTACTGAGCGAACTGCATGAACAGTAGAAATGTATAATCCTGAATCTGTTGCAACCTTGCTTGCTGCTTCAGAAACTTCACTAGGATTTCGATAATTAATTGTTAACTCGTAAAGATCCCAATTTGGTTCTCCAAATAGAGAATTCATATTCTTCTGCCATCTGTGAGTTCCTCCGAGCGCAGAAGTCTGTGCAACATCGCCAACAATAGTAAAGGAGCGTGAAGGACAACGACGAATAAGCATTCTCCAATCCATTGCTGTGAGCTCTTGAGCTTCATCGACAACTACGTGACCATATGTCCACTCGCGGTCAGAAGCTGCTTTACGGGCAAGCATTCCTGCATCGTCGCCTTGCAGATTATCAAGAAGCATATCGGCGGTTACTATGCCATTTCCAATACCAGCTTGTGCTAGAGTGTCAGCTGCAAATTGCTGTTCTTCAAGTTTTTTTGCTTGTGCTGCAGATCTTTGAGCGTCAAGTTTTGGATCAGGACCAAGCAATTCCATAGCTTCATCAAGTAATGGAATATCAGAACGAGTAAGCGGGCTGCCTTTTGGTCTAGTAAGTGAGTTGATATCTTCGTTGCTTAACCAAGGTGCGTATGTGCGTAATTTGTCAGGTTTAGCAAAAAGTTGGTCAATAAGCCATTCTCCAGTCATAGGTAACCATGCAAGATTTAAAGTAATGCGCAGTTTATCGTCAAGACGAAGTTGAGAAGTTATATCGTTTAATTCAACTTGATCTGGAACATAATCAAGCTTTTCCAAATAACGATTTTTCAATATGCTGAGCACAGTTTTTATAAAAGTATTTCGCGCCTGGTTATGCGGCTGGTGAGTCCGTTGAGCATCTGATTGAGCTATCTCAATATCTTCTTTTAGAAGAGGAATACTAAATCCTCCAACATGAATTGTTGGAAGATTTTTAGGAACGCGAATACGAGCGGCAATTGCATTCGCAATAACTGTTCGCATACGATACATTCCTTTTAATTTTGCTGCGTATGGAGAATCTTCAGCTGTAGCACAAATTCCAGGAATTAAGTCGGGAATAGTTCTACTTACTACACCTGTTTCACCAAGAGAAGGGAGTACTTGATCAATATAACGCAAGAATGCCGAACTTGGACCAACAATAAGAACTCCTGAACGCTCAAGTTTGCGCCTGTGAGTGTATAACAAATAGGCTGCTCTGTGCAAAGCAACAGCTGTTTTTCCTGTGCCAGGACCTCCCTGTACAACAATAGTGTGATCAAGAGGAGCGCGAATAATTCGATCTTGTTCTGCTTGAATAGTGGCAACAATATCAGTCATTTTGCCGGTTCTGCGAGAACCTAAAGATGCGAGCAGTGCTCCTTCGCCAGTAAGAGTACCTTGTTGTGAAGCTTTTCCTATTTCATCAGAATGTATGTCAAGTACTTCATCTTCAACACCAATAACGTCTCTGAAACGGAGTGTAATATGACGACGCATAACAATATCGCCATGATGCGAAGGGGTTGCCTCATAAAAAGGTCGTGCAGCTTCAGCGCGCCAATCTGTAAGAATAGGATCATGGTTTTCGCTAAGCAAACCAATGCGACCAATGTATCGCCTAATGCCTTCTGTGTTATCAAGCCTTCCAAAAACAAGACGATCCTCAACAGCTCGTAATTGTGTAAGACGATCTTCGTACATGGTTGCGAATGAGTCGCGCTCTGTGCGCTGTGTTGGTGAACCGTGCGAACCTGACGCGCGCACAGCGTCTAAGCGTGCGCGAATAGTATTACGCAAATCGTCTAGACGGCTATAAGCTCGGTCAACAGCTTGTTGTTCTTCACCAAGTTGTGAGGAATAGGTAGACATACGCATCCATTCTTCGTAAAATACCGCAACCAATTGTGCCAAAAATTAGGCATTTAAGTATATCTCGACGCTTATACACCAAAATTGTATTTCTATGTTGATCTAACGAATATTATTTGCGAGGATCTCCGAACCATGCAGAGTAAATCAATGAAAAATTGCGATTTCCATATGCTGAGCACGAATTTCCTTCGCCGTATCCAGCTTTTAACGATTCTATATTTGGCTGATAAGGAGTATAGATATAAAGCAATGCAGTAGCCTTATTTTCGATATAAACATTGCTAGATCCGCATGATTTATTTGGCGAATATTGAATTGTGTTAATCGTGTTAGGGTGGTAGTTATATTGATCGTTATGAAGAAGATAATATCTATATCTTCTTGCGGAACCAATTACTTGTTTAAAGAATCCTGCAAAACGTGGGTTGCAATGAGAATCATCTGGACAATCTAATCCCATAGCTGATTTGTATTGGAAATCGCTAGGATCAGTGTCTGTTACAAGATGTTGTTCTTTTTGCAGCATTGTAAGTAATACTTGTTGACTGATATGACATGCTTTTGCTGATTTGTATATTATGTCTGCAGAAGATTCTTTGCTTACACCTTGATACTTTGAACATAGTGAATCGGCAGGAATAGTGTGAGTATTAAAGTACGCATTTTTTAAGCAATTTTTACCAGTGCATTTTGCTCCTTTTTTGCGTATAAAATTGCGTACTTCATCTTTACTCATTGCGTTATCGTCAAAAAATTGAGAATCAGAAATAATATTGCCTGGATTAAAATCAAAGCGTGACACAAGTTGTTCTTGTTTGTTGCGAAGATCAGAAACAGTCTGTTCCCAACGTATCCACTGAACAACAGGAATGATAATAGCAATGCCTATGACAGCAATAATAATGTTTCGTAAAATTTTATTGGAGTAAAACTTATGCTTTAAAGAACTGTTGTTTTTATTGTGATGAGCACCACTATTATGTTCACTATTTAGGTTGACATGAATAGAATCATGTTTCTTTCTTCTCTGCACCATGTTTCCTCCTACTTAGCTTGTTACATTATAAGTGATATGCGAATCATTTTATTATTGTGATTATTTTTTAAAATTGTTCCCAATTTTTATTGTTGATTGTAACTATCAAACTGTAGAATTATCCGATTGAGTAGCTACGCGCGAAGAATTTGTTGCGATTAACTTTAGATTGTTAGGGCAGATTGATTTATTTGCAGTAGTTTTCTGCACAAATGTTGGAATTATTAGGATGTGGCAGGAGAGTAAGATAATGATGATTGGAACTAAACGAATTGATTGTTCTTCTATGGATCCTTATGATGACCCAGAAATGCGCAATAAGGTTGCTGTTCGTGCGTTAATACTACTGCTTATTACATTTATTATTAGCACGTTGTGCTTGCAAGGTTTCAACCTTGTTTATAAACAAGTTGGTATAGATGTGAAAGCTGTTGATCAAGCGCCTCTTATAACAGGTTTACCTGGCATTATTTTAGGAATCGTATGCTTTATTTACGGTTCTTTAGGCGACTTTGTGTCATTAAAAAAGCTAGTAACCATTGGATTAACATCTTTGTTTATAGGCTCAGTTTTTGGATTTGTAGCTAATTCTTGTTTTGAGCCAAATTTGTGGACAGTTATTGCTGCTCGTATTATGCAAACAACTGGTGAACAAGTAGCAGGTTCATCATTCTTAGTAATTGCAACAAAATATTTGCGAAATGATTTGAAAGTTATCTTCTTCGGATTATTTACAGCATCGTACCAGCTTTCTGCATGTATTGGAGTGTTTTCAGCAGGATTGTTAAGCTCTATTGCTTGGCAATATTTATTCTTAATTCCAGCATTAACTATTCTAATATTGCCGGCATTATTGCATTATTTACCAACAAAAAACGGCAATGGTAAAAAAATTGATGTTGTTGGTTTTACAGTCTTTGGATTTGCTGTTGCATCTCTTACATTGTTCATTTCATACAGAAACTTGTTGATGCTTATTTCAGCAATTATATTGTTTATAATTTTTGGTATTTACATTAGTAAAGCTAAAGAGCCATTCGTTACGCCAGCTTTCTTCAAGAATATTCGTTGGCTTTCTGGCATAATTTTGATGGGCATAATATACTTCACGAATTATTGCATAAGTCCACTGTTCAATAGAGTTGGAAAAACTTTGTATAATATGACTACTTCACAAGTAGCTTCTTATTTAGTTTGGGCTTTTATTGTTGCTGCAATATTCGGTTCATGCTCAGGCTTAATAATTAGTCGTATAGGAAGAAAAACAGGTTTATTATTAGCAATATTGTTTATACTTTGCGGATGGATTGGTATTGCAGTATTAATAAATTCTGGATTCTTGGCTATAGCTTTGTGTGCATGCATTTATTATGCAGGTTGTGGAATGGTGTATTCTCCACTGGCCTCAACAATTCTTTCATCTCTTCCAGTTGAAGAATCTGGCAGAGGGTGCGGAATGAATGATTTAGCTATTAGTGTTTCTGCGTCTGTTGGTGTAGTAATTTTTGACGGAATATTAGATAAAAACATGTTGAGTGGGGATTCTATAACCGGTGCTTCTGGTATTTCGTCTGGATTTGCAAACATATCTCTTATGTGTGCTGCTGTTGCATTATTAGGAATTATCGTATTTACATTCAGAAACTTTATCACTAAAGAAAGCAATGCAATCGAAGTAGACGAAGATCAAGAACAAGACCAAAAATAATAGTGAAAGCAAAAGCAATAGAATTATAATTGGCAATAACTTAGCAACTGTGCAAATAAAGTTTGTTTGCAACGTTATGAGCAATATTGTTTACAACATTGCAAGCGCTAAGAAAAATATATGCATATATGCGAAACAGTTTTCACCTTCCGTCAATCATCTTTCGCATGCGTTGTATGCTAATCGGATATGCAGTTCCCAATTCTTGCGCCCAAAGAGACACATAGAATTCTTCGCACATCCAACGTAATTTCTCAGCGATCATTTGCGACTCGTCATGAGCGGGTCCCGCTGGGATTTTCTGAGTGTCTTCTTGAGTTTTTATTACAAGCTTATGTGCTTCATCTGCTTGCCAAGCCCAACGTACGTCACGGTTTTTATCTGCTTTAGCTTTAGTAAGACGAATCACGTCTGCATGCAAGTAGCGTTCAATACGAGGTAGAGAATCAGATGGAGTTTTGGCAATAAATCCTTCGTATACAAGACTTGCAGTGTGTTCTCGGATTGATTGCAACACTGAAAGCAACGGTAAATCAGCCTTGCCGGAAACAGCTTTACTTGATTCTGCTTGACGCTTCAATATTGCGATCACATCGTGTGCAACAGCATAAACAGTGTCTTCATATACTTCAGATACGTTTGCAACAGTTTCGCGTAATAAATTGTCGTCAGTAATATTATCCGTGTTCGCAATTAGTCGTTTTACTGCAGCCATTTGCAAGTCTTCTGCTAAAGCATTAGAAGTTGAATAAGGTGCAGCTGCGAGCATTAAAGCTTCAGAACCAAGCCAGCGAGAAGTAATACGCTTATTGTCTAAATGCAGCATATTCAATGCGCTTTGCCAAACCATTTGTGCGCGTGAAAGGTTTGTAGCACCAGATTTGTGTAATAAATCTGCTCGTTCAATTACATGACCAGCTTGTGCTGCTTTATTTGCTTTGATATTTACAACTTCTCGTGCAGATTCTTGTGCTTCTTTCGCAAAACGCTGTTGCAATGCAATTAATGATTTGTCTGTTCCAAGAAGAGTAGGTTTTACGTGATTAGAGTACTTGTTGCGACCTGCAAGTTTATTGCGACTTTCGTTAGCTTTTCTCTCTTCAACACTAAACGTCATGCGCAAGTATGGCGAAAGTCTGCTTATTTGCTCGTCATCGAAAACTTCAGGATGTATTTGCGCGCCAACTACACAAATTGCAGCTTTAGTGAAAACTTCTCTAAAATCTTGCCATTCGCTTTTTATATTGCTTTCTGTTTCTCCAGTCCCAGGAAGCTCGTCGTAATGTTCGTCAATCCAAGCGCGAATTTTTTGAGCAGTGTCAGGAGCTGGAACAAACTGTACTCGTAGAGCTTTAGGCAAAGATTTAATCATGCCAATAATAAGCTCATCAAGCAAACCTGGAACATTCCAAGTAAATTCTTCAGGAGTTAAACGCGAAAGTACGTAAAGCGGCACATGCACTGTTACGCCGTCCAAAGGATTAGCCGGATCATACACATAACTTAAACGCAACCTTATAATCTGACCGTCTGTACCAACTGTATTCCAATGGTCAGGATAATCAGCTAAATCAGTGCTTTGCGTAGTTTGTAAACGTTCAACTTCATCGGGATTAAAGTCTAACTTGTGCGGATCTTCTTCGCGGTTATCTTTCCACCATTTTGCAAGAGCTGCAATAGTAGTTGCTTCTTGAGGAATGTGAGTGTCGTAAAAAGTAAATAAATCTTCGTCGTTTACAGTTTCGCTTATTTGGCGAGTGCGATTTGCTTGATTATCTGCATCTTCAAGCACATTGTGATTATTTAAAATAAACTCATCGTGTGCAAAACGCTGTTGCACATCTGCCTCAACTAAGCCTTGACGAATCATAATCATTCGAGCTTCGTAAGGATTAACTCTAGCCCATTGAACTGTGCGATCTTGAACAATAGGCAATCCGTATAGTAATACCTTAGATTTTGCTACAGCAGCACCTTTAGAAGCGCTCCAATGAGCGTCTGAATACGTGATTCTAGTAAGATTTTTAGCAAGAGGCTCAGCCCAAGCAGGATCGATTTGTGCGCAATATCTTGCCCAAAGTCTAGATGTTTCAACTAATTGCGTACACATAACCCATGAAGGAGTTGTTTTAGAAACAGATGAAGCCGGGAATATTGCGAATCTTCCTCCGCGCGCGCCTTGATAGTCGTTTTTAGCCATTTTTTGAGCGCGTTTCATAGCGCGAATTTTTGCTGATCCATGCAAATTAGCAAAATCTGAAGCTTTCGGTTCACGCACTACTTGCATTCCCAACATAGAAAGTAATCCTGCAAGCATCGACGAGTGTATTCCTTGCGAATCCCAAGAGCAGCACAAGCTATGAGCAGCCTGCTGATTATTAGGAAGTTGACGAATTTCCAAAGATGGCCTTTTAGATGGAATAGGCTCGCCAACTTTATAATGTAATTCTTTACACAAGTCTTGAAGTTGATTAACTAAATCTTTCCACTGTTTTAAACGCAAAAAGTGGAAGAATTCCGCTTTGCAAAGTTTGCGAAGAGCATTATTGCTCATATTTCCGTCTGCTTGGAAAATATAATCCCAAATATTTAAAGCAGTTAAGAAATCGCTTGTTTCATCGGCATAACGATTATGAAGTTTATCTGCTTCTTCACGCTGTTCTTCAGGGCGCTCGCGAGGATCTTGCAAACTCAAAAACGCAACAATTACCAGCACAGCAGCAAGAGTATTCGGAGTGGTTTTACGAGCTGCTTCAACAATCATGCGTCCTAAACGAATGTCAATAGGCAATTTCGAAAGCTCGCGTCCAATATGAGTTAAAGTAATGAAACCTGATTTTCTGCTTATTGCGCCAAGCTCGTTAAGCTCATTAAAGCCGTCGCTTACTGCTTTCATATCAGGAGGGTCAATAAAACCGAAATTCGTAATATCTTCGCCAGTTTTAGCAACGCCTACTGAAAGCATGTGTAATACTACTGCTCCAAGCGAAGTGCGCAGAATCTCAGGATCGGTAAAACGAGGTCGAGTTTCGTAATCTTCGCGCGAGTAAAGTCTAATAGCAATTCCGTCCGCGATTCGTCCGCATCGTCCAGAACGCTGATCTGCGCTCGCTTGAGAAATCGGCTCTATAGGAAGCCTTTGCACTTTTGCAGACTTAGAATATCTGCTAATTCTCGCAAAACCAGGATCGACAACGTATCGAATCCCAGGAACAGTAAGCGAAGTTTCAGCAACGTTCGTAGCAATAACAATGCGTTGATGAGAGTGATGTTCAAATACGCGATGCTGATCTTTTGCAGAAAGACGCGCAAAAAGCGGCACTATTTCAATAGCATCCGCTCGTTTCATATCACTTGCTCGAGTGCCAAAATATGAGCGTAATCCTGCTTCAAACTCTCTAATATCGCGCTCGCCGGAAGCGAAAACCATAATGTCGCGCGCGCCTTGCTCGTGGCTTGAATGAATAACTAATTGAGCGCATGCGCGAGTTACTGCAGATGTCATATCTTCATCTGTAATATCGTCTCGATTGCTTTCGTTAGATTGGCTTTCTGCGACAGTTTCCTCATCCATTGTTATGTCTGCAAAGCCGGGGACATGTCGCATAAGTGAAGGTGCGGAGCCAAGCGGCTCATAAAGCACTCTCACAGGGTACGTGCGTCCAGAAACTTCAATAACAGGAACTTTTATGTGTAAAGCTTGTTCGAAATGTTCACGGAATTTTGCAGAATCTATTGTTGCCGAAGTAATAATCAGCTTCAAATCGCGTCTTTGCGGAAGTAAAGTTGTTAAATACCCTAGCAAAAAGTCAATGTTAAGACTGCGTTCGTGAGCTTCGTCAATAATAATCGTGTCGTATTTAGTAAGAAGAGGATCTCGCTGAATTTGCGCAAGTAAAATACCGTCAGTAACAATTCGAAGCTTCGTTTTAGGTGAACTTTCGTCGGTAAATCGCACTTGGTAGCCGATTTCTTCACCCAGTTTTACTTCCATTTCGCTTGCGATTCGCTCAGCAACAGTGCGTGCAGCTAAACGGCGAGGCTGAGTGTGTACGATTTGCTTACCTCTTCCGCCTCTTCCAAGCTCAAGCGCCATTTTTGGGATTTGCGTAGTTTTACCGGAGCCAGTCTGTCCGGAAACAATCACGACTTGTGAAGACTTAATTGCTTCTATTATTTCGTCGTGTGCTGCGCAAATAGGAAGCTCAACAGGGTAGTCGAATTTCATAGTGTATATTTCTTTTCGTAAATTTTTTACTTTTTTGGTACTTCTTTAGTGCTTACTTTTTAGTACTTCTATAATTCGGTATCCTTTAGAGCTTGCATATTTTTCAACGTTGTAGTTTTCGCCAAGATTTTCAGCAAGCCAAGGAATAAGTGAGTCTGAGCCAAGATTTTTTTGCACAACTAAGTAAGCTGCTCCTCCCACTTTTAAACGCGGAATCCAAGTCATCAAAATGTCGTGCAACATTTCTTTTCCAACGCGAATTGGTGGATTGGACCATATGAGATCAAAATTATTAAATTCCAAAGTATTATTTTCTTTTAAAGCGTCATCTACTAAAGAAGTGCGAATATGCTTTAAGCCAGCGTTTTTTGCGTTTAGTTCAGTAAGCTCTAGCGCTCGCTCATTTACATCTACAGCTACAATTTCAGCTTCTGGAGATTCTAAGCCCATTGCAATGCTTATAGGACCCCATCCGCATCCAATATCAAGGAATTTGCCATTTTCTGGTGGTTTTGGAGCATGTTTTAGTAGCACAGACGTGCCTAGATCAAGCTTAGAAGCGCTGAATACTCCGTTTGAGACTTGTATAACAGTTTCATGATTTCTCAAAGTTACATGTAACGTTCTTCGCTCATCGCAAGATGATGGTGTTGCAGAAAAGTATTGTTCGCCACTGATTTTTTGCGTTTTTTCTGATTTTGGTGATTTGGTTTTATCGTATTGTTTAAATTGTTGATGACTTTCCATGATCTCGCTCAAAAATACCGTATTTCGCCTATAAATTTAAATTTATTAATATACTTTTTACTATTGTATCTTTATTTACATATCATACATATAGGTTGTGTTCATATATTGTCGTCTCAAGTCACCATAATAAGACAAACGTTGTAAAACGCTATTTACAATGAAATAGAGGAGGGACAGTTGGTGGATAGTAATGTGGTATCCGGGCGAGATGATGTGCTTAATTCAAACGATCTTTCCTCCCTTGAAAATGATTCTAATAATATGAATGAGCATAATCTCACCAATAATGCAGTGCTTTATGCTCATTCGGATGTGCTTCTAGACACTACTTCTGACAGTGAAAAGCATGATGAAGCTTGGCAGGAGCGTGAGTCTCGTAATGCTTTAAAGCGTGTAGCTGGTCTTGGTGAATTACAAGATGTTACCGAGGTTGAGTATAGAAAGCTTCGTCTTGAGCGCGTTGTGCTAGTAGGAGTGTGGTCTAGTGCAAAAGGAACTCTTGCTCAAGCTGAAGAATCGTTGCGTGAGCTTGCAGCGTTGGCACAGACTGCTGGTGCTGTTGTTTGCGATGGCATGTTGCAACAAAGATATAGGCCAGATGCTGCAACTTATGTTGGTTCAGGTAAAGCGCGTGAGCTTGCAGCAATAGTTGCTCAACATGATGCAGATACGATTATTGTTGATGATGATTTACCACCTAGCCAGCGTAGAGCTTTAGAAGATGCAACCAAAGTTAAGGTTGTAGATCGCACTGCTGTTATTTTGGATATTTTTGCTCAGCATGCTACAAGCCGTGAAGGTAAAGCTCAAGTTGAGCTTGCTCAATTGCAATATATGCTACCTAGGTTAAGAGGCTGGGGTGCTGCTCTTTCCAGGCAGGCTGGTGGTAGAGCTGCAGGAGATGCTGGTATTGGTTCTAGAGGTCCTGGCGAAACTAAAATCGAAATGGATCGTCGAGCTATTCGAAATCGTATTTCTAAACTTCGCCACGATATTGCAAATATGGCACCTGCGCGCGATGTAAAACGCGGTTCTCGTAGACGACAAGATATTCCAACTGTAGCTGTTGTTGGATATACGAATGCTGGCAAGTCGTCTATTATAAATCGTCTTACTGGTTCACAAGAATTAGTAGAAAATGCACTGTTTGCAACTCTTGATACTGCAGTACGTCGTTCTCAAACTCAAGATGGTAGAAGCTATACTTTGGTAGATACTGTTGGTTTTGTTCGCAGACTTCCAACTCAATTAGTTGAAGCATTTAAATCCACTTTGGAAGAAGTTGGACAAGCAGACGTTATTTTGCACGTAGTTGACGGTTCGCATCCAGATCCTATTTCGCAAATTAATGCAGTAAACGAAGTTCTCGCTAATATTTCTGGTGTAGAAGATATACCTCAAATTATGGCATTGAATAAATCAGACATGATGAGTGATGCTGCGCGAGAACGTTTTTCTTCTCTTTATCCTGATGCTGTTATTGTTTCTGCATTCAGTGGCGAAAATTTACAAATATTGCGCAATCGTTTAGAAGAATTGTTACCGTCTCCTCGTGTTCGTGTAGATGTAACTTTGCCGTACGAGTTTGGTGGATTATTATCAAAAGTTCGTGAAAATGGTGTAGTTGAAAAGGCAGAATATGTAGATTCTGGGGTTGAACTTATTGCTTGGGTCGGACCATCGTTAGCTGCAAAACTTATGAAAGTAGCATTGTAATAATAAATTCCGGTGGTGCGATTAGAGTAAAGGTGTTCATACCAAAAGCTCTTAATGTGAGAGCAGCCCTTAGTAATGCATAAATCGTGGTATTTTGTGTGCTTATAAGGGTGTGATAGGTTGTTGAAAAGAGGTTTTTGCTCATGGTGAGTTCGCAGGTTAAGCCAACTAAGCTTGCAATTATTGGTGCCGGCGCAGTCGGATCTACTCTCGCTTTCGCTGCTGCTCAGCGTGGTGTTGCGCGTGAGATTGTGCTTGAAGATATTGCTAAGGAACGTGTTGAAGCTGAAGTTTTGGATATGCAGCATGGTTCTAGCTTCTATCCTGCAGTTTCTATTGCCGGTTCTGACGATGTGGAAATTTGCCGTGATGCTGACATGGTCGTGATTACTGCTGGTGCTCGCCAGAAGCCAGGTCAGACTCGTTTGGAGCTTGCAGGAGCCACTATCAACATCATGAAGTCAATCATTCCGAACGTTGTGAAGGTTGCTCCTAACGCAATTTACATGTTGATTACTAATCCTGTTGATGTTGTTACGCACGTTTCTATGAAGCTTTCTGGTCTTCCAGCAAACCAAATGTTTGGTTCTGGTACCAACCTTGATTCCGCTCGTCTTCGTTTCTTGATCGCTCAGCACACTGGCGTTAATGTTAAGAACGTTCACGCATACATTGCTGGCGAACACGGTGATTCTGAAGTTCCTCTGTGGGCTTCTGCAACCATTGGTGGTGTTCCAATGTGCGATTGGAACGCTCTTCCAGGTCATGAGCCACTTGATGCTGCTAAGCGCGAAGAAATCCATCAGGAAGTTGTTAACGCTGCTTACAAGATTATCAACGGTAAGGGTGCAACAAACTACGCTATTGCTATGTCTGGTGTAGATATTGTTGAGGCTGTTCTTCGCGACACTAACCGCATTCTTCCAGTGTCTTCTTTGCTCGATGACTTCCACGGCATTTCTGATGTGTGCATGTCTGTGCCAACATTGCTTAATCGCAATGGTGTAAACTCTCGTCTAAACACTCCAGTTTCTGATCGTGAGTTGGCTGCTTTGAAGCGTTCTGCTGAAACTTTGCGCGAAACTGCTGCTAAGTTTGGCTTCTAGTTTTAAAGAATAATTTATAAATTATTAAACCGCTTCTTCTCTTAATTGAGGAGGAGCGGTTTTCTTGTTCAAAACAACAACATGCCTCACAGAATTTTCTGTGAGTTCGATATATTATTACATTATGGCTGATTTTTCTAACATTCTTGCTACTCGTCCTGATTTTAATGACAGTGATCGTGAGTGGCTTCATCATTTGGTGGCCGATTGGCAGGTTATTGCAGATTTGAGTTTTGCAGATTTGCTGCTGATTATTCAAAATGGTGACGGTGATTATGTTGTTGCTGAACAATGTCGTCCTTCAACAGCTATTACTTTGCGTACTGATGATTTGTTAGGTAAAAAATTAGATGATTCTTTAGTACCTGAGCTTAATGAGGCGATGAAATCTGAGACAAGTTTCCACTCTTCAACCTTACGTTCTATTGGTAGAGCTACTGTATGCTACGTTTACGCTCCAGTTCGTCATAGGGGTAAAACCATCGGATTAGTTATGCGCGAAACTAATTTGGCAACGCGTGAATCTAACGGTCGTTATGAAACCGAAAGTATCAATGCTGGTAAAACTTTATTTGACATGATTCCTCGTGAACAATTCCCATATCATGAATCTGTATTAAATCAGCGACATAATGCTCGAGTATCCGATGGTTTTATTGTGCTAGAAGACGATGGAATAGTTCGTTATGCTTCCCCTAATGCCATTAGTTGTTTCCGCAGACTCGGTGGATTAAATACTATGCAAGGTGAATATTTAAGCGAATTTGGCACTAGGTTGTTGCATACAAACGATAATGTTCCCGAAAGTTTACCTCTTGTATTAACTGGAAAAGCTGATGTAGATTGTGAACTTGAAGCGAACCATTCTATAGTTTCCATGCGCTCCTTGCCTCTGTGGGGTCCAAATAATCGTGTTGGAGCTGTAGTGTTATGTCGTGATGTTACTGAAGTTTTGCGACGTGAGCAAGAATTGCGCACTAAGAATGCCACTATTTCTGAAATACATCATCGCGTAAAAAACAATTTACAGGCTGTTTCTGCTCTTTTGCGTTTGCAAGCCCGTAAAACAAAATCTATTGAAGTTAGAAAAGAACTTGAGGAAGCTCAACGTCGTGTGCAAACTATAGCACTAGTTCATGAAGGCTTGAGTCAAACTGCTGACGAAATTGTTGATTTTGACAAAGTTATTTCGAGTTTGTTGAAGATGTCAATTGAGTTGGCGTCTCAGAATCAAAATATTGATATTGATTTTGTTGGAAAATTTGGCAGATTAGCAGCTCAGGATGCTACACCATTATCTCTTGTTTTAACTGAGTTAGTGACGAATGCAGTTGAACATGGTTTTGAAGGTCGTGAAAAAGGTCATATTCGTATTGCAGTTGGTAGGGGCGGAGACAATCTTAATATTGTCGTTGAAGATGATGGAGATGGTATAGATAGCGAGTCTTCTCATGGAATGGCTAAACCATCTGGCTCTGGCCTTGGAACGCAGATCATAAACACATTTGTCACTAACGATTTTGGTGGTACAGTTCGTTGGTCTCCTCGAAGAGAAGGCGGAACTAGGGTAGTGTTAGACATTAAATTGCGCGTATCTGGTATTGAGTAGCTTTAGTAAAAATTGTTTTCCAACGTGCATTAAATGTTATACATTTAGTGTAAAAAGTATAGGAACAATTAAAATTGCTAATAAAGATGCAAAATACCTTGAAAAAACTTTCTTTTCATGATTTCCTTACATTCAGGGGAACTTCTAAAGCTCACCGTTGTAGGTAAGAAATGAGGATAATAATTCATGAGCAACTCGTTTGATTGGCGCACAACAGCAGCATGTAGTGACAAAGATCCTGAACTGTTCTTTCCTCTTGGCAGTGCTGGTACAGCAGTTCAACAGCTTGAAGAAGCAAAAGCAGTATGTCGCTCATGTGATGTTGCAACAGAGTGCTTAAAATGCGCATTAGAAACTAACCAAGATTACGGTGTGTGGGGAGGATTAAGCGAGGATGAGCGTAGAACTCTAAAGCGTAGAGCAATGCGCGCACGTAAAAGTCAAGATGCGTCACTATGAATAAATTTTATTCTAGGTGCACTATTTGGGTTAAACTTGCTGATCCTGGAGTGATTAAAACACATCGTCCTGGAAGTTGATAGTCTTCAATATCAAAACTTTTAGATAAAGCAGAAGGTATTCCAAGCATTGTATCTGTGCCAATATCTCCTGTTGGGAATATTATCCTCACTGGTGCTTGCTCAGGTAAACGTAAGTAGCGAGAAGTGCTAGTGCTCATAATAACTGGGCATTGTTTACTATTTAATCTTTTTTGAAAAGCAATAGCAGTTTGTCTCGTATTTAGCGGATCAAGCAATTCATCCGCATCGTCAATAATGATTGGCGTATTTTCGTTGTAAATGTTATTAATGTTTTGTTCGTATAGTGATTTTCCTGAATATATTGGCAGGTTTAAAGTTTTAGAAATTATTTTTAATATTGTTGTTTTGCCTTGTTTTCTACTTCCAATAATAGCTATATTTCCAAGGTGAATTGGTAATAGAGCAGGATATAAGTGTATGGTATCGTCTTGCAAACCAATAATAATATGCTTCGTATGAAATTCTTGAGTACGTAAACTTTGAGATATTTTTTGCTCCGAATTTTTGTATTTGTAATTATTTGAATACTCTGCAAGTTGTTTTGCTGAAAGGATCGACGGCAATGGTTTGCTAAATAATTCTGGAGAATGATCATGATGGCAGAATCTACCAGCTAACTGTATTGCTCGTACTAAATGTGCAGGATTGCTGCTTTGAGCACATCGCAAAGCAGCTACTCCTTCTCCAATATTGTAATATGCGGCTCCTGGTGTATTTGGGCTTATTCTAGCTGCATGCGCTGTTCCTAATAATTCTTGCGATTGCATTCCGTCTCTAACTCTCAAGCAAACATTAATAGAAATATTAGCTTTCATATCTGCGCTTACTTGTACGAGTGGATTTTGAGTTCCAGCAATAATATGCATTCCCAAAGATCTGCCTACTGATGCAATTCGTATAAGACGAGGCATGTAGTCGGGAAGTTGATCTTTTAAAGCATGAAATTCGTCAATAACAATAAGCAATGAAGGCTCAGCTGGAGTTACTTGTGCAATATTATTACACCCATGATGAGCTACTAGTCTTTCTCGTCTATCTAGTTCTAGTTCGAGACCTTTTAGAGCGCGTATTGCGTGTTTAAGATTTAAATCCCCTACGTTTCCCATAGCATGTGGGAGTTTAGATAGTATGTCAAAAGTTGCTCCTCCTTTAAAATCCATAAAAACAAACCGTAGCTGCTGTGGGCCGTATTGAAAAGCCAAAGCTAAACACCAAGTCGTAAGAAGTACTGATTTACCAGAACCAGTTGTTCCAGCAACTAAAGCATGTGGTCCATTGTTAATTAAATCTAAATAGCAGTATCCATTATTGCTTATTCCAAGTGGAGCTATAAGGTGTTTAGTTTTTGAATTAGGTAAGTAGTTATAAATATTTGTATTTAGATTTTCCTTCATACTATTAGATTGGTTTTTTGTGTCGTATGTTCCTGCATTTTTTAACCATATTTGCAATACTTCTTTCCAGTGATGTTGCGTATTAGAAATTGCATTTCTTCTCATAAGTAATGTTTCTAAACTTACTGGTGTAATAGTATCTGGCAAACTTTCTACAGTTTGTTGATTATAAGTTAAGTTATTTGACGATTGCGTAGTGTTTAATAATTGAATTTGCTGATTTTGTTGAACACTTTGAACAGAATTTTTCTCAGATATGTATTGAAAAATTTGTGGAATAAGACTTGCTATGTACATCATAATGCTTGGAATAATCATGGTTAGCATCATCCAATTATTTTGCATCCATGCCATTATAGCCAATGCTATGTGAGCGAATATGGGAACTATACTCGCTGCCATCTGCACATGCATAAGTACTTTAGTTGTAGATATTCCTGTATTAGATTTGTTACTCATAAATGTATGAGACAATATTTTTGATTTTTGTGCAATACTTATGCAAGATTGTGGTTAAAAGATACGGGTTTAATGCTTTCTAAGTTATGGTATCTAATTGAAGTGTTGCATACAACAATACTTCGAAATTATTGTTGCTCCGCAAGAGTTCCAACTGATCCAGGTTTATGAGTGCCTGATGCAAGTTGGTTGAATAAATCTAAGTTTTTAGCATCATCGAGAAGCACAGATGAACCAACTCCTGGAACTTGATAGTCAGGATTCGTCCAATATACTGTTCCAGATATGCCTGACGGTCCAGTTGCTTCTTTGAATGCTTGAGCCATTTCCCATAATGTTCCTGGATTGGTTTTCTCGTCAAAAATAACTGAAGCAAGTCCCGTTTCAGCAAGCTTTTTTACTTTTCCAAAATTCAATAATGTATTGTGATCTAAAGCTTTTTTCATAATAGCTGCAATAACCATTCGTTGACGTGCAGCTCGTCCAAAATCAGATTCTGGATCTGCGTATCGCATTCGCGAAAATGCTAACGCTGTATTCCCATCAACGTGATGGCATCCAGAAGTCCAATTTAACCCGCTAAACTTATCGCTTACGGTACGGTTGTAGCATAAATCAATGCCGTCTATAGCGTTAACAACATTAGTAAGACCGCCAAAACGTATTTCTGCAACATGGTCAATGCGATGACCTGTAATTTTTTCTATTGCTGCTGTTAATGCTTTATTTCCAGCTGCTTGCGCAACGCTATTAATTTTTACTTGTTCGCCATTTAAAGAAACAAGAGAATCTCGAGGAATAGAAATTAGAGAGCTGTGACCATTGCTCGGCTTTGTCAATACAAGAATAGTATCTGTTCTAAATCCTGTTATCTCTTTAGCTTCTTCGCCTTCTCTTTGATCAGAACCAAGAATAAGCCATGCTTTGCCTTGAGTGCTAGGAGTATTAGTAAGCCAAGTAGTGCGGTTAATTCTTGAGTCAACCCAGTTCCATGAATATACCCCAAAACCAGTTACACCTACTGCCAGAACAACAAAAAATGCAATAAATGCATGTAAAATTCTGTGCGGTTTGTGCGGTAGTATTTTTGCTGCACTTCCAACTGCTTTATTTATAGTTGTTGGAATACGCATTTGTGAAATAGAACTTGTGCGCGGTGCTGGTCTTGGTTGCAATTGCGATGTGTAAGAAACAGGTCTAGAAGAACATTGTTCTGGACTTTTTAAGATTCTTGTTCTTTGAGTTGTAGGCGCAAAAGACGGCGCTTGTGATGGAAGCGCATTAGACTCTATTTTGCCTCTTTTTACGCGTTTTGGAGTGAAACTAGGAGGCACGTTTGAGTTAGATGAATCGTTATTATGAGAAGGAGTGAAGATAGGTGGGTTTATATTATCTTCAGAAGGGTCCTCATACAATCTCGAATTCATGCATCCTCCAAAATAAGCATATGCGCCATATATCTTCAATGACTATGAGTATATAATATACAAGTTATGCTCGTACATTAATATTCATAGATTACATCTTGCTTAATTGTTTACTTTTTTCTAGGCACAGCGCAAAGTACATTGTTTGCATACTTGTCTGCAAAGCCAACGTATTGTCCTGTTTGTGGATCGTGAATAGTTCCATTTTCAGGATTTACAATTCCTCCAGTATTTGGATCAATAAGTTGTCCTTGAGAATTTTTTATTAATCCTGTTTTTGGATCAACATGTCCCATCTTCTTTGGATTTGTAGTTTTATTAAGTTTGTCGTTTTCGCTTATATTGCTATTGTCATCCGTATCTTCATTGTCTTGATCGTTCGTATCCTTAGGCGAATTATTGGCATTCTTTTTGTTAGTGCCGTTAATTTTATGATTTAGCGATAGCGGTTTATTTTCACGCATTAAATCCCAAATATTGTCTGCTTCGTCAGACCATACAACACGATTTGGATCATAAGGATCTGGAATAACAGGAGTAGTACGAGCATAAATATGTGAAGAATCTAATTTACGCATGCTTAATGCCAAACCGACCAAAGTGGTAGGATTGGCCAAGCCTTCACTTATATTTAATGCTCCCAACGATGCTTTTGCAAGCTGGTAAAGCTCACTTGTCTGAGTAAATAAGTTTTTAGACAGTGCTTGATGTAAAAGCTGTTTAATCAAGTATTGCTGTCTTGTTGTTCGCATTATGTCAGAGCCATCGCTTGCTGTATCGTGGCGCATTCTAGCGTATTGAGTAGCAAGTCGACCATTAAGATGCTGCATTCCTTGTTTGAAATTTACACCCGTATAGGCATCGCGAGTTGCTGTTGGGATGCATACGGATACTCCACCAACTGCATCAATCATATTGCTTAATCCACTGAAATCAGCGACTATAAAATGATGGATATTTAAACCAGTAAGTGAATTAACAGCTTTTAACGAGCATGATGCTGCTGAGGCTAAATCTCCGCCTTGTGCATATCCTAAGGCGAAAATTGAATTAAACATCACATGTTTTCTTGCAGGAATATGTCCTTTTGTAGTGTCGCATGCTGGTGCGTTTACCATAGAATCTCGTGGAATAGAAACGATATTCATGTATGATCTATCTGCGCTAATTTGAACTACCATAGTAGTATCTGACTGATGATCACCAGTTTCACCGTCGTGTGTGAAGCTTTGATTGTTCCCATCTCGAGAATCTTGACCTAAAACAAGAAAAGTTACTGGTTTGCCTGCGTTAATATCAAGTGTCTGATTAGCTTCTGGATCTTTAGATATGACGTTTACAACTCTGTTACTTACAGCAGAAGAAAAATCTAACCACACTGCAGCTATGATTGTTGAAAAGAATGTAAGTACTGAAATAACAAGCATACACAGTATCTTGCGCGTGCGGTTAATCATTCTATAACCAAGACTATGATGAGGAGTTGAATTCCAATCTTCGCCTGGTTGGTACCGCATGCCTTCATGATACCGTGAAGTTGTCATCGTACCTTCTTTCTCAATAATGAGGAACCTTTTAGGTTGTGGCAATATCATTTCTTTTGCCATCGAATAAATCAATATTCAATGGACACATATAACGCGCCATTATAGTACATGGCAATGAGATTTATGACACCTGGTTGTGTTGAATATTATTTGATCTTTTAATGAAAATTTTAATAAGTTTAAGCAAATATTCTAATTAAATTTATATGGAATGCACTGGTTAATATGAACAAAAATATTAATAAAATATGTATAAATTTATTTAGAATTACGACTTGTGTTTTGGTGGATACATACCCCCTGCGTAAACTGGTAAGTATGGATTCGATAACCGCTCATAATCTTACATTTGAAGACGAAGTTTTACAGGTGCTGTCATCTGCGAAAGATGCGCATCCTCATGATGTGGATTCGTCCATTATGGCAATGATGTGTGTGGAGCGAGATACTCGTTTTTATGCTGATACGTTACATGCAGTACTAAGTCAATCAATTCTTCCTGGAACTTTGGTAATAGTCGATTGTGCTAGTCGAGTAAAGCAGACTATGCAAACGAATTTACAAATAAAAATTAATTCATCTATGCTTGCGGGAGCAATTAATACTAGAAAATCATTATTGCAGAATGCTAATAATATCGATTCCAATAATACAATTGATAGCGATTCAAAATATAGACCAAATACTAATCGCGTAAATAATGCTCGCGTAAACAATAGTGAAAATAAATCTGTACGCATAATTATTATTCCCATTTCTTATGCTCATTCTTTTGGAGATGCAATAGAAAAATCTTTGCGCAAGATTTTGCCTTGTGCAGGAGTTTCTGCATTATGGCTTTTGCATGATGATTCTCGTCCTGCAGACTTCCATTGCTTAGAATATTTGCGTGAAACTTGGCGCAATACTCCGACTGCATCAGTATTGGGAGCTAAACAAGTTGATTGGCAAGGAAATATCTTGCACAACGTTGGAATGTATGCTTGGCGTCACGATGTTCATACTCTTACTGTTGACGGCGAGCCAGATCAAGAACAGTATGATGGGCGTGGAGATGTGTATGCAGTATCGCTAGCAGGTGCTTTAGTCACATTAACTGCATGGCAAACTTTACGCGGTACGCAACCATGGATGACAACTTTTGGCGAATCAAGAGATTTTTGTCGTAGAGTATGTCTATCTGGAGGTCGTGTTGTTGTAGTTCCTTCAGCTCGTATTGCACACAGGCGTGCAAGGTTAGAAGGTATCCGTACTCGTAACGGTGATGCTAGAAATCATGATAATTCAGGATCTAAATATGGTGTAGCAGCTTCTCTCGTAGCTAAGCAGCGTTACAAATACACTGATATTAGTATTTTTTTGTGGCCTCTTATATGGATTCTTAGTTTGCCTGCTTGTTTCGTTGGCGCTTTGCATTCGCTGTTTGCTAAACATCCTTATATAGCGTGGATCCGTCTGCTTTTGCCATGGCTTGCTATCATGCAATTACCTAGAGCAGTTTTTGCTCGCAGAAGGATTGCAAGGAATACTCGTGTTCCATTAAAGCGACTTGTTCCTCTTATCGCAGATCGTCATCAAGTTGCACGTTGGCGTGATCGTAGTTCTGCTTTCCAAGCTCAACAGCATTTCGTGCTGTTAAGTCCTCTAGCGAAGCGGCATTTGCATATTCGAGTGTTGCGTAGGTGGAGTGCTGTTATTCTTGCGTCTCTTCTTCTTTTTGCAGTCATATTGAATTTATATGGCTCTCCATGGCGTGAAATTTTAAGTGGCGCTTCTTGGAATGCGCAGCAATGGTTACCAACGGGTGCAGATTTCAATCAACTATGGAATTCTGCTATTGGTGCATGGGTTCCTGATGATGGTTTTGGACCTGCAATTCCTCCAGCACCATGGCTAAGTATTTGGGCAATCGCATCAACTGTGGTTGGCGCTAACCCGTTATTGGCTGTCACATTAATGTTCTTCTTAGCTGCTCCAGCTATGTGTTTAAGTTTTTGGGCTCTTGCTGGCGTATTTACGCGCTCGGATACTGTACGTGTATGCGCTGGTATTTGCTGGACTATGATTGCTATTGCTTTTGGTTTGTTTGCACGCGGTGATTTGCCAATGTTAATGACTATGGCATTTTTGCCTGCAGCATTTGCTTTTGCGTTCCATGCTGTTGGAATGTACGTAACAGAAGATCCTGTGCGTCCTGTTAAATCCACTCAATGTGCAGCATGCGCAGCATTATGCTTTATGGTTCCAGTAGCTGCAGAACCGCAGCTTGTTTTGCCTCTTATTGTTATTTTTATTGCAGCGTTTATTATGGTGCGCTCTCATCGTATTATGTTTGCGCTTATGCCTATACCATCGATAATTGTTCTGCTTCCTACAATAGGAAGTGCTATTAGATATGGCGGATCTGGAATGTGGCGTCAATTGTTCTCTAGTATGGCTTTGCCATTGAGAAGTGTGCAAGGTGCTCCACGCGTAAGCGATTACGCTGATGTTTTGTTGCACGCTTTTAATATGGCTTCTCCTAATGTTGAAATTAATATGCCATTGATGAGCTTAAGAACAATAATAATGGTAATTTTTGCAATTCTAGCTGTTGTTATGGCTGTTACGTCATTAACTTTGCCTTTTGCTTTGCGAGTTTCTCGAATGATGTGGGTTGTGATTATTTCCGGAATGCTGTTATCTCTTATTGCTGCTCGTGTTGTAGTTGCATCCGATATTTCGGGACCTGTTGCTGCAAGCGTTTTGCCTGGAGTCGCATTATCTACTGTCGGCATTTTATCTTGTATGTGCATGGTTGCCGGTCAAGCTGTTCGACGCTTTGAGCCACTACGTACTTCGAAGGAATCTGAGTCCCAAATTTTTGATAACTATAAAACTCGTGCAAGTAGACGTGCTGCAATGCGTCGTTCTGCGGCACAATTGTTGCAGCACATAATTCGCGTAGCACGCGCTGTTCTTGCAAGTGGCATGTTGACTATGGCGGTTCTTTTGGGTCTTTTTGCTGTATTGAGCGGACCTGCTACATCTATTTGCGCAAATAACAATGAGCTCCCTATGGTTGTTTCTGATTATTTGCGAAAAGACGATACTCGGCGAATACTTGCTTTAAGAGCTCAAAGTAGCCATGATTTGTCAATCTCTATTATGCGAACATCTAAGGGAGATGCAATAGACGAATCTCCAGCACTTCGTGTTAGACAAGTAATGTTTGGTGATTCATCAAGTAATAAAGCAATATATCGCGCCTCAGCACAATTGTTATCTCATGCAGATAATGGCGCAATTTCAACGTTAAAGCAACTTGGAATTGGCGGTATTTATATTGTTAATAGTTCAGAAAATAAGCAGGTTTCCCATAAAACTTCTATGTCAATACAACAATTGTTACATCCTTCTGTGCAAACTGTAAGTAATGTTAACAAAGAAGCTACTGAACAATTAATTGCACACGTTAACGCTTCTGACGGTACACAATTAGTTGTTTCATCACCGCAAGGAACTTATTGCAGATTTGATGGTGTGCCTGATTCTAAGTCGTTGTCTTCTACATCTCCGTATTATCGATCTAGGCCTCTTGCGTGGAGAGTTCCTTGGATTATTGTTTCTTCTATGGTATTACTGCTGTACTGTATTGTTGCCGTGCCTCGATTTGGCAGACATGCAATGATAGAACGTTCAGATGACAGGCATGAGGAGGAATTAGATGAACTGGCATAAAAATCCTCATGAGGGCTCTAAGCATGGTGAAGTAAATGCAGATGTAGATATTAATCGCAAGAACAAAATAGTCAGTATTGTCTCACTTGCTATTTTTAGTGCAATAATACTTATTGCTTCTGCATGTGTTGTTGCATTATGCTTACCAATGCCTCACTTTGTAGATAATCCTAATACTCCATCTAGTGGCGTTATAAGTAGTGTTGGTTCTACTCGTTTGCAAACTATTTGTCCTATTCGATTGTCTCTTCCAGATTTGACTCAATATGGTGATAGCGAATATAACGAATCAGAAGGCGATTTACAATCTTCTGCTCGTTATGGTGCTTTTGGAGATGTGTATAGTTCTAGCTTGCGTAACATACGAGATAACAATGATCAATCTATTACGTTGAATTCAAAATCAACTGATGATGATACGTCAGCTTTTATTGCTAACAATAATGTAAATCATGACGCTCAAGTTCTAGAAGGACATTTATCACGAGTTGGATCTGGCACTGGAATATCTGCTTCCATGGTTTCATGGGCTACTAAAGGTGACGTAAAAGGTTTATCTGCAACTACCTGTTCCATGCCGTCTATGAAACAGACATTCCTAGTTCCAGAATCTGCTGATGGAATTTCTATTCGTTTAGAAGCATTTAATGCTGCTTCAAAATCTACTGTTGTTCGTGTTAAAGCTTGGTCTGCAGAACATGGCAACAATCAGTTAAATCTTTCTACAGGAAGTGCTTTTACTGTTCCTGCTCGTTCTCACGCATATTTTGATCTTGCTGCTGCTTCTCCTAAGACTTCTGGATTATACGTGCAAGTTGAAAGCGAACAGACACCTATAGCATCATTTGTAAAAGTCGTTCATATGAGTGGCTTATCTGTAAAAGGTGTAGATATTGTTCATGAATTAAGCACTCAATCTAATACAAATATTCTTTCAGGTATTAGTGAAGGCGATCAATCTAAGTTATATGTATGGCCAAATAAAGATGGTAATGTAACACTTTCATGGATGAATGATACAGGTTCTAAAGAAGTAAAGAATTTGACGTTAAAAGCACACCATTTGCAAGTTGTCGATCTTGGAAAAGTTCCAGAGCATGTTAATGCTTTGAGCGTAAGTGGAGATGTTCCTACTCAAGTAATGATGTCTATTACTAAAGATAGCAAAGATAATCAATCAGATGTAGCTTTTATTACACCATCTAGCGTGCAAGGTAGTGGCGCAATTGTTTCACCTGTTTCTGCTAATGAAACAGCTCTATACCTTTCTTCTTCAAGCGATAAAGATACTTCTGTGCGTTTGCAAGGATTTGATTTAAATGGTGTATTAGCTGCTACAAAAAACGTAACGATTCCTGCGAATGCATCTTTAAGAATTCCTGTTTCAGACATTTCGCACGATGTAGTTATGTTTATTGCGAAATCGCATAGCAAAGTTTCTTTGTCTGCCCGTATTCATAAAGATGAAATCGATAAGGCTGGTATAGCAGGTATTTCTTGGCTTTCTGCGCAATCTTTGGAGCCGCAAGAAATGAAGGTATACGTTAAAACTGACAATCATATTGTGCAATAATACGAATAAAAATATTGCTATAAGCGACTATAAATTAATTAAAATACTTGATAATTTTAATTAATTTAAAAATTGTTTACAAACCCCAATCTGGATCAATTTCTTCTGGTCTGCGACCGTATAGTTCTGCTAAGCGTTGCACAAGCTCATCTCTGATAGCATATTGAAGTTCACTTCTGCTGTTTACATGAGTGCATAGCGGAAGCCTATACAATACAATTCTAGATTGCATACCACGGCTAGCTGGAAACGCTTGTGAAAGTATTCTGCGGTTTTGTTCCCATAACAGTGGTTGTGAAGGTGGCACATCTTCTACTGCAAATTGAACGTCTTTAGTTAATGCTCTCCAAGCACTGTTAAGACGTCTAATTTGAGCCGCTACCATAGCATCGAACATTCCGCTAGCGGTTCTATATTGTGGCAGGCGAGTACCAAATATTGGTGCCCTAAGACCTCTACCATGCCTATTTCTATAGTGACGTTCTTCCCAAATTAGACCTGTCATGCTTCCACTTTACGAGAAGGCTAGGGCAATAATATGTAAATAATTAATATGCGGTGTGTGAAATACGCTCACACTATAGAATACTATATATATGGTTTTAAAAGTCAGGAGGATTTGTAATGCTCAAACCAATAGTGCATGATTGGAATGAGTTTAATCTTGACTTGAGCATTGCTGAATCGTCTCTTATTGCTTTTGATTTAGATAACACACTGGCATGTTCTAAAAAACCTATGCTTAAATCGATGGCTGAATCATTAAGTAAGCTGATTGATATAATTCCTGTTGCTGTAATAACAGGTGGCTGCTTAGAGTTAGTTAAGAAGCAAATTTTAGATATGCTAACTACTGGCACTAATCTTAAAAATATTCACATAATGCCTACTAATGGAACTAGTTATTATCGTGTGAATAATGACATGTCATTGCAATGTGTTTATGAGCATAGTATCGATTTTAAGCAAGCGCAATGCGTTATTGATGCAATACACAAGTGTGCAAAAAATATGGGCGTTTGGAAAGAACCCGGCGATCCAATGCTGTGGGGAGAACAGATAGAGAACCGCGGTAGTCAAATTACTTTTTCGGCACTAGGACAACTAGCTCCTATTGAATATAAAAAAACTTGGGATCCTAGCGGTTGTTTGAAAGCTCAACTTGCACAAAGCATTTCTCAAGCTTTACCTAATTTTGCTGTACGCGCTGGAGGAGATACTAGCATCGATATATACAGGCGCGGTGACGATAAAGCTCAAGCTTTGCGAATGCTATCTCAATATTGTGATTTTAATATTGAAAAAATTACTTTTATTGGCGATCGTATGTATCCTGGAGGAAACGATTATCCTACTGCCTTTACAGGAGCGTTAGTTGTTAAAGTAAGTAATCCTTCGGATACCTTAGAGCTTTGTAATAAGGTACTTAATATTTTAGAAATATAGAATTTTATTAATTTTTCATTTTAAAATACCTTTTATCCACAATAACATTTTTTATTTGCATAGTTAATAAGCGATCGCATATGCTGTCATTATGGTTGGGAGACGCAAGGTTATAAACCACCAAAACAAAAAGAAGTATAGAAGCGTGACATCTCATGGGGGATTAGCATGTCACGCATCTGTACCTTGTGGTGTATGTGAAAACAAGGATGTTGATTCTGTAAATTGGCGTTTTGCTACTTGGAAGAATGTAGCGATTGCTTTATTTAATTTATTTTTGCCTCGCGCATGTGCAGGCTGTGATACTCCAGACTATATATTGTGTGACAACTGCAAGAAAGCGTTGCAATGCTGGAAACGTGCACCATTTACAAGAACAGTATGTGGATATCGCTACGCGTGTGGTTCGTATTCTACGGTTGTTCGCCGCTCAATATTATTGTGGAAGGATCATTTCGATATTGCATGTGACAAAATATTTGGTGAACTTATTGGCGATTTAGTAGTAGAAGTTATATCTAAATTTTTGCGCTCGCATTCTTGTTATATAAGTGAAAATCCTATATTTGTTATACCAGTTCCGTCATCTAAGTATTCATCAAGACATCGTGGGCGTAAACATATGTTGCCTGTTGCAAATTGTGTTGCTAAACGATTGTGTAATAGTGGCATTAGGGCATACGTTTTAGATATTGTAAGTATGAATGCTAGAATTACTGCGAAATCAGTGCAAACTTCCGGTTTTCGTGGAAGGTCTAACAGAATTTCTAAAGCGTTTAGCATCGATTTCAAAGAATTGAGAAAGCAAAAGTCTGAAAATCAACGCGAGTACAAAGCTATTGTATTGGATGATATTGTAACTACTGGCTCAACTATGAATAGCTGCGTTTCAACTCTACAGAGTAGTGGAATTACTGTTTTGGCATGCTTTTCTTTAGCGTGTGTATGCAATAAGGATGATCGTACAGCAGATTACGAATGTTAGTTTACTATTGTATTGCTATAGTTTAGCGGAAGCGTAATCTCAAAGTTTGGACCACGCTTATCGTCTACTACTTTTACAGTTCCATGGTGCAATTGTGCAGCCCAACGAGCAATTGACAATCCTAATCCTGTTCCTCCTGATTCTGTGCCAATTCGCTGATTTCCTTTAACAAATCTTCTGAAAATATCGGCGCGATCTTCTTGAGGAATTTGTTCTCCAAAATTCACAACATTACATATTACAGAGTTTTGGTTGTGATTAATATGAGCACTTATAAGGACACGAGTTCCATCATCTGAATGTTTTAGAGCGTTGGAAATAATATTAGTAAAAAGTTGCGAAAGGCGAGCTTGATCTCCTGTTAATTCAATCTCATCATTAATTTGAACTTCAATATTATGATTATGACCTGAATCAGCTATTTCTAGTGGCTCAATAATTTCGTCAATAAAGTCTGTGAAATTAAATGAAGTTATATTAAGGCTTTCCGCACCTGCTTCAACTCTAGATAAATCAAGAAGGAAAGTAATAAGATCAGCGAGTCTATGAGTTTGGTTTAATATAGCTTCCATATTAGATGGAGTAGGATCAACAACTCCGTCTGCAAGATTTTCAAGCATTGCTTGTAAAGCAGAAACAGGAGTGCGTAATTCGTGACTTACGTTTGCTATAAGCTCTCTACGCATCTGATCTGCATGTTCAAGTTCTTCTGCCATTTCATTAAATGCAAGAGTTAATTTACCTACTTCGTCACGACGATTTTCTACAGCAACTCGTACAGAGTAGTCGCCATCAGCCATGGCTTCTGCAGCATTTTTCATTTGACGAAGTGGTGCTGTAAGTCCTCTAGAAAAAATGTATGTAATTCCTAGAGCAACAATAAGCGTTAATGGCATTGCAATCCAGCCATTTAGACCAGTTTTAAGTAAAAACCATGCCATTACAAAAGCAATTGCTGTTGCAAAAACAATAATTGCCGAAAGTTCAATTTTTAGAGATGAAAAAAATCCGACAGGTCTATTTGGATAATTATGCTTTATAGAAGAATTCGTAAATCGAGTTTTTGACTTATTTCTAAGTTGAGGATTTGAGTTTTTATTTAATAAATTACGTTGCTTAGTATTTTTATATTGTTCAGAATTAGCAGTATCTATTTTATTTTTTAATACCATTTACGAATTTTCCGAAGCTAAAGTGTTGTAACTATTTACTATTTATGAAAGTTATAACTATTTATGAAACTTGTGATTGCAGAACTTTGTCGTAATCACTAATAGGTGGCTCGAATGCGTATCCTATTCCGTGTACAGTACGAATCCATTCCGATCCAATTTTATGCCTTAAAGACTTAATGTGCGAGTCCACTGTGCGAGTTCCAGAGGCATCTGGCCAATCCCACACCTCTTCAAGTAACTCTTCACGCTTAAATACGGTATGAGGATGACGAGCTAGAGTAGCGAGCAAGTCAAACTCAGTTGGTGTAAAATGTACCTCTTTGTCGTTTAAAGTTACAAGTCTTTGACGGGGTCTAATAATAAGTGACCCAAAATTAATTGTGCGTTCATGTTCCATTGTCTTTGCTATTTGCGATGCGCGTTCTACGCGTCTCAGCAATGCTGCGCAACGAGCAATTAACTCACGTGGCGAAAATGGTTTAGTCATGTAATCATCTGCGCCTGCGCTTAAGCCAACAATTTTATCGGCTTCTGCGTCGCGTGCTGTTAACATGAGGATAGGGACAGGCATTTTGGAGATAATTCGTCGAGTTGCTTCAATCCCATCCATAATAGGAAGCATAATATCCATAATTATGAGATCAGGTTTTAGTTGTTCGGCAGCTCTAACAGCAGACGCCCCATCTGCAGCGACTCTTGCTCTCCAGCCTTGTGCAGTAATGCGTTGTGCAATTGCTGTAGCAAGATCTGGCTCATCCTCAACAACGAGAATTGTACGAGCATTTACGCTAGCTGATGGAGCGTTTAGCATATTTTAAAAAGACCTTTCAGTGTTGTACTGGCTTCAAGAATACCGCACCTAACGCTGGAACAGTGATTCTTGCAGAGTATGGTCGAGAATGATACTCTTCAGCAGCAGCAGTGAATGTGCCGTTGTGAATATTAGATCCGCAATACTTTGCATCATCAGTTGTGAGTATCTCTTCCCACTGTCCACCTTTTGGTAGCGCAACCTGATAGTCTTGCCATGCTTGACCTGAGAAGTTTACTACTACAACGATTTCTTCTCCGTTGTCGCCAATACGCATGTAGCTTAAAGTATTGTGATCGGAATCGTCGCTCGTAAGCCACTGGAAACCATCAGGAGTAAAGTCTTGACTCCAGAATGCGCGAGAGCTCTTATACAGAGTATTCAAATCTGCAACAAGCTTTTGCACACCTTGATGGAACGGCCATTGTAGCTCATTCCAGTTAAGTGAAGTATTGAAGTTCCATTCGCTGGATTGTCCAATTTCTCCACCCATGAACAGAAGATTCTTTCCTGGATGAGACCACTGGTATGCAAGCAATGCGCGTAATCCTGCGAATTGTTGCCATTCGTCGCCTGGCATCTTTCCAAGTAACGAACCCTTACCGTACACAACTTCATCGTGGCTTAATGGCAACACATAATGCTCAGAGTATGCATAAACCATTGAGAATGTAATTTCGTTATGATGCCAACGACGGTTAATTGGTTCTTCTTTAAGGTATTGCAAAGTGTCGTGCATCCAGCCCATATTCCACTTCAAACCGAATCCTAAGCCGCCCATATCGGTTGGTGCAGTTACGCCTTGGTAAGCAGTGGATTCCTCAGCAATCATCATGATGCCAGGATTATTCTTGTATGCAGTTGCGTTTGCTTCCTTAATGAAGTCAATTGCTTCAAGATTTTCGCGTCCGCCGTAGATGTTTGGTCTCCACTGTCCTGCTTCACGGCTGTAATCCAAATAAAGCATTGAAGAAACTGCGTCAACGCGCAACGCGTCAACATGGTATTCGTCAAGCCAGAAGCAAGCATTAGCAACCAAGAAGTTACGAACTTCATGACGACCAAAGTTGAAGATGTAAGTACCCCAGTCAGGATGCTCGCCTCGCATAGGATCAGGATCTTCATACAAGGCTGTGCCATCAAAACGACCGAGTGCAAAGTCATCCTTAGGGAAGTGAGCTGGAACCCAATCCATAATGACGCCAATACCTGCTTTATGGAGTTTATCTATCAAGTACTTAAAGTCATCAGGGGAGCCAAGGCGAGAATCGACTGCATAATAACCTGTTACCTGATATCCCCAAGACCCAGAGAATGGATATTGCGTCAGCGGCATGAACTCGACGTGAGTAAAGCCTTCTCTTTGCACATAATCAACTAAATGATCAGCAAGTTCGCGATAATTACCCAGATCGCGATTCCAGCTGTTAGCTTGCACTTCGTAAATGCTTATTGGACCGTTGTGAGCGTCTGTTTTTGCGCGCTTATTCATCCAATCGGTATCGTGCCACTTAAACTCAGAATCAACAACAACAGATCCTGTGTTTGGTGGAACTTCATGAGAGCGCTCCATCGGATCGGCTTTCATAATCCAATTACCAGATTGCGTAAGAATTTCGTATTTATATACTTCGCCCGCTGTAACTCCTGGAATAAAAAGTTCCCAAATGCCAGAAGAGCCGAGCGAGCGCATAGCGTGGCGACGACCATTCCAGTAATTAAAGTTACCAACTACGCGTACTGCACGAGCATTTGGTGCCCACACTGAGAAAGCAGTACCAGTAACTTTCTTTACCATCTTTCCAGTTTCAGGAGATATAAGCCCCCATGAATCTGCTATTGTTTTGACATGTGCGCCTAATGCTTCCCAAAGACGTTCATGACGACCTTCTCCAAATAAGTACATGTCAAGTTCGCCAACTTGAGGCAGATAACGATAAGGATCGTCATCTGTGGATTCAGAACCGTCTATTTCCACAGTGTAAACGCGATAACTAGGAACAGACCAAGACTTTGTTTTTGTGTGCTTTACTGCAGGAATAACAGCTGTAAAGATGCCGTTATATTCGTGTTTAGCTTCGTATTCACCGTTCTTAGTAAGAATAACAACTTTCTTTGCCATAGGGCGCAATACGCGGACGGTTACAGTGTCGGCACCTTTGCCAGTTCCAAGGTGACCTCCGAGAACCTCATGTGGATTGTAATATTCTGCATTGCTCACCGCAGCTAATACGTCCTGTCGGACTGGGACTGCGACTGCATCTTCATTGATGTTAGTAACTGTACTCATGCTGACTATCATACATGCTTTATTGCTGTAAGTCGCGTGTGTTTCGCGCTATTGTGAAAAAAATATGAAAATTTTTTCAAGTCGTGACCTTATGGGAAACTGTTATGAGTTTTTCTGTGCATACGGAGGGTTCTGTGGAATATCAAGTCGGCGATATGGTCGTCTATCCTCGTCATGGTGCGGCTCGTGTTGAAGAAATTAGTGAGCGCACCGTAAAAGGTGTAACTCGTCAATATTTACGATTGGTAGTGTTATCATCTGATGGTTTAGAAATTAACGTACCTGTCGATAATGTTAAAAAAGTTGGCGTGCGAGACATTGTTGGAGCGCAAGAAGTTGCAAAAGTTTTTGAGATTTTGCGTACTCCAATAGTTGAAAAAGAAATGAATTGGTCTAGACGCTACAAGCTTAATGTAGAGAAGATTGCTACTGGCGATGTTAACAATATTGCTGAAGTAGTTCGTGATTTATCTCAGCGAGATGTTGATGAGCATGGTTTGTCTGCAGGAGAAAAGCGAATGCTTGCTCGCGCTCGCAGTATTTTAATTTCCGAAATTGCTTTGTCTGAAAAGATTGATGAGATTGAGGCGGAGCGACTTTTAGATGTGAATCTTGGATACAAGGAGCCTCAAAAAGGCGATGAAAATCACCATACTGTAGCTCCAGAAGAGCCTGCATCGCGAACTTTAGCGCTGTTAGAAGAGCGTAATAAGAAATCTAAGAAAAAGTGATTTGCGTTATGCAAAATAAATAGATATTAATTGTTCATATTATTTTAAGCCCTTCTAAACGTTGGTATATTGGCGAGTTAGAAGGGCTTTTGCTTATATATTTGCTTACGTATTTATTGTATGTTTTGCTTTTGTTCTTGCTTAAAACAGATAATAAAAAATCCTTGCATTTACAAAATGCAAGGATTTTTTATTTTAACAGATTCACCTAAATTTACTTACCTGGATCTTGTTGACCTTGGTTAGAATTTTTAGGATCGGTATTCTTTGCTATGTGTGGCTTCTCAGTGATTGGCTTTTTTTGAGGCTCTTTGTCATCAATGTCTTTACGCATATCCTTTGTTGCTTTTACAGCATTATGTAGGTCGTCACAAATCTTCATAATCCATTTATCAAGCTGATCTGCGTATTTTGGCATAAGTTCGCTTACTCGCACTGTGGACGTATAGCTGCGTCCTGCGATTCCGTTTAGCAAATTTAGAACATCGTTTCCTTGTTGGCTATCGCTAATCAACACATCGATTTTGCGACCTTCAATAAGCTTCTGAAACTCCTCAACGCTTGAATGTTCTGGTTCATTATTGTTATTTAGTGCGTCAGCATATTCTTTAGGTGAGCTATCTTTCAAATTGGCATCAGACATTAGCCAGAAAAGAATAGGAGATGTAGAAGCATACTTTGCATTACCATTTTCTTTAGAGAAATCACTTAAGTAGGTGGTTAATTTCTTTTCCTTTTCCTGCCATTGTGCTAGTCGCTTAGAAAAAGCTTGTTTTTTTGATGGCAAAACTTTGGAGAAGGTGTCAGCCATGGCAGATGCCATTGCGTCCCTAGCATCGTGAGAAAACCAAAGATATGGATTGTCTCCGTTAAGTGCTCCTACAGTACCTGCTGCACTAAGCACTTCAGCTTTAGCTGGGTGTACTTTGTTTGCCCAATCATCGTAGCCTGCACCATTTGTAACTAATACTTGTGCATTCTGCATATTTTTTAAATCTTTTGAGCTAGGTTTAAACGACGATATGTCTGTATCTGAGCCAGTCATAACTGATTCAACTTTGACGTCAGAGCCACCGATCTCTTGAGCTAAGCTACCCCAGGTGTCAACAGTGGATACAACAGAAATATTTGTTGCAGCTTTTGGTTTTTCTTTTGGTTTTTCCTCAGTTTTTCCACAAGCTGCAAATCCAAGTATTACTGCAGAAGCAATAAGGCATGTTATGGCAGTTTTTCCAAACTTCTTTACTGCACAAAGAACGGTACGCATCACTGTGACTCCTCCCGTGATAATGGTGCGTCGGCGCACGCAAAATTGTTAGTCGACCCATATCTTCTATACTTCACGATAGCCTATCCTTACGAATTGTGCGAGTTGGGAGGAAATTTTTTATGGCTATTGTGTTGGATGGTAAAGCTTTAGCTAGTAAAATTAAAAAAGATTTGGCAGCGCGCGTTGCTATTTTACATAAAAAAGGCATTAATCCAGGTTTGGGCACGTTACTTGTAGGTAGTGATCCTGGTTCGTTGAAATATGTTGCTGGTAAGCATCGTGATTGCGAAGAAGTGGGGATTAATTCTATTCGTTGCGATCTGCCAGAAGATGCTAGTGAAGATGAGATTCTTGCTGCTTTACAGAAATTAAATAATGACCCTCTTTGTACTGGATTTATTGCGCAACTGCCATTGCCAAAAGGAATTGATGTTCAAAAAGTTATTTCTTCTATTAATCCTGCAAAAGATTGTGATGGAATGCATCCGTATAATTTGGGTGAACTTGTTACGCATATTTCCGGTGATATTACAACACCTTTGCCGTGCACGCCGCGTGGAATTTTAGCTTTGCTTGATGAATACGGTATTGAACTTTCTGGTAAGGAAGTTTGTGTGCTTGGTCGTGGCATTACGGTTGGACGTACTATTGGCCTTCTTTTAACCCGCAGGGGAGTAGATGCAACTGTTACGTTGTGTCATACGCATACTCGGAATGTGCAGGAGATTATGCGTCGTTCTGATGTAATAATTGCCGCAATGGGTTGTGCTGGTTTTGTTAAGCCAGAAGATATTAAACCTGGTGCTGTTCTTGTTGATGTAGGCGTATCTCGTGTTTTTGATGAAGAAGCTGGTAGATACCGCGTAAAAGGTGATGTTGATTCAGCTTGTCGCGAAATTGCTGGAGCGTATTCTCCGAATCCTGGTGGAGTAGGTCCGATGACTCGAGCTATGTTGCTGGCGAATGTTGTAGATATGGCTGAGCGAGCACTTAATTGCAAATAAAATGCGACACGCCCGAAGTAAAACGTAAATTTTGGCTATGCCTGTATATAAAATCGACAAAGCGCGTGCATGGCATACATGCGTAACGTAAATACATAATTAAATATCGAGTAATATCCACCCCAAGAAGAAACCACTAATAACTAATGGCAGAGAATAATAACGAAGTCGCCAAGGTTGCGATTAATGATATTGGCACCGAAGAAGACTTCATCAAGGCAGTCGATTCAACCATCAAGAATTTTGATGATGGTGATTTAGTTGAAGGTACCGTCGTAAAGATTGATCACGACGAAGTATTGCTGGACATCGGCTACAAGACTGAAGGTGTAATTCCTTCCCGTGAACTTTCCATCAAAAAAGACGTTGATCCAGATGATGTTGTCGAGGTTGGCGACACCATTGAAGCCCTTGTTGTCACTAAGGAAGACAAGGAAGGACGTCTTATTCTCTCCAAGAAGCGTGCACAGTATGAGCGTGCTTGGGGTGACATCGAGAAGATTAAGGATGCAGACGGCATCGTTGAAGGTACCGTTATTGAGGCTGTTAAGGGCGGCTTGATCGTAGATATCGGTTTGCGTGGCTTCTTACCAGCATCCTTGGTTGAAATGCGTCGCGTTCGCGATCTTTCTCCATACATTGGTCAGAAGATTAAGGCTAAGATTCTTGAGCTCGATAAGAACCGCAACAATGTTGTGCTTTCTCGTCGTCAGTTCCTCGAGGAAACTCAGTCTGAAGTTCGTGAGACCTTCCTCTCGCAGCTTAAGAAAGGTCAGATTCGTGAAGGCGTTGTGTCTTCTATCGTAAACTTCGGTGCATTCGTTGATCTCGGCGGTGTTGACGGTCTCATTCACGTTTCTGAGCTTTCTTGGAAGCATATCGATCACCCATCTGAGGTTGTTAAGGTTGGCGATAAGGTTACCGTTGAGGTTCTCGACGTTGATCTCGATCGCGAACGTATTTCCCTTTCCCTTAAGGCAACTCAGGAAGATCCATGGCAGCGCTTCGCTCGCACTCATGTTCCTGGACAGGTTGTTAAGGGTAAGGTCACCAAGATCGTTCAGTTCGGTGTGTTCATCTCCGTTGAAGATGGCATTGAGGGCTTGGTTCACATTTCTGAGCTTGCAAACCGTCACGTAGAGAATCCAGAAACTGTTGTTAAGGCAAATGAAGACGTATTCGTCAAGGTTATTGATGTTGATCTTGATCGCCGTCGTATTTCCCTCTCCTTGAAGCAGGCTAATGAGGCTGTTGATCCAAATTCTGAAGATTTCGATCCAGCTCTTTACGGTATGCCAGCTGAGTACGATGCTGAAGGCAACTACAAGTACCCAGAAGGCTTCGATCCAAACACTAACGAGTGGATGGCTGGTTACGAGCAGCAGCGCGAAGAGTGGGAAGCTCAGTATGCTGCAGCTCACGAGCTTTGGGAAGAGCACAAGGCTTTCGCTGCTAAGGAACTTGCAGCTGCAGCAGAATCTGCTGCTGCTGACGGTCAGCAAGAAGAAGCTGAAAAGAAGCCAGCTAAGGAAGAAAAGAAGGAAGAAGTTGCTTCCAACTATTCTTCTGAAACAACTAGTGAAGGTGCTTTAGCTGATTCTGATCAGCTCGCAGCTTTGCGCGAACAGCTTTTAAGCGAAAAGAAGTAGTTTTCTACTAAAAGCGTATGAACGAAATGCCCTGGTGAGTAATCATCAGGGCATTTTGTTCATTGCGATTATCGCAATGTGCTCTAAATACTCTGATTTTATAATTTATATTCTGTAATTAAATGTGAGTACAACAAATTTTCTTTTAAGAAGCACGATTATATGATTTTGTTAAAGCATTAATTAAGTTATTAAAAGGATTGGTGAAAATTATGAGTACATTTGATAACAATCAGAAGAATGCTCAGTTCCCTTCATACGATGGGAATAATTCAGCGAATAATGCTACTTTAGTAAGTTCTCGACATAAGCTTGCTGCCGGTCTTTTAGCGATTTTTGTAGGTGGTTTAGGGATTCACAATTTCTACCTTGGTTTTAAAGGCAAGGCTATTGCCCAATTGTTGATTTCTGTTCTTTCTATTGGTTTGCTTGCAGGTATTTCGATTATATGGTCATGTGTTGAAGGAATTTGCATTCTTTGCTCAAAGCCTGGGACTAAATGGCATAAAGATGCTGATGGTGCAGAATTACAAGATTAACCATTTGTTTTCTTTTAATAACAATGCCCTGGTAATTATTTACTGGGGCATTACTTATAATTTATATATGACAATATTGCGGATTGCGGTAACAGGCGGAATTGCAGCCGGAAAATCTACTGTAGTAAACCATTTGCGTTTGCTTGGTGCGTTTGTTATTGATTACGATGTTTTAGCGCGTAAAGTAGTGGAACCGGGAAGCGCAGTATTGCAACAAATAGTAGGTATTTTTGGGGAAAATGCTGTTAAGAATGATGGTTCTTTAAATCGTGCGTTTATTGCGGAGCGTATTTTTGGTGACGACGATGAACGTAAGCAAGCGTTAAGTAAGATTGAGTCTATAATTCATCCTGCTATTTATGATTGCGCAAAGCTTTTAGAAAGCGAGTATATTAGTAAAATTTCTAAGGAAAATTGCAATGCTAAAGAAAATTGCAACGTGTTGGACAGTATAAATTCAGTTATTGTGCATGACATTCCACTTCTTGCGCAAGTAATCGACAGCATTCCATTTAGTTTTGATCATATTATTACTGTTGAAGCGCCTCAAGAAATTCGCGTTAAGCGAATGATAAGCGAGCGGAACATGACTGAGAGTCAGGCTTTAGCGCGCATAAATAGTCAACTTCCAAGTAAAGTTCGAAAAGATATGGCGGATTTTGTAGTTGATTCCACTAAACCAATGGAATCTATGCTTAACAGTGTTGACGATACGTTGAAATCATGGTTGCGCGAAATAAACAATAAAAGTGCTGAAATTGCGAAATTGGGGAAGTAAAGAACTGGGGAAGTAAAAGATTATGTCGAATAAAATTCAGCGCACAAACAAGCCTTTTGTAGTAAAAGCGCCGTATGCGCCTTCGGGTGACCAGCCGCAAGCAATCGAAGAGTTAGCGAATCGCATTGAAAACGGAGAAAACGACGTTGTTTTAATGGGTGCTACTGGAACTGGTAAAACTGCTACAACCGCTTGGCTTATTGAGCGTTTGCAACGACCGACACTTATTATTGAGCCGAATAAAACTTTGGCAGCTCAGCTTTGCGCGGAATTTCGCGAGCTTATGCCAGATAATGCCGTGAGCTATTTTGTGTCTTATTACGATTACTATCAGCCGGAAGCGTATATTCCGCAAACAGACACGTATATTGAAAAAGATTCGAATATTAACGACGATGTTGAGCGGCTTCGTCATGCTGCTACAGCGAATTTGCTTACTAGACGCGATTGCGTTGTTGTGGCTACTGTTTCTTGCATTTATGGACTCGGTACTCCAGAGGAGTATGCCGAGCGAATGCTTATGCTAAGCGTTGGCGAGCAACTTGAGAGAGATGATTTATTGCGTCAATTTGTGAGTATGCAATACAAACGCAATGACATTGCCTTTACGCGCGGAACTTTTAGAGTGCGCGGAGATACGGTTGAGATTATTCCAGTTTACGAAGAATTAGCTGTGCGAATTGAGTTCTTCGGTGATGAAATCGACAGAATTACCATGTTGCATCCTCTTACAGGAGAAGTAATTCGCCAGGAGAGTAGCGTTCATATTTTCCCAGCATCTCACTACATTGCAGGACCAGAGCGCATGGAGCGCGCGTTAGAGGCGATTGAAAAAGAGCGCGACGAGAGAGTAGCTCAGCTTAAAAAGCAGAACAAATTGCTGGAAGCTCAGCGTTTGGAAATGCGAACTACGTACGATTTGGAGATGCTTCGCCAAGTTGGTGTATGCCCAGGAGTGGAGAATTATTCTAGGCATTTTGACGGACGCGATGCAGGCACGCCTCCGCATACTCTGCTTGACTTTTTCCCGGATGACTTTTTGCTAGTTTTAGACGAGTCGCATGTAACAGTGCCGCAAATTGGAGCTATGTATGAAGGCGATGCTTCGCGCAAAAGAACGCTTGTAGAGCATGGATTTAGGCTTCCTTCTGCAATGGATAATCGCCCGTTAAAGTGGAAAGAATTTTTGGAGCATGTTGGTCAAACTGTGTATCTTTCTGCAACGCCTGGAGATTACGAGCTTGGGCTTTCAGATGGTGTAGTTGAGCAAATTATTCGCCCTACCGGCTTGCTTGACCCTAAGATTGAGGTTCGCCCTGTAGAAGGTCAGGTTGACGATTTGCTTGCGGAAATCAAGGAGCGAGTAGCAAAAGATGAGCGCGTGCTTGTTACTACGCTTACAAAGAAAATGGCGGAAGACTTAACTGATTACTTTTTGGAGCTTGGTATTAAAGTTGAGTACTTGCATTCTGATGTTGATACTTTGCGCAGAGTGGAGCTTTTGCGTGAGCTTCGCGAAGGCAAAATTGATGTGATTGTTGGCATTAATTTGCTTCGTGAGGGTTTGGATTTGCCGGAAGTTTCGCTTGTAGCGATTTTGGATGCAGATAAGGAAGGTTTCTTAAGATCTTACCGTTCGCTTATTCAGACGATTGGTCGTGCTGCTCGTAACGTTTCTGGAACTGTTCTTATGTATGCGGATACTGTTACGGATGCTATGAGCAAGGCGATTAGCGAGACAGAGCGCCGCCGTGAAAAGCAAATTGCGTATAACAAAGCTCATGGAATTGATCCTAAGCCTTTGCGAAAGAAGATTAGCGATGTTAACGACATGCTCGCTAAAGAGGATGTTGATACGCAAACTTTGCTAGCAGGCGGTTACAGAAATGCTAATAAGGCTGGGAACTCGCATTATGGAGTGCCAAAAGAGCCAAATCTTGGGCGGCAAAGCAAAGAAAAGCGTATGGCGAATATTTCTGAGCTGCCGCAAGACGATATTATGTCGCTGATTAAAAATTTGAGCGATCAAATGCATGTTGCTGCTGAGCAGTTGCAATTCGAGCTTGCAGCGCGATTGCGCGACGAAATACGCGATCTAAAGAAAGAGTTGCGGCAAATAGATGCGGCTGATAAGTGATGCTAATAAATGAGCATTGCAAATTGATGAGCGTTGCAAATCAAAAATGTTCGTGCAATTGATTACTTTTATCTACTGAAAATATTTGACGCGTATGTCAAAATATTTATTGATTTTTCTAACATGATGTAATTTTGGGCTTAAAACTACTTAATTAGTAAGAGAGTTTAATTTATTCAATCATGTGAATTAAAGATTATTGGATTACTTTAGTCAGTTTAAGTTATATACAATGCAATGACAATATGTTGAATGTAAACGAATGTTTGCGTATAGTAAAAGAAGATGGAGGTGTCGTATATGACTACTACGAATTTAAATATTAGAACAGATAAGGGAATTAAAGAACAAGCTGATAAGATTTTTTCAGAACTCGGGCTCAATATGACAACAGCGATTAACATGTTTTTGCGAACAACTATTCGTGAGAACGGGATTCCATTTTCTCTTAAATTAGAGGTTCCAAATGATACAACGATTGCTGCTATTGAGGAAGGTAGACGGATTGCGTCTGATCCTAGTGTAAAGGGTTATCGGAATATGGGAGATCTTAAGGTGGCTCTTGATTTATGAAATATGAAGTAAAATTCACGAATCAATTCAAAAAAGACCTTAAATTAGCTAAGAAGCAAAATAAAAATACGGATAATCTTTTAAAAGTAATTGATGTTTTAGCTAACGGTGGTGTACTAGAAGCTAAATATTGTGATCACGGTCTGACTGGAAAATATAGCGGAACAAGAGAATGTCATATTGAACCCGATTGGCTTTTAGTTTATGAAATTAAAAATGAAATTCTTGTTTTGATGTTATACAGGCTTGGTACGCATTCAGAATTATTTAAGGAATAAAATAACACATTTTAAATCTACAGCTTTTGTTGATAAAAGGTTTAGTGTGTGGCTGCTTTAGGCTGAGCTTGTGCAGAATAAGCAGGTTGCAAAGTAGTCTGGCTGGTGTAAATCGTAAGCATGCTAGGCATTTGCGCTAGCTAGTGTTAGCTATATAGTGCGCTAATCGAGGCTAATCGCAAGCTAAACGCGATTAATAAGAGAGCGTATCTAGTCGTGTTTAATCGTAGTAAATAGGTATTCCTTGAGTATTTTTTGTGAGCGTTCACAAAACGCCGAATAAATACAATAAGCGGTCACAATACGTTGATACACTGGAAAGCGGAATTGGGCGTTTTATGGTTTTATCATTAAATCGCCCATAAAAAAATAAACAGAAATAGAAAATAGGTAGGCATTATGCGTAAAGCCAAAATCGTTGATACTATTGGTCCAGCTACCGAATCCTTGGAAGGTATTACCAAGCTTGTTGAAGCCGGTATGGATGTTGCTCGTTTGAACCGTTCTCACGGCACTCCTGAAGATCATTTGCGCGTTTACAACAACGTTCGTGCAGCTTCCAAGTCCACTGGCCGCAATGTTGCTGCTCTTGTTGATTTGCAAGGTCCAAAGATTCGCTGTGGATGGTTCAAGAAGAACGCTGAAGGCGAAGATAAGGTTTATTTGGAAGAAGGTCAGGAGTTCATCATCACTACTGATGATGTTGAAGGTGACGAGCACCGCACTTCTACAACCTTTAAGGGCTTGCCAGGAGATTGCCACGCAGGCGACCCAATTCTTATCGATGATGGTAAGGTTCGCCTTGAGGTAACTAAGGTAGAAGGCAACGACGTTCACACTAAGGTTATTGTTGCTGGTCCAGTTTCCAGCCACAAGGGCATTAACCTCCCAGGCGTTGCAGTTTCCCTCCCAGCTTTGACTGAAAAGGATGAGGCTGATCTTCGTTGGGCTATTCGCACTGGTGCTGACATTATTGCTATGTCCTTCGTGCGTTTCGCTACCGATATTGATCGCGCTCACGAAATCATGGACGAAGAAGGTCGTCGCATTCCAATCGTCGCCAAGATTGAAAAGCCACAGGCTGTTGAAAACTTGGAAGAGATTGTTAAGACCTTCGATGGCATTATGGTTGCACGTGGTGATATGGCTGTGGAAATGCCTCTCGAAGAGGTTCCACTTGTCACCAAGCGCTGCATTGAGCTTTCTCGTCGCTATGCAAAGCCAGTTATCGTTGCTACTGAAGTTCTTGGCACAATGGTTAACTCTCCAGTTCCAACCCGTGCAGAAGCTTCTGACTGTGCTAACGCTGTTCTCGACGGTGCTGACGCAACAATGACTTCTAACGAAACTGCTGTTGGCAAGTATCCAGATGTTACCGTTAAGACTATGTCTCGTATTTCTCAGTATGCTACTGAGCACGGCTATGATCGCATTCCTGCTGTTGAGCTTGACATGTCTAGCACCGGTGCAGTTTCTTCTGCAGCTGTTGATTTGGCAGATAAGCTTAATGCTAAGGCTATTGTTGCCTACACTCAGACTGGTCGCACAGTTCATCGCATTTCTCGTGAACGCCCAACCGCTCCAATCTACGGCTTGACTAACAATGAGCACACTTATCGTTGGTTGGCTTTGAGCTGGGGTACTGAAGGCTTCTTGATTGATGAAGATTACCATGACATGAATCGTCACGATTTGATGATCTTCACTGACAAGGTTCTTCGCGAAGCCGGTAAGGTTTCCGATGGTGATCAGATTGTTATCTTGAGCACTGCTCAGGGTGAACGCCAGGCTGGTCGCACTGACTCCATCTACGTTCACACCGTCGGTGCTTGCGACTAATTGCTTGATTCTGCGTTCTTGTACTAATACGCTAGTTCTTCTAGTTTAAGTGCATTTGCGCAGTAGTATAGTTTGCATAATGCGCGCTAGCTGTTTTGCAGTTTGCGCGCATTATGTTATGTATGATCAATATTGTTGATTTGCGACACGCGCAAAACGCTTTAACTATTTGCATGTGGCTTAAAGTGTGCTATAGTCAACAAGTCGCAAAAAAATGCGGAAAATTAAAAATGCCCCTGTATCCCAATTGGTAGAGGAAACAGCCTCAAAATCTGTGCAGTGTGAGTTCGAGTCTCACCGGGGGCACGTGCACGACGTCGCTTAGCTTGCTAGGCGACGTTTTTATTTTATATTTTAATGTCTCGTACATAAACAATAAGCGTATAATAATAAAAGTATTCTCGCACAATGAAAGTGCTGTACGTGATGTGAAAGGAACAACGATGATCCACAGTGCACGATTGCAAGTAAGTGAGCGTAAAAGAAGTAATTATGCTTGCGAATTAATCAATAATTACAAGCGCAATGTAATGTGCTCTTTTACTGCAATTGCTGCAATTGCTGCTGTAGCAACAGTATTAATGTGTATTTTTGCTATTGTTCCAAACTCTTCGGCATTTGCTTCAACTAAATCAACAGACGGTCTTCCGTCAAAAGGTGTGATTGTTACTGCTTTTCAGCAAAATTGGAAAAGTATTGCAAAAGAGTGTAAGCGAACTTATGGTCCTGAGGGTGTGAGTTATGTACAGGTTTCGCCGCCGCAGGATCATATTAAAGGTAAAGCGTGGTGGACTTCTTATCAGCCAGTTAGTTACAATCTAAATTCAAAGCTTGGCACTGAAGACGAGTTTAAAAATATGATTACTACTTGCAGGGCAGCTGGTGTTGGAATTGTTGTTGATGCTGTAATTAATCACACAACCGGTGATAGTAATAAAGATACTGTAGGTGTTGGCGGTAGTAAGTATGATGCGGCAAATCAAAGCTATCCGGATGCTGGTTACACAAAAGATGATTTTCACCAAATAGATAAAGATATTTACACATATAAAGATGCGCAAGTCGTTTGGAATTATCGTTTAGTTGGTTTGCTTGATTTGGATACTTCTAAGCCTCATGTACAAAAAATTCTTGGTAACTATTTTGCAAAATTGCTGAAAATGGGTGTTGCGGGCTTTAGAGTTGATGCCACAAAACATATGTGTCCTGAAGATGTGAAAGGCATAAAAGAAGCTGCTGCTAAAGCTGCTGGAATGAAGCCTGAAAATATTTGGTGGATGCAAGAAACAATTGGTTTTCCTGAACAAGATCCTAAAATTCAGCCAGATCAATATGTTGGTACAGGTGAAGTAGATGAGTTTGAATACTCGTATCGCTTGCGTAATTATTTCTATGGCTCAATTGAGAATTTGTCTCATATTACAGATCAGCTTATTCCTAATAAGAAAGCAGCTATTTTTGTGACTAACTGGGATACTGAGCGTGACAATTCGACTCGAGTTCTCACTTATAAGGATGGGGCAAAGTACGAGTTAGCTAATGCTTTTATGCTTGCTTATCCGTATGGAACACCAAATATTTATTCTGGATATAAGTTCACTCAGCGCGATGACGGTGCTCCTGGTGCAACTGATACGAACATTCCAGATGTAAAGTGCGGAAAGAATTCTCAGTGGCAGTGCACTCAGCGTTGGACTTCTATTCGTGGAATGATTGGATTCTACAATGCTGTTAAGGGCACGAAAGTAACTCAATGGCAGGATGACAACGATAATAACATTGCTTTTAGTCGCGGAAACAAGGGATTCTTGGCGATTAACAATACTGATAAGCCTAAAAATGTGAGTTATAAAACTGATTTGCCTGACGGTGAGTATTGTAACGTATATGCTTCACGTAAATGCTCTAGCACAGTTACTGTAAATGGTGGGAAAGTAGAGATAACTATTCCAGCTAATTCTGCTATTGCTTTGCATGTTAAGGCTGTAGGGCATTTTGGAAGTACTTCCACGTTTAGTACTGTGGCGATGATTGTAATTGTTTTCGCTGTGCTATTGATTGAGTCAGCTCTGATTCTGTGCAAAAAATAAGGCAGGTTCTAATAAGTAAATTGCGAAGTAAAGGACGATCTGGAAGTAAATTTGTATTGACATTATTACAGTTTTTGTATAGTTATTGCAATATTGTCAATATGTAGATGTTATAATTTTCTCCGCTGATAATGCACGTTTATAACGATGGCTGGCAACATAGTAGTGCTAGCCATCGTTTGTGCATTGAGGCTATTAATGCGCCCAAGGAAGAAGCGTGTTGATACCAATGGAGGAAAGGATACTGATGAGTCATCGTCGACACTTTGCATCGAAGATGGTTGCTGTTGCTACGTCTGTTGCAATGCTTGTAACTGGTTTTGCTGTTACGGGTAGTGCAAACGCTGTTAGCGATAGTTCAAATAAAGAAAATCTAACTCTTAACCGTAAGGGCGTTATTGTTACTGCATTCCAGCAGAATTGGAAGAGTATTGCTCAAGAGTGCACTAAAACTTACGGTCATGAGGGCGTGAAGTATGTGCAAGTGTCTCCTCCGAATGATCATGTAAAAGGTAAGCAGTGGTGGACTTCTTATCAGCCTGTGAGCTATAAGCTTGATTCTAAGCTTGGCACTGAAGCTGAGTTTAAGCAGATGATTCAAACTTGCAAAGCGGCAAATGTTGGAATCATTGCTGATGCTGTGATTAATCACATGACTGGTGCTGATAATAGAGATAAAGTTGGCGTTGGTGGAAGTGCATACGATGCTGCTACGCAAACTTTCAAAACAGCTGGATATACTAAGGATGATTTCCATCAGAGTACTGAAAATATTAAAAATTACAAGAATGCTGAAGAAGTTTGGACTCACAGGCTTGTAGGTTTGCTTGATTTGGATACTTCAAAGCCGCATGTTCAGCAAGTTTTAGGCAAGTATTTTGCAGATTTGCTTAAGATGGGTGTTGTTGGTTTCCGTGTGGATGCCGTTAAGCATATTTCGCCAGCGGATATGAAAGCCATTAAAGCTGAAGCTGCAAAGCAGGCAAATACTACTCCTGACAAGATTTGGTGGATGCAGGAGACGATTGGCGATCCTTCTGAAGCTCCAGAAATCCAGCCAGCTAAGCATTTAAACGAAGGCGAAGTCAACGAATTCCAGTATTCCTACCGTTTAAAGAACGATTTTTATGGATCAATTTCGAATCTAAAGAGTATTACTAATGGGCTTGTTCCAAGTGATAAAGCTTCGATTTTCGTTACTAATTGGGATACTCCTCGCGAAAATTATGTGCGCACTCTCACTTATAAGGATGGTCCTCGCTACGAGCTTGCAAACGCGTTTATGCTTGGCTATCCGTATGGAAACCCAAACATTTACTCGGGGTATAGGTTTGATGCAAAGAATAAGGATGATGGCGCGCCTGGTGCGACTGAAACCTCTGTTAAGGATGTAGATTGTTCTCCAAAAACTGGATGGCAGTGCACTCAGCGTTGGACTTCGATTCGTGGAATGATTGACTTCTTTAATGCTGTAAATGGTGCTCAAGTCACTAATTGGCAGGAGAGTGACAATAATAACATTGCATTTAGCCGCGAGAAGAAGGGCTTCTTAGCAATCAACAATACGCCAAATGCAAAGAGAGTTTTGTATAAGACTGATTTGCCTAATGGTGAATATTGCAACGTTTATGCTACAGGTGACTGCTCTAAGACTGTTAAAGTTACAGATGGCAATGTTGCTGCGACTATTGCTCCTTATTCTGCAATTGCTTTGCATGTAAAGGCAACTAAGGATAACGTTAAAAAGATTGCAGCGCGCAATGAATCTGATCCAAAATACAATGTTGACGATGTTAAAGACCAGTCAACAACTATCTATTTCAATGCTAAAGGTAAAGCAGGTAATCCAAGTTCTGTAAATATTCATTATCAAATCGGCAATGATTCTTGGACTGCAGTTCCTGGTAAACCAATGCATAAGTCATGCAAAGATTGGTTTGTAAGAACAATTCCTAATAATGGTCAGAAAATTACTGCTGTATTTAACGACGGTGGAAGTAATTGGTATCACGTAAATGGCAAGAATGATGGCGATTTCACTATTCCTGCTGGCGCAAAGACTTATGTAGTAGATGCAGATTTGAAAGGTTCTGAATCTGCTGAAATTCCTTGCAAAGTAGAATCTTCAAAATCTTCTGCATTAAAAACGAAGATTGCTATTCACTACAAAGGTAGTAATAACAATATGGGCGTCTATATCTGGGGTCTTAAAGATGCAGATGGTAAAGAGATAAAAGGTACCTGGCATGCATTTAATGGTCAAGACGCTTTTGGTAAGACTTACACAATTGAAGCTGATGGCACTTACGAGAGTGGAAAAGTCGGATTTATTATTACTACTGATCCAGGAACTGATAATAAAAATTGGCATAAGGACGGAACAAAAAACCGTTTTATTTATAATATCGAAGATGGAGTAGGTCAAGCTTGGGTTATAAGCGGGAATGAAGATACTTTTGCTGAACCACCAGTTGAAGTTGCGGGCAAACTTAATAAGATTCAAACGTTAAACGTTACTGTTCACTACCGTAGAACAAACAAGGATTACGCTGGTTGGAATCTCTGGACTTGGTATGGTAAGCAAGAAGGCGTAAAGCAAGATTTCACGGCTCATGATGATTTCGGCAAGATTGCAGAATATACGTTTACGGATAGTAATGGCGTAAAAGATCCGAAGTTTATTGTGCGATATTCTATGCAAGGCAACGATTGGGTTGCTAAAGATCCTGGTGAAGGCGATCGTGCAATTCCTGCAAAGGCAATCACTTTAAGCCAAGATGGTAAAACTGGTAATGCTGAAATCTGGCTTATGCAGGGCGATAGTAGAGTTTACTTAAGTCCAAACGTAATCAACACGAAGGCTAATGCTATTAATGCTGATATTACGTCTTTGAAGGAATTTACTGTAAATGCGAGCGGTGACCCTTCAGAGATTAAGAAGAATGACGTAACTATAACTGATGTTACAGATTCAAAGAAAGAGAATCATACGGCAGTAGATATTTCGCAAGTTGCTGTTGTAGATAATAAGATCGTAATCACCGCAAAGAACGAATTAGATCTTAAGAAAATGTATGAAATCAGCATTAAGGGTGTTGGTGGAATGCCTAAAACAGTGTCTGTGTCAACTGTTAAAGGCTCTAAGATTGTTCGCACTGATGAGTTCGATAAGAAATACGCTTATGCTGGCGACGACTTGGGTGCTGTTGTAAATGGTAATTCTACGACTTTCAAGCTTTGGGCACCAACTGCTACGAAAGTTGAGCTGGTAACTTATCAGTCTGATGCTGAGAATGCTCCAGAAGCTAAAAAGCAAGAGATGAAGCTTGAAAGCAATAATAGTGTGTGGAGTATTACTACAAGCGATGCAAAAGCTGGCACTGCTTACACGTACAAGGTTCATTTTGCAGACGGTGCTGTTAATAATTCTCCAGACCCTTATGCAAAAGCTGCTGTGCGAAATGGAATGAGATCTGTTGTATTCGGTGGCAGTATGGCAACACCTGTAACTCGCATGGCATCGTTTGGTAAGCGCCCAACTGATGCGACTATTGCAGAAATGAATATTCGCGACTTTTCGATTCATGAAAGTTCTGGCGTAGATGTTGCAAAGCGCGGCAAATATCTCGGTGTAATTGAATCTGACACTAAGAATGGAAGCAAGCCAACTGGTTTGGATTATTTGAAGTCCCTCGGCATCACTCACGTGCAAATCATGCCAATGTATGATTTTGGTTCTGTGAATGAAGCAGGAGATTTGAGTTACGGCAAGTCAGGTGCTCAAAACTGGGGCTACGATCCAATCAATTACAACGTTCCAGAAGGTTCGTATGCGTCTGATTCAGCAAACCCTGCTACGCGTATTGCGGAACTAAAGCAAATGGTTGACGGTTTGCATAAGGCTGGCTTGCGCGTGATTATGGATGTTGTTTATAACCACGTTTATAACGCTCAAAAGAACGCTTTTGGCCAAACTGTGCCAGGTTACTACTTCCGTTACAACGATGACGGCAGCTTTACTAATGGATCTGGTTGCGGAAATGATACTGCTTCTGAGCGCAAAATGATGCGAAAGTATATTGTTGACTCTGTAAAGTATTGGGCTAAAGAGTACGGTATTGACGGCTTCCGATTTGATTTGATGGGATTGATTGATCTTGAAACCATGAAGGAAGTGCGTAAGGCTGTTTATGACATTGATAAAAACTCTATTATTCTTGGCGAAGGCTGGGATATGAGCCAATTGCCTTATGGAAACCGCACTATTCAGCCTAATGCGTATAAGCTTGCAGACAATAATGGCGTTGCATTCTTTAACGATTCCTTCCGTGATGCTGTAAAAGGCAAAGGAGATGATGATGTTGCTGGATTCGTGTCTGGAAATAGAGGCAGTGACAATCTGGTAATGCAAAATCTTTACGGTTGCCAGCCTGGAAACTCAAGTTGCACTGATAGACATTATGCGAATGCAGGTCAGACTGTGCAATATGTTGAAGCTCACGACAATCTTAATCTTTACGATAAGTTGAAGAAATCTTTGCCTCATGAGTCAGAAGAGAATCTTAAGAAGCGAGTAATGCTTGCTAATTCGCTTGTAATGTTTGCTCATGGCATGCCATTCTTTGAGCTTGGTCAAGAGTTCTTACGAAGCAAGAACGGCAATAAGAATAGCTACAATGCTGGTGATAGTGACAATTCTGTTAAGTGGGATTTGGTTAATAAGAATTCTGATGCTGTTGAATACTTCAAGGCATTGATAAAGTTAAGAAACGAAATTCCAGCTTTACGCGATTCTACATATTCTGATGTTAATAAGAATATGCATTGGATTAAGAGCAGCGATGGTATTAATGCGTTTAGTGTTGATGCCAAAGATAAAACGTATGTGTTTATTTTCAACGCTAATAGTAGTGAATCTACTGTAAATATTGGCAAAGGAAAGTATCGCGTGCGCATTGCTGATGGAAAAGCTAATGGTGATGATGCATCAAAGTTCCCTGAAGTATCTGTAGACGATAGTGGAAATTACAAGGTTTCTGCTCTTTCTACTGCAGTGCTTGTGAAGGATGCTGAAAAGAAGAATAATAAGAATTCTATTGATCTTGAAAAGGTCGCTGAATATAAATTGCATCCTGCTGACGTAAGCGAACTAGTTAATGGTACTGTGAATCCTGCGCCTGAGCCATCGCCGGCACCTGGTCCTGTAAATCCTCAGCCTGGTCCTCAACCTCAGCCTCAGCCTGGTCCTGGTCCTGTGACGCCAACGCCTCAGCCACCTGCTCCTGCTCCTGTAGTTCCAACACCAGCTCCTGGACCTCAGCCGCAGCCTGGTCCGCAACCAGCGCCAGTTCCAGCTCCAACTCCTGGTCCTGTGAATCCTGCTCCGGCTCCTCAGCCTGGTCCACAGCCTTCGCCATCACCTGCTCCGGCTCCGGTGCCAACGCCTCAGCCTGCACCAACACCGTCTCCGGCACCGGCTCCTCAGCCTCAGCCATCTGAGCATGAAACTCCAGCTAAGCCGGATCAGACTAAGCCGGATCAGTCTAAGACTGAAACTCCAGCTGAGCAATCTGAACAGTCCGCACCTGCTAAGTCTGAACAGTCCGCGCGTGCTAAGTCTGAACAGTCTGCACCGGCAAAGTCTGAGCATTCTGCGCCAACTAAACCAGCAGAATCCACTCCTGTACCTGTTGCTCCGAAAACTGTTCAGCAGCTTAATCCAGAATTAAAGGGAACTCTTAGCGTTGGTAACAATAACGTTGCAACTGCAGGTGTTGTTAACAGTGTAAGAATTAATCTTGTAAACAGCGAGTTCATCGAGCGTTTGCAGCGCGATGGAGTAGTTTATGCATACGCGTACATTTACTCGTCTCCTCGTTTGCTTAAGGGTGCTGATGGTTCAAAGTTTGTGACTGTTCGCATGGTTAATGGCAAGCCTCAGTTTGATGCTCAATTCCCAGCTGGATACATTGGAAAGCATACGGTTGTTTTGGTTGACGAGAAAGGTAATCAAGTTGCTTGGACAGATATCACAGTAACAAACAATGCAGTTTCGCAACAGCTTCATAGTTTAAGTGCGACAGGCAGTAATATATTCGTAGTTACTGCTGTATGCTCAATACTTATTGCTGCTGCGAGCGTATTGCTACTTCGTATTAAGAGTCACAAGCGCTATAGGAATTCGTGAGGTTTTATTAGTAAATAAATGAACTAATAAGTTCGCTCATTATAAAAGCCGAGGATAATTGCATTTGTTGCGATATCCTCGGCTTTGTGTTTGAAGCAGGGTATAGAATTAATAGATAGTTTGGTTTTTTATAACTGTATGTGAATGTTTTACTAATAAGGAAGAGAAAGAAGAAAATCATGTACTGCGTTAATTGCGGAGCTATTTTAAAAGATAATACGAGGTTCTGCACGCAGTGTGGTGCAGAAATTACTTCTTCAGCAAATAATACTCAGTCTCAGCAAGCAGAGCAGCCTCATCCTGAAGCGCAAACGCAAGTATTTTATACCAGCAACATTCCTAATCAGTATTATCGCCCTGAAGCAAATACACAATACCCGTATCAACAACAATACGGGTATGCGCAAGTTGCTGCTGAAAATGATGCGAAGCGAAGGAATATTATTATAGCTATTATTGTTATGATTGCTGTTATTCTTTCAAGTATTTTCGGGTATTGCATTTGGGATTATATGAGACCAAAACAAATTCCTTACGAAACTTTGCGAAAAGAAATTATGAAATCCAATAAATACGCGGATTATAAGTTGAAAATTGTTGACTCTGACGTATCTAAATATCCTCATGTAAAACTGTACTTTTCGCTTACTGATAGTAGTGGAAAAGCTTTGGAAATTGATTCTCCTACTGCTGCAATTCGTGAGAAGATTGGTGGTGGCAGAGAAGCTGAAAGACTTATCCATAAAGTTGAGCGCATTAAAGATAAACAAGGTGTTAATTACGAAATTCTGCTTGATAAATCTGGATCTATGGAAGATTCTATAGATACGATGAAACGTACTATGAGTGATTTTGTGCGCAATCTTAATTATAAGGTTGGCGATACAGGAGAGCTTATATCTTTCGATAGTTACTTAATGTATATGGCAACGTATACTAACGATAAAGATCGATTGCTTACAGGCATTGATAATATGACTCCTTACGGCATGACAGCTTTGTATGACGCACTTTATACCGGAATTACTAATGCTTCTAATCATCCTGGCTTTAATTGCGTAATTGCGTTTACTGATGGTCAAGATAATGAGAGTACTCATACTGCTGATGAGGTTATTTCTTTAGCTAAAGAAAAAGGTATTCCTGTATATTTGATTGGTACTAGTGAAGCTGATTCAAGTACTCTGCAAAATATTGCGAATGAAACGAATGGTTACTTCTGGGATATGAATTCAATTTCAGATATGCAAGAGGTAATGAATAGAATTCGAGTCAATCAAGATAATGTTTATTGTTTAGAATATGATTCTGATTCTTCTTCGAATGCGTATGCTGATCGAGTGGTTTCTGCATTGGTTGCAGATTCCAAGAATCATCAGTCTGGTGGTATTGGTGATGATTTGTCGTTTAAGCCAATTAAGAAGAAGAATTATAAGAAGGGTGCAACTCGCTTCGTGCTACATAAGGGCGATGTGAAGTGGACTGAAGCTAATAGTGCATGCATGCAAGATGGTGGTTACTTAGTAACTCTTACCAGTAAGAGTAAAGAGAAAAAGGTAATCAATATGGCGAAAAAGGAAGGCGTTAAGTATGTGTGGATTGGCGGTTATACTTCGCAACGTGAGAATGGTGACGTATTTGCGCACTGGGTTACTGGTGAAAAAGTAAAGTATGAAAACTGGTTGCCAGGAGAACCAAGTCGAAACGATAAAGATGGAGAGCCTGAGTTCTATCTTATGCTTTGGCGTTTAAATGATGAGTGGTCTTGGAATGATCAGCGCGATGATTTATTTACGACTCCTACATTGCGTAAAACCTTTAGCGGTAAAACTGGCTATGTTTGTGAGATAAATAGGCATTAGTATTACGCTACTACTTTTTGGTTCATTTTTAGCGAATTAGAGGAAACTCGTTATGCGAAAGCAAAGGACACGTAAACTACAAAGCAGTCCGCATTATGTAGATGGTCGCACTATGCAATATCGTAGTGCTCAGCATCATAATCAAATTGCAAGTGTTGTTCCAAGAAAGCGTTTTGCTGCTATTTTAGTGGCTATTATAGCTATTGTTTTACTTACAATATCTATGTTTGCTGCAGTATCTGTTATGCGCTCGCATTTTTTTAATGTTTCTTCTAAAACTTATGTTAGTAAGAAAACAGTTAACCCTGCGGATGTGGCTAAAAAACTTGAAGCACTAAAGCAAGCACGTAAAAGGCAAGCAAGACGGGGGATTGACCCTAATAGCAGTGTTGTTAAAAATGTGCTATCAAAGATGTCTCTTGAAGATAAAGTTGCTCAAATGTTCATAGTTAAGCCTGAAGAATTAGCTGGAACATACGGGACTGTGGTATCTTCTGGCTCGCAAATGCAGCAGTCGTTTAATTCCATACCTGTTGGCGGAATAATGTATAGCAGGGAGAATATTCAGAATCCTAATCAAACTCAGCAAATGATTTCTGGGTTGCAATCAATAAGCGAATCTAGAGTGTCACTGCCTGCTTTAGTAGCTGTTGATGAAGAAGGTGGCACTGTTGCGCGAGTTAGCTCAAATCCTCAAATGGGTGTTAATTCCTCGCCTAATATGAGGGATATTGGAGCGACTAAGAAAACTCGCAAAGCTTATAAAACTGGTGCTTACATTGGTAATTATCTTTCGAATTTAGGTTTTAATGTTGATTTTGCTCCAGTTGCTGATGTGATTACTAATCCGGATAATAACCTGATGATCAAGCGTTCATTCGGCTCTAATGCTTCGCTAGTTGCAAATATGACAGATGCGTTTACTGACGGTTTGCAAGAGCATCACGTTTTTGCCACGTATAAGCATTTTCCTGGTCATGGCTCAACTTTTGAGGATTCTCACAAAGGCGTTACTGTTTCGAACCAAACTCCACTTGCGTTAAGAAAAATAGATTTAGTACCATTCAAAGATGCTGTAGACACTGGTGTTAAGTTTATTATGGTCAGTCACGTGTCGTATCCGAAGATTACAGGTGATGATATTCCTGCTAGCATGTCTGAGAAAATTGTTACTGGTTTAGCTCGTAAAAAGCTTGGTTATAAAGGTATTCTTATTTCTGACTCTTTAGGAATGGGCGCAATATCGTTGCGCTATTCTCCTGGAGTTGCTGCAATTACAGGAATTAAAGCAGGCATCGATATATTACTTTCTCCTGCAAATTTGCGTCAAGCGTATTATTCTGTTGTTAATGCAGTTCGTCAAGGTGATATACCTGAGTCTCGAATTGATGAGTCTGTAAAGCGAATTATTGCAGTAAAATTACAAATTGCTCAGCAATTAAAGAGTCAAAATGTAAAAAATTCTAAAATAACTAAATGAATCAGCGTGTTGCATTTATTTAAGTAAATTTTTTCTTTTACATTATTTCGGGAGTTTCTTTATTTAAAACGAGATTTTCTTTGCAAAATAAGGATTTACGAATAATAAATTTATAAATATTTTTGTAATAATTATTTCATTAGGAGAATATTTTTGAAAAAATGTTTGCATTTGTACTTTTATGGTGTTAGCATCATTTCCAACACAAACAAATATCGAATACTTCGGTTGAGGTTTGTGTGTGAACCACAGTTAGTATTAATGAGTTAAGGAGGCAGACATCATGCTTAACATGAACATGAATGCTGAATCTTTCGATACTCTTAATGCTGCACGTATGTGGTGGTGGCAGTCTTCTCTTTGGCGTGAGTTTACTCTGAAGTTTTAGAAGCTGCGTATAAAAGCTTGTAAAAGACCTCCGGGTAAGCCCCGGGGGTCTTTTTGTATACAAGCCTTAAATTTCAAAAATCACAAATCACAAATCACAAATCACAAATCACAAATCACAAATCACAACAAAATATTCGATAGCTTTGTATTCAAATAATATGAAGCTTAAACAAGGAGAGAAATCATGGCTAATGAAACTAATGAAAAAGTTATGGAAGCTACTAGCGGCGTCGCAAATGCAACTGCTGATGTTGCGTCGGTAATGATGAAAAATGCGAAAGTTAAGAATCATGCACTAAATATTACTTCGTTAGTGCTGGTTGCAGTTCTATTTGCAGCAGGATGCATTCTTGATTTTACTGTTGCCAAGCCTCTTTCTATTGGAAATATCCAGCCTGAGTTTGTTATTGCTTCATTCTGCTTGGCGATTTTGTTGGTTCGTCCAAAGATTTATCAAGGAGCTATTATTGGAGCTCTTGCTGCAACATTAATCCAACTTAATACTTCGATTCCATTCCTTGAATATGCGTGTGACATTCCTGCTGCAATTATTATGACAGCTATTTTAATTGGATATGTCCATCTCTTCCCAAAGGATGCTGCTCGTAAAGTAAGTGTTTTCCCATTTATTGCAACTTTTGTTACAACAGTAATTTCTGGTTGCATTTTCGCTTCTATTGCTGCTTACTTTATTCTTCATTCTCCAAACATGGTAATCGTAATGATGCCAATTATTTTTGGTACTGCTGCATTTAATGCGATTATTGTTGAAATTCTTTATACTCCATTGCGACTTGTATTGCACAAATAATAAATAATGTAACTAAGAAATTCTTATGATTGCATGTTTAATTGCACGTTATACATCATTATTAACGAATGTGTTTAATGCGTATAAATGTATAAAGTCATAGAAGTATAAATATAAAGGTATAAAAGCAAGTTGGCATCAGTCTAATATGATTGATGTCAACTTGTGTTTTTGTGTTATTAATTTTTTAGCGTTTGCTCGGTGTGTTAGAGTTAGGAATGTTATGTCTCAGCAAGAAAAATATGTTGCAGATAATCATTTAGTTGATTCTGCCGAACCGTGTAAAGAGCCTATGAAAAAAAGTGATGAATCAGTAAAAGAAGTGCCATTGCTTGAATTAAGCAATGTATCTTTTCGTTACGATACTCATAGTGATGAAAGTGTTGCAAATAAAGATAAAAAAGACAATGAAGATAATTGCAACTATGCTCTTCATAAAGTAAACCTTAGTATTCATCAAGGTGAATTCGTTGGAATTATTGGACCTTCTGGGTCTGGTAAAACAACTCTTGCTTCACTTTTTTCTGGAGCAATTCCTCACCATTATTCGGGAAAGTTTTTCGGAACTGTCAGAATTGCTGGTCATGACACTACTACTCTTGAGCTCACTAATATTGCTTGTTTAATTGGCTCTGTTATTCAAGATATTGATGCGCAAATGGTTGCTGCAAACGTTGAAGATGAGTTGCTTTTTGGCTTAGAAAACTTCGGAGTTTCGCACGATGAAATTCCTGAGCGTATAGCAAATGCACTAGAAACTGTTGGTATTAGCAATTTGCGAAATCGTGATTTAGATACGCTATCTGGAGGTCAAAAGCAGAAGGTTGCAATAGCTGCTATTTTGGCTTTAAGGCCTAAAGTGATGGTTTTAGATGAGCCTACTTGTGCGCTGGATCCAGTTTCTTCACGTATGATTTTCGACGTTTTAAGTGATTTGAATAAAAACTTTGGTATTACTATTGTAGTGATTGAGCAAAAAGTAGCTTTATTAAGTGAATATTGCAAGCGTCTTATAGTGCTTTCTAAAGGTGAGCTTGTTCTCGATGCTCCTGTTTGCGAAGCTCTTAAAGATATAGAGTTACTTCGTAAAGTAGGTATTAATTATCCACGTACTACGCGATTGCTTAAACAATTGCAAGATGAACAAATTTGCGATCCATCACCTCTTAGTGTTGGCGTTGATGAAACTGTAAATACTATTGTTAAAACTTTGCGTTCTGATTATTCTAAACTTTCTAATCGCGATGATGCGTATGATGTAGAAGCTGATTTAGAACTTAATAAAGAAGATTCTAAAAGAGCTAACAATGCAGTTAATAATACTGATAAGCCATGCCTTTCAATAGATCATGTGAGTTTTGCTTATGCAAATGATGTCAAGGCTCTAAAAGATATTTCATTTGATGCTTATGCTGGTGAATTGATCGCATTAATTGGCAAAAACGGTGCCGGAAAAACTACTATTACAAAAATTATTAACGGTCTACTAAGACCTACTGAAGGTAGTGTAACAATTGACGGTATCGACACCAAGCCATTGCGAATTAGTCAAATAGCAAAATATGTTGCGACATTATTCCAAAATCCTGATCATCAATTATGTAAAGAGACTGTTCTTGAAGAAGTAGAGTTGAGCTGTATTTTAATTGGTGAAGATTCTAGTCAAGCGAAAACGCATGCAATGGAAATTATTGAGAAACTTGACTTAAATCCTACTGACAGTCCATTCATGCTTTCTAGAGGGCAGAGACAAATGGTGGCATTGGCTGCAACTGTCGTAACGCGTCCTAAAATACTTGTTCTCGATGAACCAACTTGTGGGCTTGATTACCATGAATGCGTGAGAATTATGCAAGTAGTTGAGGAGTTGCGAGCTCACGGTTGTTGCGTGATTATGGTTTGTCATGATATGGAAGTTGTGCTTGATTATGCAACTAGACTTATAACGATTAATGATGGAAAGCTTATTATTGATGGTTCAGCGCATGATGTTTTTGAAAAACCAGACGTCTGTTCAGCTGCTTCTTTATATCCACCATTATTGTGTGCTGTTTGCCAAGGTTTGGTTTCTAACGGTTTTAAGCAATGCTATGGATTGTATACGCGAAAAGAATTAGTTGAAGCGTTGCGTTTTGGTAAAATCGCAAAACTTAGTCAGAATAAGCAGCATAATCAGCAGAATAGTTAGAAGTAAAATAAAGGCATCTGATATTTATGAAAACGAGACTATTAACATATCAATCAGGCAACACATTCCTTCACCGCACAAACCCTATTGCGAAGCTAATTCTTGCTGCGAGTATTGTAATAAGCGTATTTATTGCTAAACAGTATTCTGTACTTATTGCGCTAGCTGTTATTATTTTTGTTGGCATGGCTTTTACTCATGTTGTTAAAACATTATTTGGCCTTATTAAAGCTATGCTAATAATTTCTTGCGTAATGTTTTTGCTACAAACTGTTATTGCTCAAAGTGGGAACTATATTTTTCTATGGTTTACGTTAAGAGGTATTGATATTGGAGCGAAAGCTTCTTTGCGTTTGTTCTGTTTTGCTTTTCCTCTTGTTACAGTGCTAACAGTAACTAAATTAAACGATCTTGCAAATGCTGTAGTCCAATATTTGCATATTCCATATTGTTATGCTTTTACTATAACTACTGCGGTTCGTTTTGTGCCTATTTTTGCGCAAGAAATGTCTCAAATCACAGAAGCTCAAATGGCTCGCGGAGTTGAATACGATAGTAAAAATCCATTTAAAAAATTAAAACTTATGATGCCTCTTATTGTGCCTCTTTTGGTTTCTTCAGTGCGTAAAGCAGATAGTTCTGCGCTAGCAGCGGAAGAGCGCGGCTTTTATTTGCGTACACGCAAGTCTTCGTATTACAAATACCCATTCGGATGGCGTGGATTCTTGTCTTTAGTTATTTCTGCACTTATTATTGCTTTACCAATATGCACTTCAATCTTTTTGCCAAATTTAGTGTAAAATATTTGTGTAAATCATAAATAAATAAATCATAAATAATTTATGAGGCTTTTGATGAAAAGTGTAAAAATTTGGCTTAAGGGTGCAAGAATTTACACGCTTCCAATAGGCTTAGTTCCTGTTGTTATGGCGTTTGCGGTTTCATTTAGAATGATGCGATTTTCGTATTTTGAAGAACCAATTATGCATCTAGAGCAATGTTTTATACAATTTTTCTTGTGCTGCATGGTTGCTGCGTTTATGCAAATCGCCGTCAATTATGCCAATGATTATTGTGACGGATTGAATGGCTTGGATGAGAATCGTAGTTTGCGTGCTTTAAGTAGCAATAATTCAAAGCCTTTATGCGATGTATCTTGGCGCCTTGCAAATGCTGGAATTTCCCCGAAATCTGTGCTTAAAGCTGTAATAATTTCTGCTTTTATTTCTTGTATTTTTGGTTTGATTATTGTTTTGCGAACTGGAATATATTGGTTTATTTTACTTGGAATTGCGTGCTTTGCTGCAGCCTGGTTTTATGCCGGGGGTAAACATCCTTACGGTTATAAGGGTTGGGGAGAAGTAAGTGCGTTTGTATTTTTCGGTCCTGTTCCTTTTATTGGTTCGTTATGCGCAATTACATATGGAATTGGTATTCCAGAAACTAGTATATTTATTAATGGCGGGCAAAGGATTTTGGCTTGTTTGCTAATATCTTGCATTCCTGGTGCTTATTCGGCTTGCTTAATGATGGTAAACAATCTTCGAGATATTAAAAGCGATAAAGAGCATGGAAAAATAACTGCTATGGTTAGAATTGGTGAGCGCAATGGTAGGCGTTTATGCGCTGCTATGAGCATTGTTTCTGCTGTTCTATTGATCGCATATTCTATTTTGATTATTGTGTTACCTTCTGTAGTGCCATCAATATGGCGCTTTTATAGTGTTGAAGTTTTCCTCAGTTTTAGTGCGATTGTATGCAATACTTCATGGCATTTATTTTTTGCTGCTTTTCAGTGGCTCTTATTGTTAGTCATTGCAATTAAAGCTTATAAGTTTACTAAATGTGTGCTTATAGGTGATTACAAGAACGCTTTTCCTATGTGCGTTGCTCAGGCAATACTTGGTGCGCTGGCTGTATTATTATCTGCGATTATATAAAATAAGCAAAATAGTGCTAATTGTATGTGCTTGTTCGCGCGTCTTGCAATTCTTATGATATTATTAATTGACACGAACATGGTGCGCGTGCGGTATTTTAATGACTTGCAAATTGTGTTATGATGCGCAATTTCCACTAGTGTTTGTGAGTGTGCCGTTGCGTGAGCGCCATGTTAAAGATGCATGGCGATGTTGCCCTGTGAATGTGTGGCAATGAAGTGAGGTTTTGAATATGCCAGGTATGGATGAAAATGAAGGGACAGAGCCAGCGATGCCTGAGGTACTTACTGATGATGAGCTGCGCAAAGCTGCAGATGATGAAGCTGCTCAGCGAGAATCTAAAGAAAAGAAAAACAATCATATTCGTACTGTGGTAGTTGCAGAAGATGAATCAGTTAATCGTATGGATTTAGTGGCAATGCTTGAAGATAACGGATATCAAGTTGTAGGTCAGGCTGCTAACGGTCAAGAAGCTATTGAGTTGACGCGTGAAAATCATCCAGATGTTGTATGCATGGATGTTAAGATGCCTGTTATGGATGGCATTACTGCCGCTGCAACAATCTGTGATGAGAATATTGCTCCTGTAGTAATGCTCACTGCTTTTTCACAGTCAGATTTAGTAAAACAAGCAACTGGTGCTGGAGCGATGGCGTACGTTACTAAACCGTATGAAGAATCTAAACTTCTTCCTGCTTTGGAAGTTGCTATGGGTCGCTTTAGCGAGATCAACGATTTATTAGATAGTGTTGAACGTGCAGAAAACAAGTTACACGATGCTGAAGATCAGTTGAAGAAGACAGAAGAAAAGCTGAAGAAAGCTGAAGATACTTTAGAAGAACGTAAGCTTGTAGATCGTGCTAAAGGTCTTCTTATGGATAAGGCTGGATTCTCTGAGCAGGGTGCTTTCCGCTGGATTCAAAAAACTTCTATGGATCAACGTATCCCTAAGAAGCGTCTTGCAATGGCTATTATTGCAAAGTATAGCGATGATAAAGTAGAATCTTCATCTGAAAATTAGTAGGGTTATATTTATTCATTTTTATATAACTGCATAGTTATTTATTAGTAATTACGGAACGTGGGTGAGTAGTCAACAGTGAATACCGACATCGTTGAAGAACATTCTTCGGAACTTAAGAATGAGAAAGGAACGTTGTTGGTTGTCGATGGCCATTCTCTTGCGTTCCGTGCTTTTTTTGCAATATCTGCAGATAATTTTTCTACTCGCTCTGGGCAAGCAACAAATTCCATTTGGGGATTTATTACTATGCTTTCGCAGGTTGTAAAAAAAGAGAAGCCTGACCGCTTAGCTATTGCTTTTGACGTTAAAGGTGGAACTTTTAGAAATACTATGCTTCCTCAATATAAAGGTACTCGTGATGCTGCTCCGCAGGAGCTTCTTTCGCAGCTTCCTATTATTCAACAGATGCTTAAAGCTCTTGGTATCACTTATATTGAGAAACCAGGTTATGAAGGTGATGATGTTATCGGCACCCTTGCAACAATGGGAGCGAATGCCGGTTATAGAACTTTGGTACTTTCTGGCGATCGTGATGCATTCCAACTTATAGATGACAATATTACTGTTTTGTATCCAGGACAGCATTTTAAAGATTTAAAAGAAATGGATAAGGATGCTGTTTTTGAAAAATATCATGTTACGCCTAAGCAATATCCTGATCTAGCAGCGTTAAGAGGAGAAACTGCAGATAATATTCCAGGAGTTCCAGGTGTTGGAGATGGGTACGCTGCTAAATGGATTAATCAATTCGGCAGCCTAGAAAATATTATTGAACATTCGAATGAGATTAGCGGTAAAAAGGGAGAAGCTTTAAGAGAAAATATTGATCAAGTTCGTTTAAACCGTAAAGTTAATGCTTTAGTTTGCGATTTGGATTTAGGCGTAACTGTAGATGATTTGTGCTTTGGTGATGTTGATGCTGCAAAATTAGGAATCTTGCTGTCTCAACTTGAATTTGGCGAATTAAAAAAGAGAAAGATTCTCAAAACTTTTAGCAACGGTACGCAACAATCTATTGAAAATAATATGCGTATAATGTTTTCGTCTACGTATGAAGGTAATGCTAATAACGATGAGCTAGTTCAAGGTGATCAATCAAATATTGACGCAGAAAATTTTCAAGAAATGCTAGCAAGCATTGACTTGCATCATGTTAAAACTGTAGAAGACTTTATTAATTGGGAGAATTCCGTTTCTTCTTTACTTTATACAGAAATAAAGAAAGATTCAAAAAATACTGAAGATACTTTCGACCAACTAAGTTCCGAAGAAGAGAATTTTGAAGAATTAAGTTCCGAAAAAATTATAAATAATTCTCGTAAATGTGCCGAACCTATACTGAAAAATCAAGAAGTTGTAATATACGCTCATGAGTGCAAGAAGAATTCAAAACATCATTTTGAGTTGACTGCAGATTCTTTAATAATTCTTGTTGCTCATAAAGCTGTGTTATTGTACGCGTCTGATTTGCAATCGGCAGATCGAGCTTTGCTCGAGATGTTGCGAAAGTTCTTGCAAAAAAATTCTTCAATAACAGTATTGCATGATTATAAAAAGCATTTGGGATTGCTAAAATCGCTAAAATTATTCGATTCGAATAATTCATTTGGCACTCCACTTCTTGATACTCGATTGGCATCATATTTATTGGAGCCTGATTTTCGAGCTGAAACTTTAGAAAATATGGCTGAACATTATTTAGATATTCAGTCAGATGAAGATAATTTGGGTGAAAATGAAGCTAAGCAGGGTGAGCTCGATCTTCTTATTGACGATGAAACGCCAGCCAGTGAAGAAGAAAATAATGAAAAGCAAACTCAAGCGCGTGAAGCTAAATTCTTAAGAACTGCGCTTCTTATTCGTCTTTTGGCTCTTCATTTTGCTTCAACACTTGATGATAGAAAACAAACTGGTTTGATGACTGATTTGGAAATGCCTATTTCGCGAGTTTTGCGTGGCATGGAAGACGTCGGTGCTGCAGTTGATATGCAACGTTTAAGTGGTATGCTTAAGCAATTTTCTGCAGATGCTGAGTTCGCGCAAAATATGGCTTGGAAAGTTGCAGGTAGTTCTGTTAATTTACAAAGTCCTAAGCAGTTGCAGCAAATACTTTTTGAGCATTTTGGTCTTAAACCTACTCGTCGCACAAAGAATGGCTCGTACACGACTAATGCCGAAGCTTTGCAAGCTATGTACGTTAAACTCGATCCCGAAGAGCCTGCAAGTCAATTCTTGGGTGCCTTACTTAAACATCGCGAAACTAATAAATTGAAGCAGATTGTGCAAAGTTTAATTGATGCGGCTCATTATGATGATAGGCGCATCCATACAACTTTTGAGCAGACTATTGCGGCAACTGGTCGTTTAAGTTCTGCTGATCCTAATCTCCAGAATATTCCTAATAGGAATGCTGCTGGTCGTGAGATTCGTGCTGCTTTTATTCCAGGAGAAGAATTTGAATATTTAATGAGTTGTGATTATTCACAAGTTGAGCTTCGTATTATGGCTCATGCATCTCATGATAAAACTCTTATTGAAGCATTCCGTTCCGGCGCAGATTTTCATAAATATGTTGCGAGCTTAGTTTATAAGATTCCTGTTGAACAAGTAACGCCGGATCAACGTTCTCATGTAAAAGCTATGAGCTATGGATTAGCATATGGATTGAGTACTTATGGACTAGCCAAACAGCTTTCTATTAGTCCGGCTGAAGCTGAAATGTTGAAGAATAAGTATTTTGATACTTTTGGCAATGTTCATGACTATCTGGAATCTCTTGTGTCAAAGGCAAAAGAACTTGGATATACAGAAACTATGTTTGGTCGACGTAGGTACTTCCCGCAGCTTTCTTCCAATAATCGTGCATCTCGTGAAGCTGCTGAGCGCGGAGCTCTTAACGCTCCAATACAAGGTACTGCCGCAGATATTATGAAACTTGCTATGCTTCGTGTTGATTTGGGATTGCGTGAAGCAAAAGTTCGTAGCCGAGTAATATTGCAAATACATGATGAATTGATTTTAGAAATTTCACATGGTGAGCAAGAGCAGGTAGAAAATATTGTGCGTAAAGCTATGGAAAATGCTGTGCATTTAGATGTTCCTCTTAATGTTTCTACTGGAGTTGGTGTAGATTGGCAACTAGCAGCGCATTAACACTACTTAAAGGTAGAAGAAATGATTAGATTAAGCAAAGTAATTGAAGCTATAGAAACATTGTACCCATTAAGCTTTGCTGAAGAGTGGGATGAGCCTGGTCTTATTGTTGGAGACTTGAATTCCCAAATTCAGCGAATCGTATGTGTCAGTGATCCTACGATTAGCGCAGTTGATCGAGCGTTATCAATGGGTGCCAACCTATTAGTGACTCATCATCCGCTATTTTTCAAAGCTGTGCATGGAGTTTCAAACGAAACTGTTCGTGGCGAAATTGTACAGCGTTTAATTAGTAATAATTGTGCGCTATGGGTTGGCCACACTAATGCGGATGTCGCGTGGCGTGGAGTTGCTCATGCTGCGGCAGAGTATTTTGGTCTTCATAATTTGCGTCCAATTGTTGTTTCTAAACAGATCGATTCTGCTGGACGTAACATTGGCTTAGGCAGAATTGGTGTTTTGGATGTGCCAATATCATTGCGTGATTTTGCGCAAAATGTTTTTAACGTTCTTCCTCATACAAAAGTTGGTGTTCAAGTTGCTGGAAATCTTGATGCGAAAGTTAGTACAGTAGCTGTTTTGCCTGGTTCTGGGGAAAGCTTGTTAGATGAAGTTCGCAAGGAAAAAGTTGACGTATATGTTACAAGCGATTTGCGTCATCATCCTGCACTTGATGCAATTGAGCGAGCTAAATATGAATCGAAACTGCGTCTTTCTTCTGGTGAAGATTACATTCAACACACATATCCTATGATTATTAACACTTCTCATAGTGCTATTGAGTCATTGTGGTTTACTTATGCGATTAATGATATTGCTGACTGCGTAGAAGAAATGTATGGAGAGCGTCCAGAAGTTGCTTGGTTAGGTGAAGCTTGCGATCCATGGAATTACGTTATTAATTGAGGCTTTCATTTAAAATTCAAGCTTTTTTAAATAACTTCAACATGACGTGAAAACTACTCGAATATATGAGATACTTATATTATGCATATACGACCAGGTTCCATGTATCCGCTTGGCGCAAACTATGATGGCGCTGGCGTGAATTTTGCGCTGTTTTCCGAAGTTGCAAAGCGCGTTGAATTATGTTTATTTGATGAGCATGATAATGAAACACGTATTGATATGACTGAGCAGAACTCATACGTGTGGCATAACTATGTTTCAGGCATACAGCCTGGTCAGCGTTATGGTTATCGTGTTCACGGACCCTATGATCCTTCTCATGGTTTATGGTGCAATCCTCATAAGTTGTTGCTTGACCCATATGCCAAGGCGATTGAAGGAAATATAGACGGTGATGAGAGTCTTTTCTCGTATTGGTTTGATAATCCAGATGATATTTCAGCAATGAATACTTTGGATTCTGCGGATCATACGATGAAGGCTGCAGTTATTAACCCGTATTTTGATTGGGGTAATGATCAGCACCCTATGATTCCGTATCATGATTCTGTTATTTACGAAGCTCATGTTCGTGGAATGACTAATCTTGATAAACGTGTTCCTCCAGATATTAGAGGCACTTATGCTGGACTTGCACATCCAAGCGTTATTTCTTATTTAAGGAAGCTTGGTGTTACTGCAATAGAATTGATGCCTATCCATCAGTTTGTAAACGATTCTTTCTTGCAAAATAAAGGATTAAGTAACTACTGGGGATACAACACTATTGGTTTCTTCGCTCCTCAAAATTCTTATTCCAGCTCTGGTCAGCGCGGAGAGCAAGTTAACGAATTTAAGTCAATGGTTAAGGCATATCATGCTGCAGGCATGGAAGTGATTCTAGACGTTGTCTACAATCACACTGCTGAGGGCAATGACCGTGGTCCTACTTTGAGTTTCCGTGGTATTGATAATCGCGCATATTATCGTCTTGTAGATAATGATCAGCGTCATTATTTTGACACTACTGGTACTGGTAATTCCTTACTTATGCGTTCTCCAAAAGCGTTGCGGTTAATCACAGATAGTTTGCGTTATTGGGTAACTGAAATGCATGTCGATGGCTTCCGTTTCGATTTAGCAGCAACTCTTGCGCGTCAGTTCCAAGAGGTAGATAAACTTTCTGCATTCTTTGACATTATTGAGCAGGATCCCATTATTTCAAGTGTGAAGCTTATTGCTGAGCCTTGGGATATTGGTGTTGGTGGATATCAAGTTGGTGGATTCCCTCCAAGTTGGTCTGAGTGGAATGGAAGATATCGCGATTGTGTTCGCGACTTTTGGCGCTCACAACCATCTACATTACCTGAATTTGCTAGCAGGCTTATGGGTAGCTCAGATTTGTATGAGCAAAATGGACGAAAGCCTGTAGCTTCCGTGAACTTTATTACAGCTCACGATGGCTTCACTATGAATGATTTAGTTAGCTATAACGAAAAGCATAATGAAGCTAATAAAGAAGGCAATTGCGATGGTGCAAACGACAATCGTTCGTGGAATTGCGGTGTTGAAGGACCTACTAATATTCACGATGTTAACGAATTGCGTGAACGTCAAATACGCAATTTGTTCTCAACTCTTTTGATGAGCCAGGGCATTCCTATGATATGCGCTGGTGATGAAGTCATGCGTACGCAGAATGGTAATAACAATGCTTATTGCCAAGATAACGCTATTTCGTGGATAAGTTGGGATTATAACGAAACTCAACGAGATATGTTCGATTTCGTTTCTAAGCTTATTCACCTGCGTTTGAAGCACCCTGTGTTGCATCGTCGTCGTTTCTTTACAGGTCGTTCTGCTGGAGATGATGTAAGCGATATTCCACAAGTTGAATGGCTTGACCATAACGGTACTGTTATGGATATGGAGGACTGGTCAAATACTCATGCTTTATCTGTGATGATTTATTTGAATGGTTCGGATATTCCAGAAACTGACTGGTATGGAACGAGAATGGTTGATAATGACTTTATTCTTATTTTTAATGCGCATTATGAACCTATTACTTTTACTTTGCCAGATAAACGTTATGGTGAAAAGTGGAAGTTGATTGTGGACACATATAATCCAAAGGGTCCGGAATTGTTATATGAAGCAGGATTTAATATTGTCGCACAATCTCGTAGTTTCTTGCTTCTTATGAGCGAGCATAAGCCAGAATGTTGAGTATTATGCTTTATTCGTAAAGAAGTTCGTGACTTGTAAAAACTAAAAGCAGCGCAGAAATTTAAGTTTCTACGCTGCTTTTGTTAGTTTAATTTATCTTTTGTTCTTATTCTATTTGTGCTTTTGAGCTTCTATTTAATATTAAAGCTTGATTTATTTTTGATTGAAGACGATCGCTTTGCATAGCCGCAACTTGTCGTGAAAATACAATAATCCATCCAAGAAATAGCAGACATGATAATGCTTCAACATTTGTAAGAGTATTATTTCCATGTACCCACTGATTTCCTGCCCACGCAGTAAGAATAACCGCTAAATCGGAAGCAATATAGAATGTGCGAGAAAGCCTAGGAGCAAGCCATGGAAGGCAAACAAGCATTGTGCAAATTAATCCTGTCACTCCTCGAGCACATAAATCATGTAAGAAAGGATGTGGCGTGTATCTAAAAGTTCCTATTCCAATAAACGATATTCCTCCAAGAATCAGCAAAGCTGCCATAACAGTTGTGCGCATCTTGAAGTGTTTAATCAGTTTTTGGTTATTGTGTTGTAGCATTTCGTGCTGTGTTGCAACGAATTCAGTAATAGCAAAGTAGCTCGTTATGATAATGCAAATTCCTGACAAAACAAGTGTTGCATTAAACATACTAGCTGCAAATGTTGTGCGGTCTCCAAGTTGAGAGAAATTATTGTTATACCAGTACGGATCATCTGTCGTAAGACCTGCAGTTGCAGCTCCAGAAATAACGAATAATGGCAGGAGGGAAGCCACAGTTTTAGCTTCAAGAAGTTCAGCTTGAATAAGAGTTGCGTATCCAACTATTCCAGATAAAGCTGAGCATAATACTGGTAAATAGCTGTTCATTGCCGCTCTGCCAATAATGCTATTAATAATAGATAGCAAAGCAAAAGACATAAGAAACATCGTTGCGCCGTAAATCGTAGAAAGCGCTGTTATTTCAAACGCGTGCTTAGCTACTCGAATTAAGTGATGGCTGATAACTTTTTTATTTGTACGCAAGTATCCAACAATAAAAGCGCCTACGCTGCACAAAGACACAATAGTTGAAGCTGTAAGGAATAATCGCTGGCTAATTTGCCAAAATGCTGGCATTGTTGCCATATACATTCTCATAATAATCATTCCACAAGCTGCACAAACTATGAATGATATTAACCCCATTGCCTCTGTTCGCTGGAAGCGTCCCATACTTAGCCCCTTTTTCTTTAAACTAATTCTATTGTATCGTTTGGTGGCTAGTAATGAGTTTTGTTAGTCGAATTTTGTAATGAAGAAAAAATTTTCATAATACGTGTGTCGTAATTTGCATTTGTCTGCAAAGTGCGCTATTGTAATTGATTGTGCTTGGAACTGGTAATCAGTTCAAAAGCCTCGGGGTGTAGCGCAGTTTGGTAGCGCGCCTGCTTTGGGAGCAGGATGTCGCAGGTTCGAATCCTGTCACCCCGACTTTTTATATCTAATGAAATATGCGTATTTTTGCTTTTTATTCTTATTTAACAGTACATGTCAATCGATAGTATTCATAGTATGAGTGGTATTAACGATATTGCAGATTGCACTACTTTTTGGAAAGCGCCGTATGCTAATCATCAATTAAAAGCTTATATTGAGGTTCCTGGAAGTAAATCTTTGTCGAATCGTTATTTAATTTTGGCAGCTTTGGGCACAAAACCAGTAGTTTTACAAGGATTATTGCGCTCGCGCGACACGGAGCTTATGATTAGCGCTTTATCTACATTTGGCGTTAGATGTGAGTCATTAAATGAAGATGGAACTAAGCTTCGTGTAATTCCTCCAGAAGACGGAGTTTTTAGGATTCCAGATAATGCTGAAGTGTATTGTGGTTTAGCTGGAACTGTAATGCGTTTCGTTGCAGCTTTAGCTTTATTTGCAAATAAAGCTGTGCGATTTGATGGCGATAAGCAAGCTTATGCGCGTCCTATGAAGCCAGTTCTTGACGGTTTAGAGCAGCTTGGTGCTCGCGTAGAGTATCAAGGAGAAGAGGGTTTCTTACCTTTTACTATTACGCCACCTTCAGTCGAATTTAAAATAAATAATTTTTCTGAAAAAATCGTGCAAATTGATTCTTCTTCATCATCACAATTTATTTCTGCGATGCTTCTAATTGGTTCACGTATACCTGGAGGCTTAAGTCTTAAACATATTGGTGACACATTGCCAAGTATGCCGCATATTCGCATGACTATGGACGATATTTGCAAAGCGGGTGGGGTTGTAAATATGACTAGCAACGCAATGTGGCATGTTAAAGAGAGCAAAATAGCTTTATCTGATACTGTTACTATAGAGCCTGATCTTTCTAATGCTGCGCCATTTTTAGGAGCATCATTGATTGCTGGAGGAAGTGTCAGTATACCTAATTGGCCGTTTTCTTCAACTCAACCTGGAGGATTGCTTCCTGGAATATTAGAGAAAATGTGCGCAAAAGTTAGTTTTGAAAAAACAAGCGATGATGCTGGAATAATGCATGTGGAAAGCGATGGTTCGATTAAAGCAATTCCGTATCTTGATTTGAGTGCAGCAGGAGAGATTGCTCCTAGTATTGCAGCTATTCTTGCTTTTGCGGACGGTCCGAGTGAACTTCATGGTATCGCGCATTTGAGAGGGCATGAAACGAATCGTTTGCAAGCTTTAGTTAATGAATTGAATCGAGTTGGGATTGGTGCTAAAGAGCTCGAAGATGGCATTCGTATTGAGCCAAGTAATCATATGCATGGGGAAGTAATGGAAACTTATGCGGATCACAGAATGGCAACTTTTGCTGCAATGCTTGGATTACGCATAGAAAATATAAGAATCAAAAATATTTCTACTACTCGCAAAACGATTCCTGATTTTCCAGGAATGTGGCATAGAATGCTTGAATAATAAATAATCCCGAGCCTTTTTGACCCGGGATTATTCATATTTATTTATTTTGTTCTACGCCGTTAAGCGCAAACAATTTAGTGCTCAAACTTGTTGCCGTAGCTATCTTCACCAGCTTCAGCAATGGTTGCAGCCTTGCGCGCAATAGCCAACTCTTCGTTCGTTGGAATCACAGCAATAATCACAGAGCTGTCTGGAGTGGAAATAACGCGTGGCTCCTTAGAACGAACCAAATTCTTTTCCTTATCGAGCTTAACGCCGAATGGCTCAAGCTTTTCGCATACGCGAGCGCGCACAATTTCGTCGTTTTCGCCGACACCAGCTGTGAAGGTAATGACATCAACGCCGCCCATTTGAGCAGTATAGTTGCCAATATAACCAACAATGCGGTGCACGTATACGCCGAGAGCGAGCTTAGCGTTTTCATCGCCTTCTGCGATGAGCTTGTGAATATCACGCAAATCGCCATGACCAGTCATACCCATCATGCCTGAACGCTTGTTGAAGAGAGTGTCAAGTTCGTCCACGTTCATGTGAGCGTTGCGAATAAGGTGGAATACTACAGCTGGGTCAATATCGCCAGTGCGACCGCCCATCATCAAGCCTTCGAGTGGGGTTAAGCCCATAGAAGTTTCGACTGGTTTTCCAGAAATCTGAGCAGAAGCAGAAGCACCGTTACCAATGTGCAAAACAATCTGCTTCAAACCTTCTGCAGGCTTACCGACAACGCTTGGAACAACAGAGCCAATGTATTCGTGAGAAGTGCCGTGAGCACCATAACGACGAATATGATAGCGATCTGCGATTTCCTTGTTCAAAGCATAAGTTGCTGCAACCTGTGGCAAATCATGGAAGAATGAAGAATCGAATACCATAATTTGTGGAACATCTGGCAAAAGTTCAGTCATGACTTCAGCGCCAACAGCTTCTGGACCGTTGTGAAGTGGAGCCAAAACTGCCAAATCCTTAACCTTATTGATTGTCTTTTCATTGACTAATGCAGGCTTAGGGAATGTTAAGCCACCCTGAACAACGCGGTGACCGACAGCAACAATGCCAGATTCTGAAAGCTTTGGACCATATTCTTCGAAGAATCCAAGTACGCGCTTCAAGCCCTGCTCGTGATCGTGAACTGGCTCATCGAACTCATGCTTTTCGCCATTGAATACGTGCTTGTAGTGGCCGTCAACTGGCTCGCCAATCTTCTCAACGATGCCGGAAGCGATACCTTCACCGCTTTCCAAGTCAACGAGTTGATACTTAATCGAACTGGAACCAGAATTGATAACAAGAACGGTTTTTGCCATGTGGGCATCCTCCATAAGTATTGATAAGGCTTATAAATTGCCACGCTCTAGTTTAGCGTTAAGTTCCTACAAACTTAAAGATATTGAGTGCAATGCAATACCTCAAGGTTACGTACGCACTGTGATGCTGTTTTAGGAGCTTTATTATGTTTATTCTGATTGTGCTTCTAACGCGGTTAAAGCAACGGTATTAATAATATCTTGTACTAAAGCTCCTCTAGACAAATCATTTACAGGCTTATTTAATCCTTGCAAAATTGGACCAACAGCCAGTGCTCCGCTAGAGCGTTGCACGGCTTTATAAGCGATATTTCCTGCGCATAAATCAGGGAATACAAATACATTCACATGACCAGCAATACTATTATTTTTTGCTTTTGCTGCAGCAACTGTAGGAGACCATGCTGCATCAAACTGTATAGATCCAACAATTGCTAAATCAGGTGCTTTTTCTTTCGCAATGCGTGTTGCTTCCTCTACAGTATCAACATCTGGCCCTTTTCCTGAACCAAGCGTTGAATAGGATAGCATTCCAACTTTAGGGTTGAGTCCGAAAGTCTCAGCAGTGTGTGCAGACTGAATAGCAATATCAGCAAGCTGTTCTGCACTAGGATTTGGGTTGATTGCACAATCTGCAAATACAGATACGTGATCTTTGAAGCACATAAGGAATGCTCCAGAAACCAGCTTAGAACCAGGCTTAGTTTTGATAACTTGAAGAGCAGGACGTACAGTGTTAGCGGTTGAATTAACTGAACCAGAAACAAGACCGTCTGCTTGACCTAGTACTACTAGCATGGTGCCGAAGTAGCTTGCATCTGTTAATTGTTCACGCGCTTGCTTTTCTGTCATTCCTTTCTTTGCTCTTAATTCGCAAAGTTTTGTAATCATATGGCTTAGCATTGCTTCATCGTGCATAGATTGGAAACTAGCTTTGCAAAGAGAATTGAGATTTAGTTCTTCTGCTCGAGCAAGAATAGATTCGCGTTCTCCAATGATAATTAGATTTACAATATCACGTTCTAGCAAATAGTTTGCTGCTTTAAGAATACGATCTTCTTCTCCTTCCGGAAGAACTATAGTTTTCTTATTTTCTTTTGCTTTCCCTAATAAACTGTATTGGAAAGCATAAGGTGTAGTTGGAACTTTAAATGGTTGGTGGAGAGCATTAAGAACATCATTTTCTCGAACGCAATTTACGAATGTTTCTAATGAAGAATTTTTAGTTTCTTCATCTATTGGTGGCAAAACCCATAATGGAGTTTGGCTTACTCGGGATGCTTCGTCGTTTGAGTTTGCATAATTCCTAGAGCTATAGTCACGCATTAACTCAGCTCCAAGTTCTGGATCGCAGTTTGTAACAAATACTCCTAAAACTTGTGTGCATGATTTAAGAACGCAAGCATTTGCAGAATCTATAGTTTGTAAAATTTGTTGTGAGTTTCTGCCTTGAGCTGAAACTGTGAGAAAAACAGGTGATGCCAAGTCAGCTGCAACAGTTGCGTCGAAAGAAAACAGTTCTGGATCATATGCTGGGTTTGCGTCACTAGAAACAATAATAGAAGCTTGAGCAGAGGTGGATTGCAACAATTCGTTATAGCGCGCAACGATATCTCCTCGCACTGTGTCTTTATTTGTTCTAACTATTTCTGGAGTTGTTGCAATAACTTGCTCTAATTTCGCTGAAGTATTTGTGATACCCAAAAGTTGTTTAGTAAAAGTGTCATTTGGTTGAGCGCATGGACGAAAAACAGTAGTGCTGTAGTTATTAGACAGAATATGTGTTATTCCGAATGCAACAGCATTTCTGCCGTACATATCTTCGTTGCCGATAATTGTTACATTAATATGCGACACGATGCGTTCTCCTTTGATACTTCGTGTTACTGCTAGGTTTATATTGTTAATGTAAGTTTTGCATTTTGCAATATAAACAAACTTTTTCTATTGTACGGCTTATCTATGTTGTACACGCACAAAATAGTAATTATAAATGTAATTTATTTTGCATATAACTAGTTTTATTGCATTGTTTGTTTTAATACATGAAGCTTTTTTGTTTTAATACACAAAACGGGAGCCAATCTTTCGATTGACTCCCGAAATGTTTTTAGCTAACCAATTTTAGCTTTATCAGCTTAAAACTACTCGTTATCGCCTGCGGTTGCAGCGGTAGCGGTGACAGCGCCTGGCTTATCGGTCTTAACGCCTGGCCATACCCAATCGGTGTAGTCTGGGTGATCAAGACCCTTGTCGACTGCATACTGGAAGGCTTCGAGGCGGAAGTCCTCGAGCTTCTTGATTTCGTCGGCATACTTAGCGGCGTCAACCATGCGCAATGCTTCAGCGGTAAGCTCGTAACGATCCATGTCGTTCACACGAACCATATCGTATGGCGTTGTGGTGGAGCCCTGCTCCTTGTAGCCATGAACGTTGAAGTTATCGTGGTTTGGACGATCATAAATCAAGCCGCGAACGTCATGTGCATAGGAGTGATAAGCGAAGAGGACTGGCTTGTCAGCAGTGAAGAGCTCAGTGAACTCTTCGTCAGTCAAAGCTTCGTTGTTTTCCTTAGCGGACTGCAACTTGAGCAAGTCAACAACGTTAACAACCTTGAACTTAACGCCAAGCTTGTTCAACTTGTCGGCAGCTGCCATCAATTCCTGCTGTGGAACATCGCCAACACCAGCGAGAACAACCTGAACTTCGTCATTGTTCTTAGCGTTGGAAGCCCACTTCCACTCAGCAGCACCCTTCTCGAGCTCTTCGCGAGCTTCGTCGAGAGTCAACCAAGTAGCAGCTGGCTGCTTACCAGCGAAGATAGCATTAATCATGTTGGTGGACTTGTAAGCCTTTTCAGCAACAGCAAGCAACATGTTGGAATCTACTGGGAAGTAAATGCCGATTACGTGATCGTTGTTGAAGGTCTTGTTCAAGAGCACGGAGGTTACGCCTGGATCCTGGTGCGAGAAGCCGTTGTGATCCTGACGCCATACGTGGGAGGATACCAACAAGTTCACAGAGGAGATTGGCTTACGCCATGGGATCTCACGAACGGTAGCCTCAAGCCACTTTGCGTGCTGGTTCAACATGGAGTCGATAACGTGTACGAAGGACTCGTAGGAGCTCCAGATGCCGTGACGACCGGTGAGCAAGTAACCTTCGAGGAAGCCTTCCATCTGATGCTCGGAAAGCTGCTCGGTGACCTGACCGGTAACAGCCATGTGCTCATCGACTAAGCCGGAGAGATAGCCAGCATCCCACTGCTTGTTGGTTACTTCGTAAGCAGCCTGCAAACGGTTGGAAGCAGTCTCATCTGGTCCGAAGATACGGAAGGAATCTGGGTTGTTCTTGATGATGTCACGAGTGTAAACGCCAAGACGACGGGTAGCTTCGAGCTGACCCCAGCCGTGACCGAATTCCTTAACTTCCTTGACTTCGTAATCCTCAAGCTTTGGAAGCTTCAAATCTTCACGAATACGACCACCGTTGGCGTTTGGATTTTCACCAATGCGGAGTTCGCCCTTTGGCATGAAGGAAAGAACGTCTTCCTTCACAGCGCCCTTTTCATCGAAGAGCTCTTCAGGCTTGTAGGACTTCATCCAGTTCTTCAAAACCTCGAAGTGAGCTTCGGTATCGCGAGCAGATGCCAGTGGCACCTGGTGTGCACGCCAAGAACCTTCGGTCTTCTTGCCATCGATGAACTTCGGGCAGGTCCAACCCTTTGGAGTGCGGAAGATAATCATTGGGTAGTAAGGACGAGTTACATCGTTAGTCTGAGCCTCAGCCTTAATATCGCAAATTTCATCGAAGATAGTTTCGAACATGTCAGCAAAGCGACGGTGGATGGACATATGATCCTCATCGTCGAAGCCAGCAACGAACTCGTATGGTTCATAACCCATGCCGTGGAAGAACTCATGAAGCTCTTCATCGGAAATACGGGAAAGAATTGTTGGGTTAGCAATCTTATAGCCGTTCAAGTGCAAGATTGGAAGCACGATACCATCGGTACGTGGGTTCACAAGCTTGTTGGACTGCCAACCGGTAGCCAAAGGACCGGTCTCAGCTTCACCATCGCCAACGATTGCTGGAACGAACAAGCTTGGGTTGTTCATAACAGCGCCGTAAGCGTGAGAAAGTGCGTAACCGAGCTCGCCACCTTCATGGATGGAACCTGGGGTTTCAGGAGCGAAGTGAGAAGGAATACCGCCTGGGTAAGAGAACTGACGGAAGAACTTCTGCAAACCAGCTTCGTCCTTAGTAATCTTTGGATAGTACTCAGTGTAAGTACCGTCGAGGTAAGACTGAGCAGTACCAGCTGGGCCGCCGTGGCCTGGACCCATGATAATCACGGTGTTCTGCTGGTGATCAGCGATAAAACGATTAATGTGGCCGATAAGGAAGTTAAGACCTGGAGTGGTGCCCCAGTGGCCCACCAGACGATGCTTAACGTCTTCGCGAGTGAACGGCTCCTTCATTAGAGGGTTGCTGCGAAGATAAATTTGGCCGATTGCAAGATAGTTGGCAACGCGCCAGTACTTGTCTACGCCTTCGATAGCTGCCTCGGAAACTGGAGCGTTTAGCTTCTTCCAAGGTGTGCCAATAACAGGACTCGTCATGTGTACTCCTGTACTCAAGCACTTTTCAGTGCAATTTGATCATTACCATTTGGTTATAGAGACTGGAAAACAAATGTATTACAGCTCTTTTTCCATCCGTTTCAGTATAGTGCCAGCGTCTGACTTTTGTTCGTTTGGTTACTTCTTCGTGCATTTGTGTTGAAAAAATGTGTGATTATGTGCGTAAAAAATGAGCCATTTGTATAGATTATGTTATATTTAATGTTCATTTTATACTTTATAGTTAAGCGTTTCGCACAAAAATCTACCAACGTTATTTGCAGTGTTAGACTGTACGTGTAACTTTTGTGTTTAATTTTCGGCGTTTTGTAATTATATAACGTCGCAAAGTTTCACTATTATAAGTTGAATCGTGTTAGAACATATATATAAGGAGAATCATGGCAAAAGGACCAGTGCTTGTCGTTGATTTTGGCGCTCAATATGCTCAGCTTATTGCTCGTCGAGTGCGCGAAGCAAATGTGTATTCAGAACTTGTTCCTCACTCTATGCCAGTTGACGAAATGCTTGCTAAGGATCCTCAAGCTATTATTCTTTCAGGTGGTCCTGCTTCTGTTTATGAACCAGGTGCTCCTGACATTGATCCAAAGATTTTTGAAGCAGGTGTACCGGTTCTTGGTATTTGCTATGGCTTCCAGGTAATGGCTCATGAGCTTGGTGGCGATGTCGATAAAGCTGCACTTGGTGAGTATGGCAAGACTGCTGCAACTATTGATGATTCTGAAGGTTTACTTTCCGGATCCCCATCTGCGCAGAATACTTGGATGAGTCACGGTGTTGCTGTTAAGCGTGCTCCAGAAGGTTTTACGGTTTTGGCTCACACAGAAGGTGCTCCAGTTGCAGCAATGCAAGACGAAAGTCGCAAACTCTACGGTGTGCAATGGCATCCAGAAGTTAAACACACTCCATTGGGTCAGGAACTTATATCTACATTCTTACATAAGTGTGCAGGGCTGGATAATAATTGGAATCCTTCTAATATTATTGAGGATCAAGTTGCTAAGATTCGTGAAGAAGTTGGCGACGCGCAAGTTATTTGTGGTCTTTCTGGCGGCGTAGATTCTGCTGTTGCTGCAGCATTGGTACATAAAGCAATTGGCAATCAGCTTACTTGCGTTTTTGTTGACCACGGTTTGCTTCGTAAAGGCGAAGTTGAGCAGGTTAAGCATGATTTTGTTGAAGCAACAGGCATTAAACTTATTGCAGTTGATGCAGAAGATGACTTTTTGAACGCACTTAAAGGCGTGAGTGAGCCGGAGCGCAAGCGCAAGATTATTGGCGAAAAGTTTATACGCACTTTTGAAAAAGCTCAGCGTCAAGTTATCGAAGAAGCTGGAAAATCTGGAGCAGAAGTTAAGTTCCTTGTGCAAGGCACGCTTTACCCGGATGTAGTTGAATCCGGTGGCGGTGATGGTGCTGCAAACATCAAATCTCATCACAATGTTGGAGGTTTGCCAAAAGATTTGAAGTTTAAGCTTATTGAACCTTTGCGTACTTTGTTTAAGGATGAAGTTCGTGCTATTGGAACTGAGCTTGGACTTCCAGATGAAATTGTTTGGCGTCAGCCATTCCCAGGACCTGGTTTAGGTATTCGTATCGTGGGCGAGATTACACGCGAACGCTTAGCTGTTCTTCGTGAAGCAGATGCTATTGCACGCGAAGAGCTCTCTAAAGCTGGATTGGATCGCGACATTTGGCAATGCCCAGTCGTTTTGCTTGCTGATGTTCATTCTGTTGGTGTTCAGGGTGATGAGCGTACATATGGTTCTCCAATTGTTTTGCGTCCTGTGAGCTCTGAAGATGCTATGACAGCTGATTGGTCTCGTGTGCCTTACGATGTGTTGGCAAATATTTCTACTCGAATCACGAATGAATGCCGTCAAATTAATCGTGTAGTGCTTGATGTAACGTCTAAGCCGCCTGCCACGATTGAGTGGGAGTGACAGTTTTTGATGAGAATTATTGACTGAAATATAAACATATGTTTATACAGTAAAACATATGTTTATTTTCATTAAAAACTGTAATAATTACTGATTTTTATAAAGCACTTCGTGAAAATGGAGTGCTTTTTTCTGTATATTGGTGTGTCGAATTTTCTAAAAACAGGTAAATTTTCGAATTTTATCGATATTTAATGAATATTTTAGTAGTAAATACTGTTGTTTTTAATTGTTTATAATGTTAAACGATATAATGAATTTTACATGAAACAACAGTATGAGCTGTAACAGTAGTTGTTGGCTGGGTGTAAAAACTGCTGCTCGTAGTAGCTCTTACTACTTTGCTTCATTGCGGAACCGTGAATTTTGTATGTGTAGTTTTACTGTGCTACGAAACTAATCGTGTATTTCGAATAGTTTCGCCTACGGTATCGTTTGCGAAGTTTGTAAGATATTTTTGCCGCCAATAATTGCGTAAGCCGCTCAAACTATATCGATTAATATGGTAAGGAGAGTTACGTGGACGGCATTCTGTCAGTACTGCTCGATATTTTCAGACAGCCATCTGTTATAGTTGCGCTTATTTCTTTTATTGGGCTTGCAGTGCAAAGAAAGAAATTCTCGGATATTTTGCAAGGATCAATCCGTACCCTTGTTGGTTTTCTTGTTTTAGCAGCTGGTTCTGGAGTTATTACTGAAGCGTTGAATCCATTTGGCAAAATGTTTCAATACGCATTTCATGTGCAAGGCGTAGTGCCGAATAATGAAGCAATTATTGGAACTGTTTTATTGAAGTATGGCTCTGAATCTGCGCTTATTTTCTTCTTTGGAATGATTGTTAATATTATTCTTTCTATTACTTCTCGTTTTAAATTTATCTATTTAACGGGTCACGTAGCTTTCTATATGGCAAGTATGCTTGCTGTTATATTTAATGTTGCTGGTTTTAGCATGTGGGAAGTCCTTTTATGGGGTTCAATTGCTCAAGGATTGTTTACGACAATTTCTCCTGCACTAGTGCAACCATTTATGAAAAAAGCTTCAGGCAAAGATGATGTTGCTTTAGGACATCCTGCTGGTACTGGTGTTGCTTTAGGTGCGTTAATTGCAAAAATTACTGCTTCAAAAAAGCGTCCTTCTAAGTCAACTGAGGATATTAAATTCCCAGCCGCATTGGGATTCTTGCGTGATACAACAGTTCTTATCACGCTTTCTATGGCTGTTATTTATATCGTAGTGGCACTTTTTGCTGGATCTTCGTATGTTGAAACACATTTATCTAATGGTCAAAACTCCATTGTTTTCGTTATGTTGAAGGCTGCAACTTTTGCTGCAGGTGTTTATATTATTCTTGCAGGCGTGCAGATTGTTCTTGACGAAATTGTTCCAGCTTTTAAGGGAATATCGGAAAAGCTTGTTAAAAATGCTCGTCCTGCTTTAGATGCACCAATGACTTTTGGCTTTGCTCCTAATGCTGTTCTTATTGGCTTCTTGGCTAGTTTCTTTGGCGGCTTGCTTGGAATGACGTTTATGGCGATTTTGGGAACGACAATTATTATTCCTGGAATTGTTGCGCATTTTATGGCTGGTGGTGCTGCAGGAGTATTTGGTAATGGTCAAGGTGGAATACGTGGTTGCTTGACTGCATCATTTATTAATGGCCTTTTCATTACTTTCCTTCCGTTGTTCCTTTTGCCAGTGCTTGGCAATTTAGGAAGTGCAAATTCTACATATTCTGATGCAGATTATGGCGTATTTGGTGTAATACTTGGTCACGTAAATATTGTCGGTGGTCGTACTGTTCTAATTTCTGTAATACTTATTGCACTAATATTGTTCTATTCTGTTTCGATATTGATGAATAAACGCGATTCTAATAATTTTGAAAAAGTTGAAGAAATAAAATAAGTAAAGAAAATAAAAATACAATTAAATAATTGTGTAGACATAGATTAAATTCTTTTTACTCATTTTCCTATTTGTTTGTACATTTTATGTTAGGGCTGATAGGATAACAGAGTTATTAGTTTTGCATGAGCCGTTGTTACTATGCTGTGTTTTACACAAACTAGTATCAGCGGCTTTTTCATGCTAGCGCTTAGTTAGGGGAGAGTGATAATGGTCGACGGTGTGCCTAAATATATTGCTGTGCGAGATAATCTACGCGCTCGTATTGATTCTATGGAAGCTAACGAACAATTACCTCCTGAAATTGAATTGTGCAAACAGTACAATGTGAGTCGTATCACTTTGAGGCATGCAGTTGATAATCTTATTACTGAAGGATTACTTGTTCGTGAGCAGGGTAGGGGAACATTTCGAGCTTCTTCAATTATTCATACTTATAATCAGGAAGTGATTTCTGATCGCGCGCAAGGATTTTATGAGCAGGCTTATTCTAATGATGCAAAAGTTAGAATAAAAGTTATTGAAAAAGATGTTATTCACGATGAAGATGCTGCTGCTCGTTTAGGTCTTGATCCAGAAGATGAGTTGATATGTTTGAAACGCTTGCGCTATGTTGACGATGTTTTATCGCGTTATAGTGTGATTTATTTGTCTGCTTCGCGTTTTCCTAAAATTTTGACGCATGATTTTTCAGATGATTCGTTAGCTGATTTTTTGTTCAAAGCGTACGCTGTTCAGCTTGTAGAAAATGAGGTGTCTGTGCATGTAGAAGAGCTGTGTGACCGGCTTGCGGCAGTACTGAATGTTGAAGTTGGAACTTCTGTAATTGCAGCTTATTCTACTGTAAAAGATAAGTTTGGCACGATTATTGCTTTTGGTGCAGCTGTTTATACGCCAAATTCTGGCGAGATTCGTTTCCATTTGCATTCAAATGCTGCTTAATTAAATTTTTTAGGGCTAGCTAAGATGATCTTCTTAGCTAACACCTTTTTTGCGTTAGAAAACAATAAAACCTTGCTGGCTTTCCAGCAAGGTTTTTTCGTGTCCGGAGCGGGAGTTGAACCCGCACGCCTGTAACAAATAGGCACTAGCACCTCAAGCTAGCGCGTCTACCATTCCGCCACCCGGACAGGTGTTTTAGACAACAGATAAGACTATAACATCTTTTTTTCTTCTTCGCTTCGGCGTGTTGAAAAAATTACGAATTTTCAAAATATTTATATATGAAAATAGTAATAATAGTTTTAAATTATGCTATTTTCAGTATAAAAATCTCCTTTACTATCTTGTTTAAAATCAATAACATTCACTGGCTTTTTTGCCAAGTTTCCATCAAAGTCAATGAACGAGTGTTGTGGCAATGAAGAAATATCATGTTTTGGATAGTCTCTTCTAAAGAAAGCACCTCTAGATTCATGTCTAGCAAGTGAAGATTGTAATACTGCTTTTGCAAGTAGTGACATGTTCTTTATTTCCCATATTGCAGTAATTTCTTGGTTAAAAACTAAATTATCGCTATGAATGTGTAATGACTGAATTTTAGGATCTATAAATTCTTGTATGTCATTGAGTGCTTTCTTAATTGATTGTTCGTCGCATGATATTGCAACAGCGTTTTCCATGATTTTTCCTAAATCTGCAAATAATTTATAAGGATTATCTTCTTCTATTTGTGAAGATTCGTCGTTATAACTGTTGTCTGTAAAATCTGTAACTTGCTTCGCACTCGTTTCCATAAGCTGATTAAGTTCATTATTTCTTTGTTTATATAAGACTTGTAGTGCAACATTACTTGAGATAGTTTTATTGGTTTCGTTCGTTTCGTTCGTTTCATTGATTTCGTTACTGTTAGTTTCATCATCCTTGTTTAAGTTTTTCAATTCTTTTGCTATTGTTGCTCCTGCGCGATTTCCAAAAAGGCATGCGTCAAGCAAGGAGTTTCCTCCTAATCGATTAGCTCCGTGCACTCCTACACATGAGCATTCTCCGGCAGCGTATAAACCATAAACAATATTTTGGTTGTTATTTTGCCATCTATATACTTTTCCATTCAAAGTTATCGGTATTCCGCCCATTGTGTAGTGAGCTGTAGGGCGAATTGGGACTAAATCGCAAGTTGGGTCAAGATGAGCATATTTTTCAATAGTTTCTGTAACTTGTGGCAAGTATTCTAACATATTTTCTCGGCTGATATGTGTCATATCTAGCCAAACACAATCGTTATGCGAATTGCTTTGTTGCGTAGTTGTTGAATCGTTTACACCTCTTCCTTCGCGAATTTCTTTGGCAATTGCACGAGAAACAACATCTCTTGGAGCTAAATCTGCATGTACTTCATCGTATTTTTTCATAAAAGCTTCGCCATTTGAGTTCCTAAGCACGCCGCCTTCAGCTCTTGCTGCTTCTGAAAGCAGAATGCCAGTATGAGCTAGTCCAGTAGGGTGGAATTGAATGAACTCGCAGTCTTCAAGTTGTAATCCTGCTTTTAGAGCTAAAGCCATGCCATCGCCTGTTAAATCCCACGAATTAGATGTTGTTGCAAATAATCTTCCCGATCCGCCTGTAGCTAAAAGTAAGAATCTAGACCTTATTGCTCGCAAGTTTCCTGCAGATAAATCAAATGCAACAATTCCTTCAACGCTCATAGTTTGATCGTTTATAGCAACATCTGTTACGTAACAATCTTCAGCAAATACAATATTCTCGGAAACACATTGTTGCCATAAGCTATGCAAAATTTGGTGACCAATACGATCTGCAGCAAAAGCCGCACGTTCAATTGGATTCTTTCCAAAATTAGCAGTATGCCCACCAAAACGGCGTTGATTAATATACCCATTTTGCGTTCGAGAAAATGCTACGCCATAATGTTCAAGCTGAATAACTGTTTTCGGCGCTTCTTTTGCAAGTAGCTTTGCTGCATCTTGATCGCTTAGCCAATCTCCGCCATGAACTGTGTCATAATAATGCCATTGCCATTTGTCTTGTTCAACATTTCCAAGGCTTGCTGCTATACCTCCTTCAGCAGAACCCGTGTGTGAACGCAATGCTGGCACTTTAGAAATCACTAAAATTGATGGTGTTTTTCCTCCTTTTCTCATACATGCGTATTCTTCGGATTTAATTAATCCTAGTGCTGCAGATAATCCTGCAGCTCCAGTGCCAACAATAATAACATCGTAGTATTCGCTTGATTGCATACTTTTATTTTCTCACATATCTTGTATTGGGCGCGTTATTTTACGCTACTTTTTGCTGTGATAATGTTAAATTTTCTTTATTTTGTACAATAATTCCTTCCAATTCTAGCAATGCAATTTTCCCAGAAATTTCAGCAATAGATGGTATGTAATCTAATTGTTTTTCTGTGTAAGAAGCTTTTATTATTTCGTATATTCTGTCAACATTTGCAAGTTCACGTTTGCGTTTGCATGTTGTAATTGCGTCGATAATTAGTTTTTGTGTATTGTCATAATTTTTATAGTCTATACTTAATTTTTCTGGTTTAGGTTGAGAATAAGCAAAGTAATGATGAGATTGAGGAAACAGAATATCTATATCTTGAGTTGAACACAATATTATAGCTTGTGAATCGTGTATTAGCTTGTTGCATCCTGCGTTATTAGGCTGATTGATATCTCCTGGTATAGCGTATAGTTCGCGATTTAAATCAGTTGCCCATGTTGCAGTATTTAGCGCTCCGGATTGTAATCTTGCTTGAGCAACTATAATTTTTGATGCTAGAGCTGCAATAATTCTATTTCGTAATAAAAATCTGTGGCCTACAGGTGTTGTATCTGGGCATAGTTCGCTAATACACGCTCCGCCTTTTGCAATAATTTGTTCAAAAAGCTGATAATTGCATCTGGGTCCCATATGATTTAATCCTCCAGCAAATACAGCAATGGTTTTTCCTGTAGGCTTATTTTCATCTACATCTTGTGCATCTAATGCGCCCCAATGTGCTGCTGCATCAATTCCGTACGCTCCACCAGAAATAACAGTATGGCCTTTCGAAGCGCAATCATAAGCAAATTGATATGCAAGTTCTCTTCCGTAGTCTGTGCAAGAGCGTGAGCCAACAATAGCAAGTGGATTATGACATTGTGTTAATGCTTGTGGATTCCCTACACCCCACAAGCATAAAGGTGGTGAGAAATGACTCTGAAAAGCCAAATCTTGTAATTGTTTCGGCCAATATTTGCTGTGTGGTGCAATAATCCATTGCTTTCCGCCAGAAGTGAACCATTGACATAGTGATTCATTATTCCATGTTGGTAAATGCAATAATCGAACGCACCATTTTGAAATAGAATTGTGTAACACTTCTAAAGACTTAGGCGCATTATTGTTGTGATAACCCCACGCTGTTAAGCCCTTCTTGAAATAATTTTCTAAGAGTGTAAGTTCTTTATGGTTTTTTATGAAACTTAACATTGTAGATACTAATTCTTGATTTTTGTTACGTTTTCTTGAACTAAAAGTTTTAGAATTGGCATCGTTTTCTTGATCTGCTACTTCACTAATAATTGGAAGTTGCATTTGTTGAGCTGAGCCTGTTGATTGTTGTTTCGTATAATTTTTCACAATTGTTTTTAATATTGAAACAATTTCTTTAGCGCTTTTAGATCCCAATAGTAGCGTGTACATAATTGCATCCGCTCCTTCAAGGCAGAATGTAAGTATTGCACGAGATATTGTTTCTTCGTCTGGTGAAGAAAAATCGCTAGGTGAACTAATGGTTTCTTCATTGTTATCCGTGTTGTTTATGTTCTTAGTATTCATATTCGTGTCCTTAAACTGATTGCTTGTGCAATGTCTGTCATGTCTGGTGAAGTGTGTCCAGAAAGATCAGCAAGCGTCCACGCGAGTCGCAATGCTCTATCTGCTCCTCGCAAACTCAATTGATGCTTTTCTAATGCACGGTTGATAAGTCCTACAGCTTGCTGTGAAGTGTATTTTCTAAGCCATGTTCCAGATGCTTGTGCGTTGCAATCCCAGCCTTGTTTTATAAAACGGTCGCGAGCAATTTTACGAGCTTCTATTACGTTATCTCGCATTGTTTTGCTATTCAGATACGTGTTTTTAACTGAGTTTTGTGCATTGTCTTGATGATGGTTTGAAATAATAATTCGTTCTACCGGAGGCACATCCATTTGAATATCAATACGGTCAAGAATTGGACCTGAAAGGCGTGAAAAATATCGTGCTCTTTCGCGCTCTTTGCAAGTACATCGTTCTCCATTTCCGTATGCGTATCCGCAAGGACAAGGATTTGCAGCAATAACAAGCTGGAATTTAGCTGGATAAAGAGTTGTCCCTTTTGAACGAGAAATAGCAATATGCCCTGATTCCAATGGTTCTCTTAGGATTTGCAATACTCTAGGAGAAAACTCTGGAGCTTCATCCATAAACAGCACTCCGCAATGTGCTCTAGTAATAATCCCAGGTTTTGCAACTCCTGTTCCTCCTCCGATAAGAGAAGCTGCTGAAGCAGTATGGTGAGGTGCTTCAAATGGTGGAATATTGCTAATTCCGTAATAGGGTAGTGTTCCACAAAGTGAACGAATTGAAGCAACCTCAAGCTGTTCTTGTTCGTTAAGTGGACACATAATGCTTGGTATTCGTGAAGCTAGCATGGTTTTCCCAGATCCTGGAGGCCCAATCATCATTACGTGATGCCCTCCAGCTGCAGCAACTTGTAGAGCCCATTTTGTATGTTCTTGCCCTATTACTTCAGACATATCTCCAATTTCATATTTTGGTTCAATTTGTAGTGGAGAAGTGCTTTCTTCGTGAATTGACGAATTATAATCTTCTTCTCCATTGTTATAATTTCCATTTCGTTCAAGGACTTGCATATGTTTATACGCAGGGTCTTCTTCAATAAGCTTGAGTGATTCTTCGCTCAAACTGCCATGCAATTGCGTCACTAAATCTAAAATATGGTGTATTCCAATAGATTCAATTCCATCTACAAGTTGCGCTTCGGCAAGATTTTCTTGCGGAATAAGCATTCGTTTAAAATGCATCTTTTTTGCGTAAAGTGCAATAGGAAGAATGCCTTGAATAGGTAATACTGTCCCGTCAAGATTTAGTTCTCCTAAAATAACTGTATTTTCTAATTCTGTAAGTGGAATATACTTTTCTGCGCTTAGTATGCTTGCCGCGATAGCTAAATCGTATGATGCTCCGCTTTTTGGCATTGAAGCAGGTGATAAGTTTACTGTTACCCTTCCTTCAGGCCATTTACAATGCAACGCAAAATGAGCTGATTTAACGCGCTCTCTTGCTTCGCTTAATGAAGTGTCAGGTAAGCCGATAATAGAAAAGTTTGGCATATTTCCAGATATAAAAGCTTGCAGATGAATAGTAAAAGCTTTAAGACCAATAAGTCCTATTGATGTTGCGTTTCCAATATGCATTAGAATGCTCCTTGAACATGCTTGAATTGGATTGATGAATTATCTTCAATTTCTTCCAAAGATTGCAATTCATATGCAGAATCTGGATAAGTGTATTTGTTAATAATAAGAATTGATACAGCGTCAAATTGAATACGGTAATGAGGTATGTCGCTTCCGAATTCTTCCAGCCATTTCATACCAGTTGTACGTAATTTGCTACATTTTTCTTGAGTAATTGCTTCAAGTGGAGTGCCACAACGTACGCTTCTTCGAGTTTTTACTTCAACGAATACCAATTTTTGTTCTGGAGTAATCATCACCAAATCTAGCTCTCCATTACGGCAATGCCAGTTTCGGTCAATAATGTGCCACCCTTTTTGTATGAGTCGCAAAGCTGCGTATGTTTCTCCCAGTTTTCCCAACTCTTTACTTTCAAGAGAATCATCTTGAAGCTCGTTGGACACTTGTTCAAGTTTTTCTTGCAAAAATACTTGAGCAGTCTCAGCGTCGTCAATCTCGTCAAGCGAGATAATTTCATCGTCAATAATGTGTTTTTGTGTAATCATGCTGCTATTTTCTGTGCTTATTGAGCAGTAATCCAGATTTTTTAAGCATTGTGGATAAAAGCTGCATACGGCGTGTTGTATTAGAAATTCAGTATATTTTCTGTATTTTTCTAAAACAGATTTCGCTATTTTTTGCAAACTGTTAATTCGTTATAGCTAATTTTGATAACCTCAGGTATGTACGAATGAACCATAGTGGCATATTGTCGTTATCACTTAAATAAATATGTAAACAGAAAACGGAAAAGTAAGCGGATGCGCAAAGTAAGCTGAAGCAAGCTAATCTACTGTTTAAAAAGTCGCAAAACTGGAGGGGTATTATGAGCGATATTGAAGAAACGCAAGGAAAGTATCATTTTGAAACCTTGCAGTTGCATGTTGGTCAAGAGCAGGCGGATCCGGCAACTGATTCTCGTGCAGTTCCTATTTATCAAACAACAAGCTACGTGTTCCACGATTTTGATCATGCCGCTGCTCGTTTTGATTTGCGTGACGCTGGAAATATTTATGGCCGTTTGACGAATTCTACTCAAGATGTTTTTGAGCGTAGAATTGCAGCTCTTGAAGGTGGAACTGCAGCTTTGGCTGTTGCTTCTGGTGCGGCAGCTGTAGACTATGCTATTCGTAACATCACTCAGCAGGGCGATCACATTGTGTCTTCAAAGAATGTGTATGGTGGAACTTATAACCTTCTTCGTCATACTCTTCCTCGAGATGGTGTAACAACTACTTTTGTGGATCCTAAGAATCCTCAGAACTTCGAGGATGCAATTCAGCCGAATACGAAGCTCGTGTACTTTGAAACTTTTGGTAATCCTAATGCTGATTTGCCTGATTTTGAGGCTATTTCCGAGATTGCGCATCGCCACAATCTTCCTGTTTTTGTTGACAACACTTTTGCAACTGCGTACCTGTTCCGCCCTCTTGAGCATGGTGCAGATATTGTAGTTGAGTCTGCTACGAAGTTTATTGGCGGCCATGGCACAACTCTTGGTGGCATTATTGTTGAAGGCGGCAATTTTGATTGGGCTAAAGTCCCTGGAAAATTCCCAACTCTTACTGAAGCTGACCCTAGCTATCATGGTTTGAACTTCTATGATGCTTTAGGATCTGTGGCTTTTGTGACTCGTATTCGTGCGATTATTTTGCGCGATACTGGCGCTTGCATTAGCCCGTTTGCAGCGTTCTTGCTTTTGCAAGGCACGGAAACTTTGAGTTTGCGTGTTGAGCGTCACGTTGAGAATGCGTTGAAGGTTGTTCAATATTTGCAAACTGTGCCAGAGGTTGAATCTGTAAGTCATCCTTCTATTGAAGGTCGTTCTGATCACGAGCTTTATAAGCGCTACTTCCCGAATGGTGGAGGCTCTATTTTTACGTTTGATATTAAAGGTGGAAGGGATGCAGCTCGCGTATTTATTGACAATTTACAGCTTTTCTCGCTTCTTGCAAACGTTGCTGACGTAAAGTCATTGGTTATTCACCCTGCATCTACTACGCACTCTCAGGAAACTCCTGAAGAATTGGAAGATCAGGGCATTCATGAAGGCACTATTCGTTTGTCTATTGGAACTGAACATATTGACGATATTCTTGCCGATTTGCAGCGCGGATTTGACGCTGTTCGTAAAGCAGGACTTGCTTAAATAGAAAAGAGAAAGCAAAGTAAAAAATTATTAATTAAAAATATTCCTGAAGATCCATTACCATTTTATTCGGAGCGCATTCGTATTTGTATGTGCTCCGATTTTTTATACATTATGTAAATTTACGCATCATACTTTAGGATGAGATGCTAATTTTTTCTCAATAATTTCCGCCTTACGCACGATAGTAACCAGCAGTCTTTTCACGTAAATTTAAGTATTAGCAGTAGATAACTATGCGATTACTACTTTTTAAGAAAAGGAGCAGTTATGAACAGTCCGTACGAAACAAGCTCATACGAGCAAGAAAATGCTTTAGATTTTAGAGCAGATTTTAACCAAAACTTGATTGGTGAGACGGCAGTTGCAGCTTTGCATGTTGTTAAAGATTTTGGCAAGGGTGCAGGCATTGTTCACGCTTTGCGAGACGTTAGTGTTAGCTTTGAGCGCGGCAAGTTCACTGCGATTATGGGCCCGTCTGGCTCTGGAAAGTCAACTTTAATGCATTCTTTGGCTGGTCTTGACAGCGTTAATTCTGGAAAAGTTTTGGTAGATGGCCTAGATATTACAGGAATGAGCGATAAACAGCTTACGCTTATGCGACGCGAAATGGTTGGGTTCATTTTCCAAAGTTTTAATCTTCTTCCAATGTTTAGTGCTGAGCAAAATATTCTTATGCCTCTTACTTTGGCAGGCAAAAAGCCAGATAAGCAATGGTTTAATACTTTGGTTTTAACTCTTGGCTTGCAAGATCGCTTAAAGCATAGGCCTGCTGAGCTTTCTGGCGGTCAGCGACAACGCGTTGCAATTGCTCGAGCTTTAATCTCTAAGCCTTCCGTAGTTTTTGCGGATGAGCCTACCGGTAATCTTGACTCTGCTTCCAGCTCAGAAGTTTTGCATTTTTTGAAGAAGTCTGTAACGGAACTTGGTCAAACTGTGATTATGGTTACTCACGACGCTGTTGCAGCGTCTTATGCGGATCGAGCAATCGTGTTTGCAGATGGTCAAATCGTTGAAGACGTGCAAAATCCTACTGCAGAAGGAATGAGCAAGATGCTTATGGAACGCAGCGAGGCTGGCGTTAATAATCAGCCTGCTCAATTGCAATAAAAGGTGGTGAAGTTAGAATGTGGAAAATCGCACTAAAACTTATGCGTAAAAGCGTGCGCATGCTAATCGCCTCTGGAATTGCAATTCTTATAGGCAGCATGTTTATGAGCGCTACTTTGCTTTTTGCAAACAGCGTTGATGACTTGATGGTTCGTAACGCAACAAATGAATTCGGTAGCGCAAATTATGCAATCTCATTTAAAAATCCTAACAGCTCTCCGAGTAGTGAAATTCATTACAAAGACCTTCATTTAGACAAAATATCGAAGATGCCTGGTATCAACGGTATTCGTAGTGACGATGCGACTGCGCTTGTAAGAGTGGAAAAAGGTGATAAATCAGTTACAAGTATTGCTTGGTCTAGTGGTTTGTATGGAAATCTTCCTGTTTATAAATCAACAGAAGGTAGAGATCCGCAAAAAATAGGCGAAATTACGCTTATTAAAAGTATTGCAAAATCAATACATGCAAACATTGGCGATACTATAACTTTGGTTAAAGTAGATGACACTGGCGGAGATAAAGAAAAATCGTACGATGTTCGTGTGGTTGGTCTTGTAGACGATGGAGAACATTCTCAAATACCAGTTTCAAATCGCGGCACGTATCTTGGTGGAGTAACGAATGATTTTTGTGCAAAACTCAACAATCTTAAGAATTTTGACAATGAAGTTGTGCAAAGCAAAGTGTACATGAGTATTGATGAATCTAAAATAAACGATTTATCTCCTAAGATTAACTCTTTGCTTCCTTCGAGATTCTCTCTTATGTCTAGGCATGAAGTTGGCGTAAGAGCTGTTCGAAATGTGTCTAACGGCACTAATTTTGTAACCATGTTCTTGCTATCTTTTGGTATCCTAGCGTTGCTTATTTCTTCGCTTGTTATAGCAAACACATTCCAAGTATTAGTTGCACAGCGTAGACGAACTCTTGCGCTTTTGCGCGTAATCGGCGCACAGTCACACCAGCTTTATGCGGCAGTTTTGCTTGAAGCTGCAATACTTGGAGTTATTTCTGCAGGTGTTGGTGTGCTTTGCGCAATCGGATTTATGGGCGCAATTAGTAATGTGAATATTAATTCTGGACCGTTATCTAAGATTCCTTTGATTGTTTCACTTCCGGCAATTGTGTGGCCAATAGCAATTGGCACGATTGTAACAGTTCTTGCATCTATGAGTGCTGCTCGATCTGCTACAAAAGTAACGCCTATGGAAGCGCTGCGACCAATGGATTTGATTAAAGATAAGCGTGCAAGCATTATTCGCGCTGTTTTTGGCGTTCTGTTTATTGTTGTAGGTATTTTAGCTACGGCTTTAAGTGCTACTTCTTTGGCAAGCATGATTGCGGGTAAGTCGCCTACTGCTGGTTCTGACTCTTGGATGACTTTGCTTGGAGCAATGTTTGGTTGTGCGCTTGTTTTTATTGGCATTATTATTACAGCAACATTCTGGATGCCGTTTGCTATGAAGGCAACTGGAGCAATTATGGCGCTTTGTGGGCCCGCGTCTAAAGTTGCTAATGCAAACGTGCAAAGAAATCCTAGAAGAGTTGCAGCAACTGGAACAGCTTTGCTTATTGGAGTAACGCTTGTTTCTACAGTAGTAACGGGCGCAATTTGTGGTAAAGCAACTCTTAAAGGTGTTGTTGATGACCATTACAGTGTTGACATTATTATTCAAGGCAAGAATGTTGATGAATCTTTAGCTGCCGACATTTCAAAGATTAGTGGAATAAAGCATACTGAGTTGCTTCCTGCAGTTCCTATGACTTTTAAGAACGCTAAGGGCAAAACTGAGTATGCTATGGCAGCTGGAGTTGATAATGTAAATCAACTTAAAAATGTAATGCACACTGATCTTGATGGCGTTAATATAAACAAAGATTCTGTGCTTTTGCCTAAGTTTAACGAAGAAGGGGGAGAACCCTTTGAACTTAAAAAAGGAAACCTTAATCTACAAGCTTATGTAGAAAAGTACAGTTCTGGTGAAACAGACAGTGATGATATTACGCCATTTACCGGAATGAATACAGACCCGAGTAATAACGATAAGAGCATTACTGTAAAGCAAGTTCAGTTTAAGAAGTATAGGAATGTCAATATATATTCAAGGAATACTGCTTTTGTGAGCAAATCTTACTTCAATAACTACCTTAAGCCTACAACGCATATTCTGCTTATTTCGGTAGACTCTAGCAAAGCTAATCTTGTAGATATTGTTAAGAATATTAGAAATATTACATCTAGCTATGCGGAGGTTATGGCTGGTGGAAGCGTGTTCCAGCGAGCGCAGTGGGAAAGTGCTATCGACGTAATGATGATGTTGCTTGTTGGCTTAATAGCAGTAGCTGTTGTGATTGCTTTAATAGGTGTTGCAAACACATTAAGCTTGTCTGTTATTGAGCGAACCAAAGAATCTGCAACTTTGCGAGCAATCGGCATGACAAGAGGACAGGTTAGAAGATCTCTTGCGTTGGAAGCAACGTTGATTTCCTTAACAAGCACCGTTTCTGGCTTGATTGTTGGAACAGCGTTTGGGTGGATTGGATCCTACATGGTGTTTAGCGCAATTGGCAAAGTTCCGTTTGTAATTGATTGGACTATTTACGCGGTTCTTGCTCTAATCGCTTTGCTTGCAGCGCTTCTTTCCAGCGTTCTTCCAGCTCGTAGAGCAGTAAAGTCTTCGCCAGTAGTTGCGCTCGCGGAGGACTAAATTTCGTAAGAACATATGTGAAAAGATAGTCTGTAGAAGTTAAGTTGCAGAAAAAATAGAGATAATGCCGGTATGTAAATTTTACTTATCGGCATTATCTTTTTCTTAGGCTTTTTCGACACTCTGAAAAAATTTGTAATATTGTTATTATTTTTTAAAAATTATTGTGTATAACTATTCGAATTATATAATATTATGTGCATAATTGGCATTTTTTATTAATGGTCTTCAAAAATAATACGATTATTATTCATTATGACAAGTTTTATCGGAAATATTCCGAATAAATAGCGTTGAAAATGTATTTATTCCTTTGTTATGCTCAAGGATGACTGCTGACATAAGTTAGACATGAAGGCCGCTACGAGCAAGGAGTAACAAATATGGTAACGGTCAAGAAAAAATCTGCCGCAGCAATCGCAGGATTTGTTTTGTTCCTGCAAGGCCCAATGCCAGCATGGGCGCAAGAAGCTGTTGAGGATGTACAAAATACGCAAGCTCAAACAGAGGTGACTGCAAAAGCATCTACTGAAGAAGCAATTGAAAAAGCTGAAGAGCAGGTTCAGCAATTAGAAGCTCAAATTGAAGAGTATAAGAAAAAAGTTGCAGAATTTGACGATCTTTTAAGTAAAATCTCTGAAACTGAAAAAGGATTTGAAAACGTTGAGAAAGATAAGGAAAAGGAACTTTTAGAAGCTGAAAATGCATTGAAAATGGATTCCGAAGCCGCAAAAGTAAAAATTGCAGAATTTGAAAAATCCAAAGAAGAAAAGGATAACGAGCTTATTGGATTAAAAGCCGCATATGAACTTTTAAAAGAGCAATATGATCATGCAAAATTAGCTCTTGATGCTTTGCAAAGTGACGAAGAAGAAAAAAGTCAAACAAAAGAAAGAGCTGCAGCTAATATAAAACAATATGAATCACAGATTTCAGATCTTCACAAAGAAGTAGATAATCTTAATGAATCTATTGCAAGTGATTCTGCTCAAATTAAAGAGTATGATACAAAAATCGGTGAATTGGAATCCGCATTAGAAAAAGTTGATCCAAACGATGGTGATAATATTTATTCTATAGCGGAGCAGTTTAGAAAAGTCTCTAATGATCAAACTTCACTTAGCAAAAAAGTTGAAGAAAATAAGAAACTTGTTGCTGCTAAAGAAAAAACTGTGAAAGAATTAGAAGTTCTTTTCCAGAATGCAAAGCAAGAATTTGAAAAAGTAAGTGAAGATCTTCAAAAAATTAAAGATCAAATTGATGAGTCTAAAAAAGATGTAGCTAGTAAGCTTGAAGCTTCCAACAGTAAAGATTCTGAAGTAAAGAAAGCAGAGTCTGAAACAAAGCTTCTTAATAATATTATTGAGAACTATAAGTTAGTTGACGACAAAAAGAAACTAGATGAAAAAATTAAGTCATTAAGAAATGGCTTTGAAGGCGCTAAAACATTTAAGAACAATCAGATTCAGGAGAGAACTGCGAAAAGTGATTTAAAGAAGCAAGCTGAGGATTCTTTAAAGGACGCAGAAAAGAATCTTGAGGAAGCTAAAGCTAAAGTTACTATTCTTAAAGCTCAATTGAAGAAGGAAAAAGATCAAAAAGATCAGCAAAGTGGTAACAGTTCTGCTGGTAATAATGAGGCAAAAGAATCAGGAGAACAGACTGGTCCTACTGCTCCAGCACCTTCTGATTCTAAAAAAGATAATGAATCTCAAGAGCATGCTGCTCCAGTCCCTGCACCTCCAGTAGCATCTGCTCCGAAAGTAGCTGCTCCTGCCGAATCCGATACACAATCAAATGCTGCTTCTGAGGTTCCTAAAGCTAAGGTTCCAGTGCCATCTGTTAATTCTCCGGTTGTGCCGCCAGCTTCTGCGGCTCCAACAGTACCAGTTCCTACTGTTCCTACTGTTCCGTCGGCACCTGCTGCTCCTGCAACCCCTGCGGTTCCAGCAGTTCAAGTTGAAAATAATTCAACTCATGTTGTTCCTGCAGCTTCTGCGGTTCCAGCAGTGCCAAGCTCCAAGCCTTCTGATGCAAATACTCAGAAAGTAGTAGTTCCGGTTGTTGAAATAGTTAAAAAGGTTTCTTCTGCAGCCGAATCTCATGCTCCAGCTGCTGCTAATACTTCTTCTTCGCCTGTGACTCCGACAGACAATACTTCAAAAACAAACAAGTCAACCGAATCACAGGTTTCAGAAGAAAACTCTACGAAGCCTGAAAATAACAAGGGTGATGTTGAGGAAGTTGAAGAAAAGACTCCTGTTGAAAGCAATAAGCCACAAGCTCAAGCTAAAGTTGCAGGCGAAAACAAGTCTTCTGGTAATATGCTTAGCACTATAATGCTAGGCGTTTTGGGTGCATTAACTATTTCTGGAGCTGCTGCTGCCGGCGTGACTGTTATGCGTCACCGTCGCCTTCCAAGAGCATAAATTAAAAGGCTACTAGGTACGTTGATAATCTAAATTGCGGCTATTTGTGTCTATGCATAAACAGCCGCAATTTTATATTTTTACGGCTTAACTAAGCCATTTTCGTAAGCGAAAACTACAGCTTGAACGCGGTCTCTAGCATCGATTTTTCCTAAAATATGCGCAACATGCGTTTTTACTGTGGGCAAGCTAATAAATAGTTTGTCAGCAATTTCCTGATTTGAAAGTCCGTGAGCAATTTCAACAAGAACTTCGCGTTCTCTATCAGTAAGTTCTGGAATAGCAGAATTTTCGTATGTGCAGCTTTGTGTTTCTTGTACATCCGGATTTGTTTGCGCAGTCGAACTTGCTTGTACATCGTAACTTGCTTGTGCGGTATAATTCGCAGCACTGTTTTCTGTAGTATTTGTTGCTACTTTGCTTTGCTGAATCATAGTTTCAATCAAACGCTTCGTAGCAGTCGGAGCAATAATTGCGTTTCCTTGATACACTGTTCGTATTGAATTAAGCAAAGTTTCAGGTTCAGTATCTTTCAAAAGGAACCCGGAAGCACCAGCATGAATTGCAGCCATAACATATTCGTCTAAATCAAAAGTTGTCAGAATAATAATTTTAGTATTTTCGTTAGTTTTTTGCTGCAGAATCTTGCGAGTTGCTTCCAATCCGTCCATTACAGGCATGCGAACGTCCATAAGAATAATGTCTGGATGATCTCTTTCTGTAATCTCTACTATTTGTTTTCCATTCGCTGCTTGAGCAACAACTTGCATATCTTGCTGCGAGTTAATTACCATAGCAAATCCTGCACGAACAAGCTCCTGATCGTCTGCTATTGTAACGCGAATTACTCCATTGTTTTCCATATTTTCTATAGTATCAACTTATTCTTGCTTATTTAATGCACTGTGTTGAATTTGCTCATCGAGCGAAGGAGCAGGGCGAACTGCAATTTCAGTTACATTCGCACCATTATTTGCTGAATTAACGCTTGATCCTGTTTCTCGCAAAATTCCAAGCAATTTTCGCATATATTTTAGTGCTGAGCGACCTTCATCTCCAATATTTTTGAAAGCTTTACTAATTTCTTCACTTTGTCCCTGTGATTGCTCTGGGTCTGATGACTTTCGATTTTCTGTATTGTTATTTGCTTTTTCGTATTTATTTAGCATATCAATTCCGTTATTTGCGGCATCGATTACTTTATGCAGTGTAACAGCAACTTTTTGCTGAATATTTGAGCTAAGTCGCTGCCTTTCTGCGTTTGCTGCAAGTACTTCTAGCTGTTTTTGTTCTTGCTCGAGTTCTGTTCTGCGTGTTTTTAGAAGCAATAAATTATTGTCATCGTTTCTTCGGTAATAAGCAAACGCAATAACTGTAAAACAAATTAACGCAACTGCGAAACCAAAAACTAATCCTACGGATGCCATTTGCGTAATGATATAAAAATTAGTCGTGTCTATATTCGATGTAAAGAATTGTATTGGAGTTGCATTTTTTGGAATATTTCTTGATGCGATGCCAATTTTTAGTGCAAAAATAGCAGATTCTAAAAGTACTATTGCGCTAATCCATTGCCATGCGCGCTTTTTGCCGTATAGAACCGCAGCATAAATAATGCTTGGAATGAATAAGTTAGCAAACAAAATATTAGGTAAGAATATTAGCTGTATTGCAGAAAATATTGCGGCAACAATTGCGCATGTTGTTGGAGATTTTCTACGGAACATAAACGGCACCATGGTTGCAAGAGTAAATACTCTATAAAATATTTCTAACGAAAGTGAGTTGAAATATTGTGAAGACATTCCATCTCCAAGAATAAAATCATAAGTTGGCACAAAAAGCATCAGAACAATCCAAGGCGCTGCATAAATAATGTCTCCAATAAGCCAATGTTGTTCAAACCATTGTGATACTTTCTCGATCTTATTTTGTGAAGCATTTACTTCTGGAAAAACTTTTGATGAGGTTGGAACATTTGCATTTGCCGGTTTTGTTTGCGCTACTGATTGATTATTAATTTTTGCATTCTTATAAGTAACGTTAGGAATACTATTTAATACAGAAGCAGTAGTATTTGACGGGTCTGTGCTGTAAGAATATGGAATAAAAGCAACAATACTAAACGTTCCATCGTTTAGTTTCCCGTAATTAAGCGTTCCGTGAAGATTTTCAATGCGTTCTTTCATGCCAATTAAGCCATAACCGTTTTTATGCTGCGCATTGCTATTTTGCGTTTGGTTAACTTCGATTTTGTGTATTTCATTTGTAATTTTTAGTTTTAAACCTTGGTTGTTCCATTCTTCATGAATGTTTACTTTAACGCATTCGCCTGCATGCTTGCGAATATTAGTAAGTGCTTCTTGAATAATTCTATATGCTACAGTTTGTGCAGCTTTGTTGAGTTTATGAGAAGAATTTATGCCATCAACAGTATGCCAAAAAATATTATTTGGTGAAGCAATTCGCGCTTGCTCAATAAGTGATGGCACGTGATTCAAATTTGTGTCGTTAGAAGGTGCATCAGTTAAAGCTTCTAGCAGCCTACGCATGTCGTGAACGGCGCGCTCAGCTTCATTTTTAATAATATGCATTGTTTTTTTAGCGAGCGAAATATTTTGTGTTGCGGCATAACGGCCGCCATCTGCTTGCACAATAATAATAGAAAGCGTATGAGCAACAATATCGTGCATATCTCTAGCGATTCTTGCTCGCTCTGCAGTAACAGCAATGTGTTGAGCTTTTCGGCGGTACGCGCGAATAGCGTTATTGTGTTCTTGCAAAAGTTGAATAGTATGCACATGAGTGCGCTGCCAGTAGCCAATAATAACCGTAATAGTGGTAATAATAATCGCAAAAATTATGGAAGGAATCGCAAAATTAAGTATATTTGAAACGCAATTTTTTATATTACTGCTATTTATATTTCGTACACTGCAGGTATAACTAGATTTCGAATGATTATTGCCATATATTGGTCCCATTACAACATTCCACGATATTAATGCGCAAGATAATATGGTTGTTATGTAAGCTGTAATAACAAAAACTTTCGTATGCGTTGGGTTTCCGCGCGCAATAGCGTTAACAAGCAGCACGAAACCAAAGAAATCAGCGAAAAGTTGAGCTGGACCAAATATTACTTGCACAATGCAAATAACAATAAAAATAATAGCCGCCTGTTCAGGCCATATCTTTCTTACTGAAAGTAGTAGTGCAACAACGATATTTGTAAGCGCTACTGTAACCAGCGAACCCTGAGTCAGTAAACCGTCAACATAGCTTATACTATATCTATTGTTTGAAAGTATAAAAAGAATAAGTGGAATAATACCCCATAATATGTCGTTTAATGTGAGCTCTTTTCGTAAGGACTGTATAACACTTTGAAACATATTAGGTACTTTCATAATTACTAGGCTAGTGCATAGCACTTTATAGAACAATCGAACTTGAGTATGATTTATATAAGAATGTGTAATTGACATTGCATGTAGCATGCAAGAGTACAGAAAGGGAGTGCGAAATGGCGTTACTTACAAGCTATTATGTTCCGGGATTGCATATCGAAGAACGTGCAATTGACGTGCCGCTTGATTGGGAAGGAAACACTCCTGGTGGAGCTATTAAAGGCGAAACAATCCGATTGTTCTGTAGAGTAGTTTGTGCTCCTGAGCATGTACATGATAATTTGCCTTTATTAGTATTTTTGCAAGGAGGTCCTGGTGGGCAGTGTCCACGACCACTTTCGCCTTCTAGTGATGGCTGGATTCAAGAAGCTATTAAACATTTTCGCGTAGTCTTGCCGGATCAGCGTGGTGTTGGGCGTTCTTCAAGAGTAGACGCTTCAACTATGAAGCGCATGGCAGATGACGGTGTAAGTGTTGAGCGACAAGCCTGGTATTTAAAGCGTTTCTTGGCTGACTCTATTATTCGCGATTTTGAACATCTGCGACTTACTGAATTCGATGCTAAGCCATGGGTTTCACTTGGTCAAAGCTATGGTGGCTTCTTGACTCTTACATATCTATCACTATTCCCTCAAGGGTTAATTGCAAGCTTTACAACAGGAGGTATTCCTCACGTTCCAGCAAATGCGCGTGAAGTCTATGAGCATACTTTTCCTCGTATGGCGCGTAAAACTGAGCAATTCTATGAGCGCTATCCGCAAGATGTTGCTCGTGCTGCAGCTATTGCAGATCGTATTGCACAGGGTGATGTTGTGCTTCCGAACGGTGAAAAACTTACGGTTGAGCGATTCCAAATGTTGGGTTCTTCATTTGGAATGAAACCAAGTTTTGAACGAGTGCATTGGTTAATTGACTCTGCGTTTGCAGATGGTGATGGTTCCTTGAAAGCATTTAAGCACGGCGGAGGAGCTTCTGCAGGTAGTTTAAGTGACGAATTTGTGTATGGTGTCATGGATTCTACAGCTTCTAGTCCACTTTATTGGCCATTACAAGAATTTATTTATGCTGATGGTGAATTGGAACACCCAATTTTGTGGGCTGCTCAGCAGGTTCGAGAAACTATGCCAGAGTTTTCTGGTTCTGCTCGCCCTATTATGTTTACAGGTGAAGCAATGTTTCCTTGGATGTACGATCAAGAGAAAGCTTTGCAACCATTCCTTCCAGCTGTTGACTGCTTGATGAAAGATAAGCAGTTTGGCAAAATTTACGATCAAGATCAACTTGCTAATAACGAAGTTCCATTGCAATCAGCAGTGTATTTTGATGACATGTATGTCGATTCTGGTCTTCAGCTTGACACTCTTTCTCGTATTGCCAACTCCCACTATTGGACAACGAACGAGTTTGAGCATGATGGTTTGCATGGAGACATTGTTTTCCGTCATTTGTTTGATGAGGCGCTGAATCGTGGTGATTTAGAGGGAATTTATAAGAGATAAGCCATATATAAAGGTAATAATTTTAATATGCGCAATGATTATAGTGCACTCTTTGCTATGCTATACATCTGTTTGCTTAGTAATGAGTGCGCTATTGTTTTATCAATGCGCTAAAGGGGGTCGTGTATGAGTACTTGTGTATCTGAAACTGTTGGTTTTATAGGTTATGGCAACATGGCACAAGCAATCGCTAAAGGTGCACTGAATGCTGGCGTATTACAAGGTGAAAATATTGTTGCGTGCGCGCATAATTTTGAAAAACTCGAGCGTAATACTTCGCTGATTGGCGCTCGCGCTATGCACACTGCTCAAGAAGTATGTGAAGCAAGTGATGCGATTATTATTGCTGTAAAGCCATATCAGGTTGCTGAAGTACTTAAGCCAATTTGTGAAATTATTAATGAACGAGGTATTGCTGTTATTTCCGTTGCAGCCGGTTGGACGCTTGAGCGTTACATGGAACTACTTGGCAAGGAAGCTCATGTTCAGTGCATTATTCCTAATACTCCTATTTCTGTAGGCCAAGGTGTGACTTTAGCTGAAACTACTCATACGCTTACTGATAGTCAACTTTCAATGTTTAATGCTTTATTTGAGCCAATTTCTTTGGTAGAGCGAGTGACTAGTGATCATATGAATATTGCAATGTGTATTTCTAGCTGCGCTCCAGCTTTTACAGCAATGTACATGGAAGCATTGAGTGATGCTGGTGTGAAGTATGGTTTGCAACGTGATTGTGCTTACCGTTTGGCTGCAAAAATGATTGAAGGAGTAGGTGCGTTATACATGGATTCGCGCACGCATCCTGGTGCTATGAAAGATGCAGTGTGCTCTCCTGGAGGAACCACTATTCGTGGCGTTGCTGAGCTAGAATCTCGCGGATTTAGGGGAGATGTGATTGCTGCAGTTGATGCTATTGAAAATAAATAGTAAATAAAATCAAGTTGTGTCGGCTTTCCCGGCGCTGGTCTAAACTAGGTAAATATGTCTTTAACTATTGGAATCGTTGGATTGCCAAACGTTGGTAAGTCCACTATGTTTAATGCTTTAACCCGCAACAACGTTTTGGCGGAGAATTATCCGTTTGCAACTATTGAGCCTAATACTGGTATTGTTCCGCTTCCGGATCATCGTCTTCCAGTTTTAGCTAAATTAGTTAATACTGAAAAGATTGTTCCAGCAACAGTTACTTTCGTTGATATTGCAGGCATTGTTAAGGGTGCTTCCGAGGGTGAAGGTTTGGGCAATAAGTTCCTTGCTAATATTCGCGAAGCAGACGCTATTTGCGAAGTTGTGCGCGCATTTAATGATGATGATATTGTGCATGTTAACGGCAGAGTAGATCCTGCTGACGATATTGACACGATTAATACTGAGCTAATTCTCGCCGATATGCAAACTATTGACAATGCTCTTCCAAAGTTGGAAAAGGATTTGCGCGGTAAGAAAGTTACGCAGGAATACGTAGACGCTGTAAATAAAGCTAAGGAAATTCTTGAATCTGGAAAGACTATTGACCAGGCTCATAACGAAAAGCTTATTGATAAAAACGATGTGTATGATTTACACTTGCTCACTGCTAAGCCATTTATTTACGTGTTTAACGTGGATGATTCGGAGTTGGCTGATGAAGATTTGAAGTCTAAACTTTCTGCATCTGTCGCTCCTGCAAAAGCAATATTCCTTAATGCTCAGTTTGAGTCCGAGCTTACTGAACTTGACGAAGCTGATGCTCGTGAAATGCTTGAAGATGCTGGTTTGAAGGAATCTGGTTTGGATCAACTTGCGCGTGTGGGATTCGATATTTTAGGTCTTCAAACCTATTTGACTGCTGGTGTTAAGGAAGTTCACGCTTGGCAGATTCATAAAGGTTGGACTGCTCCACAAGCTGCTGGTGTGATTCACACTGATTTTGAGCGTGGATTTATTAAGGCAGAAATCGTATCTTATGATGATTTCGTTGCTGCTGACGGTTCTATGGCAAAAATTAAGGAAGAAGGAAAGCTTCGTCTTGAAGGTCGCGACTATGTGATGCAAGACGGTGATATTGTCGAATTCAAATTTAATGTATGATTATTTTCATGTTCGTTCAAAAAAATTTATGATTTTTATGTTACGAGTGATTTTAATATCATAATAAATAAAAGATTTATTTTTTTTTAAGCGTTGCTCTCCTCGGTTTGCTGTTAAACTAGGGGGAGCGACGTTTTTGCTTTTACAATGGAGATGTTATGCAATTTATTCGTAACTTTGTGAGCGATATACGCAAGTGTGTTCGCATTGTTGCAAGATTTTGCAAATGGTGGAAGCGTAGTTCTAATTTTGCTCGTTGTGTTGCATCAGCTTTATTGGCTACATTATTGATTCCGTTCTTCTGCTTTGTTGGTTTTGAAACTTCTAATGTTGTTTCTGCTTCTTTAAGGCATAGTGCTCAGTTAAAAAAAATTAATTTGAGTGAGCGTGAAAAAATTGATTGCAAAATAAGCAAACTGAACGGTAATGATAAATCTTTTATTAAAAAATATTGCAAAAATTATCTAGAAAATAAGTCTTTACTTAAACCTAATTTTTGGAAATATCCTACTGGTGGAGCCTATCCTAATCTTACAGGAATAAAGGTTTCGGATTTGCATGTGAATGTAAATTTGAAAAAACAGCGTGTTTATATTATTGCTCATGGGAAAACTGTGTATTCAATGGTTATGAGTTCTGGAATAAAAGACTCGACTCCTCATGGTAATTATCAAATTAATGGTCGTGGTGATCATTTCTTTAATCAAGATGAAAAAGTTGGAGCGGATTACTGGGTTGCTTTTATTGGATCGCAATATTTATTCCATTCTGTGCCGACGAATTATAATTTTGGAGAATATATTCCGTCAGAAGGCATGAAGCTTGGAAAGCCTGCATCGCATGGTTGTGTGCGTTTAAGCGTTGCGGATGCCAAATGGTTTTATAAAAATATTCCTGATGGAACGGCTGTGCATATTGGATAGATTTTTCAAGAATACACGAAAATAAATTATCGAGAATATAAAATGAGGATCTTCAAACGAAGACCCTCATTTGTTAAGCAAAACTATTTTGTAATGTTTTATTTAGAAGAACAGTACTGCAGCTGCATAAGCCAAAGCAACTAAAACAATAGAAGCTAGGAAGCTTGCTGCAAATGCTGCGCGACCTTGCTTAAAAATAGCTCGGAAGTTTACGTTAATTCCAAGTGCAGCCATAGCCATGCCAAGGAAAACGTATCCTGCTTCTACAAGAGTTGATGCGTGAGCTGTTATGAAAGGAACATAAGTTCCAATAACGGATGCTGCAATAAAGCCAAGCATAAACCATGGGAAGCTAATCTTATGCTTTCCGCCATTTTCAACTTTGCTATGACGAGCATTCCACCAAATTGCAATAAAGATGGAGGCTGGAACGAGCATAAGAACTCGTGAAAGCTTCATGATTGTTGCAACATCGATACTATCGAATGCTCCGCCAGCTGCAACGGCATGTGCGATTTCGTGAAGTGATGCACCTGCTGTAATGCCAAGCTGCTGCTTAGTCATGCCAAAGTTAGGCAGGATGAAGATTTCAGCAAGAGCGTAAATAGTGCCCATAATTGCAACTGTTGCAACAGCCATAACTTCGTTCTGTTCTTTCTCATCTTCCTCTTCTGGAAGAACTGGCATTGAGCCAGAAAGACCCATAACTGCAGCAGCTCCACAAATACTTGTGCCTCCTGCTGTAAGCATTGCAAGCTGAGGATTTACCTTCAAGAGTTTAGCAATGTTATAAGTTACGCAAACCATTATTGCAACTAACACAGCTGCAATAGGCAAGCATTTAATGCCCTTGGTAAACAAATCATGCAAATTCAGCTTAAATCCGAGGAGAATAATACCTAGGCGAAGAAGTTTGTTTGCAATCAAACCAGCAGCGCTTTTAACGCCTGCTCGCCTTGAATCATTATTCATTTTGTACACGTGCAATGGCAGCTGCAGAGCCATGCCAACAAGCAACGCAATAATAAGAGCACCAAGTAATTGGAAACCTGGGTACTGCTTAAGCCAGCTACCAATGAAGGAAGCTAGAAGTGTCAATACAGCAATAAGAGCCATATCGATGGTGCAGATTTTCTTTTTCCATGTATCAAAGAAATTAACCATTTAGCCAAGTATTCTCCCATAATCGGACAAAAACGAACATAAATTAAAAAATTAAGCAAATTTTATATAATTTTGCTGCAAATAAACGCGACACGCCGACATAAAATCACATAATCGAACATAATAACTCAATTTATATCGCATATATCTTTTGCTAGTAAATAATTCCTTGAAAAAATAAATAAAGCTGCGATTATAGTAAACGTATAAAGGAGATTTTATGAACAAGTGCACTGTGAAGATTAAGCGTGTGTATGAAACGGTTAGTGAAGATGATGGTGTGAGAGTCTTGGTTGATAGACTTTGGCCGCGTGGTATAAGCAAAGAATATGCTCATATTGATAAATGGCTTAAAGATATTGCTCCTACTTCGCAGTTACGCAAGTGGTTTAATCATGACCCGGAGCATTTTGAAGAATTTTCGCATCGTTATGTTGAAGAACTTGATTCAAATCATGAAGCTGTTGGTGTGATTATGGATTTGTTTAATAAGTATCAAACTATAACTTTGTTGTATGCTGCAAAAAATCCAAAAGTAAATCACGCATTAGTTTTGCAAGAATATTTACAAAAATTACTTGCTTGAATATGTGTTCACTAATTTTGCGATTGTTTAACTTTGCCTAACTTTAATTATTTTATAAACATAAGTTAGTAAGTATCAACTTTAGTTGGTGTTCATTGCATTCTTTTCAACACGCCGACTTTGCTTGATATTCCAACAAAAATAAAAAACAAAACTGTAATTTTTTTCTTATGCTCGACACTTTCGTTTTGCAACATTAGAATGTCCCTTTGGCATATGGGTCGGTGGTGCAATGGACCTCCCAGAAGCTGCCATCCCAGCGCTCAATGAGTGCTTGTTTTTTAGCGACACTTGTTTACACAACATTCTGCATAGCTTGTTTTTGCAAGGAGAAGAAATGAATTCATTATTCACGTGGCAGCTTCACGGTAATGGTAAAACGTTAAAGCCTGGTGAAGTTGTAGAGCCAGACGAGCGTTTGACTTGGACTCGTACTGCTGGAATTGGTGCTCAGCATGTTATTGCAATGTTTGGTGCTACGTTCTTGGTGCCTATTCTTACAGGCTTTGATCCATCAACAACATTGATGTTCACTGCTATTTCTACAGCACTGTTCTTACTTATTAACGCAAATAAGCTTCCTAGTTATCTGGGAAGCTCTTTTGGTCTTATAGCACCTGTTATGGCTGTAACAACAGCTCATAAAGGTATTGCAGTTGCAAGCTTTGGCATTATGTGCACAGGTTTACTTCTTGCTCTTATAGGTGTGCTTGTACATTTTGCAGGAGCTAAGTGGATTGACATTATTATGCCGCCTGTTGTAAACGGTGCAATCGTTGCAATTATTGGTTTTAATTTAGGACCTGCAGTTTGGACTAATTTCCAGAAAGCTCCAGATACGGCTCTTGTGACATTAGTTGCTGTAATGCTTATTGCTGTAGTATTTCGCGGTCTTCTTGGTCGTTTAAATATTCTTTTAGGTGTTCTTGTTGGTTACGCTTATGCATGCTTCCAAGGTCAAGTCGATTTTAAAAAGATTGAAGAAGCTTCTTGGATTGGTTTTCCTAAATTCCACACTCCACAAGTTGATTTCTCTGTTCTACTTATGTTCTTGCCGGTAGTACTTGTTCTTATTGCAGAAAATGTTGGTCACGTAAAGTCTGTAGCTCAAATGACTGGTCGCGACTATGACTCTAAGATTGGAACTGCATTATTTGCAGATGGTTTTGGTACAGCTATTGCTGGTTTATTCGGTGGCTGTGGTACTACTACGTACGGCGAAAATATCGGTGTTATGGCCGCAACAAAGGTCTATTCTACTGCAGCTTATTGGTGTGCTGCAGCTTTTGCATTCATCCTGAGCCTTTGCCCAAAGTTTGGTGCTGTTGTAAACTCAATTCCAGCTGGTGTTCTCGGTGGCGTGACCACTTTGCTTTACGGCATGATTGGCATGATTGGCGTAAGAATCTGGGTAGAAAACAAAGTGAACTTCGATAAGCCAGTGAATATTATGATTGCTGCAATCGTTATGATTATTGGTATTGCTAACTTCCAGTTTGCTATTTCTGGCATTCAGTTCAACGGTATTGCAATCGGAACCGTTGTGGTGTTGGTTGTATATCACTTATTGAAGGCTATTGGAAAGCTTACTGGTACGATCGCTAAAGATGATCCTGATGTTGCCTAGCTTAAATGCTCCAATTTGATTTAATTTAATCGCTTTAAGCGCGCTTGCATTAATTTGCGGGCGCGCTTTTTGTAATTAGTTTTGATTACATAATATGTAGAGTGGGAATAATTAATATAGTACTATTAACTTTATGTTGAAACTCATCATAGAAATAATTATTGGCGTTGCATGGGCTGCTTTTGGCGTGTATATGGCTAAAAAACCTAAAAATACTAAGACGCATAAGCGTGCCGATTATACAAGCGACGGAAAGAAAAAGCGCCAACAAGATAACGATTCTACTGATTCTATTGAGCAAGATGTAATTGTAGAAAGCATTGATGAAGATAATAAAAGTGATGATGTTGTTGCTAAAGACGATTCTAAAGAGGATGCTAAAGACGATTCTAATAGTGAAAACAAAGGTAAGACTTTTTCAAAGTTTACAAAAAAAATAGAAGATTGGGCAGACTATTATAGTGATGATGGTGACCTTGGTGACCTCTTTAGTGATTTATTAGAAGCTAAGAAAAAACTAGAGAACAAAGGCGATTTTCCAAAAAATAGCGAAAGTAATAATATCAATAAAAGCGATTATAAGAGCACTGAAAATAAGGAGCATAAGCGTTCTATGAGATTAGAGTTTAATGTAGGTAAATTTATTGGCGGCTCAAGAAGATGGCGGTGGATTCTTGCGATAGTAGTGTTAATCGTTGTGCTTGCTATAGCTGCAATATTTGCTCTCGCAAGGTTCATAACTGATTGCATGTGGTATTCACAGCTAGGCTTTGAAAGCGTTATTTGGATTCAACTTGCAGCAAAAGTAGGCGTTTGGGTGCTTTATGCAATATTAATGTCTGCTTTTGGCTACTTGTCTGCAGCTTTGGCAATAAAAGCGCGTCCAAGCAATGCAGATGGAACTTATATTCGAATTAAAGGCAATGTTATTGATTTAAAGCAGGGAATTAGTTCAAAGCTTGCTTTGCATGTTGCAGGAATTTTTTCATTGATTGTAGGCGCGGTATTTGGATTTAAATTCTACAATCATTGGGCGCAAATTTTGTTAATGTTTAACGCCCAACCTTTTGGCATTAAGGATCCGCAATTTGGAATTGACAATGGGTTTTATGTATTCGTACTACCAGGATTAAGGTTATTTATAAGTGCATTTGTGCTCTTATTGGTAATATCCCTTGTTTTCTCTATTATTACGCATCTTCTTATGGGAGCAATTCGTTTTAGTATGCCTATCGACGGTAAAAGCATATTAAGTATTACAAAACGAGCACGTAGACAAATTTCTGTATGGTTTATGCTTGTGATTTTGTCTTGGGCAGCTCAGCAAATTTTAGACATGTTTGCTGTTGTAACTCTTGACGGTCCTCGTATTACTGGCGGTTCATACACGGATATGAATGCTGGAGTTCCTGGAAGCATAGTTATGGCAGTAATTACAGTGTTAGTTGGTTCTGTTATTGCATTTTGGTTTATGAAATCTCACGCTTTATCTGTAGAAGCACCAATTTCAGTTCGTTTTAAAACTGCTGTAAAAGCTTGGAAAACTCCGACTATTGCTTTAGCTTTTATGATTGTTTGCTCAATTGTTATATCTTTTGCCTGGCCGGCACTTGTGCAGCGATTTAAAGTTGCTCCTAATGCTCAGGAATTGGAAGCTACTTATATTCAGCGTAATATCGATGCTACAAAGTTTGCTTACGGTCTAAATAATGTAAAGAAAGAATCGTATAACGCTACTTCTAAAGGTAAATCAGGTGCATTATCAAAAGAAGCAGAGTCAACTGCGCAAATTCGTTTGTTAGATCCACAAGTTACGTCTCCAACTTTCCGCCAATTGCAGCAATCGAAGCAATACTACACTTTCGCAGATACGCTTTCAGTTGATAAATACGATATTGACGGTGTAAGTCAAGATACAGTTATCGCTGCACGTGAACTCGATTTAGCTGGAAACGATAATCGAAACTGGGTTAATGATCATACAGTTTATACGCATGGCTACGGAATTGTTGCAGCCTACGGAAATAAAGTAACTACAGATGGTCAGCCGCAATTCATGGAGTACGGTATTCCTGCTCAAGGCAAACTTACTAAGTCGCAAAAGTATGAACCACGTATTTACTTCTCTCCGAATGCTCCTGAGTATTCTATCGTTGGATCTCCAAAAGGGACAGCTCCATGGGAGTTTGATTATCCGACTGGTTCTCAAGGTGCATTAACTACTTTTAATGGCAATGGTGGTCCAAGTTTAGGCAATTTCTTCTCTAAACTTTTGCATGCAATTAGGTTTGGGTCTGATCAGATTCTTTTCTCTGATCGTGTGACTTCTGAATCTCAAATTTTGTATGATCGTGATCCTAAGACACGCGTGTCTAAGGTTGCTCCTTACTTAACTTTGGATGGTCGAGTTTATCCTGCAGTAGTAGATGGTCGCGTTAAGTGGATTGTTGATGGCTATACTACTTCTGATTCTTACCCTTATTCTCAGATGACTGATTTTGGTAAGGTAACTCAAGATTCCACAACAACAACTTCTCATTCTATTAAAGGATTGACTAATCAACGCGCAAACTACATCCGTAATTCTGTGAAAGCTACAGTTGATGCTTATGATGGTTCTGTTGATTTGTATGTGTGGGATACGAAAGACCCTGTAATCAAAGCTTGGAGATCAATTTTCCCAGGTCACTATCATGACATTTCTAAGATTTCTGGTGATTTGATGAAGCATTTGCGTTACCCAGAAAGCTTGTTTAAAGTTCAACGTCACTTATTAGCAAAGTATCACGTCGATACCGCAAGTCAATTCTTCTCTGGAGAAGACTTCTGGCAGATTCCTGTTGATCCAACTGAATCTCAAAAAGCACAAAAAGAAGATATTTTGCAACCTCCATACTATTTGACTTTGCAAACTGGAGACGCAAAGAAACCAGTATTTTCGCTTGTCTCTACTTATATTCCAGCTGGTAAAAGTACGCGTGAAATATTGACTGGTTTCTTGTCTGTTGATTCAGATGCGGGGGATACTCCTGGAAAGATTGGTTCAAATTACGGTAAGATTCGTTTGCAAGAATTACCCAAGATATCTAATGTTCCAGGACCTGGCCAAGCTCAGAATAATTTCAACGCTAATGCAAATGTTTCTAAAGAATTGAATTTGCTTGAATCCGGTTCTACTAAAGTTAAACGTGGCAATTTGATTACATTACCTCTTGGTGGAGGACTGGTTTATGTAGAGCCTGTTTATGTGCAATCTAGCGGTTCTACTAGCTATCCTTTGCTTAAGAAGGTGTTAGTTGCGTTTGGAGATCAAGTTGGATTTGCAGATACGTTAGATGAAGCACTTAATCAAGTATTTGGCGGAAACTCGGGTGCTTTGGCTGGTGATGCTTCTAATAATTCTTCTTCAAACAATGCTGCTGAAAGTAATGAATCTAAGGATGCTGATTCTAAAGAAGGTAGCTCTAAGGAAAGTGAGTCTAAGAATTCAGAAAAATCTCATTCTATGAGCCAAAAAGCTAAAGAAGCACTTAAACGTGCAGCTCAAGCGTTAAAAGATTCTGATTCTGCTATGCGATCCGGAAACTGGGAAGCTTACGGAAAGGCGCAAAAAGAGCTGAGCGATGCTATTAATGAAGCAATGAAAGAAGAATCAGGTAAGTAGTAAGTTTTCATTAATATCTCAGTTTGTGAGTTACAAAAGTAGCGAATGTTGCGTTATTTTCGTCACTTTTGTAACTCACATGTGCTGTTTTAATGCAATTTCACAATTGGCTATCTGGGTCATCATCTTCGTCTGCTGAACCAATCATAATTCTTTCACAAACGTTAACAATGCACATAAGAAGCGCAGTAAGAATTATTATTACTATTGTTGCAGAAAAAATAAGTGGTGTTCTAAATGAGTTATAAGCGAATTGAAGCCAAATTCCTAGCCCATCTTTGGCTCCCAAATATTCTGCAGTTGAAGCAGTTCCAAAAACATAAGCTGCACTAATGCGTATGCCACCAAAAATTTGGCGAGCTGCAACCCTTAATTTAACATGCCACAAAGTCCAAGTTCTATTTGCTCCACAAGTTAAAGCAACATCTGTATAAAAACTTGGAACGGCGTCAAGACCTCGTATAGTTTGCACAGCAATAGGGAACATGCTGAAAACCATTACTATTACAATTTTCCCCGATATTTCAAAACCAAACCAAATCAAAAAAATTGGCGCAATAGAAATTAATGGCATAGTTTGCGCTGCGCATAAAAGAGGGAATAAAGCAGATTTAACAAGCTTACAAACATGGAAAATAACACCTAAAAGAATTCCAACTACTATTGCAATAGAAAAACCGATAACTGTTTCTTGTGTTGTAATTAATGCTGCAGGTAATAGAGTTGGCAAAGCGTCAGCTGTTGATTGAACAATTGAAGATGGTGTTGGAATCAAATTTTCCGAAATTTTATAATATTCGCATGCATACTGCCAAAAAACAAGTAAAACTATTACAGAAAATACAGTTGGCAGATATTTAATTAGCATACGTTTAAAACGCGATTGCGTCATGAAAACTCGATTCCTTTCTTTAAATGACTTCGATTGCTGCCCCAATCGAATTATTTAAAACTACAAATAGCACGTACATTCTATTAGAAGCGCACAACTTCTGTGAGTTTAATAGTGTACGAGATTTTTTATTTGTCTATTTAATCATGCATAATCTAAATGTTTCGTGAGTCAATGTGTGGCAAACTGTAGCAGATTGAATCTGCTCAGGGGCATTGAACGGCGCGGGCTAGGCCCTTTGTTACCGTTTTCTGCCGAGTTCGTGTCACTTTCCCAGAAGAACGGTACAAGAAACAAAGTAGGGAACTCATGAATATGCGTATTGTAAAGCGTACTCTTGCGTTTATTCTTTCTGCGTGTTGCGTATTTTCTTTCTCGGCATGTGGATCTGCAAGTAGTAGTAAGAATGCAAATCTTCGTAAAGTGTCGTTTATGCTATTTTGGGCACCGGATACTAATCATATTGGTATTTATGTTGCTAAGCATAAAGGATGGTTTAAAGATGCCGGATTAGATGTCAATATACTTGCTGTTGCTCAGACTGGTTCGGAACATGCAGTTGATAGTGGTGTTGCTGATTTTGCTCTTAGTACTTTGACAAATGCTGCTGATTTTTCAACAAAGGGAGCAAATCTTGAGCAAGTTATGCAAGTTCAGCAAAAGCCAAGTGCTATTTGGTGTTCACTTGCTTCGAACAATAAGATTCATTCTCCAAAAGATTTTGATGGTCGTACTTTTGCAACTTTTGGTTCAGCTGAAGGTGATGCTGTAATTCGTAGGATGATTCAACACGATGGCGGTCAAGGTAAGTTCGACAAAGTGACTGTTGGAACTTCAACTTTTAGAACTCTTGAATCTGGTAAAGCTGATTTTGGTGGCTTCTACGGCACTTGGGAAGGTGTACAGTCTGAAATGTTTGGACCAAAGCTTCGCTGCTTCATGGAGGGCGACTACGGTGTGCCAGGTCAGCCAGATACTATTGGAATAATTGCAAATAAGCGTACTGTAGCTAAAGACCCTAAGCTTGTTCGAGCATTTGTTAAAGCTGCAAAGCGCGGATATGAATATGCTTATGAACATCCTGATGAGGCTTCTGAAATTCTTGTGAAAGAAGCAAAAGATGCTAATCTCGACATAAAGTTTGTTAAGCGTAGCATGAAGATGATTGTTGACGGTCAATATTGGGGCAATCGCGCGGATATTAAAAGCGGAAAATTTGTGTTCGGAACCACTGATGTTAAAGGCGCTCAAGCTTACTTTAACTTCTTAAGTAAGGAAGGTGCTTACACTGATTCTAAAGGCAAAGTAACTCATAAAACTCCGCAAGCAAAAGAATTGTCTACTGACGAATTTTTGAAATAAATAACATAATGACTTGAGTCTTGATAGAATAGGCTGAAGTATATAAGGGCGTATCGAGTAGTTGTGATTTTACGTTCATCTACAATCGATGCGCCCGTTTTGTTGTTTTGCTAAATATTTGAATGGGGAGTGGTCTGCCATGACATCGGATTTTTGGCTTATTGCTGGCTTGGGAAATCCTGGTACAAAATATGAGGGTACTCGACACAACATGGGTTTTATGGTTGCAGACGTTTTGGCACAACGTTGGTCAGTATCTCTTTCGGATCACAAAGGTTTAGCTAAACTTGGCAAAGGTGTTATGAATCTTGATGGTCGCGTAGCAAAGTTTTTCCTTGCCAAACCGTTGACTTTTATGAATGATTCTGGTGCTGCAGTATCTTCTATAAGCTCCTATTATCAAATAGAACCAGATCATATTGTGATAATTCACGATGATATGGATTTAGATTTTGGGCGCATTAAAGTAAAAGCAGGAGGCTCTGCGGGAGGACATAACGGTATTCGTTCTATCGATCGCTCTCTTGGTACTCCTCAATATTCTCGAGTGAGAATGGGTGTTGGTCATGCGCAGCGTGGTGCTCACGCGCACGATAATACCGTCAATTGGGTTCTTGGAGGTTTTGCTGCAGCTCAAAAATCTGATCTTCCAAACTTTTTAGCAGATGGTGCTGATGCTGCAGAGAGTATTATTTTCCATGGATTAGCAGCAACGCAGGAGAAGTTTAATGGCCGCTGATAGCAGGTCTAATATCAAAAACAACAAGAATGATAAGACTGATGATATTTCAGTAATAAGCTTGAGAGATATTCTTAATGATTTATCAACTAAGGATTCACTTTTTAAAGCTTTATCTGAATATGATCTTGATGCGATATCTGATTATTGTTGCGAAAGTGCAAATAAAAATCGTAAAGATTTAGATTCAATAAGTGAAGATTTAACAATTTCTTCTCCTATTGGAATTCGTTCTGCTATTGTTGCTGCATTAGCTAAGAAAAAGCCAGTTGTTGTTATTGTTCCATCGAGTAGAGATGCTGAAGATTTTATTGCGTCTGTGCGTGATTGGTACGATGGTGATGCTCAAGACGTTGCTAAATTAGAAGCTTGGGAAACGTTACCTCATGAAAGGCTTTCGCCTAGGGCAGATACTGTTGCTAGCAGGATTGCAGTGTTTCGTAGGCTTTGTCATCCTGAAAATAACACATCACTTTTTGGTCCGATTCGCGTGTTGGTTATGCCTGTGCGATCGCTTATTCAGCCTGTAGTTGAAGGCATTGGTGATATAGATCCTCTGTTATTTGAGTGCGGAAAAGAATTAACTCTTGAATATGCTGTGAAACGTTTGGTAGAAAACGCATATACTCGTGTTGATTTGGTGATGGAACGTGGAGAGTTTGCTGTTCGTGGTGGAATTATTGACGTTTTTGCGCCAACAATGACGCATCCTGTGAGAATTGAATTTTTTGGTGATGAAATTGATACTATAAAGCAATTTCATGCTTCTGATCAGCGTACTTATGGCAATAATATTGCAAGTATTTGGGCTACGCCTTGTCGTGAGCTTCAGATTACAGAAAAAATTTGCAAGCGCGCGCGTTCTCTTATTGGTGCAATTCCAAATGCTGACGATATGCTTGAATCAATCGCAAATTCTATACCAGTAGAAGGTATGGAGTCTTTGTTGCCTGCACTAGTGGATCGCATGGAATCAGTGCAAAATATGCTTCCGAAGGAATCTGTTATTATTCTATCTGATCCTGAAAAATGCCGTAGAGCTGCAGATGACGTAACTGCTACAGCTAACGAATTCTTAGCGGCTAGTTGGCATGTTGCTGCTTCTGGACACGGTTCTGGAGCTCCAATAACATTCGATCAAGCTAATTTCTTGGATTTTGATGAAACGATTTCATCGTTAGAATTGTCTAATCATGATATATGGAAATTAACATCTTTTGGTGTTGACAATCAAATTTATGGAAATATTGCTTTGCCAGCATCGGCGCCACAAGAGTTTCGAGGAGATGAATCGAAAGTTTCTGTTGGTATCACTTCTCTTGTCGACAATGGTTTTGCTGTAACTATTGCATCTGCGGCTTCTGGTACTCTTGCACGCTTGAGACGCGCTATATATGCGACTGGTGTACATGAATTTACTACAGTGCGCTCAAGTATTTCGGATGGCTTTATCGATAATGTTGCGCGTATCGCGATTCTTACAGAGCGTGATCTGACAGGTAAATCTTCTGCATCAGCTCAACTAAAAACTCCAAAACGCAGGCGCAAAGCAATCGACCTAATGGAACTAAAGCCTGGTGATTTCGTTGTGCACGAGCAGCATGGTATTGGACGTTTTGTTGGTATGAAACAACGTAATATTGCTGTTTCGGGTGGTAGTGCAACTCGCGAATATTTAGTAATTGAATATGCTCCTAGCAAACGTAATGCTCCTAACGATAAGCTGTTTATTCCAACAGATCAGCTTGATTTAGTTAGTAAATATATTGGTGCAGAAATACCAAAGCTTAACAAGCTCGGCGGTTCCGACTGGGCTCAAACTAAAGCAAAAGCTAAAAAGCATGTTCATGAAATTGCTGAAAATCTTATTAAACTTTATTCAGCAAGGCAGCAATCTCGCGGATTCGCATTTAGTAAAGATACACCTTGGCAAAAAGAGTTGGAAGACGCATTTCCTTATCAAGAAACTGCTGATCAGCTTACAACTATTGACGAAGTAAAAGCAGATATGGAAAAGCCAATACCAATGGATCGCTTAATTTGTGGAGATGTTGGTTTTGGTAAAACTGAAATTGCGTTACGTGCAGCTTTCAAAGCTGTGCAAGATTCTAAGCAAGTTGTTGTTTTAGTTCCAACGACTTTGCTTGTTCAACAGCATTACGAGACTTTTACAAATCGATTTGAAGGCTTTCCTGTAAAAGTTGCTGCAATGAGTAGATTCCAAACTTCTAAAGAGATTGAAGAAACTTTAGCTGGATTGCAAGATGGAAGCATTGACGTTGTTATTGGAACGCATAAGCTTTTGAATCCTAGTATAAAGTTCAAAGATTTAGGTTTGGTTATTATTGACGAAGAGCAGCGTTTTGGTGTGGAACATAAGGAAACGCTCAAAGCTTTGCGCACAAACGTTGACGTATTAAGTCTTTCGGCAACGCCAATTCCTAGAACTCTTGAAATGGCTGTAACTGGTATCCGTGAAATGTCTACTCTCGCAACTCCTCCAGAAGATAGGCTTCCAGTGCTTACATACGTTGGTGCGTATGATAATTCTCAAGTTGCTGCGTGTATTAAGCGCGAATTGTTGCGTGGGGGTCAAGTTTTTTACGTCCATAATCGTGTTGAAGATATTAGTTCTGTTGCAAGTAAGATTCAGGAGCTTGTGCCAGATGTCCGTGTTGCTATTGCTCATGGAAAAATGGGCGAGAAGCAGCTCGATGCTGTTATTCGTGATTTTTGGCATAGAGATATTGATGTGCTTGTTTGTACAACGATTATTGAAACAGGTCTTGATATTTCTAATGCGAATACACTTATTGTCGACCACGCAGATAGATTCGGTTTAAGCCAGTTGCATCAGTTGCGCGGTCGAGTAGGTAGAGGTCATGAGCGTGCTTACGCTTACTTCTTGTATGATCCTTCAAAGCCTATGACGCAACAATCTCACGATAGACTCTCAACAATTGCTCAGCATACTGCACTTGGTTCTGGTTTTGATGTTGCGATGAAAGATTTGGAATTGCGCGGAACTGGAAATTTGCTTGGAGATGAGCAAAGTGGCCACATTGAGGGTGTTGGATTTGATTTGTATGTTCGTATGGTTTCTGAAGCTGTTGAAAAATATAAGGAACCTGAAAGAGTTGAGCCTGTTTGTGTAACTATTGATCTTCCTGTTGAGGCTTCTCTTCCAGTTGATTATATTGCTTCTGACAAGCTTCGTTTGGAAGCGTACCGGAAGCTTGCTGCTGCTAAGGATAATAGTGATTTGCGAGAACTTCACGATGAGCTTCTTGATCGCTTTGGTAATCCGCCTGAAGAGTTTGAGTCTTTGTGTGATGTTGCTCGTTTGCGTTTTAAAGCACGCGAGATTGGTATTACGCAAATCAGCTCTCAAGGAAAATCAGTGCGAGTTGTTGGCGTCGATCCAAAAGAGTCTGTGATGATGCGTTTGAAGCGTATTTATAGAGGATTGCAGTATCGTCCTCTTACTCATATGCTTATTGTTCCAGCTCCTTTTGAATCTTCACTCGGGTCTGGTTCAATGAATGAGCATGAAATACTCTCCTGGGTGCGTCAGCTTCTTGATGACGTCGCTTGGTAAATTTTCTTGTGTTTATTTTATAAATAAAGGCGGCCGCTATTTTGCAGTCGCCTTTATCAATTATTTTTTTTTTCGCGTTCTTACTGTAACGCTTCTCTAAGCTCGTCTTCTATTTCAACGTGATTATTTGGACGCTTTTGTGCATCAAGTTGGCTTCGATCAATATTCCAGTTTTTCTCAATGATTCCGTCTTTAATCATAAGAATTCTGTCAGAAAGTCTTACTGCTTCAGAAATATCATGCGTGACCATTATTGTGGTCCAGCCATGTTTCTGTCTTAGATTATCAAGCAAATCTTGCATGTCTAAACGAGTTAAAGCATCTAATGCGCCGAAAGGCTCGTCTAAAAGTAGTAATTCAGGATTATGAACTAAAGCTCTAGCTAATGAGACTCGTTGTGCTTGACCACCTGAAAGTTCTGATGGCCATTTTGACCCGCAATTATTAAGTTGCATATCGTTAAGAGCTTTTTCTGCAATAGATTTTAGTTCTGATTTGTTTCCTTGCATGCCGAAAACTACGTTCTTACTTACTGTTATCCATGGTATTAATCTTGCGTCTTGGAAACCTATTGCTTGATGTTGTGTGACGTTTATTGTTCCAGAATCAGGTTTGATTAATCCTGAAATAACTTTAAGAAGAGTGGTTTTTCCGCATCCTGAGCGTCCTATTAGAGATACGAATTCGCCTTTTTTAATATTTAGATTTATATCTCGTAATATTTTAGCGTTATTTTTAAAAGTCACACCAATATGTTCTAGAGTAACGCAGTAAGAGTTATCTTTAGTCTCATAGTTTTCTTCTATTTGAGTGTTCATATTTACTCCTACTGCGTTGCTCTAAATCATGTTTATATAATATTTATATAACTTTGTTATACAAGCATGTTATATAACTTTGTTTTAATTTTGATTAATCAGTTATATATTATTTTATTTTGATATTTAATTTTTTGTTTTTACTGATATGTGTTTTATAGATATATGGATTAATTTACTTCGTGCAATCCATTACAGAATCTTTCAAATTCTTTGGAGCTTGCTTAATTAAACCATATTTCACGTATTCCTTAGCTTGAGTTTCCATCATTTTCAAACCTTTTTCATCGATTGGACGAATAGTTGGATTGTCAAACTTTTCAATTTGCTTAATAATAGTTTCGCTTGCTCCAAGCTGCTTGTAAGCGTTTCCAATAACATTGTTTTCTTTATGAGACTTTTCTGCTTCGCGAACAAGTGCCTTGTACATCTTCTTAACAAGATCTGGATGCTTTTGGGCAAAGCTCTTAGAAACAATGTGAATAGTAACATTCATATTGCCGTACTTTTTAGCATTTACAAGCAATTTTGCGCCTGGAGTTGTCATTGCTGCAGCAAGATTCTGATCGAATGAGGAAATTGCATCAATCTGTCCAGAAGTAAATGCTGCCTGGAAGTTCTTAGGGCTCATCTCAACTTTGTTAACTTTAGAAACGTCTAAACCGCTTTTATCAAATGCGCGGTGAAGCATGTAGTCGCCAGTGTCACCGTTATGAATAATAGCAACTTTCTTTCCGTATAAGTCTTTTAGTGTTTTTACGCCGCTTTTTGCGGATGCAACGATTCCTTGAGAATCACCATTGTAATATTCGAGCGCAAAAGCTACCCATGGTTGTCCTTCAGCAATCAAATCAATGAAGCGTCCAGTTCCGGTAGTTGTAGCATCTGCATTTCCGCTCATAACAGCAGTAAGACCGTCAACTGGAGTGTAAGGACCAGTGTAAACTACTTTAGATTTGCCAAATTCGTCTTGAAGGAATTTCTCATTTTTCAAAGTAGTTAAATAATTTGCTGTTGAAAGATAAGCAACTCTCATAGTTCCAGCGTCTTCTTTTGAAGAAGCGCTTAATGATTTTTGTGAGCTTCCGCAAGCTGCGAGAGATACAGTTGTGCAAACAGCGCAGATTAATGCAATAATGCTCTTTTTAGAAAATCGCATTTTTAAATTAGCCATGATATATAGTTCCTTTTGTTTGTTGTTTTATTTATCTGTTGTTTGTTTGGTTGTTATTATTTGGTTGTTGATTCTAAATATTGACTAATTCTTAAAAAGCAATTTAATGCATTTTAAAAAGTAGTTAACTTTAGAAAAATGTTGATATTACTAGATTATTGGCGTGATTTTCTATCTAATCTGCGCTCAGGTATAAGAAGATACTCTAATATGTTTGCAGTAAGCTCAGATCCAAGACCTGCAATTGCGTACATAATAACGCATGCCATCATTTGATCTGGCCTAAAGAATTCTTGCGCTCTTGAAAGAATGTATCCAATTCCAATAGAAGAATTAACTGTTTCGCAAGTCACTAATGCAACCCATGCTACAGATATTGCAAATCGCAAACCTGTCATAAAACTTGGAAGTGTACCGCGAAGCAAAATAGATATAAAAATAGTAGATTTTTTAACGTGATAAACCTGCGCTAATTCGAGAAGTTTCGGATCAATATTACGCACTCCGTCGCGAATATTAACGTACATAGGTCCAAAAACGCCAACAGCTATAAGCGCTATTTTCATCGTTTCATCTATTCCGAGGAAAATTATTAATATTGGAGCTAAAGCCGGGAATGGAATTGACCTCAACATGTGGCTTGGTTTATCAACTACAATATTGCCAAGCTTACTGCCTCCCGCAAGTATGCCTGCAGGAACAGCAAAAATAATTCCTAACAAAAGTCCTAAAAGAACTCGTAAAATACTTATTCCTAAGGATTTTAACAATATGCCTTCGTTGTTTAAATCAATAAAAGCTTGTATTACTTCATATGGGGACGGCAAAGAACGGTCTTCGATTGGAGAAAGAGTTGTAAAAAACCACAAAACCAAAATGAGGATAGTTGAAATCCACACTTTGAAAGAAGATACCGCTTTAAATGCAATCTTCAATATGTTTTTCGCTTTATTAGGCGAACTGTAAGTCATGCGACAATCCCTTCGATAGTTTTAGCTATATCAGGTTCAACGAGTGTATTCTCAGCGCAACACTGTATGTATTGTTGTTTGGCACGATGTAGTTGCGCACCCCGTGTCTGTGGTCATTATCTCCCAAGGGTATGGACATGTATATTTGAAATCGATATTTATAAACGATATTGCTTAAAAATATACAATTGGCTCATATGACTCGAATTAAATCAAAATATTGTGAACGTTCACGGCATAAATACGCTGGTACTCAATATAACGTCCATAAAACGCACTAATCTTGGAAGAGTCATCACAACCCATAGGTATAAAGGAGTAGTTGTGGCAGCTATTGAAAGCGTATATGCACGCGAAATTTTGGATTCTCGTGGAAATCCTACTGTTCAGGTTTATTTGGAGACCGAAGATGGCGCTCAGGGTATTGGTTTAGTGCCTTCTGGTGCTTCTACTGGTGAGGCTGAAGCTTGGGAACGTCGCGATGGCGACAAGTCCCGTTATCAAGGCAAGGGCACGTTGGAAGCTGTTAAGGCTGTCAACGAGGTAATCGCACCTAAGGTTATTGGCATGGATGCCACCGATCAGCGCGCTCTTGATGAGACGATGATTGAGCTTGATGGCACGCCAAACAAGGGCAAGCTTGGTGCTAACGCAATTCTCGGCGTTTCCCTCGCTGCTCTCTACGCTGCTGCCGAGTCTGCTCAGCTTCCGTTGTACCGCTACATTGGCGGCACCAATGGTCACATTCTTCCAGTTCCAAACATGAACATCATGAACGGTGGTGCTCACGCTGATTTCGCAACCGATATTCAGGAGTACATGATTTCTCCTTACGGTTTCGCGACCTACAGCGATGCTTTGCGCGCTGGTGTTGAGGTTTATCACACCTTGAAGAATGTTTTGAAGAAGGAAGGCTTGGCTACTGGTCTTGGTGACGAAGGTGGCTTCGCTCCAAAGATGAAGTCCAACGAGGATTCCTTGAAGTACATCATGGATGCAATCGAAGCCGCTGGCTACGAGCCAGGCAAGCAGATTGGTATTTCTCTTGACGTTGCTTCTTCTGAGTTCTACAACAAGGAAACTGGTAAGTATCGTTTCGATGGCGAAGAGCGCGAATCTGCTTACATGCTCGATTACTACGAGAAGCTCATTAACGAGTATCCAATCGTTTCCATCGAAGATCCATTCCAGGAAGAAGGCTGGGATGATTGGGCAGAAATCACCAAGCGTCTTGGTGATCGTTTGCAGTTCGTTGGCGATGACTTGCTCGTCACCAATCCAAAGCGTTTGGCTAAGGGTATTGAGCTTGGTGCAGCTAACTCCTTGCTCGTGAAGTTGAACCAGATTGGTTCCGTTACCGAAACCCTCGACGCTATTGAGCTTGCAACTAAGAACGGCTTCACTTCTATGGTTTCCCATCGTTCTGGTGAAACCCCAGATACCACCATTTCTGATCTTGCTGTTGCTAAGAACACCGGCCAAATCAAGACTGGTGCTCCTGCTCGTGGCGAGCGTATTGCTAAGTACAACCGCTTGCTTGAGATTGAGGAAGAGCTTGGTTCTACCGCTCAGTATGCTGGTTACAGCGCATTCAAGGCTTGCAAGAAGTATATGAAGTAACTTTTAGTTTTAAGTAACTTAGTGGCTTCTTGAGTCTTTGAGTTTTAACGGTCAGTCGTGTTTACGGCTGACCGTTTTTTATTAAATATTTTTGAAAAAATCACAACACGCAAAAAATTTTTCTTAAATTTACTTTCATTCTCCGCATAATGGTGATATTTTTGTGAGAAAATCGAAACAGAAGGAGATGTTTCATTATGCGAAAAGTAGCAGTTATTGGTATGGGAAATGTTGGCGCAGCTGTTGCTCATCAGCTTGTTGTTGGTGGTTACGCCGACGAGCTGTACTTATATGACAAGAATGAGGCTAAGGTTAAGGCTGATGCATTGGATTTTGAGGATTCAATGGACAATTTGCCTTTTAATGTAAACATTACTGTCAATGATTACGATGCTTTGAAAGATGTTGAAGTTATCGTAAGCGCTATGGGCAATATTAAGCTTTTAGACGTCCCAAATCCTGATCGTTTCGCAGAACTTAAACATAATCGTGTTCAAGTTGAAGAAGTTGGCGCAAAGATTAAAGCTTCTGGCTTCCATGGTGTTCTAATCGATATTACGAATCCTTGCGACGCTATTTGCCAGCTTTATAAAGAAACAACTGGTCTCCCTTATGAAAAAGTTATTGGCACTGGAACATTGCTTGATTCTGCACGTCTTCATCGCGCTGTTGGTAAATTCTTCGGAGTGCATCCAAAAGCCGTGAAGGGCTATAGCTTGGGTGAACATGGTGATTCACAGTTCGTCGCATGGTCCACAGTTAAGGTTCTTGAACAGCCGATTGTTGAGTTTGCAAAAGAAAAGAACATTGATTTAGATGCTGTCGATGAAGAAACTCGTCAAGGCGGCTTCACTGTGTTCTACGGAAAGAAGTATACAAATTACGGTATTGCTGCTGCTGCAGTTCGTTTGGTCCATGCTGTTCTTTCGGATTCGAAGGAGCAAATGCCTGTTTCGAACTATCGAGAGGAATACCATTCTTATCTTTCTTACCCAGCAATCGTTGGTCGCGAAGGTATTGTGAAGCAGTGCCAACTTGACTTGACTGAAGAAGAGTTGCAAAAGTTGCAGCATTCTGCAGATACAATTTTGAGTAAAGCTCAAGCAAAATAGACAAGTCAAAAATAAAATAACTAAAAATACTACTTTTGAATCTAAAATATTTTTACAGATTTTAGACAAAAGCGTATTGAAAAATGTCGTTGTAGGTTTAATTGCTCATAAAGAGTGTTGAATTTACAGCGACATTTTTGTTATAAGAATTTTTGATATTAGCTTATTTATTATTTGAATTTATAAAGTTGGCTAGTCTTAACTGTTCATGATATATACTTTTAACTATAAATTGAATTATTTTTTGGGGGTGGAAATATGATTTCTAGTGCATACATAAGTGTTGGAAGCAATATAGGTGATAGATTACTTAATTTGCGCCAAGCTGTTTCGCTATTGAAGCAAAATTCGCATATAAGCAATATTATCGTTTCTTCAGTGTATGAAACTGAACCAGTTGGTGACGTAGTGCAAGACAGTTTTTATAACATTGCTTTACGCTTGGACACTGATTTAACAGCTTTTGAATTGCTTGATTTTATTCATGATATTGAACAGCGTCTTCACAGAAAGCGCATAGTTCGTTGGGGTCCTCGAACAATCGATTTAGACATTATTGATTTTGGTGGTCAAACTATAAAAAGTGAAAATCTTACGATTCCGCACAAAGAAAGAGATAATCGCAGATTTGTATTAGTTCCTTTGCTTGAAATAAGCGAAGACGATGCAAATTATCATGAGCTCATCCAAGATAAGCTTAATAAAACTAGCGACACTAATTGGATTAATATTATTGAAAGTAGCGAAGTTTTTAATTAGTTTGGAATATAAATTTACTTTTTAAATATGAGGTTTTAGAAAGAAAGAATACAAATGCGAATTATTGAAAGCAATTTGGAGAATGCATCTTCTAAAAATATTGCAGATATAGCGTTACTGCAGGATCTTTGTGTAAATCAAAAAATTTTATGCACGTGGGAAAATATTAGCGAAAACGATTTAAGCAAAGTAGCTGATTTTCTCGATCATTTTGATACAGCTATCAAAGTTTCCGAGTCTTCTATTGACTTCATTTTGCCGCTTATTGCTCTTAAACCTTTTATGCAAGAATGCGAAAAAGCATGGTACGAAGATCAAGAATTACTTTCAAGTTTGCGCTCGCTATTAAAGCAAAAAGCAATTGTGTGGAATGCAGGTCGATTCTGCTTTGATACACTTGACAAGCCTATAGTTTACGCGATTTTGAATATTACTCCTGACTCATTCTATGATGGCGGCAAGTACCAAAGTGAGGACGAAGTAAATAGCCATATTAAAGAAATAGTTGAAGCTGGTGCTGATGTTATAGAAGTAGGCGGTCAAACTACAAAACCTGGTGGTTATTTAGAAATTACTCCAGAAGAGGAAATAAGGCGCGTTATACCTGCTATTAAGTATATTCACAAAAATTATCCTCAAATTGCTGTAGCAGTAGATACTTACAAGTTACCTGTAATGGAGGCTGCAATTGAAGCTGGCGTAGATATTGTAAATGATGTTCGTGCGTTTGATTCTCCAGAAAAAGTAAAGCTTATGGCAGATTCTAACGTTGGATTAGTAACAATGCATAGCAATAGAGATACAGAATATGACAATTTAACAAAGGTTATGTGTCAATTCTTTAGCGATAATTTAAAAATGCTTGTTGATGGAGGAGTTGACTTAAATAGGATTATTCTTGATCAAGGAATTGGCTATGCAAAGGTTGCTGATGGTGAACAAGATTATGCAATGATGCGCAATATTAATCAATTGCATCGTTTTGGTCGACCAATATTGGTTGCGATTTCTAGAAAAGGTTTTGGTAAGAAGCTTTTTAATTTAGATAAAGAAGATCGTTTGCCAGTTACTTTAGTTGCAGAAACAGCGATGTTTATGGCTGGTGGACGTGTAATACGTGCTCATGATATTGCAGAAACAAAGCAATTAGTTGAAATGATTGATGTTATTAATAGAAATTACTGGTTTAAGTAGAAAAATTTGAATATTTTTTTGCAGTTTTGTTCGTCAGTTTTTTTTTAATTTTAATAACGAATAAATGTAGAGTGACTGTAAATGTGGTACAACAGCATTTTGCATCTAAAGCACGTAAGATATTAGCGGAATACATGATGTTTTCACGTCGAATACATCGAGTAATTTAGAGAGTATGGTTATGAAAAAGCGTCGTAAAACGGCATTAGGTGAGGATGTAGTATCACCATTGCAACAGCGTCGACTACTTTCAGGACCGCTCGTGTTTTTATTTATGGTTTTTGTAGTTACCGTTGGTTCAATTGAATGCATTTCAACAGTTAGAAATTATGCGTTAAGCTTGTCGGAGCTTCATGCACTTCAGCGTGAAGAAAGTGATTTACGTGAACAAAAGCGTACGTTGGATAATAATATTGACCGATGGAAAGACAAAGCATACGTTACCGCTCAAGCTAGAGATCGCCTCGGCTTTATTTTTCCTGGTGAGCAGGCTGTTCGTGTAGAGCATCCTGAGGCAGTAACTGGAAAAGTTCCGAATGAATTTGCTCAAGAAAATAGCGAAACTAAGACTCATTCAGTCTTGCCTTGGTATAGTGACTTAATGTATGCAATACATAAAGCAGACAAACCAGATACTGTGCCATCCTTATAACACATAAACTGATAAAATATATAAACTGATAAAGTAAAGAATTATTTATTTGTAAAACAGCTTTAACAGGAGTAGAAACGCATGGCTAACAGCCAAGAAAGTTCAGATAAAATGCAGAACAGTAATAAGAATTATATTCCAAAAGAAGCTGTAAAACGTTTATTTACTACACCTGCGAGTGATGCTGAGCGTGCAATTGTTGAAAAGCAACTTGGAAGATTCCCTAGAGGAATGGTAGCTGTTGGTGCTCGTTGCGTTTGTGGTAGACCTCTTGCTGTTATTACTAGACCATGCTTAGAAGATGGCACTCCATTCCCAACTACATGCTACCTTACCAGTCCTGAAGCTGTAAAAGCGGTGTCTCGCGTAGAAGCAGACGGTATTATGCGAGAATATAACGAGCTATTACAATCGGACGAAGATTTAAAGAAACAATATGAGCGTGCACATAAGTATTATTTGGAATTCCGTCATGAATTAGCTGTGTCTTTGGGGGATAGTGAAGAGCATATTAGTCAGATGAGCGCTGGTGGAATGCCAGTTCGTGTTAAATGCTTGCATGCTTTGCTTGCGCAAACATTGGTAATGGGCAAAGGTGTAAATCCGATTGGTGACATGGTGTTAGAGCGCATTAAAGATGAGTTTGATCCTAACGTGTGCCGCTGTACTACTCCGTGGAGCGATGATGCATATGCTACTGAAACGGAAGTTGTTGTGGAAGACGAAACGGCTAAAACTGCAGAGGGTGAAGCTGTAAAAAGTGAAACGACTACTTGCGCAGAAAAAACAGTACAGGTTGCTGCAATTGACTGCGGTACAAATTCTATTCGACTAAAAATTGCGCAAGTTTCTGAGCATGGAATGAAAGATATTGTGCCTCGTATGCTTCGCGTCGTTAGACTCGGTCAGGGAATTGACGAAACTCATCGTTTCGCAGATGACGCTTTGAAGCGAGTGAGGGAGGCTGCGCACGAATTTGCGCAAGTTTTGAAAGAACATCCAGTTGATGCGATTCGTTTTGTGGCAACCTCAGCTACACGAGATGCTGAAAATCGTGAGATTTTTGAACAAATGATGATTGATGAGCTTGGTGTTCGCCCTGAAGTTATTAGTGGTAACGAAGAAGCGGCTCTTAGCTTCCTTGGAGCAACAAGCGTTGTGTCTCGCGATGAGTTGCAGCCACCGTATCTCGTAGTTGATTTAGGTGGAGGCTCTACTGAGTTAGTGCTTGGAGGGGATGGTGACTGCTTGCCAGCGCACAAGGTTTCTGCAGCATACTCCATGAATGTTGGTTCCGTTAGAATGACGGAAAGGCATTTGCATACCGATCCTCCTACTGAAGAGGAAATTCAAGCTGCGATTGAAGATATTGACAAGCATATTGATGATGCTTTCAAAGTCGTTCCTGCAGGACGAGCTCGCACTATTATTGGCGTTTCTGGAACTGTGACAACTATGGCTGCTTTGACTATGGGATTGCAGCATTATGATCATACTGCTGTCGATGGTGTGCGTATTGGATTAGAGCAGGCTTATGCTGTTAATAATCGATTTTTGCGTATGCCTAAGGACTGCAGGCGTACGTACGCGACGATTCACCCAGGGCGTGTGGATGTTGTTGGCGGTGGAGCAGTGATTTGGAGCCGAGTGTTGGAGAGATTAGCAAAAGCTGCGTATGAGGATCACGGTGGGGTTTTAGATACGTTTGTTGCAAGTGAGCATGGTTTGCTTGACGGAATCACGATTGATTTGGGAAGAAAGTTACTCGCCACACGCTGAGTGCGTGTGTTTGCGGTTTCTGACGGTTGATGAGTGTGCGTGTTTGCAGTTTCTGACGGATACTGAGAATATGTGTTTGTGATTTCGCCACACGCTGAGCTTGTTCTTTGCTTAAATGTATGGCATAATAAGTGATTGCTGCCTCTGTGGCGGAATTGGCATACGCATCAGACTTAAAATCTGACGCCCTTACGGGCTTGTGGGTCCGAGTCCCACCGGAGGCACAAACGAGGCGCTGCACAGTTTTTAGCTGTGTGGTGCCTTTTGCTTTTCTGAGTTTTTGGGTAGTCTATGACAGTTCAGTAAGACTGATGGGTTAGTGTCAGCAAATGTGCATGAGATTAAAACGTATTATTCGATGAATTGTGTTGTGTTTGTAAAGCGGCTATATTGAGACAACCGTAGCGCAATACATACATAAGATTCTGTTTTTATAAATTGGTTTTTCTTCTGAGATTATGTAATTTTTATACGAGTATAGGATTTTGATGTAAAATTATTTCATGAAGAATGTAACTTATGCTATAGGTATTGATGTCGGTCTTAATTCAACTGGTTTGGCTGCAATACAATTGGACGATAATGGTTGTCCTATAAGAATTCTAAAAGCTTTAAGTTTCATACATGATTCTGGAATTGATCCGACAGGTAGAAAAACTTCGGATACTCGCAAGAAAGTTTCTGGTGTTGCAAGGCGTGCAAGACGTTTGAATAGAACTAGACGCAAGAGATTAAGTAAATTGGATTCTTTGTTAGAATCATTAGGCTATCCAATTGTAGATAATTCTTGTTTAGAGTCTAAAGATTCATTCGAACCTTGGTATATTCGAGGTGAACTTGCTGATGCGTATATAAGTGACGATAAAAAACGAAAGATAATGTTGAGTGTAGCTATTCGTCATATTGCCAGGCATAGAGGATGGCGTAATCCGTATCAATCTGTTAGATCAATGATGCAGGCCAAAGAATACTCCAAGTTTTATGATCAGTTTATAGATACTGTAAACCGTTTAGCTCCTGGTGTTGCTAATTACGGTTGTACCATAGGGCAGATAGTTTGTGATTACATAATGTCTAAAAAAGGCATGCCTTCTCCTAGGATTCGTGTTCGTATCAAAAAAGATAATAAAATTTATAATCCAATTCTACCCGGTAAGTTTATCCAAAGTGATTGTATGCTTGAACTGCGCAAGATTTTTGAGATGCAATCCGTTGATGATACAGATGCTACAAAATTATTAAATTGTGTATTTGAGTCCAAATCTCCTAAAGGCTCTGCTACTAAATTAGTAGGCAAAGATGCTATTACTAATATTGGTCGTCGTGCGTCGAAAGCGTCTCTAGCATTTCAGCGTTATAGAATTATTTCTTCTATTTCAAATCTTCGCATTCGTGAAAATTCTATTGAGAGAAAATTAACTTGCGAAGAAAAACAGCAAGTGTATAAATTGTTGACAACAACTTTTATATCTACTACTGAAAAGGAAGCATTTATTTCTAATGAGTATAGTTGGAATGACGTTTCAGAATTGCTGCATATAAAACGTAGTGATTTGCGAGGCATTGGTAAGCAGACAGGTGATGGTGAATCTATTACTCTTCAGCCGCCTAGATTAGATAGCGAAATTGCAATCTTCTCAGAAACTGGCAATTCTTCTAGGGATAAGTTTGTTAAGGAAAAATTGAAGCCTTGGTGGAATGAGCACACAGATGATTCAGATGAGCATGAGGCTTTTATTGATTTAATCAGTAACTCGTGTGATTTTGAATCAAAAAGTGATACAGCTGCTTCTGCGTTTATAGAAGATCTAGCAGATAATGAATTTGAAATATTAGATAATATAAGTTTGCCTAGTGGACGTGCTGCTTACAGTATTGATACTTTAAATAAGTTATCTCAGCAAATGCTAAATACTGATGATGACTTGTTTGAAGCTCGTAAGCATCTTTTTAATCTCAATGATAATTGGAGGCCTTCAGCTGAACCTATTTCTTCTCCTATAGGTAATCCTTCTGTAGATCGTGTTTTAAAAATTGTAAATCGTTTCATTGTTAATGCAACAAATCGCTGGGGTTCGCCAATGCGGGTGAGTATTGAACATGTTCGTTCTGGTTTTAAATCGGCGAAAATGAGCAAAGATTACACGGATAATATTAATGGAAGAACCAAATTTAGGAACAACTTAAGAATGGAGCTTTCCAAAGAACTTGGAATTAATGCTTTAACTATTTCAGATGCAGATATTCGACGTTATGAAGCGGTGCAAAGACAAAATGGACAGTGCTTGTATTGTGGGAATCCTATAACGTTCAAAACTTGTGAAATGGATCATATAGTTCCTCGTAAGGGAGTTGGGTCTACCAATACTCGTGTGAATTTAGCTGCAGTTTGCGTACTTTGTAATCGCAATAAAAGCAATATTCCGTTCGCAATTTGGTGTAAGTCACAATATTGTGTTGAACATAATATTACCGTTAATAATGCAAATAAAAGAGTGAAGCATTTTATATTTCCTAGTAAATTGTATGGTAATAAAGCATCAAAGTTAAAATTTGAGAAATCTGTTATTGCTAGACTTTCTCAGACTGAAGAAGACGAACCATTTGATAATCGTTCAATAGAATCAGTTGCGTGGATGGCTAATGAGCTACATCATAGAATTGATTGGTATTACAATTCTGAATATTATATTGGCAATACCTATGCAACAGATGCAGTGATTTCCAATACAGATTCTAACCTTGGAACAAGTGTTGGCGTATACGCTGGTTCGATTACTGCTATGAGCCGTAAATTATCTGGAATTGATGGTAAGTTGCAGTTCTTTGATGCAAAGCATAAAACACGCTTCGATCGAAGACACCATGCTGTGGATGCGGCTGTTATTGCCATGATAACGTCCAATGTTTCACAAGCATTATATATAAAAAATAATCTTCGTGAAACACAAAGAATATTGGGGCATCCAGATTATGGTGATTTAGATTGGCGTGATTATCCATCTGAACACGATGCTATGTATTCTAGTTACGAATCGTGGCATAGAAATATGCAAAAGTTGCTTGAGTTGCTTAATGAATCTATGACAGAAAATCGTATTCCTGTGGTTCGGCAAGTTCGTATGAGATATGAAAATTCAGCTGTTCATGATGATAGTATTAACAAGTTACAGAGTTTGCATGTTTCAGACGCAATTAGTTCTGATGATATACTTCGTGCCTCTACTCCTGCACTGTATTGTGCTTTAGTTAATCAGCCTGACTATACCCTTAAAGATGGTATACCATCTTCGCAATCTAGAGTGTTACGAGTGAATAATAAAACGCTTACTGCAAATGATGAAATAACTTTCTTCAATGGTAAATCCGCTCAGATTGCAGTTAGAGGTGGATCTGCTGATATTGGTAATAGCATTCATCATGCTCGTCTTTATAGATATAGAAAATCAAAGAAAGAAATTGCCTATGGCATAATCCGTATCTTCCAAGCTGATTTAAATAAATTCCGCGATGAGGATTTATTTACTTGTGAATTGCCATATTATTCTGTATCAATGCGTTATGCAGATGGCACATTATTGAAGGCAATTCGTGATAATAAAGCTGAGTATATTGGATATTTGCTCGTTGGTGATGAACTTGTAATAGATCCTTCGTTTATAAAGAGCGATACTGTTGCTGGGAAGTTCATACAGTTTCTTAAGGAATTGGGCATTGATTCTGTTGCTTATTCGCATTGGGTTATAGATGGTATACCAGAACCAACCAAGATTAAGCTTCGACCATCCATGTTATCTAAAGAAGGATTTGATAAATTAATTACTAGCGGATATGTAAGCGATGGTAATTATTTAGAAGATGCAGCTAAAGTCTTAGGTGAAAAGGGTTGGATTGTTGCTGTTAATTCACTTGCATCATGTAAGCCTGTAACAATTCGCCGAAATGGTTTTGGTGAAATTCGTTGGAAATCGCTTTCCGGTATGCCGGTTTCTTGGAAATGGTGTAATGATTCAAAATAAATTATGGATGGTGCATCATGCAGAGTGCTTGGCGAGTTGTTGATTGTACGTCTTTAGACGGTAGTCTTACTTATGTTCGTGGAAGATTAGTGGTGAACAATCGTGTTACTGGCGAGATTGTAGAGATTCCTCTTGCTGAAACTGCGGTTTTACTAATTGGATTGCATTGTGGATGTTCACCTGGGTTATTGCATCAATGCGCTGTATATGGAACATGTGTGATGGTATGCAATTGGCAAGGAGTTCCTGTTTGTGCAATGCATTCTTGGAGTGATGTTCCTACTCGTATTGTTACTAGACAGTTGGCTCAAGCTTCGTTATCTATTCCTAGAAGAAAAGCTGCATGGGCTAATGTTGTTAGATCAAAGATTCGTGGACAGGCTGCATGTCTTGATGCGTTGAACATTGAAGGTGGCGGAATACTACGTGGCATTGCAAATGAGGTACATTCTGGCGATAGTACCAATAGAGAAGGTCAAGCTGCAAGAGAATATTGGAAACGTATATTTTCCTCTGAAGAAGATTTTCACAGAGTGCCAGGTTGTAATGTTGGACGTAATGCTGCTCTTAATTATGCTTATACGATACTGAGGGGTTTCTCTATAAAGGCTGTAATTTCTGCAGGGCTTAATCCTGTATTAGGTATGAATCATCATAATAGGTCTAACTATTTCTGTTTAGCTGACGATATTATAGAGCCATTTAGGCCTGCTGTAGATTTTGCTGTAGCTCAATTAGCTGTTGATGATACGCCAGATAGTAAGTCAGTTAAGAAGTATCTTATTGAAAGTGTGAATAAGCAATTTAACGGAGTTGGGCCAACTATACCTAGTGCTCTTAATGATATTGCACAGGCTTATGGAATGTATGTGGAAAAACAGTCAAAAGATTTCTTGGTTCCAGAATACAAGGGAGGATTATGAAAATTGATGAGGATAGTGGCGGAATGTGGTGTCTAGTAATGTTTGATTTACCTGTAGCTACAAAAATTCAAAGGAAAGCCGCTACTGATTTTAGAAATTTGTTGTTAGACATGGGATATGCAATGGTGCAGTTTTCTGTGTATGTTCGTTACACTCCAACTCAATCTGGTAATCGCTCAACCGTAAAAGCAATAAAAGAGAATTTACCACCATTTGGTCAAGTTAGAATACTGCATATTAGTGACCATCAATGGTCTTCTGCGCTGAGATATACTAATTTGCATCAGGATATTTCGTCTGAAACTCCTGAAATTGCCACACTTTTTTGAATGAAAAAATGCCTAAAAAGATTGAAATCTTGCCCCTCTTGAGCTTATAACAAGTATATCAAGAGGGGTAAGAGCTAATTCTCAACAAAACGAAAATATTACTATTCGCATGACCAAGTATATCAAGAGGGGTAAGAGCTAATTCTCAACGAATACTCGCAAAACCAATGAACAATGAGCAAGTATATCAAGAGGGGTAAGAGCTAATTCTCAACCGCGGTCTGATTGAGCGTATTTATTCCACAAGTATATCAAGAGGGGTAAGAGCTAATTCTCAACTTATTGCGCGCACTAGGTTGATGCTTGCCAAGTATATCAAGAGGGGTAAGAGCTAATTCTTAACTTAGGATACTGATCGCGATGCTGATTGTCAAGTATATCAAGAGGGGTAAGAGCTAATTCTCAACACGATGAGGCTTCCCGTACCGTCACCGGCAAGTATATCAAGAGGGGTAAGAGCTAATTCTAAAAACGTACCCCCGGTGAGACTCAAACTTATTCATCTGATGAATGAACTTTACGAGGTACACCTAAATCGTCTGCTATATCGTCGTAGTCATCACCACATTCATAAGGGTCTAGCAAATTATAAGCTTCGATTAGCAACTCTTTAGGTGCGCTCTTGTGCAATCCATGCTTCTACTAAATAATAATCAATTGCAATAGACGGTTCGCCTGCTCGAATGGCACTATTGGCTGCTTCTTTAGAGAGCTTATCCATGTTAGGTTCTGCATATGGACGGAGTTTCTCAACCATGTCATAACAAATTTTCATCATGTCCATTAGTCTTTGACTACTCTAGTATTATCTATCTTATTGTATGCAGTAAGATGCATCGTCTATGTTTTCCTTCTTATATGTATGTATTTTAATTATTGATATTTAGATTATCTGATATACTTTTTATGGAATCTAGGGCTCCTCTTACCCTTAATCTCTTTCTAATAGAGTTGGTTTGGGGGAATGACTGGTCTTCTTATTTTATGTGCAATGCATAAAATGCAATGTTACAAATGTGAGGCCCTCGGCAACCAGCTTTCAAGACTGGAATATTAGTCTGAGGAGTACTTCACATTTTATCATTGTGATTGCTGCATAAAATAAGTTATTATTAAAGCCGGGCGCGAGTCCCTCGCAGCTGTCGTTTACGGCAGAGTGTTAGTCGAGGATTGGCTTGCGCTCGGTTATTTGATGTTTTATCAGAAATTTTAACTGGTTCAATTCCACAGATAAGCACGAGACTGCGAGCATATCGGCTTATATGCCAAAAAGTGCGTGAAGCTAAGCTGATGAATATTATGTGCCTATAATCCATAATCTAAACAGCATTAAAAACTCAGCTAACAAACTGAGAAAACAACGTTCATATGTTACTCGCGCAGTACGTAATCTGCGCCAATAACGCGTTTGACGATTTATTGTTAAATACTCGGCTAATATGGAAAGTAATAATATGTTCAACTGTACTATTCATTGATTATATCGATATGTTAACTTTTTAAATCTTCTAACCAAACTTAAAAAATCACTTGTTTTCTATTTACTAAAGATGATATATTGTAAATGCTAATTCTCAATAAGACTGGACTTGTTATCCAGTTTGATTGCTCAGCAGATTTGATGATTATCACTGCAGGGGAAGCTTCCAGCTTCCCCGTTTTTATTTATTAGTTTTCAAATTAGGGGTTATAGGCCAAAAAGTGGGGTAATTGGCAAAAAGTGTGTAAAGCTAAGCTGATGAGTATTCTTAAAATAGAAGTAGCCCGCTTAGCTTTTTAATAACTACTTGCAGTATTCGCCGCTCTTATGGAACTCATTTCAATCAACTCCAGTACCCTATCTTGCTGGTATTCTAAATACTTCAGATAATCCCTACTTAAGGATTGCAAAGCTACATTACACGTTCAAAATAAAGTTGATAAAAAACGTAGGCGCAATGTATTGATAAGTGAAAAAATTGATTCAGAAAAATGTTTAACGGGATATGTACCAGATAAGGTTCATAGGATGCCTCCTAATGATAATAAGAAATTTGATGAAGCAAATTCACCATCATATATTCATTTCATGTTAACTTTTTTACTTGTTGCGCTGTGTCTTTTCTTTCTATTCAATTCGTGCAATGGTTATCACGATAACGACTATTATTCTGACGCTATATCAATTAGCAATAATGTTTTATGAACCGTTTTTGTTTACATGCAATTTTTGTGCTTGTGCAGAATATAGAAATTCATTTTATTTATTAATGTTTCGTGAGTTTACAATAAAAGTACGGTAGTATATTAAAAGAAATATAAATGTAATAGCTAATTTAAATATAGTTTAATTTGTGAGGAGAAGTAGTTATCAATGGGCTTAATGATAACGAGCTGTCTTCAAATGTTTCCAAGCATTTATCCAGCAAATAATGTGGAGCAGATTCGACAGGAGTCAATGAAAATGTCTCAAGAGCGTCTGCAGCGTCAAATGCGAGCAAGGATTCTTCAATCTCTGCTTTATCAAAAGGAGCAGGAAAAAATTTTTTTTGAACAGGACTCATTCTAAGTCTAGTTAAGCAAACAGCGATGACTATAAAGGTTTGTCTAATAACTAATATTTTTTTACGTTTGTTTTATATCTGATATATTCTTTACGGAAGTTGGATCCCCGTAATCATTGACCTTCAAGGGCTGGTTTTTGGTGTGGTGCAGCTTCCTCTTTAACTTAACTGCAGCATTTCTTTCGATATTTTAACGAGACTTAGGTTTTAAACATACTTTTTGGTCTATAACCCACATTTGCACTTTACTTAGCATATTTGCGATTGACAATCCCGTATTTGTCTTATAGTCAGTTCGATTGTTATAATTGTTGCGAATTTGCAATGCAATAGTTGTATTGCTTAACAACTGAAGTAGAAGGTGAATTATGCTTTGTAATTTTTGCGGTAAAGAGAACGACGCAAATAGTCAAGTATGTGCTAATTGCGGAAATCGCTTAGGAAACCCAAATGTGCAGCAGACTGTTCAAAATACTCAGCAGCCAGCAAACGATACTTTAAATTCTGTTAAAGATGGCTTTAAGAATTTTAATGAGACAATAGATTCAGTAATTGAAGATTCAGATCCTGAGCTTTTACATAAGTACTCTTTGATTGCTTATATGGCAGCTTCTGTTGTTGCAATTATTGCTCCATTCTTGCCACTTATCACTGTAAATTGCTTTGGTCTCTCCAAGTCGTTTAATTTTGTAAACAATAATAACACTCCTGGCGATGGAATTTTCTATATAATTATTGCTATTGTTGCTTTAGTTTTTGCTTTTATGAATAAGTCAAAAATAATGATGATTGTTGGCGGTGTTGCTGCCGTATTTATGATTTTTGAGTTTTTCCATATTAATGGCAAGATATCTTCCCTCAAATCGCAGTTTGGCGGATTCTCGATGCTTGGATCTGTAAGTTATGGCATTGGTTTCTACTTATTCATTCTCTCTGCACTTGCTTTGCTTGGATCCTCTGTATTGTACTACCTGTGTGAAAGAGTGCTAAAAGCAGAGAAATAGCATTACTTTGTAACATGTTTTGTACAATGTTTATGCATGTTGACAGCTTGTGATTACATAGTCATAGACAAAGTAATTGATAATAGTGAACCCCGGCTTAGGCTGGGGTTCATTGCGTATACGGCAAAATGCGAATGATATTGAGAAACGATATCGCCCAAATATTTTAATATTTTAGGAGGCTGGAAAGTGCATAATCATAACGATGTAATTCAAACTAACGGCACTGGTTCACGCTCAAGCAGTGTGAATGCAAATGTCAACTCTTTCGATACTCATTACAATAACGCCAATGCAGCTTCCCAAGCAGCCGCAATTCACGCAAGTCATGCGCATCAGCATCGTTTGCTTCTTACGCTTTCTCTTACTGCAACTGTGTTTTTTGCTGAGGTGATTGGTTCTTTCCTAACTAATTCTTTGTCGCTTCTTATAGACGCAGGTCATATGCTTACAGACATTTCAGTTCTTGCAGCTTCAACAGTTACTGCAATTCTTATGCGTCGTCGTCCAAATAGTAAGCGTACGTGGGGCTGGGCGCGTCTTGAGGTTATTACAGCTGCTGCGGGAGCTCTTATTTTACTGCTTGTAGGAGTGTATGCTCTTGTTGAAGCTGGAATGCGTCTTTTTGGTAGTGGTCATCAAGGCATTCACGATGTAAATCAGCTCCTATTCTTTGGTATTCTTGGTTTAGCTGCGAATTTAGGTTCTCTTGTAATTCTTATGTCTCAATCGCAAGACAACATGAATATGCGTGCTGCCTTTCTTGAGGTTATGAACGATGCTCTTGGATCTGTTGCAGTTGTAGTCTCAGCTATTGTAATGATGAGCACAGGTTGGGCAGGTTTTGATGCTGTAGCTGGTGGTATTATTGCGCTTCTTATGATTCCTCGTGCGTTAAAGCTTCTTAAGAATGCTGTTAAGGTTCTTCTTGAGCAGACTCCTGAAGGTCTTGATTTAAACAAAGTTCGTGAACATCTAGAGCATGTTCCTCATGTGATTGCAGTTCACGATTTACATGCTAGTACTGTCTCTACTGGTATGCCGATTTTTATGGCACATGTCGTTGTGGATCCTAATATGACAATGTCTCAATGCTCTCATGTGCTTTCTCAGCTTCAGGACTGTTTACGCGAGCATTTTCCTGTTTCTGTGTCTCACACTACTTTTCAACTTGAGCCTAAAGGTTATACAACTTCCAGTGCTTCAGAGCATCATGAATAGAGTTTATAAGGTTTTGCTTATAAGTTTTGTTGCAATGAATGTGGCAGGTTTGCATAAATGTGTGAATGTGTATTTCCTGTGTCGTAATCGTTTTTGAAGTAAAGTTATATTTATGCCGTTAAAAGAACTAATTGATAATACTCACAGTGAGCGCGTGCGCAGACTTGTTTCTTTAGGTCGCGCAAAGTCGCATGATTTGCAGCGTTTTTTAGTTGAAGGTCCGCAAAGTGTGCGTGAAGCTATACGTTATGCCACAGATTCGTTATGTGATATTTATGTTACTAAAGATGCTTGTGAAGGTAATGAAAAGGAAAGTTCACAATTTTCTTCTTTGCGGGAAATAGTTAAAGAAGCTTTATCTCGATCTTGTTATGTTCATCCTGTTGAACCGAGTATTATGCAAAAAATTAGTGCTGATTCACAGGGAATTGTTGCGGTTGCTAATTCGAAATCTTTAGATGATATCTATTTTAGTGAGTTTAAAAATTTGCAACAATCAGCACAAGTAAAATCAAAAAACGATTTTAAGCCTCTTCGTATTGCAGCTTGCTGGCAGGTAAGAGATCCTGGCAATGCTGGTGCTATTATTCGCGTTGCAGATGTTGCTGGATGCGATGCTGTTGTTTTTGTTGATGATTGCGTAAGTCGTTGGAATTCTAAGCTTGTGCGTTCGACTGCAGGTTCACTATTTCATCTTCCTGTAGTGCAATTAAGCGTTCAAGACTGGTTCGAATGCGCTGCAAAATCAAATATTCGAATTATTGCAGCTGATATTTACGGAACTGACAAGATTAAACCTGTGCCATTTCCAAAAATTTTAGTCAATTCCGAGGTTATTAGCAGTTCTTTGGCTATTTTATTTGGCAATGAAGCTAGAGGCTTACCTAAAGAAGTATTGCAACAGGTTGACGATATTTCAATAATTCCAATATATGGAAAAGCAGAATCAATGAACCTTGCAACAAGTGCAGCAGTAATGCTTATGGGCTTGGCTATGTCGAGTCATGAGCGAAAAATATAACTTTGGGCAATATTTTGCAATATCGTATATAAACAATGAATATACGTATAACACAGATAGGAAGGGTGCTGTGACCGATAATAAGCCATTCGATATTAAAGCTGTAACTAAAGCAGTAAAAGAAGGTATTGCTAGCGTTACAGCTGCTCAAACTATGGAAGAGCTGAAGGCTGTTAAAACTAAGTATGCTGGCGCGCAGTCAGTGATGACTGTTGCAAGCAAAGCAATTGGTTCTTTGCCTGCAGATCAAAAGAAGGAAGTTGGCAAGGTGATGTCAACTTTGCGAGCTGATTTTGGTCGAGCTTTTGCAGAAGCTACAGAGCGAATTAAAGCCGTTGAAGAAGCTAACATGCTTTCTGCAGAGACTGTAGATATGACTCTTCCAATTAATCGTAAGCCTTTAGGTGCTCGTCATCCTATTGCTCGTATTATTGAAGATTTTGAAGACTTCTTTGTGTCTATGGGTTGGCAGATTTCTGCGGGTCCAGAAGTTGAAACTGAATGGTTTGATTTCGATGCATTGAACTTTGGACCGGATCATCCTGCGCGTCAAATGCAAGATACTTTCTACGTTCAAGGAAATCAAGCTAAGGATGCCGCAGGCTTTGTTGGTTCAAATATGGTTTTGCGCACGCAAACTTCCTCTGACCAAGTACGTGCGTTAATTGAGCGTGGAGTTCCTCTGTATATTGCTTCTCCTGGTAGAGTGTTCCGCACTGATGAACTGGATGCAACGCATACTCCAGTTTTTCATCAATGTGAAGCTTTGGCTGTGGATAAGCATTTAACAATGGCTGATTTAAAGGGTGTTCTCGATCGTTTGGCTGTTGCTATGTTTGGTCCAGATGCAAAGAGCCGTTTGCGACCAAGCTACTTCCCATTTACTGAGCCTAGTGCTGAGCTGGATCTTTGGTTCCCAGATAAAAAGGGCGGCCCAGGCTGGATTGAATGGGGCGGATGTGGAATGGTGAATCCTAATGTCCTTAAATCTGCTGGTTTAGATCCAGAAGTTTATACTGGTTTTGCTTTCGGAGTAGGTTTGGAGCGAACTTTGCTACTTCGACATGACATTAACGATATGCATGATTTGGTTGAAGGCGATAAGCGCTTCAGTGAACAGTTTGTGATGGGGGAGTAAAACTCATGCCAATGGTAGATATTGACTGGCTTAAAGATCATGTTGAAGTGCCAGAAGGTTTAACATACGAACAGCTTGCTAAAGATTTAGTTCGTGTTGGTTTAGAGGAAGAAGAGATTCACACTTCTCAAGTTACCGGTCCAATTGTTGTCGGTTACGTAGTTGACGCAACTCCTGAACCGCAGAAAAATGGCAAAACTATTAATTGGTGCCATGTTGATGTCGGAGATAAATACAACGATGTTGACGAAAACGGTAAAAAAGTTCCTCGTGGCATTATTTGCGGTGCTCCTAATATGGCTGCTGGTGAAAAGGTTGTTGTAACTCTTCCTGGTGCTGTTCTGCCTGGAGATTTTAAGATTGAGCCGCGCAAGACTTACGGTCATATTTCTGACGGTATGTGTGCTTCAGAGCGTGAGCTTGGTTTGGGAGATAGCCACAATGGCATTATTTTGTTGCGTGAATATGGCTTTTCTAAGGCTGAATATGATGAGTTGAAGCCTGGCGATGATGTAATGGAGTTGTTGCATCTTAATAAGCCGATTTTGGAGATTAACATAACGCCTGATCGTGGTTATGCTTTCTCTTATCGTGGTGTTGCTCGCGAATATCATCATTCAACTGGTGCTGTTTATACGGATCCTGTTTCAAAGTTGAATGAGCAGGTATCGCAAATTAATGATGAAGGTCACAAGACTTCAGATATTGACGTGAGCATTGAAGATACTAATCCAATTCATGGTGTACCTGGTTGTGATCGATATTATGCGCGTGCTGTACATGGTTTTGACTCCACTTGTGCAAGCCCACGTTGGATGCAGCGTCGTTTAACGCGTGCAGGTATGCGCAGTATCTCTCTTGCCGTTGATATCACTAATTATGTCATGCTCGATTTGGGTCAACCTCTTCATGCTTATGATTTAGACAAAATTGAAGGTCCAATTGTAGTTCGTCGTGCACATGATGGCGAACATCTTACGACTTTGGATGGCAAAGATCATGAATTGCATGTTGAGGATTTAGTTATTTGCGATTCTCCTCATGGAAACCACGGTTCACGCGTGCTTGGCTTAGCAGGTGTTATGGGAGGCATGTACGGCGAAGTTACGAGTGAAACGAAAAATATTTTGATTGAGGCAGCTCACTTTGATCCCGTTTCAATTGCTCGCACTGCTAGACGACATAAGATTCCTTCTGAGGCTTCTCGTCGTTTTGAACGTGGCGTTGATACTCAATTGCAGCCAGCAGCTGCGCAAATGGCTGCGAATCTTTTGGAACAGTTTGGTGGAGCTAAGCCATCTACATCGCCGTGTGATGTTAATAATACTCAGTCGCGAAATGTGATTGTGTTTAAAGCTAATGAAGTGCAGCGAGTTGCTGGTTTGGAAGTTGATTTGAATCGCATTAGCGATATTCTTACCGATATTGGTTGCTCTGTTGCTGGTGGTGGCAATGGATCCTTCTCCGTTCTTCCTCCAACTTGGCGTCCTGATTTGAATGAGCCTTGCGATCTAGTAGAAGAAATCGCTCGACTTATTGGATATGATGAGATTCCTGTTAAGGTTCCTGCAGTTCCTGTTACTGGTCGAACCGGTTTAACCACGCAACAGCAAACTAGGCGAGCTATTGCTTATGAGTTAGCAGAAACTGGTTTTGTTGAATCTTTAAGTTATCCATTTGTTGGTGAAGAAGATATTAAGGCTTTCCGCCAAAATGTGGACGAAGTTGCTGAAGTAAGTGTTCGTATTGCTAATCCTTTGGCTGGAGACAGACCTTGGCTTCGTCGTTCTGTTTTGATGACTTTGGCTGGCACTGTTCGACGCAATCTTCATCGTGGTTTAACAGATATTTCCATGTATGAGCTTGGTCATGTGTACTTTAGCGATCCAAATGCTCCTGCAATTCCTGCATTACCTGGTTCTGTTAGACCTTCTAATGCTGAACTTGCTGCGCTGGATGCTGGATTACCGGAACAACCTTTGCATGTTGCTGCTTTGCTAACTGGTCATGCTGAAGAAACTGGTTGGCTTGGTACTCATAGAGATGTCGATTGGAGCGATGCTGTTGAAGCACTCCAGCGAGTTGGTAAGAGAATTGGTGTTAAGTTCATTCTCGAACAGTTTAAAGCTCAAGATGCTCCATCTTCTTGGCATCCTGGTCGTAGTGCTCAAGTTTGTGTTCTTGCTGAAGATGGTTCAAGCGTCAATCTCGGTATTGTTGGCGAATTGCATCCGCATGTTTGTGAAGCGCTAGATTTGCCTAAGCATTCTGCAGCATTCGAGCTTGATTTAACTGAATTGTTTAAGAATATGCTTATGAAGCCTGTTCAAGCTAAACCAATTTCGACTTTCCCTCCTGTAAAGCAAGATTTTGCTTTCACTGCACCAATTGAGTTGAAGGCGAATGAATTGCAGTCTGCTATTGAAAAGTCTGCTGGAGATTTGCTTGAATCTGTTGAGTTGTTCGATGTGTATGAGGGTGAGCAGCTTGGAGAAGGTTTGCGTTCTCTTGCTTATTCTGTAACGTTCCGAGCAAATGATAGAACACTTTCTGGCGAAGAGATGGAAGAAGTTCGTAAGAAGATTACGGATGCTGCTGAAGTCTTGCACGCAACTTTGCGAGTGTAAAATATAATATATTTTAATTAATGCGATTGTGCATACGTTCTAATAATAGTATGCATAATCGCATTTATTGCATTATTGACTCTTTTTTCTTTTTATGTAAAGTAACATTCATTTTTTAATGAGAATCTAGCGTTTTCATGCATAATAGATATGTGTGACGAAGAACACATAAATAATTTTTTATGCATGTAGATATGTATACACATATTCGTATATATTTAATTGAAAATATGTTTATGAAAGGTTTTGATAAAACTATGATGAATCCAGAAACGGATGCAGAATCAAATAACGAAGTGTCAATAAAACAGCAACGTCCTGCAACAAAAGCAGCGCGTTTAAACGCTATTGAACAAGCGTTACTGGCAGAAGTGATTACTTCTCAATCTCAACTCGCTAAAGTGTTGGCGCGTCATGGTTTTAATGTTACTCAAGCTACTTTGAGCCGAGATTTAGATGAGTTAAATGCCGTTAAAATTCGATTGACGGATGGCAGGATTGCGTATGTGCTTGGCGATGGTACTGGCAATCGTCATGCTATGGATACTGTGCGAATTGATCAGCAAGTTGCTCGCACTTTAGCAGGTCTTGTCACTGAAGTTGGGCATGCAAATAATATTGTTGTTATTCACACTCCATCCGGCGCTGCACAATACGTTGCAAGTGTTATAGATCGTCAGCCTTTGAAAGGTATTTTAGGATCAGTTGCTGGAGATGATACAGTTATTATGGTTTGCGTTTCAAATGAAGAAGCTGAAAATCGAGCAAATTGGATGCTTTCAGTAGCTTCTCGTTAAACAATTTATTAAGAAATATTGTGGCTATTTAAATAAATATTATATTAGAAAAATAAATTTGCAGTAACGAAAAGAATTTATACGCGTGCAGTGCATTGCTGAGCTGCGCGCGTTTTTATATGTATAACTATAATTGATATATTTTTTATATTTTATAATAACTCTTCAAAGATGATAAAAATATAATAATTTTTTAGCGCATCTGTTGATTTTATTTTATATGTATAATATGCTCTTTATTGTTTATTTATTCAATACATGACCTGGGAGGTCACTATGACTAATAAAAAACGTATTGTCTTGGCGTATTCAGGTGGCCTCGATACTTCTGTAGCAATTCCATACCTTAAAGAGCAAACAGGTCAAGACGTTGTAGCTGTGTCACTAAACGTTGGTCAGGGCGGTGAAGCGCTTGAAGTAATTAAAAATCGTGCTTTGGCTTGTGGTGCAGTTGAAGCATATGTTGTCGATGCTCGCGAAGAATTCGCAGATAACTATTGCATGCTTGCATTAAAAGCTAACGCAATGTATGAAGACGTGTATCCATTGGTTTCTGCTCTTTCTAGGCCTTTGATTACTCGACACTTAGTGAATGCAGCTCATCAATTTGATGCAGACACAATTGCGCACGGTTGCACAGGTAAAGGAAACGATCAGGTTCGTTTTGAAGTTGCAATCCAATCTTTGGATCCAGAATTAAAAGCTATTAGCCCAATTCGAGACTTGTCACTTACTCGTGATGTTGAAATAGAGTTCGCTAACGAGCATAAGCTTCCAATTGAACAGAGCAAGAAAAGCCCATATTCGATCGACCAAAACGTGTGGGGTCGTGCAATCGAAACTGGTTTCCTAGAAGATCCATGGAATGCTCCGACTGAAGAGTGCTACTCTTATACGCAAAATCCTCTTGAATCTCAAGAACCGGATGAAGTTACAATTACTTTTGAAAAAGGTATTCCAGTCGCAATTGACGGTCATAGCGTAACACCTTTGCAAGCAATTGAAGAAATGAATGCAAGAGCTGGAGCGCAAGGAATTGGACGAATCGATATTATTGAAGATCGTCTTGTAGGAATTAAATCTCGTGAATTGTACGAAGTTCCAGGTGCTCAAGCTTTAATTGTTGCACACCAAGAGCTTGAAAATTGCTGCCTGGAGCGTGAGCAGCACAGGCTAAAGCGTGCTCTTGATAAAAAGTGGGCTGAATTTGTCTATGATGGTCAGTGGTTCTCTCCAGTTGTGCGTTCTCTTAACGCATTTATTAATGAGACTCAAGAGCATGTTTCTGGAGAAATTCGAATGACTATGTATGCTGGCAAAGCTGTAGTTACAGGACGCCGTTCTGAGGAATCATTGTATGACTTTAATTTAGCAACATATGATTCTTCAGATACATTTGATCAGCGTGCTTCCAATGGATTCATTGAAATCTACGGATTGTCTAGCAAGGTTGCAGCAGCAAGAGATATGCGCGTTGCAAACAACAACTAATACGATATATATAAAAAAGATATAAAGGTAATAAACTATGCACGATGCAACAAAAGCAGCAGCCGCAGAACTAGAAAATAATGAAACTAATAATACTAATCACCCTATTGCATTGTGGGGTGGACGATTTAGTTCAGGTCCTTCAGCAGAGCTAGCGAAACTAAGCAAGTCCACACAATTTGATTGGCGATTAGCGGATGATGATATTGCTGGTTCTAGAGCTCATGCGCATGCGTTGCATCGTGCAGGTCTTCTTAACGAAAAAGAGTATGCTGATTTATCTTGTGCATTAGATGAATTGCAAAAGCATGTAGATGACGGAACTTTCGCACCCATTGAGGAAGATGAAGATGAAGCTACAGCGTTAGAGCGCGGTTTACTTGAAATTGCTGGAAATGAGCTTGGCGGAAAGCTTCGTGCAGGTCGCTCTAGAAATGATCAAATTGCAGCTTTAATACGTATGTTTTTGCGTAGGCATGCGCGCATTATTGCATCATTATTGTTGTCAGTTTGCCAAGCGTTGCTGAATCAATCAAAAAATGCAAAAGACGCGGTGATGCCGGGTCGCACTCATATGCAACATGCTCAACCAATTTTGCTTGCGCATCAGTTAATGGCACATGTTTGGCCGCTTTTACGAGATGTAAATCGCTTCATAGATTGGGATTTGCGTGCAGATGAAAGCCCTTATGGAGCAGGCGCTTTGGCAGGCAATACTCTTGGTCTTAATCCAGAAGAAGTAGCTAAAGAGCTTGGTTTTTCAAAAGTTTGCGCTAATTCTATAGACGCAACTGCAAGTAGAGACTTAGTTGCAGAATTTTCATTCATTGCAGCAATGGTTGGCGTTGATATATCACGATTAAGTGAAGAAATTATTATTTGGAATACTCAAGAATTTGCATTTGTTCGTTTAGATGATGCTTATTCAACTGGCTCATCGATTATGCCTCAAAAAAAGAATCCAGATATTGCGGAACTTGCTCGCGGTAAAGCTGGTAGATTAATAGGCGATTTAACTGGTTTAATGGCAACTCTTAAAGGTCTTCCTACTGCTTATGCTCGCGATTTGCAGGAAGATAAAGAAGCTGTTTTTGATCAAATTGACACTTTAGAAGTGCTGCTTCCAGCTTTTGCTGGAATGGTAGAAACTATGAAATTTGATCTAAATAGACTTTATGAACAGTCTTCTACTGGTTTCGCTCTTGCTACAGATATTGCAGAATGGCTTGTAAAAAAGGGTGTTCCATTCCGTAATGCTCATACTTTGTCTGGTTTGTGTGTAAAGCGAGCTGAGGAAATTGGGGGAGATCTTGCTGATTTAAGCGATGATGATTTTTCAAATATTCTAAGCGGTTTTGTTGATAGCGAAGAAATTGCGAATATTAGAACAATATTGACTAGTGCTGGATCTGTGTCTGCCAGATGCGGTCGTGGCGGTACAGCCTTCGTGCGAGTTAAAGAGCAAATTGTAGAGGCTGAAAACGCAATCGATAATTATTATAAATTTGCAAATTCGAAAAGCGATGGTTCTGCTTATATTTCGTCTATAAAATAATTTTAAAATTAGATTATTAGCTGTAACGTTATAGTGCCAAGTATCGTACGTTATGATATTTGGCACTTTTTATTATGCGTGTCGTCATGTGCTGCAAAAATTGAAAGGCTTGTGGACGCGCAAAGCGCCCGATATTTATCGGTATTCTGTATTAAGGAGATACGAATGGCTCAGGTCAGGAACTACAAGGAAGCAGGTTTTGCTTCTTTGTTTGAAGAGCTTAAGTGGCGTGGATTAATTTCACAATCTACTGATGAGCAGCAACTTGCTCAAGCGCTTGACGGAGAACCATTAACGTATTATTGCGGTTACGATCCTACTGCTGCTTCATTGCATATTGGTAATCTTGTGCAGCTTATTAATATGCGCCACTTGCAGGCTGCAGGTCATCATCCTATTGCTTTAGTTGGTGGTGCCACTGGTTTGATTGGTGACCCTCGTCAAAGCGGAGAACGCACTCTTAATTCTAAAGATATTGTGGCTGGCTGGGCTGAACGTTTGCGTAAGCAGATTGGCAGAATTTTGCCTCTTGATGGTGAAAATCCTGTTCGTTTTGTTAGCAATTACGACTGGGTTTCTAAGATGTCTGCTATCGACTTCCTGCGTGATGTTGGTAAGAATTTCCGTGTTGGCACAATGCTTTCTAAGGATATTGTTGCTCGTCGCTTAAATTCCGATGAAGGTATTTCTTTTGCTGAGTTTAGCTATCAAGTTTTGCAAGGCAACGACTTCTTGTACTTGTTTGATAATTACAACGTAACCTTGCAACTTGGCGGTTCGGATCAGTGGGGTAATCTCACTTCCGGCATGGATTTGATTCGTAAGGTTCGTGGCGCATCCGTAAACGTGTTTACTAGCCCAATTATTACAGATAATCAAGGTCGTAAGTTTGGTAAGTCAGAAGGTAACGCCATGTGGCTTGATCCTTCTATGCTTAGCCCTTATCGCTTCTATCAGTTCTGGTTCAATCAGCCTGATGATGAAGTTGTTAAGTTGCTTAAGGTGTTCACTTTCTTGCCAAAAGATGAAATTGAGCGTTTAGCTCAGCAAATTCAGGATGATCCTGGAAGTCGTGAAGCTCAGCGCGTGCTTGCGTGGGAAGTTACAAGTTTCGTTCACGGTGAAGATTTAACGAGCCAGGCTATTGAAGCTTCTTCCGCTTTGTTTGGACGTGGCAATCTTTGCAATATTGATGAGCAGACTCTTGAAGCTGCTTTAGATGGCGTTAAGGTTAAGGCTGAAGACGGTAGTTTAGATTTCGCTAAGGCTAAAGTTGCAGATCGTGTTGTTGAGGCTGCAGTTGCCGCAGGTCTGTTCCGCACTGTTTCCGAAGCTCGTCGCGCTATTGAAGCAGGCGGTTTGTATCTAAATAATGAACGTGTAAGTGGTGTCGACGATGTGTTAAGTGAGGACTCTTTCTTGCACGGTCGTTTCGCTTTGCTTCGCCGAGGCAAGAAAGCTATCGGTGCCGTAGAGCGCGCTTAATAAATGTTTGTATTTATTAAAAAATACATCTGTTGTAAGCTTGCTGCTTGATGTATGCTATAGCTTGCTTACAGCAGATGTTTAGTTGTTTTATGAATATAATTAAAATGTGATTTTGTAATAAAATTGCACATAGATGAGAGGTATGCCAGAATGGGCGAAGAACGCGAACACTCGCGGAGTGGTAAGAAATCTTTTGGTGAACGTGGTGGATTTGGTCATCGCAATGGTAGTAAAAGTAGCGAGCGTCGCGGCGGTTTCCATAAAGATGGTTTCCATAAAGGCGGTTTTAAGAAGGGTGGTTTCCGCCGTAATGATGATGACCGTGAAGAGAGCTTCCGCTCTGGCGTAAAGCGTGATGGTGATCGTCGTTTTAACCGTCATGACGATCGTAAAGATGACCGTCGCGGTGGTTTTAAGAAGAATGGTTTTAAGAAGGACGGATTCCGCTCAGAGAATCGCGATAATGATCGTCGCTTTGATCGTAACCGTCATTTTGATCGTATAGATGATCGTCGCGATGATCGTCGCTCTAGAGATTTTGAACATTCTGGTGAAGAAGGTGGCAACCCACGCTACAAGAAGTTTGATGGTGAACATCGTTTTAACCATCGTGACGATCGCAGGGATAATCGTCGTGAGAACCATCGCAATGGCGATTTCCATAAAGATTTTCATAAAGGCTCTAAGGGTGGCTTCCGTGATGACCGCAGAGATGATCGTCGCGATGAGCGCAGAGATAATGAGCGTCGTTTTGATCGTCGTGACAATCGCAGAGATGACCGCAGAGATGACCGTCGCGCAAATTCGCGTAGTAACTTCCGCTTTGAAGATGGTCCACGCCGCAATTCTGACGGAACTGTTTCTTATCCATCTCAAAATCCTTATACAGCACGCCGCCCTGGTGAGCCTAAGATGCCAAAAGGTTTGGAATGGGCAATGCTTTCTAAAGAAGATCGCGAGCGTTTGCGCGGTCTTTCAAAGGAGCATGCTGAAAATATTGGTCTTCATATTCTTGCGGCCTATACTTTGCAAGAAGAAAATCCTGAACTTGCATTAGAACATGCAAAGTGGGCTGCTAAGCAAGCATCTCGTATTGATTTTGCTCGCGAAACTTTAGCTTTTGTGGCCTATCGTCAGGGCGATTACAAGCTTGCTTCTAAGGAATTCCGCACTGCAATGCGAATGAATGGTTACCTTGATTATTTGCCATTTATTGCCGATTGCGAGCGCGGTATGGGAAATCTAGATAAGGCTTTAGAAATTTGCATGTCAGATGAAGCAAAAACCTTAAGAGGAGAAGTAAAAGCCGAAATGTTCCTCGTTTATGCAGGCGTTTTGGCTGATACTGGTCATGCTGATAAGGCTATTGAATTGGTTCATGCAATGGGTCGTTCAAAGGGTCTTCCTGGAGAGTATCGTATGCGTGCAGTTCAAGCAGAACAATACTTCTTGGAAGAAGCCGGTCGTAGTGACGAAGCAATTGAATTAGAGTCTTTGCTTGATAAGCTTGAGCAACAGTATGCTGATGTTGATGACGAAGATATAAATCCTGATGATATTGTTATCGACTATGATTTAGAGCATTTGAATGATGACATGATGGATGAAATTGGCATGAGTGAAGATGATGCTCAATTTGCTCCTGATGAAGAATCTGATGAAGAATCTGAAGTAACTGAAGATTTAGAAGACTCAGAAGAGACAAGTAACTCTGAGAATGCGGATAATACAGATACTATCGAGATGAGTGCTGTTCACGCTGACGAAGAGTAGTTCGTAACATTTGAATATTTGCGCCCGGCTGCTTTTAAGTAAGCCGGGCACTTGCTGCTTTAAGAGTTGATATTTATAAAATAGGCTTAATAAAATTTGAATCTAAATTAAGTGCAGTGTTTAGCAAACTTAAATGAGGTATAGTATGCAAGTTGAAACGAAAAAGAATTTTTCTTCATGTAATCGTCCGTTAAGCGATGCATTTCGTCTAGCACTGCTTGATTTAGATGGTGTTGTATATCGTGGTGGAAATGCTGTTGAATATGCGTCTGATTCCGTTTTGTTTGCGCAAAAAAATGGAATGGCAATTGAATACACAACTAATAATTCTTCGCGTTTCCAATCTGTTGTTGCAAAACAACTGGAAAGTTTTGGTTTAAAAGTAGAACCATGGCAGATTATAACGTCTTCTGTTGTTGCAGCAAGAATGGTAGCTCGCAATGTTGAGAAAGGATCTAAAGTTCTTGTTCTCGGCGCTGAACATTTGCGTCAAGAAGTGCAACGCGTAGGATTAGAGCTTGTAGATTCGTGCGAAGATAATCCTAAAGCTGTTATTCAAGGCTGGTATCCTCAAATGACTTGGCAAGAAATGGCGGAAGTTTCTTTCGCTGTTGAGCATGGTGCAAAATATTTCGTTACTAACCGCGACTTAACTATTCCAAGAGAGCATGGTATTGCTCCTGGATGCGGTTCCATGATTCAAGCTGTTATTAATGCTACGGGTGTGGAGCCTATTTCGTCTGCTGGAAAACCAGAATCTGCAATGTATGATGAAGCAAGGTTTTTGGTTGCTGCTAATGCTAAGCATGATGATTCTGAATGTGAAGAATACACTGAAAAAGACGAGTATGGGAATCCTGTAATTAGTATTGAGCATTCATTAGCAGTTGGAGATCGTTTAGATACTGATATTGAGGCTGGGACAAGAGGAGGCTATGCTTCTTTACTTGTTCTTACTGGAGTTACAGATCCTCGCATGCTTATGCTTGCACCAAAACATTTGCGTCCAAGTTTTGTTTCTAAAGACTTGCGAGGATTAAACGAATCTCATAATGCTCCTGAACGCGTTAACGGTACTACTTTTACTTGTGAAGATGCTATAGCAAGAGTTGTGAATAATAATATTATTGAAGTTAATAACACCAACGATTGCAATGCTTTGAGAGCTGCTTGTGCGCTGGCATGGAGTTTGCAAGATTGCGGTGAAAATATGGAAAATTATACTCTTCCGGAGTTTTCCTTATGACTGTAAATGAGGATTTAAGTAAACTTTCAAATAGCAATATTTCACAACGTTTAGATTGCGCTTTGGTTAAGCGTGGTTTAGCAGAAAGTAGGACAACTGCTCAGCGTTTAATTCGTGCTGGCGTAGTGAGTGTTGACAATCGAAATATTACAAAATCCTCATTTTTAGTAAACAATTCACATGCAATAACAATCAATGAATCAAAAAATACGCAATCTTGTATTAGATACGTTTCTCGCGGAGCGCTTAAGTTAGAAGGTGCCTTCGAAGCGTTTTCTAAAAATGGTTTAACTACTTCCAAATCAACTAAAGCTCTAGATATAGGTGCATCAACGGGCGGTTTTTGCGACGTTCTTTTGCAAAGAGGCGTTCATTCTGTAATAGCTTTAGATGTTGGTCATGGTCAATTACATCCAAAAATAGCTAACAATTCACATGTAATTGAAATGAGCGGTGTAAATATTCGAAATGTGTACGAAGAAAACTTGCCATATAAGCCAAATCTTATAGTTTCTGACGTTTCTTTTATTTCTCTAACGCTTGTTATTCCAGTAATTTCTAGAATAGCTCAATTGCATGCAGATATTGTGCTTTTAGTTAAGCCGCAATTTGAAGTAGGAAAAGGAAACCTTGGAAAAGGTGGAATAGTAACTGACGAAACTTTAAAAATTAAAGCTTTAGAAACAATAAAAAGTTGTGCAAATCAAAACGGTCTAAAGGTTATCTCCTCTTGTGAATCTCCTATTGAAGGAACACATGGCAATACGGAGTATCTTCTTTATGCGCGTTACGAGAAATAAGAAATAAGTTAATCATTGAATGTTTAACATTTTTCAATATGTATCCTAACAATTACAATAGTAGTAGTTGTGTTTAAACAGTACGAAGGGGCTGTATATGCAGGAACATTTCGATACTAATTCCGCTTCGGCGGCTCGTCGTGCTCTTGTAGTTACTCACGCTAGGATCGATGTTCACAGTAATGTGGTAAATCAAGTCAAGACTCAACTTATTAAAGCTGGATTCGTTGTTGACGTATTCAACAGTGCTTCTGTGTCTGATTTTGCTAAAAAAACTACTCGTATAGTTGACGAAAATACAGAAATAGTTGTGGTACTTGGGGGAGATGGCACCATGCTTCAGGCTGCTGAGTTAGTGCATTGTACTACTGTTCCAATTATCGGCATAAATCTTGGCCATGTTGGTTTTTTGGCAGAATTCGAAAGTTTTCAAATTAATGATGCTATTCGTAGAATTGCAAACAAGGATTACACTATTGACAGGAGAATGGAAGCTCATGTAGATGTGTGGCTTCCTGGCGAAAGCGAGCCTTTAAGTGATTGGGCGTTGAACGATATAACTCTTGATCGCGAAGACAGAGGTCGAATGGTAGAACTTTCAATACGAGTAGACGATGTTGAAATGTCATCTTTTGGTTGCGATGGTGTAATAGTTTCAACTCCTACTGGTTCCACAGCTTACGCATTTTCAGCAGGTGGATCAATTATGTGGCCAAATGTAGAAGCATTGCAATTAGTGCCATTAGCTGCTCATGCTCTTTTTGCGCGTCCTCTAATTATTGGTGCCGGTTCTACTTTTACTATTGACATTCTTAATGAATCGTCTTCTGGAGGTTGGATTTGTTGCGACGGTAGAAGACAGCGTGCGCTCCCTCAGGGATCAAGGATTCAAGTTCGTCAATCAAAAGATGAGCTATTATTAGCTAGACTTTCTGGCGCTCCTTTTACGAAGCGTTTAGTTACAAAATTTGATTTGCCAATAGTTGGATGGCGTGAGCACAATAATAATTCTTTAAAATGAATTATTTAAGTAGAAAATAATATTAAATATAGCATTTATAAAACGAGGTACAGCGTGCTTGAAGAGTTAGAAATACGTAATCTTGGGCCAATTTCACATGCGCTTATTACTCCTTCGTCTCACATGACAGCTATTACGGGCGAAACAGGTGCCGGAAAGTCAATGCTTTTAAGTGCTATCAAGCTTATTTCTGGATCCAAAGCAGAAGTTGCAAGGATTTCTCCAAATGCTAAAGAAGCGTGGGTCCAAGGCATATTTAGTATTCCTAAAACAAGTGAATTAGTAGATGCTGTTGGCAAATCCGGTATTGAATTAGAGCCTTCAGAAAATGACGAAAATAAATCAGATATGTATGTTTCTAGAACAGTACCACAAGAAGGTCGTTCAAGAGCAACAATTTCTGGTTTCGCAGTACCAAAAACAGTTCTTGAACAAGTATGTTCTCGATTGATAGTGATTCATGGACAAAGTGACCAATTACGCATAGCAACAAATTCAAAACAACGCGAATTGCTTGATACTGTATCTAAAAATAGTGAATTACTTAAGCAATACGCATGTGCGTATCAAGCGTGGAAAGATGCTAAAGAAACATGTAACCGACTAGAAAATCAAGCGTCTTCTTCACGGCAACGTGCAGATTACCTTAGAGAATCATTAGCGCGAATACGAGATGTGAATCCTCTCCCTAATGAAGATAAAGAATTGCGCGCAAAAAGAGAAAGAATTGAGAATTCTGCTCAAATTGTCAAAGCAGTGAGCATTGCGCTCGCATCCCTTGATTCCAGTCAAATAGATTGTGGTGCTTCAGAATCATCTGAAGATGCTTGTTTCCTTGTAGATAAAGCTTCTCAAGCATTACGAAATATTCGTGTAGATGATTCTTTCAATTCTATTGCAAATCAACTTGACGATATTCATGCTCAACTTGACGATATCGTAATGCAGCTTGCTCAACAGTTGGATATCGATGTAAGTGAAAAAGATTTAGATGATTTAAATTCTCGTATTCATGATCTTACTGATTTAACTCGTAGGTGGGGCCCAACATTAGATGATGTACTTGATTGGTCCGAAAAAGCTCAGTTTGAACTTGAAGATTTAGATGATTCTCCTGAAGCTATTGCCAAAGCGCGTGCTAAATGTGCTCAACGATATGATGATGCTCTTAAACTTGCTGAAGAATTATATAAAACTCGTTTAAATGCAGCTCATGATTTTGGCACTTTAGTTAGTGAAGAATTAAACTCTTTGGCCATGCCAGGTGCTCAATTAATTATCAGTGTAAATAAGCGTTGCGAAGATTTATCTGGTTCTATTCCGCTTGATGCTAACGGATGTGATGATGTAGAGTTTTTGTTCCGACCATTTCCTGCTTCTTCAGATTTGCCGATGAGCAAAAGTGCTTCTGGTGGTGAATTAAGTAGGCTTATGCTTGCAATTGAGCTTGTTATTGCGAAGTTGACAGATTGCGACGAAGAAAATATGACATTTATTTTCGACGAAGTAGATTCTGGTGTTGGTGGTGTTGCGGCAGTAGAGCTAGGTAAACGTTTGGCTCAACTTTCTAAACATGCTCAAGTTATTGTTGTTACTCATTTAGCTCAGGTTGCTTCTTTTGCAGATGTACAATTTGCAGTACAAAAAAATCTTGTTGAAAATGACGATAATAGCGAGAATAGCTCTTTTGCTAAAGTTGCAAATACTTCTGTTATTGAGCTTAATGATTTGATGCGTGAACAAGAGATTGCTAGGATGCTTGATGGAAGTGAATCAAAAACTTCACTAGAACATGCTCGTGAACTATTGAATGCAAGTAGGAAGATCATTGATGGATTTACAAAATAATTCGTCTATTGTTGCAGCGATTTTTGATTTTGACGGCACATTACTTGATTCTTTAAGCGTTTGGGATGATATTGATCGAGTAAGTTTTGCGAAACGTGGTATGAGCGTTCCCTCAATCTTTGCTAGTACAACTGCAACAATGAATCCTAGACAAATTGCAGAATATGTTATTAAAAATTACGGGTTCACTGATTCTCCTGAAGCTTTGATGAAGGAGTGGTCAGATATGGCTTTTGACGCTTATGCTAATCATCTTCCGCTAAGAAAAGGCGCGTATGAATATGTGCATTATTTGCATTCTAATGGTGTAAAGCTTTTTCTTGCCACAACTCTTTCTAAACGCTTGTGTATTCCAGCTTTAAAAAGAGTTGGTATTTTTGATTGTTTTGATTTTCTTCATTTTGGAGAAGATTTATCTGAAAAAGGTAAGCATAGTCCTAAAACTTATACCGATATTGCTAATCAGCTTAAAGCAGATCCAGCTGAATGCATAGTTTTTGAAGATTCTGCTACAGCTTTATGTTCAGCTCAGCAAGCTGGTATGCAAACATGCGGAGTAGTTGATAATTCAAACGTAAAAATTGATTTAGATTCGTCGTTTAATAAGTGTTTAGCAGTATTCTCTGATTTTTCTTTCGCTCCAAAAATCAGCGATATAAGTTGAAAATATGCTATTTGGTTGAGTTGATGAGGTTTCACATACCCCGGGTTTTGTCGCATACACAAGTGCATGCGGATGGCCATCCATCTCGATTTGACGTTACCGCCAAACTCTAGCAGTCTACCCGAAGACTTGAGCGAGCAGCTCTAAAGCGTCTTCTGCTTGACCTTGCTCCCAATGAGGCTTGCCATGCGGCTTACTGTTGCCAGAAGCCCGGTGGTCTCTTACGCCGCCGTTTCACCCTTACCCGAACGAAACGTTCAGGCGGTCTATTCTCTGTTGCGCTATCTCTCAGGTCGCCCTGGGCGGACGTTATCCGCCATTGTGCTCTGTGGAGCCCGGAAGTTCCTCAGTCACTCCGAATGAACATTGTGACCGCGGCCATCGTGAAACCTCAACCTTCCTAATTATAGCAGATAATATTAATATCGTAAAAAATTCGTTATTTTATAAGAAATTCCGTAATAAACGTTAATTTTTTTATTTTAATTTAATAAATTGCTAGGTTTGTATGGATTTAGCAGATATAATAGAAGAACCGACGGCATCGTGGCAGTCGGGTTGTACAAATCGAGCTTAAGGTTCGAGTCTATATGGGGAGGTTTCGCATGGAAATCGTCATTACTGGTCGTCATACGCAGATTAATCAAAGGTTCCGTGACGTTGTAGAAAGTAAGATGAATCGTGTGACCGCCATTGCGCCTGATGCGCAGCGCGTGCAAATCGTGTTGACTCATGAAGGCAATCCAAGGCAGGCTGACACAGCAAAGCGAGTTGAAATCACTGTTGTTGCAGGAAGCACTGTGATTCGCGCAGAAGCTTCTAGCACTGATCAATTTAGCGCATTAGATATGGCGCTTGATAAGTTGACGCTTCGTTTGCGTCGTACTCGCGATCGTCGTAAGGATCATCGCCGTGGATATACGGAAATGACTCCTGTAGATATGGGTGCTGTAGAACCTGAGATTGAAACTACCGTTGAAGAGCCAGAAGAAAATGAGGTTAATAGCGCAGATGCTGCTGTTGCTTCCGATTTAGGTCCTGGTGAATCTGTGGAAGTAAGTGTTGGCGACACTCCTATCGTGATTCGTCGTAAGCTACATATTGCAGAGCCTATGAGCATAGATGAGGCTTTGTATGAGATGGAGCTTATTGGACATGATTTCTTCCTGTTTGTAAACAAAGAAACTATGAGACCATCTGTAGTATATCGCAGACATGGTTGGAGCTATGGCGTGTTTGAAATTGATACACCTGAAAATGTTGCTAAGCAAAAGTAATGGTTAAAAACATGTCTAAAGTGCGCGAATAAGTGCGCGTGCCCGTCTAGCACAATGTTGGGCGGGCATTTTTATGTAGAAATCAGACTCGCTAACTTACAAAAATCGTAGCCGTCGCGTAATATAGGCACAGTTTACGTCTATGTTGGCTAGGCCGTCGTCATAGACATGACCTAAGGGAGCAAAACGTGGTAGATATCGTCGATAAAGCCTTGCGTATGGGTGAAGGCCGTCAATTGAAGCGCCTTGAGAACGTAGCCAAGGCTGTGAATGCGTTGGAAGATGAAATTTCCGCGCTTTCCGATGAAGAATTGAAGGGTCAAACTGCTAAATTCAAGCAGCGTTTAGACAATGGTGCAAAGCTTGATGATTTGATGCCTGAAGCCTTCGCTACTGTGCGAGAGGTTTCAAAGCGTACGCTTGGCCAGCGTCATTTCGATGTGCAGCTTATGGGTGGTGCTGCATTGCATTGGGGCAATATTGCAGAAATGAAAACTGGTGAAGGTAAAACGTTGGTCGCTACTTTGCCAAGCTATCTGAATGCTTTGGAAGGCAAAGGCGTGCACGTTGTCACAGTCAACGATTACCTTGCTAGCTATCAAAGCGAACTTATGGGTCGTATTTATAGATTCCTTGGCATGAGCGTTGGCTGCATTATTACCGACCAGCAGCCACCTGAGCGTCGTAAGCAATACAATGCTGATATTACTTACGGTACAAATAATGAGTTTGGCTTCGATTACTTGCGCGATAATATGGCGTGGGAAAAGAGCGAACTTGTGCAACGCGGTCATCACTATGCAATTGTCGATGAGGTCGATTCCATTCTTATCGATGAGGCTCGTACGCCACTTATTATTTCAGGTCCTGCTGAAGGTGATGTAACTCATTGGTATCGTGAATTTGCAAAGCTTGTTTTGAAGCTTACTCGCGATGTTGATTACGAGATTGACGAAAAGAAAAAAACCGCAGGTATTCTTGATCCTGGCATTGCAAAAATTGAGGATTACTTGGGCATCGATAACCTTTATGAGCCAAGCAATACAGCTCTTATTGGTTATTTGAATAACGCTTTGAAAGCTAAGGAGCTTTTCCTTCTAGATCGTGACTATGTTGTCACCAACGGCGAAGTTTTGATTGTCGATGAGCATACTGGTCGTGTTCTTCCAGGTCGTCGTTATAGCGAGGGCTTGCATCAAGCAATTGAAGCTAAAGAAAATGTGGAAGTTAAGGCAGAAAATCAGACTTTTGCTACTATTACTTTGCAAAACTATTTCCGCATGTACGACAAGCTTGCTGGTATGACTGGTACTGCTGAGACTGAAGCTGCAGAGTTCATGGGAACTTACAAGCTTGGTGTTCTTCCAATTCCTTCCAATCGTCCAGTAATTCGTAAAGATAAGGACGATTTGATCTTCCGCACAAAGAAAGAAAAGCTTACTGCTATCGTGCGCGATGTTGCTGAACGCCATGCTAAAGGACAGCCTGTGTTGCTTGGTACAGCTTCTGTTGAATCTTCTGAGATTCTTTCTTCACTCCTTGACGTTGCTCGCATTCCTCACCAGGTTTTGAATGCTAAGCAGAATGCTAAGGAAGCTGCTGTTGTTGCTGTTGCTGGTCGTAAGGGTGCTGTAACTGTTGCTACTAACATGGCAGGTCGTGGTACTGATATTATGCTTGGTGGCAATGTTGAATTCTTGGCTGATGCAAAGTTGAAGGCTGATGGTTATTCTCCAGACGATACTCCTGAAGAATATGAGAAGCGTTGGCCAGGCGTTTTAGCTGAAGTTAAAGAGCAAGTTAAAGACGAGCATGAAGAAGTTAAGAAGCTTGGTGGCTTGTATGTTCTTGGCACTGAGCGTCACGAATCTCGTCGTATTGATAACCAGCTTCGAGGTCGATCTGGTCGTCAGGGCGATCCTGGCGAATCTCGCTTCTACTTGAGCTTGGAAGATGATTTGATGCGCCTGTTCAACACTCAGCTTGTTGCTCGTGTTATGGCTAAGGGATTGCCAGAAGGCGAACCAATTGAGTCTAAGTACGTTTCTAACGGTGTGCGTACGGCACAGAAGACTGTTGAAGCTCGTAACTTTGAAATGCGTAAGAACGTTTTGAAGTATGACGATGTTATGAATAAGCAGCGTACTGTGATTTATGCAGAGCGTCAGATGGTTCTTAAGGGTGAAGATATTCACGAGGACATCTTGAAGTTCATCAGTGACACCGTAGAAAGCTATGTGCGTGGCGCAATGAACGGTTCTGATAAGCCAAAGAATTGGGATTTGGACGGCTTAAAAGATGCTCTTAACTCTGTAATGCCTGTACTTCTTGATTGGGATCAGGTACGTGAAACTATTATCAATCTCAAGGGCGAAAAAGCTGTTTCTGCTTTGCGTGATTTGATCGTCGACAGTGTAGTAAAGGTTTACTCTCTCGTCGAAGATCGTCTCGGTGCTGATCCACTTCGTCAAATTGAACGTCGCGTTGTTCTTTCTGTTCTCGATCGCAAGTGGCGTGAACATCTTTATGAGATGGATTATTTGAAGGATGGTATTGGTCTGCGTGGTATGGGTCAGCGTGATCCGCTCGTTGAATATCAGCGTGAAGGCTACCAGATGTACAATTCGATGATTGAGGCAATTAAGGAAGAAAGCATTCAGCTTCTATTCCACATTGATGTCAATCAGATTGCTTCTACTGAAGATATTTCTTCTGACGATGAGCTTGATGAAGATGTTGCGCAAGCTTCGTCTGAGGTAGATGCTGAAGATCAAGCTGCTGGTATTGTTGGTCCTGCACCTTTGAGCCATGCTGAAGGCGATGTTCCATTAACCATGCGACCAAAGAATGAAGAATGGAAGACTCCATGGTCTGATGGACGTACATTCCCAGGAACAAATAAGAATGACGAATGCCCATGTGGTTCTGGTCGTAAGTACAAGCTTTGCCATGGTCAAAACGAAGCTGAAAATGAAGCTGAGTGACTTGAAAGCTTACTAAAGTAAAATATAAATAAAAGGCGGTGTGATCAAAATCATGCCGCCTTTTATTATATTCGATTGATTATTAGCTATACTCGAGCACCATCTCCATAATCGCTGTAATCTTCTTTATACGGATCAGGTTTTTTGCGATTCATAAGTAATCCTGCTCCACTAAGTAGCATTAATAAGCCGCATATAATACCAACAATGTTCGCTATAGTAGGAATAAAAGCACTTACAATAACACCGAAGATACCTATAACAAATAGAATCCACAAAACTACATTAACTAGAGATACGTTATAAAATTGTGGATTTGGAGGCACAAAATCATCGCCATAGTCTTCCATAGTCTTATCTAAATCGAGCCAACTTGTGCGGGTATTATCACGAGGACCTTTAGCAGTTATAATCGTGTGAGAATCTTGCATTCTAGTAGGAATAATATAAGATTTATGGCTACTTAGATTTTTTAAGTTAAATTTATTTTTTATTACACTTTTTTGATTTTTAGAATTATTGTCGCTTGCTATAGTGTTGCGCTCTTTCTTTTTTTCTTCTTTCTGAGCGTGCTTTTCAAAACTTTTTGCGCTACGTGAATTAGCAATATCGTTCATGTCATCAGAATGTTCTGCAACAAAAGATGACCATTCGTCATCAAAATCTCCGTTGTTTTGTTTTCGATTATTTTTTAACGATTCTGACGTTAACTCGTCATCACGGCGAGGGTCGTTGGTATTCTTAGAAGAAGTCATGAACTATACTGTAGCAAGTCTTCCTGATTCTATGCTTAAAATGTTCGAAATTGGACTTGCAAGAAAGGATATGGTATGTTGTACTGGTTCTTCGTGAAGGGACTTGGGGGTATTGCCCGCATGAGGATTCATCCATCAGCGCAAGGTGTTAAAAATGTTCCTAAAAAGGGTGGAGCTATTATTGCTGCAAATCATCTTGCTGTTATTGATGACGCGCTTCTGCCATTGACTTGTCCTCGTATGATCCACTTTATGGGTAAAGCAGAATATTTTGAAGGCAAAGGTTTAAAGGGTCGTTTTAAGAAGTGGTGGTTTACTTCTGTGGGCGTTTTCCCCGTAGATCGTTCTGGAGGCGCAAAATCTCTTGGCGCTTTGAATCATGCTCGTGAAATATTAGAAAAAGGTCAGCTTTTTGGCATTCATATTGAAGGCACAAGAAGCCCAGACGGTCGTTTATATCGTGGTCATACTGGTGCTGCACGTCTTGCTCTTGAAACAGGTTGCCCGATTATACCTGTTGCAATTATTGGAACTAGAGAATTACAAGTGCATGGTCAAGTTATTCCAGCAAAAGGCAAGACTAAGGCGATTTATGGCGAGCCTATTCAAGTAGAGCGTGTTCGTGACGAAAGTGAGATCACTCACGAGCGTTTACGCGAAATTACAGATAAAGTAACTAAGTCTATTCAGCAAATGAGTGGTCAAGAATACGTTGATGAATATGCTCAAACCGTAAAAGAACGTATGCGTCAAAAACGTGAAGAAAGTAACGAAAATAAGTAAAATATAATGCTGATTCTCATGCTATTAGATTAACATTATTACATATTTAAATTTTATTTATGTTCAAATATGTAAGCGGCGAAAGTTATTGAGCTTCCGCCGCTTTTATAATACTTAAGACACGCTTATATTACTGTAAGAGTAATAATAGAAGGATTTCCATTAGAATCCTTCAATGGCACTTCGCTTCCAGCTCCAGGGGATTGGAAGCGCACTACGTGCATTAAATCACCAAGTGGAGCAGAAACACGAACTTTAAGCCCTAGACTTTCAATAATCCTTCTAGCTTCATCACTGCTCTTTCCGCAAACGTTTGGCAATGTAACAGTTTTTGGACCTTTTGAAACAACAACTTTAACGCTATCGCCCCAATGTAAGTCAGAACCAGCTTCAACAGAAGCGCGGATAATCTTACCCTTTGCTACAGTATCGCTATTTTCTTCTTCGTACTTTACATCCAGCTTAGCGTCAGTCAAAGCTAAGTCAGCTTCATTCTTTGTTTTCCCAACTATATCTGGCATTTGTACAGGCTTAGGTCCCTTAGAAAGTAAAATACTTACTTCTTCGTTATGGTTCATGCGTGTGCCAGGTTTAGGGTTAATATCAATTAAGCTGCCAGCTGGTATATCTATAGAATACGTATCTCCTGACTTATCGTGAATAATGTTAGTAAAGCCTGCTTTACGCAATGTTTTCAAAGGATTTTTGCCATTGTAAGTCTTTGGATCTGTAATATCGTCCGGGATTGTAGCCTTACGAATTCCACGCGAAATTACAACATTAAGAGCACTATTATTGTGCTTTTGAATATGGCTTCCGACAACATCAGGATTTGTTGAAACTACTTTTCCTTCTGGCACATCGTCACTATAATCTTTTGAAACTGTGTAAGGAATTCCAGCAACTTTAAGCGTGTGCTCATATCGTTGCCAATTGACATCAGTTATTTTGCAAGATGCATAATTGTTGCATTGAAGGTCGTCAGGCTTAGGTAGCGTCCAATAACTGCCAGGACCTAAGAAATACCAAAAACCACCAATAGCAGCAATTGCTAATACTCCAGCTGTACTTAAACCTGCAATAATGAAAACACGCTTTTTAGAAGAGCGGTTAGACTTGTTTCCTAAGTCCTTTTCTGTATATGACAGGCCCAATGGTTTTGTTGCATTTAATTTGTTGTTAAAATTGCGAGAGCTAATAGCAATTGTTGGCATATTGCTATCGTCAAATTCTTCTAAAGGATTATCTTGCGAATTGTATGACACATCTTCTGCATTAGTAGCATGCCATTGCATAGCTTGTGTTTTTTGAAGATTATTCGCATCGAAAGCACTGTTGGACTTCGCTAGTGAATTGTCTATTGCTACATTATTGACTTCAGGATTATGTAGATCATTATTTGTGCGTGAATCGAGTTCACCTACAGAATTATCTCTAGGTATTGCAACAGTTTCGTCTGTAGCATTTTGCAATAAAGAGTTGGAATTAGCAGAAAAATTAGAGCCTGAAGTATTTATCGCTCGTGTAGCATCTGAGTCATTATTAGGATTCAATTTGTCCGAATAATTTGCTTCAGGGGGAACACGCAAATTATTAATAGGAGAAAAGTCTGTTTCTTCTGAAAACTCTTGTGGTTCTTCTGCTTTGTATTGCCAATCTTCAGGGTTTAATTGTGTAGAAAGTGCACGTAATTTTGCTAATGCTTCACTTGCATCTTTAGGTCGTTCGTTCATGTCGCGAGCAGTGAGGTTTGCTATGAATTGTGCAACTTTTTCGCTAATTCCAGGGCAAGCTGTAGCAATTGAAGGAGTGTTTTCATGCACATGCTTGAAAACAAGCGTAACAGGATTATCTGCAGTAAAAGGCACTCTTCCTGCAAGCATTTCCCAAGCCATCATGCCCGCTGAATACAAATCACCTTGAGGAGTTGCAAGATTATGCTCAATAAGTTCAGGAGCAAGATAAGCTGCTGTGCCAAGAAGCAATCCTGTAGAAGATAATGTTGCTTGCGAAATTGCTCTAGCTAAACCGAAATCAGTAATCTGAACATGACCTCGATCGTTAATTAAAATATTTTCCGGCTTAATATCTCTATGCACAACTCCAGCATTATGTGCAGAAGCGAGACCATCCAAAGTTTCTGCAAGTAAACGCAGCGTATCTCGCACACTGAATGTGCCTTGCATATTCATTTCATAACGCAAATTAACGCCATGAACATATTCCATCACAAGATAATCAAGCCCATCATATTCGCCCGTATCATAAACTTGCACAATATGTGGATTGGCAATTGCTGCAGCAGAGGTTGCTTCTCTGCGGAATCTAGCAATAAATTGCTGGCGATGCACTCCTTGAGCAAGTTGAGTGTGCATGATTTTAATTGCTACAGGTCTATCAAGGCGTTCATCTTCTGCTTGATACACAGTAGCCATGCCACCCTGAGCTATTTTGCGCACAATGCGATAGCGATTTTCAATGCGCATACCTGGCTGCGCCTGCGTAGCTTCATCCATTGTCACAATCCTTATACGCGTAAAACCATTTTTGCTACTTACGAGTGTACAAGCAAGATAGTAAAGAAGGCTAATTTCGAGCGTTATTTACTAAATATTATTGTACATTACGCCATGCTTCTGGTATAAATCGTTTGCTAATTTCATGCAAAATAGTTTTTCCACTATCGCTCAATGTACTTGATTCGATTGCTTGTTGTGAATCATTCCATAGATTCTCAATTCGCTTTTTTGATTTTTCAATAGCACCAGAAGTATGGTAAATCTGTATTATTTTATTTACATCATCTTCACTCCTAGTACTACTCGTATAAGCTTTTAATAGTATTTCTCTTTCGTTATCGTTTCCGTATTGCAAAGCATCTGCAAGAAGAACTGCACGCTTACCTTCTCTAATATCACCGCCAATAGGCTTACCTGTAATCTTGCTATCTGAAACAATATCAAGCAAATCATCAGCAATCTGGAAAGCAACGCCTAACGAATTGCCAATAGAATTAGCAAGATTGTATGCTTCAGTTGGTTGCATATTTGCTGCAAGAAAGCCGAGAGTTAATGGAGCAACAGTAGTGTAACTGGCTGTTTTCCATCTAAAAACATTCAAAGATGATTCCGCAAGTTGTATTGGATTATCTAGTTGCATCATTTCTATAGACAAATCCAATACTTGACCAATACCAACATTTCTTTGCATAGACGCAAATGCTGCTAACAATTCCTCGCCATAAGTAAAATTCTTCGCACAATTTCTTGCAATATCGAAACTTTCTGTGGCAAGTAGATCTCCTAGCATTAAACCTAAGCCTGTGCCAATATGCTTATTATTGCAAGCTTTACTTAATGCACAATACGCACTAGGCTTTCCACGTCTCAAATAAGATTCGTCAATAATATCATCATGAATTAATGCAGCTGTTTGAAATACTTCTAGAGCACAAGCTATGTCAAATACAGACTGTTCATGGATTTTTTGAATATTGGTTTCTTTTGATGCAGCGTAAAATGCTGAAATCGTAAGAAGAGCTCTAAGACGTTTTCCGCCTTCGCTTGAAACAATAGCTTGCTTTATTACTTGCTGTAGTGTTTGCGCACATGTGGATGAAAGATTATCTTCTAGTCCCGTATTAAATTGCTGAGAAATTAAAAAAGTAATTCTAGATTCAATATCGTTAAGACTGTAATTGTTGCCTATAAATGTGCTCATATTATGAAAGTTATCCACAGGGCTGAACATTACAAAACGCAGTTATTATTATGGTTTAATAAGCTTTTCACCGCGGAAATAGTTTTTTATTGAATGCTGACTTATGTCTTGAGAAACTTCAATATATCAAAAAATGCTATTACATAGTTTGATTATCAAAATAAAAAATCATGTAAAAAATGAGGGGGAGTATGCATGGAAATTGTAGAGGATGATTTGAAAACAAAGATATCGCATAATTGTATGGATGACTTTGATATGCAAAGTCTTATGCAAATTTATGGTGAAAGCGCTAATTCTTTTAATGGTTGTTTAGATTTTGCAGGTTCAGAAGATTTTGAAAGTTTTGCTGGAAGAGAAATTTCAGATATTAATGGGAATATATATCCTTCCAAAGAGTGCAGCTTTTTTATGACTTTTTCTAAGGAATATATTTACAACAACTGTAGTGATAGTGTGCAATGGATTAAAGGATTAGAATATTGGGTTCCGGCAGTTTCGGAAGCTTTTATAGAAAATGTTGATCGAAATGGCAAGCAATACGCCATTAGAGATATTGCAAGCAGAGCGCTTATGCGATGGTACAATATGTTTGCTTACGATGAAAAAATGTTTGGATATGATCTAGTAAACCTGCCAATAGCAATGTTGCATAATATTAATGTTCGTGACGCAATGCTTATTTCTATTCTGGATGAAAATCAAGAATGGTATGACGAAAAAACTTTGTCGGAATTTGCTTGGTGTCCTCACACTTCTGAAGTATCTCGTAATTTGCGGCATTGTTTAGAAGCAAAATTCACTCAAACAAATAATAAGCCTGATATAAAGAGAGCTATTTTCGCGTGCAAAATTTTAAAATCTATGGCTATTATTACTAAAAGCATTCCAAAATTATCTGTGCAAGTTTACGCTTTATTAGCTTATATCAGCTGGTGGTTTAGGCTAGGAGAAGTAAAGTATTATTGTGATTGTGCATTGCGCATTGATCCTGATTGTTCTATGGCAAAAATAGTGTGTGGAGCATTCGAAAATGGTCTTGAGCCAGCATGGATTGAATAATTCGCCACGCCGCAAAAAATTAGTTGGGGAATAATCGTCTTGCTTAAATGGTTTACTACTTAAGGTAAAACTTGCCCTTGCATGAACTATGCCTATATGCGTTACAAGGGGATAATACAGGAGGAACAGTTTGACGAGTGAAGTTGGATCAACGGTCGACAGCGACGAAATGCAAGATGATACTAAGCCTGTAAAAACTCGCAAGGCTAGCGCTGCGCGTAAAACCAGTACTCGAACTTCGTCAGCTGATAGCAAGACACGCAGTTCTCGCTCAAAGAAAACTGAAGACAACAAGATTGATACTGAATCAGTATCGTCTGATGCTAAACATGACGAAACTGAGGATAGCGTAGATATTGAATCTCAAGATCAATTATCTATTGACGATCCTTTAGATGACGATCCACATCTTGATGTTGATGATGAACATTTGAATCTTGATGATTTAGACGATATCCAGCCAGAAGATATATCTGATGTTGACGATTTAAGCGATATTGACGTTGCAGATGATCTTGATGATGAAGAGTCTGAAGATCTTGATGAAATTGATGATCACGACGAAATTAAGCATGATGCTCCGCAAGTGCCACAAGCAAAAGGCGCATTTGTTGTACGAGACGATGACGATGATGATAATCTAACTCCGTCTGGTAATCCTAAGCGTCGTGTAATTGCTACAGGCGCTACTGCAGATCCTGTTAAGGATTATTTAAAGCAGATAGGTCGCGTGAGCTTGCTTAACGCTGAGCAAGAAGTTGATTTGTCAGAGCGTATTGAAGCTGGATTGTATGCTCAGCATTTGCTTGATACTCAAATTGATCAAATGGAGTTTAAGCGTAAGCGTGAGCTTAAGTGGGCTGCAGCAGATGGTAAGAAAGCTAAAGATCATCTTCTTGAAGCAAACTTGCGTCTTGTTGTTTCTCTTGCTAAGCGTTATACGGGTAGAGGCATGCTTTTCCTTGATTTGATTCAGGAAGGTAACCTTGGTTTGATTCGTGCAGTTGAAAAGTTTGACTGGAAGAAGGGCTTTAAGTTCTCAACTTACGCAACTTGGTGGATTCGCCAGGCTATTACTCGTGCTATGGCAGATCAGGCTCGTACTATTCGAGTTCCAGTGCATATGGTTGAAGTTATTAATAAGCTTTCTAGGGTTCAGCGTCAAATGCTTCAAGATTTAGGTCGTGAACCTACACCAGATGAGCTTGCTCGCGAACTAGATATGCCAGTAGAAAAGGTTCAGGAAGTACAAAAGTACGGTCGTGAACCGATTTCTTTGCACACTCCTTTGGGTGAGGATGGCGATTCTGAGTTTGGCGATTTGATTGAAGATACTGACGCAATCGCACCGTCTGATGCTGTTGCATTCTCGCTTCTTCAAGAACAGTTTAGGCAAGTTTTGGAAACTTTGGCCCCTAGAGAGGCTGGAGTTATTAAGATGCGCTATGGCTTGGAAGATGGTCAACCAAAGACTTTAGACGATATTGGTCGCGTTTATGGTGTTACTCGTGAACGTATTCGTCAAATTGAGTCTAAAACAATGTCTAAGCTGCGTCATCCTTCTAGATCGCAAACTTTGCGTGACTTCTTAGATCAGTGATTGTGTGAAGTTATATTACAAAGTGTCGTATTGTTGCTTTTGCGATAGTACGACACTTATTGCTTAAAATAATCGGTTGTACGTTTAATAAGTGCAAGGGGTAGAAGTGGTCTCTCATAAAGAGCAATATGATGCTGATAGCTTGACTGTGCTTGAAGGCTTAGACGCAGTTCGTAAGCGTCCAGGCATGTATATTGGCACTACAGACAGTCAAGGTTTAATGCATTGCCTTTGGGAGATTATTGACAACGCAGTTGACGAAGCTTTAGCTGGAGCTTGCGATCATATTATTGTTACTCTTCACGACGATGGATCTATTGAAGTTGCAGATAACGGTCGTGGTATTCCAGTAGACGTTGAGCCTAAAACAAAACTTACAGGCGTTGAAGTTGTTTTAACTAAGCTTCATGCTGGAGCAAAGTTTGGCAACGCTTCTTATAATGCTGCAGGCGGTTTACATGGCGTTGGCTCTTCTGTTGTAAACGCTTTGAGTTTGCGTTTGGATGTCGAAGTTGATAGAGACGGTAAAACGCATCATATGGCGTTCCATCAGGGACATCCTGGAGTTTATAGTGATGCAGATCCAGAGCATCCATCTCCTGCTTCTCCGTTTAAGCGCACGCGAAAAAATAAGCCTACTGAGCTTGAAATTATTGGCACTGTTTCGCCAAAAACTACCGGCACTCGTGTACGCTACTGGGCGGATCCAGAAATTTTTAACTCAACTGCGCATTTCAGCTATGAGCAGCTTATTGCTCGCGTGCGTCAAACAAGTTTCCTGGTTCCAGGCTTAAAAATTACTGTTATTGACGAGCATGTGCCTGAAGGTGAATCTGCAAATATTGAAGAAATTGATTCTCCAGAAGACAATGTTATAGAAGATAATGCTGCAGAAGATAATCTTCTTGAAAACCAGTCTGATAATAGCGATGACTCTGTGCCTGAATTTGAAGAATTAGAATCTGAAACAACATTAGAAGATGAAGATGATTCTGAAGATGAGACTGAAAATATCGCGAATGAAGATGCTGAATCTGAAGAATCAGTTGCACAATCTGTTGCAAATGCTGAGTCTGCTAACTCAATGCAAAATAAGCATCATCCTCGAGTAGTTGAATTTTTGCATAATGGTGGCGTCAAAGATTTCGTTGATTTTCTTTCAAAAGGTGAAGCAGTATCGGATATTTGGCGTATTTCTGGCGAAGATACATATGTAGAAGAAACGCAAGCTGTTGATTCTGCAGGAGATTTACATGCTCAACAAGTAACGCGTAAGTGCGGCGTTGACATTGCAATGCGTTGGGTAAACGGCTACGATTCAACGATTATTAGTTTCGTAAACGTTGTTGAAACTCCTGGCGGAGGTATGCACGTTGACGGATTCTTGCAAGGATTGACCAAGCAAATTCGTAAAGCTGTTGAAGACAACGCACGCAAATTAAAAGTAAATCTTAAAGATTCGAATACGAAAATTGAGCGAGACGACATTACAGCAGGATTGGTAGCAGTCGTAACTGTTCGCATTGCTGAGCCTCAATTCCAAGGTCAAACTAAGGATGTTCTTGGAACCGCACAAGTTAAGCCAATTGTTACTAAAATGACTGATGCTCAATTTGGTGAGATGATTACTGGATCTAAGCGAGGATTCAAAGAGCAGTCTGCTAGGGTTTTGGAAAAAATCGTTTCCGAAATGCATGCTCGTGTTCAGGCGCGTAAAACTAAGGAAGTTACGCGCAGAAAGAATGCGCTTGAGTCTGCTTCAATGCCACCAAAACTTTCTGATTGCCAGCCTGGAAACGACGATGTTGCAGAACTTTTCATCGTCGAGGGTGATTCTGCACTTGGCACTGCAAAAGCTGCTAGGAACTCTGCTTTCCAAGCGCTTCTTCCAATTCGCGGTAAGATTTTGAACGTGCAAAAGGCAAGTCTTGCACAAATGCTTTCAAACAAAGAGTGTGCTGCAATTATTCAGGTTGTTGGAGCGGGATCGGGCGCAAGTTTTGATATTTCGCAAGTGCGTTATAACAAGATTGTTATGATGACTGATGCTGATGTTGACGGCGCGCACATTCGTATTTTGCTGCTGACGCTGTTCTATCGTTATATGCGTCCGCTTATTGAGCACGGTCATGTTTATGCTGCAGTGCCGCCTCTTCACAGAATTGCGCTCGCTGGAAAGCGAAAGGGTGAGTATATTTATACTTACTCAGACGACGAATTGGCTGGAAAGCTTGATGATTTGCAAGCTAAGGGCATTGATTTTAACAGCGATATTCAGCGCTATAAGGGCTTGGGCGAGATGGATGCGGATCAGCTTGCAGACACTACTATGGACCCTAGAACCCGTATGCTTCGAAGGATTCGTATGGAAGATGCTCAGCAAGCGAGCGAAGTATTCGATTTGCTGATGGGTGATGATGTTCCTCCGCGCAAGCAGTTTATTGTTGATAACGCTGATGACTTTGATCGTTCCAAAATCGATACCTGATGTCGGCATGTTGTTTGCGTTGCTTTATGTCGCCTTGTATATTTATATTCCTTTATATTGCTTTATGAAGGCGTGTTTGCGTTAGAAATATGAAGTACTAATGTTTGGGAATTTTATGATTAACCTTCTTCTTGTTGTTATTTATCTTGCTTTTATTAGTTTGGGTTTGCCGGATGCTCTTTTAGGAGCTGCGTGGCCTACGATGAGTCACGATATTGGTGCGCAAATTTCTTGGGCTGGCGGAATATCAATGGTTATTTCTGCAGGAACAATTATCTCTGCATTACTTTCGAACAAACTTACGTGCAAATTTGGCCCTGGGAAAGTTACGCTTATTTCAGTTGCTCTAACAGCTTTAGCGCTACTAGGTTTTTCTTTTGCTCCGAATTATCTTGTGCTTATTTTTCTAGCTATACCCTACGGTTTAGGTGCTGGAGGAGTGGATGCGGCTCTTAATAACTACGTTGCAGTGCACTATGAGAGTTGGCATATGAGCTGGCTTCACTGCATGTGGGGAATTGGTGCTTCTACAGGTCCTTATATTATGGGTTTTGCGCTTTCGCATGGTCAAAGATGGACTGCTGGATACCAGTATATTGCCGTTATGCAGATTGCTTTAACACTTGTGCTGCTCATGAGTTTGCCGTTGTGGAAAAACAATAAAAAGAATGAATTGAATAAGATCGTTGAGTCAAAAACAAAATCTTTTGAAAAGGTATCTTATGCGGGAATTTTGCGCATTCCAGGAGCTAAAAATATACTTATTATGTTCTTTTGCTATTGTGCGTTGGAACAAACTGCAGGCTTGTGGGCTAGTAGTTACATGGTTTTGCATGGAGGAGTTAGCCGCATTGTTGCAGCTGGTTGGGCAAGCCTGTTCTATGTTGGTATTACGGTTGGTCGTTTTGTAAGCGGATTTCTTACTATGCGTTTTAACGATGCAACCATGATTCGTATTGGGCAGTGCGTAATGCTTATGGGCATTCTGGTGTTGCTGCTGCCTTTGCCGAATCATATTGAGCTTGTTACAGGATTCATTATTATTGGACTTGGTTGCGCTCCTGTTTATCCATGCATCATTCATTCAACTCCGCATTATTTTGGTGCTGATAAGTCTCAAGCAATTGTTGGCATGCAAATGGCAAGCGCATACATCGGCTCTATGGTAATACCTGCGATTTTTGGAATAGTTGCACAGAATGTTTCCATGATGCTGCTTCCAGCTTATTTGTTTATTCTTCTCGCTGTAATGACTTTTATGCATGTGCGTCTGATGCGCGTTTATGCATAATAATCTCTTATAATAAAATTAAACCCTTCAAAAGTTGAAATACTACAACTAGAAGGGCTTAATTTATTGATAAGCAAATGATTAAGCGTTTTTAAGTGCTAATATTATTTGCTTTACAACGTCAAATTTTAACTACAAGGTTTTTATAATATCGAACCTTAACCAATTTAAAGGTTCTTCAATCTTGTAATAAACATTGTCGCCGTCTGGAGCTGGCGCGAAAGGCACTGGCTTGTTCTTTTTTGTCGGCACAAACGGGCTAGTTGGATAATCGGGTCCAGTAACTCCATCAGGAATAGCTACTTGTGTTTTATCGTACAGCTTTGGATCTCTTCGCATAATGAATGGTCGGCTAAAATCAGGCTTATTTTTCCCTTTGCCTTTAAAGTATCCGCTCTTTTCAAGTTCATCAAATTTTGTATTTACAGGAACAAGCACAAAGAAATCATGCATTTTGTAGGTTAATCCTGTATTAGCATCTTTGTTAGAACCTTTATACATTCCTTGATCATCAAATTTTTCAGGGCTGTTTTCTGCGTTTATATCTTTACCATGTTCACAAACTCTTACACCTGGTGATGGGGAAAATATATTGTTTCCGCAAGATGGCAAATCTAATCCTTTGTAGAATTCTACTGCGCCAGTATCGCCGGAAAGTAAATGACTTTTCATCATATCATTCATAGGTAATTTTTTATCGTATAGAATAGATCCAGATATATCTTGCGAATAGTTATTCATGCTAAGATAATTTTCATCACTTATCATAATAGGCTTAGCTCCATCATTCATGAGATCGCCAACGCGTGTCCCTAACACAACTGTAGATTCACCTTCAACAAACGATGGCATTTCATTGAAGTATAAGCATTCGCCGCCTTTATTACACCAAACTCCTGCAATTGGAGAAAGGCCTTTTGTTACGCGGACATCAGCATTATTTATTCCGTCCAGATGCTCTTTTTTAGTTAGTACTTCTTTTGTTTCACTTGCATCAACACCGTAGTATAGAGTAACCTTTTTTACTTCTTTCAAATTTTCTTCACCCAATGCAGGGTAGGAGCCCACAATTTTATCAATATAATTACGAGAAGAAAATCGTGGTTTTAATTCGTATTTCGTTATTCCAACTTTTTCCAGTATTTGTTTTGCGCTGTCTATATCTTTTCCTAGCAAGTCTGCAGGTACTACTTTTTTGTTGCATTTACTAGCAATAGCAATATGCATATTGTCACCTTCGTAAGCTGCATTAAAAGCTTCTCCGGGCATAGGATAAGTTGAAATAATGGTTCCAGGCTTTACTGTTGCAGGAACTTTATGAACTTCTACTTTTAAGCCCATTGCTTTTACTTCGTCAGTAATTTCGTCTACAGTTTTCCCAATAACGTTTTTTGGCATACCTGGACCAAGAGATTCCACAACTGTTATTTTTGTGGAATGATTAACCTTACTACCTGGTTTAATGCCTTTTAATGAAATAAAAGAACCTTTTTTGCGTTTATTAAGTTCCCTAACAATTTCTACTTTAAAACCTTTTGAGCGTAAATTCGTTGCAGCAGCTTGAGCATTTGTATCTTTAATCACTGGCACTGTGACCATACCTGAATTTGGCTGTACTTGCGTTATGTAATAAATCGTTCCAGCGGTCGCAACTATAGCTAGAACTATTATTGCGCAAATAATTGATATGAATGCGCCTTTTTTCTTATGATTTTTATTACCTTTATTAGGTTCTTTTTGCAACTCTTGTGCATGTGTTTGTTGCTCTACTTGATTTATTTCTTGTTCTTTAGTTTTATCTTCGTAATTTTCGTTAGGCGTACCGCATTGTTCGCAAAACTTTGCATCGTCTACCATGCTACTGCCGCAATGAGTGCAAAATGACATATTTTCCCTTTCTCTTTAAAAAATTTACCTAATTTTTAATAGCTTTAGTTTTATATTATCTATTTTCTTATTGGTGACTAATCACTAATAATTTTCTAAAAATTGTTCGTAATGCTATCCAATATGTGCAATTGGGGAAACAAGCTCAGTTCCAGAAGCATCCCTACGCATATCTGGTTTAGGTAGCTCAACATTGCTTCCGCCTTCTGTAACGGCTTGCAATGGATAGTATCCAACGTACGCGTGTATCAACGTATCTTGACCTTTAAGGAATCTTTGCGAGCGCACGCCACCAGTTGCGCGACCTTTTGTTGGGTACATGTCAAATGGAGTAATCTTTGCAGAACCGTTTTCGGTTCCAGGAAGAGCTTCACTGTCTCCAGCAACGGTGAACACTACTGTTCCAGAAGCGGAGAATAAACCATTTTCGCCTTCTTCGTAATGCCACTCTATTGATTTTTCTGGCACTACTGCGAAGGTTGCAACTTTAGCGCCTTCTGCTAAACGAATACCTGCCATTCCGCCTGCTGTACGTCCTTGTGGCCTAACTTGTTTAGCGTCAAAAGTAAGTAATGAAGAATCACTACTAATGAACACAAGTCTGTCGTTGTCTTCCGCTGGGGCTGCAGCAATAACGGTGTCGTCGTCTTTTAAGTCAATTATGCTCCATGAATCCATGGTAGTTGGAGCTTCAAAATTCCATCTTTTAACTACACCGTTTCGTGTGCCGATTGCAAGTGGAGTAGCGTTTTGTGAGGCATCAAATGCTATTGCTGAAACTACGCGTTCTCCTCTTACTGGATCCGTGCTTTGTGTGGAAGTTAGCAATTCTTGTGCTTTTACTCCGTGGCTGAGCAGCGCAGGTTTTCCTTCTTCATAGTTAAGTTGTGGCAAATCTGCAACATGAGCTAGAACTAGTCGACCAGATGAAGTAACAAGAGCACAAGTTGAACGCGTTGTTGTTTCAAACATTGTTTTACAAGGAGTGTTAAATACGTTGTTGTTGTGCGAATTCCAATGTTCTAACACTGCAATGCTTGTTCTGGCAATTAACCCTGAAGTACTTAATGCTACTGCACAAGGCTCGTCACTTAATTGCATTGCAACAGAAGATGCGTCAGCTTCTCCAGTTTTACGAGCTGCATTAGCTGCTGCAGCCAAATCTGCTTGAGTTGAAGTAATTTTATTTGCTGATTGCACAGCTTTAATCGCAATATCCTCACTGTTTTTATTTATGCTGGAGGCTACTGGAGTAAAACTACCATCTTCATTTTCGTCAAGCAAAATTGTTCTGCGTGGAGTATCCCATTGTTTAACCGCAGAATCCATATCTGCTATTACGACGTTGTCGAGTTTCGCTTCAGAACTTAATATTTGATTTAGCTCTTCAATTTTCTTGAGCAAATCGTCGCGTTCAGCTTCGAGCTCTATTCGGCTCATTTTAGTAAGTCTGCGAAGACGTAAGTCAAGAATATACTGTGCTTGAATTTCATCAAGATCGAATACTTTAATTAACTTAGTTTTTGCACTATCTGCATCTTCAGATGAACGAATAACCTGAATTACTTCATCAATATCAAGAAGTGCAAGAAGCAAGCCATCAACCAAGTGTAAGCGTTCTTGAGCTTTTTTGCGCCTAAATTCGCTGCGTCTGCGTACTACTGTTCTGCGGTGAGAAATCCAAACGTCTAATAGCTCTCTCAAGCCCATTGTGTGAGGTCTGCCGTCAACAAGTGCAACATTGTTAATAGTAAAGCTCTCTTGCAAAGGAGTGTGCTTAAAAAGTTGAGCAAGCACAGCGTTAGGATCAAAGCCTGTCTTAATCTCAATAACAATACGAGTTCCGTTATGTCGATCTGTTAAATCAATAGCACCTGAAATACCATCTAATTTTCTTGATTTAACTCCTTGAGAAATTCTTTCCAAAACGCGTTCTGGTCCAACCATAAACGGAAGTTCTGTAACAATAATAGCTTTTTTGCGAGCAGTAATATTTTCTATATGTGTTGTAGATCTTGTAGTGAATGCTCCGCGACCTGTTGCGTAAGCTTCGCGAATGCCACTTCGACCAATGATAATTCCTCCGCTAGGCCAGTCAGGTCCTGGAACTAGTTTCATAAGATCATCTAGGGTTGCGTCAGGATGTTTCATAACATATTTTGCTGCAGCAACTACTTCTCCTAGATTATGTGTTGCCATATTAGTTGCCATGCCTACAGCAATTCCAGAAGCGCCATTTACTAAAAGATTTGGAATAGCTGCAGGAAGCACAGTAGGTTCTTTTAGTTTATTGTCGTAATTTGGTACGAAATCAACTGTATCTTCGTTGATATCCGCGTTCATACCTAGTGATGCAGGAGCTAAACGCGCTTCTGTGTATCGAGAAGCTGCTGGACCGTCGTCAAGAGAACCAAAATTACCGTGTCCGTCAACAAGTGGCAAGCGTAGGGAAAATGGTTGAGCTAAGCGAACCATTGCCTCATAGATTGCAGAATCACCGTGAGGATGAAGTTTACCCATTACTTCACCAACAACGCGCGCTGATTTCATATAAGCATGATCAGGACTCAAATTCATATTGCCCATTTGATACACAATGCGTCGCTGCACTGGTTTCATTCCGTCTCGTGCGTCCGGTAAAGCTCGAGCATAAATAACTGAATAAGCATATTCCAAGAAGGATTTGCTCATTTCTTCGTTCAATGGTGTTTCAACAATATGCTCTTTAACTTTTCTTGGGTCGAAAGCTTGCTGTGTTGAGTGATGGCGTGAGGGCATATTTAGAACTCCTTGGATGACATTACGGCTATCAATCTTACCAATTTATATGCACAAACAGCATGTTTTTGTTGAATTTTTCAGCAATTTGACTAGTTATTTATATAAATATTTGTTATTCGCGTTTTGTTCAATGCAATATAAGTGGTTCAATAGTAAGTATGAGTGCTGAAATACCGTCTGAAAATGATCTTTTACAATTCGTTGGTAATGTTAAGTACGGTGATTTTTCTAATTTCGTAGTTAATGAAGATTTTTCTTATGATTTTAATGAAAAAAATCTTGGTGGAGCGTTACATATATCTTCGGTTCTTCCAGCTTTAAGTGATGCAATAGATGCTCCTGTCAAAACAGCTATTCATAACGATCCACACGCTTTACGAGAAAGCCTTGGTTTCCCTAAATCTAATTCTGCAATTGTAGTGCTAATAGATGGTTTAGGATACTGGAATATTCTTATGCGCAAAGGTCACGCTCCTTATTTACGATCCTTACTTAACGAATCAATAAATCAAAGACCAATTAGCACGTGCGTCCCAAGCACAACTGTTGCTGCAATGGCTACTTTTGGAACAGGCACATGTCCGGGTCTTACTTGTATGACCGGTTACACGCAAAAGAATTCTCAAACTGGTAAACTTGCGCAGCTTATTCAATTTAATGATGCGCCTGATCCGCTAGTTTTGCAGCAAGAGCCAACTATATTTGAAAGTTTAGTTTCTAATGGAGTCCGTGCAGATAGCGTGGGATTACCAAAGTTTGAAAATACTCCTCTTACCAAAGCTGCTTTTCGTGGAGCAAATTATATTACTGCTGGAACTCCTAGAGCTCGCATTCTTAAGGCTGCTAATAGCAGTAAAACTCCAGGTTTAACTTATATGTATTTACGTGACGCTGATAAAACCGGTCATAATTATGGTTGGGATTCTCAGCAGTGGGTTTCTGTTTTTGAGCAAATTGACGAGCAGTTGCGTCTTTTGCGAGCAAATTGTGCTCCTGGAACATTAATTGTTATTACTGCAGATCATGGGATGATTAAATCTGATCCCAATAAGCGAGTTGATATTGCTAAGCATGATGAGTTGATAAAAGGCGTATCGATGGTTGGTGGTGAACCTCGTTCTGTAATGTTGTATGCTAACAGTGACGCAAATACTGAAGATATTATTTACCGTTGGCGTGAATATTTTGGAACTAATGCAATTGTACGCAGTAAAAAACAAGCCATTGACGATGGTCTTTTTGGTTTAGTAAACAACAGGGCAGAGGCTGTTATTGGCGATGTTATTGTGCAAGCTTGTGGAGCTTACACAATTGTTGATTCTCGCATTCAATCTGATAAAGCTATGAGTTTACCTAGCGTTCATGGATCAATGACTCACATGGAAATGGATATTCCGTGCCTCATAGATTTAGTGTAATTAGTGAGTTTTTGCTTCTAGTATTGAAAATGTTTTTATAAATCACAACTTAGCAAATAAAATGTGTGACACTCAAATTTTACTAAGAGTGTCACACATATTGTCAATAAGCGAAAAATTTATTTTAAACTTCTTATTTAGCTTTCACCAAATAATATTTCATCCCAGCTTGGTACTGCTGCTCTTCCAGCTTTACGTTTATTGTGCTCAGAAGATGATTTTTCTTGACCATTAGCATTAATTTCTTGATTATTTTTAGCAGAATTTTGATTACTTTCAGCAGCATTTTTTTGCAAATTCGTACTAACAATATCTGCTTTTTCAGCATTTTGAACTTTCGCAGCCAATGATTTTTGTGCTTCATTAGACTCATTGACGATTTTGCTATTCGTTTCGTTTCTATTAATAAATTCAGCATCCGGTTGTATTAGCGAAGGCTGCTGAGAATTATCTTCTTTAATAAATTGCGTATTTGTTTTAGTAGAACGCTTAGAATAGCCTTTTTCTAATATTTGCTGTATGTCAGAATTATTGTCCTGATTTTCGAAGGAAGATTGGGCTTGTGCATCTGCAAGTTTGTCACTGTTTCTAAGTTCCCATTGAGAAACAGCTCGTTCGATTCTGGCAGAACGAATAGAATTTCCTGGAAGCTCTTCAGTGTTGAATGGGAAATTAATGCTTACAGTGTCTCTATAAGCTCCACCATATGGAGACTGTTTAGACGTATCCGCTGCATTAACATCTTCACCAAGCAATAATCTAGACGAAGGGTTCGCGCATGTAACAGAGTTGTCATGCATGTTCCATGTCCACTCAGCTTTAATAGTGCGACTAGCAGTTTTGAAAGTAGCAGTAATTCGCCATGGCTCTAATCCTCTGCGCGTTGCTTTCCATTGCACTGTTTCCATGCCAATATGTGCTTTAGCTAACGTTCTTTCAATTAAATCTGCAATAGTGCGCATATTGCTTTGTTTAGGAGCAGGTACTAGAAGGAACTGCTCAATTGCATACTGCTTTTCGGTTTCAACGCCTGCAGAAAAACGCCTAACTTGTGCTTCACTAACGTTGTATCTTTGTGCTACATGTGAAGGTGCAACTCCTGCGCGAATCAATGCCTGAATTTGCGAAATAGGCAATGTTGCATTAGATTGCATAGAATTTGCGCCAGCGTTTGCTGAGTTCTGTTCATCGCTGTTTTTACTCGTAATTTTATGTGAACCAGCGATGGCGCGTTCCAGCGTGTCGTCCACTTGAATACGTAACGGCGTGTTTTCACAAATGAAAATCAAATTACCGTCTGCGTCAATATGGTCGAAACTCGCCTCTTTTGGCGGATTTTCAAGCATTATGCACCACTTTCTTCGCTTTTAACAATACTATTTATATACTTTAGTCCATACACTGCATTCTTTACCATTTTATTTAAAATAAAAAATGTGTAATATACGGGGTAGCATTCGTGTATGCTATGCGCGTAAGTAGCTTTAAAAACGAAAGGACCATAATGGCACAGGATTATGATTCTCCTCGTAGCAAAGATGAGGACGAAGAGTCGTTGGAAGCTTTGAGTAAAGGTTCTCAAAATTCAAGCAGCGATATTGACGATGATGAAAATGCTATTGCTGAAGACTACGAGTTGCCAGGTGCTGATTTAAGTAACGAAGATGCATCCGTAACTGTTATCCCTATGCAAGGCGATGAATTTATTTGTTCTGAATGCTTCTTAGTTAAGCATCGCAGCCAGTTAGCTGAAACTAATGCTGATGGTCAGCCTATTTGCAAGGAGTGCGCAGCTTAAATGGCATATGACGAGACCTATACTGGCCCCGAACAGGTTGAGGTATTAATTAAGTATCTCGATGATGAAACATCTACATTACAGCCGCTTTGCTACGCGCATGCAGGTGATGCAGGTGCCGATTTAAGAACTACCCAAGATTTTACCTTGCATCCTTTCCAGAGAGCGCTTGTTCCTACTGGAGTTGCTATAGCTTTACCTGCAGGTTATGTTGCTTTAGTGCATCCTCGTTCTGGTTTAGCAGCAAAACAGGGTGTGACTGTGCTAAATGCACCTGGAACAGTTGATGCCGGGTATCGTGGTGAAATTAAGGTTCCTCTTATTAATTTAGATCCTGAGAACACAGTGCAATTCCATAAAGGTGATCGTATCGCTCAAATGGTTATACAACGTTATGTAGAAGCACAATTTATTCCCGCATCTAAATTACCTGAATCTGATCGCTCTGATAAAGGTTTTGGCTCCACTGGCGTACAATAATCTTTTTATAAATATCCGACCGGTTTTTAAAACTGAGTCGGATTTATTGTATGTATTTTTTGTTTTTGTAGTGTATTGAGCGAATTGCAGGTAGGATAGTAAAAGTACCAGGAGGTGCCAAATGGGTGAACTTCAAGAGGATGTAAAAGGATCCAATAGGCTCGGATGTGAAATCAGCGAAGATTCTCGAAATCCATTATTGCCAATATTGAGCATGTGCCAATGGCATCATCCTAATGAGGATATGAGCATTCTTCATAGAGCTTATGATCGTGCTGTAAAGCAGCATACAGGTCAAAGACGCAAATCTGGTGAGCCATACATTATTCATCCTCTTGCTGTAGCTCAAATTCTTGCAGATCTTGGAATGGGACCAATTGTTGTTGCTTCAGGATTATTACACGACACTGTAGAAGATACAGATTACACGCTAGAAGAATGTCGAGCTGAATTTGGCGATACTGTAGCAGGTCTTGTAGATGGTGTTACAAAAATATCCAACATGGAATATGGCGAAAGTGCTCAAGCAGAAACTATTCGTAAGATGGTTGTTGCAATGAGCCGCGATGTGCGAGTGCTTGTAGTAAAACTTGCGGATCGTTTGCATAATGCTCGTACTTGGAGGTATGTTAAGCCATCAAGTTCACATAAAAAAGCAAGAGAAACTCTTGACGTATATGCACCTCTTGCTAACCGTTTAGGCATGAATGCAATTAAAACTGAACTCGAAGAGCTGAGTTTTAAAGTACTGTATCCAAAAATTTATAATGAAATTGTTGTTTTAGTTGCTCGTAGAGCAGGTCAGCGCGAAGTTTATTTACGACAAATTCTTGAAGAAATTAATGCAGATCTTGCAGAACAACACGTTAAAGCATCAGTAAAAGGTCGACCAAAAGATTATTTCTCTATTTACCAAAAGATGATCGTTCGAGGTCATGATTTTGCTAATATTTACGATTTAGTTGGCGTGAGAATAATAGTCGATTCTATTCGTGACTGTTATGCAGCATTAGGTGCAGTGCATGCTCGATGGAGCCCTGTTCCAGGACGTTTTAAGGATTACATTGCAACTCCAAAGTTGAATATGTATCAAAGCTTGCATACTACAGTTGTAGGCCCTGGTGGAAAGCCAGTAGAGATTCAAATACGCACATGGGATATGCATAGGCGTGCTGAATTTGGTATCGCAGCGCATTGGAAGTACAAAGCTAATGGTCAGGCTGGTCGCGCTTTAAGTAAGCCTGATAATGATGATTTAAAACGCGAAAATAATATTGATGACAAAAAAGAGCTTAGCGAAGCAGATAATCTTAAGTGGATTCAACAGCTTGCTGATTGGACTAGTGAGACTCCAGATTCAGATGAATTCTTAGGTTCATTAAAGCAAGATCTTGGTGCTTCTGAAGTTTATGTTTTTACTCCAAAGGGGAGTATTGTTGCGCTTCCGCAGGATGCAACTCCTGTTGATTTTGCATATTCTGTGCATACTGAAGTTGGTCATCGCATGATGGGTGCTCGTGTAAATGGACGTTTAGTTCCTCTTGATACGAAGCTTTCAAACGGTGACACTGTAGAGGTACTTACTTCAAAGTCGGATACAGCTGGACCATCACGCGATTGGCTGAGTTTTGTAAAATCTCCTCGTGCTCGAAATAAAATACGTCAATGGTTTAGCAAGGAACGCCGCTCTGAGGCGATTGAAGAGGGCAAGGATGAGCTAACTCGCGCTATGCGTAAACGTAACTTGCCTTTAACTACTTTGATGACGCAGCAGGCATTAATTGGCGTTGCTGATGAATTGAATTTGCCTACTAATGTTGAGTCTTTATATGCGGCTATTGGCGAAGGCCAAGTTTCTACACAGAATGTTATTTCGCGTTTAGTAAAAGATGCGGGCGCTGATGAAGTTGCAGAAGAAGTAGAACAAGAAGCATTGCCTTTACGTCATGTTGAGCGCAGCCATAAGTCTAACGGCGCTTTGGGAGTATCAGTTAAGGGTGTTGGAGACGTTTGGGTAAAGCTTGCAAAATGTTGCATGCCAGTTCCAGGAGATATGATTATTGGTTTTATAACACGAAACCAAGGTGTGTCTGTGCATAGGACTGACTGCCAGAACATGCTCGATTTGCAAAAAACTCAATCAGAGCGCGTTATTCCTGTTCAATGGACTAGCGATAAAGGCTTGTTCTTGGTTAAGGTCCAAGTTGAAGCATTGGATCGACAACATCTTCTTTCGGATGTTACTCGCGTTCTTTCAGATCATGGAGTAAATATTCTTTCCGGAACTATTGCTACAGGCGATGACCGTGTTGCAACAAGTCAATTTACCTTTGAAATGGCAGATCCTCAGCACTTAGCAACTCTACTTGCTGCTATCCGTAAAATTGAAGGCGTTTTTGACGTTTACCGCATTACGGGAGCAAAAGATAGCGCAGAGCCGCGTTTGCGAAAAATGGAACGAAGAGATTTATAAAAGATGGGCACCCCAGCTTTGGAGTGCCCATCTTCGTTTTTGCGCAAATAGTATTTGTTTAATGTAATAAATACGAAAAACGCTTAATTTCAGGCAGTGACAGCCTTCTTCAACAAGGAGCCAGCAGAAATACGTACACCGTAAGAAGCTGGAATCTTGATTGTTTCACCGGTACGCGGGTTGCGGCCAGTGCGCTCAGCACGCTTTACGCGTTCTGCGGAGAACAGACCAGTAAGCTTCAAACCTTCACCGGACTGTAAAGCCTCAACGAACACATCCTGGAATGCGTTGACGGCGGCTTCGGCCTGTGCCTTGGTCAGGTTGGACTTCTGTGCGATCTTAGAAACGAGATCAGACTTGTTGTATGCCATGCAGCATCCTTTGTGTCAGGGGACCTTCTCTTCAAAGGTCACGTTCATACTAGATACTAGTACATTTTCCCTACAAATGTAGCCATTTTTGCATTTTTTCTTAATATTTTTATTTATTTTTTGTTATTTTTTATTTAAAACATACTCGTATTAAATCAGATACGATATTTGCTAATAAAAATACACAAATGTTTGTAAATCTCACTTATATAAGCTCATTATTGCTAAGCCACTTCATTGCAAACGCGCCTAACGGAATTCTTAACCAGTAGAACATAAGTCTATACAGAAGGGTGGCAGACAAAGCAACTGTTGGAGGAACACCTACAGATGTAAAAGCGAAAGTAAGAGAAGCTTCGACAGCACCCAAGCCGCCTGGTGTAGGCACTGCCGATCCAGCAGCGTTAGCAAGTAAGAATAGTAAGATTGTTTCCCAAGGATTTGCGTAATATCCAAATGCAAGTAAAGAAATCCAATAACCCAATCCAATGCATGAAACAAGCACAATAGCACCGAAAGAGCCCGCAATAAGTTGCATAGGATGTGAAATAAGTTCCTTAATTTGACGACCGTAATCAGATAATATTGGCAAATAATGTTTGCGAATTGTTTTACGAGCGGACGGGATAACCATTAAAACACAAACTATAAGAGTGATTATTCCAATGAAAGTAATGAGCATATGAGTAGGAATCATTCCAGAAAGCACATTTTTACCGGTGAAAACGCCTATAGAAAGTAATACTAAAGTTGTCATTAATGCTTGAATAAGCCATACTGCACTAGTAATTGCTGTAGCTTGAGCCGGAGTGTACCCGTTTTTCTTTAATAATTGCATATTTACAAATGCAGGACCAACACCAGCAGGCATAGAAACTGCTGTGAAACCAGAAGCTGCTTGAGATGCAAACAAAACATGTGCAGAAGGTTTTTGATCATCCATGAATGAGCCGAGAGTAATTGCAGATCCAATCCAAGCAAACATGCTGCAAGCAAAGCACATAAATACCATTACATTATCTGCGTGACGCAAGGCAGCAAATATTTCCTGAGGATGCCACTGTGTAGCGATAACAGCAACAGCAACAATTGAAAGAACTAAGCTAACAAAGAAACGTATATTGAAACGAGCTAAACGCACAGTATCATAATCTTCTTCATCTGTGCTTAAAGCAACTGTTTCACTTAGCTTATTGCAAAGATTTTGGAAAACTTTTTTATTCCAAGATGGCAAAGATCTCGTAGAAGCAGGAATAGCGGCTTTTTGCATAAAAGGCAATAGCGCAGATAACTTTTCTACACCCCATGTGTTAATAGCAGCTTTAAGAGCAGTGTCAATATCTGTGCAAGATGCAATAAGCGTTAAAAGCTGAACTTTATCAAGTGCAATATTTGTATCATCGCTGGCAACATCGCCATTTTGCCAACCTGCAATAACTGGGGTTCCATCTTCAAGCCTAGCAATAGTTTCAGGAGTGATGCGTCTATGCGTAATACCGCGAGTATTAGCCGCATCGACATAACGCATTAATTTTGCTGCATCATCAATAGTTAAAGTGTTCAAATTACAAGGCAGCAGAGCGTTAGAAGCATGAAAAACCATTATTGAAGATTTATCACTGTCGCTTACTCCATAAACATTCGCTGTTGGTAAATGCATATTTCGTAAAACAAGAAGCATAGAAAGATGGTGATGAACAGAATGCCTAGCAGAACGATCTCTACGAGTCGGTATATCTACTAAACGCACCCACTGCCATAATTGATTTAAATAACCTGGTAAATGAACTTGATTATCTAATACTGAAATTACATAACGTATGCCGTGAATGTCTGTTGCATCATACAATCTTGAATTTTCAATTAAATCGTCATCAAGACTTGAACGAAGAACTCCAGTATGATCAGCTTGCTGAGTTCTACGAGTTAATTGAGTAAGATTATCTATGCCAATATTTTTTAAAGCAAGAACAATATCGTCACCCCAAGCACCCTTACTGCGTGTGCCTTTTGCGAAACGAATAAGCGTACCAATTGCTCTTCCTAAGCAGCATGATACAAGAACAGCGGAGTAGGAGTCCCAAGATGAAAATAGAAGTATTGCTGTAACAATGAATAAAGCATTCCAGCCCCACATTACATGCTTATATTCGCGTCTAGGACCACTAACTGTAAGAAAAGCAACTAGAACAGCGTACATGTCTGGAAGCAAATCAGCCCAAGCGTTATTGGACCGCATTTGTAAAGATTCAATCAAAGCTATATTGTGTGTAGAAAATATCGCAATAGATAACAGCCATACTGAACCATAACTTATAAACAGTGTAATAACAGAAATAGCGGTATCAATCCAACGCCTGTCAGAAACCATGTGTGCAATAACTTCTGCAACAACAATGAGAGTAAGACCTTGCTGTATCAGAACAAATGAAAGATTATTAAAAGATAACCCTATAATTTGAGTAGCACTTCGTGCATCAATCTTCATAGCATCAGCCGTTGCTGACAAACACATTGACGACAACAAAGTAAAAACGCCAATTACAACTGATGATATTGCATACAACAAATCAGCCCAACTACGTACTAAGCTAGGCTGAGTATCTTCAATAACAAGATTTGGATTTATGCTAGATTGCATCGCTTTACCGTCTACTTAATCAATAAAGTCCACCAATCGTGAAGCAAATCCAGTGTAAGATTCTGGTGTCATTGCTTGCAAACGAGCTGCAGTATTGGCATCAAAGCTACGAGATTTAATGAATTCTTCTACGTCACTTTGTGAAATATGGTGACCGCGCATTAATTCTTTTACTTGCTCATATGGTCGTTCCATACCAGGTACGCCAGCAATTTCTTCAGCACGCATTGCTGTTTGAATTGGCTCTCCAAGAACTTCCCAATTTTCGTCTAATTCTTTTGCCATAAATTCTTTATTAGGATGAATAGACTTCAAACCGCCTAAAAGATTATTCAAAGCAAGAAGAGCATAACCGAAAGCTGAGCCAACATTCCTTTGAGTAGTAGAGTCTGTAAGATCACGCTGCCAGCGGCTTTCAGTAAGAGTTGCACACAATGTGTCAAACAGTGAGCAAGAAATCTCAAGATTAGCTTCAGCGTTCTCAAAACGAATAGGGTTAACCTTATGAGGCATAGTAGAAGATCCTGTAGCTCCCTTTACAGGAACTTGCACAAAAATACCCCTAGAAATATACATCCATACATCAACTGCAAGATTATGCAAAATATGGTTTATGTGACTTACAGTGCTATAAAGTTCAGCTTGCCAATCGTGGCTTTCAATTTGAGTTGTTAATGGATTCCATTGAAGACCCATTCTATTTTCAACAAACTCTTGAGATACGCTAATCCAATCAACTTCTGGGAAAGCAGCTAAATGAGCTCCAAAAGTTCCTGTAGCACCATTCAACTTTCCTAAATACTCTTGATTATCAAGATGACGAAGTTGACGACGCAAACGATATGCAAACACTGCCAATTCCTTACCCAAAGTAGTTGGAGTAGCAGGCTGGCCATGAGTTAACGAAAGCATAGATAAATCTCTATATTCGTTAGCATTCTTAACTAAATAATCAACTATCGCTTCTAAATTCGGACGATAAACGTTTAAAACAGCTTGCTTTACGCAACGCGCAATAGAAAGATTATTAATATCTTCACTTGTGCATGAAAAATGCACTAAAGTTTTTAAATTTGAAAGCTCAGTAGCATGACCAAGCTTATTCTCTGCTTCGTCTAACGCATCGTCAATGTAGTATTCAACAGCTTTAACATCGTGATGAGTAATAGCCTCATGCGCAGCATGACGAGCAATTCCTTCAGCATCAAAATTTTCAGGAATAGAACGCAAATATGAGCATTCTTCATCAGTTAAAGGATTAACACCCTTAACAATTGGCTGGAATTGATTAGCTTCATAACCATTTGCGAGAAGAATCATCCACTCAACTTCTACACGCATGCGCTCGCGATTTAACGCAGGTTCGCTTAAATATTCAACGAGTGCGGATGTTTGATTATGATAACGTCCATCGAGAGGAGTCAGAGCTATTGCAGGAGAAATATCGGTAAGCTTCATAGTTTAAGGTTACATCATGCTGCGAATTAGCTTAATTTTACTCAATAAGAATTTAATTATTTTATTTTTTCATTATTCCTTGCCACAATGTAGTACTTTGCAATTTGCCATTAATAGTATTCTGAAAATGTCGATCTTGCTCGCGCACACTTTTAGATCCGAGTTGAAGAGCATCTTCATAAGCTGCAGTATGGTAATGCAAATCATGAGTTAAAGTTCCTTCTTCTGGAACATCATTAACGAATATTCCGTCATTATCGAATTTTTTAATCGAATATTGTTTGCCAGAAAAACGCGTGACTCCAGGAGGTAAAGAACGCTTAGATTCTTTAACATGAATTGCATGCCCATGAATAGTCACCCAATTATTTCTACGAGGATTCTCCTTGCCATCTAAAGATGGTACAATCTCATCGTCCATCTCAATACTAGTAACCCAAGTCTTCTTGGGAATTGGATGATTTGCAATAGGAGATCCAGCAGTAACAACATGCTGTATGTTGTACTGTTTAGAGTAATCGCTTGCAATGCTTGCTGCAACAATGCCTCCCTGAGAATGGCCTACTAAAGCAACAGGCTCGTTAGGTTTAATTCCAGAACGTTTCATAGCTTCTACAACCATTCGAGTGCTATCAGCTTGTTTTCTCATTAAAGAACTATGACTCATTACTTCTGCGTTTTGTGCCCAACCAAAAGGAGAGTGTGCTTTACCGTCAGTTCCTGGAATTATTACTAACCATGACGAACTGCCATCGCTGCGCTTAAAACGTTGAATTGCAATAGTAGCAGCATCTGGATTAACAAGTGGTGGCCTAACGCCCAAATTTCCGCTTCCAAGTTCCGTTAAATTTTCTAAAGTTTCAAGCAGATTACGTCCAGGTCTAGCAAGAACAGATCCAGGTTTTCTCCACGTCTCATTTACTTTAGTGAGAAGTAAATTATTACCTTGCTTTCGATCATTAATAGGCGCGCTTACGAAGCTAAGAGCACTAGAAATAAATGGAATAGCTTGTGATAAATATTTTTGAGCATTGGATAAAAAGTTTAGTGAGGTTTCACGCTCTTTTTTATTTATGGGGCCTTTCGCATTTCCGGCAATAAATATTGGCAAACTTGTAATAGGATTTAAAATAAGGTGCTGCGATAAACCTCGAATAATTCCTTGTTGCATACTCTTAGTTGCGTAGGACCATTTAGCAAGATATTGGAAACCTGAATGATTTTTATCATCTTGTTTGACAGCAAGACTTGCGGACAATAAAACGTGTAAAGCAAAAATAGGGTTTGCAAGAGCCAAGAAAGAAATTTTATTGTCTAACTCGTCTTTTGCACGAAATTCTGCATCTTCATATAAATTATTTGCTCTTACAATAAGAAAAGCAAGATTTTCTAAATTTTGAGACATTAAATAACATTTATGAGCATACTCATGACATATGCTTTCAGTTAAAAATGATTGCGAAGAATCATGAATATATGCTCCTGATTCTTTTTGTATACCATAATTTTGACCGGCAATAACCATCGCTGCATTAAGCCATAAATTTTTTAGCGTAAGCAATTCTTTAGCAATATTGTTGAGTTTTCTGGAAAAACTAATATACGCTTCTCTATCAGCAACGCTAATCGTCATTCCACCTACAACAGAGGACTTAACTTTCCAAGACATACTATATTCCTCCGCGAATGTTATATAACGCATACGCTTGTGCGGAAATATTTTTCATACTATGACGAAAATGTTCGGCTGCAAGCCCTTGCCAATCTTCTAATTCAGTCGCTGCGGATTCTGCTATAACGCAGCGAGCGCACTCTTGAGTGCGTTGTATAAGCCATTGCCATTCGTAATATGTGTGCATAATCGTTATTACACACGTTCATTAATAAAAAGTCACTAAAAAATATTCAATGTGGTTAAAAGGTTATTCAATGCTTATTGCTTCGCTTATAACCAATCTTGAAGATTTAATTACCAAGGCTTATTGCTGCTTTCATCAGTTTTAGTACGTTTTTCTGTCTTTTCTAAACCTTGCTGGTCTTCTTGATCCTGTGAATATTTAGAATCCACATGATCGTTCTGTTTTAGCAAGTTTTCAACTTTATTGCGCTGAGTATTGTCCAACTGAGGCTTAGACGAATCTGACTGCTTTTTATCTTTAGAAGGATTGTCAGAATTATCGTTTTTAAAATGATTGTTATGCTTTTTCGGTTTCTGTTGCTTATTAGTATTGTTTTGATTCTGCTTTAATTTTTCTGTTAACTTTCGTGATAATTCAGCATTTTTGTCAATACTACTTCGAAGTTGAGGAAGCAGCATCATTTCTTGAGATTTAGCATCATCAAATTGAGCATCAGTTTGCTGTTGCTGAGTTAAAAGCACATTCTTGTCGCTATCGATACTCTTGGCAGATTTTATGTTAGAAATAAGGCTATCAGTAGCAGCATTATATGCGTATTGTGCTCTCCAATTTACGATAGCAAAATACGCTATTAATATCGCAATAATCAAGAACAAGAATGTAACAATGCGAATAATTGTGCGACTAGACATGTGCTTCATACTAATTTCCTTGAAGTTATAAACCACGACATTAATTCCCAAATTAAAAGTATCGACGCAAATATTGCAAACGGCCAAATAATTGGTTCAGGTCTCAAACGAGGCTTTGCTGTCTCGTTCATTCTCCATTGGTGTGAAAGAATTGGTTTTGCTTCGTCTCCAAATGTTACATTTAAAGATGAGTGCATATACTTGCCGCTAAGCTCATCGGCAATATTTCGTAAGTTCTTTTCATCAAGCTTTGAAATGCCAGGATTGCCCGTAGCAGGATCAATAACCCATTGATTAGAGGTATTGTTTTCGCTGTAGTCGTCAAGTTGCAGCTGTGTTTTTTCCAAAGGTATTTTAGCTCCTTTAGATGAGCCTATTCCAATAACAAATGCGTTAGTAATATAAGCTCTGAGCGATGAAAATGTGCGGCGCTTCCGTTGAGTTGTTTCCTCACCGTCGCTTATAACATACAAAACTGTTGTGTCATCTGGATGAGCATCATGTATAGCTTTTGCAGTAAGCAAAGTTTGATCTATAGGAGCGTCAAGACTAGTTCCAGTAGCTACGCTAGTTGGCTCAGTTCGTAGAGTATTTATCCAATTGTCAACTGCTCTAGCATCAGGCGTCAATGGGACATCAACAGACGTAGAAGCACCAAAAGAAATAGCAGCAAAACTTGAGTTAGCATAGGATTTTGTTATTTGATGAATAATATTCCTTGCTGCTTCAATACGCTCAATCTTACTATTTTTTGCATAATCAGCGTCTTTTGCTCTCATTGAACCTGTTATATCTAGAGCAATAATCACGTTTGTTGCATTTACTGCTCTTTGTAAAGTTGAACGCATAATACTTGGAGATAGCACGCAAATTATTAACATTATACATATGCCAATACGTCTTAATCTCATGCAAAAAGTTTCATCACTTGATTCAGGTTTCCTGCGTATAGGCACAATTTCAAAAAACATTGCTGCCAACAAAACCAATATTGCAATAATCGCAATAATCCAACCATATGATGGAGAAAAAACCAACTGACCTGCTTGAGAAGTGTCAGAAGCTTCAGTTTTAGCATGTGCAAACAGTAGGGTAGTAGCAGAAAATAGTGTTGTTGTCATCGCTTCATCTTCTTTGCAATAGCTAGCCAAATCACAACGCTAAACACAGTAAACAAAACCCAAAGACCAGGATCGTCACTAAATGCAGACTGAGCAGCGCCTTGAGGAATTGCTGTATGTCTTTTTTCAATTTCTTTTACTAAATTAATAACGGAATCAGAATTGCGTTGAGACAGGAAAATTCCACCATGAGATTCAATAAGCTGTTTCATTTCTAATGTAGTGTCATCATTCTCATTCTGTTTTGCGCCAGAATATAACCCATCGACAGTAATTTTAGCCTGCTTTGTTAAATCTAAAGCTTGCTTTAATGAGTAAGTTTGTTTTCCAGAAACAACATTATCTGTAGCAAGAACAATAGAAGAACTTCTATTAAAACGGCTTTGTATTTTATGGTTATTATGAGCAGAACCATAAATAAAACCTGGAAGCATTGCTGCGCAACTAACTAAACCGTCTCCAATAAGCGATGTTGCGTTTTTGCGATTTTGAGTTCCTTCAAGCCAGTCAGAAATTTCTTGATATTGACGTTGTTGTAAACGATTAATGCGACTTTGCGATTGAACTCCGCCAAGCAAATTTGCAGCATATTGCAATTGTTTTTTAGCCAATCGATAGTCGTCAGTCAGTGGAAAAACTGTCCTAGATGTGGAGTTAAAAATGCTCAATCCAATGCGTTCACCCTGAAAATGCTCAATAAAATTAAGATACGCTTGAATCACTTCGCGATCATATGGTAGAGCAGAACCTGAAACGTCTAAGCATAAAACAATGTCTCTAGAACTAACTTGCTCGTTCGCATTAAACACTCGTGCTGGCCTGGAAGCAACAGCAAGCGCACTGCACAAAGATACTACCAATGCAGCCGTAGCAAACCTTCTAAACATTCGCCACATATACCATGAATGACTAGTAGTAGTTCCTTGTAGATCATTGTCAAAAGTAAAAGTATAGAATTTTCGCGTAATATTACTAGTTTGACTCTTATACTTCTTTTTTAAAATATTGCTACGAATGGAATCTAAAATTAGTAAGACAGCAAAAATTGCTACAGAAACAACAACACCTGCAACAAAAAGCAGCGGCCATTGCCATCTCCATGGCCATATGTATTCCCAAACATTATTACTCATCAACGTTTGTCCTTCGTTTGCCAGCCTTCAAGCAATACTAAAACCCATTCAGCAGCCTGCTCAACAGTAGTATTTCGCGCTTGCTCGTTTGCTTTGCGATCAGCAAATTCTGGAGGATACAAAGCAGATATTGTTTGGCGTAACATATCAGCACCTTTTTTATTGCGCCATTTCAAACGCAAAGAAGCCAATTCTCCCAAAGTGTGAGTTTGAATATCTTCACCGCTCATCTTCGAAATATAAGATCTAGCAATAGACGCCAATTTTGCACAAGCCTGATCTTTAGTAAGTTCATTGTTATGATACTTCTCAACAATCGCATCAATATCTTTACGCCAAGCTTGTTTGTTTACATTATGAACGTGAACTGCTTCTGTAGAATTGCTACTTTCAGCTAATTTCTTTGGCTTTTTAAAAGAAAAATATAAAACCGCAAAAGCAATAAAGATAACAACAAGCGATGCAGAAAGTAGTATTAAAAAAAGCGTTTCATCATGTAAAGGCTTTTGAATATCTTCCAGGCTCATTCTATTCAACCTCCTTGCTAAATGAGTCAGCAAGATAATTTGTACGGCTCACTTTTTGCGCAGAAATATGGAAAACTTCTTCACTTGAAGAACCATGAATTATTGAAGATTGAACACCAAGCAGCATATCGTATAAAGCGTTTATCCTAATATTTCTACGAGCTTCAACTTCATTTTTATTTGATTCTTTTTTCAAAAACGCCGGTACTTTACGTAAAGTAATTCCATCAAATATTTGCAAATCAATTGCAGAATCAAAAGGATTAATAGGAGAAATAACAATAACAACAAGCTTATGGTTTTGCGTAATTTTGCGCAAAGATTCAGCGTTATGAGCTTGTAATGCATACTCATCAGTTATTAAAACTACCAGACCATTATTGTCAATATTTTTTAGTAGCGAAGTAAGCAACGCATCAATATCTCTGGTATTTTTACGAGTATTAAGCAACGTATAATCTAGATTTCGCTCAAAATCAGAAAAGTTGCTAGCAGCATGAACATTGATAACATTTTTTCCATCTGCACACAACAACGAAACAGCATCATGACGTTTTAAACTCAAAGACGCAAAAAAGCATGCAGAATTAGACGCAACTTCATACAGAGATTCTTCAGAAACACAAGCTCCATTCATATTTATGCTTGTATCTAAAGCAATCCAAGTATGAGAAGACGAAGTACGCTCTCTAGAAGACACCATAGGCTGTCCAGTTCGAGCGCTCGCAGACCAGTTCATCATGCGAGCTTCATCTCCTGGCTGCCATGCGTGTACGTCAATAACATCACCTGTGCCAAAACGCCTGTGCGAAGGATGGTCTCCCTCTAATAAGCCTAAAGCTTTACGCGCAATAGGCAAATCAATTCGCTGATCCAAAAGCTCAATTTTGCGACGCACGGCTTTAGCAGGTTCAGATAATACTAACCGCTTCGTACGCATCATGGCACAGGAACCGTCTTAACTAATGCATCAATTACTTGATCTGTAGTAATAGAATCAGCTAAAGCTTCAAAAGTTAAAAGTATGCGATGCCTTAACACTTCATGCGCAAACAATTTAATATCTTCAGGTATCACATAATCGCGTCCAGAAAGTAAAGCGTGAGCTTGAGCAATACGAATAAGTGCAATTGATGCACGAGGGCTAGCTCCCATACGAACCAATGAATTAATCGTAGGAAGTGGATGCGTACCTTCACCGCGAGAAGTGGCAACAAGATCAACTACATACTTCATAACTGCTTCAGAAACGTGTATGTGACGCGCTGCAGTACGCATAAAAACAACATCTTGCAAACTTATGCGTTGAGTATTTAGCTTTGAAGGATCAACGACATCCGATCCTCGTTGAGTAAGTAATTGCAGCATACGAACTTCCTCGTCAGGATTAGGGTAAGTCATAACTGCTTTTACCATAAAACGATCCATCTGGGCTTCTGGAAGATTAAATGTTCCTTCTTCCTCAATTGGATTTTGCGTAGCAATAACCATAAATGGTTGAGGCAGAGGAATTCTTTCGCCTCCAATAGTTGTTGCTCCTTCTGCCATAGCTTCAAGCATTGCAGATTGAGTTTTTGCGTTTGAACGATTAATCTCATCCAACAAAATAACATTTGCATGGATAGGACCAATTTGCGTAGTAAAACGTTGGGAAGCAAAATCAAAAACTTGAGTACCAACTAAATCTGCTGGCATTAAATCCGGAGTACACTGCACACGACGGAAACTCCCTGACATAGCTGTTGCAAGAGTTTGAGCAGCAGTAGTTTTTGCGAGACCTGGTACTGATTCAATAAGAATGTGTCCGCCTGCAATAAGAGTAAGGATAAGAGACTCTCGTAAAGCGTCTTGACCGACTAAGGTTTGTGCAAAACGTGCGCGCAAAATATTTGCAATTTGCTGGCAACGACGTATGTCATCACTCGAAATAGTTGCAGTAACTTGCGCACTTGTATTAGAAACAGCAGACGGCTGAGGTACAGCTGATCCAATGCCAAGCTTAGAAGCAATTGAAGTTTTATCGGTTAACGGTTTCTTCTGTGGTTGCGGTGGAAATAATGCCATAAGAGACATTTTAACCGATATGCAGTACTGACATGTTCAAAAATGGCATTTTTATTGTCTTTATAAGATAATTTGCAATATTTAAGACAATTAGATTTCTTGAGAATCTAGGGACCAATTAATTGGCGAAACTCCCATATTAATTAAGGCCTGATTAGCTCTTGAAAATGGATGCGATCCAAAGAATCCTCGCATTGCAGAAAGAGGGCTTGGGTGCGCTGATGTAATAAGAGTTGCATTCGTCAGCAAAGGAGCCAAACTTTGCGCATTACGACCCCATAAAATAGCTACAAGCGGCAATGGATTACCATTGCAATCAGTTCTATTGTTTAATGCTCGAATAGCTGCATCGGTTACAGGCTCCCAACCTTTTCCTTGGTGGCTATTTGCCTTACCAGCCTCAACAGTTAAACATCTGTTAAGAAGCATCACACCCTGCCTGGTCCACGGTGTTAGATCTCCACTCTTTGGAGTTTCTACGCCTAAATCGTTTACTAATTCTTTATAAATGTTTATGAGACTTTTTGGCAGTGGGCGCACTTTTGCAGCTGTGCAAAAACTTAAGCCTACTGGATGGCCCGGCGTTGGATATGGATCCTGGCCAACAATTAAAACTTTAATGCTTTTTAGTGGAATAGAAAAAGCACGCAAAATATTGTGGCTAGCAGGAAGAATATGATGTCCGCTTTCTATCTGCTCTCGCAAAAATACTCCCATTGCGCGTATTTGTGGCTCAACTGGCTTTAATGCTTCAGCCCAATCAGGATCCATTAGCTCGTTTAAAGGTTTAATATTTTGAGGATTCATATTGCTACTGTATGTCAAGGCATACCATAAAAGGAAATTAATCAAATTTTCTAAATTTGTGCTTTGTGCTAAGCATTGGATAATATAGATTCATTGTTGTTTAAATGATCTTTTATAAGGAGTGCAATTATGGCGCGAAATAATCAGAACGTGTCGTATACGCCTGATGCTTTTGATGAGCCACCAGAGGGACCAGTTGGAGTTCATCGTGGAAATCCTGCGTGGTATGCCGTAATACTTCCTTATTTTGTTGCATTAATCATTGCGGCGGTTGTTGGCGTTTTGGTTTGGGCTATTGCTTCTGGTGAAATCTCACATCTTCCGTTGCCTTGGAACCATCAGCAACAATCATCTCAATCAGCATCTCCTACTAAGCCTTCTGAAAACAAAAAGTCTGCTAAAAGCGACGAAGATAAATCTTCTGAAGACGAAGATGATGACGACGATAATAATAAATCTGAAGAAAATAAATCAGATAAGAAAGATGCTGATGACTCTAAAGATAATTCAGCAAATGATTCTAAAGCACAAACTTCACTGGACAAATCAGTTGCTGTGAAAGTTCTTAACGCAACCAAGATAAGCGGTCATGCTGCTGCTGGCGCAGATAAGTTAAAGCAAGCAGGATACGCAAATGTGACAGCTGGAAATCCAACTGGTAAAGTCCCAAGCGAATCTGTTGTTTGGTATAAAGACGATTCCCAAAAAGCTGCAGCTGAAGATATTGCAAAGACTTTAGGTATTAGCGCTGTCGAAAACGAAAAAGAAATCGTTTCTCCGATTGTAGTTGTGCTTTGCAAGTAATATTTTTCGCATAAAAATAACCGGTTAGAATTATTTCCAACCGGTTTTTGTGTATAAACGCCAAAAAAGTTGGCACTCGGGTACATAGAGTGCTAATCTTCAAATTAGCACTCAAGCCTTGAGAGTGATAATAAGCAGCTGACGGCTTATTACTCAAGATTGCAGTGAAAAGTCCATAAATAACGTATGTGGAGGAATAATGGCAAAGATTATTGCCTATGAAGAGGACGCCCGTCAGGGTATGCTCGCAGGTCTTGATAAGCTTGCAGACACTGTTAAGGTTACACTTGGTCCAAAGGGTCGAAACGTTGTGCTTGACAAAGCCTACGGCGCTCCAACCATTACTAACGATGGTGTTTCTATTGCTAAGGAAATTGATCTTGAAGATCCATACGAGCGTATTGGCGCCGAACTTGTTAAAGAAGTAGCTAAGAAGACTGATGACGTTGCAGGCGACGGAACCACAACTGCTACTGTTTTGGCACAGTCTTTGGTGCATGAAGGTTTGAAGAACGTTGTTGCAGGAAGCAACCCAATTGCTCTTCGTCGCGGCATTGAAAAGGCTGCTGAAGCAATCGTTAAGGAATTGCTTGCTTCTGCAAAGGATGTTGAGACCAAGGAACAGATTGCTGCTACTGCTACGATTTCTGCAGCTGATCCTGAAGTTGGCGAAAAGATCGCTGAAGCTTTGGATAAAGTCGGTCAGGATGGTGTTGTCACAGTTGAAGACAACAACAAGTTTGGTCTTGACTTGGACTTCACTGAAGGTATGCGCTTTGATAAGGGTTATATTTCCCCTTACTTCGTCACTAACGCTGACGATCAAACTGCTGTTCTTGAAGATCCATACATTTTGCTCACTTCTGGCAAGGTTTCAAGCCAGCAGGATATCGTCCACATCGCTGAGCTTGTTATGAAGTCTGGTAAGCCATTGCTTATTATTGCTGAAGATGTTGATGGTGAAGCATTGCCAACGCTTGTTTTGAACAAGATTCGTGGAACTTTCAATACTGTTGCTGTTAAAGCTCCAGGATTCGGCGATCGTCGTAAGGCTATGCTCCAGGATATGGCTATTTTGACCGGTGCACAGGTTGTGTCCGACGATCTTGGTTTGAAGCTTGATTCAATCGATGCTTCTGTTTTCGGTCATGCAGCTAAGGTGATTGTTTCTAAGGATGAAACAACTATCGTTTCCGGTGCTGGCTCAAAGGAAGATGTTGATGCTCGCGTAGCTCAGATTCGCGCCGAAATTGAGAACACTGATTCTGATTACGATCGCGAAAAGTTGCAAGAGCGTCTTGCTAAGCTCGCTGGTGGCGTTGCTGTTATTAAGGTTGGCGCTGCTACTGAAGTCGAAGCTAAGGAACGCAAGCATCGCATTGAAGATGCAGTTCGTAATGCTAAGGCTGCCATTGAGGAAGGTTTGCTTCCAGGCGGTGGCGTAGCTTTGGTTCAGGCTGCTGCGAAGATTGAAAAGACACCAGCTATCACAGAGCTTAAGGGTGAAGAAGCTACAGGTGCTGCAATTGTGTTCCGTGCTGTAGAAGCTCCAATCAAGCAGATCGCTCAAAACTCTGGTGTTTCTGGAGACGTCGTTCTCAACAAGGTACGCGAACTTCCAGAAGGCGAAGGCTTCAATGCTGCAACTAACACTTACGAAGATTTGATGGCTGCCGGCGTTACTGACCCAGTTAAGGTAACTCGTTCTGCTCTACAGAATGCAGCTTCTATTGCTGGTTTGTTCTTAACTACTGAAGCTGTTGTTGCCAACAAGCCTGAGAAGGCAGCTGCTGCACCACAAGCTGGTGCCGACATGGGCTACTAAATAAAAAAAAATAAAAGTGGCTCAAAAGTCTAAAACTTAATAGTTTAAGTAAATGGCGGCATGCTCAATGTAAGCGTGTCGCCATTTACTTTTTCATCACATTAATCAGCTCATCCCAAATAACGAAGTAGCTTGCGTTTCAGCATCAAGATACACTCCTGATGCATGTTGCATAGCTTGCTGAATTGCTTCTAGCGATTGTTCCATTTGTTGTTGCGCTGCTCGCCATTGCTGAGCGGTCGACGCAAATCGTGTAGCCGCCGATCCAGTCCACACGCTTTGTAATTGCTGTAAATTGGCATACATCCCGTTGACTGCATCTCTAATTGCACTAACCGAGGTTCCAACGGCTGCCGCAGCCTGCTGAATTTGCTCTGAATCAACTCGAAATTGTGCCATATTTCCCCTCCATTTGTTTTGCATCTAAATAAACGCTTCTTTATAAATTATTTTTGCGAAACATTTCACATAAATTAAGCAAAGATTTTTATAATGCTACTTTTACTTGTGTGATGTCACGCTATTATGAATATATGCCATCAAAAAAGTACGAAAAAGATTTATGCGCCAATGTGGTTAAAAGCTTAGCTTGCACGCGCGTTGCAAATTTTAACTACCAGCATCTTCACTCAAAACTATTTTTAGCTAAACGCGTATTGCTTTTATTAATGGCATTTTTATTTAGTTTTTCTTTTATTCTTCCAACTCTTCCAATAAATTCGCTCATATTTTCACCTTTAAATAGAGTAAATACAATTAATGCATATGCTGAAAATAATGAGCAAAATTCTGGAATAGTTGCAACAGACTCAATAACAGACACAGAAAATTTGCTTGGGGATTCTGTCAGTAAAGTTGCTGACATGATTGAGACAACAAAAAAGCGTACAGGAGTAAATGTTAGGCTCTTATATTTGTCTACTTTTGGAAATACAAAAAATCCATCAAAATGGGCTAGTGATTTGTTGATTAGTACGCTTCCAGCTAAAAATACTGTGCTGCTTGCACTAGCAACTCATGATGGAAGATTAGTTGTAGCTGTTTCGCCTAATTCCGATGAATGGCTCAAAAATAAAAATACTGTAGACTCGTTATCCGATGCAGCTTATAAGCCATTAGTAAGCACAACTGGAACGCATTGGGATCAATCTGCAATAATGATGATGAAACAAATAATGCGTGCAAAACGTACGTCAACAACTTCTTCTGCAAGTCTTATTTCTACAATTATTATGCTATTAATATTGTTGGCATTATTCTCAATAGTCGCGATTATTCTGTTTAGAAAGAATCGCATACAACGTCAAGTACTTGCTGGTGTTAGAAAAGCTCGTAGAAGGCACGCTCGTCACAGGTAGACAAAAAATATTCGATAACTTGTTTTATTTTCAGCAATTATTCAGGAAACATTCAGCTTGATAAGTGATGCTAATCAGTATGAGTAAGAACGTTGAAGCATCTATTGTCGTGGTCGATGACGAGCCATCAATCCGTGAACTTTTGGTAGCATCTTTGCATTTTGCTGGGTTTGAAGTAGAAACTGCCGCATCCGGCTCAGAAGCTGTTGAAGTAATTGAACGAGTAAATCCGAATCTTATCGTTATGGATGTTATGCTCCCAGATATTGATGGTTTTACTGTTACGAGGCGTATTCGTCAAAATGGAATTAAAGTTCCCGTATTGTTCCTAACTGCAAGAGACGATACACAAGATAAAATTATGGGTCTAACTGTTGGTGGAGATGACTACGTTACAAAGCCATTCAGCTTGGAAGAAGTAGTGGCAAGAATACGAGCAATTCTTCGCAGAACACAAGAACCTGATGAAGAAACTCATATTATAAAAGTTGCGGATCTTGAGATTAATGAAGATTCTCATGATGTAACTCGATGCGGTATGCCAATCGAACTTAGCCCAACTGAATACAAACTACTTCATTATCTTATGGACAATGAAGGTCGAGTTCTGTCAAAAAGCCAGATTTTGAATCATGTATGGCAGTACGATTGGGGCGGAGACGCAGCGATAGTTGAATCTTATATTTCTTATTTAAGAAAGAAGATTGATGGCATTGAAATTACTGACGATTCAGGAAAGCCGCAAAAAGTAGTTCCTCTTATTGAAACTAAACGTGGCATCGGTTATATGATTCGAGAACCTAAGGCAGGTCAAGCCTGATCATGCAATCTAGTAATAATAACCACGATAATGCTGAATCAACTATTAGCAACAGTACGAATAATAACTCTAAAGATGATTCAGATGTTAGCACTGCTGGAAAAAGTGTTGCGATAGTGCTAAGCGAAAATGACAAAAAAGATAAAAAACCTCGTAAAACCTGTTGGCTACGTCGTCGCATAAATACAATACCACTGAGTACGCGCTTAGTTGCATGTACTCTCGCTATTTTAACTGTAGCTGCTTTTTGCATATCACTATCGATTCAGCAGCTCGTAGGAAATTATTTGCTAGAAAAAACTGATGCACAATTAGCCGGTCAAGCGCAATTTGTTTATGACAATGTTGATTCATTGCGCATGAAAAACTCAAATCAATCTTCAGTAGGTCCGAATAATTACTTTATGCAAGTTAGGGATACGCATAATAAGATTATTTCTACTCCATTAATACCCAAAATTAAAGGATCGATTGTTTCGGTTCCTAAACTTCCTGCAGACGGTTTTGATAGTAAAAAAATTGTTACTCACAAACCTTACACAGCACCTGCAATCGTCAGGGGAAATACCAATAAAGTCGATGCAATCACTAAAAAAGCTGCAAAATCACCATGGAGAGTTTTAGTATTAACGTGGGGTCAAAAGAATAACTATAACTCAGAGTTAAGCGTTAGCGGTTACGTCTATATTGCTTTATCTCTTAGCGATCAAATTGACACCGTTAGCACACTTACTCGTTACTGCATAATGGTAAGTATTGCAGTTATTTTGTTTGGAGCAGTATTTGCAGCAATTATTATTCAATCAGCTTTAAGACCGTTAAAACGAATTGAAAAAACAGCTTCAAAAATTGCTTCTGGAGATTTAAGCAAACGAGTTCCATCTGCTCCTGAAAATACTGAGGTTGGATCTTTAGCAGCTTCTCTTAACTCTATGCTCGCTCGTATTGAAAGAGGATTTAATGAGCAAGAAGATATGACAGAAAAAATGAAGCGATTCGTTTCAGATGCAAGTCATGAATTACGTACTCCATTGGCTGCAATTCATGGATACGCTGAATTGTATACAATGTGGCGCAACATGCCAGGAGAGCAGGAGAGAGCAGATGACTCTATTGCTCACATTAAAGCTTCTAGCGAAAGAATGACTGAGCTAGTAGAAGATTTGCTTTCTTTGGCGCGTTTTGATGAAGGTCGTGGAATTAATATTTCACAGCAAGTTAGCTTGTCTCCAATACTTTCTGACGCAGCTAATGATTTACATGCTCTTGATCCTGCTAGATCCGTTCAACAAGGCTATTTGACCATTTCGGATGAGTGGAAGCTTATGAGTTGCACAAATTGCGATTTTGAGCGTAAGCTCCAATTCCATGTTGGTACACTTCCAAGTGTTACGCTACTTGGTGATGGCGCTAGATTACGCCAAGTAATGACAAATATCGTAGGAAATATTCATAGATACACCCCCGTTGATTCTCCTGTAGAAATTGCAGTAGGAGTTATGAAGGCATCTATAACTCCAAATGAATTATCTAAATTACCTTCTGTAAAAGAATCACTGAAGGAGTTTTTGGAAGCAGCGGAAGTTAGCCAATCTACTGATACTGGTCATAAGTATGCTGTAATTCGAGTTGTTGACCATGGTCCTGGAGTTCCAGAAGAATCTTTATCTAGAATTTTCGAGCGTTTCTATATTGCTGACCCATCAAGAGCTAGAGAAAAAGGTGGAACTGGCTTGGGTATGGCAATTGCGCAATCTGTAGTAAAAGCACATCATGGTTTTATTTGCGCAACTATATCTTCTCCATCAGAAGCATCGACCGATTCTAAAACTAATCTTGATGACACTATGGATGGGTCTGAGCCGATAGATGTTAAACCTCATGGCTTAACTCTTACTGTAGTGCTGCCAGTTAATGAAATTGAAGATCCTTCTAAACTTGTTAGCGATTAAAATATTGGCATGAGTAACACTTGCGTAGGTTAAAAAAATTTTATTGCCCGCGTGTATGCGCTACAATGTAATAAGGAAACAAGTAATAATAATATTTGGTACACTATCTATAGACCTATCGCATATGCTGATGCTTTATGCCTTGTGCACTTCAGCGTGCGAAATGAGAATTATTTGGAGTGAGGTGTGTTATGCCCAATGGGCGCGTGCGTTGGTACGATACGCAGAAGGGGTACGGCTTTATTGTTGGAGATGATGGTAAGGATGTTTTCCTGCCAGCAGCAGCATTGCCAGTTACTGTAAAAACTTTACACAAGGGTACACGAGTTGAGTTTTCTGTAATTGAAGGTCGCAAAGGACCACAGGCGATGGGTTTGAATGTTATTGCAACAGCACCGTCGCTTGTCAAGGCTACTCGTCCTAAAGCCGAAGATATGGCGGCTATTGTAGAAGATCTTATTAAACTTCTTGATTCTGCTGGTAATGGTTTGCGTCGACGTCATTATCCATCAACTGCTGAAAGCAAAAAACTTGCTACATTGTTGCGTGCAGTGGCAGATAATTTTGACGTTCAGGAATAGTGTCTGGAATATTATTTATGACTGATGAAGTGATGGATCCACAAGAACTAGCTAGAAGTATAGCTGTGGAAACTTCAGAACGTACTGGTGCAGTAGGTGATTTTGTATCTTCTACAGAGCTTGGTGACGGAGTTACAGACTTTCGTTTCGTAAGCAATTTAGTTGGATATGAAGGCTGGCAGTGGTCAGTTACGTTGTATCATGATGAGGAAACGCAACGTTGGACTGTGAATGAATCAACGCTTGTTCCTACTGAAGATTCTTTGCTTCCACCACCATGGATTCCATGGAAAGACCGATTGAAACCAAGTGATCTTTCTGTAATGGATTCTATTGGCACATCTGAAGACGATTCTCGACTAGAAGATGGCTTCCGTCAAGTAAATAATATTGATGATAGTAATTCTGAAAAGAATATAGAATCAGCAAATTCAGATGATAATTCTGAGTCTAAAACTGAAGATGACGCTAAAGCTAATACTGAGGCTGAAGATAATACTGAAGCTAATACTAGCGAAGAAGATGCAGACACAAACGCAAACGCAAAAAAAGATATTAATCAAAATCAAGAATCTTGCGATGCAAATAATGATTTTGACGAAGATCTTGAAGAAGCTGTTTCAACGCTAAGACTGTCTCGCAGACGAGTAATGACTGCGGAAGCAATTTCGCAAACAGCTAAACGCTGGTACGCAGGTCAACATGGTCCAAAGTCGTTATCTACAAAAATTGCCGATGGCAAAGCATGTTCATCATGCGGATTCCTCATTCCTCTAGCTGGAAGTTTAGGCTCTATGTTTGGTGTATGCGCAAACATGTGGAGCCCAGACGATGGGCGAGTTGTCTCGCTTGATCATGCTTGTGGTGAGCATTCTGACATTGAACCACCTGAGCCATCGCAGCTTTGGATTCAATCTGAGCCCGCATACGACGATTATCATATTGACATTTTGCAACAAGCTCCACGAGATGAGCGAGCAGACGTTGAGCTTATTGAGGAAGCAATTGAAGACAGTAAGATGCATCGTCGTAAGCGCAGAAAATTAGATTCAAAATTGCGCAACAAAAAAGAAGCCTCAACAGACAAAGATGAACAAAATAATTTATCTGAACCTGATTTAATTGACAATTCAACTATTGACGAAAAATTATATGAAAATAATGATGACAAAAATCGTGAAATTGAAGTTAAAAATCAAACTGAAAAAATTGAAGAGACTGTAGCTAATGAATCTGAAAAATCTGAAAAATCCCAAAACGATGCAGATTATCCTGATTCTTCAGAAGTAAACTTGCTAGACGAAAATTCTGTTACAGAAGAAATACCGTTAACAGAAAAAGTTGAAGAGCCACAAGAATCTGAAGACACTTCAAAAACTACAACATCCGCATCAATGCGATTATATAAAAGAAAATCTCGCAGACAACATAAGTAATTATGCAAGAAACAAAAATATGAACATTTAGATTCATCATTCATGATTATTGTGATGCTATGGAATACTGTACGAATGAGTAAATATATACGACGCTTCGCGTCATGGCGACTCGTTACCATGGAATGAAAGAAAAGAACGGAAGGCAGTTATGTTTGAACGGTTCACTGATCGCGCACGACGCGTGATTGTGCTAGCTCAGGAAGAGGCTCGCTCACTTCAGCACAATTATATTGGTACTGAGCATATTTTGCTCGGGCTTATTCGCGAAGGTGAGGGCATTGCCGCGAAAGCGTTAAGCTCAAAAGGCGTAGACCTAGAAGGCACTCGCAAACAGGTTGAAGAGATGATCGGCAAAGGCACTGTTTCGCCTGCTGGTCATATTCCTTTTACGCCTCACGCTAAGCAAGTGCTTGAACTGAGTTTGCGCGAAGCTCTTCAGCTTGGTCACAGTTATATTGGTACTGAGCATATTTTGCTCGGTCTTATTCGCGAAGGCGAAGGAGTGGGCACGCAAGTACTTATAAAGATGGAAGTTGATCTTGGAGACTTGCGAAGCACTACTGTTGATTTAATTCGTGGAGATAATGCTCCTAACGGTAGCGAGAAGGGCGAGTTAGCTAATGCTGGAAGTGTACAAGATAAGCGAAATCAATCCGGCTCTGCTCTTCTTGATCAATTTGGACGCAATTTAACATTTGAAGCTCAAGAAGGAAAGCTCGATCCTGTTATAGGTCGTTCTGAAGAAATTGAACGCGTTATGGTTGTACTTAGCCGACGCACGAAGAATAATCCTGTGCTTATTGGCGAGCCTGGAGTTGGCAAGACTGCAGTTGTAGAAGGTCTCGCACAGAAAATCGTTGAAGGCGATGTACCTGAAACGTTAAAAAATAAGCAAGTTTATTCACTAGACTTAGGTTCAATGATTGCAGGATCTCGCTATCGTGGCGATTTCGAAGAGCGCTTGAAGAAAGTGCTTAAAGAAATTAAAACACGCGGCGATATTGTGCTTTTTATTGATGAAATTCACACTATTGTTGGAGCAGGTTCTGCTGATGGAGCTCTTGGCGCATCCGATATGCTTAAACCAATGCTTGCGCGTGGAGAGCTACAAACAATTGGTGCTACTACTACTGACGAGTATCGCAAGTATATTGAAAAAGATGCTGCTTTGGAGCGTCGTTTCCAGCCGATTCAAGTTCCAGAACCTACAATTGCTGAAACTATTGAGATTCTTAAGGGATTGCGTTCTCGCTACGAAAATCACCATCATGTAACTATTACCGATGGAGCTTTACAGTCTTCTGCTGAGCTTTCTGATCGTTACATTCAAGATCGTCACCTTCCAGATAAGGCTATTGATCTTATTGATGAAGCTGGTGCGCGCTTGCGTATTAAGCGCTTGACTCAGCCACCTGAGCTCAAAGAATTAAACCATAAGATTGCTAAGATTTCCGAAAAGAAAGATGAAGCAATCAAGCAGCAAGATTTTGAAGAAGCTGCCAATCTTCGCGACGATCAAGAAAAGCTTGAGAATGAAGCTGCAGAGAAGGAAAAGGCTTGGCGCGAAGGCGAGTCTAACGTCAAGATGGTTGTTGACGAAGACATGATCGCTTCCGTTGTTTCAAGCACTACAGGCATTCCTGTAGTAAAGCTTACTCAAGCGGAATCGCAGAAGCTTCTTCAAATGGAATCTGAACTTCACAAGCGTATTGTTGGTCAAGATGAAGCTGTGTCTGCTTTAGCTCGCTCGATTCGTCGTGCTCGAGTTGGTTTGAAGGATCCTAAACGTCCTTCTGGCTCGTTTATTTTTGCCGGTCCTACTGGAGTTGGTAAAACTGAGCTTGCCAAGGCACTCGCAAACTTCTTGTTTGATGACGATAATGCCTTAATTAGAGTTGACATGTCAGAGTTTGCAGAAAAGTACGCCGCGTCTAGGCTTTTCGGTGCTCCTCCTGGATATGTTGGATATGAAGAAGGCGGCGAGCTTACTGAAAAAGTTCGCAGAAAGCCATTCTCCGTGGTGCTTTTCGACGAGATTGAAAAAGCTCATCCAGATATTTTCAACACGCTTTTGCAAGTACTCGATGACGGTCACTTAACAGACGGTCAGGGTAGAAAAGTGGACTTTAAGAATACGATTATTATTCTTACCACCAATCTTGGTACTCGCGATATTGCGAAGGCTGCAAACACTGGCTTTACACTTGGAAATAACGCTGATTCCACGTATCAGCGCATGAAAGATCAGGTTAATTCTGAGCTTAAGCGTCATTTCCGTCCAGAGTTCTTAAACCGTTTGGACGACACTATTGTGTTCCGTCAGCTTACAGAGCCAGAAGTTCGTAAAATTGTTGACATGGACGTGAAGTTGCTTAACGACAGGCTGTTTGACCGTCACATGTCTCTAGAAATTACGGATGCCGCTAAGAATTTGCTTGCACAGAAAGGCTTCGATCCTTTGCTCGGTGCGCGTCCGTTGCGTCGCGTAATTCAGCGAGATATTGAGGATACTATTTCTGAAAAGATTTTGCTTGGTGAACTTTCTGACGGCGAACACATTAAGGTGGATGCTGAAGGCGAAGGATTGCTGGGGGAGTTCACAATTAAAGGCGAAAAGTTTGAGACAATAGACACAACTGCTGTTGTTGCTACTGAAGAGAACAAATCTGAAGAAAATAAGTCTGAAGATAGTGAAAAAGAAGATAGCGCAGCTAAAGAAGATATTACTGCTAAAGAAGATAGCAATAAGAATAAGTAAAGTTACACAATAACTAACTGAATACACTAAAAGCCCGGCGCGTAAATCTCGTCGGGCTTTTCTATTGGTTTTTCTACTGTGTTTTCTACTGTGTTTTATATCTCAATTTTAGTCATATCTAACTCGTCGCGAGCTCCTCGTGAGCTTTTCGCAAATCTTGAGGCATGTATGTTCGGTCTAGTTTCTTAACTCTTGGATACAATGAAACTTTTCCTTCTGAACTCTGAAACTGTTTGCTTTCTGTGTTATATATACCAACACTCATCACGCGAGAGTGTTGTCTTGATGTCAAAGGCTGATTAGCTGGGTGCAAGTTTGCCCTTGTGTAGCAGGGCTTAGCGAGGGCTATCGTTAAAAGGTTTAATGCGTGGCGGCTTTAAGCTGGGTTCTCGTGATTTTTGAGCGTGATTTTTGTTACCTTTCAGCCGACTAGTTGTGTGCTCTAGTTGTTTATGTTTTGGGGAACAAAATGGTGGAATAATCATAAAAAAGTTCCCTACATTATTTGATTTCTCATGGTAACGGCTTGCTGGTTATTCCAAAAAATAAGGTTTCTGAGTTTAAGAAGTTGCTTTTTGAGTATTATGAAGATGAAGATTTGCAGGTGATTGCTTCGTTTATGAGGGAATATTGTTGGAAGCATTAAACGTGCATGATGATATTGATTCTTCTGGTTCTTCTGTTTCGTGAACCTTGCTGTTTATGAAAAGTATAGTTTGCTAGTAAATGAAGAGATTAGCGTTGATAATCTAGACAAATTAGTACGAAAAAGTAATATATTTATTAAGATTATTACAGTAATCAGAGTGAATGGTAGATCTTGTTTACTTAATAGTCTGTTTTATGATCATTTGATACAGAGTCGTGTTAACGAAAAGGAGGCTAGTAGTGTTATGAGAAGTAAAACTATTTTTTGTAAAAACATTTTTCAAAGTTGTCTTGTTATGCTTCTACTGCTAGGCTCTCTCTTTTCTCTTGCTGGATGTGCTGATGATGAGGAGAAGGCGGAGCTTGCGTCATATCATTGGGAAACGGTAGCAGTGTCTCAAGAAGAGTTTCGTATACCAGAAAACTATATGAATAAGGATGAGTTGTATCTCTTTGTGTCGCGGGATATTCTTGATTCTCATTATGATTTGTCTAAAGTCACTCTTGGAGATAAGCCCATCAAATTAGTTGACTCACAGTTTAATTTGCCTAGTTCAGGGTATAAAGCTCTATTTTTAGTTGGTAAATTTGATTTAAAAGACAAGCCAGCCTCTGATGTTCTTAAAGTACCAGGTATTGATAAAGCAGGTAATGTTGCTATAGGTTATAAGAGGAAATAGTAATATTTTGCGCTAAATGCTTAGTGTGAATGTTGAAAGCGTTTATATCAGTCGAGGAATCCTATTCATGTAAATTGTGTTGCAATATGCGATACAGTATTTTATGATGTGTGTATGGAGGTTGATTGATATGGCAGTTACTAAAAGTGCGAATGTGAATGTGAGAATACAAGAAAATATTAAGCAGCAGGCGGAGCAGATTTTGGAAACGATTGGAGTTCCTAGGGCTACTGCTATTGACATGTTTTATCGTCAAATCATTCTTAATAAGGGTATTCCGTTTTCGCTTACTATTCCAAAGTCTCTTCCAGCACAAGATGATATGGATGAGAAAACGTTTAACGCGTTGATGGCTAAAGGTTATGATCAGGCGGTTCGTGGTGATAGTTATCCGATAGATGATGTTTTTGAAGAGCTTGAACGCTGATTAGCAACCGTGGTGTGAGCTTGGTTTTAGAAGAATACGCGTAAAAAATTATTACGTTTATTTTTGTGTTGATGAGAGTAGAAAAGAAGTTCAAATACTCGCGGTTATTTACGTGAGAAGAGATCAGGCTAAGCAACTGGAACAATTGTAATGTAAACGTGTTATCAAGCCAAGCTTAAACCTTTTTGCGATATTTTCCTATCGTTAAAAGGTGCACTTATTTTGCCTATACATCTGTTTATGTATGGAAATAAGATCCTGTGGATTATCGGATGATTTTTAGCTACAATTATTTTGTAGATTGCATATATGCATTCTTTGTCCATAATTTACATCCCGTCAGTTTTATTAAACTCAAAGATGATTTGTACTCCGAGATGAATAAATATTTGGCAGATGATAGTGAATAACAGAGTGAAAATTGAACATGATAATCGTAGCTGCAATTAGGTAAAGATTAAGTTGTAGAGGAGACATAAATGAAGCATATCAAGCATTATGCTTTTTTGACTGTGGTAGTTTGCATTATGTCACTTATTTCAGGTTGTAAGAATCAAAATAGTTTTAGCGATAATAATAGAGAAGTAAAAACAGAAAATAAAAAGTCTGCAAGGAATGAAAAACACTCAGAAAATAATGAAGATGTTGACTGGAAAGAGGTAAGTAAAAATGGTGTTGATGAAACTTTGCTCATAAAAAACATAGATGAAAAGGTTCTCACATATGTGGCTAAACAGTTACAAAATCTATGCGACGAGATTGGTGAAAAGGGGATCAAAGATAAATACTATTGGCTGACAGGACAATGGTATAACGATGTAGTATATTCTAAACAATACAAGAGTGTTGTGTCGTTGGGTAAAAAAGCAATGAAACCATTGTTCCTAATAATATATAAAAGCAAAGAGGCTGGAATGTATGAATGGGTTTGTAGTAAAGCGTTAGATGAAATATCTGGTTTTGATTTCTCGGGATTAAACAATGGCGTAGGCTGGAGTAATTCTAAAGAATTTTTAAAGGCATTTACCGATAAAATTATTGAACAAAAGAATTAGCAACTCTCTGTTTGGACTTAGGACAATTTTTAGACATTTTGTATAATCAAAGCACTATATTCCGTGATTGCATTTTCTGGAGAAAGATGATGAGTGAGACGAATGTAAGGCCAGTGCTTTTCAAGCATGCTTTTTGGGGTCATGTGATTACAGAAACTGTTGCTAGCGTTTGCACGCTTATTATTGCGCTGCTTGTACAGCAGTTCGTAGGGCACCGCGTACTAGGTTGGGAAACTGTGGTCATACTCGCGTTGAGTGTTGTGGTGTTTTCCCTGCTAAGCACAGCGTATCTGCAGTGGGATAGGCATCGCAGACCAGATGACGGATCTGGCGATTTGCTTATCGGAATCATCGATTTTGTTCTCAGGCTGCTGGTGACCTCTGGTATTGCTTTATTGCTTGTTTCCAATACTACGCTGCTAAGCATTATTATTGGCGCAGCGATTACTAGTGTGTTGCTGTTTGTTTTTGAAAAGCCTTGGCAGCCAGGTATGACGGATGCGCAATTACAGGAAGCTTCAAAGAAATCGGTTGAACTTGGCGTTCAAATGCTTGAAGAAGAACGCGTAAAGCGCGCCGAGGTGAGAAACAAGATTGCATTACAGCATGCGAGCGCAGGTAAAACAGACACTCCTAGAGGTACGTCTCTAACATTCTCATCGTTAATCGTTGCGAATATGCTGATGGAAGCAGTATGCGATGTCGTCACATTTTTGCTTGCATTGATGCTGCAATGGTGGATGCTTTGTACTATCGCTGGCTGGAGCACGCTACTCGTCATATTCTTTGGCAATATACTATTTTCTTGCGCGGCAGCTGCGATTATGGTTCTGATGGGCGCATTGAAGGCTGATCAACAGAAATGCCTAACAAAAAGTTGGCCTTTCTTAGTTATTGTTGTACTGCTTAGACTACTGATCTTTGGTGTTCTCGCTTGGCTTCTTACACCGAGCTTGGTATGGGTAAGCGTAGTCGTTGGCATTGTTCTTACAGATATTGTTCTCGTTATCAAGTAGCACCCATGGAGAAGAACCGCAGTAGCCGCATAAGATTTTGTAAGACTGTTTTCTTCTCTTTTGAGCAAAGGGTTCTACGTAACCTGTTATATCTTTCCTTTTTCCTTGCTATTAGTATTTATAGTTTTTGTTTAAAAAACTTAACAGCCATTTCATAAACAAATGTAACAGTTTTTTACGTGTTATATCTTGGCAATGTTGTATTAAAAAGAGCAGCATGTTTCGCATATCTCCATCGTGTTTTCTTTGCACTGGTTTTACCATTCTTAACCATCTTGTTGCTACATACACTACCAATGGGATTATTGCAAGAGTTCATCATTTAATTACAACAGTAGATTAGGTTAGTTTCATTAGAGTATTCTAATTGTAGTCTATTTGCATAATTTAGTATTTGGGGGAATAACCCTATTTCTATTTGTTACAAGTAAAACTTAGAGCACCTTATACATTTTATGTGTTATCAAAAATAACAACAACAATTGTATGGCAAAAAATTATTGGATAGAATGAGTATTAAACCTATTTGGTGTGCGACTCCGTGGAGTAAGTGAGGAGAATATTCTTATGTACAAGGTTCTTATGTTCGTGCTGAAGTTGGTTCTGTTTACAGCTGTGAATTTTATGTTCCTTTACTTGTCGATGGTGGTATTCGGCCATGATTTTGGTGTGATGTTCAAAACGTATGGGAATGCGCTCGGTCCGTTTACGTTCATGCTTGCTTTGATGACAACGATGTCGTTGCCTAATGAAGGAACCATTTTTGAGGATAAGCGGCAAAAAAGTGTGTCTAAAAACCCGAGTTATCGTTGAAATACCACGGAAAACTCGCTGTTATTAAGCTAAAAAAGCTTAACATTCAGCATTACTTGACATTGAAAACAAAAGGGGCTTAGGACAATTTTTAGACATTTTGCGCAATCATAGCACGATGTTCCATAATTGTCTTTTAAGCCCCATTTTAATTCTGTGATTGTTGTAAAAATCAATATAAGTATGAATAGCTTGACGTAATTCTTCTGTACTATCCCAGCTACTGCGACTTAGATAACAAATTGCGAAAAAGTTATGCAATGAGAACGTTATTTGCAATTTTTATATTGCGAGCATGCTGTTAGCGATTAAGCCCTCACTTTGGTGTAAATTCATTTCCTTCCCTTTATCTGCTATTTTTATGTTCAAACTCAAACGAGAAAATAAGCGGGGCTTCCTACCATCACGGCGCTTTATTGTGCTATCTGATGCAGGAGGCTGATTAGGTGGGTGCATTTTTGCCCTTGTGTAGCAGGTGTTTGCGAGGACTATCGTTAAAAGGTTTAGTATACGGCGGCTGTAAGCTGGGGTCTCGTGATTTTTGAGCGTGTTTTGGCTGTTTGATGGAAGATATCAACGCTCTAGGGTCGAGTGCACAGGATGTTAACGTTAAAAGGTGCACCCACTTTGCACCCACCCTGTGAAGTGGGAAATTTATGCATAAGGGAATGTACTGTATCATATGGGGGGAGAGATAACTTTACTCAAAATAATACAAAAATCTACACTTCACTCTCTTCAAAGAACTTAAAATAAAGAATTTAAGAAAAATCAAATAAAAATAATTGTTGTTCTAGCTAATAGAAAGGCCAGTTTTTTATTTTAAAGGTGCCTTTTCAATGATAAGGGTGTTAAGAAACTCGTAAGGGGTGTTTGCACAGGAAGAATCTAATATTGATATTGTTCATACTTTGGAATTTCATTATTAATGAAAAGCAAAAAATACATGCAAGTAAAATACAATGGGATGTGAGTTTTAAAAATGAGATATATGTCAATAAGGCAGGTATCAGAAAAATGAGGGATATCAGTTAGACAAATCCAAGTGTTATGTAGCGAAGGTAGAATTGCTGGTGCAATAAAAATTGGTTCATATTGGGCAATTCCGGAAGATACGAATAAGCCTACTGATAAGAGAATCAAAATAGGAAATATATGAAAAATAGAGTGGAGGATTGAAAATGACAACTCAGCTGACAAATAATCAAATCTTATTAAGAGAGTGCTTTAAACAAGAATTTGAAGAGAGTAGTGGGTATAACGATATAAACACTTATTTTGAACATTTTGCAGCATCACAAGTATTAAAAGATTTTAATCTTAGTGATGAAGAAATTGACAGTGGAAATTCTGGTGGTAGTAATGATGGAGGCTGTGATAACTTATATATTTTTTTAAATGGTGAATTAGTTACTGCTGATCAAATAGAAGGGTTGAATGCTACAAAAGGGTCTTATTTGGATTTTTTCATTTTACAGTCTAAAAACACTACTTCATTTGAAGAAAATGCTTTAATGAAGTGGAAAACCGTCTCTGACAATCTTTTAAATATGTCAAATATATTAGATAATTTCTCAGATAGATATAATGAAACTACGATTGAATCTTTTGGAATTTTTAGAGACGCTATAGCTAAGTTAGTTAGAAGTCAAGTCAAGGTGAGATTTTTCTATTATTATATTACTTTAGGTACTGAGGCTCATCCTAATGTTGCTATGCAAGCAAAGGAATTAAAAACACTTGTTAAAAAGTATTATCCCTCATCAGAGGTTAATGTGAATTTTATTACCGCTGATAAATTAATAGATATGTACAATGCGGATAGCGAGACAAGAGTTAATTTGGAATTGGCAGATCAGCCGATTTCATTAAGTGAAAATGAGTATATTAGTTTAGTTAAATTGGGTACATATTTTAGATTCATTACAGACGATAATCTATTTTTAAGAAAAACATTTTTTGAAGCAAATGTTAGAGACTATCAGGGTCATAATAGTGTTAATTCCTCTATTGCTAATACGCTAGAGGGTGAAGAGAATGAGGACTTTTGGTGGCTAAATAATGGGGTGACAATTCTTTCGACAGATATTAAATTAATAACAAATAAATCTTTGCAAGTTGTAAATCCTGAAATAGTTAATGGATTGCAGACTTCAAGAGAAATATATAATTATTTCTCAGAACGAAGTGGAAGAATTGATGAAGATAATAGGACAATTTTAGTTAGAGTTATAAGACCTAAAAGTGAGGAGTCTAGAGATAATATTATTTTTTCTACTAACAATCAAACAAGCATTCCAAAATCGTCTTTAAGGGTAACTGATACAATTCATTTGCAGATTGAAATGTATTTCAAAAACAGGGGATTGTATTATGACAGAAGAAAGAATTATTATAAAAATCAAAAGAAAAAAGCTGTCGATATAATTAGTGTTTCCTTTCTTGCTCAATGTTTAATTTCGATTGTACTAAGAAAACCTGATTTTGCGAGAGCAAGGCCATCAACATTGTTAACAGATGAGGAAACATACAAATACTTATATGAAGATAATCAAGATCTAGAAGCATACTATAAGGCTGCTAGCATAGGAAGAAGGGTTCAAAATACTTTAAAAACTTATAGGAGTATGACTAACACTGAAGTAAATGACATACTTTTTTATGTTATATATGCAGTTGTTGCTGACGCACTAAAGAAGAAAGAATTAAGCTTTATTGATTTAAAAAACTTTGATTTGAATAATATAACAGAAGCTTCTATAGCTAAGATTTCTAATAAAATATACCTAAAGTATAAAGAACTTGGTGGAAATAGTAGAATTGCAAAAAGCAAAACTTTTATAGATAATGTATATATATTGTTTGATTTAAATTAAAAATATTTACTGACTACTCTAATAGTTATAGAAGCCTACGGACTAGATATCTGCAGGCTTCTATAGATTTATGTGAACTTTTCTTCATATATTTTTATGGCTGTTTTTTTTTGAGTCTTTTCTATGAATGTATAGCTCTGAGTTTTTTCCTTATTCAAATCAATCTTTTTTATAATTTCTCCTTTAGTATAGCCAGCGTATATAGTAGTATAGTTGGTGCAATTGCTGGTAAGCAAGGACATGGTCTTTTTGTTACAACTTCTAGGTTTTCGCAGAAAGCTAAAGATTACGCTGACAATCATCATATTATTTTGGTTGATGGTGTGAAACTTGCAAATCTTATGATTAAGCATAATTTTTGTGTTTCAACAAGAAAAACGTTTGAGATTAAAACGATTGATACTGATGCTTTGCTTGAATATCAAGATGAATAGTTTTTGCATCTAAGTTTTGTGCTTTGATTTTGTTGATTTTGAGTTTGTTAGCTGGATTCATCGCGATTTTTGAGTGTGATTTTTGCATTTTTAATATTACATATAAGTGTAATTTTCTAATGCTAATGTTAATGCAGTGACATTGCAATGCCAATGCAATGTTGTATAATCGTCGTAAGAAATAAGGGGTGATTATATGGCGAAAACAGCTAACTTGTATACTCGTATTGATCCAGAGTTAAAAGAGCAGGCAGAGTATATATTGAATTCTTTGGGTCTTCCTCCTTCGAGTGCTATTACTATGTTTTATAAGCAGGTTGTTTTACAGCAGGGGCTTCCTTTTGATGTGAAATTGGGTTATAGAGAGCCGCGTGATGTGAGTTCTATGACTCAAGGTGAGTTGAATGATGAGTTGGAAAAGGGTTATAAGTCAGTTTTATCTGGTGATGTGAAGCCTGCTAGTAAGGTTTTTGAATCTTTGCATAAAGCATAAGGTTCATGACGTGTGATAATTTTCTTATTTTTTATTTTGTTTTTGAAGAAAAGCATGAAGTTGTGGTTTCTCGTGTGCTTTATGGGAAAAGAGATATTGAGAAAGTTATAAATTGCAATTAAACCCTTTTTTGCGATGTTTTCCTATCGTTAAAAAGTGAATCCAATATCTAGTTTCTTAACTCTTGTATGCAATGAAACTTTTCCTTCTGAACTCTGAAACTGTTGCTTTCTGTGTTATATGTTTCGCAAGCATCACGCTACTTGAGCCTTTTGTTAACACGTTAAAAATTGCAGCGTGTTAGTACAATTGTCGTATGGGTTTGCATTCTATTCATCCAGAGTTTCAGAATATTCAGTACTTGGGTATTTATAATCCTCACATGAATAAGGTCTATCGTATTGCTGTTGAAAACATATCCGAGGACGTTATACGCGAACTTGAGAAAGATGTGATTGGATATTAGGATTAGGCGGTTTTATGTACTTTAGGCTGTTTTTCGTACTTGTGAAGACTATCGCTAAAAAGTTTAGCACGCTGCGGCTTTACTAAGTTGCTCGTACAAGTAGAGATGTATTTACACAGGAAACGATACAGAGTTTGGTGGTTGTTGCTTAGAAGAACACTGCAAATAAGGGTTTATTGTAGGCTTGTGAATCAGAAGAACGTGAATGAAAATCCGGCTTGAATTGACGCTGGATTTTTTCTTTTTAGGAGTGTCTTTTTAGTACTTAGAAGGTATCAATACTTGACTTATTCCGGAGTCTGAGTGATGTATAGGTTACAAGGAGGATAAGCCAATGCGAGAAATAAAGATAATACTGCAAAACGAGATGGATTACAGTCTTTGTAAATTGCTTTTAAGCTATCTGCATTTCAAAGGCATGGTTGATGACAAATCATGGCAGTTATCAGTTACTCAGATAAAAGATCAATATAATCCTCCAACTCTTATGCTGGAGGGAATTTATGGTAAAAGAAGTAGTAAAACTGACACCAAGAATTTTTAAACTGCCGAAAATCAAAAAGATAAGAGCTGCAGCTTATGCCCGAGTTTCAACTGAAAAAGATGAGAACAGTATAATAGCTTAGAAGCACAAAAAAGCTTACTTTACAAAGTATATTAAGGAAAGAAATGATTGGCAGTTTGCCGGTCTATATTACGATGATGGTATTTCAGGTCTAAGTCGTAAAAATAGAGATGGTTTTAATCACTTGATAGAAGATGCTTTGCAAGGAAAAGTCGATTTAATTGTTACCAAGTCAATCAGCCGTTTTGCCAGAAATGCGTTAGATACAATCAGCACGATTAGAAAGCTTAAAGGAAGAGGAATCGGCGTATTTTTCAAAAAGAAAATATCCATACGCTTGATACTAAAAGCGAGTTCGTTCTTACTTTAATGTCTAGTTTTGCTCAAGAAGAGTCAAGGTCAATTTCAGAAAACTGTACCTGGGATCAGCGTAAAAGATTTGCTGATTGAAATGTAACAGTTCCGTTTACGAGATTTATGATTTATGACAGAGGTAAACACGGGGAACTTATCATCAACAAGGAAGAAGCTAAAATAGTTGAGTTTATGTATTCGCTGGCAATTCTTGGGTTTAATGCGAGTGAGATTAAACGAGAATTGGAAGCAAATCATGTTAAAACTCCTAGCTGCCTGTGTGATTAGAGTTATCAAGCTGTTCATGCCATTTTAACTAATGAAAAATATAAGGGTGATGCACTACTGCAAAAATCATTCACGGTTAATTTCTTAACCAAAGAAAAGAAAAAGAATGAGGGCGAACTATCGAAGTATTACGTAGAAAATGTCGTGAGGCGATTATTCCACGAACTGTGCATGACTACGTGCAAAGCATACCTGTAAGCGAGAGCGTTAATAAGGTTAGCGGGATTAGTGGGAAAATCTTCTGTTCTATGTGCGGAGCATATTTTGGACGATTTCGTATTCATCCTGAACATTGTGGTGGACGTGTAGCTTGGCGGTGTAAAAATAAATGGAACAAAGCGCATAAATGTTATATGAGACATCTTTACGATATTAAGGTTCATAAATCAATCACGAGAGCCGCTTTTGATGTTTTGAAAAAGAGAAAAGACTTAATTTAGAATATAGCTAATTTAACAGGGATACCTACTGTCAACATCACAAAAATAATTAACAAGATATCTACTAGTGAGTTTGTTGTTGATTACAAACTATTAGAGACCATCATCAAGCGCATTACTGTCAGGGAAAATCATGATGCGGGATTTACTTTTATTGATGGAAGTAAGGCTAAGGAGCATATTGAAGGTACTGAGAAAGTAGGGCTCAAAGAAAAGAGATATTAGAGCAGACTTTACAGATGCTTAAGCTATAGAAGTAAATATAGAAATAAGAATCGAAATCAATGCTTACCTATTCTTTGTGGACAGAATTGATATCTTTCAAAGGTTATGGAGAAATGATGTATGAAGAATCAAGCATCAGGACAAACTTGGTTGTCCTGATGCTTGATTCATTTCGAGGTAGAGTGTTTTTGTTGAATGGGTATCTCCTCACAGAAATCTGTATATCTTCTTACCGCAGAGCGCAAGTTACACATACGATATCTTATATTTACACCACTCTTAAAGTGGAATTTTATAGGACATTGTTTGTTTTCACGCTCATCTTTGATTGTATATTGCATTTGTTTAAGCAATGATTTGCATTTGTCAGAATTAAATTCTGTGTCCAAGTCTGTGTCATATGATTCCTCTACAGATTTACATCTGCTAAGACAATCACTGCATGGCTTTTTCTGAATACGTGAAGAGAGCCAGGTCCTAAATTCTTCTTTTCTCATGTAAATTACCTCCAGAATGAATCTGAAATTTTGTCATAATGTCTATTTTTGAGGATATCAGGTATGCTATCAACGGATGGAAATTCTTCTGCAATTTCCTCACACAGGCACAAAAGAAGCTTATCTCCAATTAAATCGGAGTATTTTCCTCGCAAAGCTTTTTCATACCAATCAATCAAATTGTTTTCAGTTACAACACTTTGTATGTGGCTTTTCCATCCAATTTGAGTAAGAAGAGAAATTATGACGTTTTTTTCAGCGTCTTTGCAAACGATTACGATACGATCGCTAGAAACACTGTTAACTATATTTTGAGCCAACTCAACATTAAGACTAAGGTGCTTGATTTGTATAGCTGGTCCCCAATTTGAGTACATGTCTAACCCACGGTCTGCTGCATTCGTAACGCCTACACGATACACACGAGCACCTTGCATATAACTTGGATGCGAAAAATCAATGCACATAACCATTTTTGCAAAGTCCTCAAATTCTGATAGTAAAGCAGATTTATCGGAGTCAACAGAAATTTCAACCTTTAAATTTAAAGCATCTACAAGAGTTGAAAATAATGAATACACAACAATTTCGTATATCTTATCGAGACTTCGTTTTAGACCAGGTTCATCCCAAAATGAATTGATGAAATGTTTAACATCAAAATCATTTTTGGATGCTTCCATACAATAATCTAAAGCATCTGATAATTGAATGTGTTTGTTTATGAAGCGGTTGTAAATATAGGCCTCAACAGCACCGTTTGTACGTTTGTCTTCTTTGCCTAACTCATTTATCAAGACGGGCGGAATCGCTGTCTCGTTAAAGAGGTCATCTTGAAACTTAGCACTGCTAGTGCACACCCTGCCGAGTAAAACGCAGCATATGTCATCTCTCCATTTTTTACTCCTGGTTCGATAATCCTCCAAATTCAGTAGATTAATATCACCAATTGTACGGTCTCTATAGAGAATTTCTGCTATTTGAATTGGCTTGTATAGATGAACCCTAGATTTTTGTATAATTGCATCAAGAGCAGCTTTAGCTGTGGATCTATTAGCTTTAATCATTCTTTTTATTCCTCCGTTTTTCTTCAAATTTTTTAAGCGCATAAACCATTTTCTTGGCTACAGCTTCAATCACAGGAACAGCTACAGAATTTCCACATTGCTTTTTCATTTTGGTATAACTCACCACTATTTTATAAGTATCTGGAAACCCTTGAATTCGTAGCATTTCACGTTCGGTTGGCCTACGCTCGTCATTTATCAAAATATAATTAGCGGATGCACCAGCTCTAAGTGCAGAAGAGTAAGGGTGAGGAGTTATACAACCTGCCATGTTTTCATGTGAAATATATGGTTTTGGATAACTTTTATCTTTTAAACGTCTAATACGTGATTCTCTAATGGCGTCTCTAACGTAATATTTCTGATCGACATTTTGCTCTAAAATATCTGATAACGATTTCTTTTTATCGTCGGATACTGGTTCCGGAAAAGAAAAATCAATATCATCAAGAAAACCGACGATTATTATTCTTTCTCTCTTTTGTGGAACTCCATAATCTAAGGCGTTTAACACTTTAGCATAAACATGATAGCCTAGGTTCTCTAAATGTTCTTTTATGATTTTAAATGTCTTACCACCATCATGGGCTGTTAAGTTTCTAACATTTTCAAGCATAAATGAAGGTGGGCGTTTTTCCCTCAAAATCCTCTCAATATCAAAGAACAGTGTTCCACATGTTTCATTTGAAAAACCCTCTTTTTTCCCAATAATTGAGAAGGCTTGACAAGGAAATCCCCCCAATAAAATATCAAAATCAGGAATTGTTTTTGCATCGATTTTAGTTATATCACCAGCTGGGTGTTCTCCAAAGTTGGCAGTATATGTTTTACAGGCATCTTCATCAAATTCGGATGAAAAAACACAATGGCCACCAACTGATTCAAAGCCCAATCTGATACCTCCTATTCCAGCAAATAAATCAATAAAACGGAAATTACTCCAATCCATATATAAAAGCTCCTTTAAGACGCCATCTCTGACATTATAGCGCTTTTATAGCGCTTTTCAACGTCTATTCGCCCATGAATTATTTGAATCAATGAAATTATTTTTACGATTTCGATGTCAGATGCCCGGCTTTTATGACATTCGCCTGCTTGCAGAAAGACTGCATTTTCAAAAATAGTATCTTGCGCATATAGTACAAAGACTAAATACATTCTTGCAGTCAGGTGCCGGTGATCCTTATGTCATTCGATAATTATGTGGCATTCTCATAACTCAACTCAGTCAGATAAAAGAAGTCTAACTGCCTGGAGGGATAAACTTGATTAAGTGCTGAATGTAAGAAACATATTTGGTAGGACTCTAATATTTATTATCTATTTTATTTCCACGGAATATAAGTTTTTTACAGTTTATTAGTATTTTTCTTCTATAAACACATTTTTATCTATTATATAATGTTTCGTAAATTTTTGATGAGAACTTCAGTAGTGCTATTTTCACCTTTGTCAAGTTTGACATTAGTTAATAAGCTGATTCTTACTAGATCTTTTATATTGAATCTATTTGAATATTTGTCTATGCACATTTCTAATAATTGTCAGCAGTCTTTATTGATGTTTTCTTTAGAATTGATCACAGTTTCAAATAAATCTTCAACTTTGCAGTCAAGCGCAGTGGCTATTTTCATGAGTACGTCCATACGAACTGCTTCGTTTTTACCTGTTTTACTTCGCAAATGTATTTGATGTCGCATTCCAAGTATTGACAGATGCGTAGTAGTGTCTCTGTATTCACATTTTCACCTTTGCTAATTCTAGCTATGGAAGCTGATGATATTTCAGCATCTTAATCATATAAGCAAAACACTATACGAACAGTTAACAATGCTAAAGAATGATGTTCTTCTTCACTATCTGGATTAGAATACTGCTTCGCTAGCTCATTGTGCAAGTTAGCTACTAACACATCCGGAACATCTAAAACATTTTGCATAAGGTCAAGCCAAAACTTCTGTGTTTCCTGCTTTTCGTCGCCGCGACCTTGCCAGCGCTCAATAAACTCGGCTGCCTTCTTGTGTTGATCCGCAATATTCATGCGTCTATTATCCAACCTGCTAGGGATTATGTGCTTATTGTTTAGTTTGACAGTCAAATACCGCATGTCCTGCTAGAATTGAAGTGATTGAAAATGTTGAAATATATCTAAAATGGACTCTTCTTGATAATAAATTAAATGGTAAAAAAGAGATTTTGCTGTGCTGAGAGAAATATAGGAAAAGATAAGGAAGTTGATTATGCAAATAGTTGAAGGGATACCAGAATATTTATATCATTACACTAGTTTGAAATCAGCAAAGTTAATTTTAATGAATAAGACTTTGCGACTAACTTCACTTGAATGTATGGATGATAAAACTGAAGCAATTACTGGTGAAGGTCGTAATTTGGGGAAATTTATTTTTTCAAGCTGCTGGAGCGAGAATAGAGACAGCATACCACAATGGTCTATGTATGGAGATTCCAGCAGAGGCGTTTGTATAAAATTAAGAAGTTTTCCTTTTAAAAATAATTATGATGATTACGTTGAGCATTGCATTAATAAAGAAGATCAACCATCAGAAAAGTCAACGGATGAAACTTTTATAGTACCTGCGCAATATTGTTTTGGATGTAGATTTAAGCTAATGCCGCAATTTATTATAAGTGACAAAGATAGAGACATTCTTACCCAACGTTTAAATGCAAAAGTAACATATACAGATGATGAATCACTTATATATCCTAAATGTTTGAGACAGGATGGTGAATTTTTTTGTTTTGATACGAATGTGTTAGGGAAATATAAAAGTACTGAGTGGAAATTCCAAAAAGAATGGAGATACTCAGTAACATATATTCCATTTGACCAAATAAAATTTTTTAGTGATAAGAAATATAGTGCTAATGTTGGTCAAGAAGTCTTTAATAACTTATTATCAAATAATCAACCTATTGTTCATTGTCTGGACTTTAACATTGATGATAAATATTTTGACGACATGGAATTGATATGCGGCCCAATGATGGAAGAGTTTGATTATCAGGAATTAACTTATTTTGCAAAAGGTGTTAATCCAAATATACGTGTTGTTAGAAGTAAATTGTATAACAAATGGAAAAGCAAAATTTGAATCGAAGTACTTATGTTTATTGACCTTGTATTTATGTTAAGAAATAATGATAGCGAAAATGATATTGATTCATTTAAGGAAAATTTCACAAACCTGATTTCTTTTAAAGAAAAAACATTATGCTTACACAACGATAATCAAGAATTTAATTATCGTATTCAGAAAACAGGCGAAGGAATTAGACTAAAAATTTTAACTATTAATAATAAAACTACGAGAAAAGAAGCAACTTCAATCGAGTCTTTGAAGCGCGCTTTTATAAAAAATAATCTAAGATGCAAATATAACGTTGTTGTCATTTTTGATGGAGCTTCAGAATATTACTGCAATAACCTGTCTAAGTATATATTCACATTTGAAAGAAAATTAAGACAATTTGTATATCTTACTGTGTTAAGCGCATATGGTACAGAATGGACTAAAAAAACTTTAGTCGACGAAGAAATTAAGAAGGATGTTGCAGAGAATATAAGGAATAAAAATCGTTATATTGAGATTGCTTTAGATTGTTTTACTTTTCAAAATTATATTGATTATTTATTTAAGGAACAATCTATTGAAGATGCAAATGAGGTAATTAAAGATGCAAAATTAGCTTTGAAAAATCGGGAAAATTTAAATAATATTATCAATATATTAAATAAGGGTGAAAAGATATCATTATGGGAAAGACTTTTTAGTAAAAGGAATATAGATTTAACTAGAAATAATCTTGATGAAATTAGAAAAATAAGAAACGATGTAATGCACAGCAAAGAAATTTCTGATACTGAATTCTGCAAATATAGAAATCTACTTAAGAAATATATAAAGAAGTTAGATATTGCCATTGCTGATTTTGAGAACAGAAAACATTTGAGCGTTACAGATTTAGAAAATGTTTTATCTTCGTTTGCTAGAATCATTCAAACGAGTAGAATCAATGAGCATTTTATCAAAGCTGTTTCGCCCGCTTTGAGTGAAATTTCAAATTCATTATCTAAAGAAGCTTTAAAAAATATTTCCGCTTCAATAAGCGATATGATTCATTTGGATAATAAATCATTTAGTGCAATAACTGAAGCATTTGCTAAATTTTATAGACAAAATCTTGAAATAAAAAATGCCAAAAATTTTTCCTAATAACATTCCTACGCCAAAATTAAATATAAAGAACCCTTTGTTTTGAAAGATATATAAAAATGCCAAATCTATCTTATTTTCTGAAAATAAACAATGAAATTAATCCAATTTTGTTAGTTCTGAAGATTGAATATTGTATTTGTTGTGTGAATAATCAATGTGTTCTAAATATTTGATATATTTAGCTGAAAGTCGTCTTCATGCCGTTGACTGCTTTAACACTTTAGGCGTTGTGTGGGCTCCTTTATTTTGTCTTATAACACATGGATTGTTAAAGACTGTAAAAACAGTTGGAATATACGAAAGCTAGTCATACCCTCAAACCAACTCATTACGAGATTAAAGGGTAAGAGGAGCCCTAGCCTTCATTTCGATTCTATCATATGAGTCTTTCCCTAATACGCTGGGGTAATCCTTGAAGCGCACTAAGTAAATAAAAAGTCCCGAACAGACCAAGTGTCCAGGACTCACTATCCACTATACTGCAGGCTCATTATGAAATTAGATGCGATATTATCAGCCATACTCTCACTCGTTATTATCGCTGGAATATGGTGTCATTTTTCGCCTTGGCTCATAGTCTTTCCCGCATACGCTGATGCTATCCTGGAAATGCGTTTATCAAAAAAGAAAAAGCTTAGCGTATTGTTACTGCATATAATGACGTAGAAGATAAGAGAGGAATCAAAAGCTAATGGATATAATGAAACTTTGCTATGACATGGCTGAGAAGCTCCGTCCCTATGCCGAACCTACTATGGACGAACATTTTAAAGAAGCAGCCAATAGCGCTATTAGAGCAGGCGAACCGTCTATTGCAATTGATTATTATTTAGTAGAAGCATGGATACACAAGAGCGCATCTAAAGAGCTGCTAATAGAAGCCTATAACCTTCTAGATCCTTATGAATGCGGAGATGTCTATGACGATATAGCAGACGATTTAGGTGTACCACGTAAAGTACATTCCCCAGATGAATAAAGAATAAATTTTTACCTATAACTACACTTTTTGGCATATAACCCAAAGAGCTGGTGATTCCCCCAAACCTACCCCGTGAAGGGTCAAGGGTAAGGGGGAGCCCCAGCTCTCAATTCGATTCTATCATATGAGCACCTTCCTTATGTGCAAAGGTTACTCATATTGTTGTTATTGTTTGGCTAGATTTATCATAAGCAATAATCGCATGTATCAAAACTGTTTCCTTAACGCAACAATTTTGATACACCTTCGCCGAATAGAATATATGACACACCAACAGACACGCTGAAAAACACGCCAAATAGCACACCAAACGACACGCCAAAATAGGCGAGGGCTTGCATTTGAGAATATTTCGGGTATAGTAGTTACTCGTGCTTCGGCGCTGACATTGTTCAGTAAAGTTGCATTGCGGACATAGCTTAGTTGGTAAAGCGCAACCTTGCCAAGGTTGAGACCGCGGGTTCGAGTCCCGTTGTCCGCTCTAGGTCCGATGAGTTATTCGACCTTACGGTGGGTTAGCCAAGCGGTTAGGCAGCGGCCTGCAAAGCCGTATAGATGAGTTCGACTCTCGTACCCACCTCGATTAAGCTTCAAGCTTAATAAACAACCTGGGCGGTTGGCGCAGTGGTAGCGCACTTCCCTGACACGGAAGGGGTCACAAGTTCGAACCTTGTATCGCCCACTCGAAAGGATTGCCTTTCACGCATAATTAAAAAAATTTTGGGTGATTGGCGCAGCGGCTAGCGCACTTCCTTCACACGGAAGGGGTCATAGGTTCGATTCCTATATCACCCACAATATGTTCGCAGTGTAGAATCACTGCGTTTTTTGTTATCTGGCTATTTTTTATTTCCTAACTTACATATGAAAATTTTTTGCAGCCGAACATACATGTAACCACAAATGGAAGCAATATCTCATAGCAGTCAATCAACCAATCAACCAATCAACCAATCAACCAATCAACCAATCAACCAATCAACCAATCAACCAACCAATCATTTCTTCACAGAAACACACATGCAAATGTTCATTTTGAGTTCATTTAATATCGTGCTATACTCATCCGAGTACAAGTGAAAATTGCAGGGGTACTGGAAACAGTTGAGAAACACCCTTTGAACCTGTTTTGTTAAGACATGCGTAGGGAGCAATTACAATAAGTGATTTCTTTCTGTCACGATTTTCGTGACATCTTGCGTTGCCACAAAGTAGTAGCAATTACACGAGTATCAACTAAACAATTAAAAAAAGATTTAAAAAACAACTAAAAAACTAAAAACCAAACACCAAAACCAAAAAATATCCGCCTGAATGTCACTTTTGGGAAAACTTGCACAAGTGAGGAGGAATACTGCACATGATTGATAGCAGCATAAGTGCTGAAACTATAGAATCGGCCATAAGCTGGCTTGCAGGATTCACAGAAAAACCAGGAGAACAAGGAGTTACTCGACCTCTTTACACAAAATCTTGGAAACAGGCTCTTTTTGCTCTTCGTCAACGATTTGAAAAACTCGGTATGACTGTGGAATTCGACCAAGTTGGAAACCTAATTGCAACTGTTGAAGGATGCGAAAAACCAGAAAGCATAATAGCTTGCGGATCGCATATTGACACAGTTTCAAGAGGAGGTCGTTTTGACGGCCAACTTGGAATAGTTGCAGCCTATTTAGCAATTAAGAATTTACTTACTAGATATGGAAAGCCAAAGAAAAGTCTTCGCATTATCTGCTTAGCAGAAGAGGAAGGCTCACGTTTCCCATACGTATTCTGGGGTTCAAAGAATTTCTTCGGGCTAGCCAAAAAAGAGGACGTAGAAAATATTTGCGACAGTGAAGGTGTTCCTTTCGAAACAGCAATGCGTGAAGCTGGGTTCAATTATCAAACAACTCAACCTAAGTTCGCAAATCTTGAAGCCTGGATTGAGCTACACATTGAGCAGGGACCAACGCTTTACAGCAATCACGAAGATTTAGGTATTATCACTAGCATTGCCGGTCAGCACCGTTGGGATATTCATCTTAAAGGCGTACAAAATCACGCTGGCACAACAATGATGTCCTACAGGCACGATGCAGTAGATTGCATGTCTCATATAATCGCCAAAAATCTTGACAAAGCTAAGCAAGCAGGCGACCCACTGGTGCTTACTTTCGGTAGAATCAGCGTAGTTCCAAATCAAGTAAATATTGTTCCTGGAGAAGTTACTTTTTCAATGAACTGCCGTCATACAGATAAAGCTTTTCTTGATAAATTCTTGCAGGAACTCGACGAGGATATTCACGAAACTGCCAAGTCTTATGGCATTACAGCGCAGATCGATAAGTGGATGTCTGACGATCCTACACCACTTAGCGACGATATTATTAATCTTTTGAAAGATCAAGCTAATAAGCAAGGTTATGCGTACAGAGTCATGCATTCAGGTGCTGGTCAAGATACGCAAATTTTTGCTCCGTTTGTAAAATCCGGAATGATTTTCGTTCCTTCAAAAGATGGTATTAGTCACGCTCCAGAAGAGTACACAGATCCACAAGACGCTGTTCACGGAGTAAAGCTTTTACGAGATGCTCTGCATAGTTTGGCTTATGAGGACTAACTAAAAACCAACTAAAAAGATAACGAAAACCAAATAAATAGAAATCTAGGAAGGACGCAAAAGGCATATACGATGCAAACTTCACTGCTTAATTAATCGCAGCGAAGAAAAGTGAATATCGAATGAGAGTACAACGCTTATTCACGAATAAGAGGCTGATACGAAGGGGCGCACCACCACGGGTACGAAATCCTTTCGTATCTTTTTTTATTTTTGAGCAAAGTTGCGATTATTACTTTCAAAAAACTCAAAACACAAAAAAGAATCAAATTACAAACAAGAAAAGTAAGGAGGTGCGCATGCAAATTAGTAAACTGCTACAAGACGAGCCAGTAGCTAGTAAAAACTTGGAATGTTACCGCGAGCGCGGCTACACCAACGAAGATTTACTGCCAAAGCCGCAAGAAAAACGCACAATGAGCGCTCTTAATTTCTGCACTTTGTGGATGCAGTCTGTACACAATATTCCTAATTATGCTGCAGTTGGCGCATTCCTTTTAATGGGATACTCTCCAATTTACGTAATGATTGGTATCATGCTTGGCGCAATTCTTACAGCAATTGTCATGGTTGCTAACGGTGTTGTAGGTTCCAAATACGGCATACCGTTTTCTATGCATTTGCGCGCAACATACGGAAAAGCAGGCGCTCAACTACCAGGATTCCTCAGGGGAGTAGTTGCTGCAATATGCTGGTATGGAATTCAAACATATATAGGTGCGAAAGCTTTAGAGATTCTAGTTGGCAAAATTTGCCCTGAGTTTCTTACTTTTGGAAACAAAATACCATTTGTTGGTTCGCACATACCTATTATTATTTCCTTCGCAATATTTTGGTTGCTTAATTTGGCGATTGGTTTAGGCGGAGGAAAGACTCTTAATAAGCTAACTGTAGTATTAAGCCCACTTATTTACGTTGTTTTTGGTTGCATGAGCGTATGGGCTATTAGCTGTGCTGGTGGATTATCTGCAATCATGCAATATCATGCTACTGTTCAAGCGCCAACTAATTACGGTCTTGGGCTTTTCATGATGATGGTTGTAAATTCTGTGCTGGGCGTTTGGGCTGCTCCTGCCGTTTCTATTGCTGATTTTACGCAAAACGCAAAGTCAACTATGGCTCAACTAAAAGGTCAAATTGCTAGCTTCTTGCTAAGTTACGCGCTTTTTGCTTTTACAAGCGTAGTTATTTTAGTGGGCGGATCGCTTTTTTACCATGAAACCATTACAGATGTTCTTGTCATCATAAACAAGTGGGATAATCTTCCTGCAATTGCAATAGCTACTGGGTTGCTTCTACTTACTACAGTTTGTACAAATGCCACTGGCAATATTGTTCCTGCAGCATACCAGCTAACTGCTTTAGCTCCGCGATTTGTAAATTATAAGCGTGGCGTAGTTATTGCAGCTCTTGTAAGCACTGTGCTAATGCCGTGGAAGTTTATGGCTAATATTACCGGCTTCTTGAATCTTATTGGTATGCTTTTAGGCCCTATTGCAGGTGTTCTACTTGCGGACTATTACGTAGTAAAGCGCACGCATATTGATCTTGATCAAATTTATTACGATACAAATAGCTCGTCAAAATCTGCTTATTCTGGAACTAACTGGATATCTTATACTTCTACGATACTTGGGCTTTTATTTGCTCTTTCCGGGCAGATAATTCCTCTACTTTCACCGCTTACTCAAATCTCATGGATTGTGGGATGCGCTGTAGGCTTCGTGTGTCAAATATTACTATCAAAAGTTTTTCAGCCAACAATGGCTAAAGAAAGGAAATAATATGAACTACGATGTAGTAATCACAAACGGTTTGGTTGTATTCGATAATGAAGCAACTAAAGCCGATATAGCAATTAAAGACGGCAAGTTTGCCGCTTTTGGAAGCAACTTTACAGCCGATAAAACTATTGACGCAACTGATTTAATAGTTGTTCCTGGAAAAGTTGATTCTCATGTTCATATTAACGCTCCAGGCGGCGGCGTTCGCGACGATTGGGAAGGTTTTGTAACAGCAACTTCTGCCGGCGCAAAAGGCGGTATTACTACAATGCTGCAAATGCCTTGCAATCAGATTCCTGCTACTACTGATGGAAAGTCATTTGAAGCAGTGCTTAAAGAAGCCGACGGAAAGCTCAAGGTTGATGTTGGTCAAACTGGTGGCTTGGAACCACAAAACCTCAATGGCGGAATATGCGAGCAAGATAAGCAGGGTGTCGTTAATTACAAGGCATTCCTTGGAACTACTGGCGACAAGGATTTGCAAGTTGATTTGTATAATTGCGACGATTATTCCCTCTACACCGGTATGCAGCAGATTGCAAAAACCGGCAAAATTTTGATTATGCATTGCGAAAACGCTCCTATTACAGACCAGCTTGGAAAGAAAGCTCATCAAATGGGAGCTAGAAAGCTTTCTGAGTTCGTAGCAACCAGACCTGTTTTCACCGAAGTTGAAGCGATTGAACGCGCTTGTCTTTTTGCTAAAGAAACTGGATGCAGAATTCATATTGTTCATGTTTCTTCACCGGAAGGCGCTCAAGCTGTTGCTGACGCTCGTAAGAATGGCGTAGACGTAAGCTGCGAAACTTGCAACCATTACCTGTATTTCGACACTTCTGAGCTTGACGAAATTGGAAATATCGCTAAGTGCACTCCGCCAATTCGTGACAAGGAAAACCAGAATGGCTTGTGGGAAAAGGTTTTTGACGGTTCTATTAACTTCATTGTTTCCGACCATTCGCCAGCTCCTTTGAGTTTGAAGCAAACTGATGATGCTTTCACAGCTTGGGGTGGTATTGGTAGCGTTCAAAACGATGTTGATGTGTTCTTTGATGAAGCTGTGCAAAAGCGCGGAATGTCGTTGACTCAATTTGTGGCATTGAATTCTAGCAATTCTGCAAAACGCTTCGATTTGAAAGGAAAAGGCAGCATACGTTTGGGTTATGACGCAGATCTTGCATTCATTAAGCCAAATGCTCCTTATGTTCTTAAAGCTGAGGATCTTGAGTATCGAAACAAGTTCAGCCCATACGTTGGTCGCACTATTGGCTGCCAGGTGGTAAGAACTTTGCTTCGCGGCGAAGAAATTTACAGCAAAGAAAACGGAGTTTGCGAAGACTTTAAGGGCAAGTTTATTCTTCATCCTGCTAAGGCTTAGATAGAATATTTAAACGTAATATTCAAAACTTAAAGCATATTCTACAGAAAGGAGGTAAGTGTGCTGAAACTTAATCACGATACTGTGGATTATGTTGAGAACGAGAATTTACTTGAACTACTTAAGCGCGAAGGTTACGACAGTACTTTTGTTGCAATAGAAGTTGATGGTGAATTAGTAAAACGCAAAGATTTTGAAACTTTCATAGTTAAAGATAACGCAAAAATTGAAGTATTTAGCATTATGGGAGGAGGATGAATGGAAAGTGACGATATTCGCGCAAAAGTTCTTAAACGTCAGCTAAAGGAAGATAATGATTTGTTTGCTCAACAATCAGTTTCAATACTTGGCTGCGGCGGTTTGGGATCAAATATTGCGTTAATGCTTGCGCGAGCCGGCGTAAAAAAGTTGTACATTTACGATTTTGACAGTATCGAGTATTCGAATTTAAACCGTCAAAATTATACGATTAACGAAATTGGACAACACAAAGTATCTGCTACTAAAGCGCGGCTTAATGAAACTTTGCCGTACGTTGAAGTAGAAGCTTTCGTGCAAAAAGTTACGCCGGAATCGTTAGATGAGATTGCTGAGCGCTCCGACTTGTTTATTGAAGCATTCGACAATCGCGAATCGAAAGCAATGGTTCTTGACTATTTCATGAATCATCCTAACAAATATGTTATTACCGCTTCTGGCTTATCTGGACTAGGAGATATTAAGAACGTAAAAATTAAGCATCTTTCAAACGTGTGCTTAGTAGGTGATTTTAAGTCTTCTCCTGAAGAAGGCTTGTATTTGCCTTATGTTTCGATTATCGCAAGTTTAGAAGCGTTAGAAGCGTTGAAATGGATAAAAAATGGAGGAAATTATGGAGAATGAAGATTATTTAGAATTAGGTGGTAAGAAGTTTACTTCTCGATACATTTTGGGTTCTGGAAAGTATTCTGAGGAGCTTATTGATGCCGCAGTAAATAGTGCTAAAGCTGAAATGATTACTGTAGCAATTCGCTATAGCGAGAAAGCTGCAGGAATTTTAAAGCATATTCCAGAAGGCGTTACCATTTTGCCTAATACTAGCGGATGCGTAACTGTAGAGGAAGCAGTTAACACTGCACATATTGCTCGCGAAATGGGTTGCGGAAACTTCATCAAGCTTGAGATTATTCCTGATCGCAAGTATTTGTTGCCAAACAATGAAGCTACTTTGCAAGCAACAAAGATTTTGGCTGACGAAGGTTTTACTGTTCTTCCTTACATGTATCCAGATTTGTACTTTGCTAAGGCAATGCGCGACGCTGGAGCTGCCGCAATTATGCCTCTCGGCTCTTTGATTGGCTCTAACAAGGGTCTTGAAACTAAGAAGTTTATTCAGCTTATTATCGACGAAATCGATCTTCCTGTTATTGTCGATGCCGGCATTGGCGTTCCAAGCCAGGCTGCTGAAGCAATGGAAATGGGTGCTGCAGCTGTAATGGCAAATACTGGAGTTGCTACTGCAAACGATATTGTGCTTATGGCTAAAGCATTCAAGCTTGGTATTGAAGCAGGCCGCGCAGCTTATCTTGCAGGCCCTGGTCGAGTGCTTGAAAAGGGTGCAACACCATCTTCTCCAAAGCGCGATGACGAAAGCAAGTAAGCAAACAAATAAAATAAGTCTTCAACTTAAAACACTGAAAATCTGAAACAAGTAAGCCTTACAAGTGCAGCCAGTACTTGTAAGGCTTGCGACATACCTAATTTGCACTTTTTATGAAAATGATATAAGGTATTCACTTGTTTGCGGACATAGCTTAGTTGGTAAAGCGCAACCTTGCCAAGGTTGAGACCGCGGGTTCGAGTCCCGTTGTCCGCTCCATTTGAAAATAAAATATCCACAATTCTGCAACATTCACACATCGAACATGCGTTTCCTATATACTACTTATATACTGAACTATGATGTGACGAGTGCAGTCAGCGCATAAGATTAAATGCTGAATGCTTACGAACGCAACTTGCATTATGTCAACGACTTGAAAGAATGGGGATTATGGCTGAAGACGTGCAATCTACCGAGCAGACACACTCTAAAGAAGATCGTATGTCAATCATGTCAGACGCTATTGATTCCTTATGGCAACAAGGCGAAATTACTTCCATTCCTACTTTTTCTAAACACCGTATTTTTCGTGATTTTCCAGGACTTCCACCAAATACCCAACTAGCTTGGTTTAAAATCCCTGGGAAACTATTTGGAATTGCGCTAGGTTTATGCAAAGATGATGGAAAACATTTTCGTCAACTTGCAATCGCAGACAAAGATGGGAGAGTTTACACAGGAGATAAAGTAACTCCTGTAGAAGCAATTGAGCGCATACCACAATTGTCATTTATTGAGCAAGGGTCTTTTAATCTATATAACAAAACTAGATTCTATGGATCTAAGCAAATACAAGCATCACATAACTTTACAAAACAACTACAAAACGTATTTAAAAATTTACGAAAAAAGAAAGTAAATAAGAATACTTCAAGCTCATACGCAAAACAAAACATTAACGATAAGCCTTTTGTCTATGGCGATGTTGTTATGCAAGTTTCTTTAGATGATGGCTTGCATCAAGTTGCTTCATGGATTTGCTTAAACAATGGAAAGCATAAAAAATATACTATCGAAGGCACACGCGTATCGTTGAGTGACGATTTTAGATGCAATCTTTCATATGAAGACGCTATTGCTACAGTATTTTTTGCGACTTTTTTTGTGCCAGATTTACACCAATCATTAGTTGGTTTTGGATATTTTCACGTATTACACCGCTTGCATACAGAAGCTCCTCTTGGCGCAATAAGAAGAAGCGTTTCCGATATTAAAACTGCGCGCAAAGAAGGTTTTAGAGTTTCCGGTTTGGAAGAATACTACGAACGCGTCATGCGCGACGTTGGAGCATTAGAGCAAACTCACAGTCTAGAAGCAGTCCATGCAGCGGAAAGATTACACTTACAACCTGCACAGAAAACTTCAGCACATTACTTGATTTGGGATGATTCATTAGAGCCTTCTGCAGCTTTGAAAGTGTTGCGCATTGAAGGTGCATTAAACAGACTACAAGCAATTTATCAATGCATTCAAGCAAACGCATCGCAAGGTGGTAAAAGTTTAGAAGATAATATTACTTGCGAGCGCATTTGTGCTATCGATAACTCATTTATTGAAGATCCAGCTTTTATTCCTAGCGAAGATTTAGGAATGCAAAGTTTCGGAGATCCTACGCAAGATGACTGTATTCGACCATTAATGCATTTATGGCGCAAAGCTCGCAAGTGCCAACAGTCTGCATCGTATTTAAAACAAACTGAAGCAGGAGAGTGGTTGTATCGCCAATCTTTAGCTGAACTTATTCGTAGCTTGTATTTACCGTTCCGTTTTGATGCAGATTTTCGCTCTAATTTAGGAGATGGGAAAGTTGCATTAGCTTTTACAGCAACAGGATCATCACTAATGCCAAGAAGTATCTACGATACTCATAAAAATAAGTGGCATGAGTATAGTGATAGCGAAAAGTCCAATATTTCAGTAAATTACAATTTGAGAATTGGAATTATGCTTGCAACTCTCGCTTTTGGTATTAGCGATAAAATACAGCAAGTTTCTATTAGACTTGACTCTGTAGGTTTAGAAGAAATGGTTGCTGCACAAGATAGCGCTATTAGCAATCTACTAAATCGTACTCTAAGAGCACTAAATAGAATTGATAACAATAGTACGACGCACGAAAAAGGTGAGCCAAAAGATGGAGACATTCATGGCGACCCTTCTAAGTTGCAAGATTTGCAACACCTACCGTTTGCTGATGTTGTAGAAGCTGCGCAATCATTAGTAGATGAGCATAGCGATGATTTAACAAGCGCGATGGCAGCCGGAAACAATGAAAACAACGCAAATAACACAAATCCTTTAGCAGCATTTAGCGAACCGCCAGAAGTGCGAACTTTAATGACCGTCACTTTCGAACGTGACAATTTCGTAAAACATATTCGCTCGCACGGATTACAAAATCCTATAGAATTCTACAAAAAATCTAACGCGCGTATAAGCTTAAACGAAAATTGCAAGCTTAACACTGTAGAACCATCATTCGATTTGCATGACACTTGCTTCTCACCTAACGGCGCACAGGAAGAGCCAGAGTTTTCAGACACACTATTTAACGAAGAACAAGAAGAAATACTCGGAACAGAACATGCTAAAGGTCTTTCTATACAACGAGAAGACTTGCTACAGCAAGCAGTCGCCGATTTTCATCATATTGCTTCACAACCATTGCTAACAACAGCTGAAAAAGCTCGTGAAGCAATGAATATCATCGAACAAATTGGCGACCCAGAGCTTAACAACCAAGCAGATATAGTAACTCGTTCACTTATTGACGAAACTACAATACCGGAACTTCATTTCAAAGCATCTCAAAATATAAGAGATATGCGCATACACGCCCAAGAACAACTCATAGAGGGCGACATTAAACAAGCATTAGAATCTTATGAGAACAATATTGCAAAATTTGACACCATGTTCACAATAGATAATGCTGTGCCACGTTACTTTAATTCATATGCAGAACGAGTAGTGTACAACCGCTTATTCGCAACACCAGACGAGCAAACACTACTTATTCCAGACGGATTATTCTACGCCCACATGGAATTAGCAGATTTGCTCTCACAACTACATCAATATGATGCGGCGTTAAAACATTTAAACACAATGGTTTCATACGCTCCAACATACGCATTATCGCATTTGCGACTTGCAGCAGCATTATCGCAACAAGAAGATTGGACGTCAACAGTAGCAGCATGTCTAAACGCACTTCGAGTCGCATTAGACAAAGACGACGCAGCATTCGCATACTATAGATTAGCTTATGCAGCTTGGATGCAAGACAAGTTCACTCTGGCAGCAAGCGCTTACCGAATGGCAGACTATTTAGCTCCAGGAAGAATAGAACCGCTACAAATGGAACTAGAAGAATTATTATCACGAATGCGCTCGCAGTGTTATAAAGCTCCTACTAGTATGGATGATGTTAGACATTGCTTTATGAGTGACGATATTCCTGTCTGGCCTAATATTGAAGCAAATCATATTATTGGAAAAGCTGCAAAGCTAACTGTTGACGATGGAATGTTTGTAATTGCAAGAACTTTGTGTGTAGCGCATATTCGAATGTCACTGAATGACGATTGTGAAGGTGCAGTACAATCACAGTTCTTACGTTCATTAAATGCGTAAATGGTAAGTGACATAATCTATATAAAGCAACAGCTGATTTGAAGGGGGTTTCATGAGTATGGCTCACGATGATATCGAGTCAAAAAACGCACAATGGACTCTTTTTGACGATTTTGACGAGCAAAATAAGACTCATGAAAATACGCAAAAAACAGATACATGGATTGCTCAACTTCAACCAACAGACACTGATGCGTTGACTCTTGGAAACTTGCAGCCAGCGACGCTTACTATAGAGCAAGCTGCGAAACTTTGGGCAAAATTGGCAGCTTGGGCACAATCTGATCAAATTGCTTATTACGTAGAAGATTCTCCGACTAGTTCAGACGCAGCATATGATGCAAGAATGCGAGCGCTAAGTGCTTTAGAAGCTGCCTTCCCAACTTTAGATACTCCTCAATCCCCAACACATCGCGTAGGTGGAACTTTTTCTAACGATTTTACTTCTGTAAAGCATCCGTCTCGAATGATGAGTTTGGATGATGTATTTTCAATTGAAGAATTACACGATTGGTATAACAGCGTAATTCGCGATTTACAATGGGATGAGTCTAAACCTCTTCCTATGACTTGCGAAGTAAAAATTGATGGTCTTGCTTTAAATCTTATTTATCGCAACGGTACTCTTGAACAAGGTCTTACTAGAGGCGACGGCGTAACTGGCGAAGATATTACATTAAACGTAAGAACGATTGAAGCAATACCAACACAGCTTCATTCTGATAATCCTGACGATATTCCTGAGTTCGTGGAAATTCGTGGCGAAGTTTTTATGAAATGGGAAGACTTTAGAAAATTAAATGATGAACAAGAAAATGCTGGACGAGTTGCTTTTGCAAACCCTCGTAACGCTGCAGCTGGCTCTTTGCGCCAAAAAGACCCACGAATTACAGCCACGCGTCGATTAAGCTTTTTTGCACACGGACTAGGTGAGCTTCGTTGGAAAGAAAATACAAGCCATAACAATAGTGAAACAAAATTTAATCAGTCTGACGCATATAAGCTCTATCAACAGTGGGGAATACCTGTTTCTCCGTACACAAGAAAAGTCACAAATTTTTCTGAAATAGAAGAAATGATTGACTATTACGGAGAGCATAGGGCAAATATTTTGCACGCTTTAGACGGCATAGTTGTAAAAGTTGATGACAGAGCATTACAGCATCAACTAGGAGCTACTTCTAGAGCTCCACGATGGGCTATTGCATACAAGTATCCTCCTGAAGAAGTTAATACTTACTTGAAGGATATTATTGTCCAGGTTGGAAGAACTGGAAGAGTAACTCCTGTAGCTGTTCTTGAACCTGTTACTGTAGCAGGATCGACAATTTCTCGCACAACTCTTCATAATGCTTACGAAGTTGAACATAAAGGTGTGCTAATTGGCGATACTGTCGTAGTTCGTAAAGCTGGGGATGTTATTCCAGAATTAGTCGGACCGGTACTTAAAGCTAGGGAAGGGCGAGAAAATGAACTTAGAAAGTTTGTTATGCCAGAATACTGCCCATCTTGTGGAACTAAGCTAGCTCCTGCAAAAGAGGGAGATAAAGACATTCGTTGCCCAAATGTAGAAAACTGCCCAGCTCAACTTACAGAACGAATAATTCACTTGGCTTCCAGACAAGCTTTTGATATTGAAAATTTGGGCGATAACGCTGCGCTAGCTCTTACAAATCCTGAGGATTGCAGACCTACAACTGCAGAAGTTTACTGCCCAGATATGGATAAAATTATAATTCAGCGAGGAGCAACTCAACAATCATATATACCGGCACCAGATTTAACGCTACCTGAACCACAAACTCCAGTACTTAGAAATGAAGCTGGATTATTTAGTATTACTGCCGACGATTTGCAAAATGTAATGGTTTGGAAAGAAATTCCTCTTGTTGAAGAGTGGAAAGAAGTTAGTAAAGACGGTAGCTTTAAAAAGCGTACACGCAAAATAGGCGGATCTGGTCTTTGGCACCAAGTTAGAGCATTTTGGACTCGCACAATCGAAGCAAAGTTATCTACAAATTACGAAGCAGAAGGAACTTCCGAAAAAACTACTTCACTAAACGAACAATGGGATCCTCAATATCCTAAATTCCAAGTTCCAATTGACGCTAAAGTGATACTTTGGAAAAATAAGCGCATTACTAGAAATGCTAAAACTAGCGACAACGCTAAAGAAACAATAAATGTGCCATGGTATACAAGACCTTCTGAAACTACTCGTAGTATGCTTGAAGAAATAGCTCAAAAAGGCAAGAATGCAGCACTGTGGCGAGTTTTGGTTGCTTTATCTATTCGTAGACTAGGTCCACCAACTGCACGTCTTATAGCGGCAAATTTTGGATCTTTAGACAATATTTCCAAAGCATCTATTGAAGAACTTACACAAATTGATGGAGTTGGTCCTGAAATTGCGCAAGCAGTATACAACTGGTTCCAACAAGCTAAAGACCCTGCTAATTGGCAATTTGAAGTATTAAAATCGTGGCAAGAAGCAGGTGTAGTAGGGAAAGTTGAAGCATCATCTTTCGCTCAAACATTAGTAGGTAAAACAATAGTTGTTACAGGATCTTTGCAAGGATTTACAAGAGACAGCGCAAAAGAAGCTATAGTCTCAAGAGGCGGCAAAGCATCAGGATCAGTAAGCAAGAACACATATTGCGTTATTCTAGGCGAAAATGCAGGATCCAAGGCAACTAAAGCGCAAGAACTTGGCATCCCTATGCTTAACGAACAACAGTTTAATACTCTTTTAAAAACTGGGAACTTAGAAGAAATACTACAAATTGCAAATAATACTGTTCCAAATCTCATTGCTGAGGAATCATAACGGATGAATACAAGTGAACTCGAAAAACAAGTTTACGATTTGCTGGGTAGCGTTATTGATCCAGAATTAGGTCGCTCTGTTACCGAATTAAATATGGTAACCGGAGTGCATGTGATAAAGAAAGCTGAAACCATTGATACAACAAAGTTTGCTTATGATGTAGAGATAAATCTTGAACTTACTGTGCCAAATTGCCCTCTTGCGGAAGTAATTACAGGACGAGTTCAAGAAGCTATATCTAAATATCCTCAAGCAATACTCATACCGCACGTTAACGCTACTGCAATGAGTAAAACTAAATTAGAAAAGTTGGTTGCAGATTTAAAAGCTGAACGCAAAGAAAATCCATTTAATAAAGCTGGCACTCGCACGAGAATTTTTGCTATAGCTTCTGGGAAAGGCGGAGTTGGAAAATCTTCTATAACTGCTAATTTAGCTGCAACTTTTGCAGCATTAGGTTACGATACTGCAGCTATTGACGCCGATATTTACGGCTTTTCTTTACCGCGAATGTTTGGAGTTAATTCTCAACCAACAAATTTAAACGGAATGCTTATGCCTGTAGTTGCTTGGGGAGTAAAGCTTATTTCTATTGGAATGTTTGCTGGAACTGATCGTGCTATTTTGTGGAGAGGACCACGATTACAACGTTCTTTAGAGCAGTTTCTTTCAGATGTTTGGTGGGGCAACCCTGATGTTTTACTTCTTGATTTAGCTCCAGGCACAGGAGATATGGCATTAGCTGTAGCGCAATCCTTACCAAACGTAGAGCTTGTTGTAGTAACAACTCCACAGCCTAGCGCATCAGATGTAGCAGTTAGGTCAGGTCTTATGGCTTTGCAAATTCCTGTAAAAGTTCGCGGAGTTGTTGAGAACATGAGCTGGTTTGAAAATAACGGCGAGCGCTTAGAATTATTTGGTTCAGGAGGAGGAAGGAGAGTAAGCGAACAACTTTGTAACGCTCTTGACACTAATGTGCCTCTTTTAGCTCAACTTCCTTTAGATCCTGCGCTTAGAGAAACTGGTGAAGCAGGGAGACCTGCTGTTCTAACCGAAGATGGAAAATTGGCAGATTCTAATTTAGCTAATACTTTTATTCATTTAGCTAAATCTTTAATAAAAAACTCTTAAAGCAAATAAAGCTTAAAATACAGCCGAAAAAATAAGTATGGGGTTGCTTAAAATCAAGCGACCCCATACTTTTAGTTAGTTATAAAACTAATTATTTAACAGCGTTCAACCACTGCTCTTTAGTAGCCTTTTCAGCTTCCAACTTAGCTTTACGCTTATTATCGGTTTCCTTAGCAATAGCAGCGTTAAGCTCTTCTAGTTGTGCTTCCAACTGTAAAGCAAAACTGGACTTACGAGCGTTAGCTTCAGGATCAGCCTCACGCCAAGCAGCTTCTTCAACAGCCTTAATCTTTTTATCAACGTCGTTTAAGCGAGACTCAATACGACGCATATCTTCACGAGGAACGAAACCAATAGCATCCCATTCTTCCTGAATCTGAGACAAAGCCTTACGAGCTTTCTTAGCAGCTTCTTCATTTTCTACTGGCAACAAAGCCTCTGCTTTTACGAGCAAAGCTTCCTTCTTAGCAAGATTTTCGTGTTCTCCAGCATTAACCTTTTCACGGTCATTTTGACGAGCATGATAGAAAGCATCAGCAGCTTCGCGGAACTTAGCCCACAAAGCATCATCGTGCTGGCGGCCAGCATTGCCAGCTTTCTTCCAACGATCCATCAAAGCATTGAACTTCATAGAAGTTTCACGCCAATCTTTTGAATCTTTTAAGCTTTCAGCTTCTGCAATAATAGCTTCCTTAAGCTGCTTAGCAGTATTACGCACGTGCTCACGTTCTTTAACCCAAGAATTGCGAGCCTGAGAGAATGCAGAACGAGCCTTTGAAAAACGCTGCCACAAAGCATCGGCATCAGACTTATTCAAGTGAATAGTAGTACGCTGATGCTCCTGCCATTCGTCAAATAAAGCACGTAGCTTATCGTTTAATTCACGCCAATTAGTAGATTCATTCATTTGCGCTACTAACAATTCTGCACGTTCTACAATATTTGTACGCTCTTTCAAAGCTTTTTCCAGAGCTTCTTTTCGAGCTTTAGCGATTGCTTCCTTCTTTTCATTACCTTTTGCAGTCAATTCGGCGTGTCGCGCACGTAAAGCAGCAATATCGCCTACGGCAGCAGGATTTTCCAATTCAGCTTTCAAAGTATTAAGCGTTTCGTCAATTTCTTTTGCTTTTACATTGGAAGCTTCTAAGCGCTTAGCAAAAAGATCAAGCTTAATCTTCAAATCAAGATAACGGTGAATATAGAAAGTCAACGCTTCTTCAGGAGTGCCAGTGGAGTATTGACCAACCTCACGCTCAGCACCGTTTTCAGTAACGTAAACAGTGCCATTTTCATCAACACGGCCAAAAGTTTTTGCGGCTTTAATATCCTCTTCACTATAAGAAATGGTTGGTGCTTGAGCAACAACACGAGTCTTATGCGCGAAGCTTGCTGGAGATGGAGCAACTGGCTTTGGCGCGGTAGTAGTTTTAGTAGTTTCTTCAGGTTTAGTCTGTTCGGTCACGGGACGACTCCTTACAGCAGATGCACGGTAACATTGTTACGAATAAGTATGACGGTAAGCCATGATTTTTCCGCAACACCACCTATTATAGTGGACATGGTACAAGGCTCATCAATATCGGGTTTCCCTGAATGGCTTCCTAGTGAACGCGCTGTTGAACAGCAAGTAATTGACACACTAAGAGAAGTGTTTGAACTCAACGGTTTTATTGGAATTGAAACGCGTGCAGTAGAACAGGGTTCAAGCTTATTAAAAAAAGGCGAAACCAGTAAAGAAATTTATTTATTATCGCGTTTACAAGAAGTTGGTCACGAATCCGACACTCCTGTAGAAGAACGCATTGGTTTACATTTCGATTTAACAGTTCCACTCAGCCGTTACGTCGTTGAGCATACTGGTGATTTGACGTTCCCATTTAAGCGCTGGCAAATGCAAAAAGTTTGGCGAGGGGAGCGTCCACAAGAAGGTCGTTTCCGTGAGTTTGTTCAAGCAGATATCGATGTCGTAGGAAATGGCGAATTACCTTCACACTACGAAGTTGAACTTCCACTTGTCATGGTTGAAGCTCTTGAGCGTTTACGTAAGTTCGGTCTTCCTAAGGCAACTGTTCATGCTAACAATCGAAAGCTTTCTGAAGGTTTTTATCGCGGTATTGGATTAAGCGATATCGAGGGAGTTCTTCGAGAAATCGATAAGCTAGACAAAATTGGCGCTGAAGAAGTATCCAAGCTTTTGGTAAAAGAATGCGGAGCTACGGCTTCTCAAGCTGATGCATGCTTAGAATTAGCTGAACTTACTGCCGAAACAGGAGATGAGTTGAAGTCTCGTTTCGACGAATTATGCGATAAGCATAATATTTCTCGAAATGATGATAACGAGTCTTATGTTTTAGCTTCTCAAGGTGTTGAAACTCTTGCAATGATTGTAGACGAGGCAGCACGTATTCGCCCAGGCGCTGTTGTTGCTGATTTGAAGATTGCTCGTGGACTTGACTACTATACTGGTTCTGTTTACGAAACTTTCCTTGATAATGCAGCATCTCTTGGTTCAATTTGCTCTGGTGGACGTTACGATAATTTAGTTTCACAGGGCAAGAAGAAGTATCCAGGCGTAGGACTTTCAATTGGCATGTCTCGACTGCTTTCTTATATGCTTCACACTGCAGGAGCTACTGTTTCTCGAGTTTCTCCTGCTGCAGTACTTGTTGCAGTGTGGAATGAAGAAGATCGTCCTGCATGCAATGCTATTGCTAAAACTTTACGAGATCGAGGCATTGCAGCAGATGTTGCTCCTAGCGCAGCAAAGCTTGGTAAGCAAATAAAATATGCTGACAAGCTCGGCATTCCTTATGTGTGGTTCCCTGCTGATAGCACTGAATCAGAGTCATCTCACGATGAAGTAAAAAATATTATTACTGGCGAACAGGAAACCGCGGATGCCACGTCTTGGCAACCGGATACTGTTTATGCCCGGCAGACAGTTTCTTGCGCTAAATAATGTTCTTGCAAATTTGCTTGAATATTGTGCGCAAAATCATGTCAATAGAAACAAATGAATATATCAATTAGATTGTAGAGGAAGTGGACTTATGAGCCAGACGGCGTATCGCACACATCATGCCGTTGAAGTGACTGAAGAATTAGTCGGGCAAAAAGTAACCATCGCTGGTTGGGTTGATCGTCGCCGTGATCATGGTGGAGTCGCCTTTGTTGATGTCCGTGATAACACAGGCTTAGTGCAAGTTGTTATTTACGATGAAGAAACTGCACGACCATTGCGTAGTGAATTCGTTGTACAAGTGACCGGCGAAGTTCGCTTGCGTCCAGATGGCAACGAAAACGATCATTTAGCAACCGGTAAAATTGAGATTGTTGCTCAAACTGTTACTATTCTCGCAAAGTCAGACGCTTTGCCATTCCAGGTTTCAACAGCTTTGGAAAACGAGTCCGAGAACAAGCTTCCAAGCGAAGATGTTCGTTTGAAGTATCGCTACCTTGATTTGCGTCGCCCATCTATGCAACGCAATTTGAAGCTTCGCTCTGATATGGCTAAGGCTGCCCGCCATGCTTTGGAAGACATGAACTTTACTGAAGTTGAAACACCAACTTTCATTAAGTCAACTCCTGAAGGTGCTCGCGACTTCGTTGTTCCAGCACGATTGGTTCCAGGCTCTTGGTACGCACTTCCACAGTCTCCTCAGCTTCTAAAGCAGTTGCTCATGGTTTCTGGCGTCGAGCGCTACTATCAGCTTGCTCGTTGCTATCGCGACGAAGACTTCCGTGCGGATCGTCAGCCTGAGTTCACTCAGCTTGATATGGAAATGAGCTTTGCAAGCCAGGAAGATGTTATGGCTATGGCAGAGCGCGTTATTGCTGCTATTTGGAAGGAAGCTGGTCACGAGATTGCTCTTCCTTTGCCTCGTATTACTTGGCAGGAAGCAATGGATAAGTATGGTTCCGATAAGCCTGATTTGCGTTTTGGAAACCCACTTATTGAGTTGACTGACTACTTTAAGAACACTCCATTCCGCGTGTTCCAAGCTTCATACGTTGGCGCTGTGCTCTTTAAGGGCGGTGCTGCAACTCCTCGCCGTCAGTTTGACGCTTGGCAGGATTGGGCTAAGCAGCGTGGAGCTAAGGGATTGGCTTACGTTGTGTTTGGTGAAGATGGCGAGTTAAAGGGTCCTGTTGCTAAGAATCTTAGTGAAGAAGAGCGCGCAGGTCTTAAGGAAGCTGTTGGAGCAGAAGATGGCGATGCAGTGTTCTTCGCAGCAGGCTCCCGCGAGTCTTCGCAGCTTTTGCTCGGTGCTGTTCGTGTAGAGCTTGCTAGCCGCGCAGGATTGCTTCACCCAGATGAGTTTGCTTTCACTTGGGTTGTTGACTTCCCACTGTTCAAGCGCACTGATGATCCAGATGATGACGACGTTGCTGTTGGTCACTCAAAGTGGACTTCTATGCACCATCCATTCACAATGCCATCTGCTGATTGGATCGATAAGTTTGATAAAGATCCAGAGCACGCTATGAGCGATTCTTACGATATCGTGTGCAACGGTAACGAAATGGGCGGCGGATCCGTTCGTATTCACCGCGACGATATTCAAGATCGTGTGCTTAACGTTCTTGGAATCGATAAGGCTGAAGCTGACGAAAAGTTCGGCTTCTTGCTTGAAGCTTTCAAGTATGGTGCTCCACCTCACGCTGGTATTGCTTTGGGTTGGGATCGTACTGCTGCAATTTTGGCAGGCGCAAGCTCAATCCGCGACGTAATTGCATTCCCTAAGGCTGGCGGCGGTAGGGATCCTCTAACCGGCGCTCCTGCTCCGATTTCTGACGAGCAGCGTGCTGAAACTGGCGTTGATTACGATCCAGAAGAAAACGAGTAAATAGAAATACTTGTAAAAAGTGTTATTGATAAGCCGTTGATTGTTGATTTTATGATTACAATTAACGGCTTTTTTGTAACGTAAGAGTTACAAAACGTAACGATAGTGATAAATAGCCGTAACACAGGTTAGCTAAACTTCTTGTTATGGATAAGCAAGTATCAAAGTCAAATCCAAACGCCGAGGATATGACTAATCGCACTATTTCAGTGCAAAAAGCGGCAAATCCCCTCGTAGAACTAAGTCATGTCGAAAAGCATTACGGAAAACTTCATGTGCTTAAAGACATCAATCTGACTGTTAACAAAGGCGAAGTACTAGTTATTATCGGTCCATCTGGTTCTGGTAAATCGACAATGTGTCGCACAATTAACCGTCTCGAAACTATTGATTCAGGTGACATACGTATTGACGGTGAGCCACTTCCTCAAGAAGGAAAAGAACTTGCAGCTTTGCGAGCAGAAGTTGGTATGGTATTCCAGTCCTTTAATCTTTTCGCTAACAAGACTATTTTGGAAAATGTTATTCTTGCTCCAATGAAAGTGCGGCATATGGATCAGCAAAGTGCTGAATCTCTTGCTATGGAATTGCTTACTCGAGTCGGAGTTGATAATCAAGCAAATAAAATGCCTTCACAACTTTCCGGCGGTCAGCAGCAGCGTGTTGCAATTGCTCGAGCTCTTGCTATGCAGCCAAAAGTTATGCTTTTTGATGAACCTACATCTGCACTAGATCCGGAAATGGTTAATGAAGTTCTTGATGTCATGGTTGAACTTGCAAAAGAAGGCATGACTATGATTTGTGTTACCCACGAAATGGGATTTGCACGCAAGGCAGCTGACAGAATTGTATTTATGGCAGATGGTCAAATTCTTGAACAAGGCACTCCTGAAGAATTCTTTGAACATCCAAAAACTGATCGTGCAAAAGATTTCCTTTCCAAGATTCTTACGCATTAATCTGCTTTTTGTTTTATCTTTCAGTAAAATTCTGAAACTTTAAAACAGTTCTTATGAAGGGAAAAGATATGAAAATATTACAAAATCGCATTTTTCGTGCGATACTAGCGATGCTTTGTACCATATGTTGCGTTATGCCACTTACAGCGTGCGATCGTAGCGATGGTAAAAAAGTCATACGCATCGGTATTAAATTCGATCAGCCTGGTTTGGGTTTCAAAAAATCAGGAACTTACGTTGGATTCGACGTTGATGTTGCTAAGTATGTTGCCAAAAAGCTCGGCTATTCAGAAGATCAGATTGTGTGGAAAGAATCACCATCTAAACAACGCGAAACGATGCTCCAAAATGGCGATGTTGATATGATTGTAGCCTCATACTCTATTACGGATGCTCGTAAAAAAATGGTGACATTTGCAGGACCATATTTTATTGCTGGCCAGGATTTACTAGTTCGAAAAGATGAGCATAAAGTAAGCGGTCCAAATGATTTGGACGGAAAGCGTTTATGCTCAGTTTCAGGCTCAACATCTGCAATTGCTATTAAGGAGCGTTACTCTTCAAAGGTACAGCTTATGCAACAGCCTGGTTATGCAGAATGTGCAACTGCATTATTCTCAGGAATTGTAGATGCTGTAACTACCGACGACATTATTCTTGCTGGTTTAGCAACCGCTTCTCGAGGTCGTTTAAAGCTTGTAAACAAGCCATTTACCGCAGAATATTACGGAATTGGCATTAAAAAAGGAAATACAGGCTTAGCTAAGAAAATTAACACAGCCTTAAAAGACATGATTCGTAACGGATCATGGAAAAGAGCTCTAGACGACAATTTACGAGGCACTGGCTTTAAGCCAAACGCAAAGTATAATCCGCCAATTCCTCAAGAAGGAGAGAAGTAATATGCAAGATTTTATGCAGCTATTTACCTCCTACAATATTCCAGGAGCATTCTTGGTTAATATTGAAATAACTTTATGGAGTGTACTTTTTTCATCAATTATTGGCGTAATTCTTGTTACTATGCGCATTTGCCCTGTTTCATCATTACGCATGATTGCTACAGTTTATGTTGAATTGTTTAAAAACATGCCACTTACCATCATTATGGTTTTTATGGTTTTAGGCGTTTACGCTCAGCTTAAGATAGGATTCTCCTCAATTTTTGAAGTGAATTTCTTCTGGCTGGCAATTGCTGGATTGTCGCTTTATACTGCAGCATTTGTTTGCGAATCTTTGAGATCTGGTCTTAATACCGTGCCTGTTGGCCAAGCAGAAGCTTGCCGCGCTCTTGGATTAAATTTCTTCCAATCTGCAACACAAGTAATTCTTCCACAAACTTTCTGCGGTTCAGTAGCACCATTAGGTAATACATTTATTGCTTTGCTTAAGAATTCTACAGTTGCTGCTGCAGCATCAGTTGCCACAGAGACTTCAACAATGATGAGCGAAATGATTGAGAAACATGCAGATTTGATTGTGCCAATCTTCTTAATTTTCGCTTGCGGATACATTATGCTCATCATTCCTATCGGCATTTTGACTACTTATTTGTCAAATAAACTTGCTGTGAGAAGGTGATAACAATGGCTAAACAACGTGAACAATCATTATTATTTGATGCTCCAGGTCCAAAAGCTCTTAAGAAAATTCGCATAGCTAATATTATTGCCGGTTGCATTTTTGTTATTTGCATTATTGCTATTCTCGTTCGTTTGAGCAATCCTCCAGAGGGAGAAAACCAACTTTCTTGGACACTTTGGAATCCTGCACTCGAATCTGAAGCCTGGGTTGATTTTTATCTTCCTGGATTATGGATGACACTAAAGGCATCGTTACTTGCAGTAGTTGGTTCTATTGTATTTGGCTTATTCTTCGGACTTTGCCGTTTACTACCTAATTTTATTATTCGTAGTATTTCCGCAATAGTAGTAGAATTTTGCCGTGCAGTACCAGTATTGATGCTTATGATTTTCTTGTGGAGAGCATTCGCACTTTCTGGTATGAAAGAATCATCATACTGGGCTGTTGTTTTGGCACTGATTATGTATAACGGTTCTGTTGTTGCAGAACTTGTTAGATCTGGTGTTGGCAACTTGCCAAACGGTCAAAGAGAAGCTTCGCTTGCATTAGGATTGAGCGAATACCAATCATTGACACAAATTGAAATGCCTCAAGCAATTATTGCTATGATGCCTGCAGCAGTAACTCAGCTTGTAGTTGTTTTGAAGGATACTGCACTTGGTTCAATTATTATGTACACTGATTTGCTTCAGGAATCGCGTCGGCTCGGATCAATGTACTTTAATATTTTGCAAACATTAAGCGTTGCAGCAGTAATATATTTCCTTATTTGCTTGGCATTGTCTTGGTTTGCACAATGGTTGCCATCGCACTTGAAGAATCGAACTGCCGCTCCAACAGAACCAGAGCCTGTTGCTCCAATTGCTATTATGGATCCTTCTAATGTGAACCAAATAGCAGTTGCTAGCGAAGTTAAAGAGCTTCCTTATGGTGGTACTCCACGTAAGTATCACGTACATCATCGCGGTACAAACGCTTCTATTCACCATTGGCGTCACACTCGTTACTTGCAAGGCTATGACGAGCATCATCTAAAAACTGGAGATGAACCGGAAGAAAATGATGACAACAATGCAGAAAATAACTAAATTTCATATTTAGTGGTGTTTAGTAGCAAATTTCTCATAAGCGCAGTCAGTATTTATTATTGGCTGCGCTTATTATTTTCTATCTTGCAATTTCTAACTTTGGTAGAATCATAATAGTATTTCAAAATAACCGTTAAAAGCAATATTTGCGCAGCGACGCACAAATCGCTAAACTATTAAGGTCACATGCATACGAGGAGGCTTTTACATGGATGACGCGTTTGAGTTGTCCGCTGCAAAGATGCGCGAACAAGGCATGAGCGAAATTGCTATTGAACAATTTAAACACTTATATAATGCTTGGAATTTAGATAAATCAGGGGATAAGCCTGCGGAGTTTATTCGCGAGAGCACGGTTGAGCCTATTAAAAGCGTTCCAACTTTCCACGAAATTTACGAAACTATTGATCACGACAAAGCTGTTAACGCATTCGCAAAAACTGCTTTTATTAAATTAAATGGCGGTTTGGGAACATCTATGGGCTTGTCTTGCGCAAAATCTTTACTACCAGTTCGTAGGCATAAAGCTCGCCAAATGCGCTTTATTGATATTATTATTGGACAAGTTCTTACAGCTCGTCAACGATTAGGAGTTAATCTTCCGCTTATTTTCATGAATTCTTTCCGCACGTCTCATGATACTTTGCAAGTACTAAAACGCAATCGCAAGTTTGTGCAAGACAATATTCCTGTAGAAATTATTCAACATCAAGAACCAAAATTAGTAGAGGAAACTGGAGAACCGGTTTCTCACAAGGAAGATCGATCTCTTGAATGGTGCCCTCCAGGTCACGGCGATATTTTTTCAACTCTGTGGGAATCTGATTTATTGCATACTCTTAAAGAAAATGGAATTGAGTATTTGTTTATTTCAAATTCTGACAATTTAGGTGCTAGACCGTCGCGCACTCTTGCTCAACATTTTGAAAATACTGGCGCACCTATCATGATTGAGGTTGCGAAGCGAACGCAAGCAGATCGTAAGGGCGGTCACATTGTTAGGGACGCGCAAACAGGAAGACTAATACTACGAGAAATGACACAGGTTCATCCTGAGGATCGTAGAAGCGCACAAAGCATTAAAAAACATCCATACTTCAACACAAATAATATTTGGGTTCGTGTAGATGCTCTAGAAAAAAAGTTAAAAGAGCACAAAGGAATTTTGCCTTTGCCTGTTATTTTTAATCACAAAACTGTTGACCCAACTGACGAAAGCAGCACACCAGTAGTGCAATTAGAAACAGCAATGGGCGCAATAGCTTCACTTTTTGATGACGCAATTTGCGTAGAAGTTGATCGCATGCGTTTCTTGCCTGTTAAAACAACCAATGACTTATTTATTATGCGATCAGATAGATTCCATCTTACTGATTCATATGAAATGGAAGATGGTAACTATATATTTCCTGATATTGATTTGGATCCACGTTATTACAAAAACATCAATGATTTCAACGAAAGATTCCCATATTCTGTTCCAGCTTTAGCTGCTGCAAAATCAGTAACTATTAGAGGGGATTGGACATTTGGAAATCAAGTTTCAATGTTTGCTGACGCTGTTTTAGAAGATACAGGAGAACCAAGTTATGTGCCGAACGGAGAATTCGTGGGACCGCAAGGAATTGAACCAGACTCTTGGGTTTAAAGCAGATTTCTTGCAAATATGCGATTTTTATTGATAGTAAATAAAATTATCTATAAAAAAGTTATATGGCGTGTCGCGAAAAAATGGCGTATTTTCAACGTTGTTGATGTTCGTGTGAATAAAAAATACATAATTATTAGAAGTTTTTTAAAAAATGTCCACACGTACCGCAAAACACCATTAAAATAGAAAAGGTGTGCGCAGTATTGCAACACAAGTTTTGCTGCATTTCGTAGTCGCTTGTATGCAAGGCGCATAAGTAAATTGATACAAACATGATACGTGAGGACTAATGGTAGAAGGAAGCAACGGAAGGCGACGTTTTTCCGACAAATGGGGCAAACACGAGTTAGATGTACTCGCTGTATTGTCTTCCGCATTCCCGCAATGGCTGACTTCGCGTCAAATTGCACAGCGCGTAAAGGCATATGCAGATTCGTACGGTGAGCTTGCAGATCAAGCAGCTAAAGCAGCATTCGCAAAACAATTCCAGCGAGATCGCGCAAAGCTTGCTGCTATGGGTATTGCAATCGAATCTAGGCAGCCAGAATATTCTTCAAAGTCCGAAGGTCAAGACTTTGCGTCTTATCGTTTGCAATTAGGCGATGAACCTCGCGTACGTTTACGCTTCGACCAATCTGAATTACCAGTTTTAGCTGCAGCAAATTATCTTGCTCGTTCAATGTCTATTTCTTCTCTTGATTCAGGTCAACACGAGCAACAGCGCACTTCTCGCACTGCTCCTAGAGTTCCACAAACTCCTATTCCTGGCTTAGGCTTAGATTCAATCGCACCTGGTCTTGGAACACAAATGCTACCTGATTCATTGGTAAAAGTTATTGATTCTCGCAGATTTGCCGCAACTGTGGATGTCGATGGTGAACATTTAAACGTTGCTTATACTGATGCTGACGACTTAGCGATGTTTGTGCTAGAACATCCTGGATCTAGCGTAGTAAGCCCTCAAGAAGCAGTTGATGCTTTCCATCGCCGTTTGCACGCAGCAGTTAATTTTGCTCAATGTGACGAAAATGAGCAAAAAGATGAAGAAGATGCTATACAAGAAGCGCAAAATATTGAAGAACAAAATAGCGACACTGATAAATCGCATACCAAAAAAGGCTCTTCATTCCAAACTGGAAGTGAAGTAGATCGTAGGCTTCGATTGATGCTTTTCTTGTCTGCTCATCTTGGAGAGGAATTCCCATTAGACGAGCTTGCTGAGCGTTTTATTGGTAGACCAAAAAGCGATGATGAACTTCGTCGATTTGTTACAATTCTTCACAAGGATATAAATACTCTTACTACTGTTTCTGACGATGGGGAAATGGCCGGAAGCCAATTCTTTGATATAGATTGGACTCTTCTTGAGAACGAGGGAATTGTTTCTGCTACTAACTCTTTAGGATTGGAAAGACTTGCTGGAATTTCGCAGCAATATTTGAGCATGCTTACTGCGTCTGCTAATTATTTGGCACATTCCTTGCTTTTGCCTATTGAGCAGCGCACACAAGCTGAATCCTTGTATAAACGTCTTCGCCGTCATGTTCTTCCTGGTCAAACTCCATGGCTGAGTTTAACAGGTTACGAAATTGAGCCTCGAAATTGTTCTATTGTTCGCAGTGCTATTAACTCTGGATCTTTGCTAGATATGGAATACACTGACGGGGCAGGACGTATTCGCCGCAAGATTGTTGCACCGTCGAAGATTTACGTTGATGAAGGCGTTTACTATGTTGCAGTGTGGACTGATGTAGAGCAGCAAACACCAGAAGATAAACGTGAATTTGTTGCTAAAGATACGACAATTAATAAAGCGAATGGATTGCCTCGCATTTGGCAAGTTCTTCGCGTAGCACGTATTGAACGTGCAGAAGTTGTAGAGCCTGTATCTCAAGTTGAAATTCCAGATGTGCCAGTTAGTGAACTTCGTAAATGGTGCTTTGATAACGGAACTGAAACTTGCTTTATTACCGATGAAACAGAATTGAACTTTTTGAAGAATCTTTCTGGAGCCACTATGGAAACTTGTGGCAGCGGAGTAAAAGTCCATCTTACTGTTTCTTCTGATTCATGGTTCGTTGCTTTTTGCATTGCTCACGCACGTCATATTACAGCTGTTGCTCCTGAAACATTGCGCAGTATGATTATTGCTCGCGCTCAACGTGAATTAAGCGTTAATCACGCTGATAATGCGAATACAGAGGAATAACAATGCCTTGGTGGATTTGGCTACTCATAACAGTTTTTATGCTGCTCATGGTAGCGCTAGGAGTTGCTATTGTCGTTTTAAGCGCAATAAAAATAGCTAGGGTCTGCTTTGGCATTTCCGAAGACGTTTCTTCTAGATTTGAACGTTTGCATGAACCAAATAAAGAAGATAATGAAAATCCTCGAGATCCATTATTTACACTTCCTATTAAAGATGCAACGAATCGATATGAGCGAACGCACGCAAAAGTTATTGAGCGTCATCAAAAAATTCGCGAAAATCACCGTAAAATATGGCAGCATTGGGATAAAAAATCTCTTCGCGAAGAAGACATTCAGCTATAGCATATAAGAAAGCGACTAATACTTTTTATGTCTCATTTATCACATAAAAAAGACTGCAAAAATAAATCAAGCAATCCAACTGACTGCAATGAGAATGATGTAGTATTATCTCCTTCACAACGTTTCGCAGCTTTTAAAAATACAATGAAGCACGAGCGTTCAATGGCATCTAAATTTGAGCGTTCTTTGTCTTTTGAACTTGATGATTTTCAACTTGAAGCTATTGATGCACTAGAAAATGGCAATAATGTTTTAGTTGCTGCTCCTACTGGAGCTGGTAAAACTGTTGTTGCGGATTTTGCTGTATTTCTTGCGCAAAATCGTAATGTAAAAGCTTTTTACACAACGCCTATTAAAGCTTTAAGTAATCAAAAATATCACGATTTCTGCGAACAGTACGGCTCAGACAGAGTAGGGTTATTAACTGGCGATACTTCTGTAAATCCTGAAGCAGACATTGTTGTAATGACTACTGAAGTTTTAAGAAATATGCTTTACGAGCATTCGATTACGTTGCAATCTTTAGGGTTTGTCGTTCTTGACGAAATTCATTATCTTGCAGATAAATTCCGCGGAGCTGTGTGGGAAGAAGTTATTATTCACCTTCCAAAATCGGTGAAAATTATTGGGTTGTCTGCAACTGTTTCAAATGTTGAAGATTTTTCTGCATGGCTAGAATCAGTGCGTGGAGAAACTCATTTGGTTGTCGACGAACACAGACCTGTGCCTTTAGAAAGACATGTTGTTATTCAAGAGGATTCTGCAACTGAGCCTGAGTTACTCGATTTGTACGACCATGACAATAATGGAAACGTAACTAAGCGCGTTAACCCTGCATTGACTAGGAAACTTAATGAATTTGAGTACCGCGCTCGTCGCCGTAAAGAATCTTACAGCGATAGCAAATACCGTTACAGAAAAGGTAAGAAGCACAGTGCTAACGGGGGAGTTGCACAGTTAGATAAATGCGCGAAACGACATACTCCTCGTCGCTGGGCTGTTATTGACGAATTAGATTACCTAGGAATGCTGCCAGGAATTTATTTTATATTCTCTCGTTCCGGTTGCGATCAAGCTGTTCAACAATGTTTAAACGCAGGATTAATACTTACATCTGATGAAGAAATGTACGAAATCCGTAAAATTGTTGACAGTATGGTTGCAAATCAACTTTCTAAAGAAGATTTACACGCTTTAAGCTTTGAGCGTTTTCGTTTTGCTCTCGAACAAGGATTTGCAGCACATCATGCAGGTATGATTGCGTTATTCCGTCACATTGTTGAAACGCTATTTGAACGCGGACTTATTAAAGTTGTTTTTGCAACAGAAACACTTGCTTTAGGCTTAAATATGCCAGCTCGAAGCGTTGTTGTAGAAAAGCTAGTAAAATTTGACGGTACTGGGCATGTACCTCTTACACCTGGAGAATTTACGCAACTTACAGGTCGTGCTGGAAGACGTGGAATTGACGATATTGGTTACGCAATTCTTGTAGATCATGCTGATTTTGTTCCTCAACAGGCTGCAGCGCTTTCTAGTAAACGCGTATACCCACTACATTCCAGCTTCGTTCCTACGTTTAATATGGCAGTTAATTTGCTGAACTCAAGCGATGCAGATACTGCTCGAACAACACTAGATCGTTCTTTTGCTCAATGGGAAGCTAATGCTTCTGCTGAACGTTTACATAATCGCATGAACGAACTTGAAACAGCTCTTAAAGGCTATGAAGAAGCATTCCACTGCGAACATGGGGATTTTGCTGAATTCTTACAATTACGTATGAAGCTTAAAGAAGCTCAACACGATCAACGCCGTAAACTGAAACATACTTTATTCCACACAGATGCAGAACGCACAGCAGCGTTTAAAGCGCTGGATGATGTTATTGCAAATCTTAGAGAAGCTGAGCGAACGCATCCGTGTGCAGGTTGTGCAGATATTCAACAACATTTGCGTTGGGGCTACCATTGGATTAGAGAACATAAGGAACTTGATCAAGTACGTGAACGCTACGAATCTCGTACTGGTTCTGTTGCTAGAACTTTTGACCATATTTGTGACGTATTGTACAGTTTGGATTATTTACAATCTGAAGATTCTTCACAAAACCAAATTTTGCACCTTACTGAGCGCGGTCAATTGTTAAGAAGGTTGTATAACGAACTAGACATTGTATTTGCTGAAGCTATTTGCGAAGGAATTTTTAATAATCTTTCACCGCTTGAATTATTATCGTGCTTGTCTGCATTAGTTTATGAATCTAGAGGACCTGCAGGGGGAGAACCTAGACGATATCCAGGCGGCAAGGATGGCGCGATATTTAATACAGTATTGCGAATGAAAGAATTATTTATGCGTACTAGCGCATTATGCGCAGACGCTCATTTGCCAGCGTTAAGACCGCTTGAATTTGGTGCTGTAGATATTATGTATGATTGGGCTAATGGTGCTGATCTAGCTGAAATTTTGCGCAATACCGACAGCACTGGAGGAGATTTCGTGCGTCAAGCTAAACGTCTTATTGATTTACTTACTCAACTTTTCGCAGCAGGAGAATATTTACAATCTATAGATGGCGTAGATAAAAATCTTTCTTCGTGCGCTTATGAAGCTGCAAAACTATTAAACCGTGGAGTTGTTGCATACTCAGATGTATAAGTATGAGCATATACAAATAAAACGCATGTATTTTGTATATATAAATCGTTTTTATATATATAGTCCGTGCAATTCGGTAATTTTATAAAGTACTACACAAGGAGATACTATGGCAGAACGCAGTTTACGCGGTATGAGCATTGGTGCGAAATCATTAGAATCTGACGATAATGTAGATTTCGCGGCACGAAATGATGTTGTGTATGTGTGCCCAAAGGGACATCGCACGATTCTTCCTTTTGCTCAAGGCGCAGAAATTCCTGAAGAGTGGGAATGCCGCTGCGGCACGATTGCACATCGCGAAGGCGACGATGATCGTCCAGATGATGATTTCAACAAGCCTTCTAGAACGCATTGGGATATGCTGCTTGAACGTCGTAGTGAAGAAGAATTAAAAACTTTACTAGACAAACGTCTAAAAATGCATCATGAGGGCTGGATTCCTGACTATGAGTGAATTCTCGGTGACTTCAGGATGCACTAGTCGTCGCATTATTCTGCTTGATCTTGATGGCACATTAACAAAGTCAGATGCTGGTATTATTACTTGCGCAAAGCTTGCATTGAAAGAATTGAAACAGTCTATTCCGGACGATGCTGAAATGCATCGTTTTATAGGTCCTTCAATTTTAGAATCTCTTCAACGCAATAATGTGCCTGAATCGCTGCTAGCAAAGGGACTTGCTACGTATCGCAAGTATTATTCTGAAGTAGCAACTTTTGATGATCCAAATAATCCTGGTAAAAAGATTCCAGGATGCCTACTTAACAAAGTATACGATGGAATACTTGAGCAACTCACAAAACTTCGTGAAGCTGGATATTATTTAGCAACCGCATCTTGCAAGCCAGAATATCAAGTAAAGCCTATTTGCGATTATTTTGGTTTAACGAAGTATCTTGACGGAATTTATGGCGCTAGCAAAGATATGTCGCGCATTAGCAAAACTCAAGTTATTCGTTATGTTTTTGATGAGATTGATTACAATCCAGAAAAAGGCGACAGAGCTTTGATGGTTGGAGACCGCTGGACTGATGCCGACGGAGCAAAAGATTGCGGCTTGGATTGCTTGGGATGCGCTTGGGGCTATGCTGAGCCTGGCGAGCTTGAAGCACACGGATCTTACAGAATTATTGGTAGCGTAAGCGAATTAAGCACTGCAATTTGCGAATATTTCGCTTAATCTAATCAGAATTTTTGTCGTAACGGCTTTTTCTTTACACCCTCGTAAAGTTTCGGTCGTTTTTTGGCGGGAAAACGGCTTTTTCTTTACATACATGCACAGTTTCTGTCGGTTGAGCTTATTATTTGACTAGATTTACTTGATATTTATCCGATAATGTACGTTATGTCAAATTAGAGATAAACAATCAAACACAACCAACAAAATCTCAACTACTATCAAATAATATCCCTATTGATACTTCTTACTAAATAATCTAAGACTTGCAGCTTCGGTACGCACAAAATAGCATTGCAAAAATATTGACAAAAATAAGCGCGATAATAATCACATATGACGCAATCAGCGTTGATCTCATTAATAACCAATAATCATCGCGAACAAATCCAAAATCGCGAACAATATGCAAAAGCATGTACGCAAGCATTGCGCAAGGAAGCCCACAACAATGCGTAATAACAATACTCCAAGGCATTAAACCAATAGAATTTCTCTTATTACTATTGCTAATACTATTTGCCTTCAAATAAGCATTTTTTCGAAATTTTACTAAAAAACGCACGCAAGCAAATAAACTATAGAAAAACAATGATACTGAAGCAAACCAGCAAATAACAGCGATAATAACAACTACAAACATGCCATTATCCCCACGTTTCCTGAACAAGACTCCATGAGTTTGAAGATGTATGAGAAGTAGGTTTTGAATAAGATTTGCGAGTAGACTTACTACTTTTTTCTTCAACTTGCGTAGCATCAACAGAATTTTCAGAAGATAAGTCCTCTTCAACTCTAGAAACAATGCGGCCAACAGCAATAGCAAATACTGCTAAACCAGAAGCAAGCATACTACGCATATTATCTTGATTCTCATCGCACTCTTGAACAGATTGACCATCACAAATAATAGTCATATTTCTCAAACGCTCTTCTGAGTATCGATTAAGAAAAATAATAGCCGTAGTAACATTAACTAAATTAACGCCAGCATCAAGCAGCCTTTTAGCTACAGCCATAATCGCAATATCCTTAAAAGAATACAAACGACGAGAACCAGAACCACTAGATGCATGAATTGAAGGCTCTATAATGCTTTTACGAGCCCAATAATCGAGTTGCCGGTAAGTAATACCGGCAACCTTCATAGCGACACTACCACGGTATCCTGAAGCGTGATCAGCAGACAGAGAAAAATTAAAAAGCTCCCCCTGTACTGCGTTAATCACATTATCGGACTGTGACTGCGTCATGTGCGAAAAATACCAGTCTGAATTTGCCAATCATAATTTCATCGCCATTATGCAGCACTGATTCATCAACACGTTCACGATTTACATACGTACCATTTAGACTTCCAGAATCTGAAATGCTAAACACGCCATTATGGCGCTTAAACACTGCATGAGCACGCGAAACAGTAGAATCATCTAACAAAATATCAGCATGCGAATCGCGCCCAACTGTTACTAAGTCTTCATCGAGAAGATAGCGAGAACCAGACACTGCTCCCCTAGTTGAAATCAACAACGCAGTACCAGGACGTAGTTTCGCTATAGTATCAAAATCATCCTGCTGCATAGGACGATCTGAAGTTGTATTCATTGGAATATGAATAGCTGGCATACCAATAATAGTGGTTTCGCCAGCTGTAGGAATCGGTTCAGTCATACTTGCTATTCTACCTTGTTACTCGACTGGTTTTGCATATTCGTACTGTTTTGGTTCGCGTGTCGAAGTAATTTCTACCTCATCAGGCACTGAAACCATTACAGAAGAACCAAATTTAATTTTTAAACGCGACCCAACACCGCCTGCAATATTAACAGCATTTTGCAAATTCTGAGGGTCACCAATTGCTTTCACAATATAAGGAGGATCAATCATAATATTGTCACATATAAGACCATGCTTAGTTTGTGAAATATAGCTTGAAGTAACTATTCTCACATCGTTAATAGACATAACTTCTACGCCAGCATTTCGCAATTCCTCTATTAGCTGAAACATCGTAGCAGCATCAATATTCTCTTTTTCACCTGCAGTAATGTGAACTACAATACCTTTACCTACTGCCGGCAGACGTCCAGAAATAAGACCATTTGCTTGAGCATTCTGCTGAGCAATACGACGAGCTTCATCTTGTTTATCTACTGCTTCGCGCAACGAATTAAGCTGACCTGTTAATTCACTTTTTCGGCTTTCCAAACTCTGAATTTGAGAATGAGTTTCTGTAATAAGACGTGTCAACTCCTCTTCGCTCATTGTTTCATACAAAAGTGAGTTACTACGATTAACTTGAATCATGTACGCAAAACCTAATAAAGCGCAGAGCAACATCATTAAAAAGCCCGTAAATATACGCGCCCGCGTCACATGACCACTTAGTGAAGATTTTACTTTACGATGAACTGCTGGGAAAGATCCAGTTTGAGTTTCATCACTTTCACGATCATGCGCTTTTTGACGACGCATTTTATGAAGAATATCATCACCTTGTGGAGAATGAGAAAACATTGAAACCATATGCTAACTCCTGAAGATGAAACGACGAATTGCAGAAACGTTAGAGAAAATACGAATTCCTAAAACAACGATAACTGCAGTTTGTAATTGTGCACCTACACCAAGCTGATTTCCAAGTAAAACAAGCAACGTAGCTGCTATAACGTTTGAGAAGAATGAAATAACAAAAACTTTATCCGAAAAGTTTCTCTCAAAATATGCACGTGCGGCACCAAGCAACGCATCTAGTGCTGCAACGACCATAATAGGTAAATAAGGCTGAATGACAATAGGAATATCTGGATGAACAACAACTCCAATTAATACTCCCAAAATTAATCCAAAAATCGCTGCCATGCTTATCTCCTAATTCTCTCGTTGGCAAAACTGATATCGCCTGTGTTTGCTGCGCTGAGTCGTATAACTCTCGAAGGTGAAACCTGTGGATTAATGCCTGCATTAGCTAAAGATGCGTACCATTTCATGCGTTTCATATCATTACACTGTTTAATTAAATCATCAGAATCGCCAATAACTTCAATAACATATGGACTTTGAGTTTGATTAACTCCAATAAGAATAGTTTGACCAGCAACACGAATAGAAGTTTGTGCTCCAAGTCTATGCCCATTAACAGAAATAGCTTCAGCGCCTGCTTTCCACAATAATGATACAAATTGTTGAATATCGCGATCTGTAACTAATCGCATTCTTGCGCCATTACTCTCGCGAGGCAAAGAACCGCTATTCACATCGCTCGAAGCAGAAATAGGATTAGCAATAGTTACAGTAATCCCAGAACCTTCTACAGCATGAGTGCCATTAACCATATCATCTGATTTACTAACTTCATCCTCTTCAGGCGTAGTAATTTTTTGCGACTCATGATCTACGTTATTTCTCAATAACGTTACTTCTTCTACAAGCTTATCGAAACGAGACGTATAACCTGACAACTCATTAGCTAATGAAGAACGTATTGCTTTTCTAGGATCAGTGTGTAACTTACGAACAAACTGACTCCCAACAGTACCGATAGAAACACACAATAAAAATACTATAGCTCTAGTGAACCACAGATTAAACGGTTTAACAGGTTGTTTACTTAATCTTGCATCCATAAACATTGGATCAACCGGACGATTAGTTAAATCATCAATAAGACGCAAAGCATAATCGTCAATATAACGTCTACGATCATGATTGTGAGCAAAACCACTGGGAGACATTACAACATGATGCGTTGAAATACCAGTAAATGAGTGCGAGAATAATGCTCTACGTCTAGTTAACAACATTCCATCAGGAGCAGCAAAAGACATTGGCATAGTGCTTTTATGAGACGTATGTTTTACATCTAAATCTTTGATACTATCTTTTAAACTAACAAATTCATCTTGCTTAGTCATATGTGCGTACACGCCTTATTTAGTTTTTTCTTGACTTAGCAAGTAACAAATAAGCTTGCATATAGTAAAGCAAGCCAGCATACCAATATAGAGCAATACCCCACACTCCACATGCAAGTGCAGCAGCATAAAGCAGGAACATAGACTCAGTAGCTACAGCATAAACAATCATTAAAGAAACGATTGAAAGCATAAGAAGCGCTGTACCAGCTTTACCTACGAAGTTAACAGGCAAAGGACCATAATCTCTTTGCGCAAGTACTATTACAAGTACAGCCATAATAGCATCACGCAATACTACTAATAAAAGTGCCCACCAAGGGATAATCATTGCAACAGCTAAAGCTAACGTACTGCAAAAAATCAATAGACGATCAGCTATAGGATCAAGGATTTGACCCAACTTACTAACTTGATTCAAAGTACGAGCAATATAACCATCAAGACAATCAGAAAACGCAGATATTGCTAAAACAATAAGAGCAAAAGTCATCTGATGCTGTGTAATAAGCCAAGCAATATAAGGAATTGAACATATGCGCAAAAAACTGATTAGATTAGGTATTGTCAAAACTCGATTCATTGCTTCAGGACTATATTCCTGATTAATAACGAACTTAGTCATAATATCTTCCTCATACGAAATCACTCAATTAATCAGCATATATTCGCATCAAAAAAACTCGCTTGTTGTGCAATACTTAACATGTTGGGGACATATTTCATGTCCCCAACATACATCTAATATTTATTCGCGCCAAGCAGCCTTTGCAGTATTACGAATAGCTTCAATCGCTTCTCTAGGACTTTCTGCTCCATAAACTGCAGAACCTGCAACAAGCACATCAGCACCAGCTTCAGCAACTATTGCTGCAGTCGAAGGGCTAACTCCTCCATCAACCTGAATATGAGTATTAAGACCACGACGAGTAATTTCGTCGCGTAAACGGCGAACCTTATTCATTTGATTAGCTAAGAACTTCTGTCCACCGAAACCAGGCTCAACAGTCATAATAAGAACCATATCGAATTCATCAAGAATATCGAAAATAGGTTCAACTGGTTCCGCAGGGCGCACAGCAAAGCAAGCTTTACAACCCATATCGCGAAGCTGACGAGCTAATCTCACTGGAGCATGAGTAGCACCCATATGGAAACTCACAGAAGCAGCTCCAAGCTTAGCGTATTCTGGAGCCCAACGATCTGGATCCTCAATCATCAAATGTACGTCAACTGGAAGTTTAGTAACCTCACAAATTCGCTTAACAATTGGTTCACCTAAAGTCAAGTTAGGTACAAAGTGATGATCCATTACATCGACATGAACAAGATCCGCATTAGATATTGCATCAAGGTCACGCTCAAGATTGCAAAAATCTGCGGAAAGAATGCTAGGTGCTATTTGTATATTCATGTGTACTATTCTAGAAAATGCAAGCGACTAGTTTTATAAAAACAAAATTTTTAAAATTGCTTTTTCAAATACTTGAATCTTATTTACTAGAAGTATTCTGAGACTCACGTTCTCTTTCGTCTGAAGTTATATCTATAAGTCGTTCAACAAGAGAATCACGAGTACTAGCACTCTTTTGCAGCAAAGCAAAAACAATAGTTGCACAAATAAATACGATAATAGAAACCCAAACATTAATGCGAACACCTAAGAAAACATGTGAAAAATCAATTCGCAATGCCTCAATCCATACTCGTCCGATTGTGTACCACATAACATAAAGTGCGAATACGGAACCGGCTTTTAACTTCTTAGCTATAACTTTGCCAAAATAAATAAGCAATGCAGCACCGATGAAATTCCAAATCATCTCGTACAAAAATGTTGGATGAAATAATGTGCCTTCTGGGCACGTTAACCCATCATAACATCTTTCACTATGACCTATTGCTTGTGTGGTATCATAATTTAACTTCAAACCCCATGGCAAGTTAGTAGGAGCTCCGTAAAGTTCTTGATTAAACCAATTCCCCAATCTTCCTATACCTTGAGCAATAAGCACTGCAGGAGCTGCACAATCAGCTAGTAATCCAATAGGATATTTACGATACTTGCATAACACACAAGCAGCCAATGCGCCTAAGAATATGCCGCCCCAAATTCCTAGACCACCATTCCAAATTCTAAAAATTTCTAAAAAATCACCATTAGAGCCAAAAAACTTTTCTGGAGTTGTAATAACGTGATACAAACGCGCGCCAATTATTCCAGCAGGAAGACTGACTAAAACAAGATCAAGTATCTGGTTAAAATCTCCTCCAAGACGCTTCCATCGACGCGTAGTAATCCACATTGCAACCAAAATACCGGCAAGAATACTAAGAGCGTAAAACTTTATGTTTACAAAGCCAAGAGAAAATTGCGAAATACTTGGCGACGGGATAAAACAGACTGTCATGGCGTCGATATTAGTCTAAGCCCACGATTGCGACAGATAAATTCAGAAATGAGCAAGTTGCAAAAGCACAAGCAGCACAGGACCGCACAGCAAAATAGAATCTACTCGGTCAAGAACACCACCATGACCTTTTAGCAAATGCCCCATGTCTTTAATACCAATATCTCTTTTAAGCATAGAAGCACACAAGTCACCGAATGTGCCAATGATTCCAGAAGAAATACCCATGACTAATGGCATCCACCAGAAATTGAACCAAGAGGAACCATAAAAACCTGCAATAATTGCATATGCTCCTATAATTGCAAAAAGCATTGAGCCTATTAAGCCTTCTACAGACTTCTTAGGAGAGATTCGCGGAGAAAGCTTATGTTTGCCCAACCATGCACCAGCAAATAATCCGCCAGTGTCACTTAATGCAGGTAAAAATACCAAAAGCATAGCGTGAGCAACTGCGTATTTTGTATTTGTAAGAGCTAATACAATGCAAGAAGCTAAAAGTGGAATGTACAACACCACGAATAGCGAAACAGACGTATTCGTAAATAAAGTATGTTCGTATGATGAGCGGTTAGAACCATCGAGCTTTTTTTCTACAGCTTGCATCGTTCTATCTGAAATAGTACTGCTAAGAGTCGCACAAATTACTGTAAGAAGCAAAGATGCAGTAATTCCACTAGCCATAGCAACAGCATGCCATTTTGCATAGTATGTTGAAAAAATAGTTACAAGCGAACATATTGATAACGTTACGAAAGGAATACGCAAACCGAGAGTTGCAAAATCAACATGTAATTCCCACAATGCCAGAACCATAAAAATGGCCATAAGCACTATAAAGACATCAATGCTAATAATTAAGCAAGAAACAATTGCTACAACTAGTATTGCGGCAGTAGCAATTGCTTGAGGCATATTCCTGCCCGTGCGACGATTAATATCACTTAAAGTTTCATGGGTGCCATGTGTAGCAGTATCTGCTTTGTCAGAAGACAATCCTACTTCTAATGCAGCTTTTTCAGCATTTGCTTTACTGACTTCATTGGCAAAATTATGCTGTTTTATTTGACTCATACGGCACCCATTCAGTTTGAAACTACAAAAATCTCAGACTTCCATAATTTCTTTTTGCTTACCTTCAAGCAAAACGTCTAAAGAATCAGTAACTTGCTTAGTTACTTTATCAAGCTCTTTTTGTAAACGATCGCCTTCATCTTCGCCAAGTTCACCATCTTTAACAGACTTGTCAATAGATTCCTTAGCTTTGCGACGAATATTGCGAACTGCAACTTTGCCTTCTTCTGCTTTATTCTTAGCAAGCTTGACGTATTCCTTGCGACGCTCTTCCGTGAGCTCTGGCATAGTAACACGAATAACATTGCCATCACGATTAGGGCTTACACCTAAATCAGAATCGCGAATAGCCTTTTCAACAGCATTCGCTTGAGAAGCGTCAAAAGGCGTAACTGAAAGAGTTCTAGGCTCTGGAACACCAATAGATGCAACAGCTTTAATTGGAGTTGGAGCACCATAATAATCAACCATAATTCCGTTTAGCAAAGCAGGATTAGCACGACCGGTGCGAATACCCATAAAATTCTCTTTAGTAGCTTCAACAGACTTATTCATCTGTTCACGGGCTTGATCAATTATTGCTGACATGTGTTCTCCTTTATAATATTTAAGCAAATGTTGGCTCTGCATTAGACACTAATGTGCCAATAGATTCTCCAACAAGAGCACTAGTTACGTTACCTTCGCCCTCAAGACCAAACACACGAATTTTTTGATTATTATCGCGAGCCATAGAAAGCGCAGACGCATCCATAACAGCTAAACCATCAACGATAGCGCGATTGTAGTTTAATGTTAGGAACTTACGAGCAGTAGAATCTTTACGAGGATCAGCACTATATACGCCATCCACACCATTCTTGCCCATAAGAACTTCATCGCAATGAATTTCCAATGAACGTTGAATAGAAACAGTATCAGTAGAAAAATATGGCATTCCGGCACCAGCACCAAAAATAACCACACGACCCTTTTCAAGGTGACGAATTGCTTTCAACGGAATATAAGGTTCTGCAACCTGACCCATTGTAATAGCAGTTTGTACGCGAGTTGCTTGCCCCGCTTGCTCAAGAAAATCCTGAAGAGCCAAGCAGTTCATTACAGTGCCCAACATACCCATATAATCGCCACGGCTACGATCAATACCTGCTTGCTGCAGTTCTGCTCCCCTAAAGAAGTTACCGCCGCCGACAACAATAGCAACCTGAACGCCTTGATTCACTGCAGCTACTATTTCGCCAGCAATCCTACGAATAACATTAGTATCAATACCAACAGCGCCACCACCGAATGCTTCTCCAGAAAGCTTTAATAAAACCCTACGGGACTTTCCTTCATCCGTTTGTGCAATAGCCATACAGATTCCTCCAGTCATAACGGCGAATGAGGTATATCTTTGTCAGTTTATCTATCAATAACGACACTCAAAACGCACGTTAAGCTGGAAAATGAATATAAAAAATGGGTTGCGCACAACTTGTGCACGCAACCCTATATACAAGAACAAAAATAAATTCTTATATAATTAGTGCTTATTCAGCAGCACCTTTGCCAACCTCAACGCGAGCAAAGGCAAGAGCGGTGCCGCCAACTTCCTTGAACAAGTCACCAACGCTCTTGGATGGATCCTTAACGTATGCCTGCTCGAGAAGTACAGTTTCCTTGAAGAAAGCGTTCATACGTCCTTCAACAATCTTTGGAACAATCTTCTCTGGCTTGCCTTCAGCCAAGGACTTCTCGGTTGCAACGCGACGCTCAGATTCCAAAACTTCTTCTGGAACATCTTCGCGGCGAAGCCACTGCGCACCCATAGCGGAAATCTGCAAAGCAGCTTCGTGAGCAACCTTTGCACCAGCCTCGTCAGTAGCAATCATGGAAACGATGCTTGGAGGCAATTCCACAGACTTCTTGTGAGCATAAATCTCAACGTGTGGACCGCTTACCTTAGCAACCTGACCAACCTTGACGTGCTCGCCAAACAAAGCTGCTGCTTCTTCAACAGATTCCTTAACAGTTGCGCCATCAGCTGGTGCTGCAAGTACTTCTTCAGCAGTAGAAGCATTAGCTTCAACAGCATGGTCAAGAACAGTGTTTGAGAATTCCACAAACTTTGGTGTCTTTGCCACAAAGTCAGTTTCAGAATTCAACTCAACTGCGTAACCAGTTTCGCCTTCAGCAGACTTAACAACCTTAGAAGCGATGGTACCTTCCTGAGCCTTACGACCTTCACGCTTACCAGCTGCCTGAATACCCTTAGCGCGGATGATTTCCTTAGCGCGGGCAACGTCGCCTTCAGCTTCAGTAAGAGCCTTTTTAACGTCCATCATGCCGGCGCCGGTTTCTTCACGCACCTGCTTAATCAACGCTGCAGTAATTGCTGCCATTTTGTTCTCCTCGTATCAATATGATTCTTAAAAGCTGCAAAAAGCAAAATCAATTGGATTTTGCAGCTTCTAGATAAGAATCTGGTTGCAAATTAGCTTATCAGGCGTTTGCCTCAGTATTTTCTTCCTTGGCAGGCTTAGCTTCAGCTTCGCCTTCCTTGGTGAGCAATTCCTTCTCCCAAGCTGCCATTGGCTGAGCATCATTACCTTCAGACTTAGCGCCCTTACCGGCATGCTCAAGCAAGCCTTCAGCTACAGCATCAGCCATCAAGCTGGTCAATAACTCAATGCCACGAATAGCATCGTCGTTAGCAGGAATTGGATACTCAACAGACTCAGGATCAGTGTTGGTATCAACAATTGCCACAACTGGAATACCAAGCTTATGGGCTTCTTCAACAGCCAAAGCTTCCTTGTTAATATCAACAACGAACATGGCGGATGGAGTGCGGTTCATGTTGCGAATACCACCGAGCTGCTTGGAAAGCTTGTCCTTCTCGCGCTCGAGAAGCAAAAGTTCCTTCTTAGTCAAGCCGGATCCACGAACATCGCTGAAGTCCATTTCCTCAAGTTCCTTCAAGCGCTTTACGCGAGTAGAAACAGTCTGGAAATTGGTCAACATACCGCCAAGCCAACGCTCGCAAACATAAGGCATGTTTACGCGAGTTGCCTGATTCTGTACAGCTTCCTGAGCCTGCTTCTTAGTGCCCACGAAGAGAACAGTGCCGTTGTGAGCAACAGTCTGCTTGATGAAGTCATAAGCCTTGTCGATCATGTCGAGAGACTTGAACAAATTGATGATATGAATACCATTGCGCTGGGTAAGAATGAACTGCTTCATCTTTGGGTTCCAGCGACGAGTCTGATGACCGAAGTGCAAACCAGCCTTCAGCATTTCGCTCATGGTAATCTGTGCCATATCTATATACCTTTCTTGTCGGTTATTTCCTGGCCATGTCTGTTCGCATGCAACTTGGCTGACACATGCCTAAATCCAAGCCGACCGACACGAACGGACGCGTACATGGCGCGTATTTGCGAATCCGTGTAGACAATAAAAAGCGAGCAATCATATAACGCGGCAATACTCATGCTCAAAATGGACACGCAGAGAGTGATTATATCAGATACTCAATACCAAAAATCGGCATCCTTGTAGCAATAAAAGCAACAAAAATGCCGATAACTTTTAAAAAATTATTTACACATAACGCATAAAAACTAAAACTTAGCTACGCATATTATTGCGCAACTCACGCAACGCTTGACGGCGCACATCCTTTTCAAGCCTATCTAAATAAATATGACCATCTAAATGATCACACTCATGCTGAATCATTCTAGCCATAAGACCTTCACCTTCAAGCACTACAGTCTTACCATCTAAATCAATTCCACGAGCTCTAGCATAATTTGCACGCCTAGTTTTGTACCATAATCCCGGAACAGAAAGGCAACCCTCGTCGTCGTACTGTTCACCTTTTAGCTCTTCAATTACTGGATTTAGAATATAGCCAATTCGACCATTTATATTGTAAGAAAAAGCTCTAAAACTTACACCAATCTGATTAGCAGACAATCCAGCTCTACCTGGATCATTTACCGTTTCCAATAAATCATCAACTAAATGTTTCACAGCTGGCGTAATTTCACGAATCTCATCACAAGGAGTTCGCAATACGGGATCCGGAACAATACGAATTTTTCTAATAGACACTCGATTACTCTTTCTTTTATGTAAGTAGGAATAACGAAAAAACAACTACAAATATGTAAGCTTTTTACTCGACATGTTCATTATGATCACTATGCGATGTCGAAGAGGAATCTGATGAAGATTCTTCACCAAAACGCTTCAAATGATTCGCAGCTTGATCGATAGCTTGACGTACTCGAGGAGTTACAGCTTCCTGTGCTTGCTTAACAGTCTCCTGTGCTTGCTTAACAGTCTCAGTAGTTTTATCGAGAATCTTTACAGTTGCTGGCAAAGGACGAGTATTAGGCTTTGGAGCATACAATTGCGTTTCGATAATATCAGCATAGCGAGCAAGAATCTTCGGACGAACAATCTTCATACTTGGAGTCAAGGTTCCAGCATCTTGAGTAAATTCATCTTGCAAAATAACAAACTTACGAACAGACTCAGCGCGAGAAACAGTACTATTAGCTTGGTCAATAAATTGCTGAATTACTGAACGCACTGCTTCGTTAGTAGCAATCTCACTCATAGTAAGGTTAACATCCATACCCTTATTCTTTAGCCAAGAACGAACCATATCTGGATCAAGCTCAATTAAAGCAGAAACAAATGGCTTACCATCGCCCACTACTACAGCATGAGAAACTAATGGGCATTGAGCAATAATACCTTCCATAGGAGCAGGACTTATATTCTTGCCACCGGCAGTAATAATAATATCTTTTTTGCGACCAGTAATAGACAAGAATCCTTCATCATCTATTGAGCCAAGATCGCCTGAATGCAACCATCCATCTTCGTCAATAACTTCTGCAGTAAGCTCAGGCTTATTGAAATATCCCATAAATACGTTAGGACCTTTAATAAGCACTTCATCGTCGTCAGCAAGACGGATAGCTATACCAGGACCAGGTCGACCTACAGATCCAACTTGATTTGCATGCTCAAAATTAACTACACAAGGAGCGGCAGTTTCAGTCATTCCATACCCTTGAATAAAAGTAATACCATCAAGACCATTAAAGAAATGAGCCAAATCAGCATCCATTGGAGCTCCACCGCAAGCTAACCATGAAAGATTAGGACCTAAAGCTGAACGAATAGAAGAACCAACTGTTTTCATGTACATCGCATGATTCATGCGTGCAGCAAGAGAATGAGTTTTACCTTCAACATTGTCGCGAGACCATTGAATGAAATGCTTTACAGCTTTAGCAAAGATACGACCCTTTATGCCAGCACCAGCTTTTTGTGACGCAGCATTATAAACTTTTTCAAAAACTCTAGGCACGCCAAGTAAATACGTAGGCTTAAAACTACGCAAATCAGCCAAAAGATGCTTAGCATTAGGCACATATCCAATAACACCGTGAGCACCAATAGCAACATATTGAATGTACCGAGCAAAACAATGCGCCAATGGAAGGAATAAAAGCAAACGATTTGGTTTGCATAACATATCGTTAAGAACATCGTAACCAGCAAAAACAATATGCGTAAAATTACGATTTGAAAGCATTGCGCCTTTAGGTCTACCAGTCGAGCCAGAGGTGTAAACAATAGTAGCTAAATCATCTGCCTTAACAACATCAACAGCTTTATTAAGCTCATCCTCAGTAATAGATCTACCAAAATCAACAACTGCTTCCAAGCCACCAGCTTTGAAATTAAATACGGTTTTCAAAGTTATATGTTTATGATCCTGACGAACACGCTCTAAGCATTGAGCATGCGCATCGTCTCCAGCAAAAGCAATAACTGGCTTAACTTCATCGATAATGTCAGCTGCCTGCAATGCTGAATCTGTTTCATAAATAGGAACGCTTACAGCACCAATACACGCACAAGCAAAATCGACAATACCCCACTCATAACATGTAGCAGAGTAAATAACAACTTTGGAGCCATGCTGAACTCCGAGTGCTATTAAGCCTCGAGCTACTGCACGAACTTTCGCGAGCATTTCAGATGAAGCAACATCATGCCAACGACGAGTTTCATCGTCTTGCCATTGAGCAACCAAGTCTTGTGGGCTACGCATAGCACGATTGGCGAGTAAGGAATAAATGGTATCACCGTCTTGAGTTGGGTGAATGGCTTCTACAGCAAATTCTCGGAGCATATTATTTATTGTACTTGATAACAGAATCGACACGACTGCACGAAGTACAAAAAATAATACTTAATATTGTCATTTACAAACAAACACTGGGAAAAAACTTAGATTCTACAAGTCGTGCAAGGTAGAATGTTTAATCTTACAAAAGTGAACCCCTTTATTGCTAAAATTGTTGAAAAATCAGCAAATCAAGCAATAAGGGGCTTATATTTATTTGAATATATGTACATAAGTCTTCAAACGCATTATCATAGATGTCTTATTTCAGCTACCTACTATAAGCGACGATTTTATCCTAGATCTGCATACGTGCAAATCCAACGATTATTTTTCAATTCCAAAGATAACGACGCCCAGTATTTCACAGGTCCTGCACAAATGCGCACAACACCTTCAAAATGATTCGGGCTGACTAACATTCCATTAAACAAACTCGGAACTGCAGGAAAACTACGCACAGCAGAGCGAGTTTCCGAATCGTTATTATCAGTGAAATACTCATCCATCAGTTTCCACATGTTAGTTAATTTAGTAATACAACTTTTTGTTAAAAGCTGCGACATTGCTGGAGAAATAGGCCTACCTCTCGAAATATCTGCAGCTATGCAAGCAATTTGACAAGTTTTTAAAGCTAAATTAACAAAAGCCTGCTCATCTCTACTGTCGAAATAACACATTCCAACATGGTATTTCAAGCATTCACGCGAAAAACCAACACTAACTTCACCCTCATATACAGGCAAGCTAATACGAGGTCTACAGAAAACATGTGGAGGATCCTCGTCATTGTTTTTCTTAGTCTTTGAGGACTTATCTTTCAGCTCATCATCACTGTAATCGTTATCTTCCATGCCATAGGCATCAGCAAAATCTATCTTCATGTTTCTCTCCTGTTTTAACAATTATTTAAAACTGTTGTTATTTAAAACTTGTTAAGCTTATATTTCTACAAACTAAACGAGTTTAGATAAAAGCTTACAACGTAATTTTTCTCTAACTGCGTAATTAATAAAAATGTGGATAAATTACAAAATATTCGTCGTTTTTATTGAAAATAAACGATTTTATGCGTGTTGAATTATACACATTACGGTTTAAAAGAATAGCAAATATAGCTAAAAATCATATTTATGCATAAATCAATAGAATGTTCATATAGATATAACAATTTTGAAAACAAAAATGGCGGCTCAGAGCAAATTACTGAACCGCCATATTTTATGCAATAAGCATCATACTTATAACACTAACGAATATCCTGATGGAATGGGTTAAATACTACGTTGCAACGCTGGAAGCTCTTAACATCAACATAACCTGTAGAAGCCATTGTTCTGCGCAATGCACCAACAAAGTTTGTAGTACCATCTGCTTCATGACTTGGACCGAAAAGAATATTTTCTAACGGAGCCACAGTGCCAACATTTGAGCGCATGCCACGAGGAAGTGATGAATGGCGAGCCTCAGCACCCCAATGAGTGCCATGACCAGGAGCCTCAGTTGCGCGAGCTAATGGAGTACCAAGCATAACTGCGTCAGCTCCAACTGCAAGAGCCTTAATAAAGCTGCCGGAATTACCCATTCCTCCATCAGCAATAATTTGCACGTAACGACCGCCGGATTCATCCATATAATCCCTACGAGCTTCAGCAACATCCGCAATGGCAGTAGCCATAGGTGCTTGCACACCTAAAGTATTCATTGTTGCGGATACTGCTCCGCCGCCAAATCCGACTAAAATACCTGCAGCTCCAGTTCTCATCAAATGAAGAGCAGAAGTATAATCCGCGCAACCTCCAACAATAACAGGGACATCGAGATCGTAAATAAACTTCTTTAAATCAAGAGGTTCATGATCTTTAGAAACATGTTCCGCAGATACTGCTGTTCCGCGAATCACAAATAAATCAACACCAGCTTCTAGCACAGTGTTATATAATTCTTGCGTGCGTTGTGGAGAAAGAGCTCCTGCTACTGTCACTCCAGCATCTCTGATTGTATGCAAACGCTTTGCAATCAATTCTGGTTTGATTGGCTCAGTATAAATCTCCTGAATGCGGCGGGTTGCAATATTTGACGGCATCTCAGCTATTTCTTTTAACAAAGGTTCTGGATTCTCATATCGAGTCCATAAACCTTCTAGATCAAGAACTCCAAGACCACCCATTTGACCAATTGCAATCGCAGTATCCGGGCTAGTAACAGAATCCATCGGAGCAGCAATAATTGGGATATCAAACGTGTAAGCATCTACTTGCCATGAAGTAGATACAGCTTGAGGATCACGCGAGCGGCGCGAAGGAACAATAGCAATATCGTCAAGCGAATATGCAACTCGGGCTTTTTTGCCCAAACCAATTTCAATTTCCTGAGACATACTTCTTAGGCTAGTGCCTTATGCTGACGAGTTACGACTCATAGTAAGACTCATAGTAATTCAAAAGCTATTTATCATTATTTTTACGCAAAGCACTGTATATAGCTTTTGCTTTATTCTCGCCAATTCCAGGTACTTTTTGCAAATCTTCTAATGAAGCATTTTTCAAAGATTTTATTGAACCAAAAGATGCAAGCAAACGCTTGCGATACACTGCTCCAATTCCAGGAATTGCATCAAAAGTAGAATGCAATGAACCTTTTCTTCGCAATTTACGATGATACGAAATAGCAAAACGATGAGACTCGTCTCTAGCACGCTGCAATAAATACAATCCTTCTGAGCTTCTCTTAAAAATGATTGGATAATCTTCGTCAGGAAGCCACACTTCTTCAAGCTTCTTAGCTAAACCACAAACAGTAATATCACTTACGCCAGCATCTCTCATAGCTCTTTTAGCAGCTTTTGCTTGTTCTTTTCCTCCATCGACAATAATTAATTGAGGTTTATAAGCAAAATGCCGCGCACTAGTCAATGAATTACCTGAAAAATGCTTATTAGAAATACTGTTAGCATCGCAAATATTAATATCAGATGAGTCAGATGTATCTGATGTATCTGATGAATCTGATGCATCAAGCCTATTTTCTGCATAAACATCTTTATGCTTAAACCTTCGCAATAATGTTTCATAAACAGCACTTAAATCATCTATTTTACCATCACCATGTTCACCTCGAACCGCAAAATGACGGTACTCACTAGGACGAGCAACACCATCTTCAAAAACAACCATAGAAGCAACTTGATAACTGCCATCAACTGTATTTGAGATATCATAACATTCAATTCGCAAAGGAGATTTACTCATTCCAAGCGCTTTTGCTATTTCGTTCATAGCTTCTGTTCTCATATCTATGCTGTTAATACGGCTAGATTTTATTCGTTTCAATTCCTGACTAGCATTATCGTTTGCACGATCCATAAGAGCACGTTTTTCTCCGCGCTCTGCAACTCTAATACTTACTTGAGAACCACGAATATTGCTAAGCCACAATTCAAGCTCTTGCTTACGTTCATCAGAAATTTTAATTGGAACTATAATCTCACGAGGAACAGGCGAAATAGGAGCAAGTAAATCCTCACGGCCTGTTCTCTCTTGACGTTCACGACGAGTTTTAGTAGCTTGCGCTCGCAATATTACATCAGTTGCAGTAGCTTGTTGCGTAGAACTAACAGCGTCGCGAACTTTCTTAATGCTAATAGTATCTTCATGGTTTTGTGTGTAATTTTGCTCATATTCTGCGTATACGCGAGTTAATAAATCAGCTATAAGATCACTGTCACTGATATGCTCATTTCGTTCTACTGACCAATTTTTCTCTCCACGAATCATTCCAGCTCTGACAAAAAATACATGAATTGACGCTTCAAGCTCATCTCCGCAGAATCCAAAAACATCTGCTTCTACATCATTGTCAAACACAACTGCATTTTGTTGCAAAATAGTGTTCAAAACAGCAATTTCGTCACGCAATTTAGCTGCACGCTCAAATTCTAGCTCTTCACTTGCTTCTTTCATCTCATTCTTAATTTGTGAAATATAAGACTCTCCAACACTGCCTGTAAGTATGCCAACTACATGTTCTACCATCTTGCGATGTTCGCTAGGATCTATGTTTCCTATACAAGGAGCTGAACATTTACCAATCGAAGCAAATAAGCAAGGTCTACCAGTCCTATGAGCTTTGTTAAAAACAGAGGATGAGCATGTGCGAATAGGAAAAGTTTTAAGTAAAGAATCTAAACTATGACGAAGAGGCCACACTTTTGCATACGGACCAAAATATCTAGCATGCCGCGCACTACGATTTCTAGTAATCCATACTCTTGGAAAAGTTTCCTCTAGCGAAACTGCAACATAAGGATATGTTTTATCGTCACGAAAAACTACATTAAACCTAGGATTAAAAGCTTTAATCCAAGTATATTCAAGTGTAAGAGCCTCAAATTCAGTGCTTACAACAGTCCATTCCAAACTGCGAGCTGTAAGAACCATAGATTGAGTTCTAGGATGAAGTTGGTAAAGAGGTTGAAAATAATTCGCTAAACGATTGCGTAAATTTTTTGCTTTTCCAACGTAAATAACTCGCCCCTCGCCATCACGCCACTTGTATACTCCAGGTTGCGCTGGAATATCACGAGAAGCTGGACGGAATAAATCACGGGTATCACCAAGCAATGGAGCTCCTAATGCATTTACTCTTTCATCATCAAATGATGAATCTTTCGAAAACTGTTCATCTATTATTGCTTGCGTTTTACGCCATTTTTCACTATCTCTCATCCTATTTTCTTCTTGCAAATCATATGCTTTATAAGAATTTTTATTAAGATCATTATCTTTCATTTTCACCTCCTTTCCTAAACAAGATTTATGCAACTATTCATAAGATTTGTCGAGTAAATTTCTCAGTTCAGCAAATTACAGATCGGTAACTTTTTGAACGCTTAATGTAACATTTGCTTAAGGAATTTACCTGTCCAACTCTCGCCATTACGCACTACGCTCTCAGGACTACCTTCTGCAACTAAGGTTCCGCCTTTATCTCCTCCTTCTGGACCTAAATCAATAATCCAATCTGCAGATTTCACAACATCAAGATTATGTTCAATTACAATAACACTGTTGCCTTTATCTACAAGAGATTGCAAAACCGCTAGAAGTTTCCTAACATCTTCAAAATGTAATCCAGTAGTAGGTTCATCAAGAATATAAACTGTTTTACCAGTAGATCTTCTCTGCAGCTCTGTAGCAAGCTTTACTCGTTGAGACTCACCGCCAGAAAGCGTTGTTGCGCTTTGACCAAGACGAATATAGCCCAAGCCAACTTTTACTAAAGTATCTAAATATCGAGAAATAGAAGGATATGCTTTGAAAAATATTGCAGCTTCACAAATAGGCATATTAAGAACATCTGCAACAGACTTTCCGTTATATGTAACTTCCAAAGTTTCACGGTTATAACGTTTACCATGACAAACTTCACACTCTACGTATACGTCAGGCAAAAAGTTCATTTCTATTTTTAAAGTACCGTCGCCATGGCATGCTTCACATCTGCCTCCTTTAACATTAAACGAGAAGCGACCAGGACCATAGCCACGAACTTTTGCTTCTGGAGTCTGAGCAAACAATGAACGTATTTTATCCCAAACACCAGTGTAAGTTGCTGGATTAGAACGAGGAGTTCTTCCTATAGGATTCTGATCGACATGCACTACTTTGTCACAAAGCTCAATACCATCAATACGTTTGTGCTTTCCTGGAACAATTCGAGCACCATTTAGTTTGTCTGCAAGAACAGGATACAAAATTGAGTTTATAAGTGTTGATTTACCAGATCCAGATACACCCGTTATGCATGTGAATACTCCCAAAGGTATGCTTACATCAATATTTTTTAAATTATGCTCATGGGCATTAATTATATGGAGCATACGATTTTCGTCTACACTACGACGTTGTTTTGGCACATCTATTGAGCGTCTGTGAGCAATATAATCTCCAGTAATTGAACGCTGAGCTTTAATAATTCCATCAGACGGACCTGAATATACTACTTCTCCTCCATGCTCGCCAGCGTCTGGACCAATATCAACAAGCCAATCGGACTGACGAATAGTATCTTCATCATGCTCGACAACAATAAGCGTATTACCAAGATTTCGCAGATGATGCAATGTTGCAATCAAACGCTCATTATCTCTTTGATGCAATCCAATAGACGGCTCATCAAGCACGTACATAACACCAACTAAACCTGATCCAATTTGAGTAGCTAAACGAATACGTTGAGCCTCTCCACCAGACAAAGTTTTTGCAGCTCTTGAAAGAGTGAGATAGCTTAAACCCACATCGTTCAAAAAACCAAGTCGAGCACGAATCTCTTTTAATATTTCTGTTGCAATTACTGCTTGAGAACCATCCAAATGCAAAGCATTTACCCATGCTAGACTTCGCTCTACTGGCATATCGCAAACTTCAGCTATGGAAGTATTAGATACTGTAACTGCAAGAACTTCTGGACGTAAACGCTTTCCATTACATTTTTGGCATGGAACTTCACGCATATACGACTCATAATATTGACGCATTTGATCAGAATCAGTTTCGTCATGTTTGCGCATAAGCGTACGAACTACACCTTCAAAGCCAGTAGAATATTCACGCTGACGCCCCCACCTATTTGTGTAGGAAACTTGAACTGTGAAATCATGACCATACATGATGTCATGTTTAACGTCTTCCGCTAGATCCTTCCACGGAGTATTCATATCAAAATGCAAATCTTTAGCAAGTCCTGAAAGTATGTGCTGATAATACATTCCAGCTGACTTATTCATTGCCCACGGCTCAATAGCTCCCTGCGCAAGAGATTTGTCTGGGTCTGGGATAACAAGTTCAGGATCAATTTCGAGATTGTATCCAATGCCAGAACATTCAGAGCAAGCACCATAAGGAGCATTGAATGAAAATGTTCTAGGCTCAATCTCATCAAGCTCTAATTGATGATTATTTGGGCATGCGCGATGCTCCGAAAATGATTTACGACGCGTTTGTGAGTCTTCTGGTTCGTCAACAAAATCAGCAATTACTACTCCCTTAGATAGTTTTAATGCTGTTTCAATCGAATCAGTTAATCGAACACGAATGCCATCTTTAATAACTAAACGATCTACTACTACTTCAATTGTATGTTTCTTCTGTTTAGTAAGAGTAATATCTTCAGAAAGCTCATGCATTTGTCCGTCAATAATCGCACGAGCATAACCATCTGAGCGCAAAAGCTCAAGCGTGTCTTTAAATTCTCCCTTACGACCACGAACTACTGGAGCAAGAATTTGTAACCTCGTACGTTCTGGCATAGCAAGCAACGAATCAGTCATTTGCTGAGGAGTTTGAGAGCTTACTATTTGACCACATTCAGGACAGTGAGGCACACCAATCCTAGCAAACAATAATCGCAAATAATCATATATTTCTGTAATAGTTCCAACAGTAGAACGAGGATTACGATTCGTAGTTTTTTGATCAATAGAAACAGCAGGACTTAGGCCCTCAATAAAATCAACATCAGGCTTATCCATACGTCCTAAAAATTGGCGAGCATAAGCACTAAGCGACTCAACATAGCGTCGCTGACCTTCTGCAAAAAGCGTATCAAACGCAAGCGAGGACTTACCAGATCCAGAAAGACCAGTAAAAACAACCATACGATTCCTAGGAATCGATAAACTTACATTTTTTAGATTATGCTCTCTAGCACCCTGGATAGTTATTTTCCATTCAGAAGGAATACTAGATAAATCAGCTATAAAAGTACCGTTGTTAGCGCTCATAGGAGCATTATCAAGCAATTCTTGCAACGAGTCATTTTGTTCATTCGCCTGTTTTGACACAATTACCTCCACACTTCCCCATAATCACTTGAATATTCCCAACCAATACCCAATTTTATTACTAACAAGAAAATTATAGAACAAGTGTTCGAAAAAGTAAAGTATTTGACTATCAACCACATGCTGTATTCGTTACCAGTAAGCAGTATAATGGTGAGTTTGGTTATGACTTTTATAAGTAATAAATACTAACAGCCTAAATTTTGGGGAACGGAACAGACATTATGCCTATTGACGCACAAGCTTTAACCATTCAGATTGGTGCGCGAACGCTGTTAAATCCTACCGATTTTCACGTCACAAAGGGAGATAAGATCGGTTTAGTCGGCAGAAACGGCGCAGGCAAAACTACGCTTACTCGCGTTATTACAGGAGACATGCTGCCAGCAGGAGGCTCGGTTAGAGTTAGTGGAGGTTTAGGCTACTTACCTCAAGACACGCACGCAGCAGACCCAGAGCAAAGTGTTATAGATCGCATTATGAGTGCTCGAGATATTGCTTCTATCGTTTCGCGTATTCGCAAAGCGGAAAAAGAAATGACAGATCCAGATCCAGACATAATGACTAAAGCTATGAACCGCTACGACAAAGCAATGCAAGATTTTGAAAAAGCAGGCGGTTATTCAGTGCAATCTGAAGCAATATCGATGGCAACAAGCTTGGGACTTCCACAAGAAGTTATGCAACAAGCTTTAGGAACACTTTCAGGTGGTCAACGTCGCCGCATAGAACTTGCTAGAATTCTGTTTTCTGACGCAGATACATTAATTCTCGATGAGCCTACAAACCACTTAGACGCAGACTCAATAATATGGTTGCGCAATTATCTTAAACGATTTGAAGGCGGATTCCTAGTAATTTCTCACTCCACAGAATTACTAGACGAAGTAGTCAACAAAGTATGGCATTTAGATGCGCAACTTGCAAAAATAGACATGTACTCAATGGGTTGGAAAGCATACTTGCATCAGCGCGTAGTAGACGAAGAAAGACGTCGTCGCGAACGAGAAGTTGCAGAAAAGAAAGCTGAACGCCTTATGAAACAAGGCATTCGCTTGCATGCTAAAGCTACAAAAGCAGTTGCTGCTCAAAACATGATGCGAAGAGCTGAACGCCTATTAAGCGAAACAAGTGAAGCTCAAAAACAAGAAAAAGTTGCAGATATTCGTTTTCCAGAACCAGCTGCATGCGGAAAAACTCCAATTATGGCAAAAGATATTTCCAAAGCGTATGGTTCTAATATTGTTTTCGCTGGAATTAATCTTGCTATAGACAAAGGTTCACGCGTTGTCATTCTAGGCTATAACGGTGCTGGAAAAACAACAACATTACGCATTTTGGCAGGAGAAGAAACAGCAGATACTGGTGAAGTTCAATACGGACACGGATGCAAAATCGGTTATTTTGCACAGGAACACGATACATTAGACTTGGATTCTACAGTTTTGGAAAACCTTCAGCATGTTGCACCAAACCTGGATGACACGCAAGCACGTTCTATGCTTGGCAGCTTCCTGTTTTCCGGCGACGACGCAATGAAGCCTGCAAGAGTGCTTTCAGGTGGCGAAAAAACGCGTCTAGCACTTGCAACACTAGTCACTTCCAAGGCCAATGTGCTACTACTAGACGAACCTACTAACAACTTAGACCCAGCATCTCGAGATGAAATACTTAAAGCTATTGCAAAGTATGAGGGAGCAATTGTTCTTGTTACACACGATGAGGGTGCAGTTCAAGCCTTACAACCTGAGCGAGTGCTACTCATGCCTGATGGCGACGAAGACTTGTGGAATGACGAATATCTCGATTTAGTTGCCGAAGAGTAAAATGTTGAACTGAATTACTTGAATTGTGCAATAGAATGGTTAAGCAGTGATTTCAACGTACGCGTCTAAGACTTTGCCAAATACGGTAAATAGTGACAACAGTCGTATAAGCAATCAAATTGACAAACATTGCATAAAACGTACGCTACATTTTTTGCGAATACCATTCATCGTAATAATTCTTATAACCTTATTTGAATGTTCTATTGGAAATCTGCCATTTTGGAGTAGTGTTACAGGAAGCACAGATAGCATTTCTGCACACAACGATATAGGTTCTGGAATTAGACGCTTAGCTTCCGGCGGCATTCTTATAACGGATCCTTCAGAAGCATATTTAGAAGTAACATCCGATGGAAGTTCGCCTTATATTCGCTTAGAGCCTGCGATTATTAAAAAGAAAAGCAAAAATAATAATCTTATTTCAAACATCAATGTTTTAGTTGAAGCAAACAAATACTTAAGCAAACCTCAAAGCACAAACACTGCTTCTCTAAACCCATCTTTGCTTAAACTTCCAAAACAAGCAGTAGGAAAATCTTGCATTGTTAGAGTGTGGCTGCAACATCCAATAGGATCAATATTGAATATTGAAGACTCAAGAGCAAACGTTCGAGTGCCTTTTAGGTGGTCATGGGGTCGCGTATTAATACTTGCTATTTTTGCATTTCTTGTTACGCTTTGGAATCCTTGGTCCAAGCTTTGGAAAATTAAACTCAACACTCATAGTCTTATTCAACGTTGCTGCTTTGCTGCTTCTCTTCTTCCATTTATTGCTGTTGGGTTAATAACTATTTTTTGGAATTTACGAAACGCAACTCCTATGCATTTTTACACAAACGGTAATTATGCATATGATTTTGATCAATATGCCCACACTGCAGACGCATTGTTAAAAGGTCAGGTGCATTTAAATCTTCCTGTTCCTAATGAGTTAGAACACTTGCAAAATCCTTACGACCCTACGGCTAGAAATAATTTGTTAAACCACTCAGTACAACATATGTATTGGGATTACGCATACTACAAAGGTCACTGGTATTCCTACTTCGGAGTTCTTCCAGCAATATTGCTATTTTTGCCTTATCGCATTATTTCAAGACTATGGACTCCTGAAGGCTCTATGCTTCCAACAACAGTAGCTACGATAATATTCTTAATTGGTTTTCTTATCGCAGGCTCCCTATTGGTTATTCGAATTATTGAGCAGACTTCAAAAAAAGTATCTTTAGGAACGACATCCATTGTTCTTGCTTTATTCTTCATTACTTCAAATACAGTGTATTTGTGGTTTAGAACGTCATTTTATTCCGTACCTATGGCAGCCTCACTTTTCTTCACATCTCTTGGATTGTGGTGCTACCTAGGTTTTAATAAAACACACTCTTTGCTAAATATTGTTTTAGGTTCTTTCTTTATTGCATTAAATTTAGGATGTAGACCTACTTTTTCTATAGCCGTTCTTTTTGCACTTCCTGCAATTTATTCGCATATAGAAAAAGATTTACCAAATATTTTGCGCAACTGGAAAAAAGTTTCTTCATGGCATAAGCCTTTTAAATATTTTGCAGCTTGGATACTGCCATGCGTAATTACTGCAATTCCATTTGGCGTTTATAATCTTTTGCGCTTTGGCTCACCGTTAAATTTTGGCAATGAGTATCAAATAACTATTACTGACATGACGACTATGCGTTTGCCGTCACAAAATATTTTGCCGTCTATTTTCAGCTATATTGCGCTACCTTTGCGTTTTATTCCAACTTTTCCTTGGATTGGTATTCAGCCTATTGCATTTGACCGTTGGCAATATGCAGAGCCTATGATTGGCGGAATGTTTACACTTTCACCATTGGCATTAGTTGGCATAATATGCGTATTTATTATGAAAAAACGCTGCCGCACGCATATTGCTTGGCAAACAAGCGTAATAGCTATAATAGTTGGGCTTGTTCTTATTGTTTTTGACAGCTTAAAAGCTGGTATCGGATGGAGATATATTGCTGATTTTGCGTGGTCTTTTGCTATAGCTGCCGCAATTGGAATTAGCTTGCTTTTAGAATATGCATCCACTTTGCAATCAGAAAATTCTTTACATAAAAAAACTATTGCTTACACAATACGCTTACTTGTAGCAGTATTGCTATTTGCTTCTATTGCTATCGCTGTACTCAGTTGGTTTGTTACAGGACGTGAAGACAGCACGCTTCGTTTTAACCCAAACTTATGGTTCGCGTTTAGAAGTTGGATGACATTGTTTTAAATAATTATTTATATAATTACTATTCTTCTAACAATGCATCTACAGTTCGAAGAAGCGCATGCAATCCGCTAATAAACTGTTGCGGCTCTGGCAATAATGACAATGCTAAATACCCATTAACTGGCATATCGAAATAATATCCAGGTTGAGAAACTAAATTATAATCTTTCATCAATCTCAAAGCTAATACATCATCGTCAATGCAAGATGGTACACGCAATAAAATATTCCATCCGCCCTCCGCACGCAACGCGCTAACACAGCATTTAGGCGTGGATGCCAACGTTTCTCGAAGCGTATGCAGATTATTAATAATACGATTTCGTACAATAACGTTTTGAGAAGATGCATATTGCAATAATTCTGGTATTCGCTCAGAAACAGTATTACCAATAGGCAAAAAATCATCCGCTATAACGTCAAGCCTTTTTTGTGCTTCATAAACATCATCTTTAGGACCTGAAACTTCAATCCAACCAACTTTTGCGTGAGGAGCAGCAAGCATTTTGGAGAATCCATCAAGCGCAAAAACTAAAGTAGAAGATTCTCCAGCAAGACGAGCATTTCCAGCAAAAGGTTCAAGCGAATATTCATAAAATACTTCGTCTGCAATAATCGCAACACCATTATCACGACATAATTGCAATAGTATTCCACGTTCTTCAGGCTTGACATATGAGCCTGTAGGATTATTTGGATTAATAAGCACAAGAGCTTTAATACGCAAAGACACATCTTCTAAAAGTTCTCTAACACGCGCAATATCAATAGTCCAAGAACCATCATAGTGCAAAGGATACGGTATTGCATTCACGCATTGCAAGCGCGCAATAGACTCTATAAGAGGATATCCAGGAGTCGGTCCCATAACGGCATCCCCTGCATCACATAAAAGCATCATAAGCCATGCGTAAGCTTGAGAAGTTGAAGAAAGCACATAAAGCTGATCTGGATTAAGCTTTGATGGAACAGACTTTTCAGTGCGGTTATCTCGCTTATTGATAAAGTTTGAAAGAATATCGCGAATTTCCTTAGGACCCCTAGGGTCTGCCGTGTAACGTCCACTTAAACATTTAGGCGCTAAGCCGTGAGACGTTGGATTGGAATCGTTTAATTTAGTAAGCTTTACACCATTAAAAATAGCTTTTCGCTGAGCTAAAATAATAGGATTTGGCTCACTCACATCTATTCTAGAAGAAAATCGCACGAAACTACCCTAACACTTGGCATAACAAAAGCTGGGCTGCAGCATAAACTGCTCACCCAGCTCAATAGATAACAAATAATATTTAGTTATTTTTTAGTTTTGCTGCATCTTTTGCATTGCATAGTAAGCTGCACCAATAATTCCAGCCTCATTATGCAATGTTGCAACAACAATAGGAGTTTTAATATCGATATGCGGCAAGAACTTTTCGCTTACGCGGCTAACACCGCCACCGACAACAAACAAATCTGGGTTGAAATACTTTTCCATCAGGCCGTAGTACTTAGTCAAACGCTTAGCCCACTTCTTATAGCCCATATCCAACTTTTCACGAACAGAAGAAGCAGCGTACTTTTCAGCATCGCCCTTACCTTTTTCAAGCTGAATATGACCAAGCTCAGTGTTTGGAATAAGCACACCGTTGTAAATCAAAGCCGTGCCGATACCAGTGCCAAGAGTAGTAGCAATAACCAAGCCATCCTTGTCTTTCGCCGCACCAAAACGCTGCTCAGCTAAACCAGCAGCATCGGCATCGTTAACTACTGTTACAGGACGACCACAAGCCTCGCTAAAGACTTCAGTAACATCAACACCAATCCAAGACTGGTCAAGATTTGCCATAAAATCGAGCTTCTTACCAGGCTTAATTGGAGCAGGGAATGCAATTCCAACAGGAACATCTGCAGGTACTTCAAAATGTTCAAGCTGCTGACGAACAATATCTGCAACTGCTTGAGGCGTAGAAACCGTAGGAGTGAGAATTTTGTATCGAGGTTCTGCGAACTCTCCCTTTTCCAAATTTACTGGAGCAGCCTTAATACCGGATCCACCAATATCGACGCCAAATGCTTGTGCAGTGTCAATCATTTCACTAACACTCCCCTCTGAATGTGTGCTGTATGGACAATTACCAGTATTCTATCGTATATTTGATACGACACGCTTACTGTTTACTAACTTCTACTTCAACGAAGGCATAGGTTTCCAGTCTTGATCGTGCAAAATTTTTCGAGAATCAATCCAACCGGTAAACAATTTACCAATACCCGAAATAATATGCTCACGATCGACAGCTATCAAACGAATAAGCTCTTTAGCAGCTGTTAAAGCAGTTCCAAGCGCAAACATAAACGGACGAAAATCGCCATGAACCATAAAGTAGCGAGCCATAAAGCCTCTATTTCGCATAATATGATAACGATTCATGTCCGATGTTGAATTTAGCTGACGCACTCCTGCAATATCCCAATTAGGAATATCACGAGTGCGACGAAGAATAATATCCGGAACAACAATAGGATTCGTAACCTTACTCGCAAGATACCCGTAAGTAGTATCATCCCAGTAAATAAAGTAGCGCGAATCCGGGAAGCCGATTTTTTCAACTATATCTCGACGAATCAAACCGCCCTCAAAACACATCGTATTCATAACTTTGTATCCAGCTCTGCCGAAAGCAGCAGGTGCAATAGGATTTGGAATACCAAGCGGAACCAAAAAATCGTACTGCCAGTAGAATTTACCACCGTCATAATCTAAACGACTTCCTTGAACAACAGCATGACGCTTAGTCCAAGGAGCAAGACGCTCAATAGATTCAGGCACTGTTTCAACATCGTCATCCATAACCCAGAACCACTTAGCTCCAAGTTCATAAGCTTTTTTAACACCAGCACTAAAACCGCCAGCACCACCAAGATTTTCATCTTGAGGAGCATACACAACATGAAGTTCATTGCCTTCACAATCTTTTTGAGCTTTACCCCAACGATTAGTTAAAGAAGCTTCAAGACGAGCAACCATTTCGCCGGTTTTGTCACTGCACTCATTGTCAACAACGACAATACGCCAAGGGCATTCTTTTAAACATTCAAACGAATGGAATAAATTCTCCAAAAGCTCTTGACGCTTATAAGTGACAACAACAATAGCTAATTTATCAATGCTAGTTGCGTTATTAGTAGTAATTTTTTTTGATGCACTCGTATTGCTCATACTTGTATTCTCGCACCTACCCTCGCCACACAATTATTACAACAATGTTCTTAGCATGAGATACAAAAGAATAGTTAGTTTCAGGGAAGGTGAAAATCCTTACTGGCGGTAACAAAATACGTATTTCATGCGTTTTTGAAGCCCGCGAGCGGCTTACAAGCTGCTGATTCGGTTAAATTCCGAAGCCAACGGTTACAGTCCGGATGAAAGAAACGGAGACCCATCATGGGCATTTCTAATACAAATAATCACCAAACTTATGCAAAGAACTCTAACTGGTCTAGCGAAAAAATAGCAAAATACGCTCTATTCGTGGCACTTTCAATGGCTGTAAGTTTCATAGAATTTCCACTTATTCCAGACTTGTCGTATTTAAAATATGATCCTTCAGGAATAGTATGCCTAGTTGCAGGATTCGCATATGGTCCTGCAGCTGCAGCAATAGTAAGCATACTAGGTTTCGCACCGCACTTATTTACCAATCCACTAGGCACAGTTATGGCAGTGCTAGTATCTTTAGGAGCTAGCGTCACAGCGGCATTGATTTACAAAAAAATGCATACCAGAAAAGGCGCAATAATCGGACTTTTGGCAGGATCAATTATTGCTATTGCTCTTGCAATAGCTGGAAATCTTGTTATTACGCCACTTTATGCTCACATGACTGTTTCACAGGTTGTGGCTCTTATTATTCCAGCACTGCTACCGTTTAATATTATTAAACTTGCACTTCACGTTGTAGTAACTATGCTTATTTACAAACCAATTTCCAACCTACTACACGAAAATAAATAATAATTCTAAGCGGCATAATTATGCATAATATCAGCACAAGTAGTAGCATGAACGAAGCTAAAAAGCACATGATTGAAAACAATGCGCAAGTAGTGTTGCGAAATGTTTGCTTTAGCTACGATGATGGAAAAACTTGGACGCTTAATAATTTAAGTCTTACAATTAATGCTGGCGAGCGCGTGGCAATTGTGGGATTAAACGGTTCTGGTAAGTCAACCTTGGCAAAAATTATTGCAGGTTTAACGGCACCAGATAGCGGTTACGTTACATTATGCGGTGAAAAAGTTTTTGAAAATACTACTGCTTGTGCTGAATCATATAAAAAAGCACGAAAATATATTGGTGCACTTTTCCAAAGTCCTGAAGACCAGATTATTACAACAATTACTGAAGAAGATGTTGCTTTCGGACTAGAAAATTTGCAATTCCCTCGAAAAACAATGTATAAGCGTATCAGTGAAGCTTTAAAAACTGTTCACATGGAAGATAAGCGTTACGCTGACCCTAGCACTATGAGCGGCGGACAGCAGCAACGAGTAGCTTTAGCAAGCGCTATTGCTATGAATTCTAAACTGCTTGTTCTTGACGAACCTACTTCTATGCTCGACTCGTTCGCACGCAAAGACGTTGATGCTTTATTCGATAATTTGCATAAAAATGGCACTACTATTGTTCAAATTACACACAATTTTGAGGAATGCAAACGAGCAAATCGCATACTTCTACTAGAAAATGGCATTCTGAAAGAAGTAAGCTTTAATGGTTTAAAAACTTACTTTTCTAATATTGAGTTGGCTAATAATCATTTAACTAAAATCAGCAAGAACAAAAACTTAACAGATAGCAGATTCAAAGAAAATGAGTCAGATATCGCTGTAGAAATTTCCGGATTAACTGTTAAATATGATAAAACTTCTCCAGCTGTTATTGACGATTATTCACTCACTGTTAAAAGTGGCGAAACAGTTGCAATAATGGGCGAAAACGGCTGCGGTAAATCAACTCTTGTTAAAACAATGTGTGGATTGTTAAAAGCCAATTCAGGAAACATAACAGTGCATGGTATATCTGTTAGAGGTAAAACATCTAAAATAATACGACAAAAGCTACATCAAACAATTGGCTACGTTATGCAACTGCCAGAACAACAGCTTTTTGCTGATACAGTACGGAACGATGTTTCGTATGGGCCAAAAAATTTTGGGCTGAAAGGCAATGCTCTTAAAGAACGTGTGGATGAAACCCTACGCTTATTGAGCCTTGAGAATTTGGCTGAAAAATCACCTTTTGCGCTTTCTGGAGGTCAGCAGCGTCTTGTTGCAATAGCTGGCGTTTTAGCTTGCAAGCCACGCGTGCTCGTACTGGATGAGCCAACAGCTGGATTAGATTTTGAAGCTGCGTTACGTATTCGAGAAATTCTTGGAATGCTACACAATCAAGGCGTAACCATAATACTTATTACGCATAATCTTCAAGAAGTAGAAGATTTAGGCGCAAGATTAGTAACATTGAAAACAAGGAATAAAGCAAGCAATAAAGAATGCAGCACAGCAAAAAATATTGAAAATACCAAAAACAAAGAAAGTTCCGCAAAAGCAAAAACAACTTCGCTACTTCAATCTTTTGACCCACGCGCGACGCTGCTATCATGCTTTATTCTTATGCTAAGTGCTTTTAGTATTACTAACTACATACAGTTAGCTATTCTTGCTTTTGTAACATTTACTCTAACTGTTGCTGCAAAAATACCATTTGTTAAGCTTATTGCTTCACTGCACATGATTATTGCAATATTTGTTTTCTCTGGATTACTTAACATTCTGGCAGTGCGAACTGGTACAGTGCTAGCAAATATTGCAACTATTCCTATTACAACTGATGGAATTAATTATGCAATACTTTTTGCAACACGATTCTCGCTTGTTATTATCATTGGAGCAGTTCTAGTGCTAACAATGAGTCAGACAACGCTTAACGAATCTTGCACACGATTACTATCACCACTTCGACATATTGGAATACCAACGCAAGAAATAGCACTTATTATGAGCCTAGCGCTACGGTTCTTACCAACACTCAGTGCAGAAGCGCACTCTGTGGCACTAGCGCAAATCGCTCGAGGAAGTAGCATTCGAGATGGTTCTTTTAAGCAACGAGTACACGCTATAACAGCTTTAATAGTGCCAGGTTTTGCAGGAGTAATTCGCCATGCTGACACTCTTACGCTCGCATTAGATGCACGCTGCTACACGCCTGGAGCTGAAAGAACTCACTTACACTCATGGAAAATGCGTATAAAAGATGTGCTGCTACTAGTAGTTACTCTTTGTGTTGTAAGCGCGATTATTGTGTGCAAAATGTTACCTTTGCAATAAAAAATTTTGAAAATATTTCACCTTTTGCAGCGCGCGTAATAAATACACAATGCACAGTAAATAAATTTGTATTATCACATGCAACAATTCGCAATATACTGTATAATCCGTTAAGCACTATGTAATTTATGTAATATTTGCGTTATAAAACTTGCATTTGAAAGGACGCCTTATGGCATTGACAAAAAAGCAGATTAAGCAGCTCCGCGCGCTCGCTAATACGCTTAGCCCACTTTTATACGTTGGCAAGAACGATATTACTGATGCAGCTGTGAAGCAAGCAGACGAAACCATGCAGTACCACGAGCTCATGAAGTGCTCTGTGCAAGATGGTTCCGGATTAAGCGCTAAAGAAGCTGCTGATGCACTTGCTCAAAAGCTCGGCGCCGAAGTCGTGCAAGTAATTGGCAATCGTTTTGTGTTGTTCCGCGTCTCTCCGCTAGACAGCGTTGAACACATTATGCTTGTGCGCGAATAAAACTCTCTCTTAATATTTTTATATTTTTGCGATAATTCGTAAATAAAAATGCTCCATGATTGCAAAACTGCTGAGGCAATTCAACATTCATGGAGCTTAATTTTATAGTAGCTTGCTATTCGTCAATGATTTGTACGCCACTAACTGTTGACTGACCTGCTGGAAGTTCCAGCCAATTTGATCCATCATCCCCATATTGAGCAGCAATAGTAATTTTTTTGTTATTATATTTTTCAAACCTATTGCTTTCATTTGATTTAGAGATCTTCATCGTAACCAAAATATTATTAAGATCATTGCGCGTTTGCATTACTCCACAATCTGTACCATTACAAAATCCTCCAACAGACATCTTTCTATCGAATACTAATATCGTATAAATATTATCTTTATTTTCTTCCAGAACATTGTCTTTATTACCAGTATTATTTGGTGTAGTTCCAGGAAAATCATATGCTTCATCAACATTTAATATTTTTACAGTTCCAGTAAATACTTGATAACCTTTCTCGCGCCAAAGTTGAACAAGCTTATTATGCTTACGCTGAGCTTGAGTCAAGTTTTTAGCATTAATCATCATATTAATATCAGTAAAATCATCAACTGACACAAAAGTTGGATGTAATAATTTACTTATCTCACCAGTTCCAGGAACTGGATCGTATGTATTATCTTTATCTAATGGGTGATAAACAATAGACCTAGTATTGGTAAAGTTGCCTTCATTCAGCTTATAGATTGTTTTAATCCACGGGAAAACATTAGGCGAATTTTTTTCAATAGCACGCAGAATTACAATTCCTTTATGGTGCGGATCAAAATATATTGTACCTGAATTCTCATTTTCATCATGCGCATTATCTATAATTTCTGGATATTTAACTAACTTGCCATTCTTAAATGAAAATACATGAATACACTTGTTAGAGTTATTATTATATTTATTTGTAGCAATAACAATCATTTCTGGAATATTATCGTTATCAATATCCCACAAATCATAATAATATTCGAAATCCTGCGGGAATTTATTTGAAACATACGATGAAGTTTCAAGCACCTTTTTGTATTCTTTACCAGCTTGAGAAAGAATATCGTCAGTACTGCGAGTATGCGGTTTTGTGATTGTGCTTATTATGCTATTGCTGGTAATACTTTTCAACGAAAAGCCGCTGTTTTGTAAGGTATCTGCAGCAAAAAGAGTATACACAACGCAAGCAGTAAGCCAGCATATAAGCACAACAGTCGATACGCAATAATACAGAAAATCACTATTCTTTTTCATAGACAACATATCTACTTTCGATTTATTTAAAACCTTTAGTCACGTTCAGGAAGCTTACTCCAGTCGAAAGGCTTTTCAACCAAGTAGTATGCAACACTATCGTCTGGAGCAGGCTTAAATGGAACAGCCTTGTGCTTAACTGTTGGCACGAACGGGTTATCTTCTATTGCACCTTTGTAAGGTTCAGCATCAACAGTCGTTTTAGAATACAATTTCGGATTTCTGCGTAAAATAAACGGTCTTGTAGTATCTGGCTTTTTATTGCCTTTTCCTTCAAAATAGCCAGAAGATTCAATCTTATTAAGATTTGCATGAACTGGAACTACAAGGAAGAAGTCGCGCATTCTAAACGAAGAGTCTTTCCAATAGCCAGGAATTTTATCAGGGCTTCCATATTGTTTAATGTCTTCAGGAGGTTCAAACGCGTCAACCCACTTACCATTAACACACATATTGCCAATATTGTCATTAGCTGTTTCACCACAATACGGCAATCCCATTCCACGATAAAGTTCAAAAGCACCAGTATCTCCAACAATCAAATGATTCTTCATCTGACTGTCTTTATTCTTATCATTATCCTTATAAAATATCATTCCGCCCATCTGATGAGCACCATTACCAAAAGTTAAATACTCATAGAAATGAGAATCATCAGGATACTTAGGATCGGTAGGAAGCTGCAAAAACATATAGTCCGGATCATCTTTAGGATAATCATGTTTCTGAAGCTCAATACAGTCGCCATCATTAGTACACCAAGTGCCAATAACAGGAGACGCATTAGTCACATACATTATAGTCTTGTCACTAGGATCATTTTCTGTAAGCACATTTTTGGTTTCAGAAGCGTCAACACCGTAGTACAAGTCAACATGCCCACCAGAAAACTTTGTGCCTAAAGCAGGTTTAGAAGAAATAATCTTACCAAGATTCTTTTCTGACGAGAAATGCGGGTGCAATGAAACATCTTTCAATCCTAAATCTCGCAACTTATTTACTGCTTCGTCTTTATCCATGCCGAACAAGTCTGCAGGAATACCTTTGTCTTTAACTCCAACAGCAATACGAATCACTCCATCATCACTACTTCCGCTCGAAACTGAGAAGCCTGGCATCGGGTCAGTTGCAATAACTTTTCCAGTATTAGTAGAAATAATATTGTATGTTTCAACAGGAACACCCATAGATTCAGCTATTTTCTTAGCTTTTTCGAGAGGCTGACCTACTACTCCCTTTTTAGGAATTCCAGGACCTTTAGATTCTATAACAGTAACATGCGATGAACTTTGCACACGTTGACCAGGACGAACATTAGTAAAACGAACAAAACCACCACGTTTAACAGAAGAAAACTCTTTAACAATAATAACTTTCACACCCTGCTTACGTAGATCGTCTACAGTTTTTTGCAATGGCGCACTTTTTAATGCACTAGCTTTAGGAATAAGAACAGTATGACTAGTTTGTGAAGGTAAATAAAATACCATAAACGCAACCGCAGCAGCAATAACAAGTACTACAGCAACAATTGAAGCAATCAGTAGTTTAAATTGCTTTGATTTAGTAAAAGATTTCTCGCTACTACTTTTTGCAATATACCCAGGCTGAGTATAAGTTTCTTTTACAGGTGACACATTATAATTTTCATTCGCAACATCCGAATAATTTGCAACAACATTGCCACATGAATCACAAAACTTACTATTCTGCTCTAGTTTATTTCCACAATTTTCACAAAATGCCATAATTCCCTCTCTTAACTGTGCTCGCACTTACCGAGTTTTTAACACAGCAAATCCCTCTTAAGTGAAATATCTACACACGATTCTAGTTACACTGTCTGATAAACACAAAGATGCAATAACAAACACAGCACTTATTTATTTGTTAGATTCATGAAGAATGGCACGGATTTGAGATAAACGTTGCGAAATCTCGTGCTCGTAGCCGCGATTCGACGGCTGATAGTATTCGCGACCAACTAGCTCATCTGGCATGTACTGTTGGGATGCTACAGCACCCGGATAATCGTGAGCATACTTGTACCCGTCATGGTTTCCCCAACTTTTCATCAAAGCAGTTGGAGCGTTGCGCAAATGAAGAGGCACTTGACCAATATTTCCAGCATCAACGTCTTGCAAAGCCTGATTAATAGCATTGTAGCTTGCGTTTGATTTAGGAGCGGTTGCTACAGCAATCACAGCTTCAGAAAGAATAATGCGCGCTTCCGGCATGCCTATTAAAGCAACTGCTTGAGCTGCTGCAACAGTTACTTGCAAAATTTGTGGAGCTGCCATACCAACTTCTTCTGCAGCAGCAATCATAATTCGCCTTGCAATAAAACGCGGATCTTCCCCAGCTCTAAGCATTCGCGCTAAATAATGCAAAGAAGCGTCAACATCACTTCCGCGCATCGACTTAATAAAAGCAGAAATCACATCGTAATGATCGTCGCCGTCTTTGTCGTAACGAACTGTAGTAGTATCCATTACGTTAGAAACAATATCAGCAGTAATTACAGGCTTCTTTTTGCCATGCTGTAACGCAACATCTCCTGTTACTGCTCCTGCAGCCGCCTCTAAAATAGTGAGAGTTTTGCGAGCGTCTCCCCCGCTTAAGCGAATAATAGAATCTATTGCGTCATCGTCGATTTTAAGCTGATTATTAAGACCATTTTCGCTAGTTAGCGCACGTTCTATAAGAGTATGCAAATCTTCAACGCTAAGTGACTCAAGTTTAACAACTACTGATCTACTAAGTAGCGGCTTAATAATTGAAAAGCTTGGGTTTTCGGTAGTAGCTCCAATAAAAGTTACGTCGCGATTTTCAACGCTTGGAAGCAAAGCATCCTGCTGAGATTTAGAAAAACGGTGAACTTCGTCAATAAATAAAACTGTTTCTTGACCATTACTAACTAAACGCTCATGCGCGCGATCTAACACAGCTCGAACGTCTTTAACTCCAGAAGTTACAGCAGAAAGTTCTTCAAACACGCGACCAGACTGACGAGCAACAATATAAGCGAGCGTAGTTTTGCCAACTCCCGGAGGACCAAACAACACAACAGAACTTGGAGCAGTAAGAGAACCTTTAGATTGCGGATTTGCAAGCCTACGCAAAGGAGAACCTTCTTTTAGAGCATGCAACTGCCCTAGCACGTCTTCAATACTGCTCGGGCGCATACGCACTGCCAACGGACGAGTTACATCACTCGGCGCGCTACTTGCTGCAAATAAATCCTGCTCCATAAATACCAGCTTACACTACATATAGAACAAACGTTCGATTGCATTTTGCGTCTTGCATTTCGTATTCTGTTAACACATTTTTAAAAATCACACGTGCGAAACTTGGTAATCGAAGAACACAACTTCGCCTTCATCTTGAGTTGTATCTAAATCGACAACGCCAGTAATAGCCCAATTATGATCCCCGTCTGAATCGTCAATAATCTGCCGAACTTTCCACGAATGTTCACTTTTCTCAAGCGAATCATCCAAAATAAACAAGTCGCCACTTCGAGCCTTAGCATCTATTCCAACATACTCGTGCTCATCGTAATAGTCGTCAAGCACATCATTCCACTCGTGAACGCCATAACCCCAAGCTTTGTCAAGCTCTCCTAAAGTATCCGCATCTTCCAAATCCATAAGCTGCACGCGACGAAACATTGCGTTTCTAATCAACACAATAAGTCCACGACGATCCTCAACTACAGACTCAGAAGTTGAAGGCGCAGCCGTAGTTACAGCGCTAGCTTCAGCATCCGATCCTCCAGCACTCTCCCACTCGTCAACAAGACTTGAATCAATAGAGCGCACAACAAGACGAAGCCACGAAATAATATCACGCAATTCTTCGTTAAGCATATCTTCAGGCACAGTGCGCGCAAGAGAACGGTAAGCGTCCGAAAGGTAACGAAGAAGCGTTCCCTCACTTCTAGCAATGCCATAACGAGAAATGTATCCAGTAAAATCAGATGCTGTTTCAACCATGTCTCGAAGCACAGATTTAGGCTTAATCCAGTAGTCGTTCGCCCACGGCACATCCTTGCGATATTGCGCAAAAGCAGGAGCTAGTAAGTCTTCAAGAGGCTTAGGATAGCTAACTTCAGCTAAGCGTTCCATGCGCTCCTCATAGTCAATGCCATCGTCCTTCATACCAGCCATTGCAGCATCGCGTGCTTTGCGCTCTTGAGCACGAAGAACAGGCTTAGGATCATCCAGAGTTGCTTCAACCATGGAAATTACGTCAAGCGCATAGCTTGGAGATTCTGGGTCTAGAAGTTCCAAAGCTGCGAGTAAGAATGGAGAAAGCGGCTGATCTAGCGCAAAACCGTCTGGCATAGCAACATCAAGATCATAATCACAAGAACCGTCAACGCGCTCTCTGCATTCAATAACTTGAGTATCGAGCAAAGTTTGGAAAATATCGTCGCAACGCTCAAGTAATTTTTCTTTATCTTGTGGCCTTTGTGCACTATCTTCAATAAGTTTTTCAACGCGCGCTCTAGCATCCCCACCTTGCGTAACTTCGTTCAAAATCATTGAATGCGTTACAACCATGTGAGGATTCAAAGTTTCGGGAGCGCTTTCAATAAGCTTAGTAAACGTTGGCTCGCCCCAAACAACAAAGCCTTCTGGAGCTTTCTTACGCTTAACTTTTTTAAGCTTTTTAGGATCATTTCCAGCTTTTGCAACAGCGCGCGCATTCTCAATCTCGAACTCTGGAGCCTCTGCAACTACTAAGCCCTCAGTATCGAATCCCATTCTGCCTGCACGTCCTGCAATTTGGTGAAACTCGCGAGCGCGAAGCTTTCTACTACGATTCCCATCAAATTTTGTAAGAGCTGTAAGCACAACAGAGTGAATTGGCACGTTAATGCCAACTCCAAGAGTGTCTGTACCGCAAATAACCGGCAGCAATCCTTGCTGAGCTAGCTGTTCGACAAGCCTACGGTAACGCGGAAGCATACCAGCATGATGTACGCCTACACCAGTGCGCAGTAACCTTTGCAAAATTTTGCCGAAACCTGTAGTAAATTTAGTACCTTTAATGGCTTGAGCAATTTTGTCTCGCTGCTCTTTGCTTGAAACTCCAGTACTTGCGAGCGCTTGCGCTGTTTCAAGAGCTGCGTCTTGCGAAAAATGAACTACGTAAATTGGCGTTAAACCCTTGTTAAATAAGAGTTCTACAGTTGTTGCAAGCGGCTTATCTGTGTACTCGTATTCGAGCGGGATTGGTCTTGGAGCGTCTGCAATAATATTGACGTTTCTTTTTGTTGATTTTTCTAAGCGTTCCGCAATATCCGTTACGTCTCCAAGAGTTGCGCTCATAAGTAAGAATTGCGTATTTGGAAGTGTAAGTAGCGGAACTTGCCAAGCCCATCCGCGCTCTGGATCACCATAGTAGTGGAATTCGTCCATTGCGACGCAATCGACTTCAGCGTTTGCGCCTTCACGCAGAGCTTGATTTGCTAAGATTTCCGCCGTGCAGCAGATTATTGGAGCATCCGCATTAATATGCGAGTCGCCTGTAATCATACCAACGTTGTCACGCCCAAAAATAGCTACTAAATCGAAGAATTTTTCGGATACAAGAGCTTTAATTGGCGCAGTATAGTAGGAGCGTCTGCCGGTGGCGAGCGCCGCGAAATGCATACCGAGCGCGACAAGCGACTTTCCAGAACCTGTTGGAGTGTTTAAAATGACGTGGTCTCCTGCAAGCAAATCCATAACGGATTCTTCTTGATGCGGCCACAAATCTACATGTTTGTTATCTTTAACCCAATCAACAAATGCTTGAAAAATCTCATCTTCGCTAGCATGATGCAAATCGAAAGCTAACTCGCCCAAACCAGCCATATACGCTCCTACTTTACTTAACCCTAACTTACTTTGACTTAATCACGCTTTATTTGCGCTTTACTTGCGCTTCTTCTTATCTCGTACTTTTACAGAGATTTGAATAGGAGTTCCCTCGAATCCAAACTCTTCTCGAAGAGAACGCTCAATAAAGCGACGGTATCCGTGCTCTAAGAAGCCAGTTGTGAATATTACAAAACGCGGTGGGCGCGTAGAAGCTTGCGTAGCAAACAAGATTCTCGCTTGTTTTCCGCCTCGCAAAGGATGCGGATGAGCAGACTGAATACGACCTAAGAAAGCGTTGAGCTTGCCTGTAGGAATGCGCTTATCCCAGCTGTCTAAAGCTGTTCGCATAGCGCGCGCAAGACGATTCGTATGCCATCCTGTTTTTGCGGAAAGATTTACACGCTCAGCCCAAGTTACGCGCTCAAACTCAGTTTTCCATAAGCGTTCCATGCGCTGTCTGGAAAATTCGTCCATCAAGTCCCATTTGTTAAACACAAGTACGATTGCGCGACCAGCGTCTACAGCCTGGCTCATAACTTTCAAATCCTGCTCTGCAATCGGCTGGGAAGAATCGAAAAGAATCAAAGCAAGTTCCGAGCGTTCAATCGCAGCTTGCGTACGAAGTGAAGAATAGTATTCAGCACCCGTAAGCTTGTGCTGCCTGCGCTTAATACCAGCAGTGTCAATAAACAGCCAATCCTCGCCGTCAACTCGCACAACCTCATCAACAGGGTCACGAGTAGTTCCAGCCAAATCGTTTACAACAGATCGCTCTTCATGAGCTAAATGATTCAAAAGCGAAGACTTACCAACGTTTGGACGACCTACTAAAGCAACTCTGCGAAGTCCTTCTGGAGTTAAGAATCCTGAAGCTTTATTCGCTTTCTTCAAAGAATTGAGCGCTGCATCAAGCAAATCTCCAACGCCTCTGCCGTGCATTGCAGAAATTCCGTAAGGCTCACCCATTCCGAGCTTCCAAAACTCTGCAGTCAAATACTCGCTTCTAGCGTCGTCAACTTTGTTAACTGCCAGAGTAATAGGCTTACCTGCAGCGCGAAGCATTGAAACAATACGCTCGTCTGTAGCTGTTAAACCAACTTGACCATCTACTAGGAAAATCACAGCATCGCTTAAACGCACTGCTACTTGCGCTTGTTGAGCAATAGAAGAATCAATACCTTCAACATCTGCTTCCCAGCCGCCAGTGTCAACAAGCTTGAAGTTGGTCCCAGCCCACTCAGCGTCGTAGCTTACGCGATCTCTCGTAACACCTGGAGTATCTTCTACAACAGCTACACGATGACCCAAAATACGATTTACAAGCGTTGATTTTCCAACGTTTGGTCGACCTATAATGGCGATTACTCCAACAGCTTTAGAGTCTTTTGCATCGTCTTGACTTACTTCGTCGCCTCGAAGAAGCGCACGATCTTCATCGTCAAGATCGTAGCCTTCAAGATTAGCCGCATAACGGTCATACTCATCCTGCTCAATTGCAGCGTCAACCATTTCAACAAGAGCATCGAGAGTCTGCTCAAAAGTCAAATCAGAATTATCGAGCGTTGTAACACCGTCTGCCGCTTGAAGAAAATGCGTAACTTTAGCATCTTTAGCGTCACGAGCGCGAATATCGTCTTCTTCAGATTCATTATTTTTAGATTCATTATTTTGCAAATTTTCTTGCGCAATATTCTGCTTGTTTCTGCGAGCTTGACGCACTTCTTCGCGTGCAGTAAGAAGCACTCGAACTTGAGCATTAGGAGCAACAACAGTAGTAATATCGCGTCCTTCTGCAACTATTCCCTCACCTTTAGAGAAAGAATCTTCATCTGACTCTGAAGCAATATACGCACGCTGAGCAGCAATAAGCATACGGCGAACTGCAGGAATCGAAGATACAGTAGACACATGCGAAGAAACTTCGCTGGAACGCAATTCTTCGCTAATATCCTCACCTTCAACAGTCACTACAGGATTCTTAGGATCAACACTAAAGTCAGCGTCACTTTCAGTAAATAAGGCTCCAACAGCTTCAATAATTTGATTAAAACGTTCAGCATCCGCTGGATTTACAGGATTTCCTTCTTCATCCAATTCAAGTTGCGTGCTTAAATCAATACCTTGTTTCAAGCACCACCAAGCAGCAGCTCTATACATTGCACCCGTATCTAAATACGCAAAACCATAGTATTGCGCTAAAGCACGAGAAGTAGAAGACTTACCTACTCCTGCTGGTCCATCAATTGCTACACAAATCACAGGCCAACCTCCTTAGAAAGCGAGCGCACTTCTGTTTGAGAAAGCACGCGATACGATCCAGCTTTTAAGTCACCCAATTTAATAGGGCCAATTTGCGTACGAACAAGACGCTTTACAGGGTATCCTACGGCTCCAAAAATCCTGCGAACAATACGATTTCTGCCAGAATGCAACACAACTTTTACCATGGTTGTGTCGTGATTCTGATCGATTATTGCGCAACGGTCGAGCTTAATCCAACCATCTTCAAGATTTACACCTTGTGAAACCAAGCGGCGGCAAACCATACCGTTGATTTTGCCTTCAACAGTTGCAATATAAGTTTTCTCAACCTCATACTTTGGGTGCATTACGTGCTGGCTTAGCTCGCCATCGTTGGTCATTAAAATAAGACCTTCAGAATCGTAATCCAAGCGTCCCATGTGGAAAATTCGCTCGTACTTGTCTCCAACAATATCTCTTAAAGTAAAGCGACCTTTTGGATCGTCCATTGCGCTAAGAACTCGCTTAGGCTTATGCAATGCGAGCGTTACTAGCTTTGTGTTGAACTTTACGCGAGATCCATCAACGCGCACTTTTTGACGTTTTGGATCTACTCGAGTACCAAGTGTTGTAACCAATTCGTCGTCTACTTCAACACGCCCGTCAAGAATAATCTCTTCACACTTGCGTCTTGAACCAAATCCCGCTTCAGCAAGCAGCTTCTGCAGTCGAATGGCGTTGTTGTCATCTGAATGCGCCTGATTGGCGCGGGAATATGCGTTTGGCATCGTTCTCCCAACGTGACCTAAAGAATTACATACATATTTGCGCCAGAATTTACTTAAGAATACGCAATATAAGCAATTCATTACTCATTAATTTACTAATTTATGTGGTAATTTATTAAATTTGCAATAAATCAAAAACACCACGTCTTCCTATGTTACCGTATGGCATAGCCGTGATAGTATAGCCTAGGTTTCATTGTGTTGCAATCATTAACAAAGCGGCACAACTAAAATTAAGGAAAATTATGATTAAAACTACAGATACACCGTGCAGCACAACTAAAACTGCTGCGCCACTTATTGTTCGTATTGGTACTGAATTTATTGCTACAGCTTTAGCGATGTTCGTTGTTTACACTTTTTATTCTCTTACTACCGTAATGTACGGAATCAACGTTTTAATGATTGCCGCCGGCACTGGTATCGCTTATGCTGCAGCGACATATATTGCATCTAAAGTTTCTGGGGGCCACCTTAACCCTGCAGTAACAGTTGCTTCGATGCTTACTGGACGCACTTCATACACTGCAGGATTATGCTACATTGTTGCCCAAGTTCTTGGTGCTATTGCAGCTGCAGGATTGTTTATTCTTATTATTCCTCAGCAGGATTCAAGCATTGATCCGTCACAAGTTGGTCAAGGCTCAGGTTTTGACAAAAAGTATTGGTTTGTTTCAATAGTAAACGGATTCGAAAAGGCATCTCTTTCTGCACGTCAACTAAAAGAAATAAACTTGTCTTTCGGAATAGTATCTGCGTTATTAGTTGAAGTTATTGCTGTTATTTTGATTGTTGCCACTGCATTGCGCAGCACAGACCATGAAGGTAATACTAAATGCGGTTATGCAACACACATCGGTATTGCATACGCAGCTGGCGCTTTCATTACGTATCAAATTACAGGAGCTGGTTTGAATCCTGCGCGTTCTACCGGCATCGCATTATTCGCAAACTCTCATGATTTGGAAGTTAAACCACTAAGTCAATTGTGGGTATTCTGGATTGCTCCAATTTTTGCTGCAGCGCTTGTTAGCCTAGTTTTGCTATTAACAAAGCTTCTTTCAAACTCAGCACAAAAACTTGCTGTATCAAATGAAACAAATCCTGCACCAATACAAAATTTTGCAGACACAAAAGCAGATGCTCCTGCAGCGCCAGATATGAGCTATGAGTACGTTCAAAACGCATCTGACAATAACGTTGCGAACAATCTTTAAAAATAAAATTATAGCAAAAATATAATTGAAGCGTATGTTATAAGCAAACCTATGCCGAGCGTAATACTTATGAAAGAATCAAAGCCAACTGAGCGAACTTTCCAAGGACTACGCTGACGCATAATTAAGCGCATAACTCCTAGAAGTACAGCCGTCACAGAAATAACAACTGTGGCGGCTTTTACATATCCTATAAATGCCAATAATGCGCAAAGTGCAATAATAATTGCTACAATCCATTCAGCATAAGGCTTACCCTCACGTTTTTCCGACACGTACGGATGCTCCGTTTTAGCACTTCTAGTCTGATGCTCACTATCTGTCATACTTGTATCATACCTGCTCCGCGATAAGAAAACATGAGTTGTTTTAGGCACTAACACAAAGATGCAGCGCTTGAAGTACACAAACGCTGCATCCATAATATTGATTAATTTATTTGTCTATGAATCTTAGCTAAAGCAATTTTAGTGGAAGAAGTGACGAGTACCGGTAGTGTACATCGTTACACCAGCTTTGCGCGCAGCTTCGAACACTTCTTCGTCGCGAATAGAGCCACCAGGCTGCACGATTGCGCGAACGCCCGCTTCAATCAAAATTTGCGGACCGTCAGCAAATGGGAAGAAAGCATCCGAAGCCGCAACAGCTCCGCGAGCACGTTCAGCACCATCAGCCAAAGTATTCGCACGCTCAACAGCCAAATGGCATGAATCCACGCGATTAACCTGCCCCATTCCAATGCCAACAGTAGCATTGTCGTGCGCAAGTAGAATTGCGTTAGACTTTACACAACGAAGCGAACGCCACGCGAATTGCAAGTCGCGCAAAGTGTCAGCATCAGCAGGATCTCCAGAAACAAGCGTCCAGTTTTCAGGATTATCACCAACTGCATCAATCTTATCTGCAGACTGAACTAAAGCACCACCGTCAATAGGATGAACTTGCAAATCTAAGACTGGCGGAGTTGCAACCTTCAAAATGCGAAGATTCTTTTTCTTAGTGCGAAGCAATTCCAAAGCTTCAGGCTCATAGTCTGGAGCCACAATAACCTCTGTGAAAATTGGGCGCACACTTTCTGCCATTTCCAAAGTCACAGTAGTGTTTGCAGCAATCACGCCACCGTAAGCACTTACAGGATCGCAAGCATGAGCTTTTTCGTGCGCTTCTACTGCAGTCGTGCCTATTGCCAAGCCGCAAGGATTATTATGCTTGCAAACAGCAACCGCAATTTGTGGAGCAAAATCCCAAACTGCACGCCAAGCAGCATCCGCATCCACATAATTGTTGTAGCTCATAGGTTTTCCGCCAAGAAGCTCAGCCTGAGCCAAACCACCCTTATGCAAAGGATCTAAATACAATCCTGCTTGCTGATGGGGATTCTCACCATATCGAAGCGTATGCTCTAAATTCCAAGTGCGCGTGTAGTTTGCAGGAAGCTTCACAGCTTCAGCATTTTGATTATCTTCTTCATCATTTGTGTTCAAACTTTCAGGCTTCTGCCATGCTTTACTTGTCCACTCAGATATAGAAGCATCGTAAGCTGCTGTATGAGCAAATGCTTTACCAGCCAAATATTCGCGCTCTTGCAAATTAAAGCCTTCACCTGAAACGATTCTATTAGCTAAAAGCTGGTAATCTGCAGGATCTGTAATAACAGCAACAGACTTATGATTCTTTGCTGCAGCACGAATCATAGAAGGTCCACCAATATCAATTTTCTCAATAATTGCGTCACTATCAGCACCGCTCATTACAGTGTCTACGAATGGATACAAATTAACTACTACGGCATCAAACGGCTTTATGTTTAACTTTTCAAGTTGCTTTACATGATCAGCATTACTCATATCTGCAAGAATTCCAGCGTGAATATGCGGATCTAAAGTCTTCACTCTTCCATCAAGACTTTCTGGGAAACCAGTAACGTCAGAAACTTCAGTAACACAAACACCAAGTTCCGCCAATTTAGCAGCAGTAGAGCCGGTTGAAACTACTTCAGTATCAGCCTTTCTAAATGCTTCAGCTAATATTTCAAGTCCCTCTTTATGAAAAACTGAAACAAGAACTCTACGAATTTGCTTTTCACCTGTGGTTATCAGCACATTTGCGTTTGATTCTTTGCTCTGTGTCTGTTGCACGGCGGCCTTCCTTCCCAAAATAGTAGTGAGGAATTATTTTCTTTTAGCCTTCGATGAAACCGTCCTAGGAGCAGCTTTTTTCAAAGGCAAAGGTTGATTCTTTTTATTACTAGTCTTATTTTCGATTAATTCTGCAGATTTTACAGGTTTATTCGACTTACTAGCAGCAATAAGATTAAAGCAATATCGCGCGCCACAAATAAGTAGGATACTAAAAATCGAAATAACCCATGCTACAGCAGAAGCGTATAGAGTAAGATGACCAACAGCCCTAGTACTTTCAATAATGTCAACTCCAATATAAGAAAGTCGACATTCACCCAATGAACCATTTGCTATTGAGAAAACAACAGTCCACATAATTGTAATTAAAGCGGATACACCTACACTATCAGTTGCAGCTTCTACAGCATTCAACATAAAAGACTCACGCTCGGTTTTGTCAATAATATTTTTTAAACGCAAGCCACAGCCGCTTTTATGCAATAAAGTTATAAGCATTACAATAAAGCAGAAAATTGGAACTATGGAGTAAAAAACAGTGCGATGCATAACATCAACAACAGCATCAGGAAATATTCCAAAAACCGGAATAGGGGGCAAAGATTTACGCTGAGAAACTGTTAAAGTAAATTGTGCAACAGATCCAATATTAAATCCAGATCCACAAATCCAAGATAATGCCCAAATAGCAATATTCGGCAGCCAAACTAAGCAAGCAATAGTTGTAAGAATACGAGAACCATTTTGCATGCCTAATTTATTGAAATATGAATTAACATAGCCAAAATTTATGCAAGCCCAAACTACAACAGTTATTAACGCAACGAAAGCGTATAAACCAAATAAAATTACTGCTGTACGCTTAGTAATACGAATATTTTTTTGAATATACTCAGGGCACATTTGCTTGTAGCGCTGCTTTAACGACATAAACAATGAGCTGCTTGGAAAAACCGCTATAAGCAAAGAAATTAAATAAATACAAGAAGATTTACAAGCAACAATAAAAGTAGAATCCAGTAAAGTAACATGCGTATTTTGAGAAAGTATCGCATTAATAACAGCCCAGACTACAAGCCCAGTAAAATATGCTATATCTCCACCTCGAATACGGCGAATTAAACATACAAGTGTTGCAATAAGTAGAAAAGTAAGACCTAAAGGAATAATCGTAAGAATGCAATTGCCAAAAGTAAGACCTACGCCTTGAGCAAACATAAACACAGCCCAAGTCATAGACATTGCAGATTCAGAAAGATTGCCTGCTCCCTCTTCGATAGAAACCACAAGAAGTGTGAGAGATAGGAAAAGACCTATTGTAAGAGAAAAAATAAAAATAACAATAATAGGAGTTATTACACCTTTAGACATGTTTATTAAGAATGACTTAAGTTTCTCAACCATGCCTTTTCCTTTCAATTCTTTTAGGTGCAAAACCAATATATTGCTTTAAATAGGATATTACTTTAATAATAAGCGATAATAATAAACTTTTAAGCTGGCATAGTAATTAAACTACTGCAAGGATAATCGCATAACTCACTCATTCCACTAATACCTGTAAGTTCAATAACAAAACTAAAACCTGCAACTATTCCTTGAGCGCGCTTGACAATATTTGCAGCAGCTTTTGCAGTGCCTCCAGTTGCAATAAGATCGTCAACAATAAGCACACGTTGACCTGGCTTAATAGCGTCGTTTTCAATTTCAATACTTGCCTGACCATACTCAAGCATGTACGACTCAGTAATAACTGGAGGAGGTAGCTTACCAGCTTTACGAATAGCAAGAAAACCTTTGCCTAACCGAGATGCCAACAATGGTCCAAAAAGAAAACCTCGAGCTTCAAGCCCAGCAATCAAATCAATTGAATCAGCCGGTACAGGCAATGCATCAATCAAAGAATCAATAAGAATTCGCGAAGAGCGAGCATTTGAAAATATAGGAAGAAAATCACGAAATATAATACTAGGATTTGGGAATCCTGGAACGGTACGAATCAAAGAAGCAAGATAAGCGGCGTCATCGTTACTTACTGTTTTCAACGTTTTCACTGTAATATCCGTTGCTGTCATAATTCTAACGTTCTTTTCTTCACAAGACTTGTTATTGGAATATGGAAAGAATGTCACATATTCGCATGATGTGTGAGACATGCGCTGACTCACACATCACGACTTAAGTATTAAATTATAAATTTATGAAATAAAAGTTATTACTTTTCAGATTCTGCAGATTCTGATACTGGCTTGTTATCTTCGTTTACAGACTTATTTGCATCATCCTGCTTAGCTTCTTCTGCTTGTGCAGCTTCTGCCTCTTCATCGCTAATAAACGCTGGACGCACATACAATCTGTTTACAGCGCGGAAAGATACTCGCATCAAGCTACCTTCTGAATCGATAACAATCTCTTCATACTGCGTATCTACGCTTACAATCTTGCCGATAATGCCGCCAATTGTAATAATTTCAGTGCCTGGCTCCAAAGATTCATGGAAGGAACGCATTTCAGCTTGACGCTTCTTAGCATTGCGAGTCTGGAACATCATCATGCAAACCATTGCTACAACGAGAATAATAAGCATGCCATACTGCTGGAAAAATTGAGGCAAAGTAAACTCCTTAAGTATCCAACCCTAAGACGGTCGAAATGCCGTCCAAGTCAATTATTTTAAGCTAGCTCACTGACATTACTAGGCTCTTTAAAGCCCAAATGTTTCCAAGCTTTACTAGTTGCAACACGACCTTTAGGAGTGCGAATTAAGAATCCTTCACGCACTAAATATGGTTCACATACTGTTTCAACAGTTTCAGCTTCTTCACCAACCATTGCAGCTAAATTATTAAGACCAACCGGTCCACCGTTAAACTGACAAACCATAGCCTTCAAAACTGCAATATCAAGTCGATCAAGACCTTGCGTATCAATCTGGTATAAAGCTAACGCTTCAACAACAGCTTCATGATTTACTTCTGACAAATCATGCACAATAGCCCAATCTCTGACACGCCTCAACAAACGATTCGCTATACGAGGAGTGCCACGAGAGCGCAATGATAGCTCTTTAGCAGCTTGATCAACAAGACGAATCCCTAAGACTTTAGCAGATCGTTCAATAAGTTTTTCAAGCTCTTCGTGAGGATAAAAATCAAGATGAGCAGTAAAACCAAAACGAGCACGCAATGGAGAAGGCAACATTCCTTCCCTAGTGGTAGCTCCCACTACGGTAAAACGAGGAAGAGTTAACGGTATTGATGAGGCGCCAGGACCTTTACCCACCATAACGTCAACGCGAAAATCTTCCATAGCAATATAAAGCAACTCTTCTGCAGCACGAGGCAAACGATGAATTTCGTCAATAAACAACACTTCACCTGCATCAAGCGCGCTTAGTATAGAAGCTAAATCTCCAGCATGCTGGATAGCAGGACCTGAAGTAATTCGAATAGGAACTTGCAATTCATTAGCAACAATCATTGCTAATGTAGTTTTTCCCAATCCAGGAGGGCCTGCCAATAACATATGGTCAGGCGCAACATCACGCTTTTTAGCAGCATCTAAAAACAGTTGCAATTGCGCTTTTAAAACTGGTTGACCAATAAAACCTTCTAATGCGTGAGGACGAAGCTCCTCATCACTGAGTTGCTCATTTCCTAAAGGAGTTGAAGAAACCATGCGTAAGGATTCTTCAGCAACACCAGTATTTAGCGCAGAAGCATACTTTTCACTCACTTCAACTCCCCCAATACTAGATTCTTTACAAACATGATTACCTACCTCTATCAAGTGAAGCTAATGCCATTCGTAAGACATTAGGCAAATCTGCATCAGATATAGGAGTTGAAATATTATTCTCTGCACAGACTTGCTCAACTGCTCTTTGAGCGTCAACTTGTCTCCAACCCAATGAAATAAGACCCTCTATGACGCATTGCACGCTAGAATCAACAATCTGCTTATTAGATTGAGTAGAATCATTAGAACTATCTGCCAGTATTGAAGGATCAAGAGAACCCTTCAATTCCAAAATAATCTTCTGCGCACCCTTTTTCCCTAAACCAGGCGCAGAAGAAAGAGAAGTTACATCTCCCTCAGAAATAGCTTGTAAAAGACGATCAACATTCAAAGTTGAAAGCATAGAAAGAGCAACTTTAGGACCAATTCCACTAACTTTTTGCACTTGCAAAAACATTCGTTTAGCAGCTTGAGTTGTAAAACCATAAAGAGTTAAAGCATCTTGCGAAACTTGAAGCGACGTATAAACGCGAACTTCCTGCCCTTCATGCAAAGAAGACAAATCTTGAGAAGGCATATAAGTCTCGTAGCCAACTCCAGAAACAACAATAAGAGCAGAACGAGCATCAATTGACGCAACTTGCCCAACAAGCATTCCAATCATAAGCTCACTCCTACTTAACAAAAACTCATAACTTAAAGCACATAAAGTCAAATACAATTATAATAGAACATCTGTTCTATTAATATCCTACATGTCTCGAACGACAGAAGAAGATTTACGCGCCTGAGCTTGAGCTAAAGCCCATTGTTTCTGTGCAGCAGTTAGATGCTGCTCGCGCTCGCCACCTTGCAAAGCACCAGAAGGACGAAGAGCATGACAAATAGCTTGAGCTAAAGCGTCGGCAGCATCAGCAGGAGTAGGCAAAACATTAAGACCAAGTAATCGCGCTACCATGCGCTCTACTTGAGGTTTTTGAGCTTTTCCGTTTCCAGCTACAGCAAGTTTAACTTCAGTAGGAGTGTGTAAAGCAACAGGAATATTGCGCTGAGCTGCAGCAAGCATTGCGATACCAGCAACCTGTGCAGTGCCAAGAACAGTATTTCGATTTTCTTGCGCAAAAACACGTTCAATAGACACAGTATCAGGCGAAAAACGCTCAATTTTTTCAACTAATCCGTTATAAATCTTTAAAAGTCGCAAATCTTGCGAAAGATCAGGCTCAGACCTCAACACATCGACGTGAATAAAAGAAAGCCGACGCGAGACGCCGGCTTCAATCACGCCGACCCCGCAGCGAGTAAGCCCGGGGTCAACGCCCAAAATCATCATAGGAGACTATTCATCTTCCTCAAGCTGAGCCATAACCTCATCTGAAGCGGTCCAGTTGCTGTAAATATTCTGAACATCGTCCAAGTCATCGAGATTATCGATTAAGCGAGAAACCTTTTGAGCATCTTCGAAGCTTAATTCAACCTCATTGTTTGGATGCATAATGATATCTGCAGAATCATAGTCGAAACCAGCTTCCTGCAAAGCCTTACGCACAGTTACCAAATCACTGGAATTGGTGTAAACAGAATAAACATCGCCATCATCAGCAACATCTTCAGCTCCAGCTTCAGCTGCAACTTCGAAAAGCTTATCGTAGTCAACGCCTTCGGATGGAACCTCAATCAAACCTTTACGTTCGAAGTTGAAGCTCACGGAACCGCTTGTTGCCAAAGAACCGTTGCCCTTAGTAAGAGTTGAACGCACATCAGCAGCAGCACGATTACGGTTATCAGTAAGGCATTCAATAATCAATCCAACACCTGCAGGAGCGTAACCTTCGTAAACGATCTCTTCATAGTTTGCGCCGCCAGCTTCTTCACCAGAACCACGCTTTACAGCGCGCTTGATGTTGTCAGCAGGCATGGAAGCCTTCTTGGCTTTAACGATGGCATCGTACAGCGTAGGGTTACCATCAGGATCGCCACCACCCAAACGTGCAGCAATTTCAATGTTCTTAATAAGCTTGGCAAAAAGCTTGCCACGCTTTGCGTCGATAGCGGCCTTCTTGTGCTTTGTAGTCGCCCACTTGGAATGACCTGACATGATACTCCTAAAACGTACAGTTAATCAAACGAAACGATTTTATTGCGCTTTCGCGACAAATTTTATTTATCTTTTATATCAAGCCCATGCTTTACTTCAAAAATACGCTGGAAAACTGTAATAATACCGCCAACAGCAAGCAGAATCATAGCAAAACTCAACCAAAAAAGTTGATTTGTAAAACCAACAAGCCCCATAGCAACAAGAATCACGGCAACTCTATCTGCACGAGTTATTAAACCTTTTTTAGGATCTACATTTATTGACTGACCGCGAGCGCGAGTGTATGAAGTTACGAAAGCTGCCATAAGAGCAACCAAACAGCTTAATAATCCTACATACTTTATTGCATTGCCATTCAAAGTTGAAATCCAAGTGCACATATTTTTTTCGTGAGCTTCATACAAACAAATGCATACAGAGGAAAATAATGACCAGTCTGCAATGCGATCGAGAGTTGAGTCAAGAAATGCACCAAATTTTGTGCCGCCTGTTGTCAAAGCAGCAACAGAACCATCTAAACTGTCTGCAAGCACAAAAATAGTTAAAAATATAGTGCCAACAACAAACTGTTTAGTAAAAGCAGTAACAAAAGCAATAATAACTACAGCTATTGTGCCGACAATTGTTACACAGTTAGCACTTATGCCTAATCGGACTAGCAATTTTGCAATTGGAGAAATAGTGCGCTTAAACCCACTGCGTAATGATTCCAACATTGAATGCAACCTTCCTAGCGTAATCAAGCAAATAAAACTTGGGTTCAATAAACAATCCCATATTAGTCAATCGGCTGTAATACACACAAAAGCCCACACAACTTTAAGAAGTGTGGGCTTTTGCTTATTTCGTTTATTTATTGCAATTTAATTTTCAAGCGAAACTGTGCTGCTTAAGTAACGTTATTTAAGTTACATAACTTAAATAGCTTATGCTACTTAGTGTAGCGCTCAAAATCTTCTGCAGTATTGACCTGAACGCGCTGCTTAATGATGGACAAAATCCACTCTTTAGCTTGCGAAACAGGAACGCCATTCAATTGGCTGCCATCGCGGAAGCGGAAGCTCACAGCATTGTTGTTCACATCCTCTTCGCCAGCAATCAAAGTGAAAGGCACTTTAGACTTAGAAGCGTTACGAATCTTCTTGCCGAAGCGATCGTCAGAGTTGTCCATTTCGCAACGAACCATATTCTCTTCCAAATCGCTAATCAACTTTTGCAAGTGTGGAGCGAACTCATCTGCAACAGGAACGCCAGTCACCTGGACTGGAGCCAACCATGCTGGGAATGCGCCTGCATAGTGCTCAAGCAAAATAGCGAAGAAACGCTCAATAGAGCCAAAGAGTGCGCGGTGAATCATCACAGGACGCTGGTGGCTACCGTCAGCCGCAATGTATTCCAACTTAAAGCGCTCAGGCAAGTTGAAGTCGAGCTGAATAGTAGAAACCTGCCAAGTGCGGCCGATTGCATCGCGAGCTTGCACGGAAATCTTCGGGCCGTAGAATGCAGCTCCACCTGGATCGTCCACGAGTTCCAAACCAGACTCTTTAGCAACCTCTGCCAAAGTATTAGTTGCTTCTTCCCAAATCTCGTCGGAACCAACGAACTTGTGCTCATCCTTAGTGGAAAGCTCCAAGTAGAAATCGTTCAAACCGAAGTCTTTAAGAAGACCAAGCACAAAGTTAAGCAAGCTCTTCAACTCATCGCGCATTTGCTCGCGAGTGCAGTAAATATGCGAATCATCCTGAGTCAAGCCACGAACACGAGTTAACCCATGCACAACGCCAGACTTTTCGTAGCGATACACAGTACCAAACTCAAACAAGCGCAAAGGAAGCTCGCGATAAGAACGCTGGCGAGACTTGAAGATCAAGTTATGCATTGGGCAGTTCATTGGCTTCAAGTAGTAGTCAGCACCTTGGCGAGTTACGTTACCGTTTTCGTCGCGCTCTTCGTCAAGCTTCATTGGAGGATACATGCCATCCTTGTACCACTGCAAGTGGCCGGAAGTCTCATACAAGCCGCCCTTAGTAATGTGCGGAGTTTGTACGAAGCTGTAGTGATGCTTGCGATGCTGTTCGCGGGAATAATCTTCCATTGCGTTAATAATTGCAGCACCTTTTGGATGGAACACTGCTAAGCCTGGACCAATCTCATCTGGGAATGAGAACAAATCCATCTCTTGACCGAGCTTACGATGATCGCGCTTAGCAGCTTCTTCCATGCGAGTTGTATAAGCTTTAAGCTCTTCCTTGCTAGGCCAAGCAGTTCCGTAAATGCGCTGAAGCATAGGATTATGCTCCGAGCCACGCCAGTAAGCTGCAGCAACACGCTCAAGCTTAAAAGCCTTAATATAGCGAGTGTTTGGCAAATGAGGTCCACGGCACAAATCGCTCCAAACTTTATTGCCTTCGCGATCCAAATTGTCGTACATGCTAAGCTCATGCTTGCTAATTTCGCCAGCAGCAGCCGGATCAAGAGCAGCTTCCTTATCCCCAATCAACTCCAACTTATAAGGTTGATTTGCTTCTTCAGCGCGCGCTTCATCTTCAGTTACAACGCGACGACGGAAGCTTTGAGACTCTTTAATAATGCGCTGCATATGCTTTTCGATTTGCTTCAAATCGTCTGGCGTAAATGGAGTATCAACATCGAAATCATAGTAGAAGCCGTCTTTAATTACAGGACCTACGCCCAACTTTGCGTCTGGTCGAATTTCTTGAACAGCTTGAGCCATCACGTGAGTAGCGGAATGACGCATGATTGCGATGCCATCTTCACTATCAAGGGCTACTGATTCCACGGTATCGCCGTCATGAAGAGGCGTGTACAAATCACGCAACTCGCCATTTAAACGCACGGCAATAATATTCTTATCTTCCGCGAAAAGTTGGGCGCCAGTGAAGCTTGCATCCACCTCCTTGCGTTCCTCGTTTACGGTGATGGAGATGGTATTTTCAGCCATAATTGTCCTTTTCTATCGGGGTCTTGCGTTACTAATGTGCAGACCTGGACTTGTGTGGCGTCGATAAACTTACGCGATTAAAACATAAATAAAACGCGCAAAAAACGACGTCAATCGCGCGCATTTTTCACGCGCAATTCGTTGATATTCTAGGACAACAGAGCGACTTTTAAGGAACTTTTGCTAAATAGCGTTTTCGGCTACTTTTTCTCGCCTTGCATGCAATCTTGATGAAAAATCATTAATTTTTATAAAAATGCTTTCACTAATCTTGACTATTAAGAAGAAAGCTCCAGCTACGATAGCAATAGTGCCGCCGGCAGAAAGTTTCAGTATTACAGCCAAAGCTAGTCCAATTAAAGCAATCGAAACAGCAGTAATTACGCATGCAAGCACGAATTTATTTATAGAAGCAATTCTTCCCTTTAATGCTGCAGCAGGAGCAGCAATAAGAGATACTGAAACAACTGTACCAACTGCTGGAATAATAACGGAAACAGTAATAATAATCAAAGCAAGAACCATGCCCTGTATAAAACCTGATCTTCCGCCTGCAGCACGGTAATTAATAGGGTCAAACGAGCAATGCACAAGATTAGCAGAATTAAAAACCCATAATCCCAAAACAAGTAAGAAAGCAACAGAGGCTGAAATCACGTCTGCAGGAGTGCAATTAAGCAATGATCCAGTTAAAAATCCCTCAATACGCAATGGCAATGGAGCAAACCACTTATTTAAAAAGTATCCACTAGCAAAGCCGACAGTTAAAGTAATGCCAGCTGCAGCTTGCGAAGAAATGCCTTTAAGATGCGAAAGTGCATACATTACTAAGGAAAGTACAACGCACGCAACAGCAGCACCAACAAAAAGCCCAAGCGACAAAATATTTTGATCTATTGTATAAGCAGAAGTTAAAACTACACCTAATACTGCTCCAGGAAATGCAGCATGAGTAATAGATTCAGTAAAGAATATTCGCTGATTAAGAAGAGCAAGAGAGCCAACAAAACCGCATAGAGCACCTACAACAATTGCTTCAACTATAGGTAGAGCGATAATTTGCCAAATACTTACCATCTATGCCCTACCTTTATAAGATTTTGCTAAAACTTGCATATCGCTATCGCTTGTATGAGTTTTATGCGCAAAAACTATAGATGAAATAACTTGGAACAGCCAGCGCACAACAAGCACAACTACGAACATTGCACACATGCTTAATGCAATTGCTGCTTGAGGAGAAATAGGATGATCAAGCTCCAAATTCATAACGTACATACCAAGAACAACTCCAGCAATACCAACAAAAATACCAACTGCAACCATGCGCCCAACTGTTCTAGACACTAAACGAGCACTAGCTCCTGGAATAATAAGGTATCCGATCACAAGAAGAACGCCAACAGCTGAAGATGCAGAAACAACAACCGCAGCAATACCAACGTTAAGAACAATATCTACAAAAAGAGTATGCACTCCCATTAATGGAGCACTTGCTCGATCGAAAGCAACAATAATCTGCTGTTTCCAAGTTGCCAAAAGCACAATAATTGCAAACAAGCAAATCCACATTGCTTGAGTCATTCGCTCATCAGTGACATCAAGCAGCCTACCAAACATCAACGCTTCGAGCTGACCTGACATATCACCTTTTTTTAGTGAAATTACTACACCAAGAGCAAAGAAAGTAGTTAAAACAGTTGCGATAATCGATTCATTTATGCGAGCTGAACGAGAAGCCCACACTAACGCAGCAACTAAAAATACTGAACAAATTGCAGCACCAGGAATAATTTGATCTATGCCACCGTACAAAGCGCCTACAACAATTCCAGGAAATATGCCATGCACAATAGCTTCCGCATTAAATTCAGCACATCTCAAGTTCACGAATACACCAACGATTCCGCTAGCTATAGACAGAACTATAAGTAAGCAGAACGGGCGAAAAATATAAGGAGCAGAAGCAATAAAATCAAAACCTGGAATTGGTTCCAGAGCTTCTCTTAATGACTCAACTAATTGGGCAAGCATTGAAAATCAGCCTTCCGCAATTTCCGAAAAAGTAAGACCTGCAGAAGCAGCAGGCATGCTTCCACCATATGCGCGAGTAATATTTTCTTTAGTCATTACTTCTTTAAGCGCACCAAAAGCAATCTGCTTGCCAGCTAAAAGTAGCGCTTTTTCACAAATAGCATCTGCAATAACTAAATCATGCGTAGACACAACAAAAGCAATACCTTCTTGCTTTGCTGATTTCATAATATTAAGAAGTTCTCGGCGATTCGGTTCATCAAGACCATTAAAAGGTTCGTCGAGCAAAATAAGCGTTGGCTTTGCAACAATAGCGCGCGCAAGAAGAATGCGTTGGCGCTGACCGCCAGAAAGGTCACCAAATCGCACATCTGCACGATTTAATAAACCAACATGATTAAGAGCATCCTCAACAGCTTTTTTCTGATCTTTTTTAAGCAATCCAAGAAAACCTGTCTGTCTACTTAAGCCCATTGCAACAACTTGCCGTGCAGTAATAGGGAATGTTAAATCCAAATCAACCTGCTGTGGCACATATCCAATAGACAAAGCCTTAGGCATTTTCAGTTCACCGCGACTTACGCGCACGATACCAATAATAGCCTGCAAAAACGTTGTTTTTCCAGAACCATTTGGACCTATTAAAGCCAAAGCTTCCCCGGCTTGCACACTGCCATTAATACCAGTCACTACAGTTTTATAACCGTATGCCAGGTCGCAATTTTTCATTGCAAGGACGCTCTTATTCACTATATTTCCAGTCTTTTCAGTTTATTAATAAGTATTCGTAACAGTAACTTCCTGCTTTCGCTATTAAACTTTCGCTATTAAAGTTACTGTTACGATACTATTATTTTTACTGTTATTTATATGTCACTTCTTCAATGCAGTCTTAACTGAATCTGGAAGTTCAGGAACATTACCATTCCAAGCTTTCACCAATGTTTCAACATTGTGAACAATGGAACCGATGTAAGTTTCTCCGGCAGATCCGACTGGTCCAAGCGAATCTCCATAAAGTGCGTCGTCGCCAATAACAGCCTTTACTCCTGCTGCTGCAGCAACAGCCTTGATAGACTTGGAATTGTTAGAATTCTCAGCAAAAATCGCAACAGCTCCGGACTTCTTGACATCTTCTGCAGCTTTCTGAATATGATCTGCAGTAGCATCCTGCTGGCTGTTGAAATCAGAAAGTGCTGCACCAATGAACTTCACATTGTAATCACGAGAGAAGTAACCGAATGCATCGTGAGAAGTGAAGAGAACACGATGCTTTTGTGGCACACTATTCAAAGCTTTAGTTGCCCAAGCATCCAAATCAGTCAAAGACTTAACGAACTTTTCAACATGCTCATCGAAAATAGACTTGCTCTTAGGAAGAGCTTTCCCGAGGAAATAACCGATATTCTTAACCTGAATCATCGTGTTCTTCGTGCTGGTCCAAATATGTGGATCGTACTGGAATTCAGGCTCCTTCTCGCCTTCTTCTGGAGGGAATGGCCACTTTTCAGCATGCACCTTAGCGATACCGCGATCAACCTTGTATGGAAGATCCTTTTCCTTAGCAGCCTCAGCCTTTGAATCCTTGATTTCATCAGCAGTGAGAATACCGGAAGTTACACCCATAGTGCCCTTAAAACCGGTAGCTTTCACAGCTTGATCCAAGAAGTGCTCGAGATCTACACCAGAAACGAGCATCAAATCAGCCTTAGAAAGAGCTTTAGATTGAGCTGGAGTCATTTCATGCTCATGAGCAGAAGCGTTTGGCGCAAGCAAGCAGGTCAAATTAATTGTTGACTTTGCTTTGTCTTGAGGAGCTCCGATTACAGACTTCTTGCCCTGAGAATCAGTCTTATTGAGGCTCAATCCAGATTTTGCGTCAGCAGTTGAAGCGATTTGAGTTACGTAATCGCAAATTTGAGTTGTAGTTGCCACTACATTTACTTGATTGCCCTTCGCCTTATTTTCGGCATTTTTTGCAGAGCCGCAAGCACCCATAGAAGTTGCTAATAATGCAACCGCAGCTGCAGTTGCGAAAATTCGTGAAGTTTTCACACTCGTTCCTTTCGGGAATCTTTAACTGTTATTGCATGGGTTGATTGTGAGAGGTACTCATGAAAGCTATTCATGAAAAAAATAATCATTCGCAATAACGCTTATAGCATAAGAAAAATATGCGTGACGGTCAATAAAAAATGTGAAAAAATATAATTATTTTTGCAAAAATGCGTTTCGCGACTTTTCCATCTGTTATAATGCAAAATTTCAAAAAAGACCGTGCTACTTTCTGCTTTATCTTGCATTAAAAAACGTTAATATACCAACGAAAAAATAAATGTGATTATAACATTTGAACAAATTTATTAATCAGGCATTTTTGTTTATTTTTTACGCAAAACTAGTAGCGACACGCCGTAACACTCACGACACGCAGAATAACAAAAAATTACAAATATTTTCAAAATGTTTACAAATTGTAACAATACATAAGTTTAGACAATAATACACATGTTTAGCCAACTCTGCATGTGCTTAACAGCAATTACACTTAATACTATGTTTGGCAATACAGATGGTATGAATTACATTGCAAAACCCGACAGTTCACGCACTGACGATAAAAACTCTGCAACTAATGAAATATCAGTAGATATTCATCTTGCTTCCACACCATTGCGCACACCTCACGCAAGCGATAATAAATATTCAAGAGGTGTTCTAGGCGTAATTACCGGTTCAAACGACTATCCCGGAGCAGCAGTGTTAAGTACAAGCGCTGCAATACATGCAAATATTGGAATGGTTCGTTATTCAGGTCCTCTTCGCGCACAAAACTTAGTATTGCAAGCATCGCCTGAGGTAGTAGCATCTGAACAATTAAACGGAAAAATAGACGCAATAACAGTTGGATGCGGCATACCAGACGAAAGCCATTGCAACGACGAAACTGCTTTATCTCAAAGAAAATACATTGCTAGCATACTTGCAAAATACTCCAACGAAAACGACAACAAAAACGAAAACGACAACGCTGAAACGCAATTAAATAACAATCTTCCGCCAATATGCGTAGATGCTGGAGCATTAGACTTACTACCAAAACAAGTTTGCGAAAAAGTAGTTCTCACACCTCATGCAGGAGAATTAAGCTCGCTTTTTACTAGATATGATTTAGAAGTAAGCGCACAACAAATATCTAGCAACCCAACACACTACGCTCAAAAAGCAGCAAATCTTACTGGAGCAACTGTGCTTCTTAAAGGCGCAACAACAGCAGTTGCTTCACCATCATCGCTGCACTCTCCTATTTATATTGCACAATACGCTCCATCTTGGCTAGCAACTGCAGGCTCAGGAGATGTGCTAGCAGGAATTCTAGGAGCATTGCTAGCACAGTACGAAAAAGATAACGAAAACGCCGACAAGAACGACAACGCAAATAACGAAAATTACGCACTTATTGCAGCGAGCGCAGCTGTGATTCATGGAATTTGCGCAGTATTTGCATCACGCAGTAGCGGAGGAAACAATTACACTCAACTAGTGCAAGACATAGTGAAATCAAAGCATGCTTTAACTTTGGAACATCCAATTGTGGCAAGCGACATTATAAATGCATTACCGCATGTTCTTGGGATTCTTATTAATATAAAGTAGCGCGCAGAATAATATCAATAGCGTGCAAAATTAACGCATGAAACAAAATACGCAAATGTAAAATAACGTATGAAACAAAATAGAAGGAGTAGAAACAAATGACTAACGCACAAAATATTGAAATCCATGACGTTATGTTTGACTATTGCAAAGTTCTACTCGAATGGAATTGCCGAAACTGTTTGCAAAAGCAATTCCCGAATTTAGTTGATACTATTTGCCCTAATGGAAGCTTTGGAAAGAACGATTTAGCCGGGTTCTATGAATTTGAGGACCGCATGGATGGCGGCGAGCTTTTGAAAGATCTTATGCCTGAATACGAACGTCGCTTTGGAAGCGAACTTGCTGAAGCTTTTCGTTGGTATTGTGCTCATTATGACCAAGTTTTGACGCGCATGATGCCTGGAATGGTTGATTTATTGCATGATCTGCGTAAAGCTGGATACGGCGTGTGGGGCTTAACGAATTGGTCTAAAGAAACTTTCCCACTTGCTTTACGTAAATTCCCAGAACTTTCTACTCTTTTACAAGGAACTATTATTTCCGGTGTTGAGCATTTGCATAAGCCAGAACCGGAAATTTTTGAACTTGCTATAAGTAGATTTGGATTGAATCCGCAAACAACTGTTTTCTTCGACGACAAACCAGCAAATATTGATGGAGCTCATAGAGTTGGCATGCATGGCTTTGTTTTTACAACCGCAGAGCAGGCGCGTAAGGATTTAGCTTCAGTGGGAGTAAATCTTTAATAATATTGCTTAAATATTTAGCTTATATTACTAAGATCATGTATGAGACTATGGTTATGTGAAACTATGGTTATGGCAACTAAAAATTAAGTTATGCCTATACCTTTTGCTAGATTCGTTAGCGGTTCATTTATGTGATTTTTGATGATTATCGTAACTTTTAGCTCACGAAAGAAGCTCGTATGACTTTGCTACAACTGAAATATATTGTAAAAATCGTTGACTGCGGTTCAATGAACGAAGCAGCACGAGCACTATATATTTCACAACCAGCATTGAGCTCTTCTGTAAAAGAGCTTGAAAGAGAACTTAACATTGAAATTTTCACTAGGTCCACTCAAGGAATTGCATTAACAGCTGATGGAGCGGAATTTTTGACGTACGCTCGACAAGTAATTGAGCAGGCAGATCTTCTTGAAGAACGATACAAAAGTACGAAGCCTCGCCCACAATTATGCAGCGTTGCAACACAACACTATATGTTTGCCGTTGAAGCATTCGTCGATATGATTCGCAGTATTCATTCTGATGAATACGAGTTTTCAATTCGCGAGACACGCACAAAAAATATTATTAAGCAAGTAAGCGATATGCGCGCAGACCTTGGAATTCTTTATCTTTCTGACTACAACAAGGATGTAATCGGCAAGCTGCTTCGTGAAAAACATTTGGAGTTCCACCCGCTTTTCCGTGCAAAATTGCATGTTTTTCTTTCTAGAAACAATCCGCTTGCAGTGCGAAAAAGCTTGAGCTTGGAAGATTTAAAACCGTACCCGTTTATTCAATACGAACAGGGAGAAGAAGGAAGTTTCTTCTTCGCAGAAGAGGCTGTTTGGCCTACTCGCCCACCGAAAAAAATCAACGTTTCTGACCGCGCTACCATTTTAAACTTTATTATTGGGTTGAATGGTTATACTGTTTGCACTGGAATAGATAACGGCGATTTAAACAATGAAAAAATCGTCACTATTCCGCTTGAATGTGATGACACTATGCTTGTTGGCTGGATTACCAACGAGCGCACGAAGCTTTCAAGAGCTTCACTCGCTTATCTTACGCAACTTAAATCTGTGCTTGTAAGACATGGCTACGCGCTTATAGATTCACAAAATTAACGCAAGCCAAAAACTACGCATAATAAAAGTTGTCCACATTTCTTTAATCGAATTGACGCTCACTTTTTCCATTCATAAAATCGCTATTAATTTGTTGCAGAGAAAAAGGAGGTGCGCGATGGGTATTATTAACGTAGCGGCAAAAATATTGGAAATTATGGGGCCAATGACAACTATGAAGCTGCAAAAGCTTGTGTATTATTCTCAAGCGCACAGCTTAGCTACAACTGGATTGTCGCTATTTCCGGAAGATTTTGAAGCTTGGACGAACGGTCCAGTTTCATTGGAATTATTTAACAGGCATCGAGGAAGATTCACAATTCGCAAAGAGGAACTACTGATTTCTCTTCCAGAAAGATGCGCAACTTTAGAATATGAGCAGGTGAAGATTATAGAGGAAGTGTGCGCAAAACTTGGAAATCTTACAGGAAATCAGCTCAGCGAAAGAACACATGAAGAAGATCCGTGGATTCGCGCGAGAATCGGCATATCTGCAAATCAAGGCAGCGAGGAAATAATTTCCAAGAAGTCAATGCGAGATTACTACATTAAGCATCCTATTGTGTAAATGCGCGAATGTCCGAAGAGCGCCAACTAGAGACCGTAACGCAGTATGCGCTCGCGCGCTTTGGCCGAGCTTGAAATCAACAGGATTTCAAGCTCTTTCAAAGCGTGATTTGGCTCAATTGTGAAGCACGGTGTGCTTCACATGCCAAATCAGCCGAACGGCTACCAATAGCCGTGAGGAATAAGCGCTCGCTTACGAAACTCGCTTAAGTTGGAAGTCCACTGGACTTCCAACTTAAGCGAGTTTCCGCTCCGAGTTGCTTTCGCGCGCTACGCTCTAAGCGCGAAAGCAGTTCGGAGCGCACACAAATAACTAAGGCGAGCACGTTGTTATTAGCAAGTGCCCGCCTTAATTATTAAAAACATTCTTATTTTATAAGTACATCTAAATCGCAGTGCCGTGCTCGTCAAGGCGCGGATTCTGCCTAGAATTACTAAAGCTAAAGAACAAGCCAAACACGCCTAATGCAAACAAAACAGAAACTACCACAACAAGCACAATAGGCTGATTAGGAAGCCACATAATCACCAAGAAAGCAAGCGCTGAAAGCAAAATCACAGCCCAGGAAAACACTCCAACAACTTTACGAACAACATTCCAAGTATCATCGCCAACCTGAGATCGCTTAACATTGCGAGCCAATCTCTCCTCCTCAGCTGTCACGTTAGACGTTGGCTTCCAAGGACCAGTTCCCCTCTCTTGAAGTCTTCTAGAGCGTTCTTGTAAATTGTATTCGTCAATCATGCCTCCGCGAGCGCGACCTTTTGTTTCATCATATTGAGAAGGAATCCCTTTGCGGCTCTGCCTTTCCTTCGCGCGACGCTCTTTGCGGTTTGCCATGATTGTTCCTTTCTACATTGAATTTTCTTATATCAAGCATTTATGACACAATACGCATTATTTTAGCACGGTCATACCTTCTTCACACGCGTCAACAATTCTTTCTATTAATAAATCGTTGAGCAGCCTACCTTTGCGTGTTGCGATAATGCGATTTTCGTGCAACACTGCCAAATCTTCCTTACACACTTCGCGTAACACTTTTTGCAAATGCGAATCATCGAACACCTTATTAGTTTCGCGCATTTTTTCGCACAATTGCGAAATATCAAGCCCTTCTTTAATGCGAAGCCCAAGCATTACCTCTTCAATAAGCGCGTCTTCAGCATTTATACACTCGTAGTTTTGCCACGGCACGTTTCCTGCGTTAATAGCATGAGCCCAATGTTTTGGGTGCAAAATATCCCATGAGCGAAGGTTATAAAACTCACTTGTATTAGCTAAAGAAGCACTATCATCCATGCTTTGTTTACTAATGTGATTTGCAGCATTGTAGTGCGAATGTGCTCCAGGACCAATTCCAGCCCAATCAATATTTCGCCAGTAGCCAAGATTATGACGAGACTCAAAACCAGGACGCGCCCAATTAGAAATCTCGTACCATTGTAATCCAGCAGAGTTAAAAAGTTCGTCTGCCAACTCGTATTTTGCGGCTTCATCATCATCATTTGGCGCTTGAATAGTGCCAGCAGCGATTTGACGGCCCATTTTTGTACGCGGCTCTACCGTTAGCGCGTATGCAGAAATATGGTTAACGCCTAGACTTAAAGCCATTTCTACCGACTTTCGCCAATCGTCTAAACTCTCCCCCGGAGCTCCATAAATCAAGTCAACGCTTGAACGCAAGCCACATGCGTTTGCTGCGTTTACACCGCGAGTTACATTTTCTGGAGTATGAGTACGGTCAAGAGTTTTAAGAACATGCGGAACAGCCGATTGCATTCCAAAAGATATTCGAGTAAATCCACCTTCTGCAAGCGTCTCAATATACTTTTCATCTGCAGTATCCGGATTTGCTTCAGTAGTTATTTCCGCTCCAGTTTTCAATCCCCACAAGTTACGTATTTCTTGCAAAATTCGCACTAAGTCGCGCGCTTTAAGAACTGTTGGAGTGCCACCGCCGAAGAAAACAGATTGCGCTTTAGGCTCGAAAATCCCGTGATATTCCTGCCATTTTTTTACGAGTTGCATTTCACGAATCGCAACATCCGCGTACCCTTCGCGACTTGCTCTCTCTCCTAAATCGCGAGCAGTATACGTATTAAAATCGCAATAACCGCAACGACGCAAACAAAACGGCACATGCACGTACACTTCAAAAGGCATACTTTTAGTTTGCATAGCTGATTTATTTAATTCAGCATCCAACTCTAAACTCATCCCTCGGACTTTTGTGCTGCACGAATCTTATCTTTAGTATCGCGATCGTTTGCGCTCTCGTCTGTAGCTAATGCAGCAACAAACGCTTCTTGAGGAACTTCAACATGGCCGAGCATCTTCATACGCTTCTTACCAGCCTTCTGCTTTTCGAGAAGCTTACGTTTACGCGTAATATCGCCGCCGTAGCATTTAGCGAGCACGTCTTTTCGAAGTGCGCTAATAGTTTCGCGAGCAATAATTCTAGAGCCGATTGCAGCTTGAATTGGGATCTCAAATTGCTGGCGAGGAATAAGTCCACGAAGCTTCTTAGTCATCATAACGCCGTAAGAATAAGCCTTATCGCGGTGCACAATTGCGCTAAAAGCGTCAACCTTATCTCCCTGAATAAGAATATCAACCTTCACAAGATCCGCAGACTGCTCGCCGTCTTCATGGTAGTCGAGAGAAGCGTAGCCTTTTGTGCGACTTTTAAGCTGATCGAAGAAGTCAAAAACGATTTCTGCAAGAGGAATCCTGTAATGCATCTCCACGCGGTCGGCACTAATATATTCCATTGTGCCCATTTCTCCGCGATGTTCCTGACACAAATCCATTACAGCACCAATAAATTCTTTCGGCGTAATAATATCGGCAGCAACCATTGGTTCAATAATGCGCTTAATCTTGCCTTCTGGAAACTCGCTAGGATTCGTTACATGATGCTCTTTACCATCTTCGCTAGTAACGTCATAAGTTACGTTAGGAGCAGTGGAAATAAGATCCAAGCCAAACTCTCGGCTTAAACGCTCGGAAACAATCTCCATATGAAGAAGACCCAAGAATCCGCAACGAAAACCAAAGCCCAACGCAACCGAGGTTTCTGGCTCGTAAATAAGAGCAGCGTCGTTAAGTTTTAGCTTGTCGAGAGCATCTCGAAGATCCGGGAATTGCGCGTTATCAATTGGGAAAAGACCTGCGTAAACCATAGGTTTAGGATCGCGATAACCATCCAAAGGCTCAGATGCAGAATTTATAGCGCTGGTAATGGTGTCGCCAACTTTAGATTGACTCACGTCTTTTGCACCTGTAATTACATAGCCTACTTCTCCGGCTCCAAGCGCCTTAGTTGGAGTCATATCTGGGCTAATAACGCCGATTTCAATAGGATCGTGCGTCATGCCGATTCCCATCATATGCAACTTTTCGCGCGACTTAAGTTCGCCATCAACCATACGAATATAGGTGACGATTCCGCGATACGAATCGTATACTGAATCAAAAATAAGAGCGCGAGCAGGAGCATCAGGATTTCCGCTTGGGGCTGGAACTTCCAGCACAATTTGATCAAGTAAGTCTTTAACACCTTCGCCGGTTTTACCAGAAACGCGCAACACGTCCTCCGGCTTGCAACCAATTAAACCAGCTATTTCTTCAGCATGCTTATCTGGTTCAGCGCTAGGCAAATCGATTTTGTTAAGAACAGGAATAATCGTTAAATTATGGTCGATTGCCATATAAAGATTAGAAAGCGTTTGCGCTTCAATGCCTTGGGTTGCATCTACCAACAGCACCGCACCTTCGCATGCTGCCAGCGCGCGCGAAACTTCATAAGTAAAATCGACGTGTCCAGGAGTATCAATCATTCCAAGCGAATACTCTTTGCCTTCAAAAGTCCAAGGAACGCGAACAGCCTGCGATTTAATAGTAATACCGCGCTCTTGCTCAATATCCATGCGATCCAAGAAACGGTCTCGCATTTCACGCTCTGGCACGATTCCTGAAAGTTGTAAAATGCGATCTGCTACAGTGGACTTGCCATGATCTATATGCGCAATAATGCAGAAATTGCGTATCAACGATTGATCCGTAAATCCTGGCTGGTTATGCGGTGTAATCAAAGCAAGCATCTCCTTATTAAATACGCGGATAGTATTAAATTGCGTAAGCTACGCAAGTAATTAATCTTACCAACTCTACTACCCTATTTTATAATATAAATCAATATTTTTAGCACTTATTGAGTTTTGACAATACAAAATAACGCTACGCAAAAAACTAATAGCTTATTTGACTTAATATTCGTCGTTATCAGTTAAGTAAGTATTCACGTGGTAGAGATTTGAGATTTTTCGCACTGAGCGCGGACGCTCGCGCGGGTAACGCGCTTGCTACGAAACTCGCGTTGGAAGTCCACTGGACTTCCAACCTGAGCGAGTTTCCGCTCCGAGTTGCCTTCGCGCGCTACGCTTTAAGCGCTCAGGCAGGTCGTCGCGCAGAACCGCAGGCTGCTGATTCGCCAAGCGAAGAAGAAAAATCGAAAAATCTCTGCGATTAACACGGTTATTAAAGATTAAACACGCAGAGTTTGGGGGATTTCTCTACGAGCACTAAAAGAGGACTGAGAAGCTACATTCTTTAAAGAAAGACGAACACACTAAGCTCTTTTAGCAGCCAGAGCGCACGAAGGACGGGACGTGCGAGGAGAGAAATCCCCCAAAACTCGCGCCACATTGAGGAGGAAATCCCAAAACGAACAATAGAAACGAATAACGTTATCTAATAAGCATGATACACTTACTATTTGTATGTCCTTATATAGCAAACGTCGTTTGGAGTAACAGTGGCAAACATTAAGTCGCAGAAAAAGCGTGTTCTCACTAACGAGAAAGCACATAAGCGTAACGTAGCAGTAAAGTCTGCTTTGAAGACCGCTATTCGTGCTACTCGTGAAGCCATCACCGCTGGTGATAAGGCTGCAGCGCAGGCCGCTTTCGCAGTAGCCGCTAAGAAGCTTGACAAGGCTGCAGGTCGTGGCGTGATTCATAAGAATCAGGCTGCAAACCGCAAGTCTGGTCTTGCTGTAGCGATTAACGCTCTGTGAAGTTTGTGCAGATAACTGCATAACACAGCATGTAAGGAAAATCCCCAGTACCAATCGGTGCTGGGGATTATTTTTATCATCGTATGCAATATTAGCGGTGACGACGATTATTAATACGACGAATACGAGGACGTCTAACCTTAATAGGTTCCGTGCGGTTCATTGCTCCAAATAAAGTTAAATCTAGTTTCACAGACAACAAGCGCATTGCAACAACAAGAACAACAATAAGAACATCAAGCAATATTTCAACAGTTAAACCAAAGTAACCTGCATGCTTTGCTTTTACAACAAAAACAGTTAATACACATCCAAGAGCAGCAGGTAAAGCATACCAATGCTTATCTCGCACAATAACAGGAACTTGGTTCAAAATCATGTCGCGAATCAAACCGCCACCCAAAGCAGTTGCCATTCCTAAAAATACTGAAGCCATACCAGACATGTGAAAATCCAAACCTTTTGCTGTGCCATTCACAGCAAACAGACCCAACGCCAAGGCATCAAGCGTAAGCATAAGCCAACGCCATTTATCAATCTCAGGGTGAGCAACAGCCACAATAACACCAGAAAGCAGACCTGTAATAACAAAACCACGATCAGCAATACCAACAGGCGGCAATGCTCCAAGCAACACATCACGAACAATACCGCCACCCAATGCAGTTATCCAAGACGTAGTAATAATCGCAAAAACATCATAATTCTTACGAATAGCCCACATGCCGCCAACCATGCCACAACATCCCATAGCAACATACTCAACTATAAGAAAAAAGACGTTATCCCCTAACGCACCTTCCAAAGCATTTCCCTTCAAATAAATTCGCCAAAACACTACGTGTATAACAAACAAACGCGTTGTACTCTATACGATATCTAAATATATAGAGTACAACGCGCCATAAGCAACATTAGATGAGATAATATTAACTAACTTATATAAATTAGTCGCAAACTTTCCACATCCAGTTATGCTTATCTTCGACATCACCGAGCTGAATGCCAAGTAACTCATCGCGCAAAGCCTGAGTTAACTCACCAACGCCACCATCGGCAACCTTAAGATCGAATTCATCGGACTTAAAACGACCAATTGGCGTAATGATTGCAGCAGTACCGCAAGCAAAGACTTCAGTAACCTCGCCAGAACGAATATCGTCAAGCAACCCTTGAAGAGGAATCATGGTTTCAACAACCTTATGTCCTGCTTCCTCAGCAAGCTGAATCAAAGAACGACGCGTAACGCCAGGAAGAATGCTGCCAGTAAGAGATGGAGTTTCCAAATGGCCATCCTTGTGGAGTGCGAACATATTCATGCCACCAAGCTCTTCCAAATATGTCTTAGTTGCAGCATCAACGAAGCACACTTGCTCACAACCATGCTCAATACCCTTGTATTCACCAAGTAAGGAAGCTGCATAATTTCCACCACACTTAGCAAAACCAGTACCACCAGGACCAGTGCGGAACCACTGATCTTCAACCCAAATGCTAACAGGCTTCAAACCACCCTTGAAGTATGGGCCGGATGGAGAAGCAATAACACAGTATTCAACTTCGTGAGCTTCGCGCACACCGAGGAACGGCTCGGAAGCAAACATGAATGGACGCATGTAAAGCGTATACTCTCGACGGCTCGGAACCCATTGCTTGTCTCGCTTTACCAAGGCTGCAACCGATCCAATAAAATCATCAATAGAGAGTTCCGGCAAATACAAACGCTTAGCAGAATTTTGGAAACGAGCAGCATTAATATCTGGGCGGAAAAGCCAAATAGAGCCGTCGGCGCGCTTATAAGCCTTCAAACCTTCAAAGCACTCCTGAGCATAGTGCAACACAGATGCACCTGGATCCATTTTCAATGGACCATAAGGCTCTACACGACGATCAGACCATCCTTCACCTTTAGTCCAAGACATATGAACCATATTGTCGGAGAAAATCTGACCGAAAGCAGGCTTATCAATAAGTTCGTTGCGTTTTGCATCCGAAACTGGATTATCATTCGGCAGAACTTCAAAGTTGCCAGCCAATTTGTTCAACAGAGCTGTATCGCTATGATCATAAGACTCATAAGCGTCAGAAAACTCTGGAGCTACTTCTAAATCAGCCATTATGTCTCTTTTCTATGTGGATTATTTCTACTTGCCTTTTACCGCAATTAACGTATAGATTAATACGATTCTTGTTTTTCGCAAAACTTACACGCCAAAATATCTTAAGAAATATTTTAAAAAATATGCTTTAAAATAAAAATTATTTAGCAAATTTGTTGATTTTATATGAAAAAAGCCGCATAAGAACTGACTTATGCGGCTTAAAATTTTAAACTATTTTATAAGTTATGAATTATAAGTTAATTAGTAATCAAATACATTAACTTATTTTATAACTTACTTTTCTTCTGCAGCTGGAGCGGCAGCAGGAGCAGCATCAGCAGCAGCAGCAGCTGGAGCAGCAGCTTCGGCTGTAGCAGCATCTTCAGGAACAGTGACGCTCACCACGGATTCTTCGCCATCCATATCGAGCTCAACACCCTGAGGAAGCTTGACATCCTTAGCAAACACCTTGGTACCGTCGGTCAAACCATCAACGTTAACAACCAAACGCTCTGGCAAGTTAGCAACGTCTGCGCGAACCTTGAGCTCCTGGACATCCACGAATGCAACTGCAGCACCCTTTGGAGTGCCTTCAACGAAGACTGGAACTTCAACGTCAATCTTTTCGCCAGCCTTAACTTCGTAGAAGTCAATGTGTTCTACAATGCGCTTAACAGGGTTACGCTGAACATCCTTAACAACTGCAATGCGAGATTCCTCGCCAAACTTAATAGTGAACAAAGCATTAGCGTGACGCAAAGCCAAAGTGGTCTCGCGCATTGGAAGAGTAACATGCACTGGTTCAGCACCGCCAGCATAAAGGCTTGCTGGAATCAGCTTAGCTACGCGCAAACGACGAGCAACACCCTTACCAAACTCAGTGCGCAATTCGCCTTCAAGAGTAATTTTTGTAGCCATATCGGTCTCCTTATGGTCTGGATAGTTTAGTTTGTTAATCCAGCTTCAGGCGCACCGACGCGCCGAAAACCATAAGAGGCTATCAGCCCAGTCGATAACGGAACTCTGCCAACAAACTAATCACAAGCTAGTGGCATATTCCCTCGCCAAAGCAACTTTGCTATTCTAACGACAGGCTACGACTTATAGCAAATACAAAATTATTACTAATCAAATCGAATATAACTGCTACTTGAGCATACAAACGATTATTATAGTTAATAGTATGTAAGTGCATAGCATGATACTATGATGTGCGCTTAATCCGCAAGCCGTTTGGCATAATGAAGGAGCAAATGTGTCCGTTTTTAATGCACTCCAACAGCAAGCGTTTAATCTTGCCCGTAAAGCATTGCGTATTGGCAGTAACTTCGCGCACCCAGTCAGCGATGACCGTGCAGGCGGACCAGACTACCTTAATACGGATCAAGAAAACACAAATACTTTACTTTCACAAAAACAACGCCTTCCACACGTAGAAGAGTGGGGTGCGCAAATGCCAACAACGACGTTTATCGATCCGGAAACAGGCTTGCTGACCACAAAAACCGAAAGCGCAGCACCTCTTGACGATGGCACAAGCATTTATGACTTATACGCAGATCGCGCAGCACGTATGGGCGACGATCCTCTTTACACTTATAAAGAAAACGATAAGTGGGTCACAAAAACAGCTAATCAGTTCCTTCAAGAAGTACGCGATGCCGCAAAAGGTTTGATGCACTACGGATTGCGCAAAGGCGACGCTGTTGCTTTTATGTGCAAAACATCATACGAGTGGGATGTAACAGACGCAGCAGTTATGGCTTGCGGCGGTGTTCTTGCAACTATTTATGACACGGATTCAGCTGAGCAAATTCGCAATATTGTGAATAATTCCGACTCGCGTTTCCTTATTGTTGAAACAACTGACATGCGAGATAAAGCTGATGGAGCTATTGAAGAATGCCCAAGTTTGGAACGCATTATTTGCATTGAAACAGGCGGTTTAGCAGAACTTCAAGCTTTCGGATACGCTGTTAGCGATGAGGAACTAGATGCTCGCATTGATTCTGTAAAGAAAACAGACTTGTGCTCTATTGTTTACACTTCTGGCTCCACAGCTGCACCTAAAGGTGTGGAAATGACTCACGAACACTATTGCACTACAGCGTTGAATTTGCCTGTTTACTTGCCGAATTTGCTTAGCGAAAAAGACGGCTCTGTGCTTCTGTTCCTTCCTCAAGCACACTCTTTTGCAAGAGCAATTAACTATATTGTTGTTGCAAGTACGTTGCGCATTTATATTGCTCAAGGTATTCCTACTTTGATTTCCGATTTGCAAGTTGCAAAACCTACGGTTATGATTGTTGTCCCTCGAGTTCTTGAGAAGGTTTATAACGCAGCTTCGCAGAAGGCTGGTCACGGTGCTAAAGGCTTGGCTTTCCAGGGTGCTGTTGTGACGGCTCAACAGTATATGAAGGAAGTTCAGGAATTTGGTGACGCTAAGGCTCTTACTAAAGCTCGCCGCACTGCTTACGATCCGCTTGTTTATCGTCCACTTCGCCAAGCTCTTGGCGGTCGCGCACGCTGGATTGTTGCAGGTGGAGCTCCTCTAGATCCTGAATTGCTTTCATTCTTCCGCGGAGCAGGAGTTCCTGTCTACGAAGGTTATGGTCTTACAGAAACTACTGCACCATGCGCGTTTACTCCTATTGGAGTTCCATTCCGAGAAGGTTCTGTTGGCATTGCATTCCCAGCTTTTACTTTGCGAATCGCATCCGACGGAGAAGTGCAAATTAAAGGCACTTGCGTATTCCATAAGTATCACAAAAACGATGAAGCAACAGAAACTTCATTTACTAAAGACGGATGGTATGCAACAGGCGATTTGGGACGAATTGACGACGATGGCATGCTTTATATTACCGGACGTAAGAAGGATTTGATTATTACTGCTGGCGGTAAGAATGTTGCTCCTGGACCTATTGAAGAGATGATTAAGAGATGCGAACTTGTGTCTCAGGCTCTCGTTCTTGGAGATAAGCGTCCGTTTATTTCTGCACTTGTTACTTTAGACGAAGAAACTTTACGAAATTGGCTTAAACTCAAGGGTCTTGACGCTACTATGAGCATGGAAGAGGCTGCTAATAATGCTGTCGTTCGTGCTGAAGTGCAAAAATTTATAGATCTTGCCAATGAAGGCGTGTCACGCGCAGAATCTGTGCGAAAGTTCATTATTTTGCCAGAAGAGTTTACGCAAGAAAACGGCTTAATGACTGCGTCTATGAAGATTATTCGTCCACGAGTTATTAAGCGCTACACTACTTTACTTAATACACAAATGTATACGACGCGCAAAAAGTAGTTTGTTTAAATTAACTCAGCTGAACGCACACAATTTACCCCGTATTTGGAAAGTTAATATATTTAACTCTACAAATGCGGGGTAAATTGCATAAAAAATACACATTTAAAATGTTTCACATACTTATTAAAATTATGCGTGCAAGGGAATTTTTCCTACAAGAAAGAGAACAATTATGAATAAAAACAAAACTATAAAATCTGAAAGAAAAGTTTATTCAAATACTTTTTCTAAGAAACTTACTGCCGCAAGCGTAGCGGTAATTTTAACTGGGGCTTCTATCTCAATGTTTGCAGTTACTGCCAATAGTGCATATGCAAACGAAACTGATTTAAAACAACCTACTGTTCTCATTCCTAACAATAAAGTCACTTACAATGTAGCATCAGCTCCACTAACAAAAGGCGCAACAACTTCACAAAGCAGTGTAGAAAAGACTGCCGCAGGTCTTTTTAGATTTGCAATGAACGATCCTTCTCTTACTGCGGCACAGCGCGAAGATGCTCGCAAAGCTTACGAAACTTTGACCGGACAATTAAATAAGCCAAGCTGGTACGACTCAAAGGTGACTTTAGGAAAAGGAGATATTTACCCAGATTCTCTTTCTCGCTTAAGCAAAGCAATATCTTATATGCAAGCAATTAATGCTTATCGCCAAAGCATAGGATTAAGTCCTATGGGCGTAAGCCTCCAATTAACCGCTGATGCAATTAACGATGCATTCTATTCTGCAAACTACATCGGTCATGCTCGTCACTATAATACTTATGAAAATTTGGCTTGGGCTGATTACGGCGATGGTTCATACACCGGTGGCACAACACCTGAAACAATGACTGGCGCAATGAAGCAGTGGATTACAGACGAAAAGAAAGTTTACGACGAATACAAGTCACGTGGACAAGAGGCTCCAGAAGGCGAAGTTGGTCACTATTTGAACTTCATTAACGGCTCACTTGGTTCAATGGGATTCACTACTGGAAACATTAGTAATGAGTACGGTAGCATTGCAGCATGGGATGCTTCAACAGAAAGCGCTCCTTTCACAATCGAACAATACAAACAACTTATTGACAGGTACATCAATGGTAATGGTGGATCTTCCAGCCAAACACCAACACCGTCAGTTCCTGACCACACGGTGCCGTCAGTTCCTGACCACACCGTGCCGTCAGATCCTGAAGTAGATCATACTGTTACACCAGATGTTATGCCAAATATCAATATTCCAGAAGAATATCCAAGCTTTAGCCATTCCGATTACAATATTGGTGTAGGAGATATCAATTCTTCTAACTTCGACTTAGGAGACTTCAACTTCGGCTTAGGCAACACCACCGACTTCAGCGGAACCAACATCGGAGACTTCAACTTCGGCTTAGGCAACACCACCGACTTCAGCGGAACCAACATCGGAGACTTCAACTTCGGCTTAGGCAACACCACCGACTTCAGCGGAACCAACATCGGAGACTTCAACTTCGGCTTAGGCAACACCACCGACTTCAGCGGAACCAACATCGGAGACTTCAACTTCGGCTTAGGCAACACCACCGACTTCAGCGGAACCAACATCGGAGACTTCAACTTCGGCTTAGGCAACACCACCGACTTCAGCGGAACCAACATCGGAGACTTCAACTTCGGCTTAGGCAACACCACCGACTTCAGCGGAACCAACATCGGAGACTTCAACTTCGGCTTAGGCAACACCACCGACTTCAGCGGAACCAACATCGGAGACTTCAACTTCGGCTTAGGCAACACCACCGACTTCAGCGGAACCAACATCGGAGACTCTAGCTTGGGAGACTTCAACTTCGGAGACTTAAACGGCTCCAACGCTTCAACTACTTTACCTGCATCTAGCACTACGGATACCCCTGTAGTTGATCCTGACACACTTCTGTAAGAAGCTGAAATCTAATTAACAAACAAAAATGAAGTGACGCAGCGGCATTCACCGTTGCGTCACTTTTTATTACAACTTATTTGCAAAGAATTGTGTTTTCAACTTGAGTAAGGTTACTCTCATAATCACTTCCACAGAAACCATTATTACTTATTAAGTAGATTGTCACAAAATAAGTAAATATGCTCTACTAGAACCCCAAACGCTCAAGCTTCTTAGGATCGCTCTGCCATCCTTTTGCAACCTTCACATGCAATTCAAGCACAGCTTTTGTGCCAGTAATACGATTTACAGCCGTGCGCAAACGCTTCTTTACGCGCACTAAATGCTCCGCACGATGGCCAATAATAATCGGCTTTTGAGAATCACGCTCAACATAAACAGATACAAGCACATGCGCTTTATTGTCGTCGTATTGAGTATCCTCTCCACCGCCCGGATACACAATATCGTCAACTACAACAGCTAAAGAATGAGGCAACTCGTCGTCCAACTCTTCCAAAAATGCGCCGCGAATAAGCTCCGAAATCATGCTTTCTGGGCTTTCCTCACTAAGCTGATCCGCCGGATACATTTGCGGACCTTCAGGCAAGTTTTGAATCAAAACATTCTTAACTTCGTCAACATTGTCGCGTTCCAACGCACTAACCGGCACGATATCCGTAAAATCAGCAAACTGTTGTATTTGAAGCAAATGCTCAACTAACTCGCTGCGGCTAAGCGTATCAATTTTCGTAACAATACCGATAAGCGGAACTTTCCAAGTCCAATTGCCCTTCTCATCTTTTTTAGCAAAATCAGAACGAAGTCGACTCAGAATTCGCCTATCCCCAGGACCAATCTCCTGGTCTGCTGGAAGCAAAAATGCAATCGCGTCAACATCTGAAAGTGACTCGTCAACAATATCGTTCAAACGCTGACCAAGAAGCGTACGAGGACGGTGAATACCTGGAGTATCAACCAACACCATTTGTGCATTATCGGTAGTAACAATCCCTCGAATAGCTTTACGCGTAGTTTCCGGACGAGACGACGCAATAGCAATTTGCGTACCAATAAGAGCATTCATAAGCGTAGACTTACCAACGTTTGGTCTACCAACTACAGCTACGAAACCGGAACGATAACCGTGAAAATCAGGAGTAGAAATCGTTGCACGAGTTGAAGCGTCTAGATTTGCAAACATCTCGTCGTCGAAGTCATCAGTGTCGTCGAAGTTGTTAATATTATTCACGTTATTCTTACCGTCCAGTTCTTTATTTCAGCATATTCGTTTGTTTCATAGTACTAGCTTGCTTCAAAGCATTGGTTTGTTTGCTTTCAGCAGATTTTTCGGAAGAGCTAATGTCATTTTGATTATCCTTAGAATCCTTAGACTCTTCCAAAACTTGTGCATCTCGTTCTATTAAAATAGTAGATACTTTCTTTCGCCTACCAGCTGAATCTACAGCAGTTAATTTTAGTCCTCTTGTAACAGCGCTGGAACCAACAATCGGCACATTACCAATCAACTTCGTAAGCAAACCAAACACAGTATCCACATCGTCTTCGTCAATATGAACTTCAAAAATATCTTCCAAATCTGCGATTGACGTTCGAGCAGGCATCTTCCACACGCCGTCACGTATTTCTTCTGGATCTGCATGCTGAGTGCGATCGTGCTCATCTTCCAACTCGCCAACAATTTGCTCAATAGCATCCTCAATAGTAACCAAGCCTGCAATACCGCCGTATTCGTCAACCACTACTGCCACATGCTGGCGAATTCGTTGCATTTCATGGAATAAATCGTCAACCGGCTTCGACTCAGGAACAAGCATAGGGTCTCGGCTAATTGTTTCAACTGCTCTAGAAGATGCTGCAGGATTAAACACAGTAGCGCGTACAGCATCCTTCAAATAAGCAACACCTACTAAATCATCTACAGAATCTCCAATAACGGGAACTCGAGAAAATCCTGAACGAGAGCATAATTTAAGGAAATTTTCCAGCGTTTCGTCACTTTTTACGCAAATCATATCGGTTCTAGGTACCATTATTTCGCGAGTCAAAGTATCTGAAAGCGTGAGCACATTGCGCATCATTTCCGACACTTCCGGATCGAAATCATTCGCTTCAACAAGTCGATCAATACTCGCCTTTGCTTGATCTAGCTGAATATCTTCCAAAGCTTCATCATCTGAAAGATCAACATGCTTTTTCCTAGAAGTGACGTCAACATCGCTAGCAATATGCACTAAAGGATTAATCGCAATAGCAATAGACACAATGCGAGAAAGTCGCATCAACTTTGCTACAGGTTGAGCCGCACCAACTGAACGTGGACGAACAAGAATAGAAATCACAGCTACAGCTACTGAAACAACAACACCAATAATAAGAGTTACCCATAAAGGCGAGCCGAAAAATGCAGCTAAAGAAGCAAACAAAACTCCATCTAAAACGTTACATAGCACACGCACAAAAGCGCATGCTCCAGAAGTTGTATAACGGTCAGCAATCAGTTTTTTTACACGATGGATTCTAGCAATTCGACGCATACGCACTATGGCACTAGTTTCATCATCATGCGTTTGCGCTTCAATCATAAGATTATTTAAGCTTGCACGAGTAACTCTAGGCACTGCACCTTCTGCAGCAGCCATAGCAAGCGAAAGCCATACAAGCAGCATTGCCAGCACAAGCAATGCAGCTAAGCCAATCCAGATATGCAACGGCAATTGCGGAACTGATATGCTAGAAAATATTTGCTTAATATATTCCATAATTATGCTCTTAATGCGCTTTAATGCTGTTTTTTATTTTTATTTTTGACGCTACTCGCTTCATGCTCAGCATCGTAACGCTCAAGCTCGTTTACTGCACCTTCTGGCAAAGTTGCATCATACAATTCTCCAGATCGAGCAGCGAAAAAAGTAAGCATTAGTTGACGTTGCAAACCAAACATTTGCTTTTCTTCTTCCGGAGTAGTGTGATCATAGCCAAGCAAATGCAAAATACCATGAATAGTTAGCAACAACATTTCTTCCATAGTACTATGCCCAGCCGCGAGCGCCTGCTGTTGAGCAACCCACGGGCAAATCACCAAGTCTCCAAGCATTCCTTCAGAAACTTTTTCATCGCTTCCAGGAGTAAGCTCGTCCATTGGGAAACTCATAACATCTGTTGGGCCTTCTAGGTTCATCCAACGTTCATGCAAACAGGCAATTGGCTCTGGATCAACAAAAGTAATCGATAAGTCCGAATGCGTACTTACTTTCATTTGTTGAAGAACCCACATTCCAAGATCTGAGAAGATTTTAGCGTCAATATTCCACACTGTTTCATTCATGACTTCAATGCTCATGATTTATCCGTTATTCCTCTCAGTAGATTCTTTAGTACGTTCACGTTTTTTACGTTCAAGCATTGCATCGTAATTTTCGTATGCTTCCACAATACGACCAACTAAAGCATGACGCACAACGTCTTCTGCTTGCAAATGCACAAAAGCAATATCTTTAACTTCGCCCAAAATCTTCTCAATAGAAACAAGACCAGAACGCACAACTGCTAAATCAACCTGTGTGCTATCTCCTGTAATCACCATGGTTGTATTAAAACCGAGTCGAGTTAGGAACATTTTTAATTGCTGAACAGTCGCATTTTGCGCTTCATCAAGAATAACAAAAGCATCGTTTAATGTGCGACCTCGCATATAAGCAAGAGGAGCAACTTCAACAACATTCTCGTCAAGATAGCGTTTTAGTTGTGCAGATCCAAGCATGTCAGAAAGTGCATCATAGAGTGGGCGCAAATATGGATCAACTTTATCGTTTAAAGTTCCAGGCAAGAATCCTAAGTTTTCGCCGGCTTCAACAGCAGGACGAGTAAGAACAATTCTGCGAACTCTTCCATCTTCCAATGCACGAACAGCTTTAGCAACTGCTAAATACGTTTTTCCGGTTCCTGCAGGACCAATTCCAAACGTTACAATATTGCAATCCATTGCTTGCACATATGCCGTTTGACCAGCAGTTTTTGCTCGAACAGGATTTCCTCCAGCAAACGTAATCACGCCTTTACTCATTCGAGCTCTTCTGCTCATAGCACGGCGATGCGCTTCTTCGCTAGAAGGCAACAGCTCACTTGAATCTCTTGAAAACTCATTTTCAGCGCGCGAAGCAGAATTATTAATTGCATAGGATGAAGAAATAATACTATTTCCAAGCACTCCACCATCATGACCGATACGGTTTATACGCACATTGTGTTCATCGTTATGCAAAATATCACGCTCAAGCATGCGTCTTACTTCGTACGCATCCATAGGTTGTTCGTAAGCTGCATCAATCATGCGCCTAAACGCATACTCAGCTTTAGCTGCATCTTCATCTGCTCTAGCTGAATGAGCAACAATTTGAACATCTTTGCCTCGCACAGTAATATCTGCTTCTGGAAAAGCATGTTCTACTTCACGCAAACCAGCATCTGCAGCACCTAAAACTGCAACCGAGCTTAATTCGCTAGGAATTTGCACAAAACGCGTAGTACTTTTCGTCACGATTTACAAGCTACCTTCTACAAGTTTTTCGCCAGTTAATACATGAGCATGAACATGAAACACTGTTTGACCAGCATCAATACCAGTATTAAATACGAGTCGATAATCACCGTTGAATTCATCATCAGCAATTTTTTGTGCGACACCAGCAATATGGGCCAAAGTTTCAGGAGCTTTACTAGCAAGCTCAGCAACATTCTTATAGTGATTGCGCGGCACAATCAGCACATGCACTTTTGCTTGAGGATTAATATCTTTAAAAGCAACTACCGAATCGTCTTCATAAACTCTGCTGCTCGGTATTTCTCCAGCAACAATTTTACAAAAAATGCAATCAGCATCAGTATTGTAAGTGATATCACTCATGGTTTCTCCCCTATTTGCTACTAAATGAAATCAATGCCTTAAGCCAAAAGCAATCGACACTCTTCTTATTATTTTACACAATTATGAGCACTTTTAGATACGATTTATGCGATTATTCGTAACGTCCTAAAACACGCGAAAGAAGAGAAAGAGCTACAGGTCCTGCAGTAGATGCACGAAGAATATTGCTACCTAAAACGCAGCTTTTAGCACCAGCATCAATAAACATTGACACTTCATCGTCACTAATACCACCTTCTGGCCCAACTAAAACGTAAATAGTGCGCTCTTTACCATCCTCCAAACAGCGCTCGCTAAGAGTATTTACTGCTTGTTCTATTTGATTCCAGCAATCAGTTGCGTCTTGATGCAATACGATTACGAGATTTCCGTAAACGCACGCACGCCTACATATTGCAACTATTTGCTTGCTCGAAACACATTCTTGAAGTTCAGGCATCCATGCACGACGAGATTGCTCTGTGGCAGACTGTAAAACTTGGCTCCAACGCTTATCTGTGCGACCAGGTTTCCACTTTGCAATTGAACGATCCGCGCACCAAGGGATTACTTCATCCACGCCAATTTGCGTAGCCATATCAATTGCTTGCTCATCGTGCCCTGTTTTTGCCAAAGCTTGAACAAGTGCAAGTCTAGTCATTCGCGGAGCTTCCCTAGTAAACGCTTCTACACGAACTAAGCCATTTTCAACATCCGTCACCTTTGCATGAATGCGCAAGCCTTTGCCGTCAGAAAGTTGCAAAGCATCGCCTTCTAATAGTCGCATGGCAGATATAGCGTGACGTTTTACTTGAGATGGAAGCGCAATCGTCCACCCTTCTTCGATTCCTTCTGCAAGCACAGGAGCATTATCGTGATCAGTATCAAGCAAAAATAAAGCGTCAGTCATAGTTCAAGCCTAACGTGAGGATGCGCCAAGTACTAAAAAATGTTTCTGTGCAAGTATTGTGGCAAACTAGAACAGTACGTATTGGAGGTTTGCAATGAGTAATGAGCTTGGTGATAACACTGCGCTTGTTACTTTGCGTATTTCACGCTTTACTCCATGTAATAAATCTGAAGATGATGCAAACAGTAAACAGACAGAGCGCAAGCGCAGAGAAAGTCCTTTTGCGCGCAGAAAGCGCAGTAATCCTTTCGCAAAACTAGATTCTTCAGAAAATAACATAAATAATTCTTCCGAATCTAGTGAATCCAGAATATCTAGTGAATCCGGTGAATCTTACGAATCTTCTCCAAAACGCATTCAAGGTAAGCATTGGGTTCAAGATTACAGTTTACGCGTTCATTCTACTGACACTATTCTTGACTGTTTACTGACTATTAAACGCACAATCGACCCAACTTTAGCTTTCCGCTACTCATGCGGTCACGGCGTTTGCGGTTCCGACGCTGCAAACGTAAATGGCATGCCAACCTTACTATGCAGTGCAACTATTGGTGCGAACGCACGTCCTGAAAGCACAAATAGCGTGCAATCTCGAGGCTTTAGAAAAACTGGCACTACTAGCAGCTCCTCACAGTCGACAAAATCGCCAACTTTACAGCAAAAATCTAAAGAGACTACCACTTTGCAAAATGGCACTTTTGGTATTATTGAGCTTGCTCCACTTTCAGGATTTGCAGTTCAACGAGATCTTATTTGCGATATTTCGCCTATGATTTCGCAAATAAAACGCTTAGAACCTTATTTGCAAGCATCTAACGTTTCTACGAGGAATACTGAAGGGAAACTCCAGCTTATTGAGTTTCTGCAACATCCTGAGGAACTTAAAAAATTTGAACTTTTGAGCAATTGCATTATGTGCGGTGCTTGCGAAGGAATTTGCCCAATTTACGCAGGCGGAGAAGCCTTTATTGGGCCTGCAGCATTAGTTAACGCGGCTCGTTTTATTTACGATTCCAGAGACAACGCAACAGAGCATCGCCTTGATCTAATAGACAGCAGTGACGGTATTAGCGCATGCCAGTCAGTTAGAGCATGTTCAAGACAGTGCCCTCGCGGAATTGATATTGGCGAAGAAATTTGGCAGCTTACAACGCTTGTAAACGAGCGCAAAAACTCTTAGATTATTCAATTCCAGATGCTATGCGCACTGCCTCTATTGGGTCGTCTGTAACAGCAAACAAGTGCGGATCGAGTGAAGAAATAAAACCTCGTTGAGTTACTGTAGACTTCAGCCAGTCAATCAAACCATTCCAATACGAAGTACCGAAAAGAACAACAGGCACGCGCGCAACTTTATGCGTTTGCACTAAAGTCAAAGCTTCAAACATTTCATCCATCGTGCCAAAACCGCCAGGGCACACAATAATTCCAGAAGAATACTTCATAAACATTGTTTTACGCACGAAAAAATACCGAAATTGCATGCCAAGATTAATCCACTTATTCAAACCCTGCTCATGAGGAAGCTCAATCCCCAATCCTACAGACGTACCACCAGCTTCTGCAGCTCCACGGTTTGCAGCTTCCATAATTCCAGGACCGCCACCTGTAATAACAGCAAAACCGCGTTTTACAAGCTCTGAACCCATAGTACGAGCTAAAGAATACTCAGGATCATCTTCTTTTATTCGAGCAGAACCAAAAATACTAACAGCTTTACCTAACGATGCGAGCGCGTCAAAACCATCAACAAACTCAGCTTGAATACGAAGCGCACGCCATGGATCCGCGCTACGCCAATCCCATCTCTTATCTACTTCTACACCAACTCCAGAAGCAAGCTGCTGATTGTTATCGTTACGAAGAAGCGTCTCTGTAGTGCTCTCCTTAGGAATCATAGAACCGCGCATCACAACAGAACCACGATGATACGTGTTATTCCAAGGTGGAACATCTACTGAAAAATCTTCTTTATTACTATTAAACATGATTTCTCCTAGAAATTTACTTTCAAATATATTGAAAATAATAATTAAAACTAGTCTTCAACTTCATCTAATTCTTCTTCCATATGCTTTGCTTGCATAGAAAGTAAGAAGCCAGAAACTCCTGCAGCAATAATAGAAGCAACAAGAACGCCAAAACGTGCTTCAGCAGACAAATCTGCGTCAGAATACGCAAGCGAGGCAATAAGAAGAGAAACAGTGAAACCAATTCCACACGCACATGCTGTAGGCATTAAGTCTACTACGCGAAGACCATCAGGAACTTTCAAACCTAGAACACGCTTTGATATCCAAGCAGTTGCCATAATTCCAACAGGTTTACCAACAACAAGAGCAATAGTGATGGCAATCAAAATTGGCGAGAAGAACAACTCCCAAGTCAATGTTTCAAAATGCACTCCTGTAGCGAAAAGAGCGAAAATTGGAAGAGCCAATAACGCAGAAACAGGCTGAATTTTTTCACGATAGCGTTCAGCCCGAAGCGTTTTTTCACCATGAACTAAATGCGCCGGAGTTAGCAAACCCACCATTACTCCAGCTAAAGTTGGATGCACGCCAGCTTCATACATCATAATCCAAGCCATAATTCCTACTATTGCAACCAACGGCCATGGAACACGCTTCAAACGCACTAAAGTAGTCCAAACCAAACCGCAAGCAATTACTCCAGCAAACCAATACCATGCGTTAAGAGACGAGAAGAAGACAGCAATAAGTGCTATTCCAAGCAAATCGTCTACTGTAGCAAGAGTCATAAGAAATGCGCGCAAAGCGTGTGGCAAAGTTTTTGCAAATAAAGCAAGAACAGCAAGAGAGAAAGCTATATCCGTTGCTGTAGGTATTGCCCACCCGTCACGAACCATATCAAGCGAAGGTAAAGCGCCAGAAGTAAGACGCATAATCTCCTGCCCAGCATGCAATTCAGAAAATACAGTTACTGTAGCAACAAACAGCAAAGGAGGCACAATCATTCCACCAACAGCACAAATCATTGGCATTGCAGCTGCGCGAGGGTCAGAAAGCGAACCAGCAATAAGCTCATGTTTTAAATCTAAACCAACCGAAAGGAAGAAAATAGTAAGCACGCCATCTTGTACCCAGTGACCAATCGACATGTGTATATTCGTCCACGGAATGCCTACATGAGTATGCGATACGGCTTCAAATATTGGTGCGGTTAAAGGAATATTTGCAAGCAATAAGCCGGTAAGAGCGAAACCAAGCATAATTAAGCCAGAAATTCGCTCATTATTTGCAATATTGCGTGCTACTCTCCAACTGCGTCGTATCATATTGTAAATATTTCCTCCACTAAATGCATTTATAACGTTTATAACGTTTTATAGTGCAAAATATGTGATTCGCACTTTTAAGTATAACTGAGAGGCATAAACCGAGCGAGTTGCATACGAATTAAAAAAAAACGCGGAGCAAAAGCTTCGCGTTTTGTTTGTGCGCCAGACAGGATTCGAACCTGCAACCTTCTGATCCGTAGTCAGATGCTCTAATCCGTTGGGCTACTGGCGCATGTTTCCAGCCTCAAGAACCATGTCCTTGTTTCCGGCAACTTGACTAATATACAACCATCCGCGCTAAAACACAAACCCCGGCGTGTCGACCGGGGTTTGTTGTTAAGAAATGCAAGAATTGATAAATACTCGCTAAGTTGTAAAGATTGAATTATGCTCTGCGCTCAAGCACTTCGTCAACCATTCCATAAGCTTTAGCTTCTGGAGCAGTCAAAATAGTATCCACTTCAATATCTTTACGGATGCGCTCAATATCTTGACCAGTATGCTTTGCAAGAGTTGATTCTAACCAAGAACGCAAACGCAACATTTCCTTAGCTTGAAGCTCAATTTCAGTAGCTTTACCAAAATCTTGACCCATTGCAGGCTGATGGATAAGCACACGAGCATTTGGCAAAATCATGCGCTTACCAGCAGCTCCAGCAGCAAGAATAATAGCAGCAGCAGAAGCAGCCTGACCTAAGCAAACAGTTTGAACATCTGGATTAATGTATTGCATTGTGTCATAAATCGCAGTCATAGCAGTCATCGAACCGCCAGGTGAATTAATGTACATCATCACATCGCGATCAGAATCCATGCTTTCTAAAACAAGCAACTGAGCCATAATGTCGTCAGCAGAAGTGTCATCTACTTGCACACCCATGAAAATAATGCGATCTTCAAACAGCTTAGTGTAAGGATCTTGCGTTTTCATGCCATATGGAGTTTGCTCGCCAAATTGAGGCAACACGTAACGATTAGTAATGCGCTGAGCAGAAGTAACGCCGCCAAAACCAGCTAAACGCTCAGCACGCGCAACAAACTTTGCTTCTTCACTTGCCATAATTACTCCTCACCGCGCATAGAAGCAGGAGTGGTCACAATTTTATCTACGAAACCATACTCCAAAGCTTGCTGAGCTGTAAACCAGTGATCGTATTCGTTATCTCGGTAAATTTCCTCTACCGTATGACCAGTCTGCTTTGCAGTCAATTCAGAAAGCGTTTTTTTCATATCCATAATAAGCTCTGCGTTAATTCGCACATCCGTAGCAGTGCCACCGACACCGCCAGAAGGTTGATGCATAAGCACACGAGCATGTGAGGTAATATAACGCTTACCAGGAGTGCCAGAACTAAGCAAGAACTGACCCATAGATGCAGCCATGCCAACAGCAATAGTTGCAACATCTGGCTCAATTAATTGCATAGTATCGTAAATTGCCATACCAGCAGTAATTGAACCTCCAGGCGAATTAATATACAACCAAATATCCTTCTTAGGATCTTCCGCAGCAAGCATTAACATTTGCGCGCAAATAACATTGGCATTCTCGTCTTTTACTTCAGATCCCAACCAAATAATGCGATCTTTTAGCAACCGATTAAAAATAGAATCAGTTGATGTAGGCGCTTCAGCCTGTTCCATCACAGGAGAAGCTGTAAAAAGCTCAGTCACTATATCTCCTTGTTACCACGTAATTATTTCTACACTACCTTGTGCGCATGACCGCATAGAAAATATTGCGAATATGATTTGAATTGAATGTTTTACGCCAAATTTCTAAAATTTTATTCATATCAACAGATGTAATTTTTACTTATTACCTCACGTTAGTATGCATTATTGAGTATATTTTTATTGGATTATCAATTCATTATAAGGAGTAATTATGGATCCTAACCAATTGCCAGACAACAACTACTCGCCTGCTCCGATGCCAAATAACGAGTATCCAAATAATGGTTACCAAAATAATACATACCCAAATAATGTAAATCCAAATAACGGATACCCAAACAATGGTTATGGAAACAATGGGTACCAGAACAACGGATACCCAAATAACGGATACCAGAACAACAATTACCCTAATAATGTAAATCCAAATAATGGTTACCAACCAAACTTATATCAGAATAATCAACAACCAGTCAACAACTATCCTGCAAACGCTTATCCAAATGCAACAAATACAAGTGCTCATAAGTCAAAATACATTTGGCTTATTGTTGTCATAGTAGTAGCAATAGTTGCAGTAGGTGGCTACGTAATTTCAACTAATCTTAAACCGCATTACAATTGCGCTGCACCAAAAAGCGCAAATATTGAAGAATACGTACATTGCCATCCAGAAGAAGCTAAAAAACTCACTAATGGATTTAATGATGCCACTAGCAGCTCACCATTCAACATAACGTTTGACACTAAAGGTGATCAGCTCAATATAAATGCAAAGTTCAAAAGGCACCTATCTGATTTAGAAATTACAGCGTTAAAGACTGGAATGCAAACATACGGCGATAGCCTCTCGAACTTGATGCCACAATCAGCATCGGATGATATGAAAGAAAAAATTATTGCACCAGTACGAGTGCATTTCATCTTCTCAAACGATGATGGAACTTTTATCGCAGATAAAGAATTCAGCTCTAATAATTAATTAAAAAAATAACTAAAGTAATCAACATAACTAAAAAATATTTACTTACAATAAATGCGCCTTTGCTAATACTGAACTAGCATAGGCGCATTTATTTTGCACATATTGTATTTTCCATACTAAAAATTCAAACATTATTTGCGCATAAAAATTTTTGGTATTATCGCTATGCTTCTAGATACAGCACAAGAAACAGCCATCGGAATAATCATAATCATAGGCGCATTCACTAATTGCGCTACCAAAAAAAGCGCAAACCACAATGACTTTCGGCTTGCAGTTAACAGACTTGCAGCGCCAAAAATAGCAGCTATTATCAATATTTTTGGCTGACTTGATAGCATGCCACCAACAACTGGAATGTTCATACTTATAAAACCTACGATCAGCCCTACGCAAGCCCCAGACGACATACTCGGCTGAAGCACACCACCACTTGCGCCAGCTCGAAGAGTGCAACTTGTTAAAATTATTTTTGCAACAAATAGTAGAAGCAAAGTTACCAAAGAGTTTTTGTCAATTGCAATACTTGTTTTTGCAATATTATATGCGTATTGTGCTAAAGCTCTGCCATTGCCCATAATTGCTGGATTCCACGATGCAACTAATCCCGTTACTAAGCCCATTAATGGCAAAAAATATAAAATTTGGTAATTGCGAGCACACTTAGAGCGAGCCCAACGAATCATCTTATGGAAAAGAGTGCCAACAATACCGCAAGCAATGCCAACTATAATTGCAAGTAGCAACACAGTAGTGTTGACAATATGGATGTCATTAAGACTTGGCAAACAATAGTAAGGTTCATCCCCAAGCACAAAAATAGTAGTCAATGATGCAATTTCACTTATACATAACGCAATAGCAAAAATACTAAATTTTTGTATAAGCCAATACCATTTCAAACGCTTTAAAGAAGATTTCGATTCGTGAGAAAAACGTGGAATTGCAACCAAACCTAGTGCCATAATCGCACCCGCTATTGGAGCGCGATAAACTCCAGCTAAACCAGCACCAGCAGCACTTGCAACCAAAACGCGAGCTTGAAATTCACTGACTCGAATAAAGCAGAGTAACTTCTGAGTGAGCATTGCAGCTAATTCTCGAGGCGCAACTTCTCTACCTAAACTTGCGCCAGAAGCAACTATAAAAATTTGTAAACATACATGGATAATCGTCGTATTAAATGGCATCGATTGGCCACTAACAGCATGAGCTATATCGACAATATGATTAGAAGATTTTGTCCATAACCACATCCAAATAATTGCAGCAACAGACATCACAATTAATACAACAGCAACGTAGTGCAATATTGGCAATCCAACTGGCGAAGGTTTAAGAGCGGATTCTGAAAATCCGAACATTACGTTTTGCACAGCATGTAGTAACAGAGTTAATAATATTGCACCAACCCCAGCCATAACTGCAACAAAAAAGGCAATAAGACTTAATCGTAAACATGTAAAAACGTAGCTCAAACACTTACAAAGTTTTTTACTGCCTACTATTTGCAAATTGCGTTTTTCCATTAGCAGCAGCCTTCCTTATGTTATTTGTTTTTAATTTTATTTGTTTTCATTTATTTAAAGTATAACAACAACACAAAAACCCAGAGCAAAAGCCCTGGGTTTTAGCAAATATGAGAAAGTATAAACTTTCTCTTGTTTGAAAAATACTACTTAGAAAGTTCGTCAGCAACTTCTGCAGCAGCAGAAGCAGCCTTCACGCTTTCGTCTTCGTCATCATCCTCAGACAAGAATGCACTCAAGTCAAGAGCTTCTCCGCCGGAAACGAACTTTACAGCACGCATACCAGCAAGCAAGCCCTTAGAACGAGCAACCTCCTGCACGGCAGAACCAAGCTGACCGTTGTTAACGATTGCGTTAATGAACTGGTTTGGATCCATGCCGTACTGCTGAGCAACAGAAACCAAGAAGTTGGTGACGTCAGCCTGGGAAACAGTCACATCCATCTGTTCAGCCAAAGCGTCAAGAACCATCTGGTCGCGAAGTTCCTTCTCAGCAGCCTGCTGAGCTTCGTCCTTCTGCTTCTTGGTAGCTTTTTCAGGATCAGGGGTCATGCCCTTCAAATGCTCTGAAACAGCCTTGTCCAAAACGCCCTTTGGCACAGGAATTTCAACTTCTTCCTGAAGCTTAACAAGGAATGCGTCACGGGCATTAGTTGCCTGACGACCTTCAGCAGCCTGCTCGCAAGCCTTGCGAATATCTGCCTTCAATTCCTTCAAAGTATCAAACTCGGAAGCTTCCTGAGCAAAATCATCATCAAGCTCTGGCAATTCCTGAGTCTTTACGGAATTAACCTTAACTTTAATCTGAGCCTTCTCGCCCTTGTGCTTGCCGGACTCGAGAGTACCTTCAAAGGTGGTTTCTTCACCGGCGGAAAGGCTATCCAAAGCCTCATCCAAACCGTCAAGCAACACACCGGAACCGATTTCGTAGCTTACGCCCTCTTGTGCATCAACTACTTCGTCATCGATACGAGCTTCCAAATCAATGTTAGTGTAATCACCCTTAGCTGCAGGACGATCAACACCAACCAAAGTAGCAAAACGCTGACGGAGGCTTTCTAAGCGCTCCTTGACATCCTTGTCGGAAACCTTTGGCTTCTCAACTTCAATCTCAACGCCCTTGAACTTGTTCAACTTGAAATCTGGACGACGCTCAACTGTTGCTACAAACTTAAGACTTGCATCTGCATCAGTCGACGTTGGAACTTCCTGAACGTCAAATTCTGGCTGATCCATTGGGCGGATCTTCTTTTCTTCCAAAGCCCTGGAATAAAGCTCTGGTACAGCGGAATTTACGGCTTCGCCAGCAACAGCTGCGAAACCGACGCGCTGATCTACAATCTTGCCTGGCACATGTCCCTTACGGAAACCTGGCACGTTAATTTGCTTAGCAATCTCCTTACGAGCTTCTTCCAAGAATGGTTTGAAGTCTTCGAGATCTGCGGTAATGGTGAGCTTAACTTTAGTTGGCTCAAGATTCCTGACGCTGATTTTCACGCTTGCGCTCCTGAAATTACGTTTTTTCTAGCTTCTGCCGTATGGCACAACCGTTACATGATAGCGCGAGTTACGGACTCAGCTACCAATCGGGTTTGCCATTCGCGAGCGCCATGCTCACTTAGGAATGTTTTAACATCAATATCTTGCGCATCATCATGCCAGCAAAGATTACGAATAATCTGCGGTTTGATAATAATTTCTGCAGGAGTATGAGTGTATTCAGAAATTTGATTTAACTCAGCTTTTACTCTTTGTAAACGCTCATAACGCTTAGGGTGATGTTCTCGCCAATATTTCATAGATCTAGGAGCGCTTTGGGAATCTTGCATATCCTGTAAATACTGCGAATCTGACGAATCATGGCAATCCTGACAATCGTTAGAACCTTGTGACTCGTCAGTATCTGTTGATTTAAGTACGCTCGTTTTACGAGATTCGCGCGAATTAAGTTGAATAGCTCCATTCGGTAATACTGGATGCACATCATCCATAGCTGTTTCACCAGATTTAGCGCGCAAAATAGCATTCTCTATAACGTTTTTCCAAATAGATGGTTTAATTTTGCGCTGAATTGGAGCGTAACGCTCGAACATTTTGTCTTGCTCACTGCCAGTGTGTACTCGCACTCGCTCATTCAAAGAACGAATAGCACGAAACGCGCGCGCATTACTAGGTTTACGCTTACCAGCTTCAATAATCGCAGCGTCAGAAAGTAGAAGAGTTGGCGCAATATCATATTCACGCGCTAAAGCATCTCGCCTTTGCCACAATGCTTTCGCAATAACTAAACCAACACGATCGTGCATAAGCACACTTATATGCGATATTTTAAGCCATGGACGCGGATGCGGAGCTTTCTTTTGTGCACCCTTACTAAGTAAGTGTTTAAATTCTTCTTCCGCCCAAGAAAGTTTACCTTGCTTTTTTAGCTCACCGCGCATTACTTCTTCTAGCTCAATAAGTAATTCAACGTCTAAAGCCGCGTAATTTCGCCAATCTCTAGGAAGTGGACGATAAGACCAGTCCGCTGCGGAATGTTCTTTTGCGAGGGTCAAACCCAAATAATATTCAGTTACAGAGCTTAAACCAAAGCGCTTTCTACCAAGTAATTTAGCCGCAATCTCGGTATCGAATAAAGCACGAGGACGCAAACCAATATCGAAAAATCCTGGCAAATCTTGCATCGAATCGTGGATAATCCAAGGCGCATCTCCTACTGCCTTGTTAAATTCGTTCCAATCGGCTCCAAGTTTTGTAAGTTCTATTGGATCCAGTAACCCGATTCCTGCACCTTTGCGTTTAAACTGAATCAGCCAATCTTCATGACCATATCTAAAACCGGAAGCTCGCTCAGCATCTGCAGCTAAAGAACCGGAACCTGATGCCAACAAGCTGCAATAATCTTTATATGCTTCAAGCGTATCAATGACTTCTGGAACTCCTTCTCTAGGCTCTTTTAAAAGCTTTGGTTCCTCGTTCAAGTACGCCTCCCGATTTGCATGCTTTAGCCAAATTCTTACGTTTTTTGCAACTTATTCTGTACTTTTTGCAAAATGTTGCGCAAGATATATTTAAGCCGTGTTATAGATTATGCATCTTTTAACACGGCTTCAACTTTCGCACACAACTACGACTATTCAAAAAATAAATAATCAATTAAATAATCAATCTGTTTTATTGTTTGCTATTTCGTCATTTATGCGTTTAACAAGCTTAGTTTTAAGGAATCTAGTAAGAGTAAATGCGACTGCCGAAACTAAAACCGTTGGGATAACGTAGACAGTATGTAAACCTAAATCTCTTATTGGGAAAGTGGCAAGTTCTGTAGCAATGGTTATAGCAATAGATATTATTGGCACTTCAATAAGAAGTTTCTTATCGAAAGCCGCAACGATATTTATCGGCAACAAAATTATCGGCAAAACAATTAAAATAATAAGCGCTGTGCCAAAGCCAAACTGATCGTTACACCGTGCAAAAATAGCTAACGCTAATGCAAAAGCTAATGCAATCCAACAACCTATTCTGCGCTTCATTGCGTATCCTTTCTCTAAAAAGGGTGTTTGTGTAATTATACAAAATCCTTTAAAAAAAAACAATACAATACGCAAAAATTGCCTAAAACGCATCGAGGTTCAGTCTAGTACACAACAAAACCGTGGTCTTTGAACTGGTTTACAACTCGCTCTTTAAGTGCTCTAGAAGGTCCTTTTTGATTCTCAAGAGGGTACGGAATTCGAAGCTCATGCCACTTTGGACGACCTAGTTGATGGAAGCCAAGCACGTCAATATGCTCAACAGCATCACCAAACGAATCGCAAATCTCAGCAACTTTTTCAACATTTTCTTCGCTGTCTGTCAAACCTGGAACGAGCACAAAACGCACCCAAATCTTCTTACCAGCCTTCGCCAATCGCTGACCAAAGTCAATAGTTGGCTGAAGTAAGCCGCCAGTTACTTTTTTATACGTTTCTTCAGTTCCGGATTTAACGTCAAGAAGGCAAAGATCAATGTCTTCAATCATTTCATCCGTATAATTGCGATTCAAAAATCCGGAAGTGTCCAAGCAAGTATGAACGCCCATCTCTTTTGCAGCACGAAAAACTCTAGATACAAAAGCCGGCTGCATCATGGATTCGCCGCCAGAAAAAGTGATCCCACCGCCTGTTGCTTTAAAAAGACTTTGATAACGGTCAACTTTTTTAATCATCGCATCTAAATAGACTGGCTTTCCGTCGCGCATTTTCCAAGTATCAGGATTCTGGCAATACTGGCAGCGCAGCGGGCAGCCACTCATAAACACTGTCATACGAGTACCAGGACCATCAACAGAAGTGTTAATATCCCACGAATGCACAAATCCAATATCGCCAGTTTTAAGAGCTACAAGGCGATCTTTTCTGTCTAATCCAATTGGAGATTCAAAGCCGGAAAGTCCACCCATTAAAGTTTGGCGAGCATACTCTTTTGACTCCTTCAACATATGCTGAGTTGTGGTACGAAACGCTGTGTTTTCAGCCATCTAACTGCCCTCCAAACTATTTATAAATAAATAATAAATAATATACGCAATTAACAAAAGCCGGGAGCGAAACTAGCCTCGCTCCCGGCGGTGTTTACTAATCAACCAAATCAGTCAGTAACTGAACCCTGGTGGAATGTACGAGAAATAACGTCGAGCTGCTGCTCCTTAGTGAGCTTCACGAAGTTCACTGCATAGCCGGAAACTCGAACCGTCAAATGCGGATACTTTTCTGGGTGCTCAACAGCATCTTCAAGCTGTTCCTTACGCAACACGTTGATGTTCGCGTGGTACAAACCGTGACCGTTGCCAGCATCCAAAATGCCAACCAAGTTGCTGATGCGCTCGTCTTCGTCACGACCTAAACCATCAGGAGTAATGGTGTTCGTAAGCGAAATGCCGTCAAGAGCATCGTCGTAATCAATCTTTCCAACGGAGAACATCGAAGGAAGCATGCCGTGCGAATCCATGCCGTTTTCTGGGTTTGCGCCTGGAGCGTACGGAGTACCCTTCTTGTGACCGGATGGGAAGGAACCAGTGTTCTTGCCATACTCAACGTTAGAAGTGATAGTCAAAATGGACTGAGTTGGTACAGCATTACGGTACACAGGCAAACGCTTTACCTGACCCATAACAGTGCTCACAACCCACTTAGCTAAGTCGTCTGCACGATCGTCGTCGTTACCGTAAATTGGGAACTCGCCAACAGTCTTGTAGCCAACGATTAAGTCGTCGTCGCCACCCTCAATGTACTCGTACTCGTGGCCTTCAGTTGTCTTAGCATCCTTGTTGTAGATTGGGTAAACCTTTGCATACTTCAAAGCAGCCAAGGAATCTGCAGCAATAGACAAACCGGACATGCCGCAACCAAGCGTACGATAAACTTCCTTATCATGCAAAGCCATTTCGATGGACTCGTAAGCGTACTTATCGTGCATGTAGTGGATGATATTCAAAGCCTCAATATAGGTTTCGGAAAGCCATTCCAAAGCCTTCTCGTAGTTAGCCTTAACTTTCTCGTAGTCGAGAGTACCGTCAGCTTCTGGCTTGATTGGGTCAATAACACCCTTATCAATAACCTGCATACCGGTCATTTCATCGCGACCGCCGTTGATTGCGTAAAGCAAAGCTTTTGCAGAGTTCACGCGAGCAGCGAAGAACTGCATTTGCTTACCGACGCGCATTGGAGAAACGCAGCAAGCAATAGCAGCGTCGTCACCCCAGTGCTCACGAATGTCTTTATCGGACTCGTACTGGATTGCAGAAGTGTCGATAGAAATTCGTGCGCAGAAACGCTTATAAGCTTCTGGAAGCTTTGGATCCCAGAAAATAGTGATATTTGGCTCAGGACCAGGTCCCAAATGCTCAAGAGTCAAAGTGTTGAGCAAACGGAACGAAGTCTTGGTTACGAAAGTGCGACCGTCCTCGCTGAAGCCTGCATCGGACCAAGTTGCCCAGTAAGGATCACCAGAGAAGATTGCGTCGTAATCCTTAGTACGCAAGAAGCGCACAATACGAAGCTTCATAACAAGAGCATCAATAATTTCCTGAGCGTCGGTTTCGTTAATTAAACCTGCCTTCAAATCGCGCTCAAAGTAGCAATCAAAGAATGCAGAAACGCGACCAAAGCTCATTGCAGCGCCATCCTGGCTCTTAACAGAAGCAAGATAGCCCATGTAAGTCCACTGAACAGCTTCCTTAGCGGTCTTAGCTGGACGAGTCAAATCCAAACCGTACTCGTTACCCAAGTTAATAAGCTGCTTCAAAGCCTTAATCTGCTCGTCATGCTCTTCGCGGAAGCGAATCCAATGCTCAATTTCAGTCTCGGTAAAATCATTACGGTATGGAATCGAATCCTTGTCGCGCTTCTTGAACTCAATAAGCATGTTCACGCCGTAAAGAGCCACACGACGGTAATCGCCAATAATACGACCGCGGCCGTAAGCATCTGGCAAACCGGTCAAAATCTTGTTGTGGCGAGCAATCTTAATATTCTTGGTGTAAACGCCAAATACACCATCGTTATGAGTCTTGCGGTAGACGGTGAAGATCTTCTTGATTTGAGGATCTACTTCCTTGCCAGCTTCTTTAATAGCCTGCTCAACCATGCGCCAACCGCCGTTTGGCATCATAGCGCGCTTGCAAGGCTCATCAGTTTGCAAACCGACGATTACGTTATCTACTTCTGGGCTTTCAATGTAGCCTGCTGGCATTGCGTCAATGCCTGCTGGGATATGAGTTTCAACATCATAAACACGACGTTCACGTTCAACAGCCAAGTAGTTGTCGTCGAGATACTTCCACATGTGCTTCGTTTTTTCAGTGGCATTTGCCAAGAAGCTTTCGTCACCTTCATATGGCGTATAGTTCTTTAATATAAAGTCGCGTACGTCAATGTCTTTTTTCCAATTTCCGTCAGTAAAACCATTCCACGCTTCGGTACGAAGATCCTCTTCACTGAGAACTGGTGCATCAACTGATGTCATGTTTAGACTCCTTTTGTACCCGCAACGCATCTTCACGCTGCCCTAATAACAATGTTAAAGCATATGTAAACGCATACACGAGTAGTTTTGCAAAAAATCTAGTGAAATATATCACATTTATTCACGAAAAGCTGTGGTAACAGGCATTCTGCGATCCCTGCCAAAAGCAATAGCGCTTACTTTTGGTCCAAGCGGATACTGCCTGCGCTTCCATTCTGCGCGATCAACTAAACGCATAACCGTGTCAACAGTATGCTCGTCAAAACCATCTGCAAGCAAATCTGCTCTACCATGAGCAAGCTCAATATGAGCCTCTAAAACGCGATCGAGCAAATCGTACTCAGGTAAAGAATCAGAATCCTTTTGCCCTGGACGCAACTCTGCACTCGGAGGCTTAATAATAGAATTAACAGGAATAAGCACGCCATCTTGCGGAGCTTTCGCTTTCTGAGAATCCTCATATCCAACAATTGGCAGCATACCAATACCTACTCCAGCATTCGCAGCGCGATTCCTCCAACGAGAAAGTGCCCAAACGCGCGTCTTAAGCAAATCCTTAATAGGAGCATACCCTCCTACCGCATCGCCATAGATAGTAGAATATCCGCAAGCAAGCTCCGATTTATTACCAGTTGCGAGCGCCAAAACACCGCGCGAATTTGAATATGCCATTACGATTACGCCACGAACGCGAGCTTGCAAGTTTTCTGCAGCAACTCCTTCTAAGGAAAGTTGTGATTGGAAAGCTTTAAAAAGCGGTTCAATTGGTTGCACATCGTAGTGAGCGCCAATTCGCTCTGCTAAATCGCGCGCATCGTCTTTAGAACCGTCCGAAGAGTACATGCTTGGCATAGAAATACCATATACATTTGCTCCACCGCAAGCATCGGCAGCCATAGTAGCTACTAAAGCAGAATCAATTCCTCCAGAAAGTCCTAAGCACACACCCTTAAAACCATTCTTACGCATGTAATCTCTAAGACCTACAACACACGCACAATACACTTCTTCGTCTGCGTCAAGTTTTGAAGCAATGCTTGAAACTTTCTGCTTTTTCAGCGAGTTATCAAAATCAACAAACGACAAATCTTCAGCGAACATTGCCGAGCGTTCAAGCAAAGTTCCGTCAGAATCAACAACAAAACTTCCACCGTCAAAAACCAAATCATCTTGACCACCGACCTGGTTCACATACACAACCGGCGCATTGACTTCAACAGCGCGCTTTTGAGCCAAACTCAAACGCACATGAGTTTTACCTTCCTCATATGGAGAACCGTTCATAGTTATTAGCGCATCGATACCAAGTTTTGCCAAACGCGCAACAGGACCGCCGTCTTGCCAAATATCTTCGCAAATAGCAAAACCTAGACGTATTCCATCTACTTCCAGCAGCTCACACTTATTGCCAGAAGAGAAAATACGAAACTCGTCAAAAACACCATAATTTGGCAAGAAATGCTTGTCGTATTGCAACACAGATTTGCCTTCATGCAATACGAGAAGCCTGTTTCGAGGCTTTCCAGCAGACTCGTCAAAGCCAACAGTTCCAACTACTACGTAAAGCTCCCCCAAGCCTTCTTCTGAAAGTTTTGATGCAAGCAAGTCTGCAGCTTTTTGTGCAGCTGTGCGGAACGTGGCACGCAAGGCGAGGTCTTCAATAGGATACCCAGTCAAAGTCATCTCAGGAAATACAACCATGCGAGCACCCGACTGCTTTGCGCGCGCAGCATACTTCAAAACTTTTTCAACGTTGCTATCAATATTCCCAACGCAGGTATCTATCTGCGCTAACGCCAATCGCAAAAAACTCATACATTACAGTCTAGTAGATAGCTTCATTGCAAGTAAGCGACGTGTTGAAAAACTTATTTTTTCTCTTTCCACACTGCAAGTATGCGAATTATTAACACGTCATAAATAATACTAATAAGCAAAGTATAGAATTATTGATTTTTCTCGCCTATATTGATAATTCGTTACTCGCGAAGGGGATTTAACTTTAAACGAATTTCACCGAACAAGGAGCAGGAAATATGCGAAAAATTAAAGTTATTGCATCAATTACAGCACTGGCAGCATTAGCGACTTTCACTTTAAGTGGCTGCGGTAGCTCAAAAGCAGGAGCGAAGGATGACAAAACTATTACTGTTGCTGCTTCACCTACTCCGCATTCTGAAATCTTAAATAAGGTTGTAAAGCCAATCTTGCAAAAAGAAGGCTACAAGCTAGTAGTAAAGGAATTTACTGACTACGTGCAGCCAAATACAGCTACTGAAGAAGGCGAAGTTGACGCAAACTACTATCAGCATTTGCCTTATCTTGACAACTTCAATAAGGAAAAGGGAACTCATCTTGTTTCAGTAGGTGGAATTCATTTTGAACCATTTGGATTGTATCCAGGAAAAACCAAGACGATTAAAGCATTAGCAAATGGCGCAACTGTTGCAGTTCCAAATGATCCTACTAATGAGGCTCGCGCATTGCTTCTTTTGCAAGATGCTGGATTGATTAAGTTGAAGAATCCAAAGGATATTAACGCTACTACAAAAGATATTACTGAGAATCCTAAGAATTTGAAGTTTAAAGAACTTGAAGCGGCAACAGTTCCTACTGCCATTAAGGATGTGGATCTTGCTGCCATGAATGGCAATTACGCTATTCAAGCTGGTTTTAACCCAACTAAAGACCCACTTACTTCAGAAAAAGTTGGTGGCATTGCGGCTAAAACTTATGAAAATATTATTGTAGTAAAGAAGGGCTCTGAAAAGTTTGCAAAAATCAAAGCCTTACTCAAAGCTTTGAAGACAAGCGAAGTGCGCGACTATATTACTAAAACTTACAAAGGCGCTGTGCTTCCTGTTTTCTAAATAATACTCACAATGTAGCCACCTAATGCCGCATGTGTATGCTTCGTGTATGCTTTGCGGCATTATTTTATAAGCGTGTAATATACGTAATGTGCGTGCTAGTCAATAATCTAGTTAATGACGCTAGTTAGTAACTCTAGTTAGTAACTCTAGTTAGTAACGAAGTATATTTCACACAGAAAGCAATAATCTGTTAAGGAAAAGCATGATTCAGATCGAACATCTTCACAAAAGCTACGGCAAAGGTAGCAAAGCGAATGAAGCATTACACGACATTAATCTGACTATTGAATCGGGAGAAGTATTCGGAATCCTTGGTTCTTCTGGTGCAGGAAAGTCTTCGCTAGTTCGTTGCATGAATCTGCTTGAGCGACCAACTTCTGGCAAAATTATTATTGACGGAAATGATATTAGCGAAGTAAAAGATAAAGAACTTGCAAAAGTACGCACTAATATTGGCATGATTTTCCAGAATTTTAGCCTTTTCCAGCAACGTACAGTATTGCGAAACGTCACTTTCCCATTAGAGTTAAATCACACTGCAAAAAAGGAACGAGAAGAACGCGCAAACTACTTGCTTGACTTAGTTGGTTTAAAAGATTTTGCAAACCGCTACCCTAGCCAACTTTCAGGCGGACAGCAGCAGCGCGTAGCAATTGCACGAGCATTGGCGAATAATCCGTCGATTATGCTTTGCGACGAAGCAACAAGCGCACTGGACTCCACAACTACTGCGCAAATCCTTGATTTATTGCGCCGAATTAACCGCGAACTCAACGTAACACTTGTTATTATTACACATTCGCTGGCTGTAGCACGAAATATTTGCGACCGAGTTGCAATGATTGATGGCGGACGCATTGTGGAATTAGGTGACACGGATACGCTTTTTGCAAATCCACAAAGCGATATTTTGCGAACTCTTATTGCAGATGAAAAACAAGAAAATCATCGTGCTAAAACTACAAACACGCTTGCAAACGAGGCAACAGACGCACAAACAAACGCGCTTACCAATGAGGTGAAATAACAATGTTAGAAGCTGCTACACAATTTTTTAACGACTACGGTGACTTACTTATTGAAGGCGTGCAAGACACACTCGTAATGACATCAGTTGCAACACTTTTTGCATACCTTATTGGACTTCCAGTTGGCGTACTTCTCATTACATCAAACAAAAAAGGTATTTGCCCTAACGCGCCAATTAACGCAGTTCTAGGCTGGATTGTTAACATCGTGCGTTCTGTGCCGTTTATTATTTTATTAGTTGCAATAATTCCTTTTACTCGTCTCATAGTTGGCACTTCTTTGGGAGTTCCTGGAGCTATTGTGCCACTGGTAATTACTGCTGCACCATTCGTTGCTAGAGTAGTTGAACAATCTTTAGCCGAAGTTGACGGAAGCTTAATTGAAGCAGCACAAAGCTTTGGAGCAAGCAAATTGCAAATTGTTTGCAAAGTGTTGCTGTGGGAAGCTTTACCTTCGCTAATTCGCGGAGCTGCGCTTACATTTATTACGCTTTTTGGATTCTCCGCAATGGCTGGAACAGTTGGCGCAGGCGGACTCGGAGATATTGCAATACGATACGGATACCAGCGCTATCAATACGATGTGATGACAGTGGCTGTTATTCTTTGCATTATCCTCGTGCAGATTGTGCAAAGCTTGGGAGATTTTATTTCACGCGCAATCAATCATCACGAACGCTAAAGAATTTCGCAACATACCCACCACCAATTAAATGCACATAATCGTGTAAACTTACTGGTAATTCGACATTTTGCAGGGGTGCTTTCGAAAGAAGGCTGAGATGGTATTAATTTGCCTAACCCTTCGAACCTGTTAGTTAATACAACGTAGGGAGCAACGATTTTAGTATGACATCGAATTATCCGTACGCATCAATGCGTAATCAATTTAATCTAAGTGCCTGCTTTATTGCAGACCCACAAGCTTGTAATAATCGTCCACTTACAGATATTGTCGATGATGCTTTGCGCGCTGGAGCGACTTTTATTCGTCTTCATTGCAACAATGAAAACGCTAAAGAAATCACTACTATTGCACGCGATATTGCACAAATCATCGAAGACAATAACAAATGCGATTCTGTGACTTTTGTTATCGATGAACGTGTTGATGTCGTTTGGCAAGCTCGCAATCAAAGCATCAAAGTTGACGGAGTGCATTTAGCACAAAGCGACATGGAGCCTAGAGAGGCTCGCGCACTTCTTGGCGAAGATGCTGTAATCGGCTTATCTGTTGAAACCGAAAGTTTAGTTAAAGTAATAAACGAACTGCCAGATGGATGCATTGATTACATTTGCGTAACAGCAATGCACAATCCTGAAGAAGGATGCGAAAGCACTACTGCCGCTTACGAATTGGAAGCAAACCACACAACGCTGGACGAAGCGAAAATCAATACGATTTGTTCCGCAAGTGATTTCCCAGTTCTAGTTGGCGGAAGAACTGCGCTCGACGATATCGATACAATCGCTCACACTAAGGCTGCAGGATGGTTCGTTTCTGAAGCACTGTATTCTTCAGAAACACCAGAATCAACTATGCGTGAGTTTGTTGAACATTGGAAAGCTGTGCGAGGCGAAGAAAAGCACGGCTACGCCAAGCGAGTAATAGTTGCAGAAAATTCTGAATCAAAATCTTCAGAAACTCAAGAAAAGAAACCAACTTTTATTAACGCTAAAGAAGCAAAGGATGCTGCGAAATTAGCTAAACAACAGCGAGTTGACATTGCAGCTCGTGGTTGCACTCAGCGCGATAAAGCTCATATTCGCAAAACAACTCCAGTTCATTTTGAGTATGAATATGGTTCTTACGATTTGGAAGTTCCTTATACGGAAATTAAGCTTTCGGATACTCCTGGCGTAGGTCCTAACCCGCCTTTTAAGGATTACAATACTGAAGGTCCAAAGTGCGATCCGAAGGAAGGCTTGGCTCCGCTTCGACTTGACTGGATTCGCGACCGCGGTGACGTTGTGGAATATGAGGGTCGCAGGCGCAATCTTCAAGACGACGGCAAGCGCGCAATTAAGCGAGGCAAAGCTTCTAAAGAATGGCGTGGTCGCACGCATAAGCCAATGAAGGGCGCAGATCATCCGATTACGCAAATGTGGTACGCTCGTCACGGAATTACTACTCCGGAAATGCAATACGTTGCAACGCGCGAAAATTGCGATGTAGAGCTAGTTCGAGAAGAAATTGCAGCAGGACGCGCTGTAATTCCTTGCAATATTAACCATCCTGAAGCTGAGCCTATGATTATTGGCTCACGCTTCTTAACTAAGCTCAACGCAAACATGGGTAATTCTGCTGTTACGTCGTCTATTGACGAAGAAGTAGAAAAGCTTACGTGGGCCACGAAGTGGGGTGCGGATACCGTTATGGATCTTTCCACCGGTAACGATATTCACACAACGCGCGAATGGATTTTGCGCAACTCCCCTGTGCCAATTGGAACAGTTCCAATGTATCAGGCTTTGGAAAAAGTTGAGGATGATGCTTCTAAGCTCAGCTGGGAGCTTTTCCGCGACACTGTTATTGAGCAGTGCGAGCAGGGCGTTGACTACATGACTATTCACGCTGGCGTGCTTCTTCGCTACGTGCCGCTTACTGCAAACCGCGTAACCGGTATTGTTTCTCGTGGTGGCTCAATTATGGCTGAATGGTGCTTGCAGCATCATCAAGAGAGCTTCTTGTATACGCACTTTGAAGAATTATGCGAGATTTTCGCAAAGTACGATGTTGCATTCTCTTTGGGCGATGGTTTGCGTCCAGGTAGCTTGGCTGATGCTAACGATGCGGCTCAGCTTTCCGAGCTTATGACACTTGGCGAGCTTACAAAGATCGCTTGGAAGCATGACGTGCAGGTGATGATTGAAGGTCCTGGTCACGTGCCATTCGACACTGTGCGTATGAACATTGAGATGGAGAAGGCGATTTGCCAGAATGCTCCATTCTATACGCTTGGTCCTTTGACTACGGATACCGCACCGGGCTATGACCACATTACTTCCGCAATTGGTGGCGTGGAGATTGCACGATACGGAACTGCAATGCTTTGCTATGTGACTCCTAAGGAACATTTGGGATTGCCTAATAAGGACGACGTGAAGCAAGGCGTGATTGCGTATAAGATTGCTTGCCACGCAGCTGATCTTGCTAAGCACCATCCACATGCTATGGATCGCGACAACGCAATCAGTAAGGCTCGCTTTGAGTTCCGCTGGTTGGATCAGTTCAACTTAAGCTACGATCCGGATACCGCAATCGCCTTCCACGACGAAACACTTCCTGCAGAGCCGGCAAAAATGGCGCACTTCTGCTCGATGTGCGGACCAAAGTTCTGCTCGATGGCTATTTCGCAAAATATTCGTAAGCGTTTTGGCGGAGCAGCTCAGCAGGAGCAGCTCGTTGAAGAAGCACGCAGTCAGGCAATTGCCGATGGTATGAAAGAGATGAGCAAAAAGTTCCAAGAATCCGGCTCATCGCTGTATCAAAGCGTGAAAGCATAAAATGCAGAAGTACGGAAGCAAAAACTGAATTGCAAGTGCTTCAATAACAATACTTACAACGGATAACAATAGAAGAAGGTTGATATAAACCAAAGCGAGTTTTATAGTGAGCTATTACGCTTGCTATAAGACTCGCTTTCTTTATATTCGCATTTAGATTCTATTAATCCGACCTTTTCGTTGCACGCTTGTAAAGTTTCTGCCGCCTTACAGCAAAAATCCGACCTTTTCTGTACACAAGCGTATAGAAAATGTCGGATTAGTAATTGAGAACTGTAGTATTAAAGAATATTAAATCACATAATGTTTAATCACAAAACTTCAATAGAAATAATACCTACAGGCTCAAGAGGAGCATCAGATCGATCAGTTGCGACAGCCTCGAGCTTATCGACAACCGCCTTCGATTCATCGTCAGCAACTTCGCCGAAAATTGTATGGTGACCATCAAGCCATGGAGTTGGCACAGTTGTAATGAAGAACTGCGAACCGTTAGTGCCATGCAAACGACCGTCACGACCGCGACGCTTTCCAGCATTTGCCATAGCGAGCAAATAAGGCTTATCAAACTTCAAAGATGCGTCAATTTCATCGTCAAACTCGTATCCAGGACCGCCAGTTCCGTTACCAAGTGGGCAGCCACCCTGAATCATGAAGTCCTTAATAATGCGGTGGAAAGTTAAACCATCGTAAAATGGCTCATGCGAAGGTTTTCCACTGAATGGGTCAAGCCACTCACGCTCGCCGGTAGCTAAGCCAACAAAATTTTTGACGGTTTCAGGCGCTTTACTGTCAAACAAATTGATTTTTATATCGCCTTCAGAAGTATGCATAATAACTGTAGTCATGTGGTAATTCTCCCATATTTTCAAGACTGTTTCAATTCGTGTTAGATAAAAATATTCGCATACAAAAATGCCTCACTTTGCGTAGTAAAGAAAGACGCAAAGCGAGGCACATTTTACATTAACTTCATTATGCTAATTAACCCAATACTCAGCAAACTTACTGAATACAATTAAGCAAGCATTAAGCAGCTCTAAAACTAGCTGATCTGCAATAACCAGACCAGCTAGCAAATATCCTACTTATTACTATGACGAGAAGTACCACGACGCTTAGCCGAGAAAAGCGCAGCACCAGCAGCACTAAGAGTTGCAGCAAACAAGCCAAACACAGACACGTCACTACCAGTCTTACTAAGCTGAGCAACACTACCACTCTTCAACACCTGAGCGCGCACAGAAGCACGAACATCAGCCGCATGAGCCTTAGCAGCAGCCAAAGCCTTACGAGCAGCAGAAAGATTCAGAACCGCAGCATCAACCTGAGCCTGAGTAGCGTTAGGATCAGCAGCAACCTTCTTAGCCTCAGCCAAAGCAGCATCCACAACAGCCTGAGCCTTAGCAACTTGAGCATCCGCCTGCTTCACAGCCGGATTATTCTCAACAGCTGCATTCATAGCAGCAGAATTTGCGCCATTAGCATTATTAGCGTTAGCGTTGGCAGCATTGGTGTTAGCAGCGTTACCTGCATTACCAGAGTTTACGCCAGCACCAGCTTTACCAGCTACGTTGGCAGCATTACCAGTATTAGCACCAGCACCAGCATTACCGTTACCAGCATTTCCAGGCTGCGAATCAGACTCAGCACCCTGAATCTGAATGTTCAGCTCGCCCTTATCCACAGTAGTAGGCGCATTATCATTCACACCATAACCAGCTTCAGAACCAGAACCAGTATCACCAGTTCCTGTATTGCCGGTTCCAGCATTACCAGTTCCAGCACCAGGCGTTGGCAGCGGGCTTGGGCTCGGCAGTGGAGTTGGGGTTGGAGTTGGGGTTGGGTTTGGGGTTGGGTTTGGGGTTGGGTTTGGGGTTGGCTTCTTACCGTCCAACGCAGTCTTAGCAGTAGTAATAGCCTGAACAGCGTTAGCAACCTCATCAGCCGTAGCATCAGTCTTAGCTAACACGCTTTGACCATCACTAATAGCCTTATCGTAAGCACCCTGCTTATCAGCATCAGCATACTTATATGCGTCAGAATCCTTCACCTGCCCAGCAGCATCAACAAGAGCCTTCAAATCACTCTTATCAACAGAAGGAGCCGGGGTTGGCTTTTGTTCCTTACCATCAAGATCCTTAGCAGCATTCTGCAATGCAGCCAATGCATCATTAACAGCTTTTTGCTTCTGTTCTTGAGTCTTTGGATCCTCGCCGGCAGCCAACTGTTTCCTGCCCTCAGCATCCGCAATTGCATCTTCAGCCGCCGTAAGCGCCTTATCGAAAGCCTTTTTCTTATCATCAGAAGCATTCTTATACTTCACATCATTCTTCAAAGGCTTATCTTTGTCGACTTCAGCTTGCAATGCAGTTGTATCAATGCCGTCAAGAGCCTTGCGAGCATTCACTAAGTTAGCAAGAGCAGCACCGATTGCATTCTGCTGAACTGCAGCATCAGCACCAAGCGCAGTTGGATTCTTTGTTGCATTTTCAAGAGCAGCTTTTGCAGCTTCAAGAGCTTTGTCGAATACTTCCTTCACATTCTTAGTTGCATTCTTGTATACAGGATTATCCTTCAAAGCAACATCAGCATCGTATTCTTTTTGCAAGTCGTCAGTGTACAAACCAACACCCTTAACAGTGCTATCAAGGCCTTGCATAGCTGTAAGCAAATCGTTGTACAAAGCGTTAGCACCGTCAGCGTTAATATTGTCGCTGTCTGCGCCATCAACCTTATCTAGTTGAGTGTTTGCAGCCTTCAAAGCAGCATCGAAAGCATCCTTCTTAGTTTGCTCAGCAGAAGAATACTTTTTATCTTTATCATCTTTCTTAAGCGCGTCTGCACTCGTAGCAAGATCAGCCAAACGCTTCATCACACCGTTCAAGTTCAACGCTTGCTCAAGAGCATCATCGATGTCATCCTTGCCGTCAGCATGATCAGAAGCATCAGTGCTATCAAGAAGATCCTCATAATACTGCTTTTGAGCCTTGTTCAAATACTTAAGATCAGCAATCTGCTTCTTAGCATCCTCAATCTTTTGATGCTTTTCAGCTCGGTTAGCAATACCAGTTGGGTCGCCAAGCTTTGTTGAAGCATCGATTGCATCATTGTACTGCTTCTTTTCCTCTGGAGAGAGATTAGTCTTATTGACACGATCATGAGCAGCTTTCTTCTCTTCGGCAAGTGCAGAATCTTGATCGTTGGTGATACTAGAAGTATCGCGCTTAGGCGTATTATTCTTGATATCTTCCTTAGCAGCATTAAGCGAAGTATCTACGCCATCAACAGCCTTCTTGATTTCAGAAGGCTTAGTTGCTTTGTTAACAGCAGATTCAGCATCATCAATAGCTTTAATAGCAGCATCATACTTATCTTTAGCTTTCGTCTGTTGATCAGCACTTAAAGCATTATATGCTGCAACAAGCTCTGCTTTCTTAGCTTCAAGCTTCGCAATACCAGCATTCTTGGCATTCTGCTCGTTACTTGTATTCTGTAGCTTTGCTTTTGCAAGAGCCTTGTTGATGCTTTCTGCAGTAGCATTATTGTCCTTTAGAGCATTTTCCAACTCGGTGAGCGTTTGATCCTTACTAGGAGTTCCGCCGAGCAATTCATTAAGAGCAGCATCCTCAGCGTGGTTTGGATCAGACGAATCATCTTTTCCACCCTTACCGTGATCGAGGAACACAAACGTTGCTTTTTGCGCTTCATCCTTAGCACCCTTAAGCTCGTCTGCTAGCTTTGCAGCATCAACAATCTTCTGGACGTCTGCAGGAGTCTTAACACCATCACCGTCAAGTTGATTCTCAAACTCCGTCTTTTGTTCCTTTGACAAATTCTTAAGAGCTTCGATTGCTTTCTTGGCAGCTTCTTTAGCGGCATCAAGTTTCTTCTGATTCTCAGCGTCAGTACCCTTCTGATTGCCGCTTATTTCGTTACTAACTGTTGGATCTGTAGATTTTGCGTTTTCAGCAGCTTTCTCTGCAGCTTCCTTCAAAATCTCTTGAATCTGCTCAGCAGTAGTTGCTGTAGCAATACGATTATCAAAACCTTCCTTATCCGTTTTAGTCAGATTTGGATTATGATCGATAGTCTCCTTAGCTTGCTTCTTCATCTCGTTAAGAGCATCGTCGCTAAGCTTTGGAGTTTCTTCCTTCTTCTTGTAGCTAATAGCAACAGTGAAAAGCTGAGTACCCTTGGCATCCTTAAATACCATTGACTTATAATCAGCGGCATCGCCAGTCTTACTGGAAGTAACTGACTTAATATTATCGTCAGCAATCTCCATATCAATAGTGCCAGACTTTGGAGTTAAATCAGTAGGCAAAGCTGTAGTAACAGTATTAGCATGGAAATTGTCGCTCTTATCGTAGTTAGCTTTTACGAACGCTTCCACAGCCTTCTTGAAATCATCTTCAGTAAGCTTGTTTGGATCATCAACTACAACGTCACCAGCAGAGTTGTACATACGATCAGCATGCTTTGCTTCACTCAGCTTCTTAATAAGATCACGAAGCTCTCCGGCATCATTCATTTTATCAATAGCATTATCAGTTATTTTATCTTTATCTAAACCAGCTCTTGTAAAGTCAGATTTAGTAAGATTTTTCTTCTCATCCAAAAGCTGCTTAGCAAGAGCCTTCAGCTGATCAATAGTGTTATCCGTAGGAGTCTGCTGAGTATTACCCTTTTTAACATACAAATCGCTGGGTTTGATGGTAAACAACGGCATTGTCTGAGCGGAATCCCAGTCACCATTATCATCGTTGTCAGCCCATGGGTGGCCAATCACCTGGATGCCAAAGTCATTGCCTACTATACTAAACGAACTCATTGGTCCATAATTACTACCTGAAGCTTCATACGCACCCATATTGTGAGTACCATTTTTTGGAGTCCAAGTCTTTTTAACAGTAATGCTATCACTAATAGAAGATAGATCAGCTTCAGATACATTATCGTAATTGTCTGTTACAAACTGCTTTAGTGCCTTAATGGCATCTTGAGCATTTGGCTTATCTCCATCAATCTCAATTTTTCTAACGTTATATGTAAACGTATTCTTTGGATTATCTGTGTCAGTATCGGTCTTGCTCGTAGGCGTCTGCTGCGTAGGATTCTGAGTACCAGTTCCAGTTGACTTCTTCTTATAGAAGATGCCGATTGGATACTTTCTATCTTCATATCCTTTAGCTTTAAAAGTTACCGTACCAGTTGCAATATCAATCTTTGCAGAAGTAAGAGTTACAGTCTTATTACTATCGCTTGCGTCCTTAGCTGTTAAAGCTTGCAATGAAGCTTCAAGGTTGTTAAGTTGATCCTGACCAACTGTTGCATTCTTATCAAATGGATCGAAATTAACTTCCGTAGGTGTTGCCGGCAAATCAACCGTAAACTCTTTGGTAGTTTGCTTTTGCTCAGGCTTTGTAGCTTGCGTCGGCTTCTTCTTCAAGAACATCCAAGCAGGAATGGTAGTTTGTGAACCATCTGCCCAGGTAATTACAGCATTGTTTTTGTTATCAAACGTTACAGGAGACGTATTCTTGTTATGCTTTTTAGCAGCTTGATAAACAGGGAAACTCTTATTTGCTTCATCAAATGCCGACGCAATAGTAGTCTTTTGATCTTGAGTTAATGACTTAGATGGGTCATCTACTTCCGTAGGAACTGGAACGCGATACGGTGCCCAATCGGCGATAGTTGCGCCTTGATACACCAAATCTGTAGAAGGAATAGTAAGCTCTGATCCATCAGCATAAGTAACTTTTGCACTGCCGTCTTCTTGAACGCGAATTTCATAATGGTTGTTAGTTTTCTTCACATTCTGCAAGAAGGCATTAGGCGTAGAACCACCATTAGCATTAATAATTGCCTGAGTTACCGCAGTCTTTTCATCAGACGTGAGCTTCGACAACTTCACTACAGGCGTACGAGCTGGAAGCGTTGGCTTATACTTGTCTTTATCTGTTTCGTTCTTTAATACCAATAAGCTAGCCGGCATAACACGCTTAGTGCCGTCTGTAAAAGTAATAGTCGCATTACCTTTAGCATCAACACTAATGCCGTTTTCTGCTACCAGTTGATCAAACAGATTTGGATGGTCTTTATCGTTACTCTTATTAGCATCATTAATAGCAGTTTTTACTGCTTTCTGTTCATTATCATCAAGCGAGTCAAGATTCTTTACAGGCGTCGGCTTAGGATATTTCAATTCCAAATGATCCGCAATCTTTGGTGCACGCATCGTGCTGCCTGCAACGTAACGCCAATTACCAACACCGCGGTAAATGCCTGCAACAAACAATAGCGGCTTCTGATCGCGCTGCTTCCAAGCATCATCTGTCATTTCTGCTACATACGACATTTCGTAGTAGCGTTGACCAGCAGACTCCCAGTCAGCAAAAATACCTTGAAGACCGTTAGCATTACCATCCTTGTAAATATTCCACTGATCTCTGGTATTACCAGAATTATCGTAATCTCCTGATTTACCACCAATACCGACCATACGCTGCCAACCCTTGCCATCGATGGTCTTGTCGCTACCAGAGTAATAATCGCGTGAAACACTGTGTTTCCACTGATCTATGCTGTTATACGTGTGGTCACTTGCTACAACATAGCCTTGCCTTGAAGCATTTTTCAACTTTTTAGCGCCAGGAGTAGATGGACTAGAAGCCTCTTGAGTTCCTCGCTCATTCCTTACCAAGCGGATTTGGGAAATCGTATCTGCTTTCAAACCATTTGGCACACCAAACCACCAAGTTGGTCTTAAAGCCCACTTATCTGGTTGTTTATTGGCATCCTCAGGATTATTAGAAGTATATTCAACGCGCACAAACTTACCAAGCGGATCAACACCATCGTTTCCACCTTTAAGCGCGTCAGCCTTAGTTTTATAATATGTTACTTTAATCAGCAAACGCTCTTTACTGTAATCAGCGTCAGCTTTGTAGCCGTAATAAACGCGAGCACCATCACCACTTACATAGCCGTCAGCATACGCAGGCAAAGGAGTAGAAACGAATACCCCCCCCCCCAATCACCATAGCACCTGCGAGCATAGCTGCGCACACGCTCTTAGAAAGTGGCGCGTAAATAACGCTGTTACTAGATTTTTTCATAGACTTTTGCAAATCAGCAAGATGCTTTGCACTCATGATCTTCTTCGTCATTATTCCTCACTTCAATAATGTGTCTTCTTTATGTTTCTGCTTATACATAATTTGTAATATGCAATCATGCGGCAGCCAATAAATTAGCATTCGCTTCTTTGTTTCATACCAATTTGCTATTTACACAACGCTTCATACTCTCTTAATACGTTTCAATATGCATAAAAATGTGCAAACTGACACTCATACAGGTTGTATGATACTCACATGTTCATACATTGCAAGTAGTTTTATGCTATAATTTCGTAATTTGTATTTCACTACCGCATGAATCCCACATGAATTGCATATTACGACGTCATAATATTTATTAAAAATTACGACACACACGAGATTATTAGTTACTTAAGATACGGCTTTAACTCTTTAATAAGCAAGCCATTAGAAGCAACCACATCATTTTCCTTGCGCCAATGAATAGGGCTTCCATCCCACTGGCACATCTGGCACTGCGCCTCTTCCACAACCACAGCACCAGCAGAAACAGCTGGAATATCCCAATAATGCAAGTGAGGCTCAAAATAAGCGTCATAAGTGCCATCTGCCACCTTGCACAAGTCGAGCGACGCAGGCCCAATACGCTTAATATCCGCAGGGCATCCTTCTTCAACAGAAGCAACTACGCCAAGTGCGCGCTTAGATTCACCAGGTATATAAGACATTCCGTAACAAACCACAGATCCTTGCAAAGTAGAAGTTGTGGAAGGCGTAATCTTCTCGCGCTTCTCTCCTTGCGGAGTCCTACGAATACGAATAGCACCCTGACCCTTTGCAGCCAAATAAGTCAATCCCAACGCAGGAGCGTGCACAACGCCAAGAACCGGACGAGCGGAGCCTTCATCGTTAAACTCAAAAAGCGAAACCGTAAGAGTCCACTCAGCCATATCGCGATTAAAATTAATAGCGCCGTCAACGTTTCCAACACACCAAAAACGGTCTCCCGGATTGCACTGCTCCGGCCTAGTTTGCCAAAAACCTTGGAAAGGATTCACATAAGTCAAACGATTTTGAATAAAACGCACGAGCTTATCACCAAAACCAGATTCAGATTTATTAGGATCACCCAACGCAATCGACGTCATATCTTGAGGGCTTAATTGATCCTGATACGCATGTTTACCAACATCTTCCAAAATACGCGCAACTTCAAGCGCAACTTCTCGTAAATTCAACTTACACTCCCTACCCTAAATGCATAAATTCCCGCATTTATGCACACTCTCTCTCCTATAAATTAACTTTATTTTACTCACTTAATAGAAAGATTCACCAACACATTTAAGCTCTGTGGTTAAAAGATACAGAACTTTCACAAAAAAATTTAATCATTAATCTTTAATCATTGCTTCATTATTTTACATTGCTTATGTACATTCATCAACTTTTCGTTCTATAAATGCAAGAAATCCTCTTATTAATTCGCATTCAAAAAACGCAAGACAACGCTTAAATCGCGAGTAAGAATGCGGTAAGAAGTGGCCGCTTGAACTGCTGGTTTTGCGCAAAAAGCTACGCCTAATCCAGCGAATTTAATCATTGAAATATCGTTCGCTCCATCCCCCACTGACACAGTTTGTTCGGGATCAATTCCAAGATTAGTTGCCCAAGTTCTAAGCGCTTCAACTTTTGCATTAGCATTAACAATATTTCCAAGTACGTTGCCAGTAAGCTTTCCATCAATAGACTCTAAATGGTGAGCCGCCCAAAAATCAATATTCAAACTCGGCAAAAATTCGTCCAAAATCTCGTGAAAACCGCCAGAAACTGCGCCAACTTTCCAACCATGTGTATGAAGCGTGTCAATTAAAACATTCGCGCCTTTAGTTACATGAATTTTAGAAATAATACGCTTTTTGCACTCGTCAAGATTCAAATCGCGAAGCATACACACGCGCGAACGCAAGGAAGTATCGAAAGTAATTTCGCCACGCATTGCTCGCGCTGTAATCTCAGAAAGCTCATCTCCGCATCCAGCTTCTGCACCGAGCAAATCGATAACTTCTTCTTCAATAAGCGTTGCATCAACATCCATAACCAAAAGCCCAGGTTTAGACAAAGTTGGCAACATCGAAGAAAAGTTCATACTCATAATTTTATGCGCAGTAAGCTGCTGCCGAAAGCCTGGCTCCGCGCGCCCAGTCTGCCGCTTTCATAGCTTTCTTACCTTGCGCTTTTACTTCCAAAAGCTCAAGTGCGCCGCTTAAAGTACCGACCCAAACTTGCTTCTTACCAGCAAGTAATTTTCCAGGATCAAGCTTCATCAATTCCTCACCATGTGGATTGTTAGCATCTGCAGGAACTGCGCGCAAAACATGCAAAGTAATCGGCTCTGCGTTATTCTCATCGTCCGCGTGAAGTTCGCACCACGCACCTGGATTCGGCGTACAAGCGCGAATTTGACGATCAACAGCAAAAGCTGGCGCATGAAAATCAATGTGAGCATCTTCAACAGTGATTTTTTGCGCAACTTCTTGAGGAGTTTGATCTTGATCAACCGGCACAATTTCACCAGTTTCCATGCCACGAAGAGATGCTGCAAGAAGCGGAGCGCCGTCGTTTGCAAGTCGCGCAAGAAGATCGCCAGAATTTTCGTGAGGCTCAATTTTTGTAGTAAACTGCGCCAAAATAGGCCCGCAATCCATGCCGCGCGTAATGCGAAAAACAGTAGCACCTGTAATGTCATCTCCAGCCCAAATGGCGCGCTGCACAGGAGCTGCACCTCGCCATTGCGGAAGAAGCGAAAAATGAAGATTATACCAACCGAGTGGCAACGCGTCTAAAACATTCTGGCGCAAAATCTTACCGTATGCTACAACTGCTGCAGCTTTTGCACCGGTTGCCGCAAGCTGTTCAAGAAACACATTTTCATCTTTAGGATCCGACTCAAGCACTGGCAAGCCGAGCTCAAGAGCAGCCTGTTTCACAGGGCTTGGCACAAGCTTTCTGCCACGACCAGTCGGAGCGTCCGGTCGCGTAAGAACAGCGCGAACATCAAAATGCTCACTATCTTTAGCTAACTCGCGAAGAGATGGAACCGCAACTTCCGGAGTTCCAGCAAACAATATTGGTAATGCCATATTTCCCCACTATTTTAAATTAAAGCAGTAAATTAAATCCGTTTAAAGCAGTAAATTAAATCCGTAAAATCAGCCGGCAAAAGCTTCCTTTAATTTACTAAAGAAACCTTTACGCTCACTCGACTGCTCACTTAACGAATGTTGCTGCACTTGTTTCACAGAACTATCATGCAACTTAGCAAATTTTTCAATCAAAGAACGCTCTTCATCATTCAACTTAGAAGGCGTTTGCACTAGCACATGAACCACGATATTTCCGCGATCTTTAGAACGAAGCTTCGTTACACCAAGATTTGGCAAAGTAATAGTGTCTTCGTTTTGGCAGCCTGCAGGAATAGTTATTTTTTGAGTACCATCAAAAGTGTCGATTTCAAGACTGCGACCAAGAACAGCCCAGCTCATAGGAACTGTAATCCAGCAATGCAAATCATCCTCGTTGCGAGTAAATTGCTTATCTGCACGAATATGAATATCAACGTACAAATCGCCAGCAGGACCGCCACACTCACCAACGCTTCCTTGAGAAGCTAAGCGCAAACGACTGCCATCACGAATTCCAGCCGGTACGTTCACGCCAACTTCACGAATTGAACGCACGCGACCATGACCGTGGCAGTTTTGGCAAAGATTCTTAATAATCGTGCCATGACCTTCGCAATGCTCACAAGGCATCGAAGACATCATTTGACCGAGCATAGTGCGCACAACTTTTTGACAGAAGCCGGAACCGTGACATGCTGAGCACTGTTCTGGAGCGGAATTGTCGGCAGAACCGGAACCAGAGCAATCCTTACAAACACCAAAAGTAGTTAACCGTACGCTAACGTTTCCGCCAAAAATAGCGGTTTTCAAATCAATACGAGCCTCAGCTAACGCATCGTCACCAGGCTGCACACGCGAAATTGGTCCTTGCGAATTGCCGAAAGAGCCACCAAAGAATTGGCTGAAAATGTCGCCCATTCCCATGTCTGCAAAACCAGCGCCTGAAGCTCCGGCACTTCCTGCAGAAGGATCGTTAGGATCAACACCCATGTCTACCATTCGACGCTTTTCAGGATTAGAAAGCACGTCATAGGCAGCATTTACTTCCTTAAACTTTTCTTCAAACTCAGCGCCTGCAATATCAGGATGATATTTGCGGCTCATCTTGCGGTAGGCTTTGCGAATTTCGTCGTCGCTAGCATTGTGATCAACGCCTAGAACTTTGTAGTAATCAGTCAATTAATTCCCCTTTTACCTTTTTCTAAAATCATTTTTGCATAAGGCACAGCCAGACATAAGCCGAATAACCAGCCATAAACCAGCCATGTTTTTATGAATTTTCGGATATAAACGAATTAAGGTAGCGCGCAACAGCCTTAACAGCAGTCATCGTTGCAGCATAATCCATATGCGTAGGACCAATTGATCCAATAAAAGCAGAGTCAGAATCAGCATTGTAGCCGTAAGCGCTTGTTACAACAGAAGCGTTAAGCAAACCAGGAGTATGCGTTTCCGAGCCGATTGCAACACTAACACCACTTGCACAATCGCTTGCTTCCTCACTTAAAGAAGTCATAAGTCGCATAATAACAGCCTGTTCTTCGAGTGCGTCAAAAAGTGAAGCAAAATCAACAATACTTTGTCTATGCGCAAGTTGAGAAGCTCCAGCCATGTATAAGTCGTGAGCATGCTCACCGTCATGCATATCTTCTAAAGCGTTAGCAAGTTGACTAATAATTTGCAAAGCTGATGCTAAATCTTTGTGATTTGCGAGCGCATAAACGCGTTGTGAAGCAGATGAAAGGGATAGCCCAATGCAGCACTCATTAACCATATTAGTTAGATGCAATAAGTCATCTGAATTTATATTAGTTGCTTGAATCATGTGCTGAGCTACGCCTCCAGCATCTGTAATCACAACAACCAAAAGCGTAGAAGACGATACTTGAACAATCTCAATTCTTTTTACTTTTGACTTAGACAATGCTGGAGATGCTACGAGAGCGACTTGACCCGTAATACTTGCAAGAAGACGTGCGGAACGTTGCAAAGTATCTTGTAAACTGACAGATCCGCTCAAAAAGTTACGTATAGCGCGACGCTGCGGTTCAGAAAGCGGAATAACAGAAGCCAAACCGTCAACAAAGTAGCGATAGCCTTTTTCAGTAGGAATACGACCTGCAGAAGTGTGCGGTTGAACAAGGTATCCCTCCTCTTCCAAAGCCGACATATCGTTACGAATAGTAGCTGAACTCACACCAAGCTGATGATGCTTTGCAAGAGCCGCAGAACCAACAGGCTCTTGAGAACGAATATAATCCTCAACAACTGCGCGCAAAATCATCATGCGTCGTGACTGCATTACCACTCCTTACAAACACGTCTAAATACTATATTCCTATAGTAGTCTATTTCTTAGCACGCAACAGAACATAAAAGCAAACTTTTGACACACTTTGTAACATATTCGTCGCGCGCGAAAGATAGGATTGAAGGGCAATGAGAGGGTAAAAAGCCAGCGTAAGCTGTGCTTAAAAACCCGGATTATTGGAAGGAAAGTAGATCACATGACCGATTTCAACTGGTCTGCATTAGACGAGCGCGCCGTAAAGATGGCGAAGGTTCTCTCGGCTGATGCTGTTGAGCGAGCAGGACACGGACATCCTGGCTCCCCTGTTTCATTAGCACCGATTGCGTACACATTGTACCAGCATTTCATTAAGCACGATCCAGCTGACCCAAAGTGGGCTGGCCGTGATCGTTTTATTCTTTCTGGCGGTCACGCTTCGCTTACGCAATACGTGCAGTTGTTCTTCTCTGGATACGGCTTGACTCTTGACGATCTCAAGTATTTCCGTGGCGGTGCAGACACGCGTACTCCAGGCCACCCAGAATACGGCTTGACTCCAGGCATCGAAATGACTACTGGCCCACTCGGTCAGGGTCTTGCCTCTGCTGTTGGTTTTGCCTATGGTCAGCGCTTTGAGCGCGGTCTTCTTGATCCAGAAGCTCCAGCCGGCACTTCCCCATTCGATCACAAGGTTTGGGTTATCTGCGGCGAAGGCGACGTTGAGGAAGGCGTTTCTTCTGAAGCTGCTTCCTTGGCTGGAAACCAGAAGCTTGGCAATTTGACTGTAATCTTCGATGCAAACCATATTCAGATTGAAGGCGACACTAAGCTCACCTTCTCTGAGGATATTCTTGCTCGTTACCGCGCCTACGGTTGGTACACCGATGAAGTTAGCTTCATCCAGCCAGACGGCTCCTACAAGGAAGACGTTCAGGCTTTGGCTGCAGCTATTGAAAAGGCTCAGGAAGTTACCGATAAGCCTCACTTCATTAAGGTTAATACTTTGATTGCTTGGCCAACCCCAGGCAAGACCAACAACGAAGCTTCCCACGGCTCTAAGCTTGGCGAAGAAGCTGTGAAGGGCTTGAAGGAACTTTGCGGTTTCGACCCAGAAGTTCAATTCCCAATCGACGAAGAAGCTTTGGCTCACGCTCGCAAGGTTGCAGAGCGCGGCTTGGCTGCTCACAAGGCTTGGGACGAAGCTCTTGCAAAGTGGGCTGCCGCCAACCCAGATAAGGCTGCTCTCTACGAGCGCATTAAGGCTGGCAAGCTTCCTGAAGGCTTCGACAAGGCTATTGACGACTTGGTTGCTGGCTTCGAAGTTGGTTCTAAGGTCGCTACCCGTAAGGCTTCCGGCGCAGTTCTTAACGCAATTGCTGCCGTTATGCCAGAACTTTGGGGTGGTTCCGCTGATTTGGGCGGCTCCAACAACACCAACATTAAGGGTGCTGACTCCTTCGGTCCATCCGAGGATGCAACTCGCACTTGGCCAAACGTTTCCGAGCATGGCCGTCAGCTTCACTTCGGTGTGCGTGAGTTCGCAATGGGTGCTATTACCAACGGTATTTTGCTTGGTTCTGACACTCGCCCATTCAATGGCACCTTCTTCCAGTTCTCTGACTACGAGCGCCCAGCAGTTCGCTTGGCTGCTTTGATGGAGATTCCAAACCTCTACGTTTGGACCCACGATTCCGTAGCTTTGGGCGAAGATGGTCCAACTCACCAGCCAATCGAACACTTGACTGCTTTCCGCGCTATTCCTCAGCTTGAGGTTGTACGCCCTGCAGATGAGTACGAAACTGCTGAAGCTTACCGTTACTTCTTCGAGAAGAAGAACAGCTACCCAACTGCCATGATTTTGACCCGCCAGGGCGTTCCAACCCTCGCTGAGACTGCTGAAAAGGCTCGCGAAGGCGTCAAGCACGGCGCTTACGTTTTGGTTGATTGCGAAGGCACTCCAGACGTAATCATCATGGCAACCGGTTCCGAAGTTCAGTGGGCTGTTGCTGGCGCCAAGACTTTGGCAGCTGAAGGCATTAAGGCTCGCGTTCTTTCCATGCCATCTCTCGAATGGTTCGAAGAGCAGGACGAAGAGTACAAGGAAGAAATCTTGCCAAAGTCCGTCAAGGCTCGCGTTTCTATCGAAGCTGGCTTGGCATTGCCTTGGTACAAGTATCTTGGCGATTGCGGCAAGGCTGTTTCTATCGAACAGTACGGCTTGCAGGGTGACGGCGGTCAGAACATGATCGACTTGGGCATTACTGCTGAGCACGTAGTAGAAGCTGCTAAGGCTTCTATCGAAGAAGCTCGCGCTTAAGTAAATAAGCGAAATAAAGCTTGATGTATCAAAATAAAATTGATATGTCACAAAACTAGAAGTGCTGACGAAACACTTCGCAAGAAACAGCGACGGCGTGTTGATGCCGAGCTACCGTTGGTTCGACATCAACCGCTGTTTCTTGTAAAAACGCCAAACTACCGACGTGCCCCAATTGGTGGAGCACAGTGTTAAGGAGATAACATGACTGAAGCAACGCAGCGCACCAGCGATTCCGGCGTTTCTATTTGGTTGGACGATTTGTCCCGTACCCGCATTGAGTCCGGCTCTTTGCAGGATTTGATTGCTAATAAGAATGTTGTTGGCGTTACTACCAACCCATCCATCTTCCAGAAGGCTTTGAGCCAGGTTGGCCCATACGATGCACAGCTTAAGGAACTCGGCAAGGTCGACGTTGAAACCGCTATCCGCGAGTTGACCACCACCGACGTTCGTAACGCAACCGATATCTTCCGCGAGATCGCTGAAAAGACCGACTTCGTTGACGGTCGCGTCTCCATCGAAGTTGATCCACGCTTGGCTCACGATACTGCTAACACTGAGAAGCAGGCTGAAGAGCTTTGGGCAAAGGTTGATCGTCCAAACGTTATGATCAAGATTCCAGCAACTTTGGAAGGTCTTCCAGCTATCACCGCTACCCTTGCTAAGGGTATTTCTGTGAATGTAACCTTGATCTTCTCCCTCGAGCGCTACGAGCAGGTTATCGATGCCTTCATCGAAGGTATCGCTCAGGCTGCCGCTAACGGCCACGACTTGAAGCACATTGGTTCCGTAGCTTCCTTCTTCGTCTCCCGCGTTGATACCGCTGTTGACAAGCTCCTCGAAGCTAACGGCTCTGCTGAAGCTAAGGCTCTTGAAGGCAAGGCTGCTGTTGCTAACGCTCGCTTGGCTTACGAACTCTTCGAGAAGAAGTTCGCAGCTGACCCACGTTGGGCTGAGCTTGAGGCCAAGGGTGCTAAGAAGCAGCGTCCACTTTGGGCTTCTACTGGCACAAAGAACGCAGCTTACTCCGATTGCAAGTATGTTGACGAGTTGGTTGCTGAGCATGTTGTTAACACCATGCCAGAAAAGACTTTGAACGCTCTTGCTGATCACGGCAACGGCGCTCCTTCCGTCAAGGGTACTTACGAAGAGAGCCACGCTGTTATGAACAAGCTTGCTGAGCTTGGCATCAACATCAAGGACGTTACCGACAAGCTTGAGGCCGACGGTGTTGCCGCCTTCATCAAGTCTTGGGATTCCGTGATTGCTGACGTGCAGTCCGGCATCGATCGTGTAAACGCCTGATTTGATTAATCAGTAATAAATAAACATAAACCGCACATGTTCGTGGATTAATTCACACATGTGCGGTTTTTTTGTTTGTGCAGCACTCCAAACACGAGGAAAACTCCCCACAATTGGAGCGCTCAAGCAGACTAACCAACTGAGAAAGTAACGGCGATTACTTGCCAGAAAGAGTTTGCCAGCGAGATTTGGTTAAAACGTTACGATGGCGCACGCGAGTTTCGTGCATAAGCGATTAATTCACACATGTGCGGTTTTTGTTTAACTGCGGTTAAAAACGTAGGTAGTAGCTCGACCTTTTCCACAAACTGAAATATCTCCTCTACTAACTAAATCAGATAACAATTGCTTAGCCTTGGTACTACCCACGTTAAGAATATTTTGCACTTGCTCACGCTTTATTGTTCCATGATTATGTACTGCTTCAATAATCTTTTTATAGCAATCGTCAACGCTCATACGTTTATGCGAGTTATTAGAATCTTGCGAAAGTGAATTTGTAGTAAGTTCTGAATTATAAGTACCGTTCACTAAATTCAATGAATTAGCATTAAGTTCAGTTTTGTTTTTTGAAGAACCAGATACAAAGTTATTCTTATCGCTTACAAAAAATTCAAGAGTAGTACGGTCTGGATTAAAGGACTCACTTAACATTGGATAGCGTATTCCAGCCCAATCACAACCAGCTCTCATAGCATCAAATCCGCTTCCAGCACGTTCAACAACAGAAATCAGCGCGAACATTTTAAGCAGTGCTGGATTCCGAGAATCAGAAAAACCTCCAGCTAAAGCCACTTCTACAGGCATACGTAAGCAACCCGGGTTTGCAAAAGAAAGCTTAAAACCATCATTTGCGCTATTTGTTTCTATAGAAGATTGTGAAGAACCATCAACATCAGTACTCACAGCATCATCATATGTAATAACAGTGTTACCTCGCATATAATAATCAGCATGAATCAACGTGTTTGCAAGGGCTTCTCTAACTGCCATATGCAACGGAGTATCATCAACTCGTAATGACTGCGAATTAAGCAAAAATGGTACATCAATTTTACGAGAAAGACGCTGCCATACAATACTCCAAAAATCATAAAGATTTCCACTCCACGAACCATCCGAGCTGACAATCCTATGACTCCACCTACTATCAGCATTGGTAATTTCTCTGTAGTCGAGAAAATAGTACGGAAATTCCGTAATAATGCACCACTCCTGACCAAACATTAAAAGACCCGATCGAGTAGGATGCAATTTATTCGACTCGTCTTTTGCTAACGCTCCGATTCTCATAAGAAATTCATCTGTATCAAGCGTAAGCCAAGGATGTTGAGGACGCACTGCACTTAGCATATTGCGGTAAGAGCGCACAGTCTCCATATCAAAATCGTCAACACTGTGTTGCAACAGTGGAGATTGATCCATAGAATTTACGCTCGAACCATTGTCTCTGACCATCGCTTGATACTCTTCTTGCGAACATTTGTAGTCGCCTTCAAAATTACGACGATACGTACCGCCTATAGGATTTCTATTAATATAAACCGGCTTATCAGAACGATTTGCTCTTGGAACAGTTATGCGGATAATAGATTTGTTATCATCCATCTGTTCAATAGAAATATTTTCTTCAATAAGAATATTCGAACTAATTTTATTCTTATTATTTAGCGTATCCCAAATATCTTTTACCATATGTTCAGGGTTATTTACGCCAACAAGCTGTAAATTATGCTGCGCATCTTCGCCTACACCCAGCAAGATAGTTCCACCATTCGTATTAGCAAAAGCACAATACGTTTCCCACATACTTCTCGGCGTACCGTTTGAAGCCGCTTTCGCTTCTAATTGATTACTCTCTCTTAGTGAAGATAGTGAATTTATATTGAACATTGCAGTCTCGCTTCGTAAGTTAGGTTTGTTGCAATATCGTTTTTTAGTTAAGTTTGTATTTATATTTGCATTTAAAATCGGACATTTTAAAGCTTAAAAATATTTTTGCGTCCGATTTTACATCCTTTTCGTCCGATTCTACTTGTTTTGCGTCCAAAAAACAAGAAAACGTCCGTAAATTTTGCAAACGCGTCCGTATTTTGTAGAACGCGTCCGATTTATCGCTATTTGCGTCCGATTACGCGTCCAATTATGATGATTGCAATAAACCCGCTAGAGCAATTCGTTTTGAAACCAGTTAGCAACGCCGTCGTCATTGTTGGAAGCGCAAATCTCATCCGCAATCGCAAGCAAACGCGGATTACTATTCGCCACCGCTACCCCATAACCACCGGCACGGAACATGTCGATGTCAATAACATCGTCGCCAAAAACAACTGTGCGGCTAGGCTTCACGCCCAAACGATTGCAAACAACGTTCAGCGCATGCCCCTTATTTGCAAGAGGATTCGTGAGCATCCACAAAACGTCTTCGCTAATATGCAGCGAAAAATCGTCCGGAAGAATGCGCTGAAGCTGCTCTTTCTCGCTATCTCGCGGAACAATAATTATTTTGTCTGCAGTTCCGCGCGGCACATTTGAAAAGTCGGTAATAACAAAATCCTGTTTGCTCCAAAGCATACGAACGTCAAAATTAGTGTAACGAACATCATTCATCACAACGCCAAGACGTAATGTAGGGATTTTATCAAGCAAACGCAAACACACATCGCAAGCATGCTTAGAATCAAAACCAAAACGTAATAACGTGCTTATTTCGCGCTGAGAAGTAAGCTCCGAAATCGTGCTATTAGCGCAATCAAAATCGATGAGCGCACCATTGAGATACGCACAAACTTGAGCATTTAAATCGTGAATAAAATCAAAAGCACTTCCGACAGGACGAGCCGTAATAATCGCAAGAGGAATTCCGTTTTCGCGCAAACACTTAGCTGCTTTCACAGTTTCGTTGCTTAAAAAGCGCCCTTCAAAAGTATCGGCATCGTGAAGCATGGTGCCATCAAGATCCGCAATTACTAAAGAAGGAGAAAAACGCATCATAGAAAACACTTATATAAACAAAATGGGCGAATACAACGGGCAAATAAACAGTGAAGCAAGCTTCAGGCAAAGCCTGCAAACAAAGCATATAAACAAAAAGCGCACAATCCGACGACCATGCGCTTTTCAAAAAGAATACTCAGATAAGCGAGAACTTAGTCATTAAGTTTAAAGCCACAATCACAGCAACCCAAATTAATGCAATAATAACCGTCCAACGATTTAAGTTCTTTTCTGCAACACCAGAGCTACCAGCGTTCTTCGTTAAACCGCCGCCGAACATGTCGGAAAGGCCGCCGCCCTTGCCCTTGTGCATCAAAATTAACAATGTGAGCAAAATGCTAGTGAGCACAAGCAACACCTGCAAAATAATCTTCACAGTGGACACAACCAACCTCCTGTTTTACAGTACCTGGTTAAGTCTAATAATAACCTTTGACCACTTAAGCTTATTTAGTTTCTAAACGTGTTTGTGCAGCCGTTAGTTGCACAATATTAGCAAGTTCTTGCGCATCAAGAGAAGCGCCACCAATTAAGAATCCATCGACATCTGGCTCCGCGATAAGACTTGAAGCATTAGAAGACGTTACAGATCCGCCGTAAAGAATACGGACAGTATCTGCAACATCGTCACCGAACGTAACACGCAAGTCTTCACGAATAGCCAATGCAGCTTCCTGAGCTGAATTAGCCGTGGCAACCATACCCGTACCAATTGCCCAAACTGGTTCGTACGCAATAATTAAACGCTTAGCTTGCTTCGCATCCAAATCGCGCGTTACATCATGCACTTGCCCTACAGCAAAATCGAGCGCAACACCCTGTTGACGTTCTTTAAGACTTTCACCAATGCAAAGAATTGGCTGCATTCCTGCGGCAAGCACAGCTCGAACTTGATCAACTATATTTGCATCATCTTCAGGATGATACTTGCGTCTTTCAGAATGACCAACAATAACCATTGAGCATCCAAGACTTGCAAGCATATCTGCAGAAACATCACCAGTAAAAGCTCCTTGAGCAGTAACAGAAACAGCTTGAGCTCCGTACAATATTGGCAAATGGTCAGACTCAACAAGAACTTGCACGCTTCTTATTGAAGTAAAAGAAGGCATAAGTGCAATTTCACAATCGTGATAGTCGTAATGCGCGTCACGCAGTAGCCACGCAAATTTTTGTATAAAATGCGTAGCTTCGCGGTGATTGAAATTCATTTTCCAATTACCAGCGACTAACGGCTTTCTTTTGGAAACCATAATCACCCTTAAAAAGTTTACGATTGAGATTAATAGTATTGCGCAAATTAGTGTTATGCCGACCTCGATTTACAAAGCGGATTCATAAAATCGAAAGTCGGCATAAGCGGAAATATTTAGTTTATACTTGCTCGCGTAAATATTACTTACTCAAGCAATATTACTTACTCAAGCACGCTCAAACCTGGAAGAGTCTTGCCTTCCAAGAACTCGAGAGAAGCGCCGCCGCCAGTAGAAATGTGCGAGAAGCCATCTTCAGGGAATCCAAGGTTGCGCACTGCAGAAGCAGAATCGCCACCACCGACGATGGTGAAAGTGCCGTTCTTAGTTGCATCGACCAAGCCCTGGGCTACAGCGCGAGTACCGGCTGCAAACTCTGGAACCTCGAACACACCCATAGGACCGTTCCAAACAACAGTCTTGGAGTCAACAATCTTGTCGTGGAAAAGCTTCTGAGAGTCAGGACCAATATCCAAGCCCATCTTGTCTGCAGGAATAGCGTCTGCTGGAACTACTTCTGGAGCAACTGGAGTATCCCCTGCTGGGAAGCCGGCATTCACAACAATATCGGTTGGAAGTACAAGCTCAACGCCGTTCTTCTTAGCGGTTTCAATGTAACCCTTAACCTTCTCGAGTTGATCCTCTTCAAGCAAAGAAGTACCAACTTCGTGGCCCAAAGCCTTGAGGAATGTGAACACCATACCGCCGCCAATAACAAGACGATCAGCCTTAGAAAGCAAGTTCTCAATAACGCCGAGCTTGTCGGAAACCTTGGAACCGCCGAGAACAACAGTCAAAGGACGCTCTGGGTTTTCAGTTGCGCGAGAAAGTGCCTTAACTTCCTTCTCAACAAGCAAGCCTGCAGCTGATGGAAGATCGGCAGCAACATCGTAATTTGAACCCTGAGCGCGGTGCACAACACCAAAGCCGTCGGAAACAAATACTTCGCCAAGAGAAGCAATCTTCTTAGCGTAGGCTGCGCGCTCGGAAGCATCCTTGCTGGTTTCTTCAGCGTTGAAACGCACGTTTTCGAGCAAAACAACGTCGCCATTATTCATGGCAGCTACCTTAGCTTGAGCATCTTCGCCGTAAGTGTCTGCAGCCAAAACAACATTTGTGCCGAGCAATTCACCTAAACGCTGCGCAACTGGAGCCAAGGAAAGCTCTGGAACAACCTGACCCTTTGGACGACCAAGGTGAGCCATCAAAATCACCTTAGCACCCTGCTCACGCAAAGCCTTAATGGTTGGTAAAGCAGCACGAATACGACCATCATCAGTAATCGTCGTACCCTTGAGAGGAACGTTAAAATCAGCGCGAACCAATACGCGCTTACCACTCAAATCTCCCAAATCTTTCAGTGTCTTCATTGGTATCCTTTCCAAACCATATTGGCTTACCATATTTGACTTACATACTGGCTTACCGTGCCGGCTTACTTCGTTCAACAAAACGCAAAATCAGCCTCAAACATCAACACATTGCCGGGTGCAATTATACCGCACATCTTCAACAATCCCTATGAACAACGCAGCTTTGCACCAGTACTCTGCTAACGTTGCGTCTGAAGCTTTGCAGTAATGCTTTGCAAACGTTGCTTATGAAGCTTTGCAGTAATGCTTTGCTAACAGCGATTATTTGTTGCTTAGTGAACTTTAACAGTATTGCTCTGCAGACGTTGAGTATTTATTGCTTAAAGAACACTAGCGCCATTGCTGCTGCACACACTACACCAGGCACTCCTACTACCACACCAAAAACAACGGTGGGTGAATTTACGAGTGGGAGATAGGAATTGCTTGTCGAGCAATATAAAAGCGGAACGATAGTAATAATCTTATTGACGAATACTATTTTTGCAGAAAAAGTAAGTAAAAAACTAAACTTAACTACACAACCGCTAAGTCCAAATAAGGTATAAGAGCGGAGCGCTGTCCTCATGGCTAATCGCCATTCGGCTGAGCTTGCACGGAAAGTCCACTGGACTTTCCGTCTGAACAAGCTCACGCTCCGAGTTGCTTTCGCGCGCTACGCTCTGAGCGCGAAAGCAGGTCGTCGCGCTAGTAATTCCTATCTCACACAACCACTCCAGAAACCCGCCAGCCAAACACCAGCCAAAAACAAAAAAACGGCAGAAACTTTACGCGCATGTAAAGAAAAAGTCGGTTGCACGCCAAAAAACGGCAGAAACTTTACAGTTACGCACACAAACCACGCAAAATCAGCATTAAAGCTGCTGCATACGCGACTTCTCAACCTTCGCCGAAAGCTGCAAAAGTCTACGAATTCGCCCTGCAATCGCATCCTTTGTAATAGGAGGATCAGCCAAGTGACCAAGCTCTTCCAAACTTGCGTCGCTATGCTCAAGACGAAGCTTTCCAGCCATTAACAAATTATCCGGAATATCGTCGCCCAAAATATCGAATGCGTGACGAACCTTTTCGCATGCCTCAGCAGCAGCCTTAGCGCTACGACGCATATTCGCATCGTCAAAATTAGCCAAACGGTTTGCTTTTCCGCGAGCTTCACCGTCCGAACGCTTACCGGTCCATTCGCGAGCAGAACGAGGAGCACCAATCAAAATCAACATTCGCTCAATTGCGTCAGAATCGCGCAACGTCACTCGCTCAGAGCTACGAACCTGACGAGCCTTGGCGCTAATGCCAAGTCGCGCTGCCATAGTTTGCAAAGCATTTGCAGCCTCATGAGTTGGGCAAACAACTTCCAAATAGCTAGCTTTGCCAGGATCCGAAATAGCACCGTGAGCCAAGAAAGCACCACGCCAAGCTGCTTTGATTTGGGCGATACTTCCACCAACAATCTCAGGTGCAAGACCTGCAACAATTCTCATACGTCGATCAAGAAGACCAGATTGCAAAGCCAATGCTGCAGCACCACGCTCAACTACCACGTCATAGCGAACTACAGTGCCCGTAGGAGTTTGACGAGAAACTTGAGCAATTGTTGCTTCCCTCTGGAAATGAGTTTTCAATACCTCAACAAGCCACTGAGCTGCACGCTGAGAATCTAACTGAGCGCGAATAACAGCCTGATTATTTACTGGCCTTAAGCCGCCAGCAAAGCGCATCATTGCTGCAGCTTGAGCCATAATGACAGTCGGGAGCTCATTGTTGTTTGAAACGAGTTCATTTTTGACGTCGTCAAGAAGAGCCAAGGGACAACCTCCTACTTTTGTTCTTCTTAAAATATGAGTGCTGTTGGGTACTTGCATGATGCTGTGGCACACGACATGCCCGGCTTTCTGTGATACAGAATACGTTGGACATTTTACCGATTTTTGCACATGCTTTACATGCTTTTAGTACAAGATTTTTATATTTTATATAATTTACGCAATTTTATTTAATTTTTTAATTAATTTTAATTGATTAGTTTCATAATCGCATTTCGCTACTTTACTTCTTCACTACTTTACTTCTTCACTTACTACGATCTTCTCTGCAGCTCTCTTGCAGATACTGTAACTTGCAAACCGTGCAATCTCAAACGTCTAGCAAGCTCAATACTTACGGCAACAGAACGATGCTGACCACCAGTACATCCTACAGCAATAGTCACGTAATGCTTGTCTTCTTTAGCGAATCCGTCGATAGCTGTAAGAAGCGCATTTTCATAAGAATCTAAAAATGCAATTGCCGCAGGATTCGATAAAACGTAATCTTGCACAGCTTGATCCTTACCTGTAAGCTCCCTTAATCCAGGAACCCAGAAAGGATTCGGCAAAAATCGCATATCGGCAACAAAATCAGCGTCCATTGGCATGCCGTATTTAAATCCAAAACTGAAAATATGCACAGAAACCGTAGAAGAGCCTTTTCCAAGCAATCCTTCGTAAAGCTTTGTAGAAAGTTGGTGAATACTAAGTGCAGAAGTATCGATAATAATATTTGCGCAATCTTTCAAATGACTGAGCAGCTCTCGCTCTTCTAGAATACCGTCAATAAGTCTGCCGCCGCACTGCAAAGGATGCGGTCTGCGCACAGACTCATAACGCTTAATAAGCACAGCATCTGAAGCATCTAGAAACAGAATTCGCGTTTTTACACCAAGGTCATCAATATGCGCAAGAACTGCAAACAGGTCGTCGAAATATCCTCTAGAACGCACGTCAATAACAGCAGCAAGCTTATGCACTTTAGAACCGGATGAAGTCATCATATCTACTAGCGGTATGAGCAGTTTTGGCGGAAGATTATCGATAACATACCATCCCATATCTTCCAACGCGTTAGCAGCGTGCGATCGCCCAGCTCCACTCATGCCGGTAATTAGCATAACTTCAAATCCGTCAGCTAGTTGCACGCTAGTCGACGCGGAACGTTGCGTAGTATGTTGCACATCACTTTGCGTATCACTTTGCGTAGTATGTTGCGTATTATCGCTCATAATGCCTCCTGTAAGGCTTTTCGCATGAGACTACTTAAGTCATCGTAATATCTAGCCTTGTCAGCACTAGGTTTATAACCAAGCTCAGAACCAGTCTCAGCACAATCCTCAGCGCCAGTCTCAGCACAATCCTCAAAATTTTCTTTAGATTGCCTGTAGTCAATCGTCATAAGACTTACTTGTGCTAAAGCTTGTTGCAAAAGCATTTCTTCTCCGCCAATAGCGCAACCATATTGTTGCCATACACTAAGTAACATGCTTGGGCGAGGATCGTAAACTACGTCAAGCAATGTTCCTAATTTCGTTTGATTATGCGCACTATCTTGACAGTATGCTTTCAACGCAAGCGCAATTGGATCTGCTACATGCGCTGGAACTGTGCTTACTACTATGTCTGCTTCTGCGATTGCACGAACAGCTTCTAGTGAATTTAAAGATTTCAAAATGAGAGATTTATCACATTCTGACAATTTTTCTGCGCTCAATTTTTCTGCGCTATAGTCTGCAAATTTTGAAAATACTTCTTCGCTTATTGTTGGGAACTCAATACCTTGCACAGGCTCATACATAGCGTCATTTTCTTCGCTTTTATTATTTTGACCTATGCTTATTTTATTTGGAAAATCAGCGCAATACTTTTGTATAAGATTATTAAAACGTTCAACGCCTTTTACACTACCGTCATCTTCAGTTCTAGCAACAACTTGCACTTGCTCAAGCTTTGCCACTTGCGCAATTTCAATTAAAGCTGCCAGTGCAGAGGATGCAGTGTTGCCGCTGCCAATAATAACAGCCTTTTTTACTTCGCATATGCGCTCATGTAATGCTTGCATAAATGTTATTAATATGCCACTTACGTCAGTGTTGTATAGCTTTATTTGCGATTGCGAAGCGGCTGCTGGGTTGCTAGTAAAAACTGCAGTATTTGCCACGTTAAGTGTGCGCGACCAGTAGTCGCAAGGTGTACCGAGTTTCATTACGGTTTTTTTAAGCGGCATAGTAAGGCTTAAGCCTTTCCAAGAATCATCAAGATGCGTAATAAAATCGTGAAGATCCGTTTCGCTTACTTTTTCCTTACTATATTGCCAATTCGTAAGCCCCAAAGCCTTATAAGCCGTGTTGTGAAGCACAGGCGACAGCGAATGCAAAATAGGATCTCCCAAAACTGCGCAATGATATATTTTTACCATTTTTCTCTCCCCTATTAGTAAGTTAGTACGCTAATAAATCTTTTGGATCAACACAAAAACGCAACTCTCCTGCAGCACGTGTTGCTACGTGACGAGCTACTTCCTTGTGCAATCGGTTCACTAATTCTTGTCTTAAATAAAGCGGAACTCTTACTACAGCTTTTACACGGTCGTAAATATCGTCAAAATGCTGGTATTTGTCTGTAACAGGCGGATGCATTGGAACAATTCCTAATAATGGAGAAATTGCTGAAAAATCAGCATCTTGACTACTTTCGCACCCAAGATTTTCTTGCATTGCACCAATATTTTCAATCGCACGCATAACCGCATCACGAGCACCCCATACGCATGCTGCAGTTACGCAAGGCGGCAATATTGCTTGAGCTCTTTCTGAAAGCTCATTGCAAGAAAGTTGAGTCGTATCCCACAATGTAAGCGCGCGCGCAAGAACAGGATACGTTTCACCAATAAGAAGTACACTTCCTCCACGCGCTCTAGGAGCACATAAAGCAGAAGCTTTCATCCACGAATTAAGCGTATCTATTCGCGCATCAAGCCCTGAAGCGTACAAACTTACCCACGTATCAAGTATTGCTACAACACCATATTCTCCATTACAATTTGCGTCTTGCGTTTGTATGCGAGGCTCACATCCAGGAGTTGCAACAACAATTACAGGTTTTTCATCAATACACTGGATAATTCCGTTCGGTTGGTGTTGTGACGAAATAATAATAGGCACGTTACGAAATAGTTTAGATAATTCTTCCGCAACGCCAGCAGCACCAACTCGTATAACTCGCATATTGCTACTGCCACAATTAGAACAAGACCAATTTATTGCACTAGCACCACACCATGAGCAACGTGCTGTTTGCTGACTATTTGCAACATCGAGAGGCCCGGTGCATCGTCTACAGCGCGCTTGACGTTTGCACGAAGAGCATATAGCCGATTGCGTCACACCATCTTGCGCAATAGAAAGCAGCACAGGCTTACCATCCGAAAGAGCATCGTTAATAGCTCTTACTGCGCTATGCGGTATGCGAGCGCCAATGCTTGGGTCAGCTAATTTTAGTAAAGCTTCACGATTAAGCCAACGAACCCAAGGAACTAACTTTTCGCGAGCAAGTTTACTCGCGCTTACAGGTATACTAGATCCGCTTATTGTTTTAGCAGCTTGAATAGCTTTAACAGTTTTAACAGTTTTAGCAGCCTCAGCAGTTTGAACAGCTTGCTCACCTTGCACACTTTGCGCAGATTGAGTAGTTTGCGCATCTTGCGCATTTGACATATAGCAGTCTACTTCACTTTGACTAAGCGCACTTCTGGAATACGACATTGACACAAATACGCCGCCATGCCTTTTCGCACGAAGCCGCATAACGCCACGCGCTTGAGCATACGGCATCATGCCATCAGCATATTGGTACGCGCAATCTTCAACAATCGCAAATAAAGCATCTCCCTCAACTGGAGCATACATTGCAGCTCTAGTACCAAGAACGCAAGGAACTATTCCGGACGCGATTGCGCGCCAAGCTCTATACCTATCAGCTGGAGGATCCGCAGCACAAAGTCGAGCGACATCGCCATCAAAACTTCCAGCAGAAAAACCACGATGATTCTCACTTACGCGCTTATATGGCTTTAAGCCATAAACCATTAGCGCGCGCATTACATCATTGACTTCTCTTAGCGTCGGCAAAACTACAACAGCCTGCTTACACGCGCTTAAAGCAGTGACAATCATCCACGCTAAATCTTGTGCAAGCCGGCAAGAACCTGGTAAAGCGTCTACAATAAAAGATTGAGAAGAATTATTTTCTGCTTGCTTGACTAATTGATTTTCTGCTTTATTTTCACTAAAACTTGCGTCAATAGATTTTTTGATTAATGCATTGTATAAAATATTTGCATTTTCGTAATCATAAATCATGCGAGAAGTTGTAGCGTAACCTGGGTTTGTATTGTTATCGTTTTGCAAACGCTTCTTAAGATTTTCACGCCACTGTTTTCTGCGTTGCAAGCGTATGTTGTCAAAAACTTCCTCATGCTCAACACGAGCTACGCGTTGAGGCACAGCAAGACGCAAAATATTTGAGCTAGTTCCACCATAAGCTTTAGCTATGGCGTCAATATCGTCTCGCAAAGATTTAGAAAGCAAAACATCTGAAGGAAACACTCGTTCTAAAAATCTTAAAGCAGCATGAGGGGTGTCAGTATGCGAAGAACGAGACCAAATAACTCCAGTGAGTTTTTGGGCTCCAAAACGAACGCGTACAAACGCCCCAGGCTGAGCAGATTCATCTTGATCTTGCGATATCAAGTAATCAAAAGTACGACCTAAATGTGAAGCTTGAACATCGAGCATCACATGCGCAATAGGGCATTCATTAGCAGGCACTAGAGAAACAGCATTGCGCTTACGTCTTGTTTTACGCGCTAAGCCGTCTAGCGAAGGTTGCTCTGCCATAAATAACCCTTAGTTTTACTTGAATTACATCACATAATTACTGTTATTTTACAGCAAAATTTATCAATAAAACTACTTTTTTAGCGCATCTTTCAATTGCTCAATACGATTCGTTTCTTCCCAAGGGAATTTGACATCCATACGACCAAAATGACCATAAGCTGCAGTTGGAGCATAAATTGGCTGAAGCAAGTTAAGCTCGTCAATAATCGCAGCCGGACGCAAATCAAATACTTCGCGCACAGCACGCGCAATATCTGCGCGCGTAATACCGTCAGCTTCAGTTCCGAAAGTTTCTACGTTTACGCTTACAGGATCAGCAATACCAATAGCATAAGCAACTTGAACTTCTGCCTTATGAGCTAAACCAGCTGCCACAATATTTTTTGCAACCCAGCGAGCTGCATAAGCTGCAGAACGGTCAACTTTACTAGGATCCTTACCGGAAAAAGCTCCACCACCATGATGAGCAGCACCACCATAAGTGTCAACAATAATTTTTCGACCAGTTAAGCCCGAATCAGCAGCAGGGCCTCCCAAAACAAAAGAACCAGTAGGGTTTACAAGCATACGGTACGAATCGTGCGCAACTTTTTGAGCAAGAACTTCGTCCAACACAGGCTTAACAACATGCTCAACAAGCTGATCTTGTAACCAGTCTCTAGAAACTTCTGGATCATGCTGAGTAGAAATAAGCACAGTATCCAAACGTTTAGGCGTGCCTTTGGAATCGTACTCAATCGTTACTTGAGTTTTCCCATCCGGACGCAAATGCGCAACAGTGCCATCTTTACGAACTTTAGCAAGCTTTTGAGCTAAACGATGAGCAAGATAAATCGGCAAAGGCATTAAAGTATCTGTTTCGTCGCTAGCGTAACCAAACATAACACCTTGATCGCCTGCACCTTGAGCAGCGTAGCGCTCCTCACGAGAAGATGCACTCTCACAAGAAGCATCCAACCTAGCAACACCTTGATTGATTTCCGCACTTTGCTCAGTTAAAGAAACCATAACACCACAAGAATCAGCATCAAGACCAATTGTGGAGCTCGTGTAGCCAACATTACGAACAACTTGACGTACAATTCCCGGAATATCGCTATAAACTTCACCACGCACTTCACCAAAAACCACGAACTGACCAACGGAAGCACAAACCTCTACAGCAACATGCGCATGAGAATCCTGACGAAGCATATCGTCCAATATAGCGTCAGCAATTTGATCGCATAACTTGTCAGGATGACCTTCAGTTACAGATTCTGCAGAAATTAATTTACGTTCTTCCACATTTCCCCCTTAAGTTCATAGTCGATAAAGGCTAAATATAGGCTAAATAAAGCGAAAAACGCAGCCGTGCATCCGCTTTATTGAGCACGGATGATACGCGACTGCGAATACCCATAAAGACGTTTATTAGCAAGGCTTATTAATTACCTTCGCTTAAGTCGTCCTCACCAAGAGTCTCTTCAAGCAATCCAGCATTAATTTCGCGGAAAGCAATAGCTAAAGGCTTTTCTTGATTTTGATACTCAACTAGTGGGCCAACATTTTGAAGCAAACCTTCATTAAGCTGAGTAAAATAAGCATTAATTTGACGTGCTCGTTTTGCAGCAAATAAGGCAAGCGCATACTGGGAATCCGCATGTTGCATTAAATCATCAATCGGTGGATTCGCAAGACCAGTAGGTGTTGGCTGAGTGCCTAATGCCATAATATTCTCCAAATTCTATGGTGCTACAATAGTTCCAAAAGGCTTATTATATGCTATCGATTGGATATTGCGTAAGTTTTAACTATAAGTCGTATTCGCTTGCAATAACATTCCACAGTTCATCTGCAGCACGCTCAGCATTATCATTCACAATAACAACATCGAACTCTTTAGCTGCAGCAATCTCAACTTTAGCAGTTTCCAAACGTTTTGCTTGCTGCTCAGAAGTTTCAGTACCACGACCAATAAGACGACGCTTAAGCTCTTCAAAGCTCGGAGGCGCAATGAACACGTACACAACTTCTAATCCAAGACGAGCAGCCTCTTGTTTTACGCGCCTAGCTCCTTGCAAATCTATTTCCAGCAAAGTAGGAATATCTTGCGTAAGATGATCCAAAACAGGCTGAAGAAGGGTACCATAATGAGCCATGCCATGAACTAGCGCGGTTTCCAAGAATTCGCCATTACGCTTACGACGCTCAAATTCTTCTTCATCCAAGAACCAATAGTGAATACCATTAAATTCACCAGGTCTAGGCGCACGAGTGGTAGCAGAAACAGATAGCCAAATATGAGGATGCTTCTCACGAAGTATGCCTTCTACTGTGCCTTTACCAGCCGCAGTAGGACCCGTTAATACGATTAATCGACGTCTAGACTGCGAAACTGCAGCCTCATCCGTGGCACCCATTTGCTTACCCCTCGTTTACACACATTCGCCTGAATCAACAAGAGCCTGACGAATATCCAATGCTATGCGTTCAGTTGCAGCCGAAAGTTCACCAATATTTGGACCATGCGACGCAATCGAACGCGAAACAGTTACCAATACATTACCATGTGTACCAGCAAAAACACGCTTTAAATCGTCAGCTTCTGCACCTTGCCACCCGTAACCAGGAGAAAGAATTGGACCAGTAAAACTGGTTACGTCAATTCCACCACCGTTCATCCAGTCGCCAATAGTAGCTCCAACAATTAAACCAACAGAACCCATTCCTTTAGTTTTATTGTTAAAACTTTGAGCTGTTTGAGCAATTCCGTGAGCTACAGTAGTTCCGCGGTAAGTTCCGCTCTGCCTAATAGCAGTTTGCAAACTTGCGCCTTCGCGATTAGAAGTTAGAGACGCAATAAAAACACCGCGACCGTTATTAAGAGCTTCGTTAATTAAGCCGCCCATAGAACGTGCGCCATAATAGGGAAGCAAAGTAATAGCATCAGCAAGAAGCGGAGCTCCAGGCTTAAAATATGCGTCTGCAAGCGCAGAAATAGTAGTAGACAATCCTCCATGACCGCAGTCAACGATAGTAATAATATCCATTTGACGAGCGGCATACAGCACACGCTCAAGTGCTGCGAAACCCTTAGAACCGTAGCGCTCAAACATGCTGGATTGGAATTTAACTGCCGCTGCCCTACCATTCATAGCTTGCAGCATTCGCATAGAAAAAAGTTCAGCTCCAAGAGCATCCATGTTGTATCCCCAATTAAGCAGCATTTTGCGATGAGGATCGATTCCAACACACAATGGTCCATATTTTGCCATAGCGTTCTTCAAACGCAAACCAAAATCGGATCGTTGCGCCTGCACTTCTTGATCACGAATGCTCTCGGTCATGTATTAAGCCCGACTTTCTTGACTTTCTGCCTGTTCAATTGCAAACAGCTGCTGAGCATGTTCTTGTATACTCATCACCTGATAATCGTTGTTCTTAACAGCTTCAATAGCCATTAATACTGGTGCAAATTCGGTAATAGTAGTGAATTGTGGAAGATCAGCTGCTACAGCTGCCGCACGAATGGCATAACCATCAGTGCGCGATCCCCTTGAATTCGGCGTATTTAATACCATGTCAATCTTACCATTTTCGATAAGCTCTACAACATTCTTACCGATTCTTTCGTTCGCTTTCTCACTATTTGGCATATCCTTCGCCGTGTCGCCCTGACTAGAAAGCTTATCGACAATAACAGAATCAATGCCATAACGACGAAGCACAGAAGCTGTACCTTCAGTAGCCCAAATCGTAAAACCAAGCTCCACTAATCGCACTGCAAGAAGTGGAAGTTGTCGCTTATCTGCATCACTTACGGACACAAACACATTGCCGCTGGTAGGCAAACCGCCCTTGTATGCTGCAAGCTGGCTCTTAGCAAAAGCGTGAGGGAAGTCGCGATCAAAACCCATAACTTCGCCAGTAGAGCGCATTTCTGGTCCAAGCAAAATATCAACCGTACGACCAACAGGAGTGCGGAAACGCTTGAACGGCAACACAGAAGCTTTAATAGCAACCTGCTGACCTGGGTGAATATCTCCGCCATCGCCTTGCGGGAGAAGAAGTCCACGCTTGCGCTGCTGTGCAATGGTTTCACCAGCCATAATTCGAGCAGCAGCTTTAGCAAGAGCAACGCCAGTAGCTTTAGAAGCAAACGGAACAGTACGAGACGCTCGAGGATTTGCTTCAATTACATACAAAGTGTTTGCCATAAAAGCGTACTGTACATTGATAAGACCGCGAACTGAGCAGCCGCGAGCAATCGAAAGCGTACCCTCGCGAAGGCGTCGAATTTGATCGTCCGAAAGCGTGCTTGGAGGAAGAGTACAAGCAGCGTCACCAGAGTGCACACCAGCTTCCTCAACATGCTCCATAATGCCGCCAATATAAAGCTCGTTACCGTCGTAAAGCGCGTCAACATCGATTTCAATAGCGTCCTGAAGGAACTTATCGATCAAAAGTGGCGAAGGCAATCTGCCAGAAACAACCGTGTCTGCTCGAGCCTCATCCAATGCGCGATCAACATACTTTGCAAGTTGAGCATCGTCATATACAATTTCCATGCCACGACCGCCGAGCACGTAGCTTGGGCGCACAAGAACTGGGTAGCCAATTGCGTGAGCTGCATCTTTTGCTTCCTCAAGACTTAACGCTGTGCCGTATCGAGGAGCGTTCATGCCTTCTTGACGAAGAACTTCGCCGAAAAGCTCACGGTTTTCAGCCAAATCAATAGCCTCAGGAGTCGTTCCCAAAATTGGAACTCCTGCAGCCTTAAGACGAGCGGCAAGCGAAAGTGGCGTTTGACCACCAAGCTGCACAATCACGCCCTTAACAGGTCCAAGCTTCTTTTCTGCTTCGTAAATTTCAAGCACATCTTCGAAAGTAAGAGGCTCAAAGTAAAGGCGATCAGACATGTCGTAATCTGTAGAAACTGTTTCAGGATTGCAATTGACCATAATGGTGTCGTAATCCTTGCCCAATTCCTGAACAGCGTGAACACATGTGTAATCAAACTCAATACCCTGACCGATTCTGTTTGGACCAGAACCAAGGATAATCACAGCTTCGCGATCACGCTTCTTCAACTCGCTTTCGTCAGCGTAGCAAGAATAGTAGTACGGAGTTGCTGCGTCGAACTCAGCTGCGCAAGTGTCAACAGTCTTGTAAACAGGGCGCAAACCGTAAGCCCAACGAAGCTCACGAACCATGTTTTCGCCTTCGTCGCCAAGATTACGCAAATGCGCAATTTGAACGTCCGAAAGACCAGCGAGCTTAGCGCGCTTCAAAACTTTAGGAGTTAAGGTTTCAGCTTCACGAACTGCGAGCGCAGTCTCGTTAATTTGAGCCAGCTGCTCTACAAACCAAGGGTCGATTTTTGTTGCTGCAAAAATCTGCTCCGGCGTTGCCCCACCCCAAAGCGCGCGCTGAATTTGCAAGTAGCGATGCTCGGTTGGAGTATGCATTTCTTCAAGAAGCTTATTAACTTCTTCCTTGCTCGGGCGCTCACCATCCCAGCTAAAGCATGAGTGACGCTTGTCGATTGAGCGCATTGCTTTTCCAAGGGATTCCTGGAAGTTTCCAGCCAAAGCCATTGCTTCGCCGACAGACTTCATGGAAGTTGTAAGCGTGGTATCTGCTCCTGGGAACTTTTCGAAAGCAAAACGCGGAATCTTTGTTACAACGTAGTCGATTGTTGGCTCGAAGCTTGCAGGAGTTGAACGAGTAATATCGTTTTGAATTTCGTCCAAAGTGTAGCCGAGAGCAAGTTTCGTTGCGATTTTTGCGATTGGGAAGCCGGTTGCTTTAGATGCGAGCGCGGAAGAACGGGACACGCGCGGGTTCATTTCGATGACGATAATGCGACCAGTTTGAGGGTTGATTGCAAACTGAATATTGCAACCGCCAGTATCGACGCCAACGCCTCGAATAATAGCAATACCGATATCGCGCATCTTCTGATACTCGCGGTCTGTAAGCGTAAAGCAAGGAGCAACTGTAATCGAGTCGCCAGTGTGCACGCCTACAGGATCGACGTTTTCGATTGGGCAAACAACTACGACGTTATCTTTTGCGTCGCGCATAAGTTCAAGCTCAAACTCTTTCCAGCCTTCAATGCCTTCTTCAATAAGCACTTCGTTTGTTGGAGAATAGTGAATGCCAGCTCCTGCAATGCGGTGAAGCTCTTCTTCGTTATGAGCAATACCAGAGCCCAAGCCGCCCATTGTGAAGCTTGGACGTACTACTACCGGGTATCCTAAAGTTTCAACAATTTTGTCTACTTCTTCGATTGAGTGAGCAATAAAGGATTTTGCTGACTCAGCTCCGGCTTTTTCAACGACTTTTTTGAAAAGCTCTCGGTCTTCTCCGCGGTCGATTGCTTCCAAAGAAGCACCAATAAGCTCAACGTTATATTTTTCTAGGATTCCTGCACGACCCAAATCCATTGCAGCATTAAGCGCAGTTTGACCACCAAGCGTTGGAAGAAGCGCATCCGGACGCTCCTTCGCAATAATTCGCTCCAAAATCGAAGTGTCAATTGGCTCAATATATGTTGCGTCCGCAAGCTCCGGGTCGGTCATAATAGTAGCCGGGTTAGAGTTGACCAAAATTACGCGAATACCTTCTTCGCGAAGAACTCGGCAAGCCTGCGTTCCGGAATAATCAAATTCTGCAGCCTGACCAATAACAATCGGACCGGAACCAATTACCATAACCGACTTAATATCAGTACGTTTTGGCATAGTAAACTTCTCTTTCCGTAAATCTTAAAATCTTACTTGCTTTTTCGAGTATTACTTGCTTTTTCGAGCGTTTTCGCGCATCAATTGCACAAAACGGTCAAATAGATAGGAAGCGTCGTGCGGTCCTGCTGCAGCTTCCGGATGATATTGCACCGAGAACGCTGGAATATCAAGGCATTGCAAGCCTTCTACAACGTTGTCGTTCAAGTCAATATGCGAAACTAGCACGCGACCAAAGTGTCCGTTTTCGTAAGGAGATTGCACAGGACCGTCAAGAGGTGCGTCCACAGCAAAGCCGTGATTGTGAGCCGTAACTTCCACTTTTCCGGTTGTAACGTCTTTTACAGGCTGATTAATACCGCGGTGACCAAACTTCAACTTGTAAGTTCCAAAGCCGAGCGCGCGACCAAGTAACTGGTTTCCAAAGCAGATACCAAAGAACGGGTAACCTGCATCCAAAACTTTGCGCAAAAGCTCAACTTCGCGATTTGCTTGGCTAGGGTCTCCAGGACCATTCGAGAAGAATACGCCGTCTGCGTTAAGCGCTTGCAGCGATTCGAAGCTTATTGAGGAGCTTACAACGTGCACGCGGCAGCCGCGCTCAGCCAAACGGTGAGGAGTCATAGATTTAATACCAAAGTCGACTGCTACAACAGTGTAAAGTGGATCTTTTCCTTCAAAATCACCGCAAGGCTCAATCGTGTACGTTTCTTTAGTACTGACTTCATCCGTTAAACGCAAGCCCTGCATTTGAGGAGTTTGCTTAATTTCGTCAACGAAAGAAGCGACGGTGCGAAAAGCCCCGGTTGACGGATCAACCAGGGCCTTATTAGAAAAAATGCCGGCACGCATAACGCCTACCGAGCGTAAATGACGTACCAGCTTTCGAGTATCAATACCACTAATGCCAACGATACCTTGCTTTTGTAAATCGTCTTCCAAGGAACCTTCAGCTCGCCAATTGCTAACTACTGGGCTTGGCTTCTTAACTACGTAACCAGCAACCCAAATGTGGGCAGATTCTGGATCTTCGTGATTCATTCCCGTATTACCTATGTGTGGGAATGTTTGAACTACGATTTGTTGATCATAACTTGGATCAGTTAATGTTTCTTGATAACCAGTCATGCCCGTGGAGAACACAATCTCAGCGCGCGTAGAACCTTGCGCACCAAAAGGCTTACCAACGTAAACCTGACCATCCTCCAACACCAATACTGCATCATCACTGCCGAATCCGGCAAAGGTGTCGCTGTAATCCACCTTAACCCCCTTATGGCTTTAGGATATTCGTGGTAAGTCTACTCAGGTTGGCGGACGGGCGACGCGCCGGCGCGACGACCTGCTTGAGCGCAGCATCGCGCGCGCGAAAGCAACTCGGAGCGGAAACTCGCTCAGGTTGGAAGTCCGGTGGACTTCCAACGCGAGTTTCGTAAGCGAGCGCGTAATCCGCGCGAGCGACTACTGCACGCGTGTCCCAAAACTATCAACTAGAGACACTAACGCAGTAAGCATTCTGCGCGAGGGTCTCAAAACATGCAAAATGAGACATTACTCAGCAGCAGCTTCTTCCGTAGCAGCGTCTTCAGGAGAAGATTCGCCATTAAACTTTGCCAAGCAAGCGTCTTTATCTGCCATAATCGCGCTTAGTAAGCCGTGAATAAACGCAATAGCTTCGTCGTCGCTATACATTTTTGCGAGCGCAATCGCCTCGTCAATAGCAACTTTATCTGGAATCTCATCATTAAGAAGCATTTCCCAAACTGCAATGCGCAAAATATTGCGATCGATAACAGCCATTCTGCCAACTTTCCAGCCAGTCGAATAGCGGTTTAGCGTCTTGTCAATTCTGTTACGTCGCTCTCCTACGCCTCGAACAATCTCAATAGCGTACTCTGGGAGCGGAGTTTGAGCGCCAGGCTCCTTAACTCGCTCCTCAAGCAAAGAAAGAATATGCTGATTCTTCTCATCCGCCTCATACAGCGTATTCAAAGCCCTTTTACGAGCGGTAGAACGTGCCATCGTAACGCCCTTCTGTGTAACGTATAAAAATTACTTAATAAAGTTGTATCAAAAATTACGCGACCCAGCAACGAATAATCGCCACCGGGTCACTCTATAAAAATTATTGAGAAATAAATAGCTAATTTAATTAGATAACTAATTATTTTAATTAGATAATTAATTCTTTAGTTTTCACGACCAAGGTAAGAGCCGTCACGAGTGTCGACCTTCACCTTTTCGCCTTCACCCACGAAGAGTGGAACCTGGATTTCAGCACCGGTTTCCACAGTTGCAGGCTTAGTACCAGCGTTAGAACGATTGCCTTGCAAGCCTGGCTCAGTGTGAGTAATAGTCAAAATCACGGAAGCTGGAAGCTCAACGCTCAAAGGAGTGCCATCATGGAAGCTTACGATGCAGTCGGTGCCTTCAAGCAAATACTTGCTCTGCTCGCCAACCAAAACCTTAGGAATATAAACCTGGTCGTAAGTGGTCATATCCATAAAGACGAAGTTGTCGCCATCTTCGTATGAATATTGCAACGTGCGGTTATCAACGGTCTCGAACTCCATCTTCATGCCGGCATTAAAAGTCTTGTCGACAATCTTGCCCGAGAGCACGTTCTTAATGGTGGTACGCACAAAAGCAGGACCCTTGCCTGGCTTCACGTGCTGGAACTTAACGACGGTCCAAAGCTGACCATCAAGGTTCAAAACCGATCCATTCTTAATATCATTGGTAGTCTGTGCCACGAGTTACCCGTTTCTTTCGCTAATAGGCTGCAAATTAAGCAGCTAAGAAATAAACCTTGCTTATTATGCCACAAAGCGTCAACTTAATATATTTAGAGATTATTTTTCAACAAATTCAACAGTTTTGAAACAAATTCAGCAACGTCATCTTTATCTGCACTTTTTGTTAAAACAGACACTCCGATCCTATTCTTGCCCTTCTTAAGAATCAAGAAATAGTTATAAACATTCTTAATTCCTTGACCACGATGAGCCATAACCTCTATGCCGTCTGGAACGTTCACGCCATCAGCAGAAATATCGTAACCCGTCGCATTGGCAATAGTCGAATTTTGCATAGCTTTTGAAAGCATCATCGCAGCATCATGAGAAGAAGTAAGATTTTCGTGACCATCGTTCGATGCATCAACATCACCATATTTGCGAGTAAAAGATGTATTTGCATAGCCATTATCTGACAGCCATTGATCTAATCCGTCTATGCCACCTTGATCATCTAAAAGCTCATTAGCGGAGTCATTACTCATTGCCTTAATAACATCTTCACACTTATCTTCATAATCATGCTGTGGATTATCCTTAGTATAAAGAACAACAGGGAAATAAAAACCTACAGCAGGGAATGTTTTACGAGAATTAGAAGACTCATACAATATGCCCTTCTTGCCAGAAATCGCTACAGATACGCTATTATTTGAAGCAAAATTGCTTACTAATTTATTGATTTTTTTGGTATTGAGCTTTTCACTCGCACCAATAGCGTTATCCTTATCGCTGCTAGTATCACTATCTTCATCGTCTGAATCTAAATCATCATTGGTTAGAACATGCTGCTTAGATTTATTATTCTTTGATTTTGATGATTGTAATTCAGTTTTATTATTTGATTGAGCTGTTCGCGCACTATTTACATACCACCATGCACCAGCACCTATAACCAAAACACAAGCAATAATAGCGGTTATTAAAGTAATAATTACTTTCCTCTTGCGCTTATCATCCTCTGAATGAGAATAATTAGCCGGAGCTTCGCCTTGTACGTAAGGTGAATTATTCATAGAAGGCTGTTCACTCGAAGAACCCATAATAGGAGAACCTAAAACGTTTAGATTATCCGATAAAGCTTCCTGCGCAGGAAATACAGTAGTAGGCGCTTCGTTAGTAGGCAATTCGTATTGTTGACTTTGGATTGACGGCTCGACTGTTGACGTAACTTCTAAAAGCGCTCCGCAAGTATTGCAAAACTTGCTATTATCATCATTTTTATTACCACATTGCGTGCAGAACATATTCTTCCTTTAAACAAATGCATCTATTGCAACGCATTATTTTACAACCCGCTTACAATAAATCACTTATCAAAAATCATACTTCATTAAAACTTAAAAAACTTATATACTACTTTTATGAAACTTCTTGGCAATATTGTGTGGCTGATATTCGGCGGTCTTTTCATTGCTGCAAGCTGGTTATTTATAAGTTTCCTCCTTTGCATAACCGTTATTGGCATACCATTCGGTATTCAAGCATTCAAAATGGCAAAGCTCACGCTCACGCCATTTGGAAAACATGTTATTTACCAAGGCGGCACTAGCACAATTTGGAACATACTATGGATTGTATTTTTCATTGGACCAATGCTTGCATTAGGCTATATCGTTTCAGGATTCATTTGCTGCTGCACAATTGTTGGCATTCCATTTGGCATACAATCTTTCAAAATGGCAAAACTTGCGTTGTGGCCGTTTGGTTCCGAAATTGTAGAGGATAATTACGCACCATACGTACGCAAGTAATCTGCAGCACGCGAAGCTAATTCCTCATCCATAACTGGCTTACCGTCAGCATTAACTAAACGCTTTGCTGCAGCGAAAATTTCGCGCACGTTTGCAATTGGCAAAACTGGGAAGCCAAACTCCTGCTCTACTGCTTTTACTGCAGAAAGCTCGCTGTCTTTCGTGCGTTCCATTCTGTCTACTGCCAAAATCAAGCCAACAACTTGCACATTTGCTTCCGCTTTAAGCTTTGGCAAAGTTTCGCGAACTGCAGTTCCAGCAGTCATCACATCGTCAACTAACAGAACTTTCATGCCGTCTTTTAACGGTTTTCCAACCATAATTCCGCCGTCGCCATGATCCTTTCGCTCTTTGCGATCGAAAGTAAAACCAACAGGCATATTATGATTATTCGTCAAAGCCATTGCCGTAGAAACTGCCAGCGGAATGCCCTTATAAGCAGGTCCGAAAACAGTGTCGATATCTTGCGGAAGTTTGCCATCTTCGATTGCTGCAACAACGCGCTCAGCGTAGTATGCGCCTAGATTTGCGATTTTCATGCCGTCGTCAAAAGCACCAGCGTTAATAAAATAAGGTGATTGACGACCAGATTTCAGCGTAAAGTCACCAAATTTAAGCGCACCTGAATCAAGCAAAAACTTTGTAAAACGTTCGTCTAATTCTGCCATAATTAGCTCTCTTTCTTAAAATGATTTTAAATACTTTCTAAATACTTTTTAAATACTTAATTTCAGCGCCAAGTTTTGCCTTCAGCGAGTAAAGACGCAAGCTTTGGACGAGAATCAAGCAAATCGTCAAGCTCGCGAGCAATGCGAATAGGAGCAGTAGGATCCACCAAAGCAGCAGCACCAACTTCTACAGCATTCGCGCCAGCATACAAGTATTCCAAAGCTTTTTCGCCAGAATCAATGCCACCAATGCCAATAATTGGAATATCTGGCATAGCTTGACGCACTCGCCACACAAACCCAAGTCCAATCGGGAAAATAGCAGGACCGGAAACACCGCCCGTGCGATTTGCAATAATAGGCTCGCCTGTTCGAATATCAATTCGCAAACCAACTAGCGTGTTAATCATGCTTAAAGCATCCGCTCCAGCATCAACTGCAGCTTTGCAAATCGAAACGATATCCGTCACATTTGGCGTCATTTTTACAATCATTGGCTTGCTTGTCATTGCGCGAAGACGCTTAATTAAGCGGTGCAATGCAACCGGATCAGTGCCAACGCTCATTCCGCCGTGAGTCACGTTTGGGCAGCTTACATTAATTTCAAGCATGTCGGCCGCAGAATCTGCAAGCTTTTCAACAACTTGCGCATAATCGTCGTCACTGTGACCTGCAACATTAGTAATAACAAGTGCTCCCATGGATTTTAGTTTCGGCAACTCGTCTACTAAATAATGGTCGACACCAGGATTTTGCAATCCAACGGCGTTTACCATTCCAGAAGGAGACTCTGCAGTGCGCGGAGAAGGATTTCCTTCCCACGGAACAGGGGAAACACCTTTTGTGCAAATTGCGCCGAGTTGGCTTACGTCATAAAAGCGTCGGCAAGCTGCAAGCTGGAAAGTTCCAGAAGCAGTTCCAACCATGTTTTTCCACTTAACGCCTGCAACTTGAGTTGGATGCTTCCAAATGTGGCTAGTGTCAAAGCCAAAAGTTTCAGCGGAATTTTTTGCGGAACTTGTTGCACAATTTGTTGCAGAATTTGCGTTATTTACAGAATTATTTTCGGCATTATTTACAGCACTCATATTTTTTACTCCCAACCCAAACGATTCGCATCAAAAACAGGACCGTCGTTGCAAACTTTCAGCCTGCCTTCCAAAGTGTCAACAACGCAAGCAACGCAAGTTCCGTATCCGCATCCCATACGCGCTTCTAAACTGAGCTGACACTCAATATTTCTTTCATGTGCCCAGTGAGCTACAGCTTTCATCATAGGCAAAGGACCACAAGACAAAATAACCGTTGGTAAATCGTCGTCGAAATCAAAATGCTTAACTTTTTCAAGTTCGTCAAGAAGTGTAATAACAGTTCCTTCAGCATTTGTAATACTGTGTACGTCTGAAATATATTCTTTCGTTAAATCATCTGCAAAACGTTTGTTACGGTAGCCAAGCACTGCCGTTACGCTAGAATCTTCACGCTTTGAAAGCGCTTGAGCAGCACACAAAATAGGTGGCACGCCCAAGCCGCCACTAACCAACACATAATGTGCAGGTTTGGAAATATTAAAGCCAAGCCCTAAAGGACCAAGAGCGTCAATGCTATCTCCTGGCTTAAGCTCAGCAAACTTAGCAGTGCCTTTGCCAATCACAGCAAAAATCAAAGTAAAAGTATCACCTTCTACGCTTGCAACTCCAAAAGGACGCGGAAGCATAGCAGTTGGGTCAGGGGAATACAAGTTCACAAATTGCGCAGGAGCAGCTTTTTTAGCAATCTCAGAATCTCGCAAAGTTAAACGGTACACGCCTTCGTCTAGCTTCTCATTATTGAGTACTTCTACAGCTCTGCGCCCCCAAAGGCGTGAATATTTTGCATTATTGCTTTCGTCTGCAGAACTTGAGCCGGAAGAATCAAAAGCGTCTTCACGTAACGTAATTATGGCGTTTCCAGAGGCTTTTCGCGTTGGAATAAACATGCCATCACTCATGTGGTTTCCCCTACCCTTGTATGTGTTTTGTACCGTTGCGTTTTATTTTTAATTTTAATTATATTTTTAGTTATATTTATTTTAGTTATACATTCTAGCGATACACTGCATTACGCAAGTCGTCACGCATATTTTTCGCAGCAACAGCTGCAGAATCACGCACAATATCAAGAATGTCATCGAGAGACATATGACCTTGATTTTTAGCGTAATCTTCAGACTTTTTCCAAGCACCAATAATACCGCGCGAAGAATTTACAATAGCACCTTCAGAATTTGCATCAAACATTCCAGCAACATCTTGAGCTGTACCGCCTTGAGCGCCATAGCCTGGAACAAGGAAGAAAGTGTGCGGCATAATCTCGCGCAAATGCTTGCCCTCCTGCGGATGCGTGGCACCTACAACTGCGCCAACTCTTGAATAACCGTGCTTACCAATGCTTGAAGCACCCCAGTTCTCAATCAAATCCGCCATATGCTCATACACTGGCTTGCCATCTTGCAAAATAAGCTCCTGTAGCTCCTTGCTAGAAGGATTCGAAGTGCGAAGCAGCACAAAAATGCTTTTATCGTGCGCTAATGCTTCATCGATAAAAGGCTTCACTCCATCCGAACCCATATAAGGGTTTACTGTAAGCGAATCTTCATGCCAAACGTCAAGATTTTTAGAGCTTTTTAGAAGATTTTTAAGAGATTGTGGTAGTGCGTTGCTATTAGTGGCGTCGTTTTCAAAATATGCAGAAAGATTAGCAAAACCGCTTAAATGAGCCGCATACTGACCAGCTGTAGAGCCAATATCTCCGCGCTTTGCGTCACCTATTACAACTAATCCTTGCGATTTTGCGTATTCGCAGGTCATTGCGTAAGTATCGATACCTGCAGGACCAAGCGCCTCGTACATAGCGATTTGCGGCTTTACTGCCGGCACAATATCCGAAACCGCGTCAATAATCGCACGATTAAACTCAAAATAAGCTGTAGCTAAAAGCGTTGGCAGCGCATCCTCGCCTTCTACTTCTTGCAAAACTTCGTCCGCAAGAGAGCTAATAATTTCGGCAGGAACAATTCCAGGCTTAGGATCCAAGCCCACTACGCTAGGATTTTGCTTGGTTGCAATCGCTTCAATAAGTTCGTCCATAATTTACTACCATTCCAAATTTATATTTAATCAATCACATTCTCGAGAAAGCAATTTCTGAACCAATAATCGTCGCAACAGGCCTGCCCGTAAGTTGCCATCCATCAAAAGGAGTGTTTCGAGCTTTTGAATGGAACGAATTTGCGTCAACCGCCCAATTTTCGCGCATATTAATCAGCACTAAATCAACGTTTTCAGGGTGCTCAGTAATACTTAAACGCAGCGTTCGCTTGTTTGCGCATCGCGAAGAAACGTTAAGCAAAGCCGCAATATCAGTAGGTCTTCTGCTCATCAATTGCATTGGATTTACTGCCATTAATTCGATTAAATGCTTATCGTCCGTATATCCTGCATCAACCAAAACTTTGCGGCACACGCCATACGCGCACTCAAGCCCAATAATTCCGTTAGGAGTGCTTGCAAAATCTCCTGACTTTTCTTCCGCAGTGTGAGGCGCGTGATCTGTTGCAATCATGTCAATTGTGCCATCCGCAATAGCAGCGAGCGTTGCTTGACGATCCGCTTTTGAACGAAGAGGAGGATTCATCTTAGCCATAGCACCATATCGCAAAACATCCTCATCACACAAAGCTAGATAGTGAGGCGCAGTTTCGCACGTAATCGGCAAATCCTCTTTCTTTGCCTTACGAATAGCTTCAAACGCAGCAGCAGTGCTCACATGCTGGAAATGCACATGTACGCCAGTTTCGCGGGAAGCATCAATATCTCGCTGAACAATTGCAAGCTCAGTAGAAGCTGGAATTCCACCAACACCAAGCATTTTTGCGACCGGACCCTCGTTCACAGCTCCCGTATCATGATGCTCACAATGCTCCACGAATGGCAAACCAGTTTGTTTTGCCATAGCTAACACATCTCGCAAAATCGGTTCAGGCACTGCAGCACCGTCGTCGCTTATAGCAGTAATCGGGTGCTTTTTCATAGGAGAAGTTTTTTCGTCGTCGTCGATTCCAGCAACATACTTTTTCCAAAGCTCAATATTGCTTGGCTTTAAGCCTTTACGATTCAATGATGCGCACACGCTCAAATCGTAGCGAACTGGCAATTTTACGCCGTAAATGCAGCCATAGCGCTGCAAATAGTCGACTACATTATCTACATCAAATGGAGCATCTTCCCAAGGCTCGCCGTCAAGAGCTGGAACAGTATTTGGCATAATCAAAACTTGCGTATAACCGCCAGCCGCAGCAGCCTCACTGCCGGTCATCATTGTTTCTTTTGCTGTTTGACCTGGATCTCTAAAATGCACATGCGGATCTGCAAAACCAGGAGCAACAACCCAATCACTTGCGTCAATATCGCCAGTAACGCGCGCATTCTGCTCTATAAGGGCATCCTGACGAACGCCATCAACAATAAGATCAATACGTTCGCCAGTATCCCACACAGAGATATTGCGCAAAGTTAAGGTGCCTGATTCGTTCATTTCACTCCTGGTTTTGCGTAATTTTTACAGTTATATAATAATATTATTAAATTTTTTATTTAGTTTCTGCTTCTTCGTCGCAATACATGCAACGATACTCTTGCCTTACGGAATCAGCTTTGTAGAACTTACGTTTAAGAGTTAGTTCGCTGTTTGTTATGCAACGAGGATTCGGGCAAGTAAGATCTTCAGGCGCATTCACGTCTGTTACGTGCACGCGAGGATCCGTTAATGAAATTCCGTGTGCGTCAACTGCTTGCAATTCGTCTTCTGGCACGTTTACAAAATCAGTTGGTTCGTAGCCGCAAAGCTCGTCTCCAAGAACGGAACTTTCCAAAGCCATACGCATAAGCATACCGTTTTTAACCTGCTCAAAATATGCTGCGCGAGGATCGTCATCAACGTCAACAGAAATCTCGTTAATTCGAGGAAGCGGATGCAGCACAGGCATATGCGACTTTGCTTTTTGCAATTTTTCTTCAGTCAAAATGTACGTGTCACGAAGTCGCAAGTATTGCTCGCGATCCGTAAAACGCTCTTCTTGCACGCGGGTCATGTAAAGCACGTCAAGCTTGCCAATAACTTCCATCAAGTCGCGAGTTTCTTCGTAAGTGCACGAAGGAGTGTCATTAATGCGGTCGATTACGTACTGCGGAGTTTTAAGCTCATCCGGGCTAATCAGCACAAAATGAACGTTTCCAAAGCGGCACAAAGTTTCAATAAGCGAGTGAACTGTGCGTCCATAAGTTAAGTCGCCGCACAAACCGACAGTGAGATTATTAAGGCGACCAAAACGCGCGAGAATAGTTGCCAAGTCTGCAAGAGTTTGAGTTGGGTGCATGTGGCCGCCGTCACCTGCGTTAATAATAGGCGTGCTCACAGCTTGCGTTGCAACAAAAGCAGCACCCTCCTTTGGGTGACGCATTGCAACAACATCAACATAGTTAGACACGACTTTCAAAGTATCGTTTACAGTTTCACCCTTGCTTGCACTAGAAAGTTGCGCACCTGCAAAACCGATTACCTTTCCACCTAAACGCAGCATTGCTGTTTCGAAGCTTAAGCGAGTGCGCGTGCTCGGCTCATAAAAAAGAGTGGCCAACACTCTGCCATCGCAAGTGTGAGCCACTTCTTTACGGTGCGAATCAATGTATCGCGCTTTGTCTAAGAGCATTCGTATTTGCGCAGTTGAAATATCATCTAATGTAACAACACTTTTGCCAGCTAGAGAATTTGCAATTGTGCTGCGAGAAAAAGTTTGATGCAAAGAACTAGAAATTGCGTTCGTCATAATAAGTACCGCTCACCTTCCGTCAATTGGCAAGACGGTCGCAACCACACGCGACCTACGTAATTTTACTGATTAGCGTTGACGAATTTATATATGGAGTGGCGAACAACTATAACTTATTATGCAACATTTAATAAGCATTCAATCCAATAAATCTATTTGTTCCAATACAGTTTGTTGATTACGCCTACCATAAGTAACCTTCAAAATATAAACTGTATTTTCTTCTAAAACAACTCTGTAATAAACAAGAAAATTCTTTACAACTATACGACGCACGCCAAGTGAATTCCAAGGCTCATACTTGACTGCAGGCGCAAACTGAGGGAAAAGAGACAGTCTTTCAATACTAGATTTAATAAGATTAATAATTCTTACGGAAGTTTTCTTAGAGATATTAGATGCAATATAGTCTCTTATATTTTTTAAATCATTTTCTGCATCTTGAGTAACAAGAATATTAAAAGAACTCATTACAAGCCCTTTTCTAACTCAGCAAAAACATCCGCATATGGGCGTGCTAAACCAGAAACTGACTGCTTATAACTATGCATAAGTTTTGCAGCAAAATCAGTAGATAATAATTCGTCATTTTCTTCTAAATTTTCACTACTGACTGCTTGTCTTATAGTTGCAGAAGCATCAGCATAAAAAACTGAAGAGTTAGCTCTTTCTTTTACATCATTACTTATTACTGCATTTTTCATTAAAAATCACCTCCCGTCTTGTAATTATAACTTAAAACAAATAATGCAACAATAAATGTAAAGTGACTAAAGATGAAATGATTAGCGAGCGTAGAAAAGACGAGACATGATTTCGCGGCACTGACGCATGGTTGCTAAAAGATCGTTTTCAAAAACGCGGCCCTGATTCGGCTCATAGCCAAGGTAAGTTGCGATTCCGCCCAAAGAATACGAGTCAGTTGGAATAATATCTGCGCGAGCCATTGAGCCAGACCACAAGAAGTTTGCGTTGCGCACTGCAGAACACATATGCCAGCAGCGGCTTAAAACTTCAGCATCCTCGTCGCTTATAAAATGCTCAGATTGCAATGCTTTCAATGCTTGCATAGTTCCAACTACTCGTAAAGATTCATGCTTTGAAGCATATTGCAATTGCATCAATTGCACAGTCCACTCAACATCGCTTAAACCGCCACGACCAAGCTTCAAATGCCTATCCCTACTCACACCTCGAGGCAAACGCTCCGCTTCCATGCGCGCTTTAAGCTTACGAATTTCAGCAAGCTGAGAATCACTAAGAGGATTTGCAGCGTAGCGCAATTCGTTCACAACGCCATCAAGCAAAGCATCCGCCAATTCCTTAGAACCTGCAGCGAAACGCGCTCGCAACAACGCTTGATGCTCCCAAGTACTAGACCACTGACGATAATAATTTTCGCAAGATTCTAGCGAACGAACAAGCGGACCGTCTTTCCCTTCCGGACGCAAATCCAAATCGACCATGATTTTTGGTTCAAGCGTAAGAGGACCTTGCAAAATATTACGCAAAATATCTACAGTTTTTTGCGCAAAGCGGTGAGCTGCATTTAAATCGCAAACTTCACCAACCGGCTTGTAAATTACCATAATATCTGCATCAGAACAGAAGTTTACTTCTCTACCACCGTAGCGACCTAAAGCAATAATAGCAATTTCAGCTTGAGGAGCATTCAAATTCATGACTGACACAGCTTCACGCATAGACCATTGCAAAGTCGCATCTAAAATAGCATCAAACACATCACTCATTGCAAGCATAGAAGTATCGTCATCAATAAGACCACACATCCAAGCTAAAGCTACTCGCTCAATTTCCTGCCGGCGAAGAGCGCGCAAAGACTGCGCAAAATCCGCAATATTACTTGCATAACGCGCAACCATTGCACTAGTTTGCATGTCAAGACTTGCCCTATCGCGCGCAGATAACGCTTCGTCGTCTCCAAGCCAAGTAATAGACTGCATAGACTGCATCATAGCGTCGCCAAGATAGCGCGAATCCGCCAAAACGTGGCAAAGACGCTGAGCTGCGGAAGGAGAATCACGCAAAAAACCAAGATACGTATTTTTTCCGCCAAAACGCTCCGCAAGACGCCGCCACGCAAGCAAACCCATATCCGGATTCTGCCCGTCGCCAAGCCACTTCAACACTGCCGGAAGCAAAATTCTATGAATTTTAGCAGCCCTAGAAAGCCCCTCTGTAAGCGCTTCAACATGCAACTGTGCTGCGCGAGCATCCGCAAAACCAATAGAAGCAAAGCGCGCGCGAGCAGCCTCCGGCGAAAGCACAATAGGATCCGCATCCGTTTGAGCGTTAATAGGAAGCATCGGACGGTAGTAAATATCCTTATGCAAGTGCCGAATTTCACGACGAGCTTTATCAAAACGCGCAACTAACTCTTCCGGACGAAGCCGCACAGCACGAGCAAGTCGGCAAATCTGCTCATTGTTGTTAAGCTGCTCTGTAGAAATTGTGCGCGCGCGATCCAAGCCGCCGTTTCCTTGCGCACCCAAATCTGGGAACAAATGCGTGCGATGCATACTCCACATTTGCTGACGATGCTCAAGAACACGCTCAAAACGGTAGTGTTCTGCCAATAGCGCCGCCTGAGACCTAGAGACGTAGCCACCTTGAGCCAACGCTTGCAAAGCGGAAATAGTATCCCTTACTCGAAGCGACTCATCCTCACTTCCGTGCACAAGCTGCAGCATTTGCACAGTAAACTCAACATCGCGCAAGCCGCCTTTACCAAGTTTCATATCCAAATCGCGTTGAGAAGCCGGAATAAGCGACTCCACACGCTGACGCATATGCTGGCAGTCAGCTACAAAATGCTCACGACCAGAAGCCTTCCAAATAAACGGCTCGACCATATCGCGATAAGCTTTTCCAAGATCCGTATCCCCTGCTGCAGGGCGCGACTTCAAAAGCGCCTGAAACTCCCAGCTACTCGCCCACTTTTCATAATATTCTCTATGAGAATCAAGCCTACGAACAAGAGGACCATCCTTACCTTCCGGGCGAAGCGCAGTATCAATCTGCCAAAGCGGAGGCTCCACAGAGCCCATAACCACCGACTGGCATACTTTTTGCAAAACCATTGCCATAGAAACACCAACGCGCAAAGCAGCATCCTGGTTCTGCTTGTTGCTTAAATCCGCAGGCTCCACAACATAAATCAAATCGATATCGGAAACGTAGTTAATTTCTTGCGCTCCAAGCTTGCCCATAGCAATAATCGCAAATCTGCATGCGGAAGAACCAGTAACCTGTCCTCGCGAAATAGACAACGCTGCCTCTAAAACAGCATCGGCAGCGTCGGAAAGCTTACGGCTAATATCTGGCTGCACTTCAACAGGGTCAGCGCTCGCTAAATCAGCCGCCATAATTGCAGCAACATGCTCACGGTAGCGCGCACGAAGCGCAGAAACTGCTTGTGCAAAGCCGAGTGATGTTAAGTAAATTGTGTTAGAATCGCTGCTTTCAGAAGAAACAACTGTTGCAGTGTAAGCTTGTATTGCTTCGAGTAAGTCTTTTACGCGTTCTTCCCTAGTCATTGCAAAAAGATGATTCGGGTCATTTGCTGCAGCTTTTATAAGATTAGGCCTTGTGCGCATAAGCATTGCCAACGCGTTAGACGCACCTAATACTTGCATTAGGCTTGTTAATGAGTCAGATATTTGCGAATTTGAAGTTGAAATATTATTTATTATTTCGGGGTATGCTTCACTTAAATCTTGCAATGAAAGCAATGCAGAATCTGGATCTTCAACTGTAAGCGCGCTTCTTAGTAGTGTTTCAAACGATATTTTATTGCAGTTTTTGCGTATTGCCATCATTGCGCAACGTGCGGCATCCGGGCGAGCAAAGCCCGCTTTAATAAGGCTTCTTGAGGTGAGTGCGGAAGAGTTTGTGCTGCTTTCGTTGCAGTTGGTTTCAGTAGTTGTACTATCTGTTCTGTTCGCACTTTCCATACCGCAACTTTACATTGTGGTGGTGTACAAAAATCCCTCGCGGATTATCGGAAGATAACCTGCGAGGGAATTTGCTTAATTACGGCGCAAGACTACTCGTTAGAGTGCTTGCGGCGGCGAGAAGCTATGCCTGCAACACCAAGTCCGGAGAAGACTGCGGCAAGACTTGCAAACAAGCCAGTTGCAGCACCCGTCTTAGCAAGACCACTAGCATTACCGGAAGCACCAGAAGCATTACGCCACGCAGCCTTAGCGTTCTTAAGCTTCCTCAAAGCGGCATCAACCTGAGCCTGAGTAGCATTCTTATCAGCAAGCACACGCTTAGCCTCAGCCAAAGCACTCACATAAGCTCTAGCAGCAGCAGTATTCGCCTTAGACGCAGCAGAAGAATCCGCTTCAGCATTGTTAACCTCAACTCTCAAAGCAGTCTTATCAACCGAAGCACTCTGAGAATCAGTAGTCTCAAAACCAGCAGCAGAACCAGAACCAACACCAGAACCAGAGCCGCTTCCAACACCACTATCAATACCAAACGGGTGATTAATCTTATCCTTAGCAGCCTGAAGCTTCCTCAAAGCCTCATCAACCTGAGCCTGAGTAGCGTTAGGATCTGCAAGCACACTGTTAGCCTCAGCCAAAGCCTTGTTATACGCGTCAATATCCTCAGTCATTCCAATCATAAAGAATACAGAATCACGGAACTTAGCATCAGCATCCGCCTCAGTCTGAAGCTTAGACTTATCAGTCTTATTAGAATCAGTAAGCTTCTTCTTAGCATTCTGGAGCTTCTTCAAAGCCTCGTCTACCTGAGCCTGCGTTGCATTCTTATCGTCGAGAACCTTGTTAGCGTCTTCGAGCGCCTTCTTGTAGGCGTCAAGAGCTTGCTTAGACGCGTTATCACCCTTAGCTTGAGCATTCTGATACTCAGGCGTCTTAGTGAAATCAGAATCCTTACCAGCTTCAGCAGTCAGATCAGTCTTATCAGTCTTATAACCATCAGAAAGCTTAGACTTAGCATCCTGAAGCTTCTTCAAAGCATCATCAACCTGAGCCTGGGTTGCATTCTTATCGCCGAGAACCTTATTCGCATCCTCAAGAGCCTTCTTGTAATCCTCAAGAGCCTGCTTAGACGCGTCATCACCCTTAGCTTGAGCATTTACGTACTCAGGTGTCTTAGTGAAGTCAGAATCCTTGCCAGCTTCAGTGTTCAAATCAGACTTATTAGTCTTGTAGCCGTCAGTAATCTTCTTCTTGGCATCCTGAAGATCCTTCAAAGCAGCGTCAAGTTCCTGCTGGGTTGGAGCCTTATCCATGCCGTCTGGAAGCTTACCCTTTGGCTTGCCAGTAGTGCGATCAAAGGCATCAAGAAGCTTCCTGGCAGCCTTGAGCTTTTCGGTGTAGGCATCTAGTGCCTTCTTGGCAGCTTCATCACCCTTCGCAGTCGCGTTCTTGAACTCTGGAGTGTTCTCGAACACGTCGGTGCTGGTGTCGTCCTTGCCGTCCTTAGACTTATCAACTTCTTCTTGCAAGTCGTGCGGGCTAGTGACGTAGTTCTTAGTAATCTTATCCTTAATTTCCTTCAGATTATTAAGAGCCTCGTCAACTTCTTGCTGAGTTGGAACATCCTTAGCACCAGGCTTTGGTTTACCGTCATCACCAAACTTTTCAAGCAAAGTCCTAGCTTTCTTCAACGCTTCTTTATAAGCAGTAACGTCAGCATTATCCTTGCCGTCATCAGTCTTCTTAGCAAGCGCATTCTGATACTCAGTAGTACTCTCAAATGACCCAGCAGTTGGCTTAGCAGTAGGATCTGTCGTATCGGCAGTAGACTTCGCAGCTTCAGTCTTCAAATCGTCAATCTTAGTACCGAAGCTGTCGTCGATTGCCTTTTTAGCATCTTGCAAAGCCTTAAGAGCATCATCAACTTCTTTTTGAGTTGGCTGTTTATCAGCTTCAACATTTGGATCAGGATTATTCACCTTGTTGATGAGTTCCTGCGCAGCCTTGAGCTTTTCGTTGTAAGCTTCCAGCTTTGCAGTCGCATCAGCGTCGCCAGCGTTCTTCTTTTCAAGAGCGTTCTTGTACGGAATCGACTCTTCAAACTTAGGAGTTACAGGCTTGCCGTCTTGATCCTTATCACCGACCTCGTTATTAAGCTTGTCAACGTTGGTCTTGTAGCTGTCAGCAATCTTCTTCTGAGCAATATTGAGCTGCTTTACTAACGCATCAACCTCACGCTGAGTAAGCTTGCTAGTATCCTTAAGCTTTTCAGCAATCTTAGCAATCTGACCTTCAAAACCAGTTTGCTTAGTAGCATCGCCCAAGTCCTTTCCAGCCTGATCATGCTTTGCGTTGTTAGCGTCAGCCTTGATTGCTTCAGCATTCTTGTATTCAGGAGTCTTCTTGAATACATCTTCTGCGTATTCCTTAGCTTGCTTAAGCTTATCAACGTTTGTCTTATAGCCGTCGGTAATAGCTTGCTTAGCTTGCTTCAAGGCCTCAAGAGCATCATCAATCTGTTTCTGAGTTGGATGATCGCTGAGCGTATTGGATGTGTTATCTTGCGCCAACTTGCGTGCCTTTGCCAAAGCATCCTTGTACGCTTTCACATCATCATTGTCTACCTTCTTACCGTCAGCGCCATCCTTCTTCTTAGCATCAGCATTCTGGAACTCAGGCGTATTCTCGAAGTCGTCTTCAGTAACAGCAGCATGCTCTGGAGTAGACTTCTTAGTTTCTGTCTCAAGATCAGTAGTAACAGTCTTATACTTCTCAATCTCAGTACGAGCATCGTCGAGAGCCTTAAGTGCGGCGTTGATGTCTTTTTGAGTTGGCTTTGCGTCTTGCGGCGTGTCAGCGCTGTCATGCTTCTTCAAAAGCTCCTGAGCTTTTGTCAAAGCTTCATCATACGCCTTCTTGGCTTCCTTAGCAGCGTTGTTCCTCTCGGTATCTTCAACTAACTTAGTTGGGTCAGTTGCATCCGCCTTCATGAAGTGAGGATCAGACGCATTGCGATACGCATCAGAAGTTTGCGTTCCTTCTGTAGCTGCAGGGCCCTCTGTAGAGCCGTGCTTCTTTACGCTTTCCACAAGCTTGGCGGTGTCGGTGTTGTAAGCGTCGAGAGCCTTGCGTGCTTCATCAAGCTTCTTCAACGCATCATTGACTTCCTTCTGAGTTGCAGCAGGATTCTTGAGCAATTCCTTAGCTTCATTAAGAGCTTTGCCATAATCGTCTACAGCCTTTTTAGCTGCTTCTTTCTTAGTTGCATTCTCAGTGCCATCATCATTCTTGAAATCAGGCACAGAAGCATTCTTATACGCAGGAGTCTGCTTGGTTGCATCATCCTCGTTAACAGACTTAAGCAGCGCGTCAGTCTTGGTTGCAAACTTATTCAACTCAGCAGCTGCAGCGTTCATTTCCTTAAGGATAGCGTCAACATCCCTATCCAGAGGCTCGCCTTGTGCGTGTGCCTGAATATTCTTCAGGTAGTCTCCGCTGTCAGGGTTGCCATCCTTATCAGGAGTATTTGTATCAGGAATATCATTACCATCTGCTTGATCCTTAGGCATCTTTTTCTCAAGCGCCTGTTGTAGCTTCTTTACGGCATCGTCATACTTCTTCTTAGCAGCCTTTGCATCCGCGCTTGCATCAGCTTCAGATACATTCTTATACGCAGGGCTGAGCTTTATAGCAAGGTCATTAAACACAGCTGCCGAAAGCCTGCTGGTATTAGTTGCATACTTGTCGATGACTTTACGAGCATCTTCAAGAGCTTTCTTTGCATCGGCGATGTCTGTAGCAGTTGGCTGCTCAGCTGGATTAGTTTTAGCAAACTTTTCCTTCAGAGCCTTAGCTTTTTGATAAGCATCGTTGTAATCTTTGAATGCTTTCTTAGCATCAGTGTCTCCAGCTTGCGCCTTATCGAAAGCGTTGAAGTAGGCTGGCATCAGATATCCGCTAAAGTTGTCTGCAAGAGCTTTCGTAAGATCGTTAGCATCGGACTTATAATTCTCATGCAGAGCGTTTTCGGCCTTAGTTAATGCATCTTTAGCATCATTAACTTCTTTTTGAGTTGCATTATCTTTCTTAAGAACCTCACGAGCCTTAGCTAACGCAGTGTCATAGTTTTCAACAGCAGTTTTAGCAGCAGGGTCGGTGTCTTTCTTCGCAGCGGCATTCTTGTAGAAGGTACTCTGCTTGCTTGCATCATTATTAGGATTATCAAAGGTGAGCTTTTCGGCAGTTATAAGCTGCGACTTATCGGTTGCTTTAGCGTCAAGAGCTGCTTTGGCTTTTTGAAGCTCATCAATAGCTGCATTAACGTCCTTTTGAGAAGCACTTGGATCCTTAGAAAGATCGTTTGCCTTCTTTACAGCGTTATCATAAGCTGTACGCTCTTTTTCAGTTGCGTTTTGATATGCTGGGTCAGCGGTCTTGAGCTTCTCCTCGCCTTGCTTAGACGTATCACCAGTCTTTACCTTACCATGCTGAGCGATTGCATTATTCAACTCATCCTTGTTGGTGCTGTACTTATCAAGCTCCTTACGCGCAGCATCAAGCTTTGCCTTAGCAGCGTCAACGTCTTTTTGCGTGGCGTTGTTGTTGTCCCTTGCAGCTTCAGCAGCTTGAAGTGCTTCATCGTAAGCTGTCTTTGCTTTCTTAGCAGCTTCGTTCCTGTCGGTGTCGGCAGAACCATCTGACTTCTTAAAGTCAGGATCGCTCACATTCTTGAACTGGTTTGTTGCTTGCGTGCCTGTAGCAGCTTGCTGACCTTCTGCAGCTTTACCGTTCTCATCGATGGATTTCTTAAGCTCCTCTTTCTTGGTAGCGTCACCATCAAGAGCTTTGCGAGCTTTTTCCAGCTTAATGGTTGCGTTATCAACCTCAGCCTTAAGCGCTTCGGTTAAATCAGCATCAGCTGTGTTACCAACTTTTTCAAGCGTTTGTTTAGCAACCTTCAACGCATCATCATAGTCGCTCTTTACCTTGTCCGAAGCGTTGTAGTATGCAGAATCAGTAGGAACTTCCTTACCCTCAACATGGGTAGTCTTGTGATCCTCAACCGACTTCTTCAAATCACTTGTCTTATGATTCGTCTGCGGCACAAAGATAACGTTAATTGCCTTCGTGGTGTTGTTTGGGTTCTTTCCATCTGGATGCGTGTACACATACTGATAGGACTCCATGCCATACGGAGCAACAAACAGACGCGCTCTGTAGATCTTGCCGTCCTTAGACGCAAGTTCTACAGGTTTAGCCTCGTCATCCCACTTATATGTGCCAGTCTTTGCGAGCACATCACCCATATTCTTTTCGGTACCTGTAATCTGAGGATCACCAGTCCAATAACCGCTGTTCATAATGCCAAGCGTAAGCGCGCCTGTTGGCTCGCCATTACTATCAATCACGTAATAAACGTGCGACTTCTTTTCTTTTCCAGTCTCACCTTCATGGTCGATATGCTCGTCACCCTTAAGCACACGCAAACCTGCTTTGCCAGCCTTCGGTGTAGCTGTGAGCAACTTGGTAATGTCGCTAGACTTAAACGCGACAGCCTTAGTTGGGTCGTAGCGGTAAATGATAGTCTTGTGGTCTTCGCTCCAAGAAAGACCCTCATCACTGTCACGGCCGTCAATTTTATTATTCTTCCACGAAACGTCGTAATCCTCGCGAATATTCACAAGCTTCGTTAGCTTGCTCTTCGTCACATCAGACGTAAACTCAGCAACCGCTTTATCGGTTTTAATCTTAACAGTAATCTTGTTCTCTTGCCTACCATTTGAGATGCCCTGATTGCCAGTACCAGATGCAGTAAGATTGCCAGTAAGATACGAAAGCGTAATCTGATCTACACTGGTAAGACCAAGTTCCTTATTATCTTTGTTGGCATCCAAAATCGACTGTTTAATGCTCTTAATCTCAGCATCAGAGTAAGCGAGTGGATTGTAGATAACAGTTGCGGTACTTTCTGCAGGAACCTTAATCTGATCTTCGGTAAACTTCTTCAACACAAGGTCACGCAGAGCAATCTTAGGAGCATCTTTTTCATCCACGCCGTCAAAATGGATTACAGCATTATCTCCATCAAACGAAATCTTATCTGCTGTAACGCCATTAATCTTGGCAAGCTTCGTCTTAATTTCTTCCTTAACTTCAGCCGAAAGATTAGTCGGATCTTCCACAATCGGCTTGTCAATGCGATCATCGTAGCGCGCAACGGTAAGCGGAATAGCCTCAGACTTAAAGCCCAAATCCGTAACCATATAGGCGTTAAGCGTCTTCGCGCCAACTACGTAAGTATTATCATCGCCAGCTTTTTTAGCATTAATAGCATCAAACGTATTCTTGTCGTAAGCATCCGCAGACCTTACGTTAATATTTTGCGTAAACGTTCCAGAAAGCTGATCATTTACAGACTTCTTATCACTACGCGCTGTCTCAATATTGCCAGCTTCAGTAATTGCTGCTTGAACCTTTTCTGCCGTAAGAGGCTGATTATATTTCAGCACCACTGATCCAGAAGTTTTTGGCGGAACAAGCGTTACAGCACGGAATACATTCGTTTTATATGCAATAGTTTCTGTACTACTACCATCTTTAGTTACATACACGAAAATAGAACGACTGCCTACATACTTCTCAGCACCGCCATTAAGGTTACCATCCCTAAAAAGAGTGTTCATCGTAAGAGTTGCAGATCCGTCGGAATTAGCAGTAAATATATATTCGCCAGAATAGGATTGATGCTTGCCTAAATTTTTCGAGTAAAAATCAATACCTCTCTCACTTTTTTCATTATTGAAACCATTTGTCTTAGCAGGGAAAATAGCAATACTGGTAATCTTGCTGCCATCTTTTGGCTTTGCAAAGTGGAAAGTAACAGTATGCTTTTCACCATCTAAGCTATACGTGTTGTCTGAGCTTCCCCAAGCATACGCATTTGGTACAGTGTCAGCGTTATTCTCGTTAATTTCAATCTTGGTATTAGTGGAATCCGATGTATCAGGATTAATTTTACTAGGATCTTGGTTTGCTGCATTATTATTAGAAGCGCGATCCTGATTTACGGACTCAGTAGCCTCAGTTTGCTGATTTTCAGCAACCGCCGCACGCTTTGTACGCTTCCTTACAGTAGTTTTTGCAGGGGTGCTACTAGCTACATCAGTCTTATCAGTAGCAGTAGTGCTATCTGTAACCTTCTTATCTACAGACTCAACACTCGCAGTCTTCTGTTCAGTCTCAGTAACACCAGCCTCACCGTCAACCTTTACTACAGACTGCGTAGAAGTTTTCGTTTTGTTAGCCAGTTTCTTTTCAAGATTAGTCTTGCCAGGTTTCTCTTCAGGCTGCTTCTTTTCTTCAGACTTTTGCTCAGAATCTTTATTAACATCAGTCTGATTCTTCTTAACCTCTTCCTTAGCTTTATCAGACTTAGCAGCATCCTTATTCTCAGCCTCAACACCAGGCTTCTTACCAGCCTCAACAGGAACCGAAGCCGCACCAGCCGCAGCACCATTCTCCGCCGCCATTGCCGGAGTTGCTCCAAAAGCGAACGCCGCACCAGCCAACACGCCAGCGGCTCCAACCGTAAATGCTGCCACCTTGCGTGCATCCACAGCCTTAGCAATCGCATTACTTACTGCAGCATCCAATGTAACCTTGCGTGCATGCCTTCCGGAATTTGAATTAGCCATTGTGTATCTCCTTGAATACCAGATTCTCTCTGAACAAGTCTTTATGAATTTATTAGTGAAGAGCTTTGTGCAGTAATCAAACGCTGATCGAACTACGGTCAAATACATATGAAACTTCTGCTCAGCTCTCAAAAGCGCAATCTCTTTTATTGAGATTTACATTCAATAATACCGAATATACGAATATTTTGCAACGTATTTGTTATAATGTATAGCCTATGAAGCCCCCCCCCCAGAGGCTTTATTCCAACATTTTTAGCAGATTTTTGGGGCGAAAACTTTCATAACAAATGTAAGCTAGATTACAGTTTTAATGGTGATTCTAAACACATGTTTAGTATAAAACGCAATTATTTTATGCATTTATACATTTTTGCGTATTTGTATACATTACACACTCTATGTTAAATTTCAATACTCACTACCACTCGGTCGTGTGGATATTCACGTGGTAGAGATTTGAGATTTTTCGCACTGAACGAGGCGAACGTCAGAGCCGCAGGCTGCTGATTCGTCGAGCGAAGAAGAAAAATCGAAAAATCTCTGTGATAAGGCACGGTTATTAACGAACTAGCATGCAGAGTTTGGGGGGATTTCTTTACGAGCAATAAAAGAGGACTGAGGAAGCAACATTCTTTTAAGAACAAAGCAGACAGTAAAACCTTTAACAGCCAAAGCGACGAAGGACGGGAACTTGCGAGGAGAGAAATCCCCCAAAACTCGCGCCCCAGTAAGCAAAAACTTGTGTAACGCTGCCACCTACCCAATTTTCGTAAAAAGCGGCTTCACATTCGCCCAAATCCTTCGAGCAATACCCGGATGATTCATCGTATACAAGTGAATGCCATCCACGCCTTCTGCAATTAAATCGTTAATCTGCTGGGAAGCAAAAATACTGCCAGCATCACGCAAGCAATCAGCATTACTCCCCCAACGATCCATCATTGCGGAAACTTGCGAAGTAATTCGAGACGCACACAAGCTCGTCATGCGCTTAACTTGCGAAGCGTTCGCAACAGGCATCACGCCAGCTTCAATCGGCACGTTAACGCCGGCGGCACGAGCTAAATCACGGAAGCGCAAAAAATCCTCATTATCGTAAAAAAGTTGCGAAATTAAATGCGTAACACCCGCATCAACCTTGCGCTTCAAATTATCAATATCCGCTTGCAAACTTTCCGCCTCCGGATGCTTCTCCGGGTAGCAAGCGCCCAAAATCGGCAAATCCGGGCGCTTTGAACGAATATAGGAAACCAAATCGCTGGCATGCTCAAAAACGCCTGCCGCCTCCTGGCCTGCAATCACGTCGCCACGCAAAGCCAAAACGCCTGAAACGCCAGCATTATCAAACATTTCCAAAGCTTCATCAACAGCATCATAATCAAGGTAGCGAGCTGTTAAATGAGCAACTGCGTCAATGCCATATTCGGAGCGAATCGTATGAGCAATACGCGCAGTAGCAGTACGATCCTGCAGCTTTCCAGTGCCGTAAGTAACCGAAATAAAATCCGGGTCAAGACCCTTCAAGCCATCCAAAGTATCGTAAATCGTACCAATAGGAGATGTGCGCTTAGGTGGAAAAACTTCCAGCGAAAACTTTGGTTTATACGGCATAGCTCACCCCCTATTTAGATTGTTGCTTACATTGCCGCTTAGATTTCCGCTTTGCTTGTTGCTTTGCTGATTATTAGAAAGCTCCGCACGGACCTCTTTAGCAGCAGCGACAAGATTCTCCAAGCTTGGCCAAGTTTCAGCGTCGCCTCGAGTTTTAAGACCGCAATCCGGGTTAATCCAAAGCTTTTGAGCAGGCATCTTACGCAAAATCTCGTGAATACGCTCCACAAGCTCCGCCTTACCAGGAACGCGCGGAGAATGAATGTCGTAAACGCCAGGACCAGCCTCAGTCTCAAAATGCGCGTCGTGAATAGCGTCAAGCACAACCAAGTCGCCACGAGAAGCCTCAAAAGAAATCACATCCGCATCCATAGCATCAATGTCGCGAATAATGTCATTAAACTCCGAATAGCACATATGCGTGTGAATTTGCGTAGTCGCAGCAACTGCAGAATGAACAAGGCGGAAAGCAGCAATCGCCCAATCCAAATACTTCTTATGCCAATCAGAGCGGCGAAGTGGCAACTTTTCGCGCAAAGCAGCCTCATCAATCTGAATCACACGAATACCCGCACGCTCCAAATCCAACACTTCATCGCGAATAGCAAGAGCCAACTGCTGAGTCTGCTGCTCGTGAGTAATATCCTCGCGAGGCCAAGACCAGTTAAGAATCGTCACAGGTCCTGTAAGCATGCCCTTAACAATATGCTTCGTGCAGCTTTGGGCATAAGCGCTCCAAGCCACAGTAATCGCAGACTCGCGAGAAACATCCGACCACACGATTGGAGGCTTCACGCAGCGAGTACCATAAGACTGCACCCAAGCGTTTTTCGTAAATTTAAAGCCGCGCAAATGCTGGCCAAAATATTCAACCATGTCGTTGCGCTCAAACTCGCCGTGAACAAGCACATCCAAGCCAATTTGCTCCTGATGCTCAATGCACTTGGCAATGCGATTGCGCATAAACTCGTCGTAAGCTTCGCGCGAAATCTCGCCCTTACGAAGAGCAGCTCTAGCGTTACGAATATCCTTAGTTTGCGGGAAAGATCCAATAGTAGTCGTTGGCAAATCCGGTAAGCCAAGAGCTTCCTTTTGCAAACGCTGACGTTCTGCCCTTTCCGGCAATCGCACAAAATCAGAATCTTTAAGATTAGCAAGACGATTAGCAACAGCAGAATCTGCTTTCACGCGCGAACCGTCGAACAAAGCCTGATTTTTAGCCAAAACGTTACTTGACTTGCGGCTTTCGTCACTTTCTGCAGCAAGATTTGCAATATCGCGAATCTCTTGCAACTTTTCAACAGCAAAAGCAAAATATTGCAAAACATCCGCACCCAAAGCATCCTCACCAGCAGTGCTAAAAGGCACGTGAAGAAGCGAGCAAGCAGTAGAAACAGCCACGCGATCCGTAACATTCTCACGCAAAGCGTCAACCAAACCAAGGCTCACAGCATAATCGTTACGCCAAATATTACGGCCATTCACAACGCCAGCAAAAAGCGTAGTTTTTTCGTTCACACCATAACGCTCAATGGCTGCAAGATTTTCTTCCTTGCCTTCCACCAAATCAACGCCAACACCGTCAAAACCAAGATTATTCACAGTTTCGTAAGCGTCAGCAATATTGCCAAAATACGTGTTAAGAAGAAGCTTAACTTCCGCGCCCCTAGCCTCAAGCAAAGGCTTATACAAAGCTTCAAAAAGCTCCAAATCGCCTTCCTCTTTATCAAGCGCCAAATAAGGCTCATCAAATTGCAGCCAAGTTGCGTGAAGTTCGCCAAAACGCTTAACAATACTCGCATAAGCAAAAGCCAGAGCTGAAATCACAGACTCAGTTACTTTCAACTCCTGCGCTTCAGGAGTACGAGCCAACTTCAAAAAAGTGTACGGGCCAATCAGCACAGGCTTCGTTTCCAAACCCTGCGCGCGAGCCTCCAAAAACTCGTCAAAAGGCTTAGTTCCAGCCAAATGCAAGCCTTCCGGATTCTCAACTTCCGGAACAATATAGTGGTAGTTCGTAGTAAACCACTTCTTCATTGGCAACGCCGTCACATCGCCGCGCTCACCCTGATAGCCGCGCGCAATAGCAAAAAGCGTATCCTCAGCATGCTCAAAATTCAATTTACGATAACGCTCAGGCACAGCACCCAGCAAAATAGCAGTATCGAGCATTTGATCATAGTAGCTAAAATCGTTACTTGGAATTAAATCAATCCCAGCTTCAGCTTGCAAACGCCAATGCTTAGCTCGCAAAGACTGAGCAACTTCACGCACTTCATCCAAAGAAGCATCCTGCTTCCAGTAACGTTCAATAATCTTCTTCAACTCACGATTAGCGCCAATACGTGGGAAACCGGAAACAGAAGTAAAAACCGCAGACATACATCCTCCAAAAAATTTCTTTGACTCGCTTTAGCCTAGCAAAGAAATGCTTGAATGCGGTCATTCAAGAACTTGGGGTGTCGTTATAAGCTTAATTTATATGCTTAATTTCGTGTGGTTATGCAAAGGATTTGGGGGTGAGGATTGCGAGGGCCGTGGCACCGCGCAAGCCGCAAGTTGCGAATGGACGATCAGACACAAGCACCACAACAGACGCATTAGCAAGCCCCAAACGCATCGCCCCAAGCACATCCGGATCCGAATCAGGCGAAGAAAGCCACTGCGCAGCCATAGACATCGTCGGCTCATGCCCAACAATCATCGTCGTATGAACATCGCCTCGAATCGCTTGCAACTCGTCCATAACAGATTGCATACCGCCATCGTAAAGACTCTTGCGCGACTCAACCACAGGAGAGTCGCCAAAACGCTTCAACATGCGTTTCAAAGTTTGCTCAGTGCGATTCGCACTAGAACACACAATATAATCCGGCACAAGCTTCAAAGATTCCAAGCCTTTTGCCATAATTTTCGCCTGCTTCAAGCCCTTATCTGTAAGACCACGACCCCAGTCGTCACCCATTTGAGGAGCCTCAGCTTTAGCATGACGCATCAGCAACAAAACGTACTTACTATGATGTGCTTTCTTCATAAGCTTTTTCATTGGTGATGCCATAATGCTCTCCTACTTAGCTTGATTAAGCGCTGATTGTTGTGCAGACTGCGAATCTTGCAAATCTTGCGACTGCGAATCTTCCGGCAATTGCGCAAGCTGCACGTCTAAATCACGTAAAACTTTACGCAATTTACGATCCGAAATATCACGCAAAGACAAGTCTTCCAACTGTTCAGCGCGCTCTTCTGCTGTCATATCGTCAATATCGCTCACAGTATCTTTAGTACCGTGCTCACGCTTTTTCAAAGCGCTAAAACCTTCAGCCATTGCGCGCGAAACAATCAAAAATCCAGTGTGGCCAATCATCGCATGATCCGGACGAACCGCCAAACCTTGAGCTTTCCAAGTGCGTTCCAATGTTTCCTGAATCTCCGGCTCAGTCCACATGCCACTTTCTCGCAAAGCTTCAGCCATGCGAGACATTTGCGTAGTAGTCGTAACGTACGCAACAAGCACGCCTCCAGGCACAATAACTCGATGAGCTTGCTCGAGGCGATTCCAAGGGTCAAGCATGTCTAGCATAATGCGATCCACGCTGTGCGCATCTAAGGTTTTTGCAACAGAATCAAAATCGCCAGTAAGCAAATTCCACCATTCTGGGCGCTTTCCGTAGTACAAAGTTGCGTTAGACTCGGCAATGCGCGCAAAATCCGGGCGAAGCTCAATCGTAGTAAGCTTTCCACACTCCCCAACTGCGTCCAAAAGACTTAAACTCATAGCACCAGAGCCAGCGCCCGACTCCAAAACGCGCATTCCAGAACGAATATCTCCTAAAGCGATTACTTGCGCAATATCTTTCGGATACATAATTTGCGCGCCTCTAGGCATAGAAAGCACGTAGTCAACCATGCGCGGTCGCATAACTACATAATCCCAGCCGCCAATAGCGCGAGCTGCTTTCCAAGGCTTATTGCCAGATTTTGAAAGGTCTTTAGATTCTTGATTTTCGCTATTTTGCTGAGATTCGCGCTTTGCACTAACAGTAGTAATTACAACGCCTTCGCTTTGGCCAATCACGTCGTCGTGACAAATAAGACCGTGCTCAGTTTGTGTAACCCCACCCACAACAAGCTGTGCAGTAATTCGCTTACCTTTACGATCGGTGAATTGAATCTTCTCACCTACTCGTAACACACCACTACGCGAATTAACTGACTGCACAAAACACCTCGCAACTTTAAAGCGACTTTTATTATTGCTACTTATTATAAGCTCACAGTGGTAAGAGGCATTGCAGAATCGATTGCAAAATCGGGAGCAGAAGGACGAACCCCTGCTTCTACCAAATTTACGCCAAGCATTGCAACCATCGCACCGTTATCCGTGCAAAGCTTAAGCTCTGGCAAACGCACTTCAATTCCATGCTCCTTGCCGCAAGCCAGCAAATGCTCACGAAGCTGCGAATTAGCAGAGAATCCGCCGCCAATCATCAACGTTTTAGAACCGTACTGCTCGCAGCCCATCATAGCTTTGTGTGAAAGCACTTCCGCCACAGAATTAGCCAAAGAAGCACACACGTCGTCAACTGGAATTTCAAGCCCTTGAGCCTCACGCGCTTCAACCCAGCGCGCAACAGCAGTTTTTACGCCCGAGAAGCTGAAATCGTACGGATGCTCTTTGCCGGAACGACCTTGCGTCAAACCTTGCGGCACTTTCAAAGTATCCGGATTGCCAAGCCTTCCATGCCTATCAATATGAGGGCCACCCGGGTATGGGAACCCAAGCAAACGCGCAACTTTGTCAAAGCACTCGCCTGCAGCATCGTCCAAAGTTGTGCCAACAACGTCAATACTTCTAGCAATATCGTTCACGTGAAGAAGCGAAGTGTGACCGCCGGAAACAATTAAAGCCAGCACATCTTCCGGCACGTCGCCGAATTGCAATTGTGTTACTGCAATATGCCCAATTACGTGATTAATACCATAAATCGGCTTATTTGCAGCCCAAGCTAGTGCTTTAGCTCCCGAAACTCCCACAGCTAAGCAGCCAGCAAGACCAGGACCTGCGCTTACTGCAATCGCGTCAACATCGCTTAAATCCATGTTTGCGTCTGCCAATGCTTTAGAAACAACCGGCACGAAAGCTTCAGCGTGCGCACGAGAAGCAATTTCTGGAATTACGCCACCGTAGCGCGCATGCTCCTGCATTGAAGATGCCACCACATTCGACACCAGAGTGCGTCCGCGCACAATAGCTGCGGCAGTTTCGTCACAAGTTGATTCAATCCCCAATACGATTGCTTCGCTCATTTTATTCCTCTTTATTCCTCGTTATTCCTCAGTTCCGTTATTTTTTGCGGTTAGATCAGCACACATTGTGTACGCATCCACGCCTTCCGGCTGATAGTAACGTTTCCGCAAACCCATTTTCTTAAAACCAAAACGTTCATACAACGCGAGCGCAGGAACATTGTCAACTCGCACTTCTAGCAACATGCGCTTAGCACCAATTTTTTCTGCGGTTTTGATCATAGTTGATAAAAGTTCCGACGCTAGGCCTTTTCTTTGATATTGTTTTGCAATGCCAATTGTCATTATTTGCGCGTCATCGCCGTCAAACCAGTAGCCGGCATACCCGCATAACGTATGCGTATTTTCGTCGATTTGAGCGTAATACGCGCGCATAGGAGCTTGTAATTCTTGCGAAATCATGCTCTCATTCCATGAGCCTTTGCCAAATAAATCGGCTTCAATAGGAGCTATTTTTTGCGCTAACTCATCGCACGTAAAATCGCATTTCGGCACTATATTGCAATCTTCAACTACTGCTGGAAATTTAGAACGCGTTATATCAACAATCATAATTACTCAAATCGTTAAAACGCTTCTATTTTTCTTTTGCCTTATTCACTTCGCCAGAGCCAAGCACATGCTTAAGCGGATTTGGCACAGACACGTCCGGACGGCGCAAATAAAGCGGTTCAACAGCTTTTACGCGCTCATCTTTATCGACGCAATCCTCAGCGCACTGCTCGAAAATTTGCAAGCCTTGCACGCCTAAGTCAAGCGCAGAAACTTCTGCAATAACGCCAACATGCGCGATATTTTGCCAGTCTTCAACGTACTTTTTAGCACCATGCCCGAGCACATCCACGCAATAATTTTCGCCATTTTCGCTCGCTAAATACTCGTTTACACGAGCAACAACATTTTGCGGATAGTCAATATCCATATCTATTAGCGCATTTCCTTCGTTGTCGTATAAGGACATGTACACTTGGCGACGACGCGCATCATTTAGTGAAAGCACGTAGTGACGAATATTAGAGTCGCAAGAATCCACAGAATTCGGAATATTTAGTAGCAAATCCTTGCAAATAACGCCATTTTTGCGAGCTTCTTCGAACGCGCCGGAACGCATCATCAAACTTTGAGGAAGAAGACTATCACACCCCAAAATTTCAGCATTATTTGCAAATGCAATCGCTTTTGCTGCAACTAATCCTGCGCGAAGTCCTGTAAAAGGAGCAGGACCTACTCCCACAACCACGCGTTTAATATCGGAAGACTTAAGCCCAGCGTCCTCCACAACTTTTGCAATATTTACTTGTAAACGCTCCACGTGAGTGCGAGAGTCGGTTTCAACAATCGGCTCATGGCCCACAATTCCAACAGTAGAACCAAATGATGTGTCAATAATCAGCGTATTACTCATGTTCATTCCTCGAAATCACGTACCAGACTAGCTTACTCGCTTAGCACAACTTGATTTATTTGTTGCGATATTTACTCGCGTATTTCTAATTACAATTTTGCAAGTCGATTAAGCCAATCCTTGCCAACAGCTTTCAAAGTTAAGATTCGCTCGCCATCGCTAGTAAAATCGTCTACTTGCGAAGAGTCAATAGGTCTTGCAATATGAACTTCTAAGCGCTCAGCAGCAAGCACTCCTGCCATTTGCTCACCCCACTCCATAAGCACAACAGTGCCGTCTCCTGGCTCTTCCAAAGCTTCGTCAAGCCCCAAAGATTCAAGCTCGTCAAGCAAACGCGAAACAGTATCTTGCCCCGGAGCAAAATCTTCGCCACCCAAACGATAAGCATCAACGTGAATTAGCGTCGCCGGCTTACCATCCGCAAAAGTGCCATGCAATTCGCGCGCAATCGTAAAAGTTGGAGACACAATCGGCTCACTAATTGAAAGCCCTGCACCAAAACCTTGAGCGAACGTTGTTTTACCAGCTCCAAGAGGACCAGAAAGCAGCAAAACGTCGCCTTCTTTAACTAGTTTTGCCACAGCTTTACCAAGCTCGCGCATATCAGTATCCGTAGGCACAGTACACACTTTTTGCTGTTCTGACACCGTTTCTTCTTTCATACTTAACACAATCTTTCTAATTTGCAGTTCTTAATTTACGTTTCTTATTTACGATTCTTAATTTACGCTTTCTAATTTCCTCGAGACGCAATGAGCATAATACATTTTTCAAGCGCATAATTCGCATCACTAGATCCGCCTTTGCACTGCTCATCCGCCCAAGCTAAAGATTGCAAACATTTAGAAACACCTGCACTATTCCATCCAGCAAGCTGACGCATTGCCATTTTAAGAGCCCACGGGTTTACTTTCGCTTCAGCACTAGAAATCGTGCCGTTGCGAATTGCCATTGCGAGCGCAATTACGCGTACTTTTGCAGCCAAAGCACCTATTAATGCTATGGCGTCAACTCCTTGAGCAATTGCAGTTCTTGCTGCAAGCACAGCAGAACCTGCATGACCTGCAACAGCTTTATCTGCAACAAAAAAGCCGGTAACTTGCGGATCTGCAATCAAGTATCGGTCGACAATATCAAGCGTTATTGGATTATCGTCATAGTCGAAGCATAATTGCGAGCATAATGCTGCAAGCTCCCCTGTTTTACTTCCCAAAACTGACACAAGACGTTGTGCTGCTTGAGGCTCAACGCTTCGATTGTGACGCTCAAATATGCTCATAACGAAGTTGAGCTTGGCATCGTCTTTTTTAAGATCCGGCACTGTAATTGTGTTTGCGCCAGCTTTCGTAAGGCGCGTAATAATAGACTTTCCTTTAAGCCCACCTTCGTGACGCGCAATAACCCAAGTTGCAGAAGAGTCTACAAAATTATTTTCGCTATTTTCACTATTTTGCGCTTGTTTGCAGAAATTTTCGATTGCGTCCACTAAAGACTCGTCTGCTTGTTGCAAATTATTTATTATTACAATCGTTCCGTCACCGAAAAGCGAAGGACCTACAGCTTCGTCAAATGCGTACTGATCCGCAGTTGACGCATCAAGTTCAATAATTTCAGCATCCGGAGCACTTTTTTGAACTTTTTCACGCACATTTCGAGCATTTAGCTCGTTTAAGTAAGCGTCACCTCCAACTACCAGCGTAACTGGCATAACGCGTTGCGCGCGCTTATTATTTGCTGCCATAATGCTCCTTAAACCAACCAACTCTTAACCATCATAATATTGCATTCGAATATGCGTGCGTGTTTGCTACTCTTCGAAAATTTTCTCTGCTTCTCGTAATGTTCGCTTTGCCGAAGCAGACCACAGTTGACCAATTATGCTAGCTCTTTGAACATAATACTTATTGCGAAAAGCTCGCAAAGCTAGCATAAACAAAGCCAATATCACAAATTCTGCACACAACATTGCCCACGCTCCTGCAGCACCTTTTATCCATGGAAACACGCCAAAAGATACTTCATCGCACCAACACGCGCACTTTTGCATAAAGCTTGTTCCAATTGATGAAGCTCTCGCAAAAATAAGCGATAATCCACCGTTAAAGCTCGCACAAACTAGTGAAATTAAGCCGCACACTGTTGCCCAATCCATAAGAGGCGCAACTATTAGATTAGCTGGCACAGACATAAAAGACACTTCCGGTTGCATAAGAATTTGCACTGGCATAGTCCAAAATTGTGCAGAAAGCGTTATAGCTAGCGCAGAAGCAACACAAGATGGCATATATTTTGCAAGCGTTTTAGAAATCGGCACTCCCATAACAACAATTCCCAAAGTTGCTGCAGAAGAAAGAGCAAAAGCATAATCCCAAGCATACGAAGGGTTTACTAGTAACACTCCAATAACAGTCCAACTTAAAGCACTAACTGACTGGTATGGACGTTTGCAACACCACGCAACAGCGGATATTATTCCCATAATTAACGCTCGAAGCACAGATGCAGAAGGGTAAACTATCGCAGCCAAAGCAATTTGCAACGTAATTTGTATTAAAGATGTAGCCCAACGAGCCAACAGTAATCGTGCGCAAAACTTGCGAATAATCATACTAAGTAGCAAAAAGTGTCCGCCTGAAACTGCCATAACATGCATGATTCCAGCATGTTGAAAATGTTGACGTGTCATATTCGCATAAGTTTCGTCGACAGGCTCAAGTGAACTTGCATCCTCTACTGGCACATATTCTTGCCCAAGCATGCCAACAGTTACTCCAGGAACCAACATTCTGCCTTGCATATCGAGCTTATTTGTTACGTCATAAAACGATTTCCACAAATTACTAACGACTTTGTGCCAAAAGTCTGAGTCTTGTACAACATGCAAATTTCGTTGAGTTTTTTCTACATGCAATTCAGGCTTACTACTATCAAATCTCGAAGCTTTCACGATAACAGGAACAGTTAGACTCGAACCATAGCTAAGTTGCTTGCATATTGGCGAATACGCATACAGTCGCACTTGAACGTAACTTTTTTGCGCATCAAACTTATGCACTTGAACATTAGCTTGGCAATCTCCCTTAAAACTTCTAGACGAGCGCACAGGAGTAACTACTGTAAATTCTGCAAAATGTGCGCGCCCGGCATTATTTCCTCGAGAATACAGTGCTTTAGTAGGATTATTGCCGCGTATTTCTCGCATAATAACGTCACCAGATATCACATATTGAGTTATGTACGAAAGCATGAACGCAGCTACAAAAGCGTTTATTATCACTAAAACTGTTCTACGCCATATAAAAAACTTAAATTTTTTGCAAAATATAAAAATCGAAACTATAGTTGCATTGAATAAAACTATTGAAATGCAATAAATTATAGTAAAATCGCATAAGAATTTTCCAATTAAGCACCCAGCCCAGCACGCTGCAGCAACAGGAATCATACGAAAGTCACGACTTCCAGAAACGTTTTCTACTTTTTCTACGTTTTCTCGCATAATTCACCTATTTGACGTCAACATTCCCACGGAATTTATTCAAGGTTTTAGGCCCAATTCCTTTAATTTGCATCAAATCTTCTAAACTGCGAAAATAACCAACTCTTTTACGCTGAGCGATAATGCGCGCAGCAGTTTTGGGACCGATTCCTTTTAAGGTTTCTAGTTGATCAAGCGTTGCCGTGTTTATATTGATTCTGCCAGTGCTACTTTGATTAGAAGCAGTATTTTTGTCGCTTCTGTCACTTTTATTACTTCTGTCGCTTTTGTTGCTCACGTCGTTTTTGTCGTTACTATCACCTTTACTTCCTCTGTTGCCTTTACTTCCGTCACCTCCGCTGTTTTCGTCGAGTTCATTACTTACACTTTTTTCTTCATCATCATTTTTATTGTTACCTTTTAAATCGCTAAAAGAATGCTTTTCGCGACTAGTATCGTCGTTTTCTATTGCAAACGCGCCTGCTTTTTCGTTCTGAACTCGTTGATATGTTAAGGATTGAGAAATAAGCATTGTCAAGCTTGCACAAAGAGCCGCAACTAGTATCAGCATTAAAGCAAGCGTATGTACAGGCTTCATGTGAAATCTAGGATGAGTTTTTCTACTTATAATTTCTTCATCAAAAGAATTACAAGCTTTTTCGCAATAGTCGTCACTAAAATTTTTACCAACATTGCTGTTAGAAAATTCTTCTAAAGACGTTGCAATTCGCCTCCTAGGCAAATCAGACGCAGGCTTATTAAGCCTAAAATTATGCTCATGATTCTGCCCAAAATTCTGCTCAAAGTCTTCCATAAATCCCCCAACTCTTAAAGTTCTTAACTTAACTATTGGGCAACTTATAACACTTCGCAACAAAAATATGCGCCTGTGGTTAAAAGCAAAAAATGCTGTAAAGCACGAAAAATCGCGCAATACAGCATTAATTAAGCAGATTTTAGCTTCGACTCAGCTTTCGTCTGGCACAATAGACACAATCTTCGGAGCCTTCACAATCACCTTGCGCGGAGCCTTACCACCCAAGCGATCAGCTACAGCTTCTAGCGCAAGCTTTTCAAGTTCAGAAGCGTCAATATTTGGATCAACTTCAAGCTTTGCTCGAACCTTGCCCTTTATTTGCACAACGGCAGTAACAGTATCCTCACCAACGTAGCGAGAATCCGCAACAGGCCAATCTGCGTGAGCAATCGACTTTGCGTGTCCAAGCTTGCTCCACATTTCTTCGCAAATATGCGGCGCGATTGGAGCCAGCATAAGAACCAGCGGCTCGACAGCTGCTCGCGGCACGTGAGGAAGCGAAGTCAAGTGGTTGTTAAGCACAATCAGCTTAGCAATTGCAGTATTTGGACGCATTGCTTCCATTTCCACAGTCACTTCTGCAATTGTGTTGTTAAGAATCTTCAACGTCTTCTCGTCGAGTGCGTCGTCGGTTACCACGCAAGCTCCGGTTTCTTCGTTCACAACGTTACGCCACAAGCGCTGCAAGAATCGCATGCCACCAACGACGTTACGCGTATTCCACGGGCGAGACTCAGAAAGCGGACCCATGCTCATTTCGTACAAGCGGAACGTATCTGCACCGTAGTTCTCGTACATGTAGTCTGGAGTCACAATATTCTTTAAGCTCTTGCCCATTTTGCCGAACTCGCGGTTCACGGTTTCGCCGTGCCATGTAAAGGTTGGCTCACCAGCGCTGTTTGAAGCACCTTCTTCAACCTCGTCAGCAGGAACGTACTGTCCGCGCTCATCCGTATAAGCGTAAGCCTGAATCATACCCTGGTTAAACAAGCGGTGGAATGGTTCAGCAGAATCCACGTAACCCAAGTCGTAAAGCGCCTTATGCCAGAAGCGCGAGTAAAGCAAGTGCAAAACTGCATGCTCTACACCACCAACGTAAAGGTCAACGCCTCCAGATACGTGCTCTTTGCCTGGACGGTTTGTGCCCATCCAGTAGTCGTATTCATCGCTGTCAACCATATGCTCAGCATCGTTTGGATCCAAGTAGCGCATGTAATACCAGCAAGAACCAGCCCAGTTCGGCATAGTGTTGGTGTCACGATAGTAGGTTTTTACGCCATCGCCAAGGTCGAGCTGAACTTTTACCCAATCTTCGTTTCGGCTCAAAGGTGCTTCAGGCTCCGAATTTGCATCGTCTGGAGCGTAAGTTTTTGGCTGATAGTCAGGAACGTCCGGCAATGCAATTGGAAGCTCGCTATCTGGCACTAAGTGAGCAACACCATCTTCGTCATAAACGATTGGGAATGGCTCACCCCAGTAGCGCTGGCGAGAGAACAGCCAGTCGCGAAGTCGGTAAGAAACCCTACCTTTTCCTACGCCTGCAGCTTCAAGCCAAGTAGTCACCTTTTTAATAGCTTCGTCTACGCGCAAACCGTTAATAGACAAAGCGTCACCAAGCTTGTGCGTATGTTCTACTGCTGAATTAATAACAATTCCGTCGTGAGAAACAAACGGAGCTTTACCTTCGTAATCTGCCAACTTTTCTTCGGAATCAGGCAAAGGCTCAACAGTGTAAATTACTGGCAAACCGAATGCTTTTGCGAAATCATAATCGCGCTGGTCGCCGCCAGGAACCGCCATAATTGCGCCTGTACCGTAACCCATAAGCACGTAGTCAGCAGCAAACAGCGGAAGTTTTGCTCCAGTTACAGGATTAATTGCGTAAAGACCAGTAAACAAGCCGGTTTTTGCTCCTGCATCTTCCGTGCGATCTTTAGCAGTCTTCGCGCGAGCTTGAGCTTGATACTCTGCCAAGCCTTCTTTAAGACTTGCGTAACCGCCCTTCCAGCTTTCTGGAACGTCCGCACCCCAAGCTTCTGGAACATGCTCAAGAATTGGGTGATCTACGGAAACAACCGCAAACGTTGTACCAAAAAGCGTGTCTGGACGAGTAGTGTACACTTCCAAATCGCGCGTTTCGCCGTCCGCACATGGCACTTCAAAGTGCACAGATGCACCGTGAGATTCGCCGATCCAGTTTCGCTGCATAAGCTTAACTTTTTCTGGCCAATCAATAGTGTTCAAATCTTCCACCAAGCGGTGTCCATAAGCGGTAATTCGCATGGACCACTGGCGAAGGTTGCGCTGGAATACTGGGAAGTTTCCGCGTTCAGACTTACCTTCTGCAGTAACTTCCTCGTTTGCAAGCACAGTTCCCAAGCCTGGGCACCAATTTACAGGAGATTTAGAAATATAAGCAATGCGGAAATTGTTTAATACATCCGCTTGCTCTACTTTATTAAGCTCTTCCCACTTTTTGCCTGCAAAACCAGGAATTTCGCGCTTGCCGCTCTTAAACTCATCAACGAGTTCAGCAATCGGACGAGCAGAACCCTTTCCGCCGTCTTTGCGCACAAAATCAGTGTCATACCAAGCGTCATAAAGCTTCGAGAAAATCCATTGCGTCCAACGCACATAATTTGTGTCAATCGTTGCAAAAGACCTACGATCGTCAAAACTCAAGCCCATACGATGCAACTGCCTGCGCATATTAGCAATATTTGCCTCAGTGGTGATGCGCGGATGCTGACCAGTTTGAACAGCATACTGTTCTGCTGGCAAACCAAAAGCGTCGTAACCCATTGCATGAAGAACATTCTCACCCTTCATGCGATGGTAACGGCTTACAACATCCGTTGCCAAATATCCAAGAGGATGTCCAACGTGTAAACCTTTGCCGGAAGGATACGGGAACATGTCCATTGCAAAGAAAGAAGGACGACCGTCAGCAAGCTTGCCTTCGCCATCCTTCAAATCGCCTTTAACATTAGCAGCCCAGAACGTGCCTTGTTCATCCCAGGTTTTTTGCCAGCGCTGCTCAATATCTTGTGCGAGCTGCGCGTTGTAACGAAAAGCTGGCTCAGCAATAGTAGCTTTGTTGTCAGCTGTTGCATACTGTTGATCGTTGTCGTTCATACCCTAGGACTATAGCGTCTAATATCGTCATTACGCAACACTTTTTACAAGTTTTGTTGATATTTTATTAAGAAAATATGTGGTTTTAACGTAAGTTTTCCTAATATGCACACAAGATTAAGATTTTATGATTATTTCGCAAAATAAATCATTACAATAGTAAATAAACTTTTTGAGCAAATAAAGATTAGAAAATTAGGTAAAATTCAATAAAACTATAAATATTAAAGAGGTTGTGAATTGAAAGTACAAAAAAATACGTTACTTCTTATTGCTTGCTTAGTTTGGGGAGCTGCTGGTTTTAATATTCTTAAGATTGGCTTATTGGCATACCCAAATTATTTGCAGCCACTAAATTACGCTTTATCGTTATTAGTTTTTGCAATATTCCAATTCCTTATTTTTGGAAAACTCGTTAAAAAACATACTCAAAGAATTAACGGCTATGTGGAAGAAAAGCAGTTTTTCCTTAAATTCTTTGACGTTAAATCTTTTATAATCATGGCTTTTATGATGACTTTTGGAATTGTTCTTCGTGCAACAAATATCGCTCCAGAACGCTTTATTGCCGTGTTTTATACGGGATTAGGCTCCGCATTAGCCTTAGCAGGATTACTTTTTGGTTATCAATTTGCTAAAACTGTATATCCGCGTTACAAAAACACTCATACTATGCAATAGCGCTTACAAACACTTGCAACACCAGCAACATTACTAGTGAATATTTGACTATCACTCTACGTAAGGAAGTTACTATGAACCATGTTATGAAACGTTATATTAATACGTCTTTGTTGTATGCTGTCCTCGCCATGATTGGCGGCGTCTTTTATCGCGAATTTACAAAATTTAATGCTTTCCATGCAAAAAGTATGCTTGCTGTAGTTCACACACACTACTTTATGCTTGGCATGGTTGTTTTTCTGTTACTTATACTAGTTGAGAAAAACTTCAGTTTTAGTAACGAAAAAACTACGAGAATCTTAATAACTTATCATATTGGACTCAACCTAACAGCAGTAATGATGATTACTCGTGGAATTGCACAAGTACTACGTCTACATCTCAGTCCATCTATAGATTTTGCCATAACTGGTTTAGCAGGAATCGGACACATCCTACTTGGCGTAAGTATTGTACTCATCTTATTGCAAATTAAACGCAGCATCGCTCATTGTGCTAATACTTCAGTAAAATAGTGAGCTTGGGAATAATTTAATTTATTAATAAATATTTTATTAAGTATGTAGCGCATGTTTCGTATGCGCTACTACGTTAAGAAGGCTTCTATGAACAACGCTGTATATAAGAAAAGTAGATTATACGCGCCTGAGCGTTTCTTTGAATGCGAAGGTAAAGGCTTAAAATGGCTTTCTGAAGCTCACAAATACGGCGGCCCTAGAGTGGCTGAAGTATTTGATTGGGGAAACGGTTACCTTAATATTGAGCGCATTGACACTCACTCAGCAACACCACTTGCTGCATTTGAGTTTGGTGCAGCGCTCGCTCATATGCACGATTACGGTGCAAAATATTTTGGTGAAGCACCAGCAGATTACGATGGCACATGCTATTTTGGACCTTTAAGTGATCCAGTTGAAATGCCAACTGGCACTTGGAGTAATGTTATTGACTACCTTGCGGACGGACGATTGCGCCCTATGGTTGAGCTTGGGATTGCTCGCGGAGAGCTTACTAAAAGCGACTTAGATCTTACAAACGAAGTTATTGATGCGCTGCCTGATTTATTAGGAAAAGCTGCAGAAGATAAGCCTGCTCGAGTTCACGGAGACTTGTGGAGCGGAAACGTGTTATGGACTAAAAGTTCAGACGGCGAACACACTGAAGCTGTTCTAATCGACCCTGCAGCACATGGTGGGCACCGCGAAGAAGATTTAGCGATGCTTCATTTATTTGGAATCAGCTATTTTAAGCAGATTTTAGACGGCTATCAGTCTGTTCATCCACTTAAAGCAGGTTTTGAGCAGCGCATGATTATTTGGCAGCTCTACCCTATTGCAGGACATTGCGTGTTCTTTGGTGGAGGCTACGTGAGCGAATACCGTAATATGTGCGAAAGTCTTATAAAAAGTTCTATAAGATAATTTTGCTCACTAAAATAGCAATGTAAGTATTTAGCACACGGCTATATACAATGTTAGAAGATAGTTACAAGTAGAACACATATAGACAGCAACAGATAGACCACGAAACGAGAGGTCACTACTATGATTCGTTTGTGCAACAGAACTATGCATCGTTCTTTAGTTATGCTGACAGCATTAGTTACGATGCTTTTTGTTGTTAGCTCGTGCGCAAGTTCAACAAAAACTTCTTTAAAATCTGAAAATAAAGAACAAGCGAACCACGGTAACGTTATTGTTTTTACTCCATCAGATGGATTGGCAATAACACGTAATAAGCCTCTAAGCACGTGGGACATACTGGTCCCAGAATTAATAAAATCGTTAAAAGATAAGGGATTTGACGATAATTCTATTACTACTAAAACTTCTTCTAGCCTTTCAGAACAAAGCCGCGATGTGCAAGATTATGTAGTAAATTTGCTAAGCTCATTGAACAATGCAAAACAGAATAATTCAGAAAAGCACAATTCTGTTTCCGAAAATTCAAAAGTCAAAAAACAATTAAGCAAAACGACAATTGTTATAGCTCCATGGACTAACAAAAACGGCAATAATAACTATGGAGATTATGCAACATTACCTGCGTCTAATTCTGAAAATACGCAAAAATCAAATACTCAGGACTTAAATTTACAAAATGCCGATAACTCTCAATCATCCAAAGATGAGCTTAATGCAGAAAAACGATTGGCATCATCACTTAGCCTAGCAAAAAAGGCAGGAATACACGTTGTTATGCTCTCACGACGTGTTAGCGGTTTCAAACCTGATGTGATGTTCCATTTATCTGACGCAAGAACCATTGGCGAAATTCAAGCAACAACTCTGGTACAAAAAATCGCTCTAGATCGTGCAACTAAAGAAAATCCACGCTACATTGAAGTTCTTTTGCCATGTCACAATCAAAAAAATATTAATGCAAACAATAATAATCAACAAAATAACAGCGACGAAGCAAGCGAGGATGATGATTCTAACAACAATACGCATGCAAATAGCGAAACAGCATTCCATGATGATTTTGCTGAAGAAGCATTCGCTGGCATTTGGAAAGTTTTGAGACCATATTTTGCTTCGGGGACATTAATAAGCACTTCTGGAAGACTGAATGTGAATAGTAGCGAAAAAGACTGGACCAATGTTGCTTTCGACGCAGATGTAGCTGACTCTGTGAAAAATGAGTTAACAAAACGAATTACGAGAAGTACAAGTCTTTTTTCACACTCAAGGCATCGCGTTGATGGAATTATTGCACTCGATGATCAAATTGCTTTACAAGCCGTACAAGCACTAAACGATCTCGGTTATGAAGGAAGCGCAGCAGATATAAACCCATCTTTCAATTTGCCGGACGTTATCGGAAACTTCATAGGGAAACGAGATCTTAATAAAAGACCAGTTCCTGCTCCAAAAGATTCTGCGAAGAAAACCGAAAAAGAGTTACAACAACAGCAGAAAAAAGATGAGGAAGAAGAATCAGAAGCAAAGAAATGGCCAGTAATAACTGGTTATGGCGCGTACAAAAATATTATGCCAAACATTGTGAGCGGAAAGCAATGGATGACAACTATAGAAAATCATAAGCAGATTGTTCAAGATCTTACTGCTACTTGTTATTCTTTGAACAGAAACGGTAAACTTGACAAAAAAATCGCTACAGTGCAAACAAAAATTGAACACGGGGAAACTGTCCCTACTGTTAACGAGCGACTAGTGGCAGTAAGCGCAACAAATCTAAAGTCACGTTTAATTGACCCAGGCTACGTATCATTAGCAGACGCAGGCTTGTAAATACAATTTTTGGATGCAAGTTGTGAAATATAATTTGTGGAACGCAATCTGTATCTTCAGGCTAACTTCAAACTATATTCTACGAATTTACACGCAGCTAACGTTTGCGTGGAGCATAAATAACATGTTCGATAAGGTCGTTATAACGCTCTACAACAACTTGACGACGCGCCTTTAAACTTGGCGTAATCAAACCGTTTGCTTGAGTAAACTCATCTGGAACTATTTCGAACTTGCGAATAGACTCAGCTCTAGAAACTAGCTCATTTGCTTTGCTAACAGCACGCTCAACTTCTGCTCGCACAATACCGTTACGTGAAGCCTCTTTTAAAGACCGTACAGGGCATGCGCCACGCGAAGAAAGCCAAGTATTTACTTCTGATAAATCGAGCGCAATAATTGCTGAAACAAACGGCTTCCTGTCTCCAATAACAACAGCTTGAGAAATAATAGGTGAAGACATTAATGAAGCTTCTAACGCATTTGGAGATAAGTTCTTACCGCCAGCAGTAATAATAAGATCTTTCTTTCTGCCAGTAATACGCACAAAACCGTCATCGTCTAAAGACCCAAAATCTCCCGTATGCAACCAGCCATTTACAATCTGCTGTTTGGTAAGCTCAGGATTATTATGGTAGCCTTTGCATACTGCAGGACTCTTAATGCACAATTCACCATCGTCAGCAATAGCAACAGATACACCCTTTACAGGCAAACCAACGGTACCAATGCGATAACCTGTCGTAGGATTCACCATAGAAGGTGCACAAGTTTCTGTCATTCCATAGCCTTCTAGAAGAGGCAAACCAATGCCATTAAAGAAATGCGCAATCGACAAATCTAAAGGAGCGCCGCCCGAAATAGCGTATGAAACAGAGCCTCCAAATACGTGTAGTAGTGGAGCATACACTAATTTTTTACATATTGAATGGCTAAGAGCAAGCATTGGAGGAACCATTGAACTAGACTGCTGAGCGCGAGACCATTCGCGAGCAACCTTAGACGCATAAGCAAAAATAAAACCTTTTACTCCCCTGCCTGCTTTTTGAGAAGCAGCATTGTAAATCTTCTCAAAAATGCGTGGAACACCAAGAATAAATGTTGGTTTAAAAGTTTGAAAATCAGACAATACAGTTTTCAAATTACTCGTCAAACCAAGAGTTATATTTCCAGCAAAGCAGAACAATTGCATAAACCTAGCAAAAACGTGCGCAAGAGGCAAGAACAGCAAAAGACGCGGGCTGTCTTTTATCGCAATATCTGGCATAGAAATAACACCTGATTTAGCAATAAAAACAAAATTGCTATGAGTAAGCTCAATTCCTTTTGGCTCACCAGTTGAACCTGAAGTGTATACAATTGTTGCTATGTCACTTCCATTAACAGCGTGCACTCGCTCATAAAATTCAGCATCAGTTACTGCTTTACCGTATTCAATGCACGCGTCGATAGCACCACGATTCATTACATATACGTCGTGAAGAGTAGGACATTCTTCCTGAACAGCCTCTACTTTTGGCAACATTTCAGGAGACTCCACAAATATTGAACATACTTGAGAATCTTGAACAATATGTTGTATTTGCAGCGAAGAGCTTGTTTCATAAATTGGCACTGTCAATGCGCCTATAGACATAATAGCCATATCAAGAACTGTCCATTGCCATGAAGTGTGAGCAATAATTGACACAGCGTCACCAGGCATTACTCCTCTAGCAATAAAGCCTTTAGCAACAGCTATTACCTTATCTCTAAATTCTTCAGCAGTATATGACTTCCAAACGCCGTCAGTTCCAACGTATTCAACCAAAGAACCATTAGGATTGCGCTCTGCTCGCTCTTCTAGCAGTGAGAAAACATTAACATCTGTATTAATAGACTCATCAAGTGGACGAGAATATTCTTGCATATTAGCTCCTCTATCTGCTGAATTGACGTATATCTTTACTATACGCGATTTGCAAGCCTTCGCATATGCGAATATCTACAAGATTGTAATCAATTTTGTTCATTTATCTACAAATATCTACGATATAAATATATTATTTTGCTCATTCCACAGGCTTAAGCACAATGCGACGCTTAACAGTCATTCTTTCAGGATTAACATATGTGCGATTTTTACGCTTTAAACCCCACTGCACACAAGTTGTGCCGCAATGGTCCGAATCTCCTTCGACATGTGCAAAATTCTGACCTTTTTTCACAAAAACACCAACGCTAAACTTTGTTACAGCAGGCTCAAAAGTGGATGTCAGTTCACCATGCCTAATAGTCACAACTGATTTACCAGCGACTTTACCAGCAAAACTAATAACGCCATCTGCAGGCGCAAATAAAGGAGTCCCTGTGCTTGCAGCTAAATCTACGCCACGATGCCCAGCCATCCAAGGTTTAGGCGGAGGATTAAAAGCTTTTACTATTTGTGCAGGTTTCACAGGCCATTGCATAGCTGACTTGCATGTTTTTTCACTATAATCACCTTTAGAAAGAGCACACTTGTGGCAACATGTCACAGCAGATTCTACAACATAATATTTAAGATGATGATTATTTTGCGAAATTTCGGGTTGTAAAAACAGCGCATCTAATAAAATAACTGAGATTATAAAAATCCCCAAACAGGCAGATATTTTGTAATATAATCCATAATTTTTGCGAATACACATATATTCCCCATCCATATTTTTATAAAACGACTTTTATAAAAGTTTTGCAGCTAATTTGCGAAAATCATAAGCTTTTAAAGCATTGTGGATAAAACATATGCTTATAATCACTATTTCGACACGCCAAAACACGCCATATTTGCATCTTTGAAAATTCCGTGTAATATAAATGTCTTGTGCACAGCGCTTAGTTGAGCACAAGATATTCCTGCGTAGCTCAGTTGGCAGAGCGTTCGACTGTTAATCGAATGGTCGCTGGTTCAAGCCCAGCCGCAGGAGCCATAAAGCCACTGGTTTTCCAGTGGCTTTTTGCGTTAAATATTACGACTTGCATCCACAAGCAAAATCTTAATTGTTTAGCGCTCATGAGCGTGGCTAACATAAACATTTTGGCGTATTATATAAACAAGTTGCGTATTCAAATGCGCTAATGTTGAGCAGCAATAGATAACAGAGGACAAATATGAATCAACATAGCTCCGATAATGTTGAAACGAACCAAAAGAAAAAGCTCATTATTCTCATAGCAGGAATTGTTGTGCTAGCTTTAGCTCTTGGCACAGTTGGCACACTTTGGTACATGAAGCAAACTGAACGCACTAAAGCAGCTCGCAGACAGTGCGAAATAAAAGTTGCGCAAGTTTCTAAAGCCAATGCCGTATGGAAAAGTTTAGTACACAACAGCGTAATAACAGATCTCACAAAAGGTGACTCTGATAACGCAAAAGAACTTGCTAAAATCATGAGCGAAAAGGTTCCTGATGCAGTATCTTGCACAGCAAACTCTCCTGAAGAACTTGGTTCCCAAAGCGCAGAAGCTTTAGCTGCTTCTGAATGGTATGCAGTCAAAGCAAAAAAAGTGCGCGAGTTGGCTGTTACATTAATCGATGAAAATAACAAAAAAGATAAAGATAAAGATAAAGATAAAGACAAAGACAAACAAGACGAAGAAACAAAGAAGCAAGAGATAAATGAATCGACTGGAATTGTAATTCAGCGTTCAAATGTTGTCCCACCAAAGCCAAAGCCAACACCAGCGCCGACGACAAATACTCAAGACACTAAGAAACAGAAGACTGAGGAAAAGAAAGACAACAAAGAAAAGAAGGAAAACAAGGAAAACAAGGAAAACAAGGAAAACAAAGAAAAGAAGGAAAACAAAGAAAACAAAGAAAACAAAGAAAACAAGGAAAACAAAGAAAACAAACAAGAAAAAGATAAGAACAAAAAAGGCAGCGGAGACGGAGCTGGTGCTGAAAAACCTAAAGGAAATGATGGTCAAAAAGATCCGGATGGTAAAGCAAAAAAGGGCGAACAAGATTCCTCAGATAAAAAACCAGCCCCGGACATAATAGCAGGTTCACAAAAACCATAAAACATTGCTCTGTTATCTGACTCAATGTAAAAGCTCCCAGTGATATACGCTGGGAGCTTTTACATTATCTAACTCTACATCATAAACGATGTTGAACTTTATAAACTATTCGTTCATTTTGCTACTCGAACATGAGTTAAATCGACTTCTTCAAGAGGAATTACTCGAGTATGGTTTTTAATCTTGTAACCAATGTATAGAACGATAAATAGCGGTACAGACATGTACGTGATTCCAATAGCCTGCCAGTTAAGCGTTGCAAATGAATGCAAATCCTGACCAACAATAACAAGAATACATAAGAAGAACGCAACAATAGGACCAAACGGATACCACTTTGCTCGATAAACTAATTCATCTAAGGAATGACCTTGAGCCAAGTATGCTTTACGGAAGCGATAATGAGCTGCAGCAATACCAGCCCAAGCAATAAAACCAGTCAAACCACTTGCAGCAACCAGGAACATGTATATTTGATCGCCAAAAATACTCATAAAGAAAGTAAATAAAGCAACTACAAATGTAGCAATCAACGCAGGAACAGGAATACCACGAAGACTTACCTTGCCAAATACTTTTGGAGCATTATCTTCTTTTGCGAGTGAATAAAGCATTCTTGTTGAAGCATACATGCCGGAATTTGCTGCAGAAATAACAGAAGTCAAAATAACAGCATTCATAACTGCTGCAGCAGCTGCAAGACCTGCACGCTGGAACACGAGCGTGAATGGGCTAATAGCAATATCAGTTACATCAGAACCAAGTAAGTTCTTGTCAGTATAAGGAATAATGCAAGCAATAACGAAAATTGCAAGAATGTAGAAAAGAAGAATACGCCAGAACACTTGCTTTACAGCCTTTGGAATACTCTTTTCTGGAGTTGCAGACTCACCTGCAGTAATACCAATAAGCTCAGTTCCTTGGAAAGAGAAGCCTGCAATAGCGAAAGCACACAACACTGCAGGAACACCGCCTGCAAATGGAGCGTCCTTATGAGTGAAGTTTTGCAAGAATGGCGCTTTGCCGCCAACAATGCCAACAATCGTAAGCGAACCGATAACAAGGAATACGATTACTGCCAACACTTTAATAATAGAAAGCCAGTATTCGGTTTCTCCAAAGCACTTAACTGTAAGCACATTGATAACCAAAATAAGCATAAGAACCGACAGCGAGAAAATCCATATTGGCACTGTTGGGAACCAGTATTGCAGAACTATTGCTGCAGTACTAACGTCTACCGCAACCGTAATAGCCCAATTAAACCAATAGTTCCAGCCCATTGCGAAACCGAGTGCAGGATCAATAAAACGTCCAGAATACGATGCAAACGATCCACTAATAGGCATAAAAGTGGCCATTTCACCAAGGGAAGTCATAAGGAAGTAGACCATAATGCCAATCGCACCATAAGCGAGCAAAGCGCCGCCAGGACCAGCCATATGGATTGTTGCACCACTAGCAACGAATAAGCCGGTGCCAATGCTGCCACCTAAAGCAATCATGGAAATATGGCGGGTTTTTAATCCTCTATGGACATCGTTATTTTGCTGAGTATTCTGCTGAGTATTCTGTACAGCAGTAGATGATAATGAGCTACTCATTTTTCCTCCTTTCATGACAATCAGAGGCAAAACAAGCAAGCAAAAGCAAGCGTGTCGATAGCTCTCCGCAGCGAATGCCGACTCGCTGCGACAGTCCTTGGTATATTAAGCCAAGTCCCAGCTCACTACTTTTGGGATTAAGCAGTAAACTTCGGCGCTCTCCCCTTTTGTAAGCAATTAACGCTTTCCCTAGCTCATGCTTATTACTCTTGTCGAGCGCGACCTCTGGTCGATGGTGTTCATTATTAGTACGACTTGCAGACAAACAGTAAAAAATACGGCGTGGCGCATAAAAATCGAAAAATAATAACAAAAAACGCCACTTCATGAGAAGTGACGTTTAAAATTTGTGGAGCTAGGGGGATTCGAACCCCCGACCCCCTCCATGCCATGGAGATGCGCTACCAGCTGCGCCATAGCCCCGTTTTTACTTATGCCGTTCAAACGAACCTTTGATAGAATACAACAAATAGCCGCTCTATCCAAATGCGGCGTGTCGAATTCAACTTACAAATTCCAAAAATTCTGCGAATTCTACTAACAATTTAGTCGCCAATTTGAAAACCAATTCAAGAACCAATTCGGCAAACCAATTCAAGAACTAGTTACCATTGGCACTTCCAGATTGATCACCATTACCAGGAGAAGTTACATTGTTTGAAGAACCAGTAGATCCCGAAGATCCAGCAGATCCAGCACCTGCATCAGAACTATCAGCACCCGATCCACTATTCCCACTAGCAGCATCACCTGAATTCGTTCCTGAATCATTGTTAGTGTCACTACCTAAATCATTATCAGAATGACCACCTGTTGAGCCAGCTGCGTTTTCATTGCTATGCTCATCATTTTCGTCTTCATTAGCATCTTTACTATCAGAATCATCATGAGACTTCTTATGGTCTTGATTAGTATTCGTGTTAAGACGTTGCTTAGGTTGCGGCTGATTTTGCTGCTGCTCATGACTAATTTCTTCAGGCTTATCAATATTGTCTGTGCCTTTTCCTTGTGTAAACAAAAGAACAGCACCTGCAGTAACAATAACAGCTATAAGAGCACTTATAACAGCAACAACAATTGTTGTACGATGATCGTTTCTATTTTGGTAAGATCTAGAAGAGTAACCGTAGTTTCCACTAACAACCTTAGATAACGGCACCGGCTCTGGAATTGTGCCCTCCGACAGTTCCATGTCTTCTTCATGCTGTTCACGTAATTTCGACAATTCCAAAATACGCGTATTTTCTAATTCCGGATTACGGACTTGCGAACTAACAGTGCGTCCAGATCTTGCATCTTGAACAGTCATATTTTTGTCATCTGAAGGATCAGTATTACATTGCAACGAATTTGATGAATATTGCATATGAATATCATCTCCAATTCTTTTAGAATCAACATTCTCTAAACCATTTGAACGCACGCCAGAATCTGACACATTACTAAAATTAGACTGTTCTGTAGAAGTATTCGGATTTACTTCCGAAAGTTTACGCGATGAAGCGTGAATAACATTCTGATACAACTGTGATGCTACTGCTGAGACAATAGAACCAATAGCTACGCCAATAACTGAACCAGCAATACCAATTTTAGAAGCAAGTAAAAACGAAGTCACTGCAGCGAGCGATCCAGCTAATACTTGCGTAAACGATATGCCTTTGAAGAAATTCTTCACTTATGCACCTTAACTATTTATGCGAATATAATGCCAAAATGCATGGCAAATATGCAAATTCCACTACCAACACCATTACAACAATGATGGTATCACTCTACGCAAAAATTGCACAGTATTGCCAGAGCATTCTTACAACAAAATCACAAGTCTTATATACATAAAACTTAGCTACACAAAACTGAAATGCCTAAGACTTAGCAACCTCAAAATCTCTATCTTTATAAGAAAGCTCACAATTCGCTCTTTTATCACAATAATGCTCACCTAAGCTTGCAGTAATAATTGCAGCAAATATTAAAGCAAATCCCACAAAAGCCATGTTAGAAACATGCTCATGAAAAAGAATAGTAGAGAATAAAAGCGTGAACAAACTTTCAGTGCACATAATCACAGAAGCGTTTGCAGTAGAAAGATTCACCAAACTATAGTTTTGCATAATTTGCGCAACTACTGTTACTACTACCGTAAGGTAGAACATATTAGCAAAAATAGAGAAATGATCAGCAGCATTAAAGTTTGGCAAAGGCTCACAAATAAGCGCACCAGCTACAAAAAGTACGCCTGAAACAACAAATTGCCCAAAAGTTAACGTAACTGGATTATATTTACGAGAATAATACGCAAGGAACGTAAGATTAAAAGCAAAAACTGCAGCACATAATAAAGTAAGGAAATCTCCATAAGACAATGTGAGAACAAGCATTCCAGGCTTTAATGCCACAAAACCTACTCCAGCAACGCACATAACTGCAGCTACTAATCCTAAAAGAGTTGGCTTTTTCTTGACAATTAACCAAGCAGAAAATGGCGTAATTACGCAATATGCTGCTGTCAAAAACGCGCTACGGCCTGGATCGATTGAACGTAACCCTTCAGTTTGCAAAATTAAAGTAGCATAATACGTAATTCCAGTTAGTAAAGAAGGAACAATAAGCTTTTTTGTAAAAGTTTTACGAAGCGTACCGAAAAAAATAATAGCCATAATTGTGCAAGCTCCAACCATACGAACGCCCATAAGCCATTGCACAGGAAACACTTCAAGAGCATATTTTGAAGAAACATAGCTGCCACCCCAAATAGCAGCACAAATCAACAACATAATCTGAGCAGTACGAACACTTTTGCCTTGAGGCATGCCCGATTTATCCGAAAGCGGTTCAGCTATAGATTTAGCTGTTTCATATTTCACCTTCATAATGTTCCCCTTCAACTATAAAAGTTGATTCTTTAAAATTTTTCTTTTATAAAGCGTTTTAGCTTATAAAATAGACAGAATAGCCGTAAAATCGTGAAAAGTACAACTTTCTGGCGTTCTTTCGTAAAATTTCCGATATACGCTCCAGAAAACAGTGGCAATCAAGTATTTTGCTGTATAAATTTCGCCCACGAAACTATTGAAGAATTGGGTGATTTATATCACAACTTACAATTTTTTTACGCTACACGCTCGTATACACTTTTAAATCAGCGTAATGTAGCAATGTAGGCTTATAAATTGCGTACGAAGAAAGTACGCAATCTTGTTAGGAAAGGAATATTATGGCAACTCTTAGCGCAGATATGAAAGAATTTATTGCGAATAATTTGGCTTGGATTGCAACAGTAAGCAAAGATGGCGAGCTTGATTTGGGACCAAAAATGTCTATGTTCGTACTCGACGACAACCACCTTGCCTACCACGAGCGCACTGCAGGTCAGCATTATAAGAACTTGCAAGACGGCAGCCAGCTGGTTGTAGCAGTTGCTAATTTGGCAGAAAAGAAAGGCTATCGCTTCCGCGGAACAGTAACTCTTCACACTGATGACGCGATTTACGAAGAACAGGTACGTGTGGCCGAAGAAAAAGGTACGAAGAAGCCAGCTGCAGTTCCAGTTATGGAAATCACTGAGATTCAGGACTTGACTTCTGGAGCTACTGCCGGCAAAACTATTGCAAAAGATTAATGCGTCGTCATTCAGTCGTGTGGATATTAGTGCGGTAGAGATTTGAGATTTTTCGCACTGAGCGCGGACGCTCGCGCGGGTAACGCGCTCACTACGAAACTCGCGTTGGAAGTCCACTGGACTTCCAACTTAAGCGAGTTTCCGCTCCGAGTTGCCTTCGCGCGCTACGCTTTAAACGCTCAGGCAGGTCGTCGCGCAAAACGCCGAATTAGTACGTCTATAGTAGGCGTCATACAATATCGAGTGGCGTTCGTCCTCAACGGCGAAGATGAACACCACTCAATTCTTTACTTGATTATTTAGTTGTCACTAATTTACTTGCTTTCTTTACGCAATGCTTTCAGTCTAGCGTTCATTTCTTTCGCTTTCTTCTTCTCGAAGTAATAAATTATTGCAGCAATAGGAATCGGTAAAATAACAGTGAACGCAATCCATCCGCAAATCACCGCTGGCTCATCTTTGAACGAAATCCATCCAACAATCACCGATACAATAAACTGAATAGCAATTGGCGGAACTAGCGCAAAAACGAACTTTGCAAAATTTGACATGCGTTCATTCGACCAAAAAATAGCGAACACTCCATATCCTATGCCTATAACAAACGATGCTACAGCATAAGATGCAATTCTATTTCCAACCTCACTATGCGCTAACAGACTTGATATAAAAGACATTACTGTAAAAATAGTGCACCCTATGCCAATGCCTTTAACAATGTTTTTTACCATTGTTTTACCTAATGTTGCAACTTGCTTTTCCATAATAATCGCTTCCTTTTAAGTATTAAAATCTAGTATTAAAAAATCAGTATTAAAATTTTGATAGTTTTATATTTGACTACATTCTAGCTACATTCGTTATTACTATAACTACATCCCTAAGCGCTTTTTGAACCCACCTAAGCATCTGCGACTAATCCACTCAACGCTTCCATCGTCCATTTTTACGCTCATACTTCCACCAAATCCTGGATCAACTCGAACAATGCGATTCAAGTTCACGATTGCGGATTTAGATATGCGCACAAACGACGCGAATTGCGGATTGTCAAAATCCATTAGGCGCTTGTAAGACACGCACTCGCCTTTATCACCGTGAATGATTACGCGCGAATTTTCAACGCAAATCATAATCACATCTGGCTCATGCATAACAATAATCGAATCGTTAATATAACCGTATATGAATGGATTATTGTTGCTCAACTTATCTGAAGTATTAATTTCAGTATTATTTTCAGCACTTCTTACATTTGCATCATTGGAGTCAATGCTTTGTAACTGAGCGATAATGTGCTTAAGCTCATCGTCAATATTGTGAATTGACAACTGAACTGACTGCTCTTCCTCAGGCGGAACGATAGCAATAGTTACTTTCATCAAGCCTCCTTTCCGTACACTACTGTTAGCGTTTGTTAGCTTTTTGTTTTGTAATTTTGACTATACGGCACTGTAAATAGTCTGTCTTTACAAAATCGCTAAACGGTAGCTTTCGGTAATTAAGCGGTAAAGGAGAGATTACGCAGCACCCCAAATGCGAATAAGACGCTGGCTTGTAGGGTCAGCTGCAGGACCTTGATCATAAGCATCCAAACGCCAATGAATCGAACCATCAGCGTTAAGACTTGGAATTAAGCGCGCCCAACGACCGTTTCCCATGCCGCCAATCGTCTTGTAAGAAGGATCTACTTTATCTAATCCAAGCAGCTTATGAACAGTTTGCGAAAGACAGGAACCATGTGAAAATACTAGCAAATCACGGTCTGCGCCAGTTTTGCGAGCCCAATCTTCTACTGCAGCAGCAGCGCGCTCTCCTACTTCCTGCTTAGCTTCAGCACCATGACGAAGCTCTCCGCTTTTACCTTCAACCCAAGCTTTGAAATCTTCCGGCCACTGCTCGCTAATCTGCTGACGATTCAAACCTTCCCACTCGCCAAAGAAACGCTCGCGCACACCATTTTCAACATGCACATGAAGCCCAATCTTATCTGCAAAAGCATGAGCAGTCTGTTGAGCACGAATAAGTGGAGAAACAATCGCCACAAAACTCGCGTCCGCTTCTTCCGGCGTAATGCGCACGTGTTCAGTGCTGTTCGGGTCCTTTGGATCTTCTAAATCAGAAGCACCAAAAAGCACGCGCAAAGCTTTTCCAGAGCGAGTCACCTGATCCATTCCAGACTCATCCAAAGCAATATCAATCATGCCTTGCAAACGGAACTGTGCATTATACGGAGTTTGACCGTGGCGAATAAGCATAACAGAACGAGCAATTCCTTCATGCGCACTATTAATGGAATTATTTACGTTACTCGCAACATTTTCTACGAAATCAACCATGGTTTGTACCGTACTTTCTTCTTATTATTCAGTTTCGCTAGAATCTTCAGTTTTGCTAGAATCTTCAGTTTCGCTAGCATGCTCTGGCAGTTGCAAATCGATTGCCGGGCAATCATTCCACAGGCGTTCCAAGCGGTAGAATGCTCGTGCTTCCTCATGCATTACATGAACCACAAAATCGCCAAAATCAAGCAAAATCCACTGTGCTAATTCCAAGCCTTCACGAGATAAAGCCTTGCGTTTGTTGTCTTTCAAGTACAAGTCTTTTTCGATTTCTTCTGCAACAGCTAATACTTGACGCTCATTTGAAGCAGAAACAACTAACATAGCATCCGTAATACCAAGCAAATCGCTTACATCAAAAGCCTGCTCGTTCGTTGCTTTCAAACGGTCTGCAGCAGCGGCAGCAATACGAATTGCACTAATTGAGCTTTCTAAAGCTGTCATAATGTTACTACTCCTTAATTCTCCAACAAACGCTTTTTAGCGTTCCCAAGCTGGCTTCCAGCCCTCTACAACGTGCTGAGTATTTTCCGAGTACACCATAGAATCAGCCGGAACATCGTGACGTACCACCGATCCAGCGCCGGTAGTAACATCATCTCCCACAGTAACCGGTGCTACAAACAGGTTTCCTGCGCCAACGTGAGCACCAGAACCAATCGTAGTATGATTCTTATGCACTCCGTCATAATTTGCAGTAATCGTACCGCCGCCAATATTCGTATGCTCACCCAAATCAGCATCGCCAATATAGCTTAAATGAGGTACTTTAGTGCCATTTCCAATATGAGCTTTCTTCATTTCTACGAAAGCTCCTGCCTTACTTTCCTCACCAAGTACGTTTCCTGCACGCAAATACGTCCAAGGACCGATGTTTGCAGCTCTACAAATATGCGATTCCTGTACACGCGAACGTTCAACCACAGCATCCTCATCAATTTGCGCATCAATAAGAGTCGTGTAAGGGCCAACTACAGCACCACTTGCAACCGTAGTACGACCTTGAAGGAAGCACCCAGGAAGCACAGTAACATCTTGTGCGAGCGTAACACTATCTTCAATCCAAGTAGTATCAGGGTCAAGAATAGTTACACCTTCAAGCATCCATTTTTCGCACACACGCTTATTATGTGCTTTTGCGAGCGCAGCTAATTGCACACGATTATTTACGCCTTCTACAGTAAGCGGATCTGGAGCAGACATTGCACCAACATGACCAAACTTTCGAGCATGTTCCAAGGCATCAGTCAAATAGAACTCACCTTGAGCATTTTGAGAGTTAAGATCTGCAATCGCGTCACATAATACAGTCGCATCGAATACATATACAGAAGTGTTCACTTCATGAATAGCAAGCTCTCCAGCATTTGCATCCTTATGCTCAACGATTCGCAAAACGTCACCGTTTGCTTCGCGCACAATACGGCCGTAGCCAGTTGCATCGTCTAATACTGCTGTAAGAACTGTTGCCACATTGTTATTATTATTGTGAAAATCAACTAAAGACTGCAAAGTTTGCGTATCAAGTAGCGGCATATCGCTTGCGGCAATCAGCACAGCTCCTTTTAATGCTTCACCAGTTTCGTTTTTAGCAATTTCGTTAAGATCTTTAATAGCACATTGCACTGCTCTGCCGGTTCCAGGAGTTTCGTCCTGATTTACAATATGCACATTTTCGTTATAGCTAACAGCAGCAGCAGCTACGCGTTCAGCCTGAGCATGCACAACTACAGCTAGTTTTTTAGGATTTACGCCATTCATGGCATCCATAACACGATTGAGAAATGTTTTACCAGCAAATGGATGTAGTACTTTTGGAGTTTCTGAACGCATACGCGTCCCATCGCCTGCTGCCAAAATTATTGCCGCAGTTACATCATGCTTTTCCACGCATACGCTCCTTATACTATTTCAATAAATTTCGCTGTATGTAATTCTATTACTTATTAGCAGCGTTCAAAACAAAAAACGCCACCCGATTCAACGAGTAGCGCTTCAAGTAAGCTCCCTCACCTGGATTCGAACCAAGACAAAGGGTTCCAAAGACCCGTGTGCTGCCATTACACCATGAGGGAACGGCGGAAAAACCGCCAAGTCACTATTATGCCATAATATCGAAAAACGTCAAATTGGCGTGCCGAAAAGCAAACCGCACTAAATCAATACTTAAGCAAATAAGAATCCTTGTCCGTGATGCTCAGGATAAGTGTCGAAAAGCTTAGCAACCGAACCATCCTCAAACACTGCTTTAATAGCGCTTGCAAGAAGCGGAGCAATTGAAAGAACAGTCAAACCATCCCAACGCTTCTCTTCTGGAATAGGCACAGTATCAGTCAAAACAACTTCCCTAGCACCACAAGACTTCAAACGTTCGACTGCAGGACCAGAAAGCACGCCGTGAGTTGCAACAACTGTAACAGACTTAGCTCCAGCTTCCTTCAACACATTGCAAGCTCCTGCAATAGTTCCTGCAGTATCGATCAAGTCGTCAACCATAACGCAATCGCGTCCAGCAACATCACCAACGACGCGATTTGCAACCGTCTTATTAGGGCAAGTGATATCGCGAGTTTTGTGCACGAAAGCCAAAGGACCGCCGCCTAAGCGCTGAGCCCACTGTTCTGCTACGCGAATACGACCAGCATCAGGAGACACAACAGTCACATTAGCAAGATCATCGCGGAAACGATCACGTACGTAATCAACCAAAACTGGCATAGCAATCAAGTGATCAACAGGACCGTCGAAGAATCCTTGAGACTGAGCTGCATGCAAATCGACGCTCATAATGCGATCAGCACCAGCAGTCTTTAGCAAGTCAAACATCAAGCGGCAAGAAATAGGTTCACGACCGCGATGCTTCTTATCTTGTCGAGAATAACCAAGCAACGGGCATACTGCAGTAATTGAACGAGCAGAAGCCCTCTTCAAAGCGTCAATCATAATTAACTGTTCCATAATGGACTTGTTAACAGGATCACTGTGGCTTTGAATAACGAATACATCTGTACCACGCACAGATTGCGTATAGCGAACATACATTTCACCATTAGCAAAATCGTATGCCGTAGTTTCAAGTACATCAATTCCAAGCTGATCAGCTACATCACGAGCAAGCTTCGGATGTGCGCGACCGGTAACGAGAACAAGGTTTTTATCTGGCTTTCCTTCAAGGACGATGCTCACCATATCTCCAAACATTAGTTCGCTTTAATTCGCGAAATGAACATAATCAATACTAACTTTTTGCACAGACGATAAACGACAAGCCTACAAAATCAATAATTAAGCACGATACAAACCATGCTTAACTATGTACTGAACTACTCCATCTGGAACTAAATACCACACCGGCTCACCATGCTCAGCTCGACGACGAACATCAGTAGAAGAAATAGACAACGCTGGAATCTCTAAAATATCAACCGGCAAATGCGTAGAATCACAATGAACCATATCGTCACGATTCGCTGCAATACCAGTATCATTCGTATGCATTTGGCGAGGCATTAACGGAGAATTAGAATCTGCTAACTTTTCTGGCCTCGAATAGCCAGGACGAGTAACAGCCACAAATCGAGCCAAATTCCACATTTCGCGCGCATTTTTCCATTGCATTATTTCAGCAATAGCGTCAGCTCCAGTAATAAAGAAAAGTTCCGCATCAGGATGTTGAGCACGTATATCTCGCAAAGTATCGATAGTATAAGTAACTCCAGGGCGATCAATATCAACCCTAGAAACAGTGAACTTTGGATTTGAGGCTGTTGCAATAACAGTCATTAAATAACGATCTTCTGCATTCGTAACTTTTTTATCAAGCTTAAAAACAGGCCTACCGGTAGGAACGAAAATAACTTCGTCAAGATCATAAACCCAAGCAACTTCTGAAGCAGCAACCAAGTGACCATTGTGTATTGGATCGAATGTGCCGCCCATAATTCCAATGCGCTGACGCTCGTGCACATTGCCACGAGTAGAAGTACGTTTATGAACTGAATTCACAACCGCAGGAGGAGCCGCTTCTTTACCAGTAAACGCGCCATGAAATAGGTCAGACATGCGACGTTCTGCATCTTCGTAAATTTCAGGACTCATTCGCTTCAGATTCCTTGTCTTCCACTTGAGTTTCATTCACTAACCCAGATGCAACATTTGCGCTATCCGGATTAATATTGCCCATTTCTTCATCCCACTCATCTTTTACGACACGCTGGATTTCGGCAAAAGTTGGAAGAGGGAAATCTGGTTGATACGCACCACGAATTTTCGCTACAGATTCCGAAATTTTAGCAAGCATGGATGTCATGCCATCAATATCATGATCACGTTCTAATTCGCTAAACTTAATAATATTCTTTTCCATATTGCGAACATTTTTAAGAACATTATTAAACGAAGTTTCATCAGGAATAGTCACATCATTCGAATCAGAATCTGGCCAGCCCATTAACACTGCGTCAGCATACTCAAGCGATGAACGTTGCGATGCAGAAGCAATACCATCTTCAATTTGCACCAAAAAAACATATCGCACAATGGACAAACGTTCAGCAGCAATATCAAGCGCTTCAGCTGTACTCAAATTCACGTCATTATTAGGCATACTCTTACCTTACCGCCACGTAACTATTAAAACCAGTACGTCTATTTTTTAATTTGCTTACTGTGGCGCGAGTTTTGGGGGATTTCTCTCCTCGCAAGTTCCCGTCCTTCGTCGCTCTGGCTGTTAAAGATTTTACTGTCTGCTTTGTTCTTAAAATAATGTTGCTTCCTCAGTCCTCTTTTATTGCTCGTAAAGAAATCCCCCAAACTCTACATGTCAATCGTTAATAACCGTGCTCATCGCAGAGATTTTTCGATTTTTCTTCTTCACTCGGCTTGTCAGCAGCCTTCGGCTCTGACGTCCGCCTTCGTTCAGTGCGAAAAATCTCAAATCTCTACCACACGAATATTCACACGACTGAATAGTAGTGCGCATTGAGATGTAAAAAATAAACTATAAACGTATTTGCCCATCTCCGTAGCCGATCCATTTGGTTGTTGTCATTTCAAGCAAACCCATAGGGCCTCTCGCATGCAATTTTTGCGTAGAAATACCAAGTTCTGCGCCGAAACCAAATTCGCCGCCATCTGTAAATCGCGTTGAAGCATTTACCATAACTACAGCGGAATCAACACTTGCAATAAAACTTTGAATAGTTGAGTAATCTTCAGCAATAATGGTTTCAGTATGGCCAGTAGAATATTTCGCAATATGAGAAGCTGCATCAGTATAATCATCTACAACTTTCACACCCATATTCAGCGACAAATATTCTCGCTTCCAATCTTCCTCAGTGGCACACTCAAGCTGCAATCCTTGAATATTAGCGGATTGCAAAATATCGTAAGATTTATCGTCTGCATGCAAAATTACATTATGCTCAGCTAAAGCAGCAGCGATTTTTGGCAAAAATTCTTGCGCAACAGCTTTATGCACTAATAATTTTTCAGCAGCGTTGCACACGCCCACTCGTTGCGTTTTTGCATTAATAATGATAGGTACAGCTTTTTTAATATCAGCGCTTTTATCTACATAAATATGTACGTTTCCAGCTCCAGTCTCAATAACAGGAACCGTAGATTCTTGAACAACTGCTGCAATAAGATTTGCACTACCTCTAGGCACAAGCACATCAATATGACCGTGAGCATGCATCATTGACGTAGCTCCGTCTCTTCCTAAATCGTCAACAGCCTGAATCAAATCAGCACTAAAGTTAGAATTTTTAAGAACCGATTGTATAACTTCAATACTCGCCTGATTCGTATGAAGAGCCGCGCTTCCTCCTCGCAAAATCGCAGCATTTCCAGATTTAATGCACAAAGCAGCTACATCAATAGTTACGTTTGGACGAGCTTCGTAAATCATTCCCATAACGCCCATTGGAACTCTAATTTGCGAAAGTTTAATTCCATTAGGAAGAGTGTATCCGCGAACTACTTGACCTACAGGATCTTGCAATTGCGCAATTTTTCGCACGCTTTTTGCAGAAGCTTGGATTCGCTCTTCATCAAATTTAAGCCGATCGAGCTTTCCAGCATCCATTCCCTTAGCTTCAGCTTCTTTAAGATCTTTTTTGTTAGCCTCAGCAATATTTGAAGCTGCAAACTCTAAAGCATCTGCCATTTTTTCGAGAAGCGCATTTTTTGCGCGAGTATCTGCATGAGCAAAATTACGCCACGCTTTGCGCGCACAATCAGCACGAGCATTCACTAAATCATCAACAGACAACGTTCCCCCTATAGATTATTTGCCTAATCGCCAATTAATTAATAGTAAAACAAAAGCATTTATATATATGAGATTAGCACACGCCCATTCGCCCAGCGCTTCAGGTACCATAATTTGATATAAGTTGTGTAAATAATTTACATAAATAATCTACGTAAGTAAAAAATATTCTCTATAAACAGACGGTTACGGAGTTATTATGGCATCAGATACAACTATTTTCCATAGCACTCGTTCGCTTAAGCCAACATGCACATCAAAAGAAGCGATACGTAAAGGAATTGCTGAAGATGGCGGATTATTTGTAGCTGATAGCCTTGGTAGCGAGCGTTACGATATTTCTAAATTGCAAGGCAAATCATATCAAGAAATTGCGCAGGATATTTTGCAACTGTTGCTGCCTGATTATACTTCAGAAGAGCTTTCTTCTTGCATTAAACTGGCATACGGCAATCAATGGGCTAATAACGCTATTACTCCACTCCAGCAGCTTGGGAACACTAGCGATTTTGTGATGGAACTTTTCCATGGTCCTACTTGTGCGTTTAAAGACGTTGCTTTGCAAATGTTGCCACAATTAATGTCTCGCACTAAAACTCAACACGAGAACGAATCTGATATTGAAAAAAGCGTTATGATTCTAACTGCAACTTCTGGAGATACAGGTAAAGCTGCTTTGGCTGGTTTTGCTGATGTTCCAGGCACTTCTATGATTACTTTTTATCCAGAAGGAAAAGTTAGCCGCGTCCAAGAATTGCAAATGACTACTCAGGTAGGCGAAAATGTGAAAGTTTGCGCAGTCCGCGGTAATTTTGACGATGCTCAAACAGGTGTTAAACAGATTTTCACAAATAATGAGCTCAACAAAAATATTGAAGAAGATGCGAATACAGTATTGTCTTCAGCTAACTCAATTAACGTTGGTCGTCTTGTGCCACAAGTTGTTTACTATTTTGCAGCATACAAGCAGCTTATTGAACGCGAAGTTATAAAACTTGGAGACGAAGTAGAATTTTGTGTTCCTACAGGCAATTTTGGCGATATTCTAGCAGGATATTATGCAAAAATGCTTGGTCTTCCAGTGAAGCATCTCATTGTTGCTAGCAATAGTAACAATGTGCTTTTTGATTTTTTGGTAAGCGGCACTTACAACCGTCAGCGCACATTCCATCACACTGTTGCTCCTTCTATGGATATTTTGGTTTCTTCTAATTTGGAGCGAATGCTTTATTACATGTGCGATAAAGACACGCGTTTAATACAAATGCTTATGAACGATTTGACTCAGTGGGGCGCTTTTGAGATTCCAGAAAATGTGCTTGCAAAGATTCGCTCACTGTTTGGCTGCGGTTGGGCGAATGAGGATCAAATTCGCGAAGCTATTTATGACTGTTGGAACAAGTACAAGTATGTGATCGATCCACATACTGCTTGCGGATTCTTCGTTATGCAAAATATTCCACATGACGAAAGCACACCTAGAGTATTGCTAAGCACTGCAAGCCCGTATAAATTCCCTCGTGTTGTTGCTGAATCTTTGAATATTGAGCATGTGCAAGATATGGATGATTTCAAATGCATGGACGCTCTTAGTAAAGCTACAGGAACTAAAGCTCCAAGCATGCTTAGAAATCTTGAAAATAAAACTCCACGCTTTAATGATGTTATTAATGTTGAAGATATGCCTGAGTATGTTTTAGCTCAAGCGCATAATTTCGCAAAATAATCATAAAGTTTTAAGCGAAAGAGGCTGGTTTACTTGTATAATCCAGCCTCTTTTACTATTCATTCGTTATTACTTTCGAATAAAGCTGCATACACTTCGTTAATAACGTTTAAATCATGACCTTTTCTTGCAGCTGCTGCGAAAAATCTTCGTCTTCTGACTAAAGGCTCAAGATTTCTCGTGCGCGAAGCCGTTTTGCGACCGAGTTCCCACGCTGCTTCAGTGAATACTCCAGAGTTTTGAGCAGAAGCTACGTTTTGTGAAATAGCAGCAGGATCAACATTTTTACGCTGCAATTCCATTCGAGTAGCTCTAGCACCAAGAAGCCTCACAGCGCAAGAGCGAATCACCATTTGAGCATATTGATTGTCATCAAGAATATGCAATTCAAGCAAACGATGAATAACCGCGTCAATAGCAACTTCCGTGTAGCCTTTTTCTTTAAGCCTTTTGCGCATGTCCATCACAGAGCGAGGAGCATAATCTAAAAGCCTTAAAGCAGCTTCCCTGCAATCATCTTCACTACTATTGCAAAGTTCGTCGCTTAAATCACTTACTTTAGTGTTTTTTACATACGGCATGTTTTTTGTATTATTTTTTGCGCTTAAAAGTACTGATTTATGCGATATTTTTTTGCGAGTATGTGGCTTTACGCTATTACTTTCGTCATCTTCTTCAGTCCGCTCTACTGGATGATCGCGAAGAAAACTCTCTACACTAATAGGCATATTGCATTCGCTTTACACTGTAATCTTATTATTACTTCGATTCGGATGACTTTTGTGCAGAATTTTTAGCTACAGAATCATCAGCGAATTGATCTAGTTCAGAATCTTCAGCGAATTGATCTTCAGGATGCATTAAACCTAACGAAGCTTTGACTTTTTCGCTAATTTCTTCAGTAATAGCTGGATTATCTTTCAAGAACTTACGGACGTTTTCACGACCTTGTCCAAGCTGCTCACCGTCATAAGTAAACCAAGAACCAGATTTCTTAATAACTTCAGCTTGCAGCCCCATATCGATAACAGAACCTTCAGTAGAGATACCTTCTCCGTAAAGAACATCAAACTCAGCAGTTTTGAAAGGCGGAGCCATTTTATTCTTGACAATCTTAACTTTCGTTCGGTTGCCAACAGCTTCTTCACCCTCTTTAATAGTAGAAACTCTGCGAATATCCATACGCACAGACGCATAGAACTTCAAAGCTTTACCACCAGTGGTAGTTTCAGGGTTACCAAAGAATACGCCAATTTTTTCACGAAGCTGATTAATAAAAATAGCAGTAGTGCCAGCTTGTGAAAGAGCACCAGTCATCTTACGCAACGCCTGACTCATTAAGCGAGCTTGTAAGCCCACATGACTATCTCCCATATCGCCATCGATTTCAGCTTTAGGAACTAATGCCGCTACAGAATCAACAACAATAACATCTAACGCACCAGAACGAATAAGCATATCAGCAATTTCCAATGCCTGCTCACCGTTATCTGGCTGAGAAACAATAAGAGCATCCGTGTCTACTCCAAGCTTTCGCGCATAGACAGGATCCAACGCATGCTCAGCATCAATAAATGCCGCTACCCCACCATTTTTTTGAGCATTTGCAACGATATGCAAAGCAAGAGTTGTTTTACCAGAAGACTCAGGACCGTAGACTTCAACTATTCGCCCTCTAGGAACACCGCCAATCCCCAAAGCAGTGTCCAACGCTAATGAACCAGTAGGAATAACTTCTACATCTTGCATAGGTCTATCACCTAAGCGCATTGCAGAACCTTTTCCATATTGTCGTTCAACATTGGCTAAAGCAGTTTCTAATGCTGCTTGGCGACGTGGATCTGTTTTATCCGCATCAATAAGGCGATTAATACTGCCTTTACTTTTCGTTTGCGCCATGTATGCTACTCCTTTCGCATGCCGTTATGTATCGAACGACCTTAGTTCCATACTAGATTCAAGTACAAGCATTTTTGTGCAATGTGGATAAAACATTTAATCCAAGCACTTAAACGCTTAACTCAGCTTAAACCATCTCGACAAACACAAGTATACTACATATGCGAACATTTGTTCGATAGCGCGTGTCTTGATTACAACCCAACTACTTACAATCTTCGACATAAGCAATCAACTCATCAGCTATTCTCAACAACTGAAATACAGTAGATTCGCGAACTTCTTGACGACTGCCAGATAATCTCAATTCAAAAACAAAAGCAACACTTGATTGCGCAATTTTAGTTACGCTTTGACTTTCGATTTGAGCAAAATCATAATCATAGACGTTACTCACGCATCCATCTTCAAGTTCTTTATGAGCCGCATCTTTCACAGAATCCATAACATCATTAACTTTAGGCAAAAATATTCCAACATAAACTAAACCTGCTGGTTTATTGCCATCGGGACCAGGACCTGCAACACCAGTTGTAGACAAGCCAATAATAGGAAAATTTGCACAACACTCATAATCTTCCCCATACACCCATCCACTGCCACGATATATTTGAGCAGCTCCAAGCGCCATCTGAAAAGCAACATCCTGGTAAACCGCGCCTTCAGATTGTAAAAGATTAGAATTTACACCAAGAATTTTGGATTTAGCATGAATATCATAAGTGACAGCAGAGCCACAAAAAACTCGTGACGCGCCAGGAACAGAAACAAAAGCATCAGCCAAAAGCCCGCCAGTTAACGACTCTGCTGAAGCAATATGCATTCCTTTAATAAAACTTTTTTCCAATAGATCCGCGGCTAAAGAAACTGTATTAAAATCTGAAGAATTATTCATAATACGCTCGATATGATTGTAGCTTACGATTTTCCACAACATAAACCCTTTAGGGATAATCTATGAAAAACCGTAAGCTACAAACAAGAAGTTTACTTATTGATTTTATTTACTTCACAGGAGGCAAAGGAACTGCATTTTTTGCATCATCAACTTGAGATTCGCTATCTGAAGAACCTTCAAAGAAAGCACTATAGACATACAAAACTGCAGAATAGAAAGCAAAGCCCAAAGAAATACCAAGCAAGCCAAAAGCCACTGCATAGTAAGAAACCATCCAAGAAGGCAATGGATTAGCATGAAGAGTTGCAACAAGCGGTGCAATAATCATTGCAATACCAATCGATTGCGTAAGAGTCTTATACTTTCCTGCAGAAGATGCAGCAATTACTCTTCCACGAACATTAACAACATAAATTCGCACAAGAGTAATAGCAATTTCGCGAATCATGAACAAGATGGTTATCCACCAATAAATTTCGCCGAAAACAGAAGCAATAATAAGCGCAGCTAGAATAAGAATTTTATCCGCAATTGGATCAAGTAACTTACCTAATTCTGTAACCTTATGATATTTACGAGCCATCCACCCGTCGAGCTTATCCGTAGAAGCAGCTACGACAAACAGCACAAACGCAGCCCAACGCAACGAAACTGAATCAAAACCCCACGTACCTGCTTTCAAATATAAAACAATAAAAACAAGCGAAAGCACGATACGGATATAAGTCACAATATTTGGAGCATAATTCCAGCCAGCAAAAAATGATGACTTAGCTTTTTTCTTCATACGCATAACCTTCATTCTACTGCAAAGTAAAAACTTCTAGCACACACAACTTGGTGTTGTACACAACAATACAATATCTTATAACGAATCTGACTCGCCACGAATAAAAGCCAAAACTTTTGGCAAATCTTCCGGTTGAACCAAAACTTCGCGAGCTTTAGAACCTTCAGAAGGTCCCACGACGCCTCGAGATTCAAGCAAATCCATCAATCGACCTGCCTTTGCAAAACCAACGCGCAACTTACGCTGAAGCATTGAAGTAGAGCCAAATTGCGAGCTGACAACAAGCTCAGCAGCCTGGAGCAACTCGTCCATATCGTCGCCAATATCGCTAGTTTTAAGCTTGCTTTGAGCTTGAGCATCCGCTTTTTGAGCCATTTGCTCAATATCTTCACGATACTTTGGTTTACGCTGCGTGCGAACATACTCCACAGCCTTGCGGATTTCAGATTCACTCACCCACGAACCCTGCACACGTTGAGGTTTTGCAGCACCCATTGGAAGGAACAAAGCGTCGCCTTGACCAATCAAAGTTTCTGCACCAACAGTATCGAGAATAACCCTTGAATCAGTAGCAGACGAAGTAGCAAAAGCCAAACGAGAAGGAATATTCGCCTTAATTAAGCCTGTTACAACGTCAACAGACGGACGCTGAGTAGCGAGAACCAAATGCACACCTGCAGCTCGAGCAAGCTGAGTAATACGCTGAATAGAACTTTCAACATCGTTCTTAGCGACCATCATCAAATCAGCCATCTCGTCCACAACCACAAGCAAATACGGGTATGGAGCAACTTTTCGCTCAGATCCAGCCGGTGCGTGAACCTTTCCTTCACGAACAGCCTTGTTGAAATCTTTAACATGACGGAAACCAAAGAATTGCAAGTCATCGTAGCGAGCATCCATCTCTTTAACAACCCACTCAAGAGCCTGCGCAGCCTTCTTAGGATCCGTAATAATCGGAGTAAGCAAATGCGGAATACCAGCATAAGCAGAAAGCTCCACGCGCTTAGGATCGACCATAATCATGCGAACTTGCTCAGGAGTTGCCCTCATAATAATCGAAGTAAGCATTGAGTTAATGAAACTCGACTTACCGGAGCCGGTAGCGCCAGCAACAAGCAAATGCGGCATTTTATCGAGAGCTGCAGTTACGAAATGACCTTCAACATCTTTTCCAACACCTGTAAGCATAGGATTAGGGTCATTCATAGCTTTTTGCGAGCGCAGAACATCTCCCAAATGCACAATTTCGCGGTCGACGTTTGGAATTTCAATACCAATAGCAGACTTTCCTGGAATTGGCGACAAAATACGCACATCCGTACTAGCTACAGCGTATGCAATATTTTTTTGCAAATTCGTAACTTTTTCAACTTTTACACCAGGACCAAGCTCAACCTCGTACTGCGTAACAGATGGTCCTCTAAGGAATCCAATAACGTGAGCGTCGACGTCAAATTGCTCAAAAGTAGAAGTTAGCGCGCGAATAACGTTATCGTTTGCTGGAGTTCTCGCAGCATGAGGCTTGCCATGAGCTAAAAGATTCAAATCAGGGAGCTTGTAAGGTTCAGAGAAAGAATCAAAAGAAGGCTCATTATTATTGCCAGCACCATTTTCGCCGTCTGCAGCATTTTCATTATCTGAATCTTCCTGATCCCTGCGATATTGATCCATACGTTCAGCTGGAATACTTGACCATGGATCGCTTGCAGATAAAGAGGAATCACTCATAGGAGCTTTTGGCAATATTTCTTCAGGAACAGGCTTTGATGAAGATGAAACACTTCTAGGTGTAAGTTGACTCGAATTATTATCAGCATTTTCAAATTGGGAATTATTTGCAGCATTATTATCGGAAGAGCTGCTCACAGTTCTTGCTTTACGAGGTTCAACTCTTTCAAGATTATCTACACTATTACCGTGAGAAGCAGCATGCGAAAATGCATCATCGCCGGCGTATTCGTCAAGCAATTCCCCATTATTATTACTGTTTTTACGCTTAAAGAATGATTTAAACAGTTTCAACACAGAAGACATTTGAGAAGATCCGCTATTATTTTTCGGCGACTCTTCATTGTGAGTTGGCACGCCATCTGCAAATTCCAAAGAATTGGTTTTGCTGTCAGAATTATCTTCTTCAGAGTTTCCTAAATCTTCAGAAGACTTTTTACTGTTATATTTAGCAAAAATAGTAGCAACACCTTGAGCTATATCAGTTACATGAAGGCGAGTAATCATTAATATCGAAAAAATAGCAGCTACTACAAAAATAATAATTGCAAAAATACGAGAAAGACCCCACGATAGCGGAGATCCGAGCACAAAACCTAATAACCCACCTGACTTTTGCACAGTTCCTAAATTAAATGCTTTTCCGCGAGGCGCAGAAGAAATATCAAGAATTGAGCAAACAGATAACAATAGAATAATAAATCCGCTAATAACACGAGGATTACCAGAGCCAGCTCCACTGTTACGCATCAACCTAAAAGCGACAACGCTTAACCATACAGGCAGAACAACGCTCATAATTCCAAGCAAACTAGAAGACACAAAATGGAGACCTACTCCAATAAATCCACTAACTCTAAACCATTCTGATGCGCAGAATAAAATCGCAAGAACAAGCATAACGAAGCACAAACCGTCTCTGCGATATGCCTCATCGTATTCTCCAACACCAAAAAGCGAGCGCACTAACTTTCCTAAAGTTCTAGGCACAAACAGGAGAATTGTCTCCCATAATGGTTCACTAGGTGAAGCCTTACCAGCCATAAATACTCCTTCTGCACCATGTGCTATTTAGTACGCCATGTCATCATCAACATACATATGCGTAACCATACCAGTCTACTCCATAGACTGAGGTTATTTAAATGAAGCGATTGCCGCTTACTCTAATGCTAATATGATGCACATTCCTCAAGTATTTCATCAACTGATAAATCGTTGATATATCACTTCTTTCTTTCACAATAAGCAATCATGTATTTATTTTTCACAAATATGCATTCCTTGCGGCGCAATATTATTATTACGACGTTTTCGAACTATAGCAATAATCATTGTGGCAAGAACCACCGCGCAACTTATCAATGCTATAAGGAACATAGTCATCCAGAATGGCCACTGAAGATGATCTTCTGGAGCATGCGCTGGGTCCGGCAGCACGCGATACCCCGTCACTAGCAATCTATGCGAGTTAACACCATACGGCGTACATGTAAGCAACGTCGCTAAATCGCGACCCTTTTCACGCTGCAACAAACTAATATCATGCGGATCAACCACGCTAATGCGAAACACCTTATAGCGCATTGTATAGCCCTGTACATCAATGTAGAAGTAGTCTCCACGCTTCATATCGATTAAACCGTCAAACATGGTTGCTGTAGGCAAACCAGTATGAGCTGTGATAACAGTATGCCTGTTTTTACCGCCCACTGGCAAATCTGTGCCATACAAGTGCCCTGCTCCGCGAGCTAGAACATCGCGCGAAGCACCATGATAAATCGGTAGTTTTACGCCTATTTTTGGGATTTTTATGATTCCCATAATTCCCATTGGTTCGTCTAGTTGTTCGATATATGACTTATAGTCTGCTGTTTTTTTGTAATTGTCACTACCGTCATACGGATCGGCTGTAAAAATTTTTTTTCTGCGCGCATTGTATTTTCGCGCACTTTTTAGAATAGATTGTCGCACGCTAGCGGCTTGATTATAAGTTACTTTGTCGTAATCTATGGAAATTTGTTTAGACACGTGATTATTCCACAGTGTTGATGCCACTGGGTAGGTGAAGCATAGAATTGCAGCTAGCGCCAGAATGATTGGTTCAATAACGCATTTAAAAACAGATTTTTTGGGATTTGCAGAATCTGAGTCTGCAGAAGATTCGTTTGCAGACGATTCATTGGGAATGGATTTAAGAATATGTAAGCCTGCTAATCGCTCTACTCTTTCTAAGCTACTGCGGCAAGCTTTTGCAAATTTAATAAAACTCATAAATCCACTTCCAAAAAGTAAAACAGGGGGCTAAGCAAATACCGCCCAACCCCCTGAGTTTTTTAAATATATTTACGTTAGAAGAATACTAAGCGCGCTGCTTATCTTCTTCTTTGCGATTGTTACGAGTGTAAATAAACACGCTTGCAGCAATCAAAACAATGCCAGCAATAGCGAAAATAAACACGCCGTAAGCACCGGTCTTTGGAAGCTTGAACCAGTGGTCGATGCTATTGCTCGTTGGAACATCAGCAATCGGAACTTCAAGCGATTCAGTATCGCTTGCTTTAGCAGTATTCACTTCATGAACATCTTCTGAGCGAACATAACCTTTTGGAGCATTAACCTCAACAAGATAAATCTTGCTATTCTGATCAGTAGTCTTGACAACATAATCAGAAGTCTTACCGTCAGTGCCAGTTGTAGTGATGGTAGAAGTTCCTGCAGTAGTGGCAGCAGCAGCAAAGCCAGGCATAGCACTATTGCAATTATTTCCACTTGGATCCTTTGCACACTTTACAGCTTCAGTTTTATCAGCAAACGCCTTGAACTCTGCTCCAGAAAGAACTGTCTTCTTCGAGGTATCAGTGCCGTCATACTTCAAGATATGGAACTTGTGGAATACAGTATTGGTATCGTTACCAGGTGTATCCTTGCCGCTGTCTCCGCCTGGGTTAAAACCATACTTGTTGGTAAGTGTAGTCTTTACACTTTTTGTACCAAAATCGCTCTTAATCTTAAGATTCAAAGTTACCTGAACTCGAATATCCTTACTAGCGTACACTTTAGAATCTGTTCCAAACGCGTTAGCAATTTTAGCTAAACCAGAATCTTGGAATGTGAACAGAATGCGCTTACGAGTATTATCCTTAGGCGTATTAGTACTATCACTTACACTAAAATCATTAGCTGCTTTAGTTAACTCAACAGCACCCTGCTTCAAAGCTTTAGTGCTGGAATTGTACTCACCAACGTAAACCTTATAATTACTTACAGTATCACCAAACTTGTCAAGGTTGCTATATGCGGATATTAACGCATCATCCCAAACCTTAAAGCCTTTGAAATTAGAGTTTGCTAACTTATTGTTATCCATTGCAGGTGTTAGTGGAAGCTTCACCTTAGCGGTAATCACGTATGGAAGCGTGTCTCCATCGCCTACCATCTTGCTAGTTTGAGCATCCTTAGTAATACCACCATTAGCATTCCAGTTCTTTGGAGAAACGCTTACATCATACGTATAAGTGTTGGCAGTTGCTTTATCTTCACGCGTAATTTGCGGAACAGTTATAAAGAATGGAGTAAACTCAGGGCTATATCCTGTTGGCACTTTAGTTTCCTCAACGTAGTACAAGCCGATTGCAAGATTATCGAACTTTGCAACGCCTTTTTCATTACCAACTGTTTTCGTGTCTTGGTTCATCTTGCCATTAGTGCCAAATTTGTCATCAAAGCCGACTTTGGTAGTATTACCAGCTTTTGCAGCTTCGTTAAGTTCCTTAACTTTAGAGGCAAGCTTAATCCAATCATCTTGCTTAGTAAGATCAGGAACAGCAGCGCTATCAATCGTACTAACCTTCTGAATTGTAAAGGTTGCACCGTTAAGACCAACAGGTGTACCAGAAGTATCATCCTTCTTATGAATGGTGATAGTACCAGTCAGCTTCTTACCAGCTTCAGACCAAGGTGCTGGCTTAGCAGCTTCAGCACTTGGACTATTAGCAAATGCTACGTTGTTTGCCACCACAGCACCGGCAACGCACAGCGTGCCAGCCATTGCGAGCGAGGCGAATGCCGCCACGCATTGTTTAGTGAATTTGTTCATATTCATTCCTTTCATAAATGCTGTTTCCAGCAATTAAAAGTTTTGAAATTTTGATGTAAGTATGTAATTGTTTATCGGTTTTAACCGAATTTCGAATTATTCACGCAATTTGCTCATAAATGAGTAAATTTTTTAAGTTTAGGAATATTATGTTGCAATATCACGCTCCAAAATTCCATGAGATTTTGCATCAAAAACACGCACATTAAAAACATGCACCCAGTAGAAAAGCTTCATACGAGTCGCCACCTTCCAAGCAACTCGTGACCGCGCTTAGTTTGATCCATTACAAACACAGCAGCAATCAAACTAGACAACATCGCAGAAACAACGCACAAAGACGCATTCCAGCCGCATCCGCCGGTCTTTGGCAGCGCGAATGGTTTCACAACGTGAATCATGAAAGTCTTAAACTCGTAATCTTTACCCCTGGTGTACTGATCACCGTAAACTTCATTCAACAAATCATATTTAGCACCATGATGATTACTCATACCATCAAAAGATTTCTTAGCTTCTGGTTTCAAAGCCCAAGCAACGCACTGATAGTCACCAGTTTTTTCTGGAATACCATCGAGCGTAGCAGTAGTACGTTGAGCAGCATCGAACGGATTATTCGGATTATCCTTAGCGTTATAGCTATACAATTTATGCTGCGCGTTGCAATTAGAATTATTCTTACATTTCTCACGCTCGGAGTACGTATCAATATGACTCCATGTAATTGGATTACTTGCTTTCATACCCGCAAGTTTTGAAACAAAATCACGGTCATCATTTTCGCATAAAACTTCCAAGCCTATTTTCTTCTCAGTTTTATTACCACTATTCCACACGTCTTTTGTAGACCAAGCGTCAATAAACGGTCTATACATAAGACTCATGCCACTCATAATGGTAAGACCGCTACCACTTCCAAACTGACCATCAGTATCACTAATATCAGGCGCGTCAGGAGAATCTGACCTTAGCACTCGAAGCTTTATATCATCGCCTTCCATTGGATCCACTGTCACTTGCGCGTACACTGGATTTGGTTTACTTATGCCATCCCCATTACCAGCATCTTTATCCGTAGACTTTGAACCGTCCGGATAATGTACGATCACAGGAATTTTATACACGCCAGGCTTCTGCCACTTAAGCGGCTTAAAAGACATCACTCCATAGTGAGAACCATCACCCGTACCATGGTTTTTACCAGTCTTCCCACCATCGCTAGGCTTATTATCTTGACCATTATCGTAGAAAGACATTCCATAAGGATGATCCTTATCCTTCTTATACCAACCAGGATTATCTTTCTTATACTGGTTTTCATCAAACTCGAACCAAGTGCCGTCTGGAAGCGCGCCTTCTTCTATATCATCCTGATGAGTAGCATTATTAGCGCCTTTCTTACTCGTAGGCACATCAGTAACATTCTTATAACCGTTAGTAAGGCTTGCATGATATTCACCAGCCTTCACTTTCAACGGCACGTAACTAGGATTATTCCTATGAGCGTAAGAAGCTTTAACGCTAAACTTTAAAGTTTGATCATTCCAATCTTTACCCTTTGAATTCTTAGTCTCACCCTTAGTACCATAATTAGCAAAGAGCATTTTCTTATAAACAACACTTCCACCATTGTCATTGACAATTATGTCATCGAAACCCTTGAGGCTATCAGCATTGTTAAAAGCAAACACGCGACACTCGTACTTACCGCTTTTCCTAGGCGTTCCAGTAATAATCGCGCGAGAACGAGCCATAGTATTCGTGTTGTACTCATCTTTAGTTAAATACGAGTACTTAAAATCATTAAGATTACAGTTTTTATTATTCCTGCACTTGTTTTCTTCGTCTTCCGTAGCGATTTTCCATTGATGAAAAGCTGTAAACTTTAATCCGTTAACCTCACCGACAGACCTGTTTTTCGCTTCATCCCATTTAAGAAGCGTATAATTATCCTTATTTTCTTCGTGGCAAATAGCGCGGAATGTAATCGGAGACTTATTATTCGAAGACCACGCGTCAGGTATAAGAAGCCTATTCTTGTCTATCTGCTTATCTTTATCAAGATTCGTGTAATGATCCGTATGATACGAACCATAAGTAATACGGTCGGAATAGTTACTACCGAAATCGTGCATACCTGCACCCTCAGCAATAGAAAAACCTAAGTCGTTATTGCCTACAGTAAGTGGCGTTACTTTAACGTGAGCATAAACCTGACCATTATCCGTACTACTTGAGCCATCAGGATAGTGAGCAATTACAGGAGTATCGTAATTATTAGGATCTTGAGGTTTGCTCGGAGTAAAAGTTACCTCACCAGTATTAGCATTAGTCATTTTTGACCAAGAAAGCACTGGTTTAGAATATTTATTACTCTTACCAAGCTCAAACCTAGTACCTTTCGGAAAATCGCCTTTAGTAATCCCCTCGTTTTTTGGAACCGACGTAATTGATTTTCCAGCTTGCACCTGTTTTTTATCATAATCTGGATACACAGGCTTATAAAAATGAGACATAGGCCAAACTTTGAATTTAGCGACAACCGTCTCTGAAAAAGGCTGAGGATGATTACAGTTGTAGTTACTTGGATTAGGATAAGTTACCTTAATCGGTATATAAACTGTATGATTCTTATGCGAGTCTGCTGGGTTAAAATACACTTTACCTGTAGACTTGTCAATCCACGCATGACCTTGTTGTAAAGGCTCTGGCTTCGGACTATTAGGATCATCAAAAGTAACTTGAGCATTGGATCCCTTATTGTTATCAAAATAAGCGTTACCATCAATAGAATAAGTAAGATTCTTAGGAATATGATTGTACAGCTTACCTCTTTTACCGTCACTGCCATAATCAGGAACAAAACTACCCTTATTATCGAAGTAATCACCATCATTCTCATGCCAATGACCATCATCAGTATAAGCTCTTACGGAAGAAGCTTGACGAGGCTGTGAATCCTCCGACTCCTCAAAATGTAATCCACCAGGCTTAGTTGGATCGGTACTATTATCCCACTCCACGTTATCTGGTATGCCATCACCATCGTGATCATACGGACCATAAGTTGCATAATCACGCTCATGAGATTCAGCATTAGTAGACTGATATCCAGCAATAATAGGCATGTAACGAATATCAGTACCATCTGGCACATCTGCAGTAATAACCCAACGGTAGCAAGTCGTAGAATTAGCACTTTCAAACGAACGCAGCATTATACCAAAGTCGCCATTGTCATGCCACTTCTTTATTTCGCATAAACTGTAATTCTTAAATTTAGACGAAGGATCAGTATTATATCCACAGCCAAAATTACCATTGCCAACAGTATCTTCCCACTGACCATTAAAATCGTTACTACCATACGCATAATGCCAACGAGAAATTGTTCTAGACCAGCCCCAATACTTATCCCAATTTTTCATTGTTTCTGGGATGCCTTTATCATTCTGACTTGTCCAGTCATTCCACTTTTTCTCGTAAACATTTCGCCTATCTCTTTTCACTCTAATAGTGTCTGTAATAAGCTGTTTCGGAAGATCTACGTAAAAAGTGACTCGTGCTGGAATACGCTGTCTAGGCTGAGGATTTAACTTCTCCTTAAAAGCATAGTTAAAATATATTTCATACTGCACATGAGTACCATTAGAATCCTTAGTAAGTGTTGGTGCAATATGCATATTTTCAACAGCATTACCAATACCATTACCATTAGCAGTAAAATATCCATAGCCACCATACGACCACATAACCTGCGCAGCGCTTGCAGGCTTAGCTGGCACAACGAGAACAGCAAGAATAGTCGCCACGGCGACAATCAACGCAAGAGCCGCGCGACGAATGTAATACAATTTAGAAGCGCTAGCAATAGAGCACCCTTTAGTGCACCTTTTAGATTTTTGTAAAGTTACAGAACCGTTAACATCATCAAGCGCATGATGACAATTCATAAAACTACAAGTTATACGTATAAGGTTAGAGAAACAGCCGTGAAGCCGTGACATTCTAACGCCTCGATTTCTTAAAAATCTAAAAGCTGCTCGAATACTCATGCCTGTTGGTTTTATGAATCAACAAGCATTGCCCGGGGTGCAGCACACTGCATTATCAGCAGCAAATGAGCGCGAAATATCACAAACCACCAAAGCAAACGTCGATACGAACGCAAGCAAGCATAATCATGCCCAAAATCAGCAGGCTAATTCACGCCAAAAACTTAAACGCAAGATAATGTAGTGCACTACTGCTAAGCACATACGTTGTTATACCCCCCCCCCATGAAAAATTTCAAGTAAAATTTGCAAATTTCTTAATATTCGTAAAAATTCCTAAATTCGGGGTTATATACGGGTTATAGGCAAAAATATTGCAATCCAAAAAACAAAAAACGGCAGATATTTACCTGCCGTTCAAGTGGGGTGGCTAACGCGGCTTGAACGCGCGACCTTCTGAACCACAATCAGATGCTCTACCGACTGAGCTATAGCCACCATGTGCGCGAAACGAATTGAATCACACAACAAAGGGATACTATACACGATTTCCTCGATTTATGCTAGCGCAACACACTTCGGCGCGTCGTAGTAACAACATCAATTATTCGACAATGGCAAATGCAACAATGGATGTATGAGTTTTTCTGAGCAAAATCAGCGCATATTTGGCGTAACTGAAAACAGTAACAACACAACCGCGCTTCTTCTTGGATCTGGCGAGCTTGGCAAGGAAATTGCGATTGAGCTTATGCGACTAGGCGTGCGAGTATGCGCTGCCGATAGCTACAAAAACGCTCCTGCAATGCAAATAGCTCACGAATACCACGTGCTAGATATGTCGAATCCACAAGAATTGCAAGAACTTATTTCAAATGTGAATCCTGACATTATTATTCCAGAAGTTGAAGCTATTGCTACTGAAGTTTTGAAAGATGCTGCTAAAAAGAATATTCAAGTCGTTCCTAGCTCAGATATTGCCGCGATTGCAATGGATCGCGAGCGCTTGCGTAGAATTGCGCACGAAGATTTAGGACTGCCTACTACACCGTATTGTTTCGCTTCATCTTATGAAGAGTTAGAGGATGGAGCTAAAAAAGTTGGATATCCTTGTGTAGTTAAGCCTGTTATGAGCTCTTCTGGTCACGGTCAGTCAATAGTTCGTAGTTCTGAAAATTTGCTTGCAGCTTGGAATGAAGCTCAGCATGGCAGGCGTGCAGCAGCTGGTCATGAGAATGAGTGTTCACGCGTTATTGTTGAAGCTTTAGCTCCGCTTGATTATGAGCTTACAGTACTTACAATAAGCTCTTGCGCAGGAATTACTACTTGTGAGCCGATCGCTCAGCGTCAGCAAGACGGAGACTATAGAGAATCTTGGCAGCCTGCAAATATTCCTGAATCGATCCGCACTAATGCGAAAGATATTGCAAAGCGCACTGTAGAAGGTTTGACTGATATTGCGCAAGAAGCTGGCGAAGCAGGTTGGGGCGTTTATGGAGTCGAATTATTCGTGCTTACTGATGGCTCTTTGCTTTTTAATGAATTGTCACCTCGCCCACACGATACTGGCATGGTAACTATGATTTCGCAGCATTACAGTGAATTTGCATTGCATGCATTGGCTATTTTGGGAGTTCCAGTTACAGCTAACTATACTGAGCTTTCTTTGAAAAATAATGAAGTTGCAGCAAGTCACGCCATTGTTATTAAGGCGGAAGGATCTGTTGGTTTTACGAATATTGCTCAAGCTTTGCAATCTGGCGAAAATTATCGATGCAACTTGCGTATTTTTGCTAAGCCTTCTGTACATGGTCACAGACGCATGGCAGTTTCTTTAGCTACTGGATTAACGCAAGAAGAAGCTAGAGAAAATGCGACACGCGTCGCCATTTCGCTAAAAACTACACAAACAAATGCTTAGATACATTGAAAATTAAGGCATAGGAGTTAAAAAAGATAATAATTTACAGTATGCACGAAGGGAAATTTTGTAGGTAACAATTGTTACGCTAATCGTGCTGGCAAAGGTCAGGTAAACCTACAAATATTGTTGGTTTGCGCCTACAACTGTGAATGCACATAAGAGAGGGCATATCATGGAAAAACTTGAGAAGTTGTACGAAGGCAAAGCCAAAAAACTGTATGCTACCGATGACACCAATGTGCTATGGGTTGAATACATGAACCAGGCAACAGCTGGTAACGGTCTGAAGAAAGCTCAGATTGCAGGTAAAGGCAGTTTAAATAACCGGATTACTTCGTTACTATTCCATTTACTTGAGGCGCGCGGCGTAAAAAGCCACTTCCTCGGACGAATTTCCGATACTGAACAACTTGTAAAGCGTATGCGCATGTTCCCACTGGAAATTATTATGCGAAATACTGCTGCAGGTTCTTTTGCAAAACGTTATAACGTTAAAGAAGGAACACCTTTAAAGAAGCCATTGTTGGAGTTCTGCGTAAAGTCCGACGAGCTTGGTGATCCATTTATTAATCCTGAAGGCGTTGTGGCTCTTGGATTAGCAACAGATGAAGAAATAGCAGAAGTCACTCGTCAAGCTCATGCTGTTAACAATGCTTTGTTGGATATTTTCTCAAAGATTGATGTTCAGCTTGTCGACTTCAAGATTGAAGAGGGCGTGGACGCCGAAGGAAATATTCTTCTCGCTGATGAAATAACTCCTGATACTTGCAGACTTTGGGATAAGCGCAATGCTGGTACGAACGGAGTAAGTCATTTGGACAAGGACTTGTTCAGGCGCGATTTAGGCGACATCATTCCTGCTTATGAAGAAATTCACGATAGGCTTGCATCTTTAGCTCAAAGCGAAGGTTTGGATGTTTCTGTGCGCAAACCTGACGATTGCGTAGAACGATAATGATTGTTGTGGCTCGTACCTTTAAGGGTGCGAGCCACATGCATTCTTAATGTGATTTTGAATAATTTAATATTTATAATTTAAAACCAATACAACAATAAACACTGCATTCATACCGCACATTCAACAAGGTAGGTTTCTCGTGGTATTTCGCGTATATGTGGAAAAACGCACTGGTTTTGACGTTCAAGCGCAACAGCTTTTACATGAGCTTAGGGAGATTCTTGGCATAAGCGCGATTACTTCCGCAAGAATTATTAACCGTTATGACGTTGAAGGTATCAGCAAAGATTTATTCGACAATGCTGTGCAAACAGTATTGAGCGAACCTCCAGTTGATAATACTTACGATTACTTGCCTATTGAAACCGACGAGCACGTATTTGCTGTAGAATTTTTGCCTGGTCAATTCGATCAGCGTGCGCAATCTGCTAGCGAATGCATTCAACTTATTAGTCAAGGCGAACGTCCAACAGTGCGCACTGCTAGAGTAATCGCTTTAAAAGGTGATCTTGACGAAAAAGCACTAAACGATATTAAACACTACGTTATTAATCCTGTTGAAGCGCGAGAAGCTTCACTTGATGAGGTAAAAAGTTTACAGCGAGAAGCAGTTGTACCATCTGATGTAGAAGTAATTAGCTCATTTAACGATTTAGACGAAGCTGGATTACAAGACTTTATTAATACTCGCGGTTTGGCAATGGATTTGGCTGACGCAAAGTTCTGCCAGAAGTATTTCTGTGAAGAACATAGAAATCCTACTATTACAGAAATTCGCGTTATTGATACGTACTGGTCCGACCACTGCCGTCACACGACTTTTGGCACCGAGCTTACAGATATTTCTATTGACGATAACACTGTTCAAGAAGCATTTAGCCGTTATCTTGATTTGCGAAAAGAACTAAATCGCGAAAATAAGCCTGTTTGCCTTATGGATATGGCAACTATTGGCGCAAAATACTTAAAGCATACTGGCGAGCTTAAAAATTTGGACGAGTCAGAAGAAATCAACGCTTGCACAGTAAAAGTTAAAGTGGACGTAAACGGTCACGACGAAGATTGGCTATTCCTGTTTAAAAACGAAACACATAATCATCCTACAGAGATTGAGCCTTTCGGTGGAGCTGCAACGTGCATTGGTGGCTGCATCCGCGATCCTCTTTCTGGACGCTCTTACGTGTATCAAGCAATGCGCGTAACTGGTGCTGCAGATCCACGCACGCCTATTAGCGAGACTTTAAACGGTAAGCTTCCACAGCGAAAAATCGTAACTTCTGCCGCCGCAGGATACTCTTCTTACGGAAATCAAATTGGTTTAGCTACTGGCGAAGTGCATGAACTTTATCATCCGGGTTATGTTGCAAAACGTATGGAGGTTGGTGCGGTTGTTGCCGCTACCCCAGCCGACCATGTGCGCAGAGAAACTCCAGCTCCTGGCGATGTGATTATTCTTCTTGGTGGACGCACTGGCAGAGATGGCATTGGTGGTGCTACCGGCGCTTCTAAAGCTCAAGATGTTGAAAGTATTGAAGAGTGCGGAGCTGAAGTTCAAAAAGGTAATGCTCCTATTGAGCGAAAACTCCAACGACTTTTCCGACGCAAGGATGCTTGCCAACTTATTAAGCGTTGCAACGATTTTGGCGCTGGCGGCGTTTCTGTCGCAACTGGCGAAATTGCCGACGGCTTAACTATTAATCTCGACAAAGTTTCTAAAAAGTATGAAGGTCTCGATGGCACTGAGCTTGCTATTTCTGAATCTCAAGAGCGCATGGCTGTCGACGTTGCGTCAAGTGATGCTGAAGAATTTTTGAAGTATGCTCGTGAAGAAAATCTTGAAGCAGAAATAATAGCGACTGTTACTGAAGAAGCGCGAATGCGAATGACTTGGCGTGGAAAAACCATTGTTGACTTAAGCAGAGCATTCTTAGCTTCTAATGGCGCTCCAAAACAGCAGATACTGCATATTGAAAGTGGAGAATCTTACGAAACTCCATGGCAGAATCAGTCAAATTTGCCGTTAGAAAAGCGCATGCATAACTTAGTTTCGGATATTAATATTGCTTCAAATAAAGGCTTATCTGAACGATTTGATTCTACTATTGGCGCTGCTACTGTGCTTATGCCTTTTGGCGGTCGCCGTCAGCTTACTCCTGCTCAAGCTATGGTTGCTAAATTCCCAGTATTTGGCGAAACAAACACAGCTTCCGCAATGGCTTGGGGCTTTAATCCGTATTTAATGGAAAAAAACCAATTCACTGGTGCCTATGTTGCTGTTGTTGAATCATTGGCAAAGCTAGCAGCTAGCGGTTTCACGCGCGAACGTGCTTACTTGAGTTTGCAAGAATATTTTGGCAAGCCTCACGATATTCCAGAGCGTTGGGGAAAGCCAGCTGCAGCAGTTCTTGGTGCTTTAAGTGCACAGCTTGATTTTGGAGTTGGTGCTATTGGCGGCAAAGATTCTATGAGCGGCAGTTTTGAGAATCTGGATGTGCCACCAACTTTGATTTCGTTTGCTGTTTCTACCGGAGACGCACGTTTAACTGTTTCACCTGAATTTAAGGGTGTAAATCATAAAGTTATACGTATTGCTCCAAAGTATAAATCCGACGGAATCACTCCAGAAAAAGAAAGCTTCCTGAAAGCACTAGAAATTGTAGAAAATATTACGAAAAACAAGCAAGCTCTTGCTATATCTACTCCTGGCTACGGTGCTAGCGCAGAGAGCTTATTCAAAATGACGCTTGGAAATCATATTGGTTTTAAATTATTCAACAATTTAAGCGACGATGATTTATTTAAGCCAGCATATGGAAGCTTCTATGTTGAGCTTAAAGAAGACGCTGAAATTCCATCTTTAGCTAATACAAGCTTGGTTGACGTTGAGATTGTTGGCGAAACAACTGAAAATTACGCAATTACTTCATCAAATGGCGAAGAAATTGATTTAAGTGATTTGCAAAAAGTTTGGGAAAGCGAACTTTCCTCAATCTTCCCGTATAAAAAGCCTGGCGAGATTGTAGAAACTATTAATAACAAAACTAATGTTTCTACTACAAATCACATGCACATAGGAAAACTAAAGCCGCTTTCGCATCCTCGCGTTATTATCCCAGTTTTCCCTGGAAATAATTGCGAATACGATACTCAAGCTGCTTTTGAAAAAGCTGGAGCAGACGCTCATACGCTTATTATTAATAATTTAAGTGCAAAAGATATTGCACAATCAGCTGAGAAATTGGTTGAAGAGATTAAAAAGAGTCAAATTGTAATGATTCCAGGAGGCTTCTCCGGAGGCGATGAGCCGGACGGTTCTGCGAAATTCATTACAGCATTCTTTAGGAATCCAGCAGTAACAGACGCAGTTCGTGACTTGCTTAATAATCGTGACGGTTTAATGCTTGGAATTTGCAATGGCTTCCAAGCGCTTATTAAGCTAGGCTTGGTTCCTTTTGGAGATATTGTTCCTATGGATTCTAACTGCCCAACTCTTACCTACAACACTATTGGCAGACACCAAAGTAGGATTGTTCGCACTAGAGTTGCTTCAAATCTTTCACCATGGTTAGCAAATACGCAAGTTGGAGACATGCATACTGTTGCAATTTCTCATGGAGAAGGTCGCTTTATTGCTACTAACGAAGTTATGGAAAAACTTATTAAAAACGGCCAAATAGCTACACAATATGTTGACAGCAATGGCGTACCAAGCATGAGCTTAAACGTAAATCCTAACGGCTCAATGATGTCAGTAGAAGGTATTACAAGCCCAGACGGTAGAGTTTTTGGAAAAATGGGACATTGCGAGCGCGCAGGTCGTGACTTGTATGTCAATATTCCTGATTTCCATGAGCAACCATTGTTTGAAGCTGGCGTTGAATATTTCACTGCATGAGCTTTAGTTTACAGTTGCAAAACTTGTATCAAAATAACTACAAATTCGACGATTACAATCATCGATTATTAGGGGGTATGAATGTCTGCAGAACTTGAAGATATTCACGAAGAATGCGGCGTATTTGGTGTGTGGGGTCATCAAGATGCAGCTAGGCTGACATATTTTGGACTTCATGCGCTACAGCATCGAGGACAAGAAGGTGCCGGCATTGTATCTAACGACAATGGCAAACTGCATGGGTATCGCGGATTGGGATTGCTAACTCAAGTATTTAGCAATGAACAAGTTATGGATCGTCTTACTGGAAACAGGGCTATCGGTCACGTGCGATATGCTACTGCAGGTTCTGGAAGCGTTGATAACATTCAGCCTTTCCTATTCCGTTTCCACGATGGAGACGTAGCTCTTGCGCATAACGGAAATTTGACAAATTGCACTAGCCTACGTAATTCCTTGGAAGATAAAGGCTCAATATTCCACTCAAATTCTGATACTGAAATATTGATGCATTTGATTCGCCACTCTAGTAAAGCAACTTTTATGGATCGCCTGAAAGAAGCTTTACAAACTGTTCATGGCGGTTTTGCTTACTTATTGCTTACTCAAGATGCACTAATCGGAGCAACTGATCCAAATGGTTTCCGCCCTCTTTCGCTTGGTCGTATGAAGAACGGCGCATACGTGCTCGCTTCTGAAACTTGTGCGCTTGATATTGTGCGAGCAGAGTTTATTCGCGATATTGAGCCTGGCGAAATCATTGTTATTAATGACGATGGCTACACTATTGAGCAATATACGAAGCACGTACAGCATGCAGTATGCTCAATGGAATTTATTTATTTCGCTCGCCCAGATTCTAATATTTACGGTATTAATGTTCATTCTGTGCGAAAGCGTATGGGTGCGCGTTTGGCTAAAGAATCTCCTGTTGAAGCAGATATGGTTATTGGAGTACCTAATTCTTCACTTTCTGCTGCTGCAGGATACGCTGAAACAAGCGGAATTCCAAACGAAATGGGATTGATTAAAAACCAGTATGTTGCACGCACTTTTATTCAACCGACGCAAGAATTACGCGAGCAAGGCGTTCGTATGAAACTTTCTGCTGTTCGTGGTGTGGTTGCAGGAAAACGCGTTATCGTTATTGACGATTCGATTGTTCGCGGAACTACTTCTAAGCGCATTGTGCAATTGCTCCGAGAAGCTGGCGCTAAAGAAGTGCATATGCGTATTTCTTCCCCTCCGCTTAAATATCCTTGCTTCTACGGTATCGATATTCAAACTACGAAGGAACTTATTGCAGCAAAGCATTCAGTTGAAGAAATTCGCGAGTATATCGATGCTGATTCCTTAGCATTTTTGTCTTTAGATGGATTAGTCGAGTCGATTGGATTAAAAAAGCCTGCTCCTTATGGCGGTTTGTGCGTTGCTTACTTTAATGGCGACTACCCTACTGCACTAGACGATTACGGCGAAGAATTCTTGGCTTCCCTTACTCCTGAAGAACGCGAACATTTGCAAGAAGTAAGGAAACATAGTAAATATTCGCACGAAAATCTTATATAACTTAATAATTTAATTGTTTATTGCAATTTATAAATAAAACTTAAGAAAATACTTATAACAGTGTTACGAAAGGAACCGATATGCCACATGCATATGAAGAAGCTGGCGTAAGCGTAGAAGCAGGATACGAAGTAGTACGTCGTATTAAATCTCATGTAAATCGCACAAAGCGCCCAGGCGTTGTAGGTGGCATTGGCGGATTTGGCGGCTTATTTGATTTGGCGTCTCTTGGTTACAAAGAGCCAGTGCTGATTTCTGGCACAGATGGCGTTGGAACCAAGCTTGTGATTGCAAAAATGATGAATAAGCATAACACTATTGGCATTGATTGCGTTGCAATGTGCGTAAACGATATTGCAGCTCAAGGTGCCGAGCCGCTTTTCTTCCTCGATTACATTGCGTGCGGAAAAAACAATCCTGAAATACTTGAGCAGGTAGTTTCAGGCGTTGCAGACGGTTGCGTGCAATCAGAAGCAGGTTTAATTGGCGGCGAAACTGCTGAAATGCCTGGAATGTACGACGAGGACGAGTACGATCTTGCAGGTTTTGCAGTAGGCGTTGCAGAACGTTCGAATATTGTTGACGGCTCCACTATTACTGCCGGCGACGTGCTTATAGGACTTCCTTCTTCAGGAGTTCATTCAAACGGATTCTCTCTTGTTCGCAAAGCTTTGTTTGAAGAAGCAGGTTTTAGCGTTGACACCAAACTAGATGAGCTTGATGGCAAAACACTTGGCGAAGTTCTTCTTGAACCTACTCGAATCTACGTAAAAGCTTTAAAGCCACTTTTTGCAGGACATCTTATTAAGGGAGTTGCTCATATTACAGGCGGCGGATTTATTGAAAATGTTCCACGCATGTACGCAGATGATTTGGCTGCAAAAATTGATACTACTAGCTGGAGCGTTCCACCTATTTTTGGCGTTCTTGAAAAAGCTGGAAAAGTTGCTCACGCTGAAATGTTCAACGTTTTTAATATGGGTATTGGCATGGTTTTGGCAGTTGACGAAAACAAAGCAGACGAGGCAATGCGAATACTAAACGAGCATGACGAAACAGCTTATATTATTGGCAAAATGGCTAAACGCGAAAACGCTGCAGTCGAATTGTTGTAATCCACAAAACAGCAAAATATAAAGCTACAAAACAGTAGACAGCAAAATCTTAAAGCAATAAAGGATTAAAAATGAAAGTTTTAGTAGTTGGTTCTGGCGCTCGCGAACACGCTATTGCACACGCGCTACTTAAAGGAGAAAGCGTTGAAGAAGTAACTGTTGCTCCTGGAAATCCTGGTATTGCAGCAGATGGCATTCAAACTGTAAACATAAGTCAATCAGATCATGACGCTCTTATTAAGTTCGTTAAAGACAATAACTACGATTTTGCGTTCATTGGTCCTGAAGTTCCGCTTATGAATGGCATTGTTGACGATTTTGAAGCGCATGGAATTGCCGCTTTTGGTCCAAACAAAGCCGCAGCTCAAATTGAAGGCTCTAAAGATTTCGCAAAAAAGCTTATGGCTCGTCACAACGTTCCAACTGCCTCCTACAAAACATTTGACGCTTTGGAGACGGCACGCGCATACGTTCTTGAGCATGGTGCTCCAATTGTTATTAAAGCGGACGGTTTGGCTGCTGGAAAAGGCGTTACTGTTGCTATGGATGAGCAAACAGCAGTTGATGCTTTGGAGGATATTTTCGTCGATCATCGTTTTGGTCAAGCTGGAGCAAAAGTTGTTATTGAAGAATTTTTGCAAGGCCAAGAGTTTTCACTTATGAGTTTCGTAAGCGGAACTGATTTTTGGGTTATGCCTATTTCTCAAGATCACAAGCGTGCTTACGACGGCGACAAAGGACCAAATACTGGCGGCATGGGAGCTTATAGTCCTGTGCCGCAAATTAGCGACGAAACAGTTCAGCGTGCTATCGACGAGATTGTGCGTCCAACTGTTGAAGGACTAGCTAAAGAGGGTACGCCTTTTACTGGTGTGCTTTATGCTGGCTTAATTGATACAGCAACAGGTCCTAAAGTTATTGAGTTTAATGCTCGTTTTGGAGACCCAGAAACAGAAGTTGTACTTCCTCGCCTTACTTCAGATTTTGGTGCAGCTATATGGAATATTTTGCAGCATAAAAATCCGACTTTTACTTGGAAAAATAGCGGTGTTACGCTCGGCGTGATCATTGCTAGCGAAGGCTACCCTGGCACTTTAGTTACTGGAACTCAACTTCCTCAAATTCCTGTTGACGAAAACCAAGGTCAGCACGTGTATTATGCAGGAGTAAAAAGCGATGAAGAAAGCGGAAAACTTCTTACTTCTTCAGGCAGAGTAGCTCTTGTACAAGTGCATGGAGACGACGTAAAAGACGCTCAAAACAACGTCTACAGCATATTAGATAAGCTTAATCTTCCGCACATGTTCTTTAGGCATGATATCGCAGAAAAAGCTTTAAAATAGTTTGTTAATTAAATATAGTTTTCATTAACAAACTGCAAATCAATAAGCCCCTCGCTATTTGAAACATACTATGTATCAAATACAAACGAGGGGCATTTTAATGATCAAACTAGCTTTTAGCGCGGCGCGGTAATTTCATAAAATCAGTATTACGCAAATAATGCTTTCCAGCAGTAATATCGTATTGTATTAAGCGATAGTCGTGAAGAAGTTGACGTGACTTCTTATCCATCTTAGACAAAATCATCGGATTACCATCGTTATCCAAATAAATTGATTGTCCTTCAGGAATTCTATCCCAGCCTTGAATAGTATTTACAACAGGAGGCTCCATAGCACTCACATGCTCATGTAAACGAGTTAAGAAAGCAAGATACGGAGAAACTTTAGCGTTCATATGTAAAGCAGCCTGAGAAATAAAGAAGTTAGGCGAAGAATACTTATTAGTACGATCTACATCTTTACTTGTATTAGAATGCTCTACATTTTTGTTTGAAGATTTTTTCTCACTACGCTCTTTACGCTCCAAAGCAACTTTATTTGACCAAATAAAATAATCAGTCAAATGCAAAGACAATGAATTCTTTTCATCCGAACTTGCAGTACCGTAAATTCCTGGCAAATGGTCACCATAAAACATAACAGTAATAGGCTTATTCAGTTTATCTAAACTCTTCAAAAACGCTTGCGTCGCCTCATCAGTGTGCTGCACACCCTTAGCATACGTTTCAATAGAAGTTTTTTCATCATCACCAAGATCAGCGGCACCATCTTTAGAAGACGCTTCGAATTCATTATTCGCATACCAGTCCCTATAAGGCATGTGGTTTTGCATAGTAACAATTTGTACGAACCTAGGTTGCTTATGTTCTTTAATCTTTTCTAACGCACTCTTATATGCTGATGCGTCAGAAACATACGGCGATTTATCTAGCACATCACGGTGAGCAATAACATCAGGTCCTTGCAATGCGTAGAACTTACTAAATCCAAACTTTTTGTAATTAGTAGCACGCAAATACATGCTCGGCTCATACGGGTGGAAAGCTATAGACTTAATAGAATTACGAGAATCATCCCAATATTGATTAATAGTTGGAGACCATTGAGCATTAGGAACCAACTGCTGATACGGACTAGTCATTGAAGGATCAAAATTAGCCATGCTCAAACCAGTTAAAGACATGTACTCTAGATTTGCAGTACCGCCACCGTAACCAGAAGAAAGCATCAAACCACTATCCGTATGCTTCTTCAAATTGCTAATAAATGGTATTGGATTCTTGTTCAACCTCAAACCAGGAACACGAGTAGGATCAGAGAACGATTCAGACAAAATAAGAATAAAAGTATTATCGTTCATATTTGTTGTACGAGAACGATTTATACGTTTAGCTTCATCGTTATAACGCTTGTATACAGCCTTCATAGTTTCTTCACTGTAATCAGCCGGCCTATCCATAATTTTAGGATTTACATTACGCAAAAATGCCACAATAGCACCATTGCGTTGAGCGTCATAAACAGAATCCCACATAGCAGGACTGTCACCAAGCATTTTAGAAAAAACATTAGCCGAAGAGTCAACTGTGCCAACGCCGCCAATATACCAGCTTAAATTCCCTATTAAAATCAACGCAATTGCAACACGAATGCCAGCAGAATAGCGCCAATCTTTAAATCGCACAATCTTTCCATGATTTGTATCAAATATGTGTAAGCAAACAGTTGTAACTAAAAGCAAAATAAAAACGCCTAAAGCAACACCAATGACCATAGGAGCATTATCTGGCAAAAATGAAGCGACATTACCAGTGTTACTTTTTAAAAAGTTTAAGTCCGCAGGAAGAATAGTTTCATAACGAACATTTACTTTCATATATTCAATAACAGCAATAAGCAATGAAACACTTAGAATTATCGCACTTGATATCCAAAATCGGTTACTAATCAAAAGAATTAAACCGTATATCATCGCAACAACGAGCGCACTAAGAACAATAACAAAATTAAGTTCTCTCCAAGTTTTAGTTATTAATCCCCAACGTCCACCAGACATTGCAGAAGTCATCTCAACTCTTCCAGCGCGCTGCACACCCATTTGCACAATAATTACCGACATGCCGTCAATAACAAAGAAAAGAAATGCATACAGCCAATACGGAACTTTCAAGCGCAAAAATGACTTCATACTATCCTCAATAAATCACACACGTACTAATTATTACTAATAATGTGCAAGTTTACTTATTGCTATCGTCATAACTTTTTAACAATGCATTGAAACAAGAAAAATAGCGATTTTAATACTTGGGACTGATTACAATATATGTTTCGATATTTATTATTTAAATAGAATAAATAATAAAAATAAAACAAATATTGAGGAAAATTTCAGATACTAGCATTACATTACTAGGTTGGGCAATTACTGTGCGTATATGTCACTTAGATTGGTAACTGGTACGCAAATTAGACTAGAAAGTATAGGAGTCAAACATGCTGCAATTGGCAAAAGTGAGTCTTTTGCAAGGATGGCTACCAATAAGCCTTTTTAGCGTAAATGGTATTTCTTTAGTCTTGTTGCTTTTTATGAAAACAAAACGCGGCAAGAAAATGTTCCACTTACTAATACAGCTTGCAATAGGTGTCATAACATTTTTTGTCGGTGGAATAATTGCTTGGCTTATTTCTGACGTGTTTCTTGTATTCGGAGTAAGTCTTGGATGGCTCGTTATTTTTTCTATTGCATGCGGCTTCGGGCTTATAGGTTTTGCAGCAACAGCACTTGTTTTCTTACACAAATGGAGGAAACTAGTTGCAGTAATAGCTATTATCTTGACGTTAGCAAGCACAGCTCTTCATGTAGACATGATTTATGGGGAATACACGACAATAGGTTCAATATTTGGAATGGGCGGTTTTCCAAAACTAGAAGTTAATAAGCAAAAATCCGCATCCTCTAGTATTAAGCAGTGGAGAGAGTTAGCAGCCCAACAAAAACTGCCAAAACTTCCTAAAAAAGGTATTGTTCGTTCAGTTTATATCCCTAACACTGCTTCACATTTCAATGCTAGAATAGCGAACGTATACTTGCCACCTGCTGCACTTGTTAAAAAACCACCAAAACTGCCAGTTATGGTCATGTTCGCAGGACAACCTGGTAGCCCTAATCACTTTTTTGCAGCAAGCGATATTGCAAATACTTTAGACAATTACGCGAAAGATCACTACGGTCTTGCACCTATTGTTGTAGCTCCTGACCAAAATGGTGAATCTTCGCATAATTCTCTGTGTGCAGATACACATGTGTTCGGCAAAGCAGAAACATATTTAATTAATGATGTTCCTAAATGGATACGCAAACATTTGCCAGTAAGCAAAGATCCTAAAATGTGGCTTATGGGCGGCTTCTCACAAGGAGGCACTTGCTCAACGCAACTAGTTCCATCTCACCCTGATATATTCGGAAACATTTTTTCTGCCGGAGGGGAACTAGAACCAACGTATAAGAATCGCCAAGAAACAATTAATCATTATTTCAATGGAAACACATCAGAATATGAGCGACACGTACCTAGTGTGATAATGCGTAAAAATGCTCCTTTGAAACAAAATTATTACGCTATTGCGGGCTCATGGGATACTAAATCTCAAGCGAATCAGGCAACCATCGCACTAAGCGCACATCGCGCTGGAATGAATGTTATAACCATGCTTTCTCAAGGCAATGGTCATGATTGGCACACAGTAAAAGCTGGATTAAAAATAGCAATTGATCAATTCTGCAAAAAAACAGGTATTTCAAGCACTGCACCAAAACTTAATACCTACCAAAATGTACAAATTCTTATCAACCAGCAGGTGAATCGAGACTAATATGATGATGTCTTTCTTTCATAAACGTTGTAAGAAAAATGATTCTGATTCTAAACATTCAGCAATTCGGCATACAAAAATATTGATGCACGATTTCATAGCTTGGATGCAACATAAAGTTTTTGCATTAACACTTACGTGCATTTTTATTGTTATAAATTGCATACATTGGGTTGTATTAACGCTTATGCATTTTTATACTTATGGCACAAGCGCTACTCTTGCACAATTGTTTATGCGGCATCATCGCTCAAAAGGTCCAAGCCTATTCTTCGGGCACGGAAACGTCACAGAGCTGCTGATAAAAGTATGTCATTCGCTTATTTTCGTAAATAATATGCCATCTCTTATGGTTAATTGTTTACTTGTTGCCGTACTTATTGGCGTTGCAGAAACTCGTATAAGTAGACTCAATATTATTTATATTGCAATATTTAGCACACTTGTTGGCATAATTGTAGGATTAACAATCATAGGTAATCTTTCAATCATTATTCGAAACATGCATTGGATTACCAAGATTCCTATTCGACTATCTCCATTCACACTGTTTATTGGCGCTTTTATGGCTTCTGCATCTTACGAATCTATTTTGTGGCGCAGAAGAACTTTAGTAATTGGATACGCTACTACTTCAGCAATGCTTCTTTATAGTGGAAATCCTGGCGATTATTGCACTATTATTGCAGCCCTTACAGGGCACATCATCGGCAATATTATGAGCAAAACAAAAGGCGTTAAACGAAGTGTAAACTGGTGGGAAGGTACAGATTACGAAATTCGCAGGCTTTTTGCAGTAGCTCAGAGCATTATTGCATTAGGTCCAGTGTTGGCATTATCTTCGCGCTCTCACGCAGGAATTCTTACTACTCTTGGTTTGTTTATGTCACCGCAACTAGGCTCTAAAACATGGCTTACGCGATGCATGACAAATTACAGTACAAATAATTGTTTTCTTCATTCAGGTCTACATCACGCTGCAATTGGCGGATTATGGATTCGCATTCTATTACCAAGCATCACACTGATGATTATTGCGTGGGGAATGTTACGAGGGCGTAGACTAGCTGCATTAACTTCTATATTTATAAACGCACTAACTGTGCTATATGCAGGAATGTATTTCACTGTTTTGCCTTTAATTGCCACAAAACAAAATATTTTGGAACATCAACATAATGCTGTTGCTGTTGCTTTTATGCTTACAGCTCTCCCACCATTATTGCTTACTATTTTGTTGATAATTAATTTAAAGCATTTTTCTGTTCATACGAGCAAACTACAGGCACGTTTGGGACTAATAGCGATTTTTATAGCATTGTACATAACTGGCGCTGGATATGTTGCTTTTGGTCTTATGATACCTGAAGAATTTACTCCATCTGCTGATGTTTACCACTTATTGCGAGATTTACCAGGGCGCTGGATGCCTATGGGATTTGGAAACAGATCTAACGCAATGCTTCGCACTGAAACACCTCTATCTTCTTTACTAGCACAAAGCGTGGGCGTGATATTCTGGGCAATATTGTTTATTGTCTGCTTTACGTGGTTCCGCAGCAGCATCTCTACAAGCGAAAACGATAGAAAAAAAGCAAGCTCATTAGTAGAACTTGGCGGAAACACAATGAGCTTTATGACGACTTGGGCAAATAACCATTATTGGTTCTCTCAAAGCGGGCAATCTGCAATCGCCTATAGACTAAATTACGGTATTGCACTCACTCTTACAGAGCCTTTTGGAGATGAAAAAGAATATTCGCAAGATATTCGAGGATTTATTAAATTATGCGAACAAAATTCGTGGTCTCCAGCATTCTATGCTGTGCACGATAAAACGCGTCAAGAACTAGAAAAACTTGGATTTACTTCTATTAAAGTCGGAACAGACATGCTAGTAGACCCTAATGCTTGGCAGACGCGAGGGAAAAAATGGCAAGATATTCGTACAGCTATAAACAAAGCAAAACGAGATGGAATTGCCGACGTACTTACAACTTATAACGAAGCCTCTTGGGACATACAGCAACAGATTGTAGAAATTTCAGAAGAATGGGCAGAGTTAAAAGCTCTTCCAGAAATGAAATTTACTCTCGGTGGACTTGACGAACTTCAGGATAGCCGCGTCAAAATTTTATACGCTATTAATGAAGACGGCAGGGTACTTGGAGTAACTAGCTGGATGCCAACGTATAGGAATAATAGAATCATCGGTTGGACACTCGATTTTATGCGTCACCGCACAGATAGTCCTAATGGGATTATGGAATTATTAATTGCTAGAATGGCAGAACGTTTAAGAGATGAAGGATTAGAAAACCCAGACTGTTCTGTAGAATTTATGAGCCTTTCTGCAGCACCTCTAGCTGGCATAAACGAAGACACATTGAACGAAAATGGTCAAAAATCTTCTAACGTTATTAATCATGCGCTAGAAATGATGTCTGACATTTTGGAACCAGCTTATGGGTTCAAATCGCTATATTTCTTCAAGAAAAAATTCCAACCATCCGCAAGTTCCGTATATGTCTGCTACATGGATTCTGCAAAATTAGCTCAGATTTCACTAGCTGTGACTCACGCCTATTTACCGGAAGCTAATCCTAAACAAATACTAGAAATGGTAAAATCGTTGCGTCCAAAAAGTAGCGAAGCGAACAAATAATTTGTTAAGTTTTAGATAAACTTCGGCGAGTTCTCCCTAGTGTTGCGTAAAGTAACAAGTGCACGTCAGGGAGGTTCATCGTGTCAGAAGTAAAGCCAACCGTCGCTGTCGTAATGGGATCCTCAAGTGATTGGGAAACCATGCGTCATGCTTGTGAAATTCTAGATAAATTCCAAGTTCCGTATATGAAACGAGTTATTTCCGCACATCGTACACCAGAATTAATGGCAGATTTTGCGCATAATGCTCGCTCAAACGGTTTCAAAATTATTATTGCTGGAGCCGGCGGAGCTGCCCACTTGCCTGGCATGATTGCGGCACAAACCACGCTTCCTGTTATTGGAGTGCCAGTACGCTCGCATGCGCTATCAGGCTGGGATTCATTGCTTTCAATAGTACAAATGCCAGGAGGTATTCCTGTTGCAACTACTGCAGTTGGAAACTCTGGAGCAACAAATGCTGGATTGCTTGCTGTGAGCATTCTAAGCACAACTGATAATCGTCTTGCTAAAGAACTAGCAGAATATCGCAATGAACTAAAAGAAAAAGTCGAGGAATCAAATGCCAACCTTATCTGAAGTAACTAATGGCGCTGTTGAACGTTTAATGCCAGGATCCACTATTGGAATTATTGGTGGCGGCCAGTTAGGGCGCATGATGGCTATTGCAGCTCGCCATATGGGTTTTCGTATTGGTGTTCTTGATCCTACGCTTGACTGCCCTGTGTTCCAAGTAGCAGATTTGCAGGTTGAAGCTAATTACGACGATCCTGAAGGCTTGCGTGAGCTTGCTGAACGTTGCGATGTATTAACTTACGAATTTGAAAATGTTAACGCAGACGCACTTGATAAAGTTCGTCATTTAACCGCAATCCCACAAGGAACTGACCTGTTACGCGTAACTCAAGATCGCGTCAGTGAAAAAACGTTCATTAATAGTCATAAAATCGAAACAGCTCCGTGGCGTGAAGTAAATAATTTAGACGACTTAGATACTGCTATTGACGAAATAGGCTTGCCAGCAATTCTTAAAACTCGTCGCGGCGGCTACGACGGTCATGGCCAAGATGTTTTGCGTACAGAAGAAGACGTTGCTAACATTCACCATCGCTCGGATCGCGGAGGAAAATTCCCTCCTTCAATTCTCGAGGGTTTCGTTGATTTTGCTTTTGAAGCATCGATCCTGGTTTCTGGAAATGGTAAGGATTTCGTAACTTATCCTCTAGTAAAAAACGTGCATCACAATAGTATTTTGCACATGACTTTAGCTCCTGCAGTAGTTGATCCTGAAGTTGAAAAAACAGCTCACGAATTAGCTTTGCGCTTAGCTAAAGGATTCGAACTAGCAGGAACATTAGGAATTGAGCTTTTCATCACTAAAGATAATCGCGTAGTAGTAAACGAACTCGCTCCTCGCCCTCACAATTCCGGGCATTATACGATTGAAGCTTGCGATATGGATCAATTTGAAGCACATATTCGCGGTATTGTTGGTTGGCCTTTAAAGAAGCCTAAGCTACTTTCCCCTGCTGTTATGGTAAATGTTCTTGGACAACATGTGGCTCCTACGCGTTCGCTGATTTTGGAACATCCAGAATGGCATATACACGATTATGGAAAAGCTGAAGTTCGTAAGAATCGCAAAATGGGTCATATTACTGTGCTATGCGATAATCCTGTTGATGCCGCTGCCGCATTAGATGCAACAGGCTGCTGGGACGACGAACTAGACTAAAAACGACGAAAGGATGCGAAATGTCTAGTGAGCCTATGCGTAGACATACAAAACAAAAAGAAATAGTACTCTCCTACTTACGCGAGTCTCGTAATTTTGTTTCTGCACAAGATTTGCACAGAATACTCGCCAAAGACGGGGAGATTATTGGCTTAGCAACAGTGTATCGTCAACTTAATTCGCTTACTCAAAGCGGCGAAGTAGACACAGTGCGTTTTAACGGTCAGCAATTATTCCGCATTTGCGACGAGAATACGCACCACCATCATTTAGTTTGCGAACGTTGCGGAAAAACTGTTGATATTGAGCCGCCTGACGACGAAGGCTGGATTCATAAAGTAGCTGAATCTCACGGGTATACTGTGGTGGATCATACGCTAGAAGTATTCGGCTTATGCGAAAGCTGCCGCGAAGAAGATAAGTAACCTGCGCGCGTCTTATTGACGCGTGCAGACCTCGCTTGCGTGCAAAGCACACCGTGCTTTGCACCCCGAGCAAGCTCGGCACCATGAAAAATCTTGAAATGCGCTATGCTATTTCAAGATTTCATAGTGCCCCCGACGCGACTCGAACGCGCAACCAACGGATTAGAAGGCCGTTGCTCTATCCTTTGAGCTACAGAGGCAAACAAATGGTTATTATACCAAAAAACTACTATCAACGCGCCATAAAATTATAAATATCAAACGTTTATATAAAAATTGTTATTCAATAATCCACGCAAGTGACATCAACACTGCAAGGAAGAACACATTGACAATAGTATACGTGAGCAAATAACGCCCACGGTAATGCGAATACTGGTGTGTAATTCCCTTATAAGAAATAAGCGAAGCCATAGAAGCAATCAAAGTACCCATTCCACCAAGATTCGTGCCAATAATAAGAAGCTTCCACTGATCACAGAATCCAGAAAGCAGAATCGTCGTCGGCACGTTGCTAATAAATTGGCTTGAAGCAATAGAAACTTCCATCGGATGCGTACCAACCCACATTTGCGCAAGATCGCTAAATCCAGCAACTCGACGCATATTGCCAATAAAAACAAAGAACATAATAAACGTGAGCGGCAAAGCCCAATCTAAAACACGGAATACGTGGCGGTCGCAAACAAGGAAAGCTGCAACCATAATGAGCACCATAATCCAGTCAGGAATCCATCCACTAACACCACACAAGCAAACAACAAACAGCAAACTATAAACAGTAACACGCCAGCGAGTAAAACTCATGCCATAGCCCATAACACGAATTTCATCAGGCTGCGGATGACCATGCGAAGGGGCCAACACGCTTTGCTCAATATCGTCACCATGCAAACCTGCAAACTGGTCAACTGCGCACGACTTAAAGAATACGAATGCAAATACGATCATCAACAGTGCTGCTGTAATCGTATAAGGCGCCATAATCTTCAAAAAATCTTGCGTAGACATATGAGTCAACGCCTTTAAATACAGATTGTGAGCATTGCCAATAGGAGTGAGCATACTTCCAACATTGGCACCAATAGTCATAAGCGTAATTACAAGAATTGACTGCTTTTCAGCATTCGCCATTACGAGCACAGATAGTGCAAAAGGCACAAAAGTTACGAGAGCAACGTCGTTCGTAATCCACATTGCCGAAAAGAATGTTAACGACATAAGCACGAGCACCAAGCCGCGCTCAGTGCGCACATGCCTTAGCAAACGCGCACCAATAGATCGAAACACACCAATGCGCTGGAATCCGCACACAACCATCATAAGGCACACTAATTGCGAAATAGTGTTGAGATGAATATAACTCAAATATTGCGGATCTGGAGGTACCAAAAAACAGGAAATAACTGCCAAAATTGCAGCAACAATAAGAATGGTTTCACACTTGACCACATTCAACAGCCAGCGCTTCATCATTCCTCCGTAACGCAATAGACACAATGACTCTATTATACTAGAAACCCAGTCCCACAATCGGGTTAAATTCCCGACAAAATCGTTGCAATAACAATAAATTAGCAACTATTAATAGCGTGATTTAGCCTAAAGTAGCTAACATAAAATTCCGCCCTTTTTTATGACACGCGCATTGAAAAAATTGCGTTTAAAGACAAGATTGCGTATATCATATTAAAACAAAGAATTTGTTGTCTACACAAGAAGCGAATTATGGCAGAAATAAACAAAACAGAAGATCAGAAGCTTGAACAAAAACTTGCTCGTCAAAAGCATCTTCGTGAAAACCACAAGCGCAATACTGCAGATTTAGTTGTTGAATGCTTGGTAAACGAAGGCGTTGAAGTAGTATTCGGTATTCCAGGTGAGGAAAATATTCCGCTTCTTGAAGCAATTGAACGCGATGGACGCATTCGTTTTGTGCTTACTCGCCACGAGCAAGGCGCTGGTTTTATGGCAGCGACATACGCTCATATTACTGGAAAACCAGGCGTATGCTTGGCAACTCTAGGTCCTGGCGCATTGAATTTAACACTTCCTGTAGCTCAAGCAAACGCAAGCACCACACCGCTTGTAGCGATTTGCGCACAAGGTAACGTTTCTAGGCTTTATAAGGAATCTCACCAAATTATTGATTTGGTTGCACTCTTCCAGCCAATTACGCAATGGTCTTCTATGATGCTTGCTCCAGAATCTGCGCCAGAAATGGTTCGAAAAGCTTTCTCAATTGCCGGTCGCAACCGTCCGGGAGCCACGTGCCTTGTTATTCCGGAAGATATCAGCGAAATGCCAGCACCTGACAACGCAAAGCCTCTTCCACTTCCGCATCCGCTGCATATTATGCCAGCGCCGGACACTATTGAAGAAGCTGCGAAAATTATTAGTCAAGCAAAGCAACCTATTATTTTGGCTGGAAACGGCGTTGCGCGCTCTCACGCTGAGGACCAGCTTCTTGCGTTTGCTGAGCAGCTTAATGTGCCGGTTGCAACTACTTTCGAAGGTAAGGGCGTTTTCCCAGATAATCATCCGAATGCACTTGGCGTAGTCGGCTTCATGCATCGCGATTACGAGAACTTCGCGTTTGACACTGCTGATTTGATTATTGCTGTCGGCTTCTCAATTCAGCAGTTCGACCCGAAGAAAATCAACCCAAATATTGATAAAACTATTATTCACATCAATACTTTTGTGGAAGATACCGACGCACACTACCCTACTGCGCTGAATATTATGGCGAATATTGGCCAAACGCTTAAAACTCTTACAGAAGTATTAAAGACACGAAACATTACTTTTGACGTAAGTCACCCACGTATTCGACAACTACTTACGGAAGAATTACATTCTTGCGAAAACGACGAAAGCATGCCAATGAAACCACAGCGCGTAGTTTACGATATTCGCCGCGCTGTTCCTGAAGGCACGAAGGTTCTTGTAGATACAGGCGCTCTTAAAATGTGGATGGCACGATTGTACCCAACTATGCACCCGAATACTTGCATAATCGACAACAGTCTTTCAACTATGGCTTGGACGCTTCCAGGTGCTGTTGGAGCTTCGTTTATTCGCGATAATTCCGGCAAAATTAACACGAAACCGGTTTTGGCTGTGATGGGCGACGGAAGCTTTATGATGAACGTGCAGGAAATTGAAACTGCAGTGCGCGTTGGCAGCCGAATGGTAGTTCTTGTTTGGGAAGATAACGCGTACGGCTTAATCAAGTGGAAGATGGAGCTTCATGCAGGCGAGCACGAGTACGTTGATTTCCATAATCCGGACGTGCCAAAACTGGCTGAAAGCTTTGGCGCGCGCGGTCATGCTGTTAAAAAGCCGGAGGATTTGTACAACATGCTTCGTGAAGCGCTGGATCAGGAAAGCGGCGTCGACGTGATTTCTTGCCCAGTTGACTACAGTGAGAATATGAAGCTTATTGAAAAGCTCGGCGATATTGACTTTAGTAACTGAGTTTCAATAAATTTTTGCAGACAAAAGGCTACGTAATCACGCTAGATTACGTGGTCTTTTGTTTGTTAGTACAGTTTTGTACAAAAGATTGCATGAAAGGCTACATGATTTGCGATTGTAAGTTTTTGCGAGCCGCTTCCATTGAAGTAATTTTTCCTAGAAGCTCAAGCTTTTCCTGACCATCCTTGAGTTTCGCCATACGCACTCTAGCAGCACCGATTCTACGCATATAGCCAATATCAAGAAGGCGAATAAGCAGCTCGTTTGCATACTTACTTTCTGCACTCGTAGCTTTCCGCAAAAGATCTGAAGGAGATCCGTTTGAAACTTGCTGATTCTGTCGATTGCCGGTATCTTCCAATGTATCTGCAGGAGAAGGAAGCGGCAACGGCATTACAGAAAGTTCTGTAATAACGGATTCAAGCAAAGGACCTGCAGCTTTTGTCATCATATGCAGCCACAATCCTTGCGAAACATTGCCAACCGGCAATCCACCTGCAGCTACAAATGCTTGAAACAGCGTACGAAATACTGGTGTAATAAAATTATTCAAAGTCAATTGCGCAAACAATTTCTCATCAAAAGCAAGCGGAACTTGCAAAAGTAACGCCATAAATTGTTGTTCGCACATAAATACAGCATCATCCACACGATAATAATGCTGATTTTTAGCAGAACTTTTAATAATTTCCATGCGCGAAGCTTTAAAACCTGCATTACGGTCGTCATTAATTTGCTGACCAAAAGTTGGAATAACGTTATGCTTTTGCGCATAAGCATCGTCGTCACGCACTTTCAAACGTCTACGTGCAGACTCAACTTCATTGCGCATAACAGCTAAATCAACGCCAATTGAACGCACGGCTTTGCGCATATACAAGTCAAGCAGCGAACGGTCTCGAATTTGCGCAATAAGAGGAGCGACAGCCTTTATAGCGCCCATTTGACCAGTAGTGTACGAAGTCTCAAAACGATTAATTACTGTGTCAATAACGAAATCGTATAGCGGACTTGCATGTGCAACAAGCGAACGCACAGCCTCATCACCGCGCTGAATACGCAAATCGCAAGGATCGAGATTATTGTCTGCTACAGCAACAAAAGTTTGCGTCAAAAACGCAGAATCCAAACCAAAAGCGTGTAGCGCAGCCTTTTGACCTGCAGCATCACCGTCGAAAGTAAAAACGATGCGCGAACTTACAGACTGTCCATCCACCTTCAGTGGGCCAACAAGCTGAATTGCCCCCAAAGAATCGTCTGCAATAAGGCGGCGCACAATTTTTGCATGCTCAACGCCAAACGCAGTTCCGCAAGTTGCAACAGCAGTATCAATACCAGCCAAATGACATGCCATTACATCTGTGTAGCCCTCTACAATTACAACTTGACGCTTTTTTACAATATTTGCCTTAGCTAAGTCAATTCCGTACAGAACTTGCGTTTTTCGATACAGTGCAGTATCGGGAGTGTTAATATATTTCGCGCTAATAGAATCGTCATCATAAAGCTTTCTTGCACCAAAGCCAAGAGTTCGACCAGTCGAGTCGCGAATAGGCCAAGTTAAGCGGCCACGGAAATAATCATATATTCCGCGCTGACCGAGTCTAGCGAGACCAGCGTCGAGAAGCTCTTGACGCGTAAAACCTTTATTCGCTAAGTATCTAACTAAATTATCCCAGCCTTTAGGCGCGTAACCGCAAGAAAAACGCGCACTTTGTTGCGGAGTAAAGTTTCGCCCTGCAAGTAATTCGCGCGCAGGAGCTGCCTCTTGAGTGCCGAGATTTGAAACGAAAAACTTTTGCGCTTCTTCATTTGCTTCTAAAAGCCTGGCTCGCTTAGAACCGCGCGATTGAGAATCACTATTTTGCTCCTGCTTATAATGCATCTCAATGTGGTAACGATCTGCTAAAAACTCGACCGCTTCACGAAAATCAATATTCTCTTTTTGCTCAACGTACTTAAATACGTCGCCGCCAGCGCCGCAACCAAAACAATGCCACACTCCCAAGCTTGGTCGCACACTAAAACTTGGCGTTTTTTCATCGTGGAATGGGCAAAGACCTACAAAAGTGCCAGTTCCGGAAGGCTTAAGCGTCACTGTTGCAGACACAATGTCATACAAATCTGCCGCAGCGCGCACGCGCTCAATGTCTTCTTTCACAATCATTCCAACCATGCTATCTAGCTTATCGCAAATCTGCGGCGAGTGGTATTGCGCATATAATTTTAGTGTTTCAGCCACTTTTCACCGTTTTTCCAAAGCATAATACAAAAATAGGCGATGCGAACACAGGATATACTGCGTTACGCACCGCCTTAAAATCAATTACTTGATTACAACAGATACAAATGCAATTTATAAATGCAATTTATAAGCATTAATACCTAAAAATAACTAGAGAAAAGATTAGCGAATAAACTATTTAGTGACGACTCTTGCAAAGAACAGCACCAATACCGGCAAGCATGGAAGCAGTGACAGCAGCCAAAACTACAGAAGAACCAGTATTAGGAAGTTTAGCAGTCTTATTGCTATCAATCTTATTGCTATCAATCTTATCGCTATCAGTCTTATTGTTATCAGCTTTACTATTATCGACACGATGCGGAATAGAAGTATCTACAGATTGAGTGTCAGCCGATTCAGAATTTTTTTGAGAATGTCCGAAGTAATCAATAGCAGCTACAAACCTATTGAGCGCGCCATCAAACTTTGGATGGTGCAAACTAAGATAATAAGATTCAGCTTCATCTGCCTTATTCTGAGCTGCGGCTTTTTCTTCTTCTGTAGAAGCGTTATCAACTTCATCTAAAGCTGCAACCCACTTAGCCTTAGCTTCGCAAATCTCATGATTTACTTCCAACAATGCTTTAGCTTCGGCGTACCCCTTAGCATTCGTATCGCCTGCGGAAACGATTTCATTTGCGCGAGACAATACTTCCAAAATCAAATTATCAACATCTTCTTCTTGACTATCATTGGAATAATCATCAGCCATCGCTGGAGTAGAAAAAGCTAATCCGGATAGCAAAGTTGCAGCAGCAGCGAATACTGCGATAGCTTTCTTGTTTAACATAATTTTCCTTTCTTCTTCCTTCTCACGTACAGCGTGCGAAGAATTTTGCACTAAAATATGTTAGTGTAACTTTGGGTCAAACATGTGACCCATATCACAAAATACCCCCCCTAGAAAATGAATGAAGCAGAAGAAAAAATAGAACAAAGCTATATAATTTTCAGGCTAAATTAATGACAGCAAATTTGCGAGAATTCACCATATAACTGATGCAAAACCGTCGAAAACACATAATCACTTGGTGAAATAAACAAAACGAGACGAAACTGTCGAAAACACCAAATCAACGATAATATCGACAAAATACGCTACGAAATCAGCGGAAGACGCACAAATCGCAAATAGTTGCACAAGCCGCATCTTTTGCAATATTTTGCAATCTTTTGCTACTTTACAATTCCCGATCTTTAATGAAACCAGTAAAATCAAACGGCTTCTCAACTAGGTAGTAGACGTTTGAATCATCTGGAGCTGGAGCAAAAGGTACAGGCTTATTAAATTCAGTTGGAACAAATGGATTATGCCTCACATCTCCATCTTTTGCCTCAACTGTTAGCTCTGATTTACTGTAATATTTAGGATCTCTGCGCAAAATAAACGGACGATCCATATCCGGTTTAGTCTTGCCTTTGCCTTTAAAGAATCCGCTTGCTTCTAGTTCGTCGAGCTTTGCGTTAACAGGAACAAGTACAAAATACGCGCGCATCTTATACAGTATTCCCTTATTTGCTCCCGGTACATCAATAAAATTATTATGAGAATAATCTGGATAATTACGATCTAAATCTTGGTAATCTTGGAATTTTCCGTTTACACATAACCCTGAATGCACATCGTATATTTCATTGCCGCAATAAGGATCACCTCCATCGCGGAATATATCAACCATTCCCGTGTCGCCAAATAGCAACGTATTTTGCATAGGAAGTGAATTATGTTTTTCACCGTCGTAAACTTTGATTGCGCTTCCTACGAGGTTTTGAGTAAACTGCCACATTCCAAAACTGTGATAATACTGTGTCTTATCGTCGTTAACTAAATCATCCATAGCATGAGGTCCGTGAAGACGTAGTGAACTGTTTTGTTCTGAATCCTTGTCCATGCTACTTCCAGGTTCAAACTCTAAGCAATCTCCCGATTTAGTGCACCATTTTCCAACAAACGGTGTAAGTGTTGATACTTCAACTGTAGTGAGATTTTCGCTATAGTACTTTTTTGAAGTAAACATTTTTTTAGTTTCAGAAGCATCAGCGCCATAATAAAGCGTTATGTCGGAATCTCCCCTATGTGATTGCCCTAATCCAGGATTAGACCCAACAATTTTGCCTAAGTGTTTTCGGGATGAGTACCTTGGTACGAGTCTAACTTTGAATCCTTCATCAGACATCATTTTGTACGCTTCGTCTTTATCTTTATCGAATAATTCAACAGGAACAGACCTGCCACTATCAGGATATTTATCTTCTTCTCCAATGCCTATGAAGATTCCTTTATTTCCATCTAAAGGCTCTCCTGGCATTGGGTTAGTTGCGGCGATTTTTCCAGGATGAAGTGAGGCTACTTTGTAAACTTTTACTGGAACTCCCATTGATTTTAATAGAGGCGCTGCTTCTTCAACAGTTTTTCCAATCACTCCCTTTTCCGGCATTCCAGGACCTTTGGATTCAACGACCGTTACAACGTGATTCCCGCGAATAACTTGCCCAGGTTTTACGTTTTGATATCGCGCAAAATTACCTGGTTTACTTCCTCCGAAATCTTTTACTAAGCGAGTTTCAACACCTTTTTCTTGCAGTTCACGTACAACATCTTGCGCAGATTGTGAAGTTTTTGCTTTAGGTACGACTATGCGTTCAGATGGCGCTGCTTTACGAAAATGCGGAAAAGTAAAGAAGAAGACTGCCGCCGCAATAATTGCAACCGCTGCTATAACGCATGCGCTTATAATAATTAGTTTGCGATTTTTTATAAGCGGAGTTGCATATTCAGGCTGAGCTATTTGAATTCCAGGCTGCATCACTTCCGTAGGCTGCTCTACTCCAGTAGGCTGCATCACTTCCGTAGGCTGAGATTGTTCAACGTTATTCCCGTATGAAACAGAAGCACCACAGTTACCACAGAATTTTTCTCCAGGAATAATATTATTCCCGCAATTTGCACAAAACATTCTCAACCTTCTTCGCACACTTTAGTCTTTACAACAAATCTACACTCACAGCTCACCCAGAACAAAGCACTTAGCAAAAGCACCTAACACAAAGCCGCGTGAAGAGTTGTAGCAGAACCGTCTGTAAGACTTGCCACCTGGTCGATTGCAACACGAAGACGCTCATCATCGTTAGTGCACTCGTTCCAATCTCCCACGAATACTTCCTCCATTGCATCGTGCGATCGCGGCGACTTGCTCATAAATACTTCTACTAAATCTGTCAAAATTTTCTGTTCGCGCTTATAAACTTCACGCTCGCGAGGAGCGATTATAAAGTGCACAGCTAGGCTTTTCAGCATCACAATTTCGTAGGAAGTTTCTTCCGGAATCACAAGGTTTGCGCGGTAGCGAACAAGTGGACCGTTGCCATAACGCTCACGCGTAGCGTGCTCAACAGAGCTTGCAAAACGACCAATAAGAGCACTAGTAATATTTTTCAACTGCGCTAGCGCTCGACGAGAACCGTCGAAAGAATTAGGAAACATGTGAAGCGAGCGCAAACGTTTCAAAGCATCCAAAAGTTTATCTACATCCCAACGTTCACCATACCATGCATGGGTTTCTTCAATAACTTCATCTACAACTTTTGAATCCGCAACTAAAGCAGGGTTAAAAGCGCCAGTTACAATCGCATCCTCAATATCGTGCACACTGTAAGCAATGTCGTCTGAAAGATCCATTATTTGACATTCCATTGGTTTTGCTTCGCGTGGAGCACCAATTTTCAGCCATTCAAACACATCTCGATCATCCGGATACACGCAGAATTTCAAATCACGCTCGCCTTTATCGTGCGCTTTTGCTTCTTCTAATCCCCACGGATACTTCACTGCAGCATCTAATGCTGCGCGCGTAAGATTTACTCCTGCACTTCTACCGTTTTCGCGAAAAACTTTCGGTTCCAAGCGCGTAAGTAAGCGAAGAGTTTGTGCGTTTCCTTCAAATCCACCAATATTTTTCGCTAATTCTGCGAGCGCGCGTTCCCCGTTATGGCCAAATGGTGGGTGCCCTAAGTCGTGCGATAAGCAAGCGCAATCAACAACATCCGGATCGCATCCAAGCATTGCTGCAATTTGCCTACCAATTTGCGCAACTTCCAAAGTATGCGTCAATCGAGTGCGAGCAAAATCATCCGAACCTGCAACTAAAACCTGGCTTTTTGCACCCAATCGACGAAGCGCAGACGAGTGTATAATTCGCGCACGATCTCGTTCAAAAGGCGTTCTCACACGAGTGTGATGAGGCTCACTCGCCCAGCGCTCAGTATCATGCAAATCGTATTCGCCAACGATCTCATTATCCGATGCAATTACTTCGTTGCACATACAGCACCTCTTTTATTTGCAATTAAGGCTATTTTAACCTTCTAAAAAAAAACCAAGCAGCAACAAGCTATATAAGACTTTTTGCGTCCAATTTTGCAATATCGCTAGAAGATAGCACTTCGTAAGCATTGCGGTAAAGCCGCGGCACGCGAGGTCCGATTCCAGTCATGATTTCGTAGCTGATTGTTCCTGCAGCTTCTGCCCAATCGTCGGCAGTAGGCTCAGCAAATTCCACACCTCTTCCAGGACCAAAAAGCGTTACAGTATCGCCTTCTCGGACGCCTAACTCTGCAGCATCGCCTTTTAAATCAACTATGAACTGATCCATGCAAACTCGCCCTGAAACATTCAAAATTCGCGCACCTTTATTGGTTTCTACTCTAACCGGTCCGCCCTGCTTATCAACATGACGCGCACCTTGCATATCAAATCCGGAAGCAGAACGCAAAATTCCGTCAGCATACCCAAGCGGCACAATAGCAGTACTCGTATTATTTGGAGTTAAATACGTGCGCCCGTAGGAAATTCCATGCCCTTCTTCTACAGCTTTTACAGTGCCAAGTTGCGCTTGAAGCGTCATAGCTGGTTGCAATCCATAAGTTTGAGAATCCCCCATTGCAGGATCCGGCTCGTATCCATACAAACCAATTCCTGGTCGAACAAGTTCAAAACGTATTTCAGGACGATTAAGCGTTGCAGCAGTATTCGCTAAATGGCGGATTTTAGGTGCCACAGATGCTTCTTTCATGCGATTTGTAAACTCGTGGAATTGTTGGATTTGCCGGTCGGTTGCATCTACAAATTCTGGAACATCAGGAGAATCTGCCACAGCTAAGTGACTCCATTGGCCAATAACCTCAATTACGCCTTCACTAGAGTATTGTTGCAATTTTTCTAGAGCGGCACTAAAACCTTCTGGCGTAAAACCGTTTCGTCCAAAACCAGTATCGACTTTTACGTGCACGCGAGCAGGTTTACCTAACTTTCGTGCAGCAAAAGCTACAGTATCAAGAGAGTCAACAGAGCCTACTGAAATATCGATATCTGCTGTAATCAGATCTGCAAATCTCGTAGTTGGAGCGCTAGTAAGCCAAGTGAGAATATGGCAACGGCTAGAATCAATACCAGCTGCACGCAAACGCAACGCTTCGTACGGTTGAGCTGTGCCAAGCCAAGTAGCACCTCCAGCCAAAGCCGCGAGCGCACTAGGAACAAGCCCGTGACCGTATCCGTCTGCTTTTACGACTCCCATAACTTCCGGCGCATTCTGACTAGGCTGCAAATCTTGCGAAACGCGCTCAACCAAAGTACGCATATTGTCTCGAAGCGCCTTCAAATCGACAATTACTTGCCCAGGGTATACGCTTAACGTGCGAGCATAGTTTGCTTCTAACATTGCCGCATTACGTGCACTATTACTTGCCGCATTACTTAAATCTGTACTCATAACTCACCTAACTGATTTAGTATGCTTTTAATGCTACATGCTCTTTTGCATACTCTCCATAAGCTTTTTAAGAACACATGCGCATTTCATATGACATGATTAAGTGTTTGCACCCATTGGTATGCAATACGTACTGCACTGTGCGCACGATCTGGAATAACGACCAATCCACAACGACTAAACCCTGCACGCGTAATTACTTTTTGCATAATCACGTTATCTGGATGCGTATCAATGCGTACATTATTATAGTTTTGCTGCACCCAATGCAAGCACGCTGTTGCCATTTTTGGTTTTATTCCCGAAGATGCTAAGCGGTGAATTGTTACATAAGGGGAAATATCATCAAGCCATGCACCGTCAATACTGGCATACACTTCATCAACACCTTCGCATAATGCGAATTGCGCTAAAATACGCTCGTTATGCAATTCTGGATCCTCGTCAACAATCAAATAGAAACGTTTTAAACGAATATCCTCAATAACACTTGAAACAAGTGGAAAACTATTCCCCCACTGATGAGGATTGCCTGTAACACGCATAAATTTGCGAGCATTTTCATAAATATGCTCAATATTTCGCAAGTCACCAAGAGTTGCTTTTCTCAATGTTATATCTTCCATGCCAACCTCTAAAAGAAACCAAATAAAATCACGCAAAATTAGCTAATTATTACTTACACAAGTTTGCGCTCAAAAGGATCCGAACTAATTCCCTTCGCTAGAATATCTTTACACCATTGACTAGCACCAAATAAACTGTGGTCTCTATAGTTGCCGCAAGATTCAATAGTTGTTGCAGGAACATCATCCCAGGTGGCATTAAACGCAATAAACTCAAGAGATTCCTTTAAAGCGCGCGCCACATCTTCTGTGCTGTGTTCGCCCCAAGTTAGCAGATGAAAACCAGTTCTGCAGCCAAAAGGCGAGCAATCAATATAGCCATCAATACGCTCACGAAGTAACACTGCAATCATATGCTCAATTGTGTGCAAAGCTGCAGTAGGAATCGCTTCCTCATTAGGCTGCGTTAAACGAATATCATAGTTGGAAATAACATCCCCATTAGGACCTTTTTGCGTATTGATATAGCGCACATAAGGTGCTTTTACTTTAGTATGATCTAGTTCAAAACTTTCTGGTCTAGGTCTAGACGCATCCTGCTTATTCATAAGTATTCCCTTCACTTAACTACACAATAAACAACGTACTCTTTAACGTAGTGAGTACTTCTATAGTAGACGGTAGTTGCCTAATTAGTTGAAAGATTTATTAGTAGAAAGATTTATTTACATGATTGCTGCGTTTACAAGAGCACGAGTGTAGTCATTTTGTGGATTATTGAGCACATCATTTACACTGCCACATTCCACAACTTTTCCTTCATTAAGAACAATAACTCGCGTTGCTAAATGCCGGATCATACCCAAATCATGACTTACAAATATGCATGACATGCTTTTACGCTCGGAGCGAATGGATGCAAAAGCGTCTAAAATGCGAGTTCTTTCCGCAACATCAATTGCACTCATAGGCTCGTCAGCAAGCAAAACTCGAGGATTATTGATTAATGCGCGAGCAATACAAACACATTGCGCTTGACCGCCAGAAAGCTCGTGAGGATGACGTTCCAAAAAATCTTCAGGTTTTAAGCCTACTAATTTCAGCATTTCACAAACACGCTGCTCAATAGTTGCATCGTCTAATTTAAGCGATTTTTGCCATATTCTAAGAGGCTCAGCAACACTTTTTTGAACTGTCCAGCGTGGATCCAATGCGGCAAACGGATGCTGAAATACAAGCGACGATTCGCGTCTCATAAGCGTACAAGCATTTTTATTTACTTCTAATAAATTGGCATTATTTACAATTTCACCGCAATAAGTAACGTTTCCTTCAGAAAGAGTTTCAAGCCCCAACATAGCGCGTATAAGAGTTGTTTTGCCGGAACCAGATCCGCCAATAATCGCCAAAGATTCGCCGATATTAAGATTTAAATCTACGCCTCTTAACACTTCAGCACGAGTTTTTGCGCGACCTAAAATAACGTGAATATTTTTTGCATTTATAAGCGAATTTTCTTCACTATTGCCAATACGGGAATTAAATTTCTTAGAATCAACGTTTGCAGAACCAGTATTTGCAAAATCAACATTTGCAGAACCCACTTTTACAGAATCTAAATTTTTAGAACCTAAATTTTGCGCTCTAAAAGTCAACTTTTTAGCAGCACTCACTAATTGTTTAGTAGAAGAAATACGCGGATTATCAAGCAAATTCTTAATATTTTCACTATCGACCACACGCCCAGAATCAAGCACATAGCAACGATTAGCAGCATGCGAAAGCACAGAAAAATCGTGCGTTACAAAAAGCATTGAAGCGCCCATATCATCTACAAGTGAAGCAAGCATTCGCACAACTTCACTTTGTGTAACCGAGTCAAGCGCGGTAGTAGGCTCATCAGCCAAAATCAAACGCGGAGAAGTAATCAAAGCTGTAGCAATACCAACTCGCTGCTGTTGACCTCCAGAAAGCTCAAACGTGCGTTTAGATGCGAGATTTTTCGACAACCCTACTTTTTCAAGCATCATGCATACTCGATTGTGAATATCGTCATCATCTAGATTGTAATGTATTCGCAAAGGCAAAGAAATTTGTTTTTCAACGCTTAACATTGGATTAAGCGCTCTATTAGCCTGCTGAAATACTACACCAACGTATTTTCCGCGAATAGAAGCTAAATTTTCATCTTTTGCTTTCACTGTTTGAAAATTGCCAAGCATACAAGAGCCTGAAATTTCAGCATTTGACGGCAATAATCCAGTTATAGCTCGAATTAGCATAGATTTGCCAGAGCCAGAGGAACCAACTAAGCCAACACGCTCACCGTCAGAAATCTCAATTGATACGTTGTCAAGAATTAGTTTTCCGCCAAGTTTTAGCGTGAGATTTTGAATATTTAAGCTCATTTTTCCCCTACTTTATTCGTACTTTTTGATGAAGGATCTAAAACTTTGCGCAATACGTCACCAAAAAGATTAAGAGCAACAACAACCACAGTCACAATCAAACCCGGCCAGACAACCGATAAAGGATTTACGTGAATTAACGAAACAGAAGTAGCCAACACGCGCCCCCAGCTAGGAACTCCAGAAGGAACACCAATACCCAAGTATGTTAAGCCACTTTCAGCCAAAATAACAGTTCCTGCAGAAAGAGAAAGCTCAACAAAAGCAACAGGAATAATATTTGGTAAAACATGATGAATAAGAACATATTTACGCGAGGAACCTTGCAAAACAGCTGAAGTCACATAATCAGATTGCAACGCAAGCTGCGCACTAGGTCGTACAATACGTGCTAAATTCAAGCCATAGCCAGTTCCACAAGCAATAACAATCACAACAACACTAGCTCCAAACGGAACTGCAAGTATAAGCGCAATTAAAACAGTTGGAATAGAAATCAATGCGTCAACAGACATAATGCTTATTGTGCGAACAATTTGTGAACTAGAAATCATAAAGCTCAAAACAATAAACCCAATACAAGTAGCAACTAGAACAGTAGAAAAAACGAGAATCAGCTCAATTCTTGAACCTGCCATAAGCCAACTAAGCATATCTGAACCAGTGCCGTCCGTGCCAAGCCAATGCGAAAAAGACGGCTTCTGCCATACTTTAAAACCATTAGTTTCTAAAAGTGAGTACGGAGTCCATAAAAGCGAAAGCAAAGCAACAAAAAACCATATTGCAAACGTTAAACACACAAATTTACCGAAAGTAGCATTCCATATGCGCTTAAACAAAGTAGATTTTACTTTGATACTTTTTTTAGACATATTGCACATAAAAACTCACCTTATTCGCATGTTAGATTCAACAATAGGAAATTAATTCAAACTATCTTTAGATAACCTAGGGTCAAGTAGTCGATGGGTAATGTCAACTACAAAGCCGATTAGTAAGAACAGCGCAGCAAGCATAAAAAGCTCACCTTGCACTGCAATTAGATCGCGCAAACCAACATCTCGAACCATTCCCGTACCAATACCAGGTAAGGAAAACAGGTTTTCAATAACCATCACGCCCATAACCATATGAGCGAAAGTTAAACCAATAACAGATACAAGTTGAGGAAGAGCAAGTCGCAAACCAACACGCCACACAACTTGTTTGCGAGTCATTCCGCAAGCCATAGCTTGAGAAGCTACTTCACTTTTAACAATATTTTCAACAGTTGCAGCAGTGTAACGCATAAAACTAGATCCAACAATAAGTCCTACTGTAAGAGCCGGAATAAGAAGAGACGCAAAAGCTTCAGGAAATTCGCTCCAGCCATCTGTAGGGAAACCTTGAGTTGGCAACAAACTGAACACACCAATACCGCGCCCTAATAGCAAAATAAGTAGCATGCAACCCCATAATGCTGGAACAGAGCCTGCTGTAATAGCCAAAAAGCGCATAATTGCCTGTGAAAATTTGCCTTCATGAGTAATTTGCAAACATCCAAGTGAAATACCAACTACTAAAGCAATAAACAGACCCAAAAGAATCAGTGGAAAAGTAATAGAAGCACGCATCGCAATAGTTGAACTTACGGAACGACCAGTTAACATGGACACGCCAAAGTCACCGCGGAAAACACCACAAATCCAGTCAACATACTGCGTAAAAAGTGGTTTATTAATACCAAGTTCTGCTCTAAGCTCCTCTGCTTTTCCGCTAGGAGCGTTTAAGCCGGCCATAACTTGCGCAACATCGCCCGGAAGTACACGTAACGATATGAAAATAACTACAGAAATACCAAGTAAAGCAAGAGTAAACAGCAATACTCTGTAGCAAATCATGCGAAACATAAAATGCCTCCTTTCTATGTTCTTCTAGTCGAAACGCACCACAAATACACAAATTCGGGCACTAGTGCAGTTTGCGCGCTGCGCGAGTGTCTCATTTTGCATGTTTTGGGACACTCGCGCAGATTACGCTCGCGCACTACGCTCTATGCGCGAAGGCAGGTCGTCAGCGCACACAAACCACAACCAAATTCCCAATGTGCCCACATGTGAGTCTTCCCTGCCTTCGTCAATCGAGACGAAGGCAGACCTCGCTTGCGTTGAAAGCACACTGTGCTTTCAACTTGAGCAAGCTCGGCGCTCCGAGTTGCCTTCGCGCGCTACGCTCTGTGCGCGAAGGCAGGTCGTCGCGCACAGCTAACACAAAATCAGTTAAGCCGCAGGTTGTATAGCGGCAAAATCTCTTGATTCATGTCAAAAGGCATTCCTTCAAGATTCTTCATTTTCGCAGTTACAACGCGATAGTTAAACAGCCAATCAGCAGGAGCATCCTCGCTAATAATTCGCGCAGCTTTAGCAAGCAATTTATTTGACTCTTTAGGATCCGCACAAAGCATAGCTTTAGCATACAAATCCTGGACTTGCTTATTGTCGTAACCGTAGTAATACGTAGGATCCGCCCACTGCCCAAAATCGTGACTCTCATTGTGATCAACCATCGACAAATCATACTGCTTATTCTTATAAACATCTTGAAGCCAAGTAGTAAACTCAACAATATTAACTTTCAAATTGATTCCAATAGGCTTCAATTGCGAGCGCAGCTGATCGCCAATTTGCGTGCCGTAAATATTTGGATAAGTAAGCGTCAAATCCATAGGATGAGATTCGTCAAATCCGACTTCCTTCATTAACTCCTTAGCGCGCTGCAAATCATGAGGATACAGCTTAGTTAAATCCTCATAACCAGGGTCAAGAGAAGGAATTGGACCACCAAGAGCTAAATCCGTGCCGCCACGAGATGCAATAATTTGCTTGTGATCAATCGCGTAACGAATAGCTTTGCGCACGCGCTTATCCTTAGTACGTTCGCCTTTCATATTCATAGCTAGAACAAATTTATCTGTGCCATTACCTGCACTGACATCGTAACGCTTGGAATCATCTTTAAAAGGCTTAGCAAGTTGACCAGAAATAGGAGCTAATGCTTGCACAGAACCGGAAGAAAGTGCGTCAACCGCTGCGTTATCGTCAACAAAATAGCGAACTACTATCCTATTAGTTTGCGCACGATGAATACCTTTATAACGCGGATTTGCTTTTAAAACAACACGATCATTTGGCACAAATTTGTCAATTAGATACGGTCCAGAACCGACTGCTTGAGTTTTTGCATCATACTTTGCGCTTTTATCAAAAACTAAACCTGAACGACTGCAAAGTGCCCACAAAAGCTTAGCATTTGGCTCTTTAAGAGTGATTTCAAACGTGTAATCATCTTTTGCTTTAGCAGACTCAACTTTTCCAACCATGTTAGAGCCGCGATATTTTTTAGCAATAAGCTCGCTAAACGACCATTCTGCATCATGCGCAGTAAGCTTATTGCCGTTAGAAAATACAGCACCCTTACGCATGTGGAATGTGTAACGCAAACCATCTTTACTTACTTCCCAGCTTTGAGCTAACGAAGGAACTACCTGATTAGTAGCATTGCGAGCAACTAAGCCTTCATACACGTTACCAATAAGCAACTGGTCGAGTGAGGAACCTGATTGATTACGGATATCAAGATTCGTAGGAGCTAACTTTAGACCTATAGATATAGTTTTGTTCGAAATTTCCGATACTGAATTTGATTTATTTGGTTTATTAGATGTAGTAAGAGTTGCAAAAATTGCACTAAACACTACTACCAAAACAATAGCTAAGCTAAATAGCCAGATCTTGCCCATTTTGCGTTTCGAGCCTGAATAAGCATATTTTTCAGCTTCATTCAGCGAAGAGTCAGTGCTCGCAACGAAAGAAGTGCTTTTATTAGTCTCATTGTTAGTTTTACCGGAGAATTTTTCAGTCGCGCCGTTTTCTTCGTGCACGCTTTCCTCAGGTTTGCTGTTAGCCATACCATAAACCTTTCTTAATGGCATATAAACATTATTTATTTATTATTATTTATTTTTTTATTTATTCTTTATTTATTTTTGTCTTATAGCTCGCCGCTTTATTGGAAATGCACATTTGCAAACATAACTATTTGCATACCACATAAACCCAAATACAAGTCGACTGCATTACTAATCGTAGTCGATTGACAAGCCAGTCTCACCTATGGCGCGTCCAAAAAATCAAATCATATTTTGTATATTTTTGTAATATTTTTATACCAATACATATGAGATATATCCTACGAATGTGGTTAAATTCCAACAGAACGTAAACTTGCAAACGTACGCAATAATCGACATAAGATTAAAGCGTAGAAGCGCGCAAATTCACGAAATATTAAGATGCATACACGTATCTCATATGTTAAAGCTCATATGTTAAAGCTAAAGCGAGGAATGATGGCTGAGAACTTGAATACTACGGTAACTGTGAACGAATCCTCGGATCCGCAAAACAAAAGCGGCGAAGACCGTACAGCATTGAACCGTCAACTGGCACAAATGCTTAAAGGCGGCGTGATTATGGATGTCACCACCCCAGAGCAGGCGCGAATTGCTGAGGATTCTGGCGCGTGCGCAGTTATGGCTTTGGAACGTATTCCTGCTGATATTCGCGCAGCCGGCGGCGTTTCTCGTATGAGCGACCCAGCAATGATTCACGGCATTCAAGAGACTGTGTCTATTCCTGTTATGGCAAAATGCCGCATCGGTCACTTTGTTGAAGCACAAGTGCTTGAAGCTATCGAGATCGACTACATCGACGAAAGCGAAGTGCTTTCTCCAGCCGACGACGTGTATCACATCAATAAGCGCGATTTTGCTGTGCCTTTCGTTTGCGGCGCTAAGGATTTGGGCGAAGCTTTGCGCCGAATTAACGAAGGTGCTTCCATGATTCGCACTAAGGGCGAGCCTGGAACTGGAGACGTGATTCAGGCTGTGCGTCACATGCGCATGATGAATTCCGCAATTCGTAAGCTTACAAGCATGCGCGAGGATGAGCTTTTTGAAGAAGCCAAAAATTTGCGCGTGCCTTTCGAACTCGTAAAATACGTTGCACAAAACGGCAAGCTTCCTGTTGTTAACTTCGCAGCCGGCGGCGTTGCTACCCCAGCCGACGCTGCTTTAATGATGCAGCTTGGTGCCGAAGGCGTATTCGTTGGCTCCGGCATCTTTAAGTCTGGAGACCCAGCAAAGCGCGCTGCCGCAATCGTTAAGGCTGTAACTAATTACAAGGATGCCAAGATGATTGCTCAACTTTCCGAAAACTTGGGCGAAGCTATGGTTGGCATTAACGAGCAGGAAATCAAGCTTTTAATGGCTGAGCGAGGCGAGTGATTTTGTCAAACTCACCTACCAATACTGATAACTCCGCTCATACTGTAGCAGTTTTAGCTGTTCAAGGTGCTTTTCTTGAACATCGCTTAATGCTTGAAAAATTAGGCGCGCACGTTATTGAACTTCGTCAAGCGCGCGACTTGGAGCAGTCTTTTGACCGCTTAGTACTTCCGGGCGGCGAAAGCACTGTGCAAGCTAAGCTTCTTCGTGAGCAAAATATGCTCGAACCTTTGCGCGAGCGCATTGCAGGAGGGATGCCTGTTCTTGGCACTTGCGCAGGTTTGATTTTGCTTGCGAAAAACGTGGAAGGTGACGAAGTAAACGGTTTTGGCACTTTAGACGTAACAGTTAAACGCAATGCTTACGGACGCCAGCTCGGAAGCTTCCATTGCGAGGCTGAATTTGGTGAGCTAGGCAATGTGCCGATGACGTTTATTCGCGCGCCTTACATTGCAGAAGTAGGCTCTAATGCCAAAGCTCTTGCAACTGTAGATGGTCATGTTGTCGCCGCGTGCCAAGGAAAGCAAATCGGCACATCCTTCCACCCGGAGCTTGACGACGATATGCGAATCCATCAGCTTTTCCTGGATTTGTAATCGAATTTGCAAATAAAAACGTAAGTAAAGCGCCAGTTAAAGCGTAAATCTTAAATAAGTTACATACAAACCTTCGCAAGTAGCAATATTTGCGGAGGTTTTTTATTCTGAACATTGACACAGAACGAAAACTATCCTGCCTTCATATTTATCGACGAAGGCAGACCTCCCTCACATTTGGAGCACAACACAACCCAAAGCCCTCCAAGCACGAGCAAAATTACCCACGTTTGGAGCAAAAAACAACAAATAAACGATATTTACTATTAGCGCAAGTTTCGCTGATAAATCGAAGCCATACCTTTGAAAATAAGATCCGGATCGTAATAGTCAATCGATTGCACGTCATTTTCAAAAAGCCTACCCAAGCCACCAGTAGCAACTACCTTAAATGGCTCGTCTATTTCAGTTTTAAATTGTGCAATTGTACGCTCAATTCCACCCAAGAAGCTGTAATATAATCCAGCTTGCATTGCGAGTTTAGTAGATTTTGCAAGAACAGACTGCGGTCTAGCTATTTCCACTTCTGGAAGCTGAGCCGTGTTATCCCAAAGTGCCGCAGCTGCAGTACGAATACCTGTGCAAATAAGTCCGCAAGTAATAGCACCACTTTTATCTATATAGTTGTAAGTTGTTGCCGTACCAAAATCAATAACTAATACAGATCCTCCATACTCACTAAACGCACCAACGCAATCAGCTAAACAATCCGCGCCAAGAGTTCTTGGCTCATCAATACGAATATTCATACCGGTTTTAACACCAGGGCCTACAATCATAGGATCAATATGAAGAAATTTGATAATACTAGCGCGGAATGAATGCATAACTTTCGGCACAACAGAAGCAACGATAACATCTTCAACATCGTTTATTGTAAATCCGCTTAAATGCAAAAATTGCGCAATCATAATGCCATACTCGTCTGATGTATGATTAGACTTTGTTGTCATACGATAAGTGCCAACAATTTGGTTATTTTCCAAAAAACCCAGCACAATATTCGTATTACCAATGTCTACTGCTAATAACATGTGTGCCTACTTCCTATATTGACATTTACGGATTAATTAAGTTAATCTGCAATCACGCGCGCACGTATTGTATGTGTATTTATACTATCCTATTGTATTTATACTACTTTTGCTAATGATCTTACTTTTACGCAAAATTAAGCTGCTTTTACGAAATCACTTAATTTTAATACGTTACGAAATTATCTAACTACAAATCCTTGATTGTAACCATATTCTTGAAGATCTTTTTCCCACAATAAAAGACCATCTTTTAAAGAAATGCGTTTACCAGGATCATCTGGAAGCCACAATTTACTTCCATCATCTTGAGTAACACCAGCATCAATCATGGCTTGCACGTTTAATCTAGCTAAAGATTTAACACTCCAGTCATATGCTTGACCCATAGTTGCTCTAAAATCACTTCGCGAATACACTTCAAAAGGCAAATACCTGTATCCCGTATCCACGCGATTAGCGGCATCTGCAAATACACGATTAAACTTCTGGCCGCCAAAATAAGGTATATCAATGCCTCGTGAATCACGAATAGTAGCTCTATCTAAAAATGACTTATCTCTAAGCGTAACAACATCTGCAGGAAACGCTCCACCATTGACACGAGTACGAATTCCATGCATATCATGGCATACAAAATTCACAAATCGCATTGCTGCTTCAGGCTTACGACTCGATTTAAGCACAGATAACGAAGAACCGCCCATTTCTGCATTACGCTTTTCTCCGTGCATAGTTGGCACATTCGTCACCTTCCACAATCCTGCAGTTCCAGGCACATTTTCCAGAAGCAAAGACGGCATCCAGGCTCCTGAGAAAACAGAAGCAATCTTGCCAGCTCCAACACCGTTCTTCCAGCGTTGACTCCAAGTTGTAGTTCTAATGTCAATCAATCCTTCATCAATCATTGATTGCCAGAACTTTGTAAACTCTTCAGTACCCTTATCTTTGCTCAATCTAACAGTAACTGTTTTCCCATCATGAGAAGTCATAAACGGGTGTCCACCTGCAAGCCAAATCATAGCGTTATAAAAACTTGCGTCACCTGAGTCTGCTGCAATATACACACCGATATCTTTAAGCTTACGAGCAGCGTGACGGTAATCTTCCCAAGTGTGTATTTTTGTGGCATCTACACCAGCCTGCTTAAACACGTCATCATTATAAAACCAAGCCATTGGGCCAGAATCCATCGGCAAACCGTAAACACGTCCACCAAGTTGCACAGAAGACCATGTTCCAGGAGTATAGAATGTGCGAGTATTTTTCACACGATCAGTAATATCTAAAAGCTGTCCACTTACAGCATATTGCGGAAGAGCAAAATATTCTAATTGAACAATATCTGGCATACCATAGCCATCTTGAATAGCGCTATTAAGATTGCTATATCCGCTAGTATCTTTTACAGTTACATGAACATCTGGATTATGTAGTTCAAATTCTTCAGCAAGTCGTTTCATGCTTGGTTCCCAAGACCAAACACTAATTTGAGTTCTAGAATCTTTAGTTCCGCATCCGCAAGAAAATAGCAAAGAAAAAACACAAAGTATCGACAGAAGCAAGCGTCCAAAATGATTGCGTTGTTGCAAAATTCTTGCAAATGCAGACATAAGATTTGCCATCCGTTACTTTATGTTACTCAACGTTGTTATGCGCTTACTCAACAGTTACAGACTTTGCAAGATTACGAGGCTTATCAACATCATAACCTTTTAACTTTGCCATATCCATTGCAAATAATTGCAATGCAACTACATCTACAAGTGGACTTAGCAAAGTCGCACATTTAGGACGCCAGAACACAATATCTGCATAGCGAGAAGCATCTGGATCACCCTCTTCTGCAACAGCTATAGTGAAAGCTCCGCGCGCTTTAACTTCTTCAATTCCAGAAATAACTTTCGCATGAAGCACATCACGACCGCGAGAAGATGGCACAATCACAACTACCGGCTCACCTTCATCTACAAGCGCAATAGGACCGTGCTTAAGCTCACCCGCAGCAAAACCTTCAGTAAACGTATACGCAATTTCCTTAAGCTTCAACGCACCTTCTAGCGCAACAGGATATCCAACATGTCGACCTAAGAAAAGGAAAGATTTAGCTTCCAGAGTATGCTCAGCAGCTTTCATAATTGATTCAGATTGTGTATCAAGTACATGCTGAATTTTATCCGGCATCTCTTTTAATTGCGCAACGATTTGCTGAATTTCGTCGCGATACATAGTGCCTTTTACTTGCGCCAAAAACAGACCAAGCATATAGGCTGCAACTATTTGCGCAACAAAGGCTTTAGTAGATGCAACTGCTATTTCTGGACCTGCATGCGTATAAAGAACTGCATCAGATTCGCGCGGAATGCTAGAACCTTGCGTATTGCAAATTGCAAGAACTCGACTACCTTGCTCGCGCGCATGGCGCAAAGCCATAAGCGTGTCCATTGTTTCACCAGATTGCGAAATAGCAACAACCAGCGTGCGATGAGTCAAAATAGGATCACGATATCTAAACTCATGCGCTAATTCAACTTCTACAGGCACACGAACCCAATGCTCGATAGCATATTTTGCAACCAATCCGGCATAACTTGCAGTTCCGCAAGCAACAACAATAATTTTATCTATTGAACGCAAAACATCTTGGCTAATATGCACTTCATCTAGCACAATATTTCCTTGCGCATCAAAGCGACCTCGCAAAGTGTCAGCGACAGCATGTGGATCCTCATGAATTTCCTTATCCATAAAGGAATCCCAACCGCCTTTTTCTACTGCAGAAGCATCCCAATCAACCGTAAAACAAGTAGGATTTTCAACAATATTATTGTCAAAATCAGTTAGAAGCAAAGATGCCTTGCCGCTGCCATCTACATCTCCAATGCACACAGCTTGATCTTGACCAACTTCCAAGACTCGATCCGTATAAGCAACAAAAGCTGCAACGTCAGAGCCAAGGAAATATTCACCGTCTCCAAGACCTACGACCAAAGGCGAATCGTGACGAACAGCAGCCACAATACCAGGCTGACGAACGTCAACAGCAAGTAATGTGAAAGCTCCTTTTAACATTTTTGCAGTACGACGAAGAGCTGTGAATAAATCAGGCTTACCAGTTTCGTTTACAATATCATTCGCAATTTTGCCAAGTAATTTTGCAGCAACTTCAGTATCTGTTTGAGAAGAAAATTCGTATCCTTCTTCGTGAAGCTGCTCTTTTAATACAACAGCATTTTCAATAATGCCATTATGAATAAGCGCGATTTTGCCATCTGCACTAGTATGAGGATGCGCATTAATGTCACAAGGAGCACCATTAGTAGCCCAACGAGTATGACCAATAGCTGCACTCGCCTCAGGCATAGGGTTTGCATCAATATCATTGCGAAGAACAGATAAACGACCAGCTTTCTTTCTCACAGTCGCACATTTCATCCCAGGAGCAACTAAAGCTACGCCCGAAGAGTCATATCCGCGATATTCTAGACGCTCTAACCCACCTAAACAAACTTCTAAAGGTTTTGCACAAACTTTTCCAAAACCTGCGTATCCTACAATGCCACACATAATCTTCTATTGTACGTTATGCGAGCGAGTGCACGCCAGAGAAGCACACAAAAACTATGCAAAACTACATAAATAAGATACGTTTCTTACGTAAATTACAATACGTGATTTAGGAAATCTTTAAAACGATCAGTTTGCGGATTAGTAATAATATCTGCACTACCCTGCTCAACTATGACACCGCCATCCATAAACACAACCTGATCTGCAACCTCACGCGCAAAACCAATTTCGTGAGTTACTACAATCATAGTCATGCCATCTTTAGCAAGATTTCGCATAACGGTTAACACTTCACCTACAAGCTCTGGATCTAGCGCAGATGTTGGCTCGTCAAATAGCATAATTTCCGGTTTCATAGCAAGAGCGCGAGCAATTGCAACGCGCTGCTGCTGACCGCCTGAAAGTTCTGCAGGATAATGGTTCATACGCTCATCCATGCCAACTCGCTTTAACTCTTCAATAGCTAAATCGCGCGCTTCTTGAGCTTTCATATGCATAACATGAATAGGAGCTTCCATAACGTTTTCTAAAGCCGTCATATGAGGGAATAAATTAAAACGCTGGAATACCATGCCAAGCTTCGCACGCTGTTGAGCAATTTCTTTGTCGTTAAGAGCCTGCAGGCACTTCTCACCTTTATGCATTACTTGCTTTACGCCGATGCGCTCGCCATAAATACTTATACTTCCTGCAGTCAAAGTTTCTAGTTGATTAATTAAACGCAATAACGTCGATTTTCCAGAACCGGACGGACCCAAAATAACTGTTACGCTACCTGGATTCACTGTCATATTAATACCGTTAAGTACATGCAATTGACCGAAAGATTTCTGCACGTCGTTAATAGCAACCGCAGGAAGATTAGATTTTGCTTCTACCATTTATTCACATCCAATTTGTTTGTTTCATGCAAAATTTAAAGTTTACAAAGAAAAATATTTAAAATTTAAGCTATTATGCGTTTATTTAGGCATTAAATCCGAGCATAGCAGCATCATTTCGTCCTTTAACATTTTTCCGTTTAGCATCTAATGATTGATCGCCGCGCTGATCAGAATCAGTATTAAGTTGAGCATGCTTTACAATATCTCTTGCTTCAAAACCTTTAGCAAAATGCTTCTCGAGCATGTATTGCAAAACCATCAAAATGGAAGTAATAATCAAATACCAAATACTCGCAACAAGAAGAAGCGGAATTGGTTTATAGATACGGTTAGCAATAGCATTTGTAGCAAATTGCAATTCAAGAGTAAACGGAACTGCAAGAACTAACGAAGTCGTTTTTAGCATACCGATTGTTTCGTTACCAAGCGGAGGAACAATAATACGCATTGCTTGAGGAAGAATTATACGCCTCATAGTTAAAGCTCTACCCATTCCAAGAGCCTTAGCAGCTTCAACTTGTCCACTATCGACAGCTTCCAATCCTGCGCGAACAATTTCCGACAAATAAGCCGATTCATTCAAAGACAAACCAACTACAGCAGCAGTAAGAGAAGTCATAATTACATTAGAATCAATAGACCAAAATTCTACAGAAGTAAAAGGAATACCAATACCAATTCTCGGCACAAGAACCGCAAACATGCCCCAAAATACAAGCTGCGTATAAACAGGAGTACCACGGAAAAACCAAATAAAGAACCAACTTACGCCACGAAGCACAGGATTAACTGACTTGCGCATCATCGCTAAGCCTACAGCAAACACGATTGAAATTACCATAGCAATTAGCGTAAGAAGTAACGTCCAGCCAATACCAGAAAGCACATTATCGCTTATTAGATATATTCCGACTACTTGCCATTCAAAACGAGGGTTAGTAATAATACTGTAAAGAAGCGAACATGCTATTACAGCTACAATGACTCCGGCAATAATAGGTCCTGGCTTTTTTACTGGCAAAATACGTTCAGAGTTAGCTACTCCGGACTTGCTCCTAGCAGAGTTACCAATTAAAGAATTCAAAATATGCTCCAATAAGTACGTTTATACAAAAACAGCAAAGTAAAGAAACAATCTGAGCCGAGAATTAAATCACGACTCAGATTAACGATATCATTTTAGATAATTATTCAATTATTTGATAGCTAAAGTTTGATAGCTAAAGTTTGATAGCTAAAGTTTTATAGTTTTGGATTAACTACAGACTTTTCAATAGCAACATCTTCAACGCCCCACTTCTTCAAGATATCCTTGTAGATGCCGGACTTCATAAGCTTATCAATACCAGCTTTTACAGCCTTCAACATCGCTGCATCACCCTTTTTAACAGCCGCTCCCATTGGTTCAGAATCCTTGCTGTTTTCCAAAATTTCAAACTTTCCAGGATTCTTAATTGAAGCGTAACCGGCAACAGGAGTATCTGCATACATAACATCAGCGCGACCGGAAAGAAGTGCGGTAGTTGCGTCAGTTTGCTCCTTGAAGCTCATGATTTCAAGAGGCTTATTCCTTTTAGCTGTGCACTGTTTCTTTGCTTCCTCCATAATAGGTTCGCCAACAGTTCCAGTTTCCAAAGTTACTTTCTTGCCACAAAGGTTCTTTGGATCTACCTTAGTAGGATTTCCCTTGCGCACTTCAAAAGACAAACCTGCATTTGCATAAGTAATAAAGTCTACAGACTTCATACGTTCAGCATTTACTGTAAAACCAGAAATACCGACATTATATTTGCTTCCTATTGCTGGAATGATTGAGTCAAACTGAGCATGCATAATTTTTGCTTTTAAGCCCATGACCTTTGCAAGAGCCTTCGAAAAATCAATTTCGTAACCTACAGGAGTTTTACCGTCTGCAGCAAAGAATTCTGCAGGGGCATAACTTACGTTTACACCAACAGTTAACTCTCCTGTTTTTGCAACTTCTGCTGGTACCAATGCTGCAACAGCATCATCTTTTTGCACATGACTTATATCATAGCTACGAGCAATATCAGGGTCTGCTTCTTTAGAATCAGCAGGTCCACATGCAGCAATACTGCCAATCATTACTAAAGATGCAACAATAGCAACAGGCTTCATAGATTTAAACATAGTTCTTCTCCTCATGTATGTACTAAGAATCTATAATTTGCATTAATGTGTATAACAATACACGATAACCCTACAAATTCAACAGCCTTTTATACGATTATTGAATATACGAAGATACTCATGCAGTACATCTGCACAATAATTATGCTTTTCATAAACAAAAACTGCATATTATTCGCAATAATGTATAATATGTGCGTGTCGTATTGTCGCACTTTCTATCCCATGCGAAGCGCACATGTGTTTCAAAAACGTATAAAAAGAAACATCAACTCTTAATCAATACTACGAGAACGCAGATTACGGTAACGCATTTCACGCAAAGCCTCTCGCTTATCTTGCTCCTCACGCAAAGCCTGACGCTTATCAAATTCCTTTTTACCGCGCGCTAAAGCAATTTCTACTTTTACGTAGCTTCCCTTAAAATACAAACGCAAAGGCACAACAGTGTAGCCTTTCGCCTCAGTTTGCCTAGAAAGCTTAGCAATCTCAGCAGCATGAAGCAGAAGCTTACGCTTGCGCTTAGGAGCATGATTATTCCATGTGCCGTTTAAATATTCAGGAATATTTGCTCCTTCAAGCCACATTTCACCACGACGATCAATATTCACAAATGATTCAGCTAAAGAAGCACGCCCTTCGCGAAGTGACTTAACTTCAGTACCAGTAAGAGCAAGACCTGCTTCATAACAATCTTCAATTACATAATCATGATGCGCTTTACGGTTTTGTGCCACAGTAACAGTGCCATCTTGCGCAGGCTTATTTGCCATAATTCCCCTCCAGTACACATCACACACAAAAGAAACTTGCCATAAGATACTACTATCTTATGGCAAGAACAATAAGTCGTAAATCTTACAACGTTTTCAATTTCAATAAATTGAAAACTATGAAGTGCTTATATTTAATAATGAATGTACTCATAATCGCCTGGATTATAAATAGTTTCATAAGCAGGGAATGTTGCAAAACCAGTTCCACCTTCAGAAATAAGAACTGATCCATCAGCATTCACACGTTCCACAACCGCAACATGTCCATATTGCCAATCAGCATTCCAATTACCAACACGTTGGCCACGAGCAAACACCATAACAGCACCAACATGTGGAATTCTATTAACTAAATATCCAAGCCTACGAGCAGTATTCGCCCACTCAGCACCATTACCCATGTAGGAGCCAACAGGCAGACCAAGTTGCGAACGACGCAAATAAGCCCATAACGTGCATTGACGAGCAGGATAAGCAGAACCACCAACAGTGTTTCCAGTATTATGCCCGTAGCAGAACTTAGAACCTTCTGCGCAATTTCCAGGAACAGTATAATTCATACCATTAGCAGCGCCATTAGAAAGTTGCATCGGAGGAAGGTAAACATTCTTCCCAGAACTTCCATTCAATTGCTGACGATTACCAGCATTCGGATCGGCTTTAGCGAATGACTTATTAGCAAGAGCACGCGCTTGAGCATCGATGGCAGATTTCATTGCTATAATTTCTGCAGCCTCACGCGCAGACTGAGAAGTCAAACTACTCTTTTGACCTTCCAGCTGCTTACGAATCTCTTCACCATGATCTCGCAAACTTTGCAAGGACTTTTTGCGATCATTGGCAGCTTTCGCAGCGATTTGAGCACTTTGCGCTTGGGTATCCGCCTGCTGCTTTAACTTGGTTATTTCTGCTTCAATAGCAGCCAAACGCTGACGACGATTCATAGAAGTATTCAACTTAATAGCAGCATCATTAGCAGCATTTGCTTCACTTCTAGCAACAGCAGCCTCGGATTGTAACTTTCCAACAAACTGTTCTGTAGTAGTTGATTTAGTAACAATATCCATAACATTAGATGCCTGAGAACCATGGAAACTCTTACGAGCAAGCTGTGCTACAGCAGCCTTAGCATCATCAAAATCTTCACCAGTTTTTTTAATTTTCTCTTCCAAATCACGCTTATCTTTTTGTGCAGACTCTAGACGCTGCTGCGTTGATTCTACAAGACTGCGCGCCTGAGAAGCTTGCTCTTCTGCTTGTTGAGCAGCTCGTATTTGATTTGGAATTTTATGCTCATTTAAATCATTCAATTCAATGATCTTATTTGCAAGTTGTTTACTTACACCAGCAAGTTGGCGCTTCAAATTCTCGTTTCGTTGTATTTTGCGCCTATATTCCTTCATGTTGACAGCACTTGCTGTAGACGCATTAAATAATGCACCAGCAACACCAGCAAACATCATTGAAATAGCAACTATTAAACTCACTACAGTATGAGTGCGTCGAATTGCATACATGCTATGTCGATCTTCGCTCATATCACTTCCCTTTCAACATCACTATTGCGAATTATACCGTAATGCAAGGAATCACGCGAGTTTCTACTTCAAATCTTCTAAAATAGTACTTTTACAATACTCATACGAAAATAACGCAAATAATTATACACCTATTATTTTGCATTTTAAGCTTTTAAGTATCGTCTCAAAGCAATAGCAGAAGCAACTATAGATAACACCACTGCACCAGCTACAAGTATTGGAACGCATAGCCACACAGTTGTTTGAGTAACAAATGGCATCCAACGCACATTCTGCGCAAGCCAATCAGTTACAAAAATTTTAACTACTAAACTTAACGCAGCACCAGCAAGTAAAGAACCTACAAACGACGCGAACGCTCCTTCAAGAATAAACGGCATACGAATAGTCCAGTTAGAGGCACCAACTAAGCGCATAATTTCGGTTTCTTGACGACGGCTAGCAGCAGACATTCGAATCGTAGTGCCAGTAAGCATAATAGCTACAACAACCATAACCGCTGCAAGCACAATTGTCACAACAGTAGCGCGATTAAGCACACTGAAAACAGGATCAAAAATCTGACGCTGATCAACAACTTCTTCCACACCATCGCGTCCAGAAAGAACTTCTGAAACAACCTGATATTTCATAGGATTAGTAAGCTTCAAGCGCAACGAATCTTGCATGTCTGCCGCAGTTAAAGTACGTCCTTGATACATTCCGTTAGGATATTGCTTTAAGAATGTGTTTTTATAAAATTCGTTGCGGCTAACATAAGTGATATTTGAAACATCATCGCCTAATTCTTGGTGAATAATATGCTCCAATTTTACAATTTCGGCACTAGTAGGCGCTTTTCCAGAAGCACAAGAAGGAGATTGGCTAGTTCCATCCGGGCACAGCCAGGCAACCACTTCTACTTTGTCATACCAGTCACCTTTTGCCTTGGTAATCTGCGCTTGCATAAGCACTGAAACACCAATAAAAAGGAAAGAAATGAACGTTACAAGCATAACCGAAAGAATCATCGAAACATTACGACGCAAACTAATGCAAGTTTCGGAAAAAATAAATCGTAAACGCATTACTCTGCTCCTTCAGTTTTATTAATGTCATTATTGCTATCGTCAACACTAATGTTCTCATTATTAGTATTTTCAGCTGCAACAGGTGGCTTAGGCGGAGCTGGAGGCATAGGAGGAAGCTGAGTTTTACGCTCAGATTCAGCATCGGATTGCAACTTACTTTCTGCTTCTGATTGCAACTCATCACTGGTTTCGGGTTGTGATTCTTCGCTCACTTCAGAGTTTTCAGTAGATTCAGTAGATTCATTAGTTTCATTAGTTTCAGCAGTTTCGTGAGATTCGGCAGTTTCATAGGATCCTTTATTATCTTCCGAAATCTCAACTTCTGAATCATTCTCTTCAACATCTTCATTATCGTTTGCAGAAATCAATCCACGTCCCCAAGTCATTGTTGTTTCCAAAGACTGGAACACTTCGCCATAACGACCAGTCCTGCCAGAATGGACAGACTGAGCCAAACGTGCAATTCCTTCATTCTCTGAAGTATCACTCTTCAACGATTGCGTTACCATGTCAACAACTTCACGCGCCTGAGCAGCACGTTGAGCTTTTTTAGAAAGCCTCTTATGACGTTCAGTATGCTCAGATTGAGCAATTGATTTTTGAGCATCACGATCTGATTGATCTTGAGAATTTTCAACAGTTTGTTGTGCTTTAGAATTATGCTCAACTTCACTATCCGGGAAATACAATGCAGAATCATATGATCCTTCACGCTCATCACGCACAATTTTGCCGGCATGAAGCTCCACAACGCGCTTACGCATTGAGTTCACAATTTCCTCATTATGCGTAGCCATAACAATCGTTGTGCCAGTTCGGTTAATAGCATCCAAAACTTCCATAATTCCAAGAGAAGTAGTTGGATCCAAATTACCAGTAGGCTCATCTGCAAGAATAATTTGAGGGTGATTGACATATGCGCGAGCAATTGCAACTCGCTGCGCCTCACCACCAGAAAGCTCATGTGGGTAATTATTTTCTTTACCAGTCAAACCAACCGTTTCAAGAACACGAGGAACAAGTGAACGAATCGTAGACCGACTCGTGCCGATCACTTCCAAAGCAAAAGCAACATTTTGGTAAACTGTTTTATTATTAAGCAGCTTATAATCCTGAAAAATAAAGCCAAGAGATCTACGATACTGCGGCACCTGTCGGTTAGAAAGTCTGCGCAAATCGTTACCGGCTACGTGAATTTCCCCACCATTTGCTTCTTCTTCGCGAAGCAGCAAACTAAGCAATGTAGTTTTACCAGAACCGGAAGCGCCAACAAGAAACACAAAATCTCCGCGATCTACATGCAAAGACACATCGTCTAATGCAGGACGTGTACCTCGAGGATATATTTTTGACACATGATCTAATGAAATCAGCGACATTGTTTCAATTCCTTCCGAAGATTATGTGTAATTGTTGGTTTTTAGTTCTAGCTTTAGTTTTATTTAAGATTCTGCTTCAGCTTCTTTTTGAGCCGCAACTCGCTGCTCGTGACGCCAACGAATACCAGCTTCAATAAAACCGTCAATATCGCCGTCAAAAACAGCCTGAGTTTGCGAAGTTTCGTAGCCAGTGCGCAAATCCTTCACCATCTGATAAGGGTGAAGCACGTAGGAGCGCATTTGATCACCCCAACTTGCCTTAATATCTCCAGCAAGTTCCTTCTTTTTTGCAGCTTCCTCAGCATGCTTAAGCACAAGCAAACGCGATTGCAAAACTGCCATTGCAGCGGCGCGGTTCTGAATCTGACTTCGCTCATCTTGCATAGAAACAACCAAGCCGGTTGGCAAATGCGTAATACGAACAGCAGAATACGTAGTGTTCACGCCCTGACCTCCTGGCCCTGAAGCCTGGAAAGTATCCACGCGAATATCCGAATCCGGAATATCAATATGATCCGTAGCTTCAACAAGAGGAATTACTTCAACAGCAGAAAAACCAGTTTGGCGACGTCCTTGATTGTCGAATGGCGAAATACGAACCATTCTGTGAGTGCCACCTTCTACAGAAAGACGACCATACGCGTACGGGGCATCCACTTGGAAAGTGGCTGATTTAATACCAGCCTCTTCTGCATAAGACGTGTCCATCATCTTAGTTTTATAGCCGTTTCGCTCAGCCCAGCGCAAGTACATACGAAGAAGCATTTGAGCAAAATCGGCAGCATCCACACCGCCCGCACCAGAACGGATCGTAACAACCGCAGAACGAGCGTCATACTCGCCGTCAAGAAGAGTCTGAACTTCCATATCGTCCAACTCGTGAGCAATATTTCCAAGCTCTTCTTGAGCCTCATTCATTGAATCAGCATCGCCTTCTTCTTCACCAAGCTCAATTAAAGTCTTAGTATCTTCAATACGCTGTTCAACAGCTTGCAAACGCTTCAATTGAGACTGAGCTGCAGAAAGCTTACTCGTGACTTGCTGAGCATGCTCAGAATCGTCCCAAAGTCCAGGCTCTGCAGCCTGCTTTTCTAAATCAGCAATCGTAGCCTTCAACGAATCGACATCTAGTGCTTTAGAAATCAAAGAATACTTTGCTTCAACATCATTTAACGCTTGGGAAAAATCAAATTCCGCCATTTACTTAAAGTACCTCTTTACATACCTGTTTTACGCAATTACTACTCGCAAAATACTTACAAAATCAACTATTGATAAGTTTAGCGCACGGTCAAAATCTCAGGACCGTTTTCCGTAATTGCAATCGTATGCTCAGTGTGTGCACCGCGAGAACCATCAGCAGAGCGAAGAGTCCAACCATCCTTAGGATCCTGGTAAATTTCGTCAGTAGTCTTTAAGAACCATGGCTCAATTGCAATCACAAGACCTGGGCGAAGCTTGTAGCCATGGTGAGCAGTTCCATCGTTAGGAACATGCGGATCGCCGTGCATAATATGACCGACTCCATGACCGCCAAACTCAAGATTTACGCTATAACCATACTCGTGAGCAACGCAACCAACAGCTGCAGAAATATCGCCAAGACGGTTGCCAGGCTGAGCCATATTAATACCAGCCTCAAGAGCTTCCTCAGTGCACTTAATTAAGCGTAAATCCTCAGGATCAGCATGCTTTCCAACCACAAAACTAATAGCGGAATCACCAACCCATCCATCGACGTTAATTGCCAAATCAAGGGTCAACAAATCGCCGTCTTTAAGGTTATAATCAAAAGGAACTCCGTGAAGGACAGCATCGTTTACAGAAGTGCAAATATAGTGCGCAAAAGGACCTGTACCAAAATCAGGAGCGTAATCAACATAGCAAGAAGACGCACCTTTGCGGCTCATAATTCGCTGACGAACGAAGTCATCAATCTCAAGAAGATTCGTGCCAACTTTGGTCATTGCTTTCAAGTCTTTAAGAATACTACCGACGAAGCGACCTGCAGGCTTCATCGCTTCAATTTCAGATGGAGTTTTAAGTTCAATCATGCTTCAAGACTAACGCGCAGGCACGAAAATAAAGCAAAATATAGCGAAAATACTAACTAATAGTGTCGCTTAATACTTGTAAGCTAATCACATGTCTAACAACAATGAAAACAATAGTAATAATAGTAATAATAGTAATAATAAGGAATCGCAGAAGGAAATTTCTGCTGTAGATTTCGACCCTGCCTCCTTCTCGTCGGCTACTCGTCCACAAGACGATTTATTCCGTTACGTAAATGGTCCTTGGATTGACACTTACACTCTCCCAGAAGACAAACCAATGTATGGTGCTTTCCACAAGCTTGCAGAAGATGCAGAAAAGCAAATTCGAGATATTTTAGAAAACGAAAATTGCCCAGCCAAAAAGTCGCAAACCTTATACCGTAACTATTTGGATACCGCATCTATTGAAAAAGCTGGAATTACGCCAATTAAGGGCGATCTAGACGCTGTGGATTCAGCAGAAACTAAGGAAGATTTGGTTCGCACTATTGGCGCGCTTAATCCGTACGGCGGTCCAGATGCAATGTTTTATTTTGGAGTTTACGGAGATCCTAAAGATCCTAAGACGAATATTATGCATATTGAGCAATCGGGATTGGGCTTGCCAGACGAAGCATACTATCGCGAAGATAACTACGCTCCAATTCGCACTGAATATGTAAAAATGGTAGCTTCGTTGTTGAGATTGGCTGGTTACGGAGATACCGCCACTACCCAAGCTCAAGCCGAGCGTTTTTTGAATGTTGAAACTAAAATCGCGAAGCATCATTGGGATAACGTGGCAACTCGCGATTCTCAAAAAACTTATAATCCTTGCAATTATGCTGATTTGGCAAAAAATCTTGAAGCGCTGAATCTCGACGCTTTCTTAGATGCTGCACAAAAAGCGTACGAAACTTGCGAAGAAGCAGAACATCAACCAATCAATCTTCGTGAAGCTTTTAGCAAAGTAGTAGTTCACGAGCCAAGCTTTATAGAAGGATTGAATAGGATTTGGCAGGAAACTAACTTAGAAGATTTAAAGCTTTGGGCACGCGTGCACGTGATTTTGTGCTGGGCAATCTTACTGAGTGAAGACTTTGCCGAAGCTAGATTCGACTTCTACGGCAAGGTGCTTTCTGGAGCCACAAAGCAACGCGACCGCTGGAAGCGAGCAGTCGGAGTTGTTGACGATGCTTGTGGCGAGGAAGTTGGACGCGAATACGTGCGATTGCATTTCCCTGAGTCTTCTAAGGAATATATGCAAGGCTTAGTTGACAATCTTATTAACGCTTACCGCGAGTCGATTTCTCACAGCAGCTGGCTTGGCGAGGAAACTAAAGCGAAGGCTTTGGAAAAGATTAGTAAATTTGAGCCAAATATTGGTTACACAAACCATTGGGTTGACTACTCTGCGCTAAATATTAAGGAAGACGCTGATTTAGTTGAGAATATGCGCGAAGTTTATCGATTTGGCTTTGGTAAAAATACTGCAAAAGCCGGAAATCCTGTGGATCGCGAAGAGTGGCAGATGACTCCGCAAACTGTGAACGCTTACTACGATCCTCTGCTGAACGTAATCGTGTTCCCAGCTGCTATTTTGCAACCACCATTCTTTAACCCAAGCGCTCCAGACGCAGCAAATTATGGTGCTATTGGTGCCGTGATTGGTCATGAAATCGGTCACGGTTTTGACGATCAAGGTTGCGAATACGACGGCGACGGCGTACTTAACAATTGGTGGACTGAAGAAGACAAAACCAACTTCACTGAGCGCACTAAGAAGCTTATTGAGCAATACAATGCTTTCACACCAACGCAGCTTATTGTTAAGTACTCTCACTTGAAGAGCAAAGAAGAGCGCAATGCGATGCCTCACGTAAACGGTGCTTTAACAATCGGCGAAAATATTGGCGATTTAAGCGGCGTGACTATTGCGCTTAAAGCATACGCTTTCGCCTTGCAAAAGAGCAAGGGACAAGAAATCAACGGAAGTGATGATGCTATTCGCGAAACCTTGCTTAACGCTCCTGAAGTAGATGGTTTCACTGCTTTGCAGCGATTCTTCTTAAGCTACGCGTTAGTATGGCGTTCCAAGGCTCGTAATGAAATTGCGGAACAGCTGCTTCAAATCGACCCGCACTCCCCAGCCGAATGCCGCACTAACGGCATTGCTCGCAACGTTGACTTGTTCTACGATGCGTTCGATGTTCAAGAAGGCGACGAGATGTGGCTCGACCCAAGCGAGCGCGTGCACATTTGGTAAAGCATCTCAAATTGAGCACAGAAAATAGAAAATAAGAAATAGAAAAGCCTGCAAGCGTTCTTTACTAATCGTTTGCAGGCTTAATTTATATAACCTTATAAGTTTTTATTCTTCCGCAGAGGCAGAACCTGCAGAAACAGCTTCTTCTGCAGCAAAATCTTGCGAAATAGTCTCATTTGAAACAGCTTCTTCTGCTACAACAGCAGTATTATCAGCAGCTTCTTTTACAGCAGTATCAGTATTAGCAACAGCAGTATTAGCAACAGCAGTGTCTACAGAAGCAGCTTTTGTACGCGCATTTTTGCGTGACTTATAAAGTAAAATAGAAAATACAACTACAGCACAAAGAATAATTACCATTGCAATTACAGCAACCACCATTCCAGAAATACCAGTTTTTTCAGTATTTTTAGCGGAATCTTTACTATTTGCAATTTGAGAATTAACCTTATTGGCTAAATGCTTATTTTTCCCAAATGCTTTCTTTTTGTTAGATCTATCACCCTTATGTTTTTTCTTATTTTTATCGTCCTTCTTATCTTTCTTATCTTTTTTATCCTTGTCGTCCTTTTTATCCTTATCGGATTTAGCTGCCTTAGTATTATTCGCTACTGCAGCAGGACGCTGATAAACTTGAGGGCTTCCATAACCAATTTTGCCATCAGGATAGTCAATATCACCGTTATATTCCGACAAAGTTAAATCACCAACAATGCCGTACGGACCGCCTTGAGCTTCACCATAACCAAAGGAGATATTTCGTGGATTCAAGATTTGATACAAATGACCATTCTCGTCAGTAAAGGCACCACGAGTAGCGCGCAATGGTCCCTCTTCATTTTGAATCCATAAACGCATAGAACCAGCAAGATCTGTACCCCAGCTTAAGTTTTCACCCCAAGCTTTTCTACCATTAAAATCAGGTGCGCTTTTACCATCTGGAGCAAAATGACCAAATTTACCATGTTGAGCAGTCTCTTGTGCGCGACGATACGCATCCTCTTCATTTGCGGAATCGTATTGAATATTATTCACATAAGCTTGTTTAGTTAAACCGCAACGACTCACATAATCTTGCAAAGGAATTCCTTCAAAGTAAATACTACGATCGTCGTATAAACGCGAACGTGCATTACGAATTGAAGCCAGCACATAGCGCACTACATCAACAGATCGAACCCAGCCAACACTACGTGCAACGTTTTTTTGTTTAATAATCGGGTTTTTAATAGACAGGTTTGACGTAGACGAATTAGATGCTTCTTTGCTTAATTCTAACGAATTTATGCCCATCAAATTCATATTCATGGAGCTTTGTGCAGACAAGCACACAAAGGATACTACAGCAAGCAGGCTTATCAGCGAACATACAATATGCTTCACTACAGCACTTTTAACTATCGTATTCTTCGAATTCATTGAACTATTCGATTTAAAACCAAATGATTTAAATAAATTAGATGAGCATGAATTTACATGCATAGCTAAATTGCGCACCAATCCCTGCTTATTATTTTTCATAGTAAAAAACTCTTCTTCTGTTCATTCAATGCAACAAATATAGGTTAATAGTATCTCTTAATAAGGAATTATTGCGAAAATGCTTGCAATCTTGCTGTTTTACAAGTGATTTTATTGTCAATATTTTTAATAAATTGTGGTTAAAACATAGCTTTTAACCACAATAAAAGAATTTTCTAGAACAATTCTCGCAAAACATTCATAGTTGTTATTACTGCGGCATTTCCTTGTGGCTGCGAAGCTCAGGGGCAATGGTGGCTCTGATTTCGGGGCTGAAATGGCTGCAGTCCAAATCGTGAAAGGATGATGAATATGGTACAACAACAGTCAACTGTGACTATTAGCGGATTTGTAGGCGCAGAACCAATAAGTTTTGGACGCAACGAAAATTCTCCTGCTTGTTCTCTACGAATTGCAAGCACACAATCTTATTATCGAAATGATGAGCAGCAATGGCATGAGCGTCCAACCACATGGATGACTGTGAAGGCGTATCGAACTTTGGCTTCAAACGTTCTTAAAAGCGTGCATAAAGGTGATGCAATTGTTGTTTCTGGAAATTTGAGTACTGAAAGTTGGACAAAAGACGGCAATGATTATAATCGCATAATTTTAGAAGCGGCTACTATTGGTCACGATTTAAATCGTGGAACTACTCAATTTACAAAGCGAAACGCTGATTCCGCTAAAAATGATCATGCGAAAGAAAGTAATCAAGCACAGCAGAACAATAGGGCACAACAAAATAACTCTAACGCAAGCATTTTGAATGATGAATTTGGGGGCGAAACTGATATTTAAGAAAAATAAAATCGCAACTCAAGAAATCCCTCAAACTCGCGCAACGGTAAGCAAATTAATATGAATAAAATAAAATAGCCGCCAAGAATCAACATTCCTGGCGGCAAATCTATTTATTCTCTATTTCGCAAATTAAGTATTTCCTAATTTACTGAAACTGAGATATCTACTACTTAATCACATGTATGTCATCAGAAGAAACCGATGGCTGACCATAAGGCAAATCACCACCATGATACATAATGCCATTAGGTTTCGTTGCAATAGTAATTCTCTTACCTTCGTATTGTTTGAAATTATTATTAGTTCCATCATTAGAGTCACTGATAAGCACAGCTACTTTATTAGCGAAAGTAATAGTTGGTCTTAAAGCACAATCCATAAAACCACTATCCACTGTAACTGAAGATGGATTATCTAGCAAAAGAACAGTAAAGCGTGCATTATTATCATAAGTGTCTGTGAAGCCAGTAGTATCATCCTTATCAGCGCCAGGTAAGTTCTTAGCCTCTTCCTTACTTAACGTCTTTACTCTTCCAGTGTAGACTTGGTAACCCTTTTCAATCCAATCCTGAACATTCTTATTATGCTCACGCACTTTTTGTGAATTCTCTTCATTATTCACTAATGCGTCAACACCTCTCATGTCTGAAATTGAAATAAACGACGGCATTACTACTTTTGATAATTCATCACTACCTTGAACAACACCATCGCTTCCTAACGGATGCTCAACAGTTTCAGAGCTAGTTGTGAATTTATGGTGTTTATTTAGGCGATATATTGTTTTTGCCCAAGGCATATCTCCATCACTCGTAGCATCGGAACCAATTGGTGCAATTGTAACTATTCCATCATGATTCTTGTTAAAATACAAAGTTGCATACGAATCGCTACTAGAAGTCAACTTTTCTGATTTTGTAAGTTTTTTACCATCGTAAGAAACAACACGAACACCATATGTTGCGTTTATCATCCTAATAGGATCAGAACTGTGCCAAGAAGTGATCACTAAATCTGGGATAGAGTCTTTGTTCATATCCCATAATGTGTAGGAATACTTCATGTCACTGCTGCCGGAAGATTTGGTTTCGCTAAAATCTTTTAGAACTTTTTTATATTGTTTTCCAGCCTCACTAATTACGTTATTATGAGACCCATCAGCACTATTTACTCTTTTATTTAGATTCAAAAAACAAACTATTCCAGCAATTACCACGACTAATGCAACTACTGCCGAAATAATAATTGTTAATTTTGAATACTTACTTTTCTTATTCTTAGGCGCGTCTACAGGCTGCTCATAAACCTGAGGATACATCTGCTGTTCTGATTGGTTATAAACTGCTTGCTGTGGATTATTTATTTGTTCTGCAGAAGTTTGCGAACCAATAGAAGAATCAATCCTCGCTCCACACTCATTACAAAATTGCTGATCATCACTAATTTGTGATCCACATTTTTCACAAAACATATGTGTAACTTCTTCCTATTACGTATATATAAAACAAGTGGGATGCAAACGCAGAGCCCACAAGTTATTAATATTTCTCACGATTCAAAATTACGCATCAAATTTTACTTATTCAAAAGTATTTTGACACGCTCTACAATGCGGCTTGCAGCTTCGTCAACTGGAACTGCTTCAACGTTTGAACCGTTGCGATCGCGTATTTCAATTGTTCCATTGTTCACAGTATCGCGACCTGCTACAGCAATCAGCGGCACGCCAACAAGCTCAGCATCCTTAAACTTCACGCCTGGAGAAACCTTTGGACGATCGTCGAAGATTACTTCGATTCCCTGCTTACTAAGCTCCTCAACAACCTTTTCAGCAGCATCGAAAGCAACTTGATCTTTGCCTGTTGCAACCACGTGAACTTGAGCTGGAGCAATCGCCATAGGCCATGCGAGACCAGCGTCGTCGTGATGTGTTTCTGCCAAGCATGCGATCACGCGGCTAACGCCAATACCGTAGCAGCCCATCCAAACTGGCACAGCTTTACCGTTTTCGTTAAGAACGCTTAAGCTCAAAGCCTTAGAATACTTTAAGCCAAGCTGGAACACCTGACCGATTTCCACACCGCGTTCGAAGCTAAGCGGACCAGAACCATCTGGGCTCATATCGCCGTCACGAACCTGGGCTGCTTCAACAACGCCGTCAGCCTCAAAATCGCGACCGTAAACAGCGTTGTAAACGTGCTTTCCGTCTTCGTCAGCTCCTGTAATCCAGGCGCTTCCCTTCGCAACGTGAGCATCCATCAAGTAGCGAACAGGATTTTCAATACCACTACCCTCTTTGCGAGCTTGAGGACCTAATACGCTAAAACCAATGTAGCCCTTAACAAACTCAGGATGAGACTTCAAATCATCCTCAGTTGCTTCTTCGATTTCTGCAGGAGCAAACTGAGCTTCAAGACGCTTCATATCTACCTGGCGGTCACCTGGAATACCAATAGCAACAATTTCGCGCCATGGCTCCTCATGCTCGCCACCCTCAGCATCAGCCGGGTGCTTAACAGCAATAATCAGATTCTTCAAAGTGTCGTCTGCTTGCCATTCGCGGCCATCTTTACGCGGATGCAAATCGTTAGAAACCTTAACCAAAGCTTCAATCGTCTTAGCGTCTGGAGTTTCGAGCGCTTCTGCTGCAGGAGTTGCAGAATAATCAATCTCAGACATTTCTGGAGTGGTAAGAGCCTCAACATTCCAAGCTTTTCCGGAAGGAGCAAGAGCAAAAGTATCTTCACCAATTGACATTGGAGCCAAGAATTCCTCAGAATCAGAACCGCCCATTGGACCGGAAACAGCGTGAACAATCACGTATTTAATGCCCAAACGGTTGAAAATTCGAGCGTAAGCAGCGCGCTCTTCAACGTAAGCAGACTTCAAACCATCTTCGTCAATTGAGAACGAATAAGCATCCTGCATAATAAACTCGCGACCGCGGATAAGACCTGCGCGAGGACGGAATTCGTCGCGATACTTTGTTTGAATCTGATACAAAGTAACAGGCAAATCCTTGTACGAAGAATACATATCCTTAACAAGGAGCGTGAAAACTTCTTCGTGCGTTGGAGCAAGAAGATAGTCAGCTTCATGACGATCTTTAAGGCGGAAGATGTTGTCGCCGTATTCTTCCCAACGGTTTGTAGCCTCATAAGGCTCACGCGGAAGAAGCGCTGGGAAGTGGACTTCCTGCGCACCGATACCGTTGATTTCTTCGCGAATAATCGCTTGAACCTTGTTTAAAACCTTGAGTCCGAGCGGCAACCAAGTCCACACACCTGGGGCAGATTTACGAATATAGCCTGCGCGCTGCATAAGTTTTGCGGAAGTCACGTCCGCGTCTGCAGGATCCTCGCGCAGCGTACGAAGGAACAGCTGAGACATACGAAGTACATTGGAATTCATGCGTTCCAATCTATTTGCGCATGAGGACATAAACACTTGTTTACACAGCTAAACAAACAAGCCAAAGCAGCGACAAAAACCCAGTTAAAACTCCGGCAAATGTTTCCCAAATACGCAAAAACGACAACAAACGCCAGAGAAAATACACGGCAAATGTTTCAAAAAAGCACCAAAACGCTCGCGCGGGTAACGCGCTCGCTACGAAACTCGCGTTGGAAGTCCCCCGGACTTCCAACTTAAGCGAGTTTCCGCTCCGAGTTGCCTTCGCGCGCTAAATCGCAGCGCTCAGGCAGGTCGTCGCGCAAATGTTCCACAAAAAATCGCACTAAAACTCGTCATCGAAGGAAAACTCTTCATTATCTGCGTAATTGACAGCGCCAAAAATGTCAAACTCTTGCTGATTTGCAGAATCGCCTTCAAACTTATCTGTCAAAAATACAGAAGCACCATCGCTAGCAAGCATCTCACTCGCACGTTTGGAAGCATCGCGCAAAGATCCATCTAGTAGAACGGCATCAACTGAAACGCTAAACGCGCGATCGTTAATACCTTCCAAATAAAGACCGCCCAGATTTTCCACGCGAGAAAGCGCAACATATCCCATTCCAGGAGCGAAAGTTCTACGCAAATCCATTACCGCACTATCGAGCGTCATACCTTGCGACTTATGAATCGTAATTCCCCACGCGCAACGAAGAGGCACTTGATTTACGCTAGCAAGTACAGTCTCACCGTCCGTCATTTCCCACGCAGCTGGCTTAAGAGTGACAATATTTCCGTTTTCAAACTCAACAATCGGCCAGCCACCTTTAGATTCAGGCACAAAACGCAACACACGTCCAACAGAGCCGTTTACATACTGCTTTTCTTGGTCATTACGCAATGCCATCACAGCAGCTCCGGCCTTCAAAACTAAACGCTCCGGAGCAAGCATATTCTTCTTTAAGCGTTCAACAAGATTTTTAGGTCCTGCTTCCGTTGCAACGAATTCGTGAGGCTCAGCATTAATTTCCGCAAGCTGCATATTATTTAAACCATCTGCTTGCGCGTTCGTTGGGAAAAGATGTACTGCAACTTCGTCATCTTGCGGATACTCACCAAGACGGCTGGCCAACACTTGCTTATCGTCGTCACTTACTAGACCGCTACGAATATCTGTTAAAACATCAAGTAACTTACCGTCGTCTTGACGATGTTGCTCAGTTAAATAGCACACAACAGGTTTCAAAGCATCCCAGGCGAAAGATTCCGTAATATAGCCTTCCGGATTTTTTCCAGCTGCAGCATACTTTTCGCGCGACGAAATAAACTCCGGGCTCGGCTCGAACACGTCACGATTTCGCATAGAAGTGCTAACAGGAGGCAGCTGGAAGAAGTCGCCCGAAATAACTACTTGAAGCCCGCCGAAAGGAGCGGGATTTTTGCGCACTTTTCGGCATACTTCGTCAACCATGTCGAAAAGCCACGCGTGTATCATTGAAACTTCGTCCAGCACGAGCACGTCCGTGGCTTTTATGCGCTTTCCTCGCCTAGCTCTAATGGTTTTAAGAAGCGTATCCGTAAGTGCGTTTGCAACTCCAACTCCACTCCAAGAGTGAATGGTTTGACCGTTTAAATGAGTTGCTGCGATTCCGGTAGAAGCCGTTACAGCCACGCTTAAACCGTTCTTTCGCATTTCGCGAATAGCTTCGTTTAATACGTAGGTTTTACCTGCACCCGGAGCGCCGGTAATGAACGCGCTTGCACCAGCGTTGATTATGGTTAGAGCTTCGGATTGCTTCATTGGCAGTACCTTTTATTGCGTTTAGTAGTCACGCTTTATTTAATAGTAGCGTTGTGTTTAGTAGTCGCGCTTTTCTGCGGAATTTACGTCTTCTAGCGCCTCTCCGCGGCGTTCGTAGTCACGAAGCAAGCTCGTGCTTTCAATGTGCTGTGCGCCAGCTTTTGCTTGAGACTCACTTGGGCCTGGAGCTGGAACGAACATCATATCGCGGTAGTAACGAAGCTCGTCAATCGACTCAATAATATCCGCGAGCGCACGGTGACCGCCATGTTTTGCCGGCTTATTGCGGTAAACGTCCGGGTAAAGCCTGCGCGAAATTTCCTTCAACGTGCTTACGTCTATTACACGATAGTGCAGATTTGCCATTAAATCTGGCATGTAACGGTCGAGGAACTTTTTGTCGGAACCGACGGAGTTTCCAGCAAGATGAGCTTTTCCGCGAGCCGGCAGGAAGCGCTTTACGTATTCAACTACCTGCTTTTGCGCTTCTTCCAAAGGCAAACCATTCTTATTCCACTCGTCAACAAGTCCGGAAGAAGTGTGCATATTGCGTACAAAATCGTTCATATGAGCCACAGCAGCATCGCTCGGCTTAATCACTAAATCAATGCCGTCGTCCAAAACTTTCAGATTAAAGTCGGTTGGAACTACAGATACTTCACATAATTCGTCGTGGAAAATATCGAGTCCCGTCATCTCGCAATCAATCCAAATTAAGCGCGACTCTTCCGGCGTAAACGTAAGATCTTCCTTAGCTTCAGCCATTTTCGTTCCTTTCCTAATATTTTTTCGAACCCATCAGCCTACATCTTCGTACAGACTACTTTGAATTGAGTTGTACGAAATACTGATTTAAGCATCTAATAAATCCTGCATAAGTTCATCTGTGTTATTAAATGATTTTCCCTCATGAGCTTCAGCTTGACGACGAGCTTCGTCAGAAAGATCAACTGGTTCAGAGACTTTGTCAATATTAAAATTGCGAATTGCTTCATCCATACTTTTAAGAGTTCTAGAAGATATACTCTTTGGAATAGTAAGCTCACGAGGCTCTAATAAAATACAACCATTATCGCATTCTTTAACATTGTAATAAGGATATTTAGCCCCACGCAGAGTTACACGCTTTTTACTATCAAGACGCACGTCATAATCTTTTACTACTTCCACAAAATCACCTCATTTTTAGTGGGATATCCCACTAACTATATAATAATTTTATCTGTCTTGTCAAAACAAAAACGACGAAAAGCAGGCAAGTTTTGAGTAACTTGCGTAACTTTTCGCCGTTTAAAATAGTTGCGATTTATACGCGATTTAATCGCGCAACTTACGCACCACGCGACTTAGTTGTGGAAACCGCTGTAGTTTGGTGCTTCTGCAGTCATCACAATATCGTGAGGATGAGATTCACGAAGACCTGCATCAGTAATACGAATAAAGCGTCCGCGCTCTTGCATTTCCTTAATATTGTGAGCACCAACGTAGAACATGGACTGATGCAAGCCACCAAGCAACTGGTAAAGCACAGCGTTAAGTGGACCGCGATATGGAACTTCGCCTTCAACGCCTTCTGGAACCACCTTGTCGGAGCTGGTAACGTCTGCCTGGAAGTAACGATCCTTCGAATAAGACTTCTTACCACGAGGAGCCATTGCGCCAAGCGAGCCCATGCCGCGGTAAAGCTTGTACTGCTTGCCGTGAAGAAGAACCTTCTCACCAGGAGCTTCCTCACATCCAGCCAAAGTGCCGCCGAGCATAACGGTGTCAGCACCAGCAACCAAAGCCTTAGCAATATCGCCGGAATAGTGAATGCCGCCGTCTGCAATGCATGGAATACCAGCAGCCTTGCAAGCCTGAGCAGCGTCGTAAACTGCAGTAAGTTGAGGTACACCAACGCCTGCAACAACACGCGTAGTGCAAATAGAACCTGGGCCAACGCCAACCTTTACAGCATCAACACCAGCGTCAATCATAGCCTGTGCGCCTTGGCGAGTTGCAATATTTCCGCCAATAATTTGCACACCGTCGAAAGCCTTATCTGCCTTAATGCGACGAATCATGTCGAGAGCCAAGCGAGCCTCGCCGTTTGCGGTATCGACCACAAGCACGTCAACTCCAGCTTCCATAAGAGCGCACGCACGCTGCCAAGCATCACCAAGGAAGCCAATGCCAGCAGCAACACGCAAGCGACCTTGATCATCCTTAGTAGCATCCGGATACTGCTCAGTCTTCACAAAGTCCTTAACAGTAATCAAGCCTGTAAGCTTACCTTCAGCATCAACCAAAGGCAACTTTTCAATCTTGTTATCCGCAAGCAAGCGGTGAGCATCTTCCTTAGAAATATCGGAAGGACCAGTGACGAGATTTTCGCGCGTCATCACGTCCTTAACTTTCAAGCGATCGTAATCTTCGGAAGCAATAAAACGCATGTCACGGTTGGTAATAATACCAACTAAATGATTTTCGCTATCCACTACCGGAAGACCAGAAATATGGAAACGCCCGCACAATTTATCTAAATCGGCGAGCGTAGCATCTGGGTGAACAGTAAGCGGGTCGGTAATCATACCGGATTCACTGCGCTTAACAATATCAACCTGCGCAGCTTGATCATCAATAGAAAGATTGCGGTGAAGTACTCCAATACCACCGTTACGCGCCATGGCAATAGCCATATCGGACTCGGTAACAGTATCCATAGCTGCCGAAATAGTCGGCACTTTCATGGTAATTTCGCGAGTCAGACGAGTGGAAGTATCCACTTCGGACGGAATAACATCAGTTTCGTTTGGAAGCAAAAGGACATCGTCATAAGCGAGACCGAGCTTCTCGAAAATTGGTGGAACAGGAGCATACACGGATTTCGTGTTAATATCAGTTGTAGCCATAGGGTTACTATACGTTTTTGCTATGACGTTTGCCGAAACTCCGAACGAAACGCTACGAATTGCGAAGTTCGGGCAGGCGACGACGCAAGTACGGCATCATTGTGAGCACAGTAAGCAACGCAGCAGCAAGAATCATTCCAACAAGCACATACACAGCTTTAAAGAACAAAATCATAATAGAGCCAAACGCAATCAGCGCCGCCCATCCCCACAAAATCAGCACAGCACCTTGCACAGAATGTCCGATTCTAAGCATGCGGTGATGCAAGTGCATGCGATCCGGATGCATTGGCGACTGCCCTTTAGCAACACGCCGCGTAATCGCCAAACACATATCAAGAACCGGCAAGAACAGCACAAGAATCGGCAATAAAATCGGCATAAATACAGGCAAATAAATACTCGTGTGAACGGCGGACGGATCCAAATGGCCGGTCATAATAATCGACGCGCAAGTAATTAAGTAGCCGATTAGCATGGAGCCGGAATCGCCCATAAAAAGTTTCGCAGGATGCCAATTGTGCATGATAAATCCAACGCACATACCTACCATTGCAACGTCAATAAGAGTTGCCATTGATGCGTAGGATGGCGACGTGCGCGCGAGCATGTAGGAGTAGGTTGCGAAGGCAATTCCGCCAATTGCAACAATTCCGGAAGCCAGTCCGTCCAGCCCATCTACAAAATTTACTGCATTAATTGAAGCAACGATTAGTATTGCAGTTATTGCGATTGACACGCTTGGAGATGCCGTCACGAGTGAACCGAGCGGCAAAGTTACGATTTGCAACCCTCCCCACGCTACAAAAACAGCTATAAGCAGCTGACCGGCAAGCTTTAGCATCCAATCTAAATCCCAAATGTCGTCGCATACCCCAAGCAGGCATATCATAACGGCTCCTGCTAGTACAACCCACGGCTGGTGCGTTCCTGCAAAAAGCCCAGAAATAAATGGCATAGAACTAGCGAATGCCATCGCAACTGCAAAACCAAAAAGCATACCTACACCACCCATACGTGGCGTTGGAATAGTATGCACGTCGCGAGCGCGAACTTTGCCAACAGCACCCATACGGATCGCAAGGTGACGAACAAGCGGCATAATAAGCCACGTAGTACCGCCTGCAATTGCTGCAATAAACAGGTATACCCTCATAAATGCGTCCTTTGCTATGCGATTACTTCGTTGGTTTTAGCAGCGTTTGCTAAATTTTTCGCTTGCTTATTTTGATTGTAGCGATTTGTTAGTACCAGAAATTTAGTATCAGAAATAAGTTAATAAACTTACTCACTTAACGCATTACGAATTTCGCACTCCGAAATCACACCTTCGCGCAAAATCACAATACCGTCTTTATCGCTTGAATCCGCACCAACTACCGTGCTTGCCACGTGCGAGCGAGTTGGACCTGCGTTCAAATACAGCGGAATTTCGTTGCCGAAAGCCTCAAATGCTTCCTCGACGCTGTCTGCACTTTCGTTACCACTGCGATTCGCGCTAGAAGCAGCCAGCGGGCCCGTAACGCGCAAAATTTGCATTAATTCCGGGCAATCAGGCACGCGCACACCTTGAGTTGATTCGATTGCTTGAGTTGATTCAGTTTCTTGAGTTTTCTCATCAGTCTCATTCGTTTTGCACAGCGTTGCAAGTTTGGACGCAACCGAGTCCTTCTTAGCGCGCGCAATCGGAGAATATCCACCCGGAAGGAACTTTTTGCCTAAAATATCCAGCGGAGACGGCAAATACAGCCCAAGTTTTTCTAAATCTTCCACTCCGCTCATTAAAATTTGCAACGCCTTCGTGCGCGGCCTGCGCTTAAGCTCGTAAATTTTTGCAACTGCAGCTTCATTAAATGGGTCACAAGCAACGCCATACACAGTGTCAGTTGGCACTACGATTACGCCGCCTTCGTTAATAATTTGCGCTGCCATTTGCAGTGATTCTCCGTTGATATTGCAAATTTTGCTCATTTTTGCCTCTTTTGTTGCTTTTGTTGTTTATTTTGCTTATTTTCTTCTATTTGATTCAAGTCATATATCTGATTCAAGTCATATTTTTGCGCAAAAGTGTATCGCGGTCTGCCTGTTAAGTCGTTTCCAACTCGAGTACACACAAAACCTAGGCTTTCCGCGTACTTTTTAAGCGCATCTCCTTGCGAAATATCATGCTCCATAACCATAGCTCCCCCGGGTTTAAGAAGCGCAAAAGCCGCGCGCATAATCTGCTCCGGAATAAGCAAGCCATCCACAGAGCCGCCGTACAACGCAAGCGGAGGATCATATTCTCGCACTTCAATCTGTTCCGGCACTTGATTTTCCGGCACGTAAGGCGGATTCGTTATTACTAAATCTACTTTGCCGCAAATTGCGTGAAGTTCAGGAGTTAAATCTGAAATATGCGCTTTTGTTGCATCTGCAAGAACAGCATGGTATCGACTGGAAATCTGCATATTTTCGTAATTCTTTGCAGTTTCTTCAGAATTTTTTCGCAAATATTGAAAAGCTTCAGGAGATTTTTCTACAGCCCACACTTGCGCGTCTGCAACTTCCGTTGCAATCGACAATCCGATTGCTCCCGAACCTGCGCATAAATCGACTACCGTAGGCTTGCTAATACCAGATTCTCTAAGCCAATCCAATCCCGCTTCAACAACAATTTCCGTTTCGGGCCGCGGCACAAAAACGCCCTTGCCAACGCGCAAATCCAAGTAGCGGAAAGGCGCGCGACCAATAATATGCTGCAACGGCTCGCGAGAAGCACGCCTAGATACAAAATCGCTATATTTGCTAGCATAATCGGGCGAAAAATTCTTGTAATCACCCATAAGCAGAGCTTTGTTTAGCTCAGCTAAGCTCACTCCGCAAGCGTGAGCCAGCAGCAAGCGCGCATCATATTCTGCTGACTCCACACCTGCAAACTCAAGCTTTTTAACAGCATCGCGCAAAACTCGCAAAAGTTCTTGCATTTTAAGAATTGTTTAGAAATTTTAATCGGCTACTTACTTGGCTTGCGCTAAACGGTCAGCTTCATCCGCCTGAATATCACTGTCGATAACAGGCTGCAAATCGCCGTCAAGAACCTGGTCAAGATTGTAAGCCTTGTAATTCGTGCGATGATCCACAATACGATTTTCTGGGAAATTGTACGTGCGGATTCGCTCAGAGCGGTCGAGCGAACGCACCTGTGAGTGGCGCATATCCGCCGCTTCTGCTGCCTCCTGCTCGTGCTTCATAGCGAGCAAACGAGACTTTAGCACGCGAAGGGCTGCCGCACGGTTTTGAATCTGCGACTTTTCGTCTTGCATGCTAACAACAATTCCGGTTGGAATATGCGTCATGCGAACCGCGGAATAAGTAGTGTTCACGGACTGTCCACCAGGACCGGAGCTCATGAAAATGTCGATCTTCAAATCTTTTGGATCGATTTCGATTTCGTCGTCATCTTCGTCTGCTTCTGGAAACACGATTACGCCGGCTGCGGAAGTCTGTATGCGCCCCTGCGATTCAGTAACTGGGATTCGTTGCACACGATGCACGCCACCCTCGTACTTCATGCTTGCCCACACGCCGTCTTCTGGAGCAGGAGTACCTTTTGCGCGAATCGCAAGCTGCACGTCTTTTACGCCGCCAAGTTCCGTTGAATTTTCGCTTTGGATTACGGTAGTCCAGCCGCGCTTTTCGGCATAACGCATGTACATACGCAATAGATCGCCAGCAAACAGAGCAGCTTCTTCGCCGCCTGTGCCAGCTTTAATTTCCATAATCATATCGCGCGCATCATCCGGATCCCTAGGAATTAATGCCGTGCGAAGCTTTTCTTTTGCTGCTGGAAGCTGCTCTTCTAAGCGCTTAGCTTCTTCAGCAAAATCTGGGTCGTCGCTTGCCATTTCGTTTGCGGCTTCAAAGTCGTCGCAAAGCTGCTTGTAATTTAGGTAAGCATTTACGATTGAGCCGAGTTCTGCGTGCCTGCGGCCGAGCTTGCGAATAGCGTCCGGGTTTGACGCAACTTCCGGACTTCCCATGCGACTTTCAATATCGCGATACTCTTCTAACGCGGTAACTGCTGCCGGGAATTGTTCCTCTACTGACTCAGCCATCATATTCCTTTGTAGTCGCGCTTAACGCGGATTGTAAATCAAAAATTTAAATGTTAAATGTAGAACACTAAACACACATGTTTAGCACATAAAACGCCAGCCCCGATTCCGCGAGTTACACGAAAGCAGGGCTGGCGTCACAAAAGCTACTTAGTCTTCTTACCGTAGCGCTTCTCGAAGCGAGCCACGCGGCCGCCGGTGTCGAGAATCTTCTGCTTACCGGTATAGAATGGGTGGCACTTTGAGCACACGTCAACCGTCATGTGATCGCCATCAGCGGTGGAACGAGTTACGAAAGTGCTTCCGCAAGAGCAGGTAACCTGCACTGCGTGATAGTCGGGATGAATACCCTGCTTCATAATGTCTCCTATGGAATTCGGGCGACCCGGGTCGCAAAGCCCCAATAGCTAAGCGTGAACCGGAACCTTCGTTATTCTAGTCACCACCCTCGACGCGCTTATAATTCGTATAAAAATGGAGCGCATGAAAAATTCAAACGCTCCAAATTTAAATAAATTATTTATTATTGCGACGCTTGCGATGGTGCTTGCCAGTCTTTACCACCGCAAGACCAATTGCTGCGATTGCTGCCGACAAAATACCAGCAGATGCAGAAGAAACCGTGTCGCTACCAGTTTTAGCTAATTCCAGCTTTGCTTCAACAGTTTCTTTTAGATCCTTTTCTTGCTTCTTTTCATCCTCAATAGTTACGTCATATGAAGTAGAAGAATCAAGAGAAGGAATAACTTGCTCAGGCGCTGGAGTTGGCTGCTCAGGCGCTGGTGCTGGACTTGGAATTGGTGCTGGAGTTGGAGAGTTTGGTTTGCTCTCAGAAATCACATCAATTTCAACAGCAATTTCCGCTTCGCGACCATACTTATCGGTAGTAGTAAACGTTAGCTCAACTTTTGGCTTTCCATTCACAATCTTAGGAGTGCCGGAAATCTTGCATGCAGTACCAGCGCAGGTTGCGTTAATACCGTTTACAGAATTCGTAACCTTTGAGATTAACTCGTTAATGGTTACTTCCTTACCATCTACCGTAATCTTGTTAGTAGCATCGCCAGATCCTTCAGTCATGTTTTGCAAAGTAAAGTTCGTTAACATACCCTCGCGAGCAGAACCACTAAACTTAAACCTCATAGGAGCCATCTTCTCGAAGTTTGCAGTAATAGTGATTTCGTGTTTTGAGTGAGGCTTTGGCAGCGAAATCTCTGGATTTACTCCAGCATTGCGCAAAACCTGCTTCAAAGCTTCCAAACTAGACTTCTTGGAGCTGCGAATTATCTTTGCAACAAATGGCTTATCTGCTTCATCAGCAAGCTCAGCGAGCACTTCTCGCTGTTCATCAAGAACATAACTATCAATTGCGTTCTCAAGATTAGCAAATGTTAAGTCTATTCCAGCTTCTTGCATTAAATTCTTCAGCGCTTCTATTGAAGAATACATAGAATTGGAAATTTGCTTGGCAAGCCATGGTTTTCCAGCTTCTTTAGCAAGTTTTACAAGCAAAGTCTTTTCATGAACTTGCTCAATGACTTTGTCAACATCAATGCCATTTTGGACAAGCTTATCCTTAATCTTTTGTAAGGAATCATGAGACTGACGAATTTCAGAAGCTAGATCAGTCTTATGATTTCTTTCAGCAACCTGAGCTAATTCTTCACGCTTAGCATTGTAGACTTGCGCAGCATGTTGCTTTTGCGCTTCGTTCAGGAGATTTTGCAAAGCAGCAAGCGTATATTTATCTGAGTTACGAATCAACTTTGCTACATATGGCATACCATCCATAATTGCCATTCGAGCCAAAGCTTCTCGTTCTTCTTCTGTGGCCTTGCGTTTATCTGCCAGAGCCGCTGGCTTTTCAGTCGTATTAGACGACCAATCCTTGAACACGTAGCCCTTATCGGCAAGCACATCTGGAACTGGCATAAGCAAATTAGTAGCGCCGTTTCGTACCCAATATACTGAAACTATCTTGTCGCCAGCACTCTCAAGAGGCGATTTTTGCAAACTTCCGCCCTTACCAGCTACATACGTCACCTTCGTGTAGTTCTTTTCTATGAACTTAGCCGCAGCAGTGCCCTTAGCCGGCAAATCGTTATCTGCAATCACGTTAGGCAAAACATACACATGCACAGGCAACTTAGTTGTAACAGTTTTTTGCTTTCCTGTAGTCTTATCAATTTCATCAGTAGGCTTAGTTACATTCACCATAATTGTTGAAATTCCAGGCTTTGAAACATCAACCTTAGCATTCTCATCTACAGATACACTCACTTTAGGGTCAGCACTATGTACGAGCTTATTGACGTTTGGAATCTTATCTCCAACGCCAACAACTGTTTCTGGAATCTTCACACCATCAGCGCCATTTTGTTCAGCAACGAAAATGCGCGGCCTGCTGATATCCCAATTGTCGTGTAAGAGTATGTTTGACTTACGGCTCTTTGCATCATACATTTGCCACTTTGTAAAACCGGAAAGTTCTGCAGCAGTATCGTTTGCAACTTTTTGAGCAAACTTAATGTTATCTTCTTTATCTTTTCCGTGACGAATATACAGAAGTTTTGGCTTATACGAACCGTCAGCCCACGTTCTACCAAATCCTGGAAGGAATATGGTTGCAACGTAGCCATCTGGAATATCGTCTTGTTGAGAAGCGTCAATTACGTTTGGCACAAGCTTATAACGTGCTATAAAAGTGGTGTTCCCACTAAACTTCATACCAGCAATTTCAGCACTAGAATATAGCTTAATTTTTGGTGGATTCGACACAGTAGTAGGTGTTGGAGCCGCAGTAGCAACAAGTGTCACAACAGGGACTACTGATGCAGCAGTATTTGTACCATTCGTAATATTTGGCGTGTTGGTCGAATTTGCTACAGGTGCAGTAGCTGCCTGCATCTCCCAGCCTTGGAACTCGTAATGGTATCCTTTTGCATCGTAATCCTTGCCAATAACCTGCGGTGCACGAACGCCACTAGCAGATTGCTTATACGCGTAGTACAACTCGCGCGAACCTTCAGCAAATTCACCCTTGCCATTTGGTGACTTATTATCACTCTGAGCATTTATAAAGTTGACTGAAACATACTTAGTCTTATCAAAAACTAGTTTGCGTTCAGCATTAGCACCAGTTTGCAAACTCGACTGTTGACTATCATTCTTCGGCAAGCTTTCTGGATACATAAGCTGATAAAGCACTTTTAAGCGTCCTACAAGTCTATAAGCCTTGTAATCCACTGCATCCTTATACTTAACTGTAACTTTCAAAGGAACAGTGTACAAAGCAGGCTTCTTAAGCATTTTTTGTTTAAACTTATTTTGTTCAGCTTCAGTTGGTAAATCGTATTCGACTTTTATGTCTTCTATGCCATTATTCACAGCAGCATCTGCTTTGAGTTGAGGCATATTAGTTATAAAATCGGTTAACTTTGGAAGCGTGTTAGGATCATCTTGCACAGCAACCAAGTAATCAGTCTGCACTGTTGGCTCTGTCCAAGGAGTTTGATCTGCCACAAACTCTTGGAATGGTTCATTGACTTTCCAGCCATCTTTCCAATCACCGGTCACGTCAGCAACATCTTTAACTTCAGTAACTTTCTTACCGTCATTAAGCATACTGCTTCGTTTCCAAGTGCCAGTAGCTCCAGTGAGACTGCCTTTCAGCATCTCAAGAACATTCACTTGCTTTCCATTAATGATCTTCGTAATTTGGGAAATGTCAGTGCCCTTCTTTACGTAGAACACTTTAGGGCCGCTTGTACCGTCTTTCCACAATCGACCTGGAGCAGGCTTAAAGATTGCGACTACAGCATCCTTAGGAACTTCACCACCGTCAGACGAACTCGAGAAGTAGTCGATTCGCTTGTAAACAGCGTGGTAAGTTTCTCCAGAATCAACGTTCACCGTAATAACTTTATAACGGCTTTCTGAATCGATAACATATGTCTGCTTTGGATTCGGATTCTCAGCAGTCGGTTCTACAACCTTAGTTGCCCAACCCTTAAACACGTAGTGGTAATGCTGGTCACTGTGATCCTTACCGAATGCTTGCGGCACGCGGATTCTAACATCCTTACCCTTATAAACGTACGCAGTAAGCGTAGTTTCTTCGCCAGCATGAGGATTAGCATTACCGCCATCGCGACCAATAATAGTGCCTTCATCGTTCTTGCCAGTAAAGGTAATCGGAACGTAGTCGTTAGCATTCTTGCTACCGTAGTCAGTAGCCTTAAACTTCTCCCACTCGCTTCCGTACACCAAATCCGGCAGCGTGCGGTACAGCACTTCAGTTTCAGCAATGTTGCCATCAAGATGCACTTGCACTTTAATCTTGTGCAAGCCTGGAGTGTTGTCAAACTTTTCGTCTTTACCGAATGAGAACGTAGCATCACTTGGATACTCATCAGCATTCGTTATAAGAGCTTTAGCTGCAGTTGGATCAGCCGGATTCAAAGTATCTATTGGCTTCAAAACCTTAGTATCAATTGCAACAGGAGCTTTTATCTTGAAGTTAGCAGTGTAAATTACCTCAGGATTGTTCTGCTCTTCGGAGCGAATCGGCAAGCGATTTACACCATCGGAATACTGAAGCGTATGCGAGCCAACTTCAGACGAACCGACTTTCGAAGTCCAGCCTGCAAACTCAAATCCAGGCTTTGCTTTCACTGTTGGAAGTGGCATTTGATAAGCTTTTGTGCCCTTAATTGCGTCGTACACAAGAGCAGAGCCGTCAGCTACATCCTTGTTCTGCCAGTCAACAACGCTGCCCATAGAGTCTTGACCATCAGCCACTTTAAACACGTAACGCGTGTAGTGATCTGGGCGAGCTTGATAATCGTCCTTACGCTTAAGCACGCGTACGTCATCATATCTAAATGTGATAGTACGAATATCGTCAGCTTTTTGCTTGCCGTAAGGATCAGTAACGTATTCAATACGCTGCTGCGTATTTTCTGGCTTAAAGCCTTCAATAGGCTTGTAGAATACTACGTCATACTTTCTATTTACAGAGCTAACTTCGCTTTCTGGAAGAAGCTCCTTTTCTTTACCGTCCTTACCAATAGTTACATAGCGAACTTTGTACTTGCGCATATTATAAGTTTGGTAAATAAACTCGCCAGTATTCTCAGATTCAGTACTCGAAGCTTCAAAGCTCGTGAAATGCTTATCTGGGAAGTGCGTTTCGTCACTATAGACTGCTTCCGCATTGTAGCGCAAATGCTCGCGCAAGCCGGAAACCGTTTGCTCGGCGGTATGGTCTACCATCGCAGCTTTGGCTTCTTTCGTAGCAGCATCCTTATAGTCAGAAATCGTGTATCCAGGCTTTAAGAATATATGCTTAAAAGTGCCCTTGTAGCGAGTATCCTTCACCCACACTGCGTTAAGCGTTATATCTTCTACTACTTTGTTGCCAAAGGCGTACGGCAAAGTTTTGCCATTCTTGTTGATTTCCCAACCGTAGAAGTCGTAGCCTTTGCGAGTTGGAGTGCCTATTTCATCCTTTTCGTCAATAACATGGTAGCGAGCGAACTCCTTTTTCTTAACTACGTTTGTGCCAGCTACCTCATTACCGTTTCCATCGGTATTTGGCATATTGTAGTTAAACGTTACCGTGTGCTTAATATTAGTTGGCTTACCCCACGCAGCATAAAGCTTAATGCCATTAACTGGCATTGTAACATCTTTAGCTTTACTTTTATCTTTGCTTTCACCTTTAGCATCTTCACTCTCGCCATTTATAAGCTGACTACCAGCTTGATCAACAGCCCAGCCTTTAAACACGTAGTCTTTTGGCAAATTGTTAGGACGAGTGATGGAGTAAGTTTTGCCGTTAAGTGTGAATGTGTACTTGCCATCGAACTGAGTTGCGGTGTTATCACCACCCTCTTTAGTTACAGAATCATCGTAAGACGTATCTTTTCCGTATAAATCTTTGTCTTCGCCCGTCAAATCTTTTTTGCCGCGCTTAGTCAAGCTATACTCGTACGGCAATCTCTCTGTAGCAGCGCCATCCTTTGCGTTGCTTATAGCCTTGCCGTCCGCATTATAAAACTGCACGTCGTACGACTGGCGGTCATACTTAAACTCAAGTGGTTTGTTATCATTAAATTCATTTTCATCACCAGAATAATTTTCTTGTTCATCTACTGGAACGCCCCTATACTTTCGAAATGCTAAATGATACTTTTTAGCAAAAGCTTTCTGCTCATCCTCACTTAAATCATCCCAATCCCCATGAGCATGAGATTCGTTATACCACACTTCCAGATTATCTTTAAAGTCGTCTGAATCTAACGCATCACCAACTTTTGTCTTATCATAACCATCAGCAGGATTAAAACCAGCAATAGATGGAGCTGGATAATCATAGCCAGTGTTGGGAGTATCATCTTTGCTATAAGAATCGGTAGAAAGCTCATAATCGTCATCGCTTGCTGTACCACCCTTTTTAGCGGATGCAATACTTTGCTTCCTAATAATCACCTGTATAGGCTGACTTTGATCACTGCTATCAGCAGTAAGCAGACGCTGATTATCTTTTAACTCGTATGTAGTTTGAGGAGTCTTCTCAGGGTCATCGCTAATTCTAGGTGCTACTTTGTCTTTTTGATCTTTTTTAAAAACAGCACGGAATTCAGGGTCAGCAAATTCTTCTTTAGTAAAACGATACGGAGGAGTGTCACGATACTTTATATCCCCCGCAAATCCAAGCTGCCACCCTAAAGAGCCTTTTCCCTCTTCACTAAAATATAATTCATTTACATCAGGCCAAATATCAGTAAGCTTTTGACCGTAACGAACTTTTACGCGGTAGCCTTTATGGTTAATTGCATTGTCATTATCATCTTTGTCTTTTTTATCATACTTATCCGAGCAACCGCCACCGCCAGCATAGCAATAAATAGTTGTTTTGCCGTTTTCATCTTTTCTTTTTATAGCAACATTGTCACCGCTATTGACGCCAGCAGGCTTAGCAAAAATAAGCTCATAAGTATTGCGGTCGTAAACTAAGTTAAGAGTGTTGTTTAAGTCGTTTGCGCAAAGCTTCGCTTTACTGCGTTTGCCTAAATCTGGGCGACCCTGCACAAAATCATGTTCCTCAGTGTTAAGCTTTTTAGTAAGCTCCTTATTCACGTGGAAGTAGCGCGTGAATAAGTCCTTACCCTTGTTGTTAACATCACCAGGATGCTCAGTATCATACCCGTCTAAGCTTGTTACAGGCGTATCGTTCATCCAGTTGAACTTTGAAATTAAGCCATCTTTATGATTATTCGCATCTGTACCTTGCAGCTCTTCTTTTGTTAAGCCAAGCTCCGGGCTCGTTACATAATCAGTTTCGCTTTTGCCATTAAGCTCATCAGTATCTTTAGCAACACCAGCATCATCCATCTTATCGAGCACAACGTCGCTATCAGTTTGCACATTCGTGCGCTCAACAAGACCAACAAAGTCGTAGTTTACAAGCGAATCCGGATGCTCTTTGTCAACTAAATCCGCTTTCTGTACCCATACGTTCACACGGTAGCTGGTAGTATTGTTAGCTTCCCAAACTGCGCGGAATCGCACATTGTGATCCGGCATCTTGTAGTTAGTAGAATTTCCTTTAATTAGTGGACTACCAGAAGTATTTGATTGATTAGTATCCCCTGGTTTTACTACCTGCCACCCAAGGAACTTATGACCACGATATGTAGGTTCTGGAACCGCAGGCACTTCCTGATCATAATACACTTTTTGAGCAGTAACATCCGTGCCGCCAGCAGAATCGTAAGTAACTTCATACGCCTTACGATAGTAACGAAGGTTCAAAACTAGCTTGTCTTTTTCATCTTCAGAATCAGAAAGTGGCGAGCTAATAAGATTATGCTCCGGCTCGTAGCCTGGAATATACAGAGCTACAGCACTCACATCTGAACCAACAGTGCCAGTAACTTCAGTGACGTGGATACGTTCTTTTTTGCCATCTTTGTAAGTTACTTCAATAGTCTTGCCAACGCCAAGATTTGGAGCATCGTGAAACTCATCCTTATTATCGAGATCCTGCACCAAGTGACGCACATAGTACTTAGCTGTTTTAGGAGCGTAGTTGATATTCAACTCGCCGTAATACTGAATGCCGTCTTCTACTGCCGGTTGCGCAGATGATGAAGATTGCGAAGTTGTTTGAGATGACGAGGCTTGCTGGGCTTGAGCGCCGTTGTTAGCTCCAACAGCAGGCCTTTTCTTTACAGCATACTCAGTAATCAGCTTCTTACTCAAACGCAAGTAGCGCTTAGCATCCGCATCCGTACCGTCGTCAATAACAAACTTGCCTTCGTCGTTTTTAATGTAGTACTGATAATCCCCGGAATGGTATACAGATGGACGGTATCCAGCAGCCTGCGGAAGCTCAATGTATTCGTACTTACCATCTTTGTCAAGCTTATCGAAGTCTTCTTGGTCAATTGTAAGCTCATAAGGCTGTACAAGCTGCTTATTCGCAGCACCGCCAATCGTATAGCGAATTTGCAAATTGTACGTAGCTTTTGACTTAGTGTCGGTTTGTACCTGTTCGTTGGCTTGCTCTGTACTCTTCGCCTCTGGATTATCCGTATTCGGCTTAATTACCTGGCTGTCTGGATCAGTTGCTGCGTTATTAGTTGTTGTGCCAGCGTTCGGTGTGCCAGCGTTCTGTGTGCCAGAGGTCGGTGCAGGAGAAGGTGAAGGCGTTGGCTGATTGCTCGAAGTAGGCGTTGAGTGAGTTGTATCATTGTTCGGCGTAGAAGCAGATTGATTCTGGGAAGCAGAGTTTTGTGCAGTAGTTGAAGGCGTAGCGCTTTTATCTTTGCCTGTGGCACCTGTAGTTGCACCTTCTGCACTGCTTTGCGAACCTTGTGCATTGGTTCGTGCAATTGTATCTGTACCTGGGGTCGCTGCAGTTCCAGCACCAGCGTTAGCTTCTGTACCTGTTGAAGTTACAGGAGTAGACGATGCAGTTGTATTACCTGCAGGAGCCGCATCTGCAGCAGCTGGCTCTACGTTTGCAGGCTGCTGATTTTCAGCTGGATCAACGTCACCAGCATTTGCTTCCGGTTGCTTTGTTTCTGCTGGCTTCGCAGTTGGCGTTGATTCTGGCTTTACTTCTGCTGGCTTTGTAGCTGCAGTATTTGTAGTAGCCGGCTTATTATCAACATTCTGAACCGGTTTCGCAGTATCTGGCTTCGTCGTATCTGGATTAGTAGTATTTTGATGAGCTTGCCTATTAGCAGTCGCACTTTTTACAACAGAATTAGACACTGGCGCACTCACCGTAGCAGATTCAGCAGCACTTACTGTATTTTCAGTAACATTTGACTTTGAGCCTAAAGTTGCATTTTTAATCTCAGAAGTATTTGTATGCGTAGCAGACTGAACGTCATGAAGAGCTTTATCAGAATTTACAGACTTCACAGCACCTACAGAAGGCATAATAGGCATGGGAGAAGAAATTGCAACTGGGGTATTTTTCACACTAGTCAGCGGCTCAGAAGGAGACGCAGCCAATGCAGATGGAGATGCATTCGTTTCCAGCACAGATGCACCAGAAGTAGTTTCACTAGGTTTCTTATCTTCTTGCTCTTTGCGAGATCCCTCAGCCTCGCGCAACTGTTGCATTTGTGCATCATGACGCGCAAGCTCTACAAACTTTTGAGTTTGAGCACTCTTATTGAGCACGCCAGCACCCCAACGCTGCATGTTCAATTCGTCTACATCAGGCTTACCTTTGCCCATTTTTTGCGTCATATTAGACGCATCGATAATATCTTTTTGAGTAGGCTGAAGCGCGGAAGCTACAACAGATGGCAGCATCATTGCCAAAGTTGAAGCAACAGCAACTCCAGCAACTCCCTTACGCAAAGCACGAGAACGCTTCACCGCATGAGCCTTACGAAGTGTTCTTCTTGGTACCACATCACCGTGTAAATCTTTACGCTCTGCCATTATTTCTCCTCACTCCAACCAATTTCAAGTAGACCACGCATACTTATAAATCTTCATATGTATCATACATGAATACAATATATGGACATAAAATAAACATTTGTTATAATCTTTTATTCATTACAAATCAACTACAACTCATATTTACGCTTGGCAAATAAAATCACCTAACTAATAGTATACTAATCAATACCCCCCCCCCAAAAAAAAATCATCCGAACGACTATGCCGTGAGGAATAAGTGCTCAAGCAGTTCGTCGCGTTAAAATATGATACAATGTAGAAATGTGTGCTCTAGAGCAACAATTGTTTGAAAAATCAAAAGGGGTCGATCGGTTTCGACGGCGATCTGTTCGCCGCGGGGAAGCGTGCCGAGAATGCGGAAGTCCACTCGTAAACGTCCTTTCGCAAAAGAATAAGTGCTAAATCTAATCGCACTGAGTTCGCTCTCGCTGCCTGAGCTTCGCGCCAGGATTAACCAGTGAGCAGCTGCTCCGTTCACCCACTCACGTCTTCGGAGTGGTGCTGAACGTCATAAGAAGACTTGCTTGAATTGCCGAGCTGCAGGGCAATTCAGGGACTTTGACTGTAGATATGCTCGCCATGAATTGTCTGCGATAACATGGGGGCAGAAAAACTGCCGCACGGCCAGCAGACTACGCACGTAGAAGACCGAGGGTACGGTCACCGGACCGGGGTTCAATTCCCCGCGACTCCACAAACGCAACAACGCCACTGCTCAAACAGTGGCGTTTTTTGTAGCAAAACCCAATGTTTCCAATGCTTAAATTAAACGTTAAAAGCATCTCCGAGATGGTGCTGAGTAGCGTGCTCAGTAGCGTCAGAACTATTGCAATCAAACTCCCCCGCATCCGCAGCATCAACAATCGCGAGCGCAGCTTCCGCAAGATCCGGTCGCAACGCGTCCAACCAGTAAATGCGTGCATCCCTACCAAACCAACCCATTTGTTTGCGTGCAAGTCGTCGAGTTTTTTGCGCAATATCCGCAAAAGCCTCATCCTCACTCCAAACGCCATCCAAATAATCCATAATCTGCTGGTAGCCAAGAGCACGAGCTGCAGTCACACCCAATCGCCCTCGAATTGCGCGCACCTCATCCACAAAACCCTGCTCACGCATAATTTGCGTACGTAAATCCACGCGCTTATCTAAATCTTCACGACGCAAATCTAAGCCAATTTGCACGCAATCAATCACATACTTATACTTCGGAAGCGTTGCGGAATAAGGCTTTCCTGTAAGCTCAATCACTTCAAGCGCGCGAATTGTACGTCGCGGATTGCGCGCATCCATATGAGCCGCAGCAACCGGATCCTTCTGCTTCAACTCATCAAACAGCGCACTCGCTCCCTCTTTGCGCTCGCGCTCCTCCAAAGCTGCACGAATAGACTCATCCGTGCCTGGGAATGTAATATCATCCACAGCAGCACGAGCATACAATCCCGATCCTCCAACTAAAATCGGCCTCACACCACGCGATTGCAACTCACTAATACACTGCCTTGCCAAAGTTTGAAAGCGCGCAACCGTCATCGTTTCTTCAGGATCAATAATGTCAAGCAAATGGTGTGGTACTTCCGCCTGCTCCTGCGCACTCGCCTTAGCCGTGCCAATATCCATGTAACGATACATTTGATACGCGTCTGCGTTGATGATTTCCGCACGAATCCCACGCTCAGCTAATTTTTGCGCAAGCGCAATACCAAGACTAGTTTTGCCTGAAGCTGTAGGACCAACTATTGAAATTACTTTAGGAATATTATCCTGCTTATTTTCAGACAAAATACACTCCCCGTCAAAATACTTTCCTAGATTTTGCTTGCGCGCAATCACCTAAGATATTTATATCACGCTTTGCAAAGAATATTACATTTACATACGCACTCCCAGACGTTTAGCAGTTTTTATAGTATTATTAAAAGACGTGATACTTGATCGTCATAACCGCGTAAACGCAGCAGAACTCTATGCGCGTCTTCATAGCAACGAAGCAGCTAATGAAAGCAACAATTTAAGTAGCAATGTAAGCAATACAAAAAATCAACAAAATTGCTCCCAATGCGACAAAACTAATTCGCTTATGCTTCCTGAAGACCAAATCGACGAATTTGTAAACATGATGCAAATTTACGAAGGAGCAATGTACGAAATAAGTACAAAGCTCGAGATTCTAGATAGCGAATTTCAGGTGCGATTCTCTCACGACCCAATTCACCACATGGAACGCCGTCTTAAATCAGTGCACTCAATTTTTGAGAAGCTGCAAAGGCGTCATCTAGATATTTCCACACGCTCTATACGTGATAATCTTTTCGACGTAGCTGGAATTCGCGTAATTTGCAACTACTGCGACGATGTGTATTCTGTAGCACAATATCTTTCTAAACAAACAGACATTCAAGTATTGCAAGTTAAGGATTATATTAAGAATCCAAAACCTAATGGATACCGCAGTTTGCACGTAATTTATGCAGTTCCTGTGTTCTTGTCTTCTGGAGCACACTACACGCCAGTTGAAGTGCAATTCCGAACTATTGCGATGGATTATTGGGCCAGCTTGGAGCACGCTTTAAGATACAAAGCCGGTTTGCCAGATGCAAAGTTGGCTGAGCACTCTCAAACCTTGCTCGATTGCGCACATAGCTTGCAAAATATTGAAACACAAATGCAAGGTATTCACCGCGATATTAATGGTGCTCCTCAAGTTGAAGAGGCACCTAATAGTAAGGCATAATATCAATGCGAAGCGCAAGATTACGCAATACTAAAATCAGCTTATTGTACGAACGTATAAATTATGCTGTATTTTTTTAGCATTTTCCCAGATGCTTTAATTATAATTATGTGAGAACGTTGTCTTGACAGCGTTTTATTTCATAGCTGTTAAGGAGAAATAATGACAAACTTTACTCAAGATTATTACGGAAGCAGTGCTCCTGAGGTTATTGACACTCAGGCAACATATGCTTTTGAAGAAGCAAAAAGAGTTTCAGTAGGACGCACTTATGGCGAAATGACGCTTGGATTGATTGTTACAACTCTTGTGGCACTGTTCACTCAGAGCGGTAATTTCTGGCTTAGATTTATGTTTGCAACCCGCGGATGGGGTTGGATGATGCTGGCAATTGCTCAGGTTGTGATAGCAGTTGTTCTTGGAACGCGTTTAATGAAGATGAGTGAGACAACAGTACGAGTTTTGTTCTATGCTTATGCTGCTTTAACAGGATTCACTTTAAGCTCAGTCTTTCAAGTATTTAGCCTTGGATCTGTGGCATTAGTGTTTGCTTTAACTGCAGGATTCTTCCTGTGCTTGACAATGCTTGCACTTACTACAAAAAAGGATTTGCTTAAAGCTGGTCCAATTCTAATAGTTGCATTACTTGTATTCGTTGTTGCGCAAATTATTATTTCATTTATTGGGCAAGATACTGGAACAATGCGTCTTATGGCTGGAATTGGCATCGTTATTTTTGCAGGTTTAACAGCTTACGATGCTCAGCAAACTCGCGCATTACTTGCACAATATGAAAATCAGCCTGAAATGGTTAAGAAAGTATCTATTTTCTGCGCATTCCAACTGTTCTTGGACTTCATTAATATGTTCATCTACTTGCTAGAGTTGCTCGGAGATAATAGAGATTAGTAGTTCTGATTTTCTAAACACAAAACCCTGCTGAATTCGTTCGGCAGGGTTTTTATTTATGTGTTCTGTGTTCCAAACATGGGCGCGACGACATGCTTGAGCGCAGCATTGCGCGCACGAAAGCAACTCGGAGCGCCGAGCTTGCTCAGAGTTGAAAGCACAGTGTGCTTTCAACGCAAGCGAGGTCTGTCTTCGTCAATAAAGATGAAGACAGGGCAGGTTAGTGTGGTAGTTCATTTTTTTTGGGGGGGGGTTGTGTTTTGTGAGCGCGACGACATGCTTGAGCGCAGCATTGCGCGCGCGAAAGCAACTCGGAGCGCCGAGCTTGCTCAGGGTTGAAAGCACAGTGTGCTTTCAACGCAAGCGAGGTCTGTCTTCGTCAATAAAGATGAAGACAGGGCAGGTTAGTGTGGTAGTTCATTTTTTTTGGGGGGGGGTTGTGTTTTGTGAGCGCGATGACATGCTTGAGCGCAGCATTGCGCGCACGAAAGCAACTCGGAGCGCCGAGCTTGCTCAGGGTTGAAAGCACAGTGTGCTTTCAACGCAAGCGAGGTCTGCCTTCGTCTCGATTGACGAAGGCAAGGCAGGTTCGTGTGGTTGGATTTTAGAAACTGGGTTGTGTTTTGTGTGCGCTGACGACATGCTTGAGCATTAACCACAACCGTGCTTCGCATGCCAAATCGCGCTTTGAAGGAGCTTGAAATCCCAATGATTTCAAGCTCCTTCAAAGCGCGCACGAACATAATAAAGACCCCGCGAGGAAACTCGTGGGGTCTTTATTAAGCCTTAGCTAATATTTTCAGTTAGAGAAAATACTAGGCAAGAATCTTGGTCACACGACCGGAACCAACGGTACGGCCACCTTCACGAACTGCGAAGGTCAAGCCCTCTTCCATTGCGATAGCCTGGATCAACTCAACAGTGAAGGTTGCGTGATCGCCTGGCTGAACCATCTCAACGCCGTCTGGCAAGGTGATAACACCGGTGACGTCGGTGGTGCGGAAGTAGAACTGTGGACGGTAGTTGGAGAAGAACGGCGAGTGACGACCACCTTCATCCTTGGTCAAGACGTAAACTTCGCCTTCGAACTTGGTGTGTGGGGTCACAGAACCTGGAGCAGCCACAACCTGACCACGCTCAACGTCGGTACGGTTGATACCACGGAGAAGAAGACCAGTGTTATCGCCAGCCTCGGCCTCATCCATCTGCTTGTGGAAGGTCTCGATGGAGGTAACGGTGGTGGTCTGAGTTGGACGCAAACCAACAATCTCAACTGGGGTGTTGATTGGGAGCTTACCACGCTCAACACGACCGGTGACAACGGTACCACGACCGGAGATGGTGAACACATCTTCGATTGGCATCAAGAATGGCTTGTCAAGATCGTGAGTTGGGGTTGGGATGTACTCATCAACAGCCTTCATGAGCTCCTTGACGGTCTCTACCCACTTCTCGTGATCTGGAGCGTCATCGTGCAAAGCACCGTAAGCAGAGGTGCGGATGACTGGGCAGTCGCGATCGAAGCCGTTTTCTTCGAGGAGGTCACGAACCTCTTCTTCGACGAGGTCGATAAGTTCTGGATCATCAACCATATCGCACTTGTTCAAAGCAACGAGGATCTTCGGGACACCGACCTGCTTAGCGAGCAAAACGTGCTCACGGGTCTGAGCCATAGGACCATCGGTAGCAGCAACCACGAGGATTGCGCCATCCATCTGAGCAGCACCGGTGATCATGTTCTTCACGTAATCAGCGTGGCCTGGAGCGTCCACGTGAGCGTAGTGACGCTCAGCGGTCTGATACTCGATGTGTGCGATGTTAATGGTAATGCCGCGTTCCTTCTCTTCTGGAGCGGCATCAATCTGATCGAAGTCATACTGAGGGTTCAGATCTGGATACTCGCCATGCAGCACCTTAGAAATAGCCGCGGTCAAGGTAGTCTTACCGTGATCAACGTGACCAATGGTACCAATGTTAACATGCGGCTTAGTACGCTCGTACTTTTCCTTTGCCATGTGTTTGTCCTCCTGGACGTCTCGTAGTTTGCCTCACACATTTGTGAGAGGTCTTTCGCTACATATTACTGGGTTTCTGGGTTAGGTGCCACTTCGGTGCCAGAACCCAGTCAACGTAGGAAATTCTAGCGTTGACCGGGGACAGAAAACACCGAAGTAGCGTGCGCTTTATTCGCCGCGCTGAGCCTTAATAATCTCGTCCGAAACGGCCTTCGGGACCTCCGCGTAAGAGTCCATCTGCATGGTGAACATTGCGCGGCCCTGAGTCTTAGAACGAAGATCGCCAATGTAGCCGAACATTTCGCTCAGCGGCACCTTGGCATCGATAACTTTCACGCCAGTAGCATCAGTCATAGACTGGATGTTACCGCGACGAGAGTTCAAATCGCCCATGACATCGCCCATGTACTCTTCTGGAGTACGGACTTCGACAGCCATAATTGGTTCGAGAATTACCGGATTAGCCTTAGGAGCAGCTTCCTTGAAGCACATGGAACCTGCAATCTTGAAGGCCATTTCCGAAGAATCGACATCGTGAGTCTGACCGTCGGTGACGGTTGCCTTTACACCCACAACTGGGAAGCCAGCCAAAACGCCGGATTCCATAGCTTCCTGCACGCCTGCATCGATTGAAGGAATGAATTCCTTGGTGATGTGGCCGCCGGTAACTTCGTTGACAAACTGATAGGTTTCGCCAGATTCTGTGTCGAGAGGCTCGAAGTTCATCAAAACCTTTGCGAACTGACCAGAACCACCGGTCTGCTTCTTGTGAGTGTATTCCTGGTTCATAACAGCCTTACGAATCGTCTCACGGTAAGCAACTTGTGGCTTACCAACGTTCGCTTCGACCTTGAACTCACGACGCATACGATCAACGATAATGTCAAGCTGAAGCTCGCCCATACCGGAAATCAAAGTCTGACCAGATTCCTCATCGGTCTTAACCTGGAATGTAGGATCCTCGTCAGAAAGCTTAGCCAAAGCCAAGCTCATCTTTTCCTGATCAGCCTTCGTCTTTGGCTCCACAGCAACCTCGATAACAGGATCTGGGAATGTCATGGATTCCAAAGAAATTGGGTTCTTTTCGTCGCACAAAGTATCACCAGTGCTGACGTTCTTCAAACCAACGAAGGTGTAGATGTTACCAGCTTCAGCTGAATCTACAGGATTTTCCTTATCAGCATGCATCTGGAAGATCTTACCAACGCGTTCCTTCTTGGACTTCGTGGAATCGTACACGGAATCGCCTGGCTTTACTTCGCCAGAGTAAACGCGCACAAACACGAGCTTGCCATAGAATGGATGGGTTGAAATCTTGAATACCAATGCTGCAAATGGATCTGTATTAACTGGCTTACGGTCAATTTCAACAGATTCGTCACCTGGCTTGAAGCCCTTAATAGATGGAACATCTTCTGGGCTTGGGAGGAAGTCGACAACAGCATCCAGCATTGGCTGAACACCCTTATCCTTGAATGCAGAACCGCAAGTTACTGGGAATGCCTTACGCTCAATGGTAAGCTTACGGATACCAGCGCGCATTTCTTCTTCAGTAAGTTCGCCAGTTTCAAGATACTTCTCAACCAGCTCATCGTCAGCTTCAGCAACCTGATCCATAAGCTCAGCACGATACTGTTCTGCACGTTCCTGCAAATCTTCAGGAATGTCAACGGTGTCATAGTGAGCACCCATATCGTCCTTAACGTCATTCCAGACGTAAGCCTTCATACGAATCAAGTCAACAACGCCAACGAAGTCGTTTTCAGCACCGATTGGAAGCTGAATAACGAGTGGAGTTGCACCGAGCTTCTCCTTGATGGTCTTGACGGAATAGTAGAAATCAGCACCAAGCTTATCCATCTTATTGATGAAGCAGATACGTGGAACGCTATACTTATCAGCCTGACGCCACACGGTTTCGGACTGAGGTTCCACACCTTCCTTACCATCGAAGACTGCTACAGCACCATCGAGCACGCGAAGGGAACGTTCCACCTCAGCGGTGAAGTCCACGTGGCCTGGGGTATCGATGATGTTGATCTGATAGCGATCATCAACGTCATGAGTCTGACGCTTCCAGAAGCAGGTAGTTGCAGCAGACTGAATAGTAATACCGCGCTCCTGCTCCTGAGCCATGAAGTCCATGGTAGAAGCACCATCATGAGTTTCACCGATCTTGTAGTTCTTACCAGTGTAGTAAAGAATACGTTCGGTGGTAGTAGTCTTACCAGCATCAATGTGCGCCATGATGCCGATATTACGAACCATATTCAGGTCGTTAAGCACATCTTGTGCCATATTCTTATCCTTAGCTCTTTAAGATACCGATTATCTTGTGGATTACCAGCGATAGTGGGCAAAAGCCTTGTTTGCTTCTGCCATCTTGTGGGTATCCTCGCGGCGCTTCACGGAAGCACCCAAGCCATTGGAGGCATCGAGAATTTCGTTGGCCAAACGCTCAGCCATAGTCTTTTCACGACGAACACGTGAGAAGTCAGTAAGCCAGCGGAGGGAAAGAGTGTTTGCACGAGCAGGCTTAACTTCGACTGGAACCTGGTAAGTTGCGCCACCAACGCGGCGAGAACGAACCTCAAGATTTGGACGAATGTTATCAAGAGCGCGCTTCAATACAGAAACTGGCTCCTGCTCGGTCTTTGCCTTCACCTGCTCAAGAGCGGTGTAGACGATGTTTTCTGCGATGGACTTCTTACCATCGAGAAGGATTTTGTTAATCAACTGAGCCACGACGGTCGAGCCGTAGATTGGATCAGGAAGCAGTTGATGCTTTTTTGCAGGTCCTTTACGTGACATGTTTTACTTCGCCTTCTTTGCTCCATACAGGGAACGACCCTGCTTGCGGTCCTTGACACCCTGGGTATCTAATGCGCCACGCACGATGTGGTAACGCACACCTGGGAGATCCTTCACACGGCCACCACGCACGAGCACGATGGAGTGCTCCTGCAAGTTGTGACCTTCGCCTGGAATATAGGCGGTTACTTCAATACCAGAGCTGAGGCGCACACGAGCAACCTTACGAAGCGCGGAATTTGGCTTCTTAGGAGTGGTGGTGTACACACGGGTGCACACGCCACGACGCAGCGGGCTACCCTTCAAGGCCAAAGTCTTTGACTTTTTCGGCTTGGCCTGACGTCCTTTACGGACAAGTTGTTCAATCGTAGGCAACTTAAGTTCTCCGATTCATTGTTATCTTCTATTTGGTGAAAACCGCCACACTGCAGCACACCATAACCAAAGAATCGGTTAAAGAGTAAAAGCCACAGTCCACCGGCCCGATGGCCCTCGCGCCTCCAGCCACACATTACTGCGCACTATCTTTGGCACTTGGGATATCCCAACACGCACGCCTATAACATAAGGCACGCCGTTGGCACACACGAATTACTATTATACACCTAATCTTGACAATGCAACTAATAAAGTTTTAAAACCCTATTTAAGAATTGGACGCACAGGAGCAGACACATCTAAGCTGCGTTTGTTTCCAATTTTACTAGGATCATCAATAATCTTGGCAACAATAGCTTTCTTTAACTCAATCTGAGACGAATTGCCCCATATAATAGTTTTTTTAACATCCCCTAATTCTGTTTCGACAGAATCTTGAGTTTTTGCACTAACTCTCGTAACTCTAGCTCGCAAAGATTCCGAAAGTGAACTAACAATTTTTACAGCTTCAAGTACCGCTCTATTATTCAAACTTCTTTGCACATTTGAAACTTCAATAACAGGTATTCCTTGTGTTGTAACTTGAGCTACGGCATTTAACACGCGACCTTTAGCGTCAACAGCAGTTAATTTATTGCTATCTCGAGTTTTGAGCATTGCTGCAGGACGTTGCGCATGTACAGAAACATGCAAACCATTAGGAAAATTCTTAGAAACTTTTGCTTCAGTTACGCCAGGAATATCGTTAAGTTGGTTAATTACTTCTTGAGAAGAAACTAAAAATAGTGATTTACCAACCTGAGTTGACGCAATTGAAGCAATTTTTTGCTCACTCACCCACTCGTTAGATCCAGAAATACTTATATCGCTAGACTTAAGAAGAAAAACTGGCGAGAAGAATAAAAACCAAACAATCGCCGAAACAGAGGCAATCACTGCAAGAATTGCAAGAATTCGTTTAACAGTAAATTGCAAATAAGCAGATTTACGTTCTTTCAAACGCTCTCGAAAATTAATTATTCTAGGACGAGTAATCATTCCAAGAGAACCAGAAGTTTGACTTAAAGTTTTTCTTACAAAATCAAGCTTCGGCAAAAGTCTAGCGTCAACAAACTTACCTTGATGATTTTTTTCATTAACATCAGCTACTCGTATTTGCGATGTGTTTTGGCTGATTATATGCCTTTGGAAACGCTGGTCTTTGCGCAACGACGAAGCAGATCTAGGTTTAGAAATATGAATTTTTTCATCACGCGTTTTTTTGATACTAGATTTTTTTATATTAGATCTTCCGATATTAGATTTCGCACCACGCGCTATGCCACGCAATACACCACTACGCAATTCATTATTAAGCAATTCAGCACTACGAGACGCACTACTACGAGACGCACTACTGCTGGATTTATTACTACGAGACTCTTCAGTACGCGCAATATTAAGACTTGAAACGGTACGACGATGCGAATTATTTGCATCAGCATCGTACGATTTGCTTGACCTCACGCGACCCATAATTGCCTCTCGTAATAATTTATTTATATTTTAATCGCTTAATTTCAAAGCACTACAATGCTTCTAGCATAACAGACGTCATAGCAGTAATACTTCCTGCACCAACTGTAAGCAGCACATCACCAGATTTTGCACGCAAAGCCAGTTTCAACGCAGCTGCGCGCATATCGTCAACCGCTTCAATTTTTACATCAAGATTCTGTGATTTTGCAGCTTTAACAATAGTTTCAGCATTAATATTTGGAAAATCTTCCTGCTTTTCGCGAGCTGGGAAAATTCCTGTAACAATTACATCGTCTGCAAGAGCCAAAGATTTTGCAAACTCATTAGCAAAAGCCTGCGTTCTGGAGAACAAATGAGGCTGAAACAGCACGCGAAGAGTAGAAGAAGTGTACTTTCTTCGAGCAGCGCGCAATAATGCAGCTATTTCAGTTGGATGGTGAGCATAATCGTCCACAACTGTTACACCATCAACACATCCACGAATATCAAAACGACGAGACGCACCTCGGAAGCTTTCTGCACCACGAGCCGCATCTTCTGGATTCATACCGAGCAATACTGCAGCAACAATAGCTGCAGAAGCATTAAGAGCATTATGCAAACCTGGTATTAACAAGCTAACTTGCACCTTATTCAAACATTTAGCATGTTCATCCAAAATTTTTTCTGGCAATACAAGCGTAAACATTTCTCGACCACTTACAGCTTGCTCATTTTCATGCTCAATACTTGCGAACATAGCTAATTTTTGTACGCGCGAGCTAACTTTTAGGCTCCAAGTATCCAAATTACCGTAAACAATTGTTTTGTTTAAAATATTATCCGGCATAGCTTCAAGTACTTTTCTAGCACCTTCGTCTTCTGCACAAATTATTACGTTATTAACAGCATGACTTACGTGCTCAACAAATGCTTCTCTGTATCGTTCACTAGAGCCGTAATGATCCAAGTGATCTGCTTCAGCATTTGTTACGATTGCAATACTTGGACTGTATTTTTCAAAACTTCCGTCAGATTCGTCAGCTTCAGCAACCATAACAATTCCATTACCAGCATGACCGCCGTCTAAAACTGTTCCGTCTGCGGCTTGAATAGATCCGCCGATTGCGTAGCTTGGATCAGCCAAATCGCCTACTGCAGCCACAGTTAATATATGAGAAAGAAGTGAGCTAGTAGTTGTTTTACCATGCGCTCCAGCAACAGTCACACCAGTTTTTGCAGATAATAATAACGCAAGAATATCGCTGCGATGAACAAGTTTTATGCCGCGCTCATGTGCTGCCATAATCTCCGGATTGCTCGGTTTAATAGCACTTGAATACACGAGTACATCTGCATGCTCAACATGTGAAACACTTTGTCCAATTTCTACTTCAATACCTAATTCTTCCAAGCGTTGAGTGTGATCATTTGCTTCGCGATCACAACCGCTTACGCTTACGCCCTCTTCATGCAACATTTCTGCCAGAACACTCATTCCAGCTCCGCCAATGCCAATAAAATGCACTCGCCCTAATTTTGAAATTGTTTGCGAATCATCAAACGCTGATTTTACCGGGTTTAAATCAATGTTGTTATGAGATGAAGTTGTATTGTTATTAAAATTGGTCATTACTTTCTGCCTTCTTTTGCGATTTCAAGAATACGCTTCGCCATAACGTCTGCAGCATCACGAATACCATAATTCCAAGATTTAGTGCGCATAGCTTGTAATTGCTTTTTGTTTTGCAATAAAGCTAATCCTTCATCTATAAACCACTTTGCATTGAAATCAGCATCATTTACCATTAACGCTCCCCCTGCATTTACTACAGGCTCAGCATTGAAACGCTGCTCGCCGTTGCCAATAGGCAATGGCACGTATACAGCAGGTAAGCCAAGTGCAGAAATTTCTGCAACCGTTCCAGCTCCTGCACGACATATAACTAAATCTGCACAAGCAAAAGCCCAATCAATACGCTCTAAATATTCTGCAATATGATAATCACCACAACCAGCATGTTCTGGTTTAATATCATTTATTTGCGATTCGCCTACTTGCTTTGCAACTATATCTCGCACTTCTTCCGCTTTTGCGCGACCAGTTAAGTGAATTACTTGCGCATGTTTTAAAATATCTCCTGCCGCTGCAGCAACAGCTTGATTTATGCTTTTTGCACCCAAAGATCCGCCGGTAACAAGAATAATTGGACGTTTAGGGTCAACGCCAAGTTTTTGCGCACCTTCAACGCGAGCGGAATCATAATCTTTTTCTAATCTTTCACACAATTTAGAAATAGCAGGTCTAAGAGGTAAACCAACTCTTTCAACTTTGACACCTTTTCGTGTGCGCAAATCAGTATTCCCATAAACTGTTCCAACAGCATCAGCCCAACTTGCACCCAAGCGATTTGCCATTCCAGATTTAGCATTCTGCTCGTGAATCACAATAGGAATATGCTGCGCATGAGCTTGAGAATATACTGGAGCAGAAGCATAGCCACCGAAGCCCACTACTATATCTGCTTTTCTAGCGGCTAGTATATTTCGCACTTTGCGTTTTTCGCGCATCCATCGAATTGGAAACTTAATTGCATCCAAATTTGGCTTACGTGGGAACGGCACTTTTTCTATAGTGTCAAGTTCGTATCCTGCATTCGGCACAAGACTTTTTTCCAAACCAACTTCTGTGCCAATTACACTAATTAACGCTTCAGGATTGAGCTTTTTAATCGCGTTTGCAACAGAAAGCAAAGGATTGACATGACCTGCAGTACCCCCGCCTGCAAGAACAATATGCACTTCATGCTCAATAGCATTATCAAACTTCATTTCACTACCCTTGTTATAACTTTCATATTATAAAAAAGTTGTAAATACTTACTACTTCGATATAGTAAGTTGCGGATTGGAACGCATAAGACCATCAGCTACGCCAATTGCAACCAAACACATAACAAGCGAAGATCCACCTGCGGACACAAACGGCATAGGCACTCCCATAACCGGAAGTATTTGCACAACAACAAGAATATTAACTAATCCTTGGCCTACAATCCACGTTGCAATACACATTAATACGATTGAAATAAATTGCGATTTCGCTTTTAATGCTGAAGATAGTATGCACCAACCAATAATTACGTATAGCAAAATTACTGCTGCTGCAACCAAAAAGCCCATCTCTTCGCCAATAATAGCGAAAATAAAATCATTGTGAGCGTAAGGCAAATAATTCCATTTTTCACGAGAGTTTCCGATGCCAACGCCTAATAGTCCACCAGAAGCCATTGCATATTGAGCGTGAATTGCTTGGAAGCAAACGCCTTTAGCTGCTTTTGCGTCGCATCCATGCAAAGTAGCAAGAATACGTCGCATACGATTTTGGCTTGTCAAAACAAGCATAGCGACCATAGCAATAGCAATAAAAATACTTCCTATCAGCCAGCGCGTAGGGAATCCACCAAGATAAAAAGCTATAAGTGCAATAAGAATAATAATTAAAGCAGTACCAAGATCCTTACCTGCAATAACAAGCAACAACGATACGCCGAGTCCTGCTGTTACAGGAATATATGCGCGCATTTGCACACGCTCATATGCTTGTTTTGCAGCAATCAAAGCTATTGGAAGCCAAATACATAATGCAAGTTTTGTAATTTCTGCAGGCTGCAAAGTAATAGGGCCGAAAGCAATCCAACCAGCATTACCATTAACTTCACGTCGTAAACCTGGAACAAATGTTAAGAACTGTGCAATAACAGAAATAATGTAAATGACAGCAACGTATCGTCTATAAACTGTAACTGGAAGTCGAGAAGCGAAAATATAGCCAATTAAACCTAAAACGCAATACATTGTTTGGTTTACGCCTTGACCCCAAGGTGCAATTCCGTAGGTAATCATAGTTACTGAAGAACTAGAAAACACCATGAATAAGCCAAAAATCGACAGTATAACCACTGATACTCGCATGCCGTATAAGCACCACAGTGGGTTAGTTAAACTGCGCAAGCCAACATATTTCTTTAATTCTGAATCTTGAGTTTTGCGCTCTAACGAGTTTTTTGAGTAGTCTTTCTTCGAGGAAAATATTCCAGATACAGTATGCGCTAATTTTGCGTATTTAATTGACTTTGTCGGCTTTGCTGTATTTGCTGGTTTCGCTATCTTTGTTAGCTTTGCAGGTTTCGCAGGATTTACAGTATTTACAGGATTTGCTTGCTCTGCAGGCTTTACAAAATTAGCCCGTTTAGTTTGTTTCGCTTGTTTCGCAACTTTCGACTTCTTTACATCTTTTACAAATTTTACAGATTTATTTAAAGAAGAACCTACAGATCTGCCAACTTTAGTAACAGAATTACTTACGGACTTACTTACAGACTTTCCTACAGACTTTCCTACAGATTTGCCTAATTCCTTACCCGCTTTGCTTGCATACGCTCCTACTTTGCTTATGGACTCGCCTACTTTACTTGCTGAAGTCCTAATAGATTTTTTAAAAGATTCAAATTTTTGTTTTTGGGAAGAATGAGAAGAATCTGAATCTGCTTCAATATGATCTTCCATAATAACTTCTGAGACTTTGCGCGCTAATGAACGCAAAAACTTTTTAGGCTTATTACTGTTGAACACCATGATTATGCACCCATCGTTGAGATTCTTTAGCAAAACGATTGCCGCGATCGGCGTACGAAACAAATTGATCCATAGAGGCACAAGCAGGAGCAAGCAGAACAACATCACCAGGCTTAGCATAACGCCCAGCAGCTTCTACAGTTTGACGCATAACAGCCTCACCGAATGAAGAATCAGGATTTACAAGCGAAGTATTCTCAATATTCTCACAAACTAAGTCATCAACGCAATCATATGATTTAGCGCAAGAACCATCCTGTGAAACAATAGTTACTGGAATGTGAGGAGCTGAACTGTGAAGAGCTTCAACAATTGGACGTTGATCTATTCCAATAACAACAACTGCTTTAATCACATGAAGTTGGTTTGCAATTAAATCTTCAAAATGACCACCTTTAGCTAAACCGCCAGCAATCCAAACAACCGAATTATTAGCAAAACTAGCTAAAGATGCACAAGCAGCATGAGCATTAGTTGCTTTAGAATCATCTACAAATCTAATACAATGCGAAGGATTTTCATCTTCAGACATCAAAGTCGCAACTGTTTGAATGCGATGACCTCCAGGAGCAAATTCGCGTAAAGCACGAACTGAAGAATCTACGTCACCAGTTAAACCTAAAGATAAAGCTAACGCAGTAAGAGCATCAGCTAATAAATGCGGATACACACTGCCATCAGGCTCGCACAGATGTTTTAGCTCACGCAATTCGACAATAGGTTTTAGAGTGCCTTTAGTTCCTCCAGCAACACCGCTGTTATCGACAATCCAACCGTCTTTTACGCCAATTTCACCATCTTTAGGCTCTCCTAACGTAAAACCAATCTTTTTACAACCATCAGCAACTTGTGCACAATCTGCCAATTTGCTTACACGCTCATCTTGAGCATTGTAAACCAAAGCTTTTTGCACATTATTAAATACTTTTGACTTGTCACGAGCGTACGCTTCCATGCCACCATGCCAATCTAAATGATCAGCAGCAATATTAGTAATAGCAGCACAATCAAGAGCTAAAGAATCAGTGAAATGCAATTGGAAAGAGCTTAATTCAACGCATAAAGCATCATGCTCACATTCCAAAGCAGCATGTGACACAGACTTTCCAATATTTCCCACGGCTGGAGCATTTAATCCGCAAGCGGTTAGCATTGCAGAAGTCATTTCTGTAGTAGAAGTCTTACCATTTGTGCCAGTAATGCCAATCCAATAAGCAGGTTTATTCGTGCGCTTAGAAGGTACGCGCAAGCGCCACGCTAATTCAACTTCGCTCATTACTGGAATATTGCGCGATGCAGCTTCTTGCAAAAATGGCGTGCGAGGGTTAAATACTGGAGATGTAACAACAGCATCGATTTTAGACCAGTCTATTGCTGAAAAATCATGTATATCGGCATCAGGCTTATTTTCGTCTGCAGTCACAGTCTCAGATCCAACAGCGCGCAAAACCTCAGCTGCGCCACGACCCGAAACTCCAAGACCTGCAACTAATACACGCTTAAAAGCAAATGCTTTATCGCTTGTGCACGACTTACAAGTAGATTCAGACGAAACAGATACTTCATTGCCATCGACAATATTCATATTGAAGCCTTCCAATTTTTGAAATTAAATAAGCAAGCCAGAATGCCCTGCCCAATCGGCGTAGAACATCATAAGTGCAGAAAGCACAAACATAAGCTCAATCATCCAGAATCGCACAACAACCTTAGTTTCCGTCCAGCCGAGCAATTCAAAATGATGATGAATAGGAGCCATTTTGAACACGCGCTTATGCGTAGCTTTAAAGAATCCAACTTGAATAACGTCACTTGCAGCTTCCATTACAAATAATCCACCCAAAATCACAGCCAAAAACTCTGTGTGAGTTGCAATAGAAAGAGCTGCAAATAATCCGCCTAAAGCCAACGAACCAGTATCTCCCATAAATACTTGAGCAGGATTCGAATTAAACCACAAGAATCCAAAGCAAGCAACAGCAGCGCAAACAGCAATAATAGTTAAATCGAGAGGGTCAGAAACAGCGTAAGAGAATCCAAAATGACCGCCTCCACGCACATGGTAGCTTTCCCAAAAAGCAATCAAAGCGTAACCAGCAAAAGCAATCATAGAAGATCCAGAAGCTAAACCATCAAGTCCGTCAGTCAAGTTTACAGCGTTAGACCAAGCAGCAATAAGGAAATTAACCCAAACAATAAATACTACGATTCCTACACCTTTACCGAGTATAGAAAAATCAAAAAATGGTTTTTCAATAAAACTCATTCCAGGTTGAGCGCTAGCAATACCAGATTGAGTTGGCAATAGCAATGACAAAAGCGCGTAAATACTTGCAAAAATAATTTGACCAGTAAACTTCGCATGTACAGAAAGACCAAGATTCTGCTTTTTACGAACCTTAGCAAAATCATCAATAAAGCCAAGCAAACCCATTGAAAGCATTGCAAACAGCACCAAAACAGCAGACCATGAAGGCGAGCGACCAACAGAAACATATCTATAAAGAGCAGAAGCAGCCCAACCTGCTACTACAGCAAAATTAATAACAACACCGCCCATAGTTGGCGTGCCGCGCTTTACTAAATGAGATTGTGGTCCATCTTGGCGAATGTACTGACCGTAGTGCAAACGATGCACTAAACGAATAAGCAAAGGTGTGCCAACAATCGTAACTACGAGCGACACCACAATTCCTACAATAAGCGCAATCACCGCTTAACCTCCGTTTACTGTTCTGTTTGCTATAATACTTAATTTATTAATTTCACACTTATATTGAGCATCGAGCAGTTAAATATTTGCCCAATGTTCAGCAAGCACGCTCAAGCCTGAAGCATGAGAGCCTTTCAATAACACAACACTACTCGGATGCTCGGCCACAATTTTCCAAACAATATCATCAGCCTCATCCGCACTGTGTACAAAATAGACTGCCTCATGAGAAGAAGGTAGTTTATTATTCCAAGAAGAACGCGCACCTTGAGCAATACAGTGAGCTAATTTATCTAAGTCAGAGTCCGTTTTCGAACCAACAGCAACAACCGCATCGACACTCGAATTTGCCACATATTCTCCAATATTTGTGTGCAATTCATCTTCGTTGCTGCCAAGCTCCAACATAGAACCAAGAACCGCTATACGGAAAGGTTTCGAAGATGCACTACAAGAATCATTTTCATAAGCGCACAAACCATCGATTCCTGCTTTCATAGAATCAGGATTTGCATTAAAGGAATCATCAATAAGTGTAAATTTCTCGTCATTCTTAGAAACTGTACTCAATTGCATGCGATGCGGGCTAATATGCGAAACTTTAGACAGCACAGAAGCAATATCATCTAAAGTCATTCCCAAATATCTGGCAACATTTGCTGCTGCAAGCGCATTCATAACATTATGCTCGCCTTGTATAGCAAGATGCACTTCAATATTATTCACTAAATCAGAAGAATTAATGCGTTCAGTGATAGTAAAAACTGCTTTACCAAAAGAATCTAACTTTATATTGCTAGCTGAAAGTTGGTAGTCATCTTTACTAGCTGATTCCAGCAATCCATTTTTAGCATTTCTACCAAACCAGCGCACATGCTTATTTTCTACAAGACAAGACATTGCAGAAACTCGCTTATCGTCGGAATTTAATACTGCTATGCCATGTGGCAAAAGCCCACGCACAATCTCACTTTTTGCTTGCGCAATTCGCTCAACTGAGCCAAATTCACCTAAATGAGCAACACCAACTTTAAGCACTATTGCGAGATCCGGAGGAGCAATATGAGTTAAATTGGCAATTTCGCCAACATGGTTAGCACCCATTTCTGCTATTAGAAACCGAGTATTACTGCCAACTTGCAAAGCAGTAAGAGGCAAACCAATATTATTATTAAAAGATCCAACAGGAGCAACTGTTTCGCCTAGCGTGCTCAACAAAGCCTTCAACATATCTTTCGTTGTTGTTTTGCCAACGGAACCAGTGATACCAATAATAGTGAAAGGTTTGTTAAGATTGCGGCGAAGTTCCAAATTATGTTTAGCTAGCAAACCCAGCGCTTCTACAGAATTATTAACAACTATTTGATTGAGATTAGTGCCTTCGACAACATGTTCAACAATAGCTACAACAGCTCCAGATTTTTCAGCATTCTTTACATAATCATGACCGTCAACATGTTCACCAACTATAGCTACGAACACAGAACCTTTACGGATTTGACGAGAATCACTAAAAACGGAATTTGCAACTAAATCTGTGTCACAACTATTAAACTCGTGCATTTCCCCATGAACAGCGTTAGCAATTTCGCTTATATTCATAGGCATCATATCAGCATAATCTAAACTCTTAGCATTGCTAGCACACGAAGTTTCAACACAACTCATAACATCCTCCAAATTAGCCACATAATTAAAAGCTCTTAAACAAAACTCACGCAATTAATTTATTTGAAAACTCGAATGAAATCAGCGCTTCAGCACAATTCAGTGCAATTCATGCGAAACTCGCAGCGCACTTTTAATAGTCCCACGACGAACACCAGCAGCTAACACCATTGCAATAGATAATGAAAGATGCCGCTGTACATCATTGCCACCAATTTGATCCGCTAATTCAGCTAATTCGTCAGACTCAGCCGATCTGGTAACACAATAAGCGTGCTCTCTTCCAGAAAAACCATAACGTTGACGCAACGCATAAAAACTCATGCCGGTTGCATATGCCGGGTAAAGCGGTGAAGAAGATATCTTTGCGCTAATTTTCACATTTGAGGCTGCATCTTTAAATTCAGTCTCATCTTCAGATTCAGAATTAGATTTAGAATCAGATTCTGCTCCAGAATTGCTTTCATTCTGAGTTTGCTCAACGCCAAGAACATCAATACTAACGGATTGTAACGCGTTCTTAGCTAAAGTTGCAGAATTAAGTGCAATAACAACAGCTGCAGCACCATCTTCTGCACACACAGATAAAGCATGCTGTACATCTGCAATATTTAAAGGATATTGCAAAGACAATTCGCGCTGCAATGAAGTAGATCCAGCATCACTGATAACACCAACAGGATTGCCTAACATATGCAAAAAATCAGCTAATCGCAAAACGTTAGCATGAATCTCATCGTCATCGTCACCAGCAATCGCAAATGTTGCAAGGCACGAAGAAGGATCTGCATTAATATCACAAGCAAGCTTGCCCAAAGCAACTGGATTAGCAGAAGAAACAAGCAAAGGTAGACCTAAATCTGCAGCCTCACCACGAAATTCCGGCGAAACTAATGCAGCATATGCGCCAGCATCACGCGCAGCCTCAAGCTGACGACGATCAATATGACCAATTGGCACAAATAATCCACCAGGACGTACATTACGCACATCATGAGCAATAGAAGTAACAGTTACCTCAGATGCAAACGCTGGAACAACTTCAAAACCATAGTTTTTTGCAGCAAAACCTAAAGTAACTCTTACTCTTGAATATTCATCAACCACATTCATTGCACACCCTACTTAGTATTAAACAACATTGTAATGCGCTCATTACCAATTTACCGCAACAGGGTTCGTGCGTGCAGCAGGAGTTGGAACATCGTACTTTTGCATAAGGAATTCGCCGATTGTCTTGAACAATGGGCCTGCAGTCATACCACCGTAAACGCCTTGCGGATCTTTTAGCACAACGGTTACGATGAATCGAGGATTATCCGCCGGAATAGCACCAGACCAGTCGCTAATTGTGGAGCTAAGACGGCCATCAGGTCCCGCAACTTCTGCAGTACCACTCTTTGCAGCAACACGGTAACCATCAACACCTGCGAAACGGTGATAATGCTCACCTGAGTTTTCAAGAGCGTTCATCATTTGAGCTGCAACATTCTCATCAATAACTCGCGTTCCTTGAGCACGCCCAGCTTTAGTCACATGGCCATTAGAATCAATAACAGACTTAATCAAAGTTTGACGCAACTTCACGCCTTTATTCGCAATAGTTGCCATAGCATTAGTAAGCTGCAAAGCGTTCACAGCATAACCCTGGCCGAAGAGAACAGTATCCTTCTTACGACCATCCCAAGATTGCATGCTAGGAAGCAAGCCGCGAGATTCACCCTGCAAATTCAATCCGGTATACTGACCAAGACCAAACTTATAAAGATATTCGTAGCGCTTATCTAACGGATACCTTTCGCCAGCCATAACCATACCAACGTTTGAAGATTCAGCAAGAATACCAGCCAAAGTCCAATGTTCAACACCATGATCAACAGCATCGTGATATGTTTGACCATTCTTATTAATGCTGTAAGGAACCGCAAACTGATCGCTAAGCTTGTGAGCGCCGGTTTGCAACATACCAGACATTGCAAAAGCCTTACCAATAGAACCTGGTTCAAACGTTTGGCTTACTGCGCGAGACACGTTTACTTTGGATTGTGTACTACCAGCTTTAATATCGTCAGTATCTTCCAAAGCTAGAATTTCGCCAGTTCGAACATCCTGAACTACTGCAACACCCCATGCTGCACGATATTGTTTCTTTCCGTCAAGAAGAACCTTCTTAACATACCAATCAACATCGCTATCAATCGTAAGCTTAATATCGCTGCCGTTTACAGCAGGTTTAGATTCTGTTACAGTTCCTGGAATCTTCTCATTTCCAACATTATTACCTTGGTAACGCTGGTAGCCGTCTACACCGTTTAAGGTGGAGTCATGAGTTAGCTCAAGTCCAGAAACGCCAACTTCTCCCTTGCGATTCTTTAAGTCTTTACGATTAACTTCATCCGCATTTGAAACTGCACCAATTACAGAACCAAGAATTGGGCCGCTAGAATACACTCGCTCACTACTATTTTCTGCATAAATGCATCCGGAAAGATTAAGATTGTCAATAGCGCGCTTAACTGCAGGAGTTACGTTACGCTTCAACAAAACGTAGCGACCAACGCCAGCTAATTTTCCGCCAAGCTCTACAGAACTCATGTGAAGAATCGGAGCGAGCAAACGAGCAACCGCCACAGCGCCCGTGCCCTCTACCGGTTTACCATTTAGCATATGGCAATTATCTTCAGTCTGCTTAGTGCATGGAGTAGGCTTAAAAGCCTGAGCGTTAAGAGGGTCTCCAATAATATTGAATCGCTCAACGCTTTGTGCAAGAACAGCACCATTTGCATCCAAAATTTTGCCACGACGAGCAAGAATTGGGCGCACTCTGCTGCGTTCTGCTTGAGCTGCCTGTGCAGTAGAGCGTGCGTTAATTAGCTGAATATAGCTAAGCTTTGCAATGGCACAAATGCCTATGAAAGCGAAAACTATAGCAATAACAGCGCATTTACGAACAAAGTTTTGTTCTCTGGCGAAACGTTGTTTAAAAATGTGGCGCATCAATGTTTCTCCTGTTTTGCTTTCTGTTGATATTGACGATTTTGTTGTTCTTGTTTTTGAGTTTTATTTGAGTTATTAGTTTGTTTTTCGTGCTTAGTTTTCTCAGAATGACCATGTTTTCGTTTTGCTGCATAATCACTCAAGTCAATAGAAATAGAACCTTGTTGCGGAACCATTCCCATTCGTTGCGCTCTTGCAGGAAGTTCAGATTCCAAAGTATCTAATTTCGCTTGACGAGCTTCCACATCCTGATGCAAACGAGAAATACGCATCTGTACTGCAGTTTGGTCGAAGGAAATCTCTGCCATTTGCGTACGCAAAAGAAGCGAAGTCAACAACGTAACAACCATAAAAATCACAATAATCATGCAATTTACAAGAGGTACTTTGCGCGTATTGCTCCATGTCATAACCTTGCGGAATCGTTCAAGCACAGCAGAAGATTTACGTTGAGATGGGTTAAACGCCGAAGGAGCAGAATTATGTACGTATTCTTTACGAGTCGAATTATCTTTAGTACGACCAGCTGGAGCTGAAGCAGAAGACGCAGAAGAGCGCAAAACACGATTTTGCATGTTCAATACCATGTCAGCGACCTCCTTTTATAGCTTTACGACCAGCCGCCTCATCTTCAAGCCTTGGAATCCAACGCTCAGGAATAGGTCGGCATAATTCGACAGCGCGTAAACGAACTGAAGAAGATCTAGTGTTATGAACAATTTCTTCTTTAGAAGCCTTCATAGCTCCGCGAGTAAGAGCTTTAAAGAACGGCTGAGCATCGTCAGGAATAACAGGCATGTTTGCAGGAACATCGACGGTTAATCCTTGATTCATAAAACGTTTTACAGCTGTATCTTCCAATGAATGATAAGATTCAACAACTAAGCGACCATACTCACGAAGATGCAAAGCAATTTTAGGAAGAGTACGGTTCAATTTATCTAATTCACCGTTCACTTCAATACGCAAAGCTTGGAACACTCGTTTTGCTGGATTTCCAGTAGCGCGATGAGCTTTCGGAATTACAGAGTCAACTAAGCTAACCAACTGACCCGAAGTAGCAATAGGCTCCGTAGCGCGAACTTCAACAATACGACGAGCAATAAGAGACGCAAAACGTTCTTCACCATACTCGCGGAAAATTCTAGTTAATCCTCGAGAATCATAAGTAGCTAAAATCGTTGCGGCAGTAGTTGCTTGCGTTGTATCCATACGCATGTCAAGTGCCGTATCGTGAGAATAAGAAAAACCGCGATCAGTTTCGTCAATTTGCAAACTTGAAAGACCCAAATCCATAAAAGCAGCATCAATACCGTCAATGCGGTTTTCTCGTAGTACTTCATCAATCTCATCGAATGCCGCATGTGCAGGAATAAAACGATTCTCAAGGCCTTCACTACGCATTCTTTGCGTTGCTAACGAAAGTGCTTCAGCATCACGATCAATACCAATAAGTGTTGCAAAAGGCGCAGCTTTAAGAAAAGCAGTTGCATGACCAGCAAGACCTAAAGTGCAATCTACTACTATTGCGCCTTTATGTTGCAAAGAAGGAGTAACTAAATCAACACAATCTTGCAATAATACCGGTGCGTGAATAGCTGTAATGTCTTTCATAACATCAGTCATCACATCACCGCCGGAAGTACATCGTCAGCAATATCCGCATAACCTTGCTCACGATCGGCAAGATACTCTTCCCAAGCAGATTTATTCCAAATCTCTGCACGCGTACCAACACCAATAACAACAATTTGATCGCCCAAATTGGCGTAATCTCTTAACATTGGCGGCACAACAATGCGTCCCTGCTTATCTGGCTCTTCATCAACAGCGCCAGAAAGGAACACGCGAAGATAATCGCGAGCTGACTTGTTGCTCATAGATGTGCGCTGAATTTGCGTTGTCATACGCTGGAACTCAACCATAGGCAGCACGTAAACACAATGCTCTTGACCGCGAGCCATAACAAAACCAGTTCCGAGCTGAGAACGGAATTTTGCAGGAAGAGCAACACGACCTTTATCGTCAATTTTTGGAGTATAAGTGCCTAACAAAATAGGTGTTGCTGGATGAGTTGACACAGCTTCTTGATATTGAGAAGTATAAAAAGGTGCAACTGGCATAGCTGCAGCTTGTGCAGACGAATCAGCAGCGCCGGACGGAGTGGAGGTGAAAACCGGTGCTGGCATATATTGCTGCATTGCTGGCATAACAGTTGGAGGCATACCATAATAACCCTGAATTGACTGCTTAGATTGTATAGGTTGAACAGGCTGAACGTATTGTTGCTGAGGCACTTGTGAATCTTGCATTTGCAGTGGCATCTGCGATTGCTGAGAAACATTTGGATCAGCAGCTGATTGAGCCTGATTTATGGAATGCGCAGAGGAAGAATTGGCGTTATTGCGCGGTTGCTTATTAGCAGCACGACGTGCCATACTCCACCTCCTTAACTCAACATGTACTATGCCATTTACACGTTGCTCACCATTTTACCCCATTCCTCCCCAAAAATCCCCACTTTTTTACAAAATTTTTGATTTTTTTGAAGCAAATCACCAATAAAAACAAAAGACACGCATGCAGCGCTCAAGCAGGTCGTTACGAACGCAGTCGACCATCTGCACCAGTAACAAAAAACGACCAAAACTTTACAGCGGTGTAAAGAAACGGTCGCCTACGCGCGAAAAAACGGCAGAAACTGTACAGCGGTGTAAAGAAAAAGCCGTTTGCGCGCCAGAAAACGACAGAAACTGTACAGCGGTGTAAAGAAACGGTCGGCTACGAGCGAAAATCCGACAGAAACTTTACAATCGCGCTGCTAGCGAATCGATACACGCGTTAAATATTTTTGCAGTCAATAGAAAATGTCGAAAACATCTTGCGATTATGTATTTTCGACAGTTTTGGCTTGCGTTTTGTTTATTTCACCAAACGATTTGGTATTTTCGACATTTTAGTAAGCTGCAAAAATCGTAAAAACGCTTGGAACGCAGCGCGACGTCTGCAGCAGTGTCCCAAAACAAGCTACAAACGCCGGAGAAAAAACTCCAGCAAATGTTCATGAAGCTTTGCAGTAATGCTTCTGCGAACGGTAAGTATTTATTGTCTATAGAACACTAGCATTCGTGCTGCTGCACACACCACACCATACGCACCTACCACATCACAAAACAACGGTGAGTGGATTTACGAGTGGGAGATAGGAATTGCTTGTCGAGCAATATAAAAGCGGAACGATAGTAATAATCTTGTTGATAAATACTATTTCTGCAGAAAAAGTAATTAAAAAACTAAACTTAACTATGCAACCGCTAAGTCCAAATAAGGTATAAGAGCGGAGCGCTGCGAGATAAGTAATTCCTATATCACACAGACACTCCAGAAACCCGCCAGCCAAACGCCAGGCAACGCTCGCGCGGGTAACGCACTCGCTGCTGAGCTTGCACGGAAAGTCCACTGGACTTTCCGTTTGAGCAAGCTCACGCTCCGAGTTGCTTTCGCGCGCTAAATCGCAGCGCTCAAGCAGGTCGTCACGCTACAAACGCGGCAAATACTTCTCAAGTTCAAAAGGCGTAACCTGGCGACGGTACTCTTCCCACTCTTGATGCTTATTGCGCAAGAAGTACTCAAAAGCGTGTTCACCTAATACGCTTGCAACGAAGTCCGAGCGCTCCATAATCTTTAGTGCTTCATCCAAGGATTCTGGCAATGGCTGAATACCCATTGCTTGACGCTCAGCATCAGTAAGCTCCCACACATCGTCGCTAGTTGGATCGCACAAAGTCATTTGCTTTTCAATACCATCCAAACCAGCAGCAAGAAGCACAGAGTAAGCAAGATACGGATTCGCTACAGGATCTAGCGCGCGGAATTCCATTCGGCAAGAATTACCTTTACCAGGCTTGTATTGCGGAACACGCAGAAGTGCAGAACGGTTGCTATGACCCCAGCAAACATAGCTAGGAGCTTCCGCACCACCCCACAAACGCTTGTAAGAGTTCACATACTGATCAGTTACAGCGCAAATTTCTGAAGCATGATGCAAAATACCAGCCGCAAATTGACGCGCAATAAGAGACATATTAAATTCTTGACCAGCCTCATAAAAAGCGTTCGTATCACCTTCGAACAAACTCAAATGCGTATGCATACCAGAACCAGGCTGATCAGTTAAAGGTTTTGGCATAAAGCTTGCGTACATTCCGCGCTCAAGAGAAATTTCCTTAACTACAGTGCGGAAAGTCATAATATTATCCGCGGTAGTAAGAGCATCTGCATAACGCAAGTCAATTTCGTTTTGACCAGGACCACCCTCGTGATGCGAGTATTCTACAGAAATACCCATTTGCTCAAGCATACTGACTGCGCTACGACGGAAATCCATAGCCGAACTTCTAGGAACATGGTCAAAATATCCACCCTCATCAATCGGCACAGGAGCTTTGGACCAATCATCCTGAGCTTCAAACAAATAAAACTCAATCTCCGGATGCACGTAAAAAGTAAATCCTTTTTCTTTCGCTTTTGCGAGCGCAGTCTTTAAAACGTGACGAGGGTCTCCCAGCGAAGGCTCTCCGTCTGGAGTTAGCACATCGCAGAACATGCGCGCTGTGCCTTCCGGACCTCCATGCCATGGAAGAATTTGGAACGTCGACGGATCCGGCTTCACAATCATATCGTCTTCTAGGACGCGAGTCATGCCTTCTATTGCTGAGCCGTCGAACCCTATTCCCTCTTCAAAAGCTGCTTCTAATTCAGCAGGGGCAATAGCAACGGATTTAAGCGTGCCTAAGACGTCCGTAAACCAGAGTCGAATAAAACGCACGTCTCGCTCTTCAACAGTACGTAGAGCAAACTCTTGTTGTCGATCCATAATAAGCCCCTTGGGTATCATCCGGTTGTATGCATAGTCACGCACATATGCATATTCACATGCAATTGTAGTGTATTATTTCGTATTGCGCTTCATATGTTGAGCTTATATGCAATGAATTTACGTAATTGTAATGAAATTTCTACTTTCTAACGCAACTTCTTCAATTTAATATGACAATTAATTGCTCAAATTATTTTTACTTTCTTTTGCCATATTTTTGAAATAGCTCGTACGCATTTGCATCGCTTAAATCGTCACTATTGAACATTTCTATATTTTGTTTTGAAAGAGTTTGAACTGTTTCCATGCCAATAGCTAAATCTTCTACTGCACGCGACCACACAGCTAACGCCATAGGCGCAACTATTTCTTGCGGTTCGCAATTATATTCGTAAACTTTTGCAGTTAATTTATCAGCTCTATTTGTAATGAGCATAACATCCATTCCACGGAAGAAATCAACAAATTTTTGCACTGCTTCTTCCGGCTCATTGCCGTCCAAATTTTTTAATACCGCAACAGCACCTTGCTCTTCATCGAAGCATCGTGCTGAAACACTAGCCATTTTGCAAAAAGCAGCCAACAACTGCGCAGGCTGCACATACGTAATCATTAACGCAACTTTTGCCTTATTTCCAAGCAGGCCTTGCAAATCTTCTTCAAAATTAGCTTCTTCAATATTGCGCATAGCTTGATCAAGAAAATCATTTTCTTGATTATCGTCGCTTTTTTGGTTATTTTCTAAATTTTCGCTATTTAAATTTTCTTGCGACTCTTCTTTAAATTCACGTTCAAATCCCGCGAGCGCATTATCTAATTCCGCATCAGTAAAAGAAGTGCGCACAGAATCGTCATTATTGCGTTCGTCGTCATTGTTGCGTTCGTCACCATTGTTTAACATATTCGTTATTTCCTCCCCTTTCAATGAACTTCTTAAAACATACCTAGTTTTATATTTTATCAAATTAGTAGTGCATATTTTCTACGCACTAGGCAAACAACTAGATCCAAAAACAATTTTCATTTCAGCAAACAAAGAAGTATCTCGCTTTACACGGAAACGATCCCCAAACGTAAGAACTTGCGCCTTGCCAGTATCATCGACAAGAGCCAAGCGCACTTCACAGCAGCCTGGGTGTCGGCTCAAAATGTCACTTAATTGCGCAACATGACCTTTATCTAGAACTTTACGCGGAATAACAACTGTTAAAGGTCTTTCATCCACTGATTCAAGAGTTGGTATTTCAAACTCTGTAGCACGCATTGAAACAGTTTCATCACGCACTTCAACTTGTCCACGAATACGCACAACTTGATCAATTGCAAGTTCTTGCGCTGAAGCTTCGTACACTTTGCCAAAGAACATGCATTGTATTGAACTTTCCATGTCTTCAACTGTGACAATCGCCCAAGCGTTACCTTTTCGAGACACTCGCCTATCTACGCTTGTAACTAGGCCTGCAATAGTTACTTGCTGACCGTCACTCATAGTTCTCGCTCTGTCGATCAGTTGAGCGATTGACATCTCACGTAAATCTGCCAAAACTGCAGACAATCCGCTTAGTGGATGATCAGAAACGTACAATCCAAGCATTTCTCGCTCAAAATTAAGCTTTGTCTTTTTATCCCACTCTTCAACATCCGGTACAGTAATTTGCATATCTCCCATACCGTTGTCGTCATCCGAGTCAGAAGACGAATCAAGATCAGCAAATAAATCAAACTGACCCTCTGCCTGCTTACGCTTAAGCGCAATCACAGAATCAATTGCAGGATCACAAATTTGAAACAGCGCACGACGATTTAAATCAATAGAATCAAAAGCTCCAGCTTTAATAAGTGATTCTACTAAACGCCGATTAAGTGCACTAATAGGAACACGTTGTACGAAATCCATAAAGTTTACGAAACGTCCGCGCTCACCTTCGCGCTCAGTAATAATATCGTTTACTGCTTTGTCTCCAACGTTACGAATAGCACCCAAACCAAAGCGCACAACATCTCCAACCGCGGAATACTCAAGAACAGACTCGTTTACATCAGGTTGCAAAACTTGAATACCCATGCGCCTTGCCTCGCCCAAGTACAGTGCAGTTTTGTCTTTATTCGTACGTTCGTTTTGAAGCAAAGCTGCCATAAATTCCACAGGATAATGCGTTTTTAGGTATGCAGTCCAGTAAGAAATCAAGCCATAAGCTGCAGAATGAGCTTTATTAAACGCGTAACCAGAGAACGGAACCAAAACATCCCACACAGCTTGTGCAGCTTCTTCAGAATATCCGTGAGCTTTCATACCTTCAAAGAACGGCACTTGCTCTTTTGCCAGCACTTCCGGCTTTTTCTTGCCCATTGCTCGACGTAACACATCTGCTTTACCAAGACTGTAGCCTGCTAAAATACGCGCTGCAGACTGCACCTGCTCCTGGTAAACAATCAAACCGTAAGTTTCGTCCAAAACTTCCTTTAACGGCTCAGCAACTTCTGGATGAATAGGGATAATATCTTGCAAACCATTCTTGCGCTTAGCGTAATTCGTATGCGAATCCATATCCATAGGACCAGGCCTGTAAAGTGCAATCAAAGCCGAAATATCGTTGAAATTATCCGGTTTCAAAGTACGTAGAAGCGCACGCATACCGTCGGAATCAAGCTGAAAAACGCCTAAAGTGTCACCCCTAGAAAGCAGTTGATAAGTAGCTTTATCGTCTAACGGAATCTTAGTATAATCAATCGGATCCTTCCCATTATTTTCAATATTTCGCAAAGTATCGCGAATAACCGTTAAGTTAGAAAGCCCCAAAAAGTCCATTTTTACAAGACCGAGCGTTTCACAAGTGTGATACTCAAAAGTTGTAGTAATAGTACCGTCAGTGCGCTCTAAAAGCGGCGAAGTGTTTGTAATTGGCTCCGAACCCATGATTGTTGCACAAGCGTGCACACCAGTTTGACGAATCAAACCTTCAATGCCCTTAGCTTCTTCCGTAATACGATGCGTATCTGGATCCGTGTCGTACATTTCGCGAAACTCGCGCGCTTCAGCATATCGCTTTGATTTTTCGTCGAAAATATCGTGCAAGCTCATATCTTTGCCGTTTTTAGCAGGAGGAAGAACTTTCGTAATTTTTTCGCCCACTGAAAACTCGTAGCCCATAATACGCGCAGAATCTTTAAGAGCTTGCTTCGTTTTAATAGTTCCGTAAATAACGCACTGAGCAACTTTATCTCTACCGTATTTTTCGCCCACGTATTCAAGAACTTTAGCTCGACCATCCGGGTCAAAATCAACGTCAATATCAGGCAAGGATACTCGCTCTGGGTTTAAGAAGCGTTCGAAAATCAGACCATGCTTCATAGGATCAAGCTCTGTGATGCCCATTGCGTACGCAACCATAGCACCTGCAGCAGAACCACGACCAGGACCTACCATTACACCATGCGCTTTAGCCCAATTAATATAATCTGCAACAACTAAAAAGTATCCACAGAATTGCATTTGGCAAATCACACCGCACTCGTAATCGGCCTGCTTTAAAACTTCCATTGGGATGTTGTTATTGTAACGACGCTCCAAACCTTCCTCAACTTTTTTAAGGAATAGCGAAGTCTCATCCCAACCTTCCGGACAGTCAAATTGCGGCATAAAAGCACCATCTTCACCGTCGTCGAACATAACATTGCATCGACGAGCAATCTCAAGCGTGTTATCGCAAGCTTCTGGAAATTCTTTAAAAAGCTCACGCATTTGCTCAGCGGACTTCAAATAGTATCCTGAACCGTCAAACTTAAAACGGTCAGGATCGTCAAGCCTAGAACCAGAATTAATGCATAACATAGCATCTTGCGCTTCACGATCTTCTTCATGAACGTAATGCAAATCGTTCGTTGCAAGAAGAGGTGCATTAAGTTTTTTTGCAATTTCAAGCAAGTCTTTAGTTACGCGCGTTTCAATAGAAAGCCCGTGATTCATAAGCTCAATAAAGAAATTGTCACGCCCGAAAATATCTTGAAACTCGCCAGCTGCTCGTAAAGCCTCTTTGAACTGACCTAAACGAAGACGCGTTTGAATAATTCCAGAAGGGCATCCTGAAGACGCAATTACACCTTTTGAGTAAGTTGAAAGCACGTCTTTATCCATACGCGGGTAGCGCATTACACGGCCTTCAAGATTTGCAACAGACGAAGCTTTAAGAAGATTTGTTAAGCCGGTATCGTTTTCCGCCCACAAAGTCATATGCGTAATTAAACCACCGCCAGAAACGTCATCTGCACGCTGATCTTCCGTGCCCCAATGCACGCGACTTTTGTCTTGTCTTGCTGTTTCCGGAGTAACATACGCTTCTATGCCAATAATTGGCTTAATTCCAGCTTTTACAGCCGTACTCCACATTTCGTACGCGCCGTGCATGTTGCCATGATCCGTAATTGCAACAGCCGGCATGCCTAATTCTTTAGCGCGCGCTACTAAATCAGGTATTTTTGACGCACCATCTAGAAGTGAATAATGCGTGTGATTGTGTAAATGCACAAAATTGGTTTCCGGCTGAGTCATAAAAGATATTCTATAAGCGAAAGTTGACTGAAAAAACGCAAAAACGTTACTTTAATAATGCTCGCATAGCTTCTAACGCGTGTTGCAAATCAAGAGGATAATGCGACTTAACAGTCACTGATTTACCCGTGCGCGGATGCGTAAAAGTAAGTTCCATAGAATGCAACCATTGACGTTGCAACCCAAGTTTTTGAGCCAAAACTGGGTTCGCTCCATACATTGAATCCCCAACCAAAGGATGACCTATAGACGAAAAATGAACGCGTATTTGATGCGTACGACCAGTTTCCAAATTAACACTTGCTAACGTTGCTTGACCAAAACGCTCAAGCACATCCCAGTGCGTAACAGCAGGCTTGCCGTCCGAAGTAATAGTAAAACGAAAATCGGATACTTTTGCGCGACCTATAGGAGCATCAATAGTTGCCTTATCTTGCGCTAAATCTCCTTGAACAAGCGCATGATATGTTTTTTTAACGATATGCTTTGCAAACTGATTTTTCATTGCTTCATAGGCAAAATCTGTTTTGCAAATTATCATTAATCCGCTTGTTCCAACGTCTAATCTGCTTACGATTCCTTTGCGCGATTCGTCGCACAGCGTTGTTTTTATATCTATTCCAGCAGCTTCTAGGCATTCTGGAACTGTCGGTCCGCTCCATCCTTTTGCTGCGTGAGACGCCACTCCAACAGGCTTATCTATTACAACAACATCGTCGTCGTTGTAAATGATTGGAATATTATATACAGAAGATTTATTATTTCGCTCTTCTTTTCGTTCTGCACTTTCTTTTTGATCGACAACAATCGTATCTCCATCTTGTAAAATGGAGGATTTTTGTGATTTTCTACCTAAGATTTTCGCTTGGTTACGCTCAATAAGAGATATCGCATTTGCACGCGAAACTCCCATTAGCTTTGATAAGCAAACGTCAAATCTGCAGCCGGAAAATTGGCTTGTAACTTTAAAGCAAATATCACTCATCGGCATGCTCTAAAAGAGGAATCCCAATCAAAATAAGGCATACAACTGCGATTCCTGCAAACATAAGCTCAATATCCGCAACGTTGCCAACAGACCAACCGTAGTTTATAAAATCTACGACTTTGCCATTCAAAAAACCTTGAGCATATTGCGCTCTATCAATGAGGTTTCCAAAAGCTCCAGCAAACGCTAGAGCAAACGCAATAGTCCAATACAAAGATTTTGTGTGCTTAATAGCCGCTATCATGGCACCACAAGCAGCACAAGCTAATACGCTAATAACCCATGTAAAAGAAGAACCTAAGCCAAATGATGCTCCAGGATTTCGTACAAGAGTTAAAGAAAGCAAGTGCGGCACAAGCTCAATGTTTTTCCCGTCACTAAGCGTCGACAAAGCCCAGAGTTTTGTTATGCGATCTAGCACAACACCAATAAAAACAATCAGTGCAAAAACGGCTACGCGAGTACGTAGCCGTTTCACACGCACATCTCTATGCGTCAATATTTATCCGATCTTTAGTAATTCAAATAGTATCGGTGCAGTGCGCAACATTTTAAAATATCAGTTACGCACTGCTAAAAACTACTCTTGCTTACCAGATTCCTCACCCTGCTTCTGACCTAATCCAGCATAGGTATTTTCATCAGAAACTTGAGCAACCAATTGACCAAGGAAATCAGTCAAGCGAGTACGATATTCAGTTTCAAACTGCTTGAGGCTCTGAATATTCCCTTCAATAACTTGAGTTTGCTTCTCAAGATTCTCACGTACCTGACGAGCATATGCATCAGCAGCTGTACGAGTTGTAGAATCATAGTCTGCAGCACGATGCTGTACTTCAGCCTCATACTGGTCAGCTTGATCATGCGTCTGCTTAGAGTAATCATCAGCAGCTTGACGAACCTTACCAGAGTAAGCATCAGCTTCATTGTGAGCACGAGCAGCATAAGAATCAGCATCGCTGCGAGTACGAGTAGAGTAATCGTCAGCATCAGCATGAGTCTGTTTGCTGTACTCTTCAGCTTCAGAACGAGTACGTGCAGAATATTCATCCGCCTTAGCAACAGTTTCATTATAACGAGCTTGGCTTTCTTCAACAATTTGCTGAGCCTTAGCCTTGCCCTTATCTACATATTGATCATGCAATTGCATAGCAAGAGTCAACATTGCAGTTGCACGTTCTGGTTCAGAACCTTGTGCTTCTGCACCAGCACCAGCAATCTTTTGCAAGCTACCTGTTTCAGTATTTGGCTCCATCTTAGCAACCTGCTTTCGAAGCTGCTCTTCACGCTGACGGGACTCTTCCAATTGCTTGGAAAGTTCCTCAATCTTAGTGTTTTCTTGCTGAGTGACAACAAGCTGCTGACGAACAGTTTCAAGCTCGCGACCCAAGTTTTCGCTGCTTGCACGGAAGTCGTCACGCTCGCGAGTAACAGTTTCAAGCTCTTTTTGAACCTGCTTAGCATTGTCTGCTTGAGCAGTTTGAGCAGTCAACTGATCTACCTGTGCACCCAAACCATCTAACTGTTCCTTCAACTGCTGGTTTTGAGCAGTCAAAGCACGATTACTTTCTTCAGCTTCACGCAACTTAGTTGCAGTAGCTTCAAGTTGAGAAGCAGCTTCATTTGATTCACCCTGCTTCTTAGAAGCATTACGCAATGCCTCATTTTCTTTAGTTAAGGATTCTACCTTAGAAGTTAACTCAGCAATCTTCGTATTCAAACCCGCAACATCACGGCCAAGAGATTGCGTGGAAGCCCCTAGGCCCTGCACTGCCTGCTGACCGAGTGCTTCTATTGTTTCTGTAACCTGATCGAGAAACTCGTCGACCTCGTCAACGTCATAACCTCCCTTAAAACGTACAATTTGGAAGGTATGCTCTCGAATGTCCTTAGGCGTCAACAGAGTCATATGCTTTACACCTCGCTTTTTGGGCACAGCCCTTTGATATATATCTATTCGATGCTATCACGTCCGCAGAAAATTAGTGCGGTTAATACAAAAATTTATGTAACAAAACGCCGCTTTTATAAAAATTACGCGTTGAAAAAACATAAACTCATCTATAACCAAATTTGAAGAACGTACAAAGCAAAATATAAAAGCATATAACTTACGTCAATACTAATTTTTCCACAACGAGTTGGCGGAATAAACTTGCGCAATACGCGTAATGGCGGTTCTGTTGTGAAATAAATAATCCGTATTAGAAAATTAAAAACACCTCTAGGACGCATACGAGGAACAAGCACAAATAACCAATCTGCAACCATTCGAATAATCATTATTATCAAATAAGCGCGTATAATCACACGCAATACAGATAACGCAACAAATATCATTCGAACATCACCTTACAAAATAATACAACTGACACATTCAAGTTAAGCATACGCTGCAGAATCAAAATGCAAGAATAACAGATGCTATGCAACAGATGCATATCATTAAACTTCAGTTTTACGAGATATAATCTCACTGATTGTATTGATATTATTCAAAAGGAAGGTCGACAATGACTGTTCTCGTTACAGGTGGATGCGGATACATTGGAGCACACGTAGTTCACGCCTTACATGAAACAAATCAAAATGTCGTCGTCGTTGACGATTTAAGCTACGGAAAGCCTACAAGAATTGAAGGCGCACGTCTTTATGGTATGGATATCTCTTCTCCTGATGCAGGAAAACGACTTGCGCAAATCATGAAGGACGAGAATGTTGATGCTGTAATTCACTTTGCTGCTAGAAAGCAAGTTGGAGAGTCCGTAGAAAAGCCACTTTGGTATTATCAACAGAATATTAACGGCATGCTTAATGTGCTTGAAGGCATGAAAGATAGCGGAGTTAAGAAGCTCGTATTTTCTTCTTCTGCAGCAACTTATGGCGTACCTCCTGTTGAAGTTGTACCAGAAGATGTTGTGCCAATGTTGCCAATTAACCCTTATGGTCAAACCAAGCTTTTTGGCGAGTGGATGGCACGTGCTTGCGAGCACACATACGGAATTCGCTTCTGCGCACTGCGTTACTTCAACGTAGCTGGATGCGGGCCGGTGGAATTGGAAGATCCTGCGATTTTGAACTTAATTCCTATGCTTCTTGACAGACTACAGCGAGGAAAAGCACCTGCTATTTTTGGCGACGACTACCCTACTGCTGATGGTACTTGCATTCGCGACTATATTCACGTCTCTGATTTAGCAGACGCGCATATTGCGGCACTCACGTATTTGGATCGCGACGAGCGCAAGTACGACGCTTTTAACGTAGGAACTGGTAAGGGTACGTCTGTGCGCGAAATTGTTGACGAAGTGCGCAGAGTGACCGGTTTGCCATTTAAAGAAACTGTTCTTGATCGCAGAGCTGGAGATCCTCCACAGCTTATTGGCAGCACGAAGCGAATTAACGAAGAAATGGGATGGCATGCTCGCTACGACGTTAAGGATATCGTAGAATCTGCTTGGGCAGCTTGGCAGGCAAATCCTGAGCATCATATTGATGTTGATTCGTGGAAGCAGCTTGACTAGCGAATAAAACAAAACGCGCGGCACAAATCATGTCGCGCGTTTTTTGTTGTGGCTCCGAGCGGGATCGATCCGCTGACCTAGCGATTTTCAGTCGCTCGCTCTACCAACTGAGCTACAGAGCCATGATGAATAAAAAACCCGGCGAACCGGGTATTCTACTAATCGCGACCCCGGCCGGACTTGAACCGGTGACCTCCGCCGTGACAGGGCGGCGCTCTAACCAACTGAGCTACGGGGCCGTGGCTTTGTTCTCTCGAACAGCCGAGTCACTATCTTACAGAATCCTTAGCAAAATGCAAGTGCCGCGCGTGTTCGGCGTGTTGCAGCACAAAATCAAGCTATTATTCAAGCTCAACAGCTCCAGTGCAAAGCTGATAATACTCCCCACGTTTTGCCAATAATTCCTCATGTGAACCGCGTTCAATAATGCGACCGTGATCCAGCACCATAATCACATCAGAATTGCGCACTGTAGACAGCCTGTGAGCGATTACAAATACAGTGCGCCCTTCCATCAAAGAATCCATTCCATGTTGAACTAATTCTTCAGTATGCGTGTCAATCGATGAAGTTGCTTCATCGAGAATTAACACAGGCGGATTTTCTACTGCAGCACGAGCAATAGAAATAAGCTGTTTCTGGCCTTGAGAAAGCCCTTCACCGCCATTGTTAAGCTGCGTATTGTATCCGTCAGGAAGATGAGAAATAAACGCGTCAGCATGAGCCAATTTTGCAGCTTGAATACAATCTTCGTCGCTAGCATCAAGATTTCCATAACGAATATTGTCCATTATTGTGCCTGTAAATAAATTCACATCTTGCAAAACAGTGCCAATAGCGTGGCGCAAATCCGTTTTGCAAATATCGCGCACGTCAATGCCATCATACAAAATTTGTCCATCATCAATGTCGTAAAAACGCGTAAGAAGGTTAGCAATAGTAGTTTTTCCAGCACCTGTAGCTCCAACAAGAGCAACTTTTTGACCAGGTTTTGCAAACCACGTAATATCGTGCAAAACTGGATGATTTTCTTTGTAACCAAACACAACATCCGTAAAACGCACGTCGCCTCGAAGCAAAGTATAGCGACCATCTTTAGAAGTGCGAGCATCTCGCTTTGCATGGCACACAATCTCTTGAGCCATTTCGCTTAAGTTTTGAGCGCGCTTTTTAGCTTTAGTGCCATTATCTTGCTTTGATCTTTTCCAAGCCCAATAAATATTGCTTCCTTCAGATTGTTCGTCTACTTCTTCAAGCACATCAAATGCTGATTTTTCTTCAAGATCTTCATCAGACTGAGGTACACGCACTTTAACTAATTGCACACTGCCAGAATCAAGTTCTGGCTTTTCATCAAGTAACTCAAAAATACGAGAAGCTCCTGCAAGAGCCATCATAAGTGCGTTAGCTTGCATTGTAATTTCGCCAATAGGGTTAATAAATGCGCGCGAAAGTGCCAGCAAAGATATAAGCGTACCCAATGTAAGAGTACTAGATCCAGATAATCCCAGCGTTGGCAGACCCACTGAAGCAGCCCACGCACCAAGTAAAGCAATTAATACATAAAGCAAATAGCTTGCATTACTAATAACAGGCATTACGTTATTTGCATAAGAATTCGCACTTGCAGAAATTTTTTGCACTTTTTCTATGCAATTATCTAATTTTTCAATAGAATCTGCTTCATGATTGAAAATTTTAATTACTTTGCTTCCAGTTGCAGATTCTTCAACAAACTCATTTAACTCGCCTAATGCATGCTGGAATTGTTCAAATAAACTGCCAGATTTCTTTAGCATAAAACGCACTAAATAAAGCAATATTGCAGTGAATATAGCTACAAAAACTGCAACCGGAAGCGATAAGCACATAATAGATATAAACGCTGCCAAAATTGACATTAGTGCAGAAAAAGAGTCAGGAAAAGCCCACGAAATTGCTTCACGAAGAACCTCAGTATCGTTTGTGTAACGGCTCATAATATCGCCGTAACCTTGAGAATCTAAGTAACGCAATGAAAGCTTCTGCTGATGCTTAAACATAGAATCTCGCAAATCACGCATAACACTTTCAGATATATTCGCAACAAGCCTGCTCCAAAGCCAAGAACAAAACACGCCAACAACATAAACACTTGCCATCAGAATAATCATGCGAACAAGAGGCGTCCAATCCTGATTATGCTTACCGACAAGCGGAAGAATATACGAGTCGACAAGAGATTGCAAAAACATTGCGCTTGCAGCTTGCACGATTGCGCTAACTATTATTGATGCAATAATTACGCAAATTTTAACTCGATACACAAGCACATAAGAGGCAAGTCTGCTAAGAGTTTTCCAACTAATAGCTGAATCATTTTTAGAAGAGTGAGCCGTTTTATTCTTAGCCATTGTTATTTAGCTCCTTCTTCTTTAGTTGCGCTAGTTATGCGACTTTTTTCTTGAGAAACCGCCATATTTCTGTAAATTTCACAAGATTTAAATAATTCATCATGCGAACCGTTAGCAACAACACGACCATCTTTAAGAACAACAATAATATCCGCATGTTCGATTGAAGATATGCGCTGAGCAACGATAATTTGCGTAGAATCAGGCATAAACTTTTTCAAGCCATCGCGAATTTTACTATCCGTTTTCATATCAACCGCACTCATCGAGTCGTCGAGGATTAAAATTTTCGGCTTCCTCAAAAGTGCGCGCGCAATGCACAAACGCTGTCGCTGACCACCGGAAACATTCTTACCACCCTGGTCAATATGCGTATTGTAGCCGTCTGGTAAATCTTTAATAAACTCATCAGCACAAGCAATTTCGCAAGCTTGACGCAAATCATTATCGCTTGCTTCCGCCCTACCCCAGCGAAGATTTTCTGCAATTGTGCCACTAAACAAAATATTTTTTTGTAGAACAACACCAACTTCTTCACGCAAACTAGAAGAATCATAATCGCGAATATCTTTTCCGCCTACAAAAAGAGTGCCAGAAGTTACGTCATAAAGTCTTGCAATTAATTGCACTAAACTTGATTTTCCAGATCCCGTTGCACCAACAACGCCAACAGTTGCTCCAGAAGGAATAGATATATTTATATCATGTAAAATTTCCTGTTCTGCTGGAGTGGATTCATCTGTATTATCTGATTGAGGATAGCGTAACGAAACATTTTCAAAACGCACAGAAGCGTCAGAAAGCTTTGTAAGTGGATGCTTGGAAACAACTTCAGTATTTCGAGATTGCAAAACATGTGAAATACGATGCATCGAAGCTCGAGCTGTTAACGACATTACAAAAACTGCAACTAAATTCGCTAAAGCAAACAAAATTTGCAAAGCATACACTACTAATGCAGCAAGATTTCCCGTTGTTAAACCAAAAGCAGGATTATTTCCTGAAGCCACAATTTCGTGCGAAGCCAACCACGCAATAAGCAGCATGCCAGAATAAAAACATAAGTTAAACAAAGGAATACTGCAATTTAACACATACTCAGCTTTAATAAAATAATCATAGATTTTATGCGAAATACGCGTAAAACGACTTATTTCATAATCAGAACGCACATAAGACTTTACGACGCGAATATTATGCAAATTCTCGCCAACTCTATTATTCATCTCGTCAATCATTCGATAAATTCGAGAAAATGCTGGAGCAACTATACTCGCACCAAAAGCGCCAATTGCACCAACAATAGGCACGAATGAAAGAAAAACCCACGAGATAGCAGGGCTAATTGAAAAAGTAAACCACCAAGCAGTGATGATAATCATAACGCTGCGAACACCAGAGCGAATAATCATTTGGTAAGCAAATTGCACATTTGACACATCGCTAGTCATACGCGTAACAACAGTGCCGCTAGAAAACTTATCTAAATCAGAAAAACTTAAACCTTGCAAGCGTGAAAACATGTTGTGGCGCAAATTTTTACCAAAACCAGCACTAGAATGCGCGCAGCAAATACCAGAAATAATGCCTGTAATCATTGCAATTGCAGCAAAAATGAGCAATTGCAAACCATAATATTGCACAGCTTCTTGAGAACGTGACATAATGCCAAAATCAATAAGATTTGACATTACTGTAGGGATCTCAATTTGCATAGCAGCTTCAACGAGAATAGTAACAACTGTTAAAACGCCAAGAAAACGGTACTTTTTTAAAGATAACAGAATCGTACGCAATGCGCGAGGAGGATTATTGCTAATTTTTCGTGAATTGTTCTTCGGCTTTTCTGCCATTGCATCCCTTCCCCTACATAACGTCATGTGTAGGTTTAATAATATCACTTCTTCAAATACATATTTGAATTATTGCGCATGGCGCATTTCCGTATTGAGTTACTTCATTACCAAATGCATAAATAGATGAATCTTTGACATAGTAGTATACAGACAAATCACATACGAAAAAGTGCTTCTACACATTCAAATTATAAACAACGATTGATTTCATCTTATAAAAAATTATATAATAAAAAAATGTATATTCGCATGTATAAAGAGGTACTGTCATGAATATAAAAAAGCTATTAATAGAATACTTACTTGCTCAGTAGCATTATCCATGTCTTTTTTACTATCATTGCAAGTTCAAGCCAACACCCAAGAAGAAACTTATGAGTAACACAAAGATAGTTGGCGCTGTAGCACAGCAGAAAGGCATTCGTGTCGACTTGCAGTGAGAATTTCCACATTAATATCAACAATTATGTGAGGAACAATATGAACAGCAAACACATAGTTCTACTGCCAATAACGCTGCTTTGTTATATTTCGTCAGCTATTTATTTCTTTAAACAATTGAAGGACTTAAAAGACGATAACACTTGTATTAATACTGTTAGTCTCACCATTCAAGCATTCGTCCTATTAATATTACTAATCTATCTTTTATATTTATGCAAAGAAAAAACATACCCAACTGTATATCGTTTAGTTACAGTATTTATGAGCATAGTTAGCATAATTCTTTTGACAGTTTGCAATACAGATGTTACTAGGTTAATTATATTTAGCTTAACATGTGTATATGTATGCATTCTTATAATCGTCCACAAACATTGTTAAATATATCGTATGAGTGGCGCATTCAATAGGATTACGAAGCATCACCTTCGCCTTGCGCGCGGTCTTTTCCGTAAATTGACGGAATAAAACGCTCCTGATCGTGAAGCTTTTCCCAGATTACAGGAGGATTTTGCGGATTTTCCAACGACTTTGGCACGTCAATAATTCGCTGATTACTAGAGCCGCGGAATTGCAGCAGCGAATCGTGCAAATCTTTCATATAACGGCCGTCAACAAGAATATCAATGTAACGTAGCAACTCAAGCTTATCAGGCGTCTCCCCTTTGCGCATAAGCTCTTCCCAAGTGTATCCAGTCCAACTCCAAATGTCTTTCGTATGACCAAATTCGCTTCTAATACGCTTGCAAAGAGGCAATAAAATGCCAGTATTAAGCAGCGGCTCGCCGCCAAGAAGCGTTAAACCTTGCACATAAGGCTGCGCCAAATCTTCCATGATTTGATCTTCAAGCTTTTGAGTATAAGGATGACCTGCGCGAAAATCCCAAATCGACTCGTTATAGCACTCAACGCAATGGAACGGGCAGCCGGAAACGTAAAGCGAACAACGAATCCCCTCGCCGTCAGTCATCAAAAAACGCTTGTAATCGGCGATCATCCCCTGGCTCATGCGCTCACTAGACCACTGTCCTGCGCGAGGGTTATTGGAAAGAGAGGTAGGAATCCACGGTCCACGATTCACGTCTGCAGGCGCAAAATCGTGCAAACTCATGCGAGCCATATCCAACCCCCTTCCAAACCGAATAAGCAACTAAAAAATAAACGACCAAATTTGCGAAAATAAAATAAATCCAGCCGTTAGAAAGTGCAATCACAAAACGCAATACATTTCTAACGGCCAGATTATCACCAAACAACAAACACAAGAAAAGCTATTTATTTAGCTAAATTATCTAGTCATACTTATTTTACTAAGTTTCAACATAGTAAATTAGCTAAGTTTATTTTGTTTCCTCATACCATTCACGAGACTCACCGTTGTTAAGAGTCACATGGCCAGTTTCGCCAGACATGTGCTTTACGCGGTGAGCGATTTCTTCGTGACGTCCGTGAACCATTGGGCGCTGAACAGGATTGCCCAAGTAGCCGCAAGTACGCTTAGTCACATTGCACTTATCTGGGTCGCTGTTGCCGCACTCCGGGCAACGGAAGCCTTCTTTAGTCGGCTCAAAATCGCCCTGGAATCCACAAACGAAGCAGTGATCGATTGGCGTATTCGTACCCAAGTAACCGATGCCAATCTTGTAAGCGTAATCCCAAACAGCTTCCAAAGCCTTAGGATTCGCCTGCAAGCATGGGAACTCGCAGTAGTTAATAAAGCCGCCGGAAGCAAGATACGGGAAGTCAACCTCGTAGCGAAGCTTCTCCATAGGAGTTGGCTGCAACCAAACCGGGTAATGGAAGGAATTAGTGTAGAAGTCGTGATCGGTAACGCCTTCAATGCGGCCGAACTTCTGACGATCCATACGGTTAAAGCGGTCAGTCAAAGACTCAGCAGGAGTTGAGTAAACAGAATAATGGTAGCCTTCAGCCTTTGACCACTGCTGGCAAAGCTTATTCATGCGGCGAACCAAAGAAAGCGCAAACTCCTTGCCTTCCTCATTCCAGCTGTGATCTTGCATCCAATCCTTGCCGAAGAACACTGCAGTAGTTTCGTACAAGCCAATGTAACCAAGCGAAACTGTAGCGCGCTCGTTACGGAACAGCTGATCCACACTTTCGTTAGCTTCCAAACGACCAAAAGCACCGTAACGGAATAGCGTTGGAGCGTTTACAGGAGTTGCTTGCTTGCAACGCATAATACGGAATCGCAAAGCCTGGTGAGCTACTTCCATACGCTCGTCGAAAAGCTTCCAGAAGCGAGTCACATCGCCGTGAGATTCAAGAGCAATACGTGGCATGTTAACAGTTACAACGCCAAGATTCATACGGCCATCTTCAACATCTTTGCCGGTCTTTGGATCAATCCAACCCTGAAGGAATGAACGGCAACCCATAGGAGCCTTGAAGGAGCCAGTAATCTTAATAATATTCTCGTAGAACACAACATCCGGATACATGCGCTTAGTAGAGCACTCAAGCGCAAGCTGCTTCAAATCGTAGTTCGGGTCGCCAGCGTCCGCGTTAACACCGTGCTTAATAGTAAACACAAGCTTAGGGAAGATTGCAGTATGACGATCTTTGCCGAGACCACGAATACGGTTAAGCAAAATAGCGCGCTGAATTTCGCGGGCAAACCAAGAAGTACCCAAGCCAAAGCCAACAGTTACGAACGGAGTCTGACCGTTAGAAACACGGTTGGAATTAATTTGATATTCCATCGTTTGCATAGCGTCGTAAATAGCTTTACGCGTCATAATCTTTGCATAAACTTCACGAAGCTGATCAAGCTCACTCAAGTTTTCGTCAAAAGGAGTATCAGCAGGAAGTGGATCTCTGTCCAAGCAATGAAGATTCTTAGGCTCCTGAGCTTTTAGGCCGTCAATCATATCTTTTGCAACTTGAATTGGCGTGGAATCAGGAATCATAGCGTGCGCCATAGCAAGATTTTTGTCGTAATCGCACTTAGCATAAGGCTCAAGCATCTCGTCAGCGCGATTAACAGTCTGACCACCGTATTGCGCTCCAGCAATATCCTTAATAATTTGCGTAACCTGAGTTGCAGCAGTACCAATAGACTTTGGGCTATCCATCATTGCGTTACCAAGAGCAAAGCCCTTAGCAAGCATATCGCCAAAATCAGGAAGCGAGCAGTTGCTCATGCAAGTAAATGGCGAATAATCAGCGTCGTGGAAGTGAATATCACCTTTCATATGAGCGTTAGAAACTGCGTGAGGAAGCATAGAGAACGCAGAAGCCTTGGAAACAGCGCCTGCAAGAAGATCGCGCTGAGTTGCATAAACATTGGAATCCTTATTTGCGTTTTCGCGAACAAGAGACTCATCACGATTTACAAGGCGGTTAACAGCCTCGTTGATATCGGTAGCTTTAGCGCGGTCGATATCTCGGTTCAGTCGGTAGCTCGTGTAGCAGCGAGCAACCTCGTAAAGATGATTCTCAATAAGACTGTGCTCAACCAAAGTCTGAATATCTTCGATTTTTGCTGGACCATTGTAACGATCCTGAATCTCAGCTTCAATATGATCTGAAATATCGCGAATCATCTGCTCTTCTTGCGGACCGACTTCCTTGCCTAAGTCCTTAAAAGCAGCCTTAATTGCCATAATGATATTCAGCGGATCAAAATCAACTACGCGACCATCGCGCTTTTCGACCTGCACACGAGAAACTGGAGCTTCAACTACATCATCCGTACAATTTTCTGCGCTTGTGACAGCAGTTTCTTCCAAAACCTGCATCGGTACAGACCTTTCTTAAACACTGTTCCTTCTAGCAAATTTTCTCGTTGCAAACATGGGAACTATTTCTAACGACTCGCTCTACTATAACCCAACTCATGCACAATATCTAGGGCAAGACGCAAAGATAACCACCTATATATAGTGATTTGTGTCATAATCGCGATTTTTGAGGCGTGTCCTGGTGTGTCGTAATTGATAAACAATAAATTACTTAATACACGCCGTCAAATGTGCGCACTTCGTGACGCTTTGATATATTGAATCACGTGGAACAGATAGCTTTTCAGCATGCACAGGAATTCGGATTCCAACCAGGAGACATTGTGCAACAATGGCTCTGGGATGACGATGTTGACGAAACAATTTGCGAAAGCATCGAGAAACTTACCGGCGAAGAGTTGGTAGATGAGGATTACGACGCTGCTGTTGATGGTGTGATTATTTGGTGGCGCGACGGCGACGATGAAGATGAGCTCGCAGACACCATTATGGATGCCACAAATATGCTTGACGATGACGCGCCTATGTGGGTTCTTACTCCAAAACCAGGTCGCGAAGGTTCCCCAAGTTCTAGCACAGTTCAATCTGCAGCAAAAACAGCTGGCATGAACGCAGCCACTCCGTTAACCGTAAGCGCTGACTGGAACGGCGTGCAACTGCGCGCATTTGGTAAAGGTCAATCTAAGTAGTATTTGCTAGTTGACGTAACTAGCTTAACCGACTATTGACTTGCGTAACTGCCTGGTTAACTGCCTATTTGCTTAATTGCTAGCTTAGCTTCTTGTTAAGTCACTTATCACTTGCTTATTGCTTGTTAACTTGCTACTTATTTTTGTAGTATTGCTACTGTTTTTGTCAAAAACACCAAATCAGCCGATACTTTCGACAAAAAACAGGACAATTTTGTAAAAAAAACACATAATCATTTGCGAAATCGACAAAACGCACAAGAATAGCACAAATAAAAGCGCGAGGAGAGAAATATGCAAGCCCCGCGCCACAACAGACAAGAAAACTAAAGCTGAAACAAATACCGGAAAAACACAGCATTTGTTTCTAAAGCTCACGATTGTTATGCAAAGCGAACAAACTTACGACCGTTACGCAATACCGCCAAACTAACGACCGAAGTGATGAACACGACTACCACGCTCGCCACGTTTACCGCGCCAACTGCGTTCGTTGCGTTCACTACGTTCACCGTGCTCATTACGACTGCTGCGACCGTTACGCTCGTCACGCTCACTCTCACGCCCGCGCCCACTGCGTTGCCCACGTCCACGACCGCGACCGCGACCCTTACGCTTCTGCTGCTCCGGCTCCGGCATACTCCAGCCTTCTTGAAGCTCAGCAGCTTCACCCACAATCTCATCTAAAACTAGCGAAGCAGGATTCACATCCTCAGCTTTCGCATGAATTCCAGCCTTGCGAAGCATCATATGGGCAGCGCGCTTTTGATTAGGAAGCACAAGCGTTACAACATCGCCTTCTTCACCAGCTCGAGCAGTGCGACCCGAACGATGCAAGAAAGACTTAGGATCCTCAGGAGGCTCAGTTTGCACAACTAATGCAACGTCGCTAATGTCAATACCTCGCGCAGCAACGTCCGTAGCAACCAACACACGTACCAAGCCTTCAGCAAACACAGCCAAATGACGATCTCGCTGATTCTGCGACAAATTACCTTGCAAATCGACTGCAGGAATACCTTGCTGCACAAATTTTTTCGCCATATTCTTCGCTTGATATTTCGTGCGCGTAAAGAATATAGAACGTTTCTTTCCGGAAGCAAGCTTTCGCAAAACTTCGTACTTATCCCCTGCTGACACAGCAAAAATATGATGCGTCATAGTATCAACTTGGCAATCAGCATCATCCACAGCATGGACGACAGCATTTGGAAGGAAACGCTCAACTAATGTAGAAACTTGCCTATCAAGCGTTGCAGAAAACAGCATGCGTTGACCATCTGGCGCAACTTGCTCAAGAAGTCTAGTAACAGCAGGAAGGAATCCCATATCCGCCATTTCGTCTGCTTCGTCGAGCACGCTAACCATTACTTTTTCAAGCGTAAGCGCTCCCTGACGCAGCAAATCTTCCAAACGACCAGGGCAAGCAAGCACAATCTGCGCGCCCTGCTTAAGCTGCGATACTTGGCGTTGGTATCTCACGCCTCCATACACTGTCACAGTGCGCATGCCATAAGCTGCAGCAAGCGGCGCTATTACGTCATCAATTTGATGCACAAGTTCACGAGTTGGAGCAAGAATTATTGCTCTAGGAGCAGGAATATCGCTAGACTCGCGTGACTTACGGTTTTTATCAGAATGAATTAAATCAACAAAATTCTCAGCTAAACGTGCAACAAGTGGAATAGAAAATGCTAATGTTTTACCGCTTCCTGTGCGACCTCGCCCTAGGATATTCGCGCCTTGTAAAGAATCGGGAAGCGTTGCTTGTTGAATTGGGAATGCAGTGGTTTTCCCATCCGCACGCAACACCTCTACTAAAGGCTCTGGAACGCCAAGTTGCGCAAAAGTTACATCGTCACGGTAATTTTCACGAGATTCAATGGCAGAGTCTGGAATAATTGTTGCGTTATGAGAATCTTGCTTTTGCTTTTTCGAAGTAGGGTGCAAAGATATTGCAGAATTTTGTTTTGTATTATGAGATTTTGCACTATTATGCTTAGCAACATTATTTTTATCAATATTATGCTTAGCAAAATCTTGTTCAGCATCCGCAATAGCTACTTCTTCATAACGCAAGGCTTTTTCGCGCGTCTTTTGACGAGCTTTTTCTGCTTTGCGATTGCGCTCCCTGCGTGAATTGAACTCGTGATTAGAACCATAATTTTTATGGCTCCCCTGATACTCAAAAGGATTGCGTTTTTCAGCTGATTTCCTAGTATTTTTGGCGCTTTTAGGCTTTTTTGTTTTATAACTATTTTTATTATTCGTATTGTTTATACTATTCGTATTTTTATCATTCTTGGTATTCTTCGCGCCTCGCTTTTGAGCGAACGCAGCATGATGAGTATGCGGCACAATAGCCTTTCGTAAAATATGTGTGTTCAAAACTTAAATTTCAAAACGTGAACTAATCGAGCCTAGCACACGCCTGGCACAATAACGGCAAATGTTGTCAAAAAGCGCCAAGACGCTCGCACCATAAGTGCTCGCTTCTGAGCTTGCATGGAAAGTCCAGTGGACTTTCCATGCAAGCTCACGCTCCGAGTTGCTTTCGCGCACTACGCTCCAAGCGCGAAAGCAGGTCGTCGCGCAAACGCCGTAAAAATCACCGGCAAATGTTTCTGCCAATAAATGAAAACAAAACTCAACTAGCGAGTGAGCTTACGGTGCAAGCGATGCGGACGAGCAGCTTCCTCACCCAAGCGCGCAATCTTATTTTCTTCGTAAGCTTGGAAGTTACCTTCGAACCAGTACCATTTTGCAGGATTCTCGTCGTCGCCTTCCCAAGCAAGAATATGCGTTGCAACTCTGTCGAGGAACCAACGATCGTGTGAAACCACAACAGCGCAGCCTGGGAAATCAAGTAAAGCGTTTTCCAAGCTTTCCAAAGTCTCAACATCCAAATCGTTAGTAGGCTCATCGAGGAGCAGCAAGTTTCCACCCTGCTTAAGAGTCAAAGCCAAGTTCAAACGGTTACGTTCACCGCCAGAAAGCACTCCCGTAAGTTTCTGCTGATCCGAACCTTTAAATCCAAAGCTTGCAACATATGCGCGAGTAGGAATTTCAACGCCTGCAACCTCAATAAAATCGAGTCCGCCTGAAACAGCTTCCCACAAGTTCTTATTAGGATCCAATCCTGCACGATTCTGATCCACGTAAGAAATCTTCACAGTGTCTCCAACAATCAGCTCGCCACCAGAAAGAGGCTCCAAGCCCACAATCGTCTTGAACAGCGTAGATTTACCAACGCCGTTTGGACCAATCACGCCAACAATACCGTTACGAGGCAAAGTAAACGACAAGTCGTCGATTAGCACACGGTCGCCAAAAGCCTTGTGAATATGCTTTGCTTCCAAAACTTGCGAGCCCAAACGTGGACCTGCTGGAATTTGAATTTCAGAGAAATCAAGCTTCTTGGAATTACGTGCCTCTTGCTCCATTTGGTCGTAACGTTCCAAACGAGCCTTGTTCTTAGCCTGACGCGCCTTCGGCGAGCTGCGCACCCAATCAAGCTCATTTTTCAAACGCTTAGCAAGCTTAGCATCCTTGGCACCCTGGATTTCCATACGCTTTGCTTTAGTTTCCAAATACGTTGAGTAATTGCCCTTATATGGATAAAGCTGACCACGGTCAACTTCGCAAATCCACTCTGCAACATTATCCATAAAGTAGCGATCGTGCGTAACAGCAATGACAGCACCCTCGTACTTGTGCAAGAACTGTTCAAGCCACAAAATAGATTCCGCATCCAAATGGTTAGTAGGCTCGTCCAAAAGTAGCAAATCTGGAGCTTCAAGAAGAAGCTTACACAATGCCACTCGACGCCTTTCACCACCAGAGCACACAGAAACAGGAGAATCCGGGTCTGGGCATTGCAAAGCGTCCATAGCTTGCTCAAGCTGCGAATCCAAATCCCAACCGTTTGCAGCGTCAATTTCAGTCTGAAGCTTACCCATTTCTTCCATTAACGCATCAAAATCAGCGTCTGGATTAGCCATTTCTTCGCCGATTTGGTTAAAACGCGCCACTTTTTGCGCAATCTCACCAAAAGCCATCTTAATGTTTTCGCCAACCGTCTTAGTGTCATCAAGAGGTGGTTCCTGCTGCAAAATACCTACCGTATAGCCAGGAGTCAAAGAAGCTTCACCGTTGGTCACATTTTCCAAACCGGCCATAATTTTCAGCAGCGTCGACTTACCCATGCCGTTCGGACCCACAACACCAATTTTTGCGCCCGGAAGGAAGCTTAAAGTAACATCGTCGAGAATTACACGATCTCCATACGATTTACGCGCCTTAATCATCTGATAGATAAATTCAGCCAAAGTAATATACCATCCTTACAAACGTTGAAATTCCAGCGTTTGTTGCAACTTGCGTCAAAAGCGTTTAATACTTTTACCTACTTAATTCAAGCAAGATGCAACTTACATAAAACTACGCAAACTAATAGCTAGTAAATACGAGCCTAGCAAATACTAGCATGTTGCTGGCGTACGATTTGACTTATTGACAGACTCAGAATCATCTTCAGGCGGAATCTGGCAGAGCCACTCGCCTAAAATGCCAACAACCATGTCAATAAAGCACACCAAGCCAGCAATAGAGCATTCACGCACAACAGAGTTATACAGAATTATCTCACTGTGTGGCAAACTCATTAACAATTGCCCAACATACCAGCCAGACAAAATAGCACCTGCCATTCCCAATGCCTTCGACAGCATAAGAGCCGCAACAGCAAATTGAGAACTTACATGCTTCTTATTCTTATCTTTGTTGTTGGCAACACTTTGATGAGTTTGCAATGCCATAACAAAAGTTATTAAGCCAGCAATCACCATAATTGCAACAACAACCCACGGAGCTCCTGCTAACGACATAGCACTAGACTCTGTTGACGACACTAGAAATGCGCCCAGCACAAAGCCAAACAGTAACCCTAGTACCAGATACCACCAAGGTGTGCGATACGCTTTCATTAACAACCATCCCCTATAAGCCATTGCTCTGAGTATACCCCAACAGTTTGAGCATCAAAAGCAAACGCTAATGAGTACGAAACTGAGTTATCGTCCAAAGCAGCATCCGACTCTATCTGCATCCACGGCATAAGTTCAGGCGCCTTAGGGTCAACCGTCACCATTTCCGCTAGTTGTTGTGGCAATTTTTCTGCATCAACAGTTCTTGTGTCAGCAGCAGAAGCACCATATGAACGCGTACCCAACACTCGCACAGTCACTTTATCTTTATACAAAGTAGCAACAGCGCGAAGCAAGCGAAGCAGCTCATACTCGTCACCACCCGAAGACAGAATAAATACAGCCGCGTAATAATCAGCATCAAGCATATTGGCAACATATAATGCCGATACACCGTCAACGCGAGATTCTCTATCCTGCTCGAGCATTGCAACTATTCTCAGCATAGCAGAACGCGTGTCTTGTTTCGCGACACCCTTCATAGAAATCACTGCAGTTGTTTGTAACGGAGTTGGACATATGCGGAACAAAGGAGACTTAGTTTCTCTTTTAACAAGCTCATTGCCATAATTGACACTTTTAGATTCATCGCCACAAGAGCACTGTGAATCTCCATTATTTTCATAATCATCTGCGAAAGAATTTGCAATATCAACAGCAGCTTTAGCAGCTGCAACAGCGTCTTCATCTTCTTTGCGTTGCTTTTCTTTTCTATCTTCCTCAATAAGAGAACGGTAGTAATCTGCTATTTCGCCTTCCTCAAGATCGTCAACCGGTACGCTTCCACTGCGAACAGCAACATGCGCAAGAGACTCAGGAACTACACGCCGTTCCGAATAATTTAACTCTTCTCTAGAAACGCTATTCAAAGTAACACAAACATCGTCAACAGTGCTTTTCATGCCGTAATATTCGCTTCTTAAAGCAGCATGAACAGTAATATCAGCCTCACTAATTTGCCAAGTGTGCATAGCAGAATTTAAAACAGATTTAGCAATAAGTTCTAAAGCTATAGCAGGATGCTCCTCAATCTCGCTATCTTTTTCGCAACGTTTAAGCATAAAAGCAAGACGCTCAGCAATTTGAGGAATATCTATTGCGTTAGTCTCATCTCCGTCTAATGCATTACTCAAATTAACTTTTAAAACAGCATCTATGTAAATAGAAGAATATAATCCAATGACTATTGAGTCACCGCTTGGGCGAATACCCTTCAAACTTATGGTCGTATTCATAATTTCATCTTCTACTCTCTAATAAAAACAATTTAAAATTTCAATTATTCGTTTATTTATCTTTTATTACTCTTACCTATAATACGCAAAACTAATATTTTGATATATTGTACTCGATATAAATCAACATGCGTAATTTTTTGCATATAGCACTAATTTTTATTATTAAATTCTTAGAAAAATAAAAATAAACGCTGACAGCAATAAATTATATTGTTATCAGCGTTTATTAATAACTTTATTTTATCTGCTTTTTAGCACTGCATTTACACTATTAAGCACCAAATTGAGTACCGTCATTTTGATTAGTAGGCGGATTAACAGGTGGTTTAACAGTTCCAATAACAGTTCGAGGAGCAGGTGCAGGAGTTTGAATAGACGTATCAACAGGCATCTGATCAGACTGCTGGTTTTGTGAAGTTGCATTATTGGAAGATTCAGAAAGTTCAGAAGCTTCAGTCTGCTCATTCTTACCTTCAACGTTGCGCTTCAAACTTTCTGGAATTTCAACAGGGGGAAGATCAGAATCTGGTCTTCTATCGTCCGAAAGCCAAAGAGTACGCTCAGGAGCCTTACGAATCTTACTGAAGATTTCCTTAAGTTCCTTCTCGTTAAGAGTTTCCTTAGCGAGCAACTGACGAACCAGCTCATCCAATACGTCACGATTATTGTTAATAATCTCCCACGCTTCAGTATGAGCAGTTTCGATAAGCTTATGAACTTCTTCATCGATTACTTCAGCAGTACGATTCGAGAACTTGCGAGGTTGCAAAGAATCGAGTGAACCAGAAGAATCTTCGTCAGTATCCATCCACTTAACAGCTCCAAGCTTTGCTGAGAAACCATATTCAACAACCATCTTACGAGCAATGGCAGTAGCTTTCTCAATGTCGTTAGAAGCACCAGTTGTTGGATCGTGGAACACAACTTCCTCGGCTGTGCGTCCACCCATAGCATATGCCATTTGATCCAGCAATTCGTTGCGAGACTGCGAGTAACGGTCGCTTGTTGGCATCACAGCAGTGTATCCAAGTGCGTGACCTCGCGGCAAAATCGTTACTTTAGTAACAGGATCCGTGTGGTGCAGCGCAGCAGCAACAAGAGCATGACCGCCCTCATGGTAAGCAGTGTTACGCAATTCATCCAAAGCCATGCCCTTAGACTTACGTCGAGGTCCTGCTTGAACACGATCAATTGCCTCATCAATAGCGCGATTATCGATATATTGAGCACCAGATCGAGCGCAAAGCAACGCAGCTTCGTTAAGCACGTTAGCTAAGTCTGCACCAGTAAAACCAGGAGTGCGCACAGCAACCATATGAAGATCAACATCCGGCACAAAAGGCTTACCCTTAGCGTGAACCTTCAAAATTGCCTCGCGACCTTCCAAATCAGGAGCCTCAACAGCCACCTGACGGTCAAAACGACCAGGACGAAGAAGTGCGGAATCAAGCACATCTGGACGGTTTGTTGCAGCAATAATAATCAAATTAGTATCGTTGTCGAAACCATCCATCTCAACAAGCAACTGATTAAGTGTCTGCTCGCGCTCATCATGACCGCCAGTCATGCCACTTCCGCGGCGACGACCAACAGCATCAATCTCATCGATAAAGATGATTGCAGGAGCATTCTTCTTAGCTTCGTCAAAAAGTTCACGAACACGAGACGCGCCCAAGCCTACGAACATTTCCACGAAGTCAGAGCCAGCCATTGCATAGAACGGCACACCAGCTTCGCCTGCAATAGCACGAGCCAACAAAGTCTTACCAGTTCCTGGAGGACCATAAAGCAGCACACCGCGCGGAATACGAGCACCCAAAGCCTTGTAGCGCGAAGGGTCCTTCAAGAAGTCTTTAATTTCTTCAACTTCTTCAACAGCAGCTTGTTCGCCAGCAACGTCAGCAAACTTAGTTTTAGGAGTCTGACCTTCGAGTAGCTTGCCACGGCCACGTCCGCCGCCCATGCCAAGCATACTTCCGCCGGCACCGCCTATTCTGCTAAACATGAACCAAATCATGCCAAGGAAGAACAATATTGGAACAAGCGAAGTAATCAAATACGAAATAATGCTAGATGACTGTAAGCTAGCAGTCCAGCCGTTAGAAGGCTTCGCCTTTTCGACTTCTTGTACAATTGACCTACCTTGTGCATACGCGTAGTAGAATTGCACATCCTTGCCAAAGTCACGATTTTGCTTACTTCGTTTATCGAACTTCTTAAACGGACTATCAAGCGTAAGCTTAACTAACTGTTTATTGTCAATAATTTCCACATAACTTGCTTTATGAGATCGCACTAACTCAATACCATCCTGAGTATCGATAGTTTGCGATCCGTTATGAACAAACATTTGGAATCCGACAACTGAAAGCAACACAAGAAGCACAATCCACGTCCATGGCGACTGCCAGAAGGAACGACGATTGTTATGGTTGTTCTCGTTATTTTTATTATTCTTGCCCTGCTGACCGTTGTTTCGCTGATTCCTAGGGTTGCGTGGATTTAAAAACGGATTATTTCCGTTATTTCCACGCCCAGGACCGCCCATTGGGCCTTGCGGTGTCATAGGAGAAGCGCCCATGTAATAAGGCTCCTTTCAAACTCCTCAATTTATATAAAAATTCTGAATAGAATCTATAAAATCAAGCACCATACACTGATGGCTTTAATACCGCAATACTATTGAGGTTGCGGTAGCGTTCGTCGTAGTCCATTCCGAAACCAACGACAAATGCATCAGGAATTTCAAAGCCCGAGTAGTCGATTTGTACGTCTACTTCGCGACGTGCAGGCTTACTGAGCAATGCAAAAACTTTTACACTGGCAGCACCACGACCTTTTAGCTCATCTACAAGCCAAGCTAGCGTGCGACCGGAATCAACAATGTCTTCTACAATAAGCACATCTCGACCACGCACATCAGTACTTAAATCTTCGCGAACAGTGATTTGTCCGCTAGTTTGAGTGCCACTGCCGTAACTAGACAAGCTCATAAAGTCCATTGCTGCATTAACGCTTAACTCTTGCGAAAATACAGCAAGAGTATTTACAGCACCTTTTAGAACTGCAACAAGCAAAACATTACGGTTTTTGTAATCTTCACTTACTTGTTTAGCAACTTCACGAATACGCTTCATAAGGTCTTCGTGGCTAATTAATTCATAGTCGATGTCATCTCGTATATCTGCAATTTGCATGTTCACTATCTTTGCATAAGCGAATGACGATATTGCGCGAGAGTCGAGTTGCTTCATAATAATTTGGCAATGAAAAAGGCTTCTGACCATGCCATTTTGTACATAGTTCGTCCACTGCAGATATGTGACTTGACGAGAAACGCAGACCAAGCTCACTTAACGCACGCACTATAATTCGTCTGCGAATTGATGGATGATATTGCGCTAATTTATCAGCTTTTAACCTAACAGTTTTCGCATTTTTATCAAATTCCATCACTTGTGAACTAGCTTCGTCAACTTGAGAATTAATATAGTCAAGATCGTCTCTAGCTATTTCAGCTCCGCGAGAAAGCAAAGTAACCATATTCGCATTAAAAAATCGCGAAATATAAGGCATTAACGTGTGTCTAACTCGAGATCTCAATGGATAATTTTCTGAAAGTTCCTCATTTTGCGAAATATCGTCACCATTTGTAGGATCATCCCACCATGAAATACCTAAATCCTCGCAAATACCAGTAGTATCTTCTCTAGTAAGCTTAATAAGAGGCCTTGCAAAAAGCACGTTTTGACGCAATGTCACTGCTTTCATGCCAGCAACTGCTTCTAAACCTGCAGAATCTTTTAGCCCCATCATTACAGTTTCTGCTTGATCATTTGCAGTGTGAGCTAAAAGCACGGCTGCAGCTTGCTGCTTTTTAGCAACCTCAATAATTGCTTGATACCTAGCATTTCTTGCAGCAGACTCTTCGCCTTCTCCAGAATCTTCGACGTTCACAGATTGAATATACACGTACTTTTCGTCTATTCCAGATTGCAAACAATGCTTAGCCGCAATATTAGCAATTTCAGTTGAGTGCGGCTGCAAATGGTGATCTACTATTACAACACCGCAACGAATACCTCTACTTGCGCACACAATCACGCTCAATGCTGTAAGTGCAAGAGAATCTCTACCTCCAGAGCACGCAATAAGAACCAGAGGAGCATCAACATCTGTTGCGTGGTTGCCATGTTCGGAAAAACGCGCGTCTTGAGCACACAACGAAAGTTCATCAAAACAATGCTTGATTGCGCCAATTCCTGCGCGTATGCGAGAAGAATACACCATAGCTTCTAGTGTAGCGCGCTGATAACGCTAAATTGCAACTCATAAATCATAGTTTTGGCAATTCTGCCATAAACTTATTAATCGCTACGAATGCTCCCCAAATATCAGCTGGCTGGTTCGCAACAACAGCGAAAGTTAGCACTCCACCACTTTTCCTAGATACATTACCAACCATAGAAGTAACTTCACTTAAAGAACCAGTCTTTACGCGAAGCATGCCGGCAGAAGATTCATCCGCTAAACGCTTTCTTGCTGTTCCAACTAAACCAGGAAGAGACAATCCTTCAGCAGCTGCAGCACCTCCAGAATCGGCTTTAATATTAAGCACTTGTACTTGAGCTAGCGTTGTTGCGCGCAACCTTGATTTTGGAGACAAGCCTGAGCAATCAGACATATGCAAACCACGTATATCGATATTGAGCTTGCGTAATCCTTCTTTTACTGCCTGAACTGCACCCTCCGGAGAGTTGGATTTGTGAGTTGCAAGCGCAGTCAAACGACCAAACTCTTCCGCCAATGTATTGTCTGAAATACGAAGCGTATATGCCATTATTTCGTTTAAAGGTGCAGAAGAAACTTGTGCAATTAAACGCGAATTAGATGATATTAACGATTTAGTTTCGCTTACTGGTATTACAAAATTTTCAGATTGTGCAGATTTATTTTCATTTTCAGAATCTTTGTTATTTTCAGAAGAATCATCTGCAGACGAGTCTGAAGCGGAATTTTTTTCGTCAGAAGTGGTTTTATTAGAATAATTACTTATAACTATTCCTTGTTTGCTTAATAATTTAGCAAAAACACGACCAGCACTTAAAGCAGGATGAGGATCAGAAAGCGGAAAATCTGTCATAGCATCAGCGTCAACACCTTGCACTGAAAGGTCACGCTGACGAGCATCATCTATAGCCAAAGATGACGTTTGAGCATAAAAGCGTCGTTCAACATCTGTTTCATAAATCAAATCCGGAGCACGTTTTGCGCCAAACAATGAGTCATCAACAGCTAAAGAAACTGTGCGAATATTTTCAAGTTTCAAAGCGTTGGCTGTTCTTCTCGCTAATGTCGTTAAGCCTGCTCTGCCATTAACATGGTTCCAATCGTTTTCTCCAACGCCAAGAAGCATGTCACCATTGCCGCGAAGCACAAGCTTTCTAGCATTCGCACTAGAAGCTCGTTCTGGTTCACCGCCTGTTTTAGGCAACAAAAATACTTGAGTATCAAGAGTTGAACCCATGTCAAGAGTGCGAGAAGCCACGCTAGCAGTTAAAGTTTTAAGCGTTGATGCTGGCTCTCTTAAAGCATTTGGCTCATGTGAAGCAACTACTCGCCCATTAGCATCCATAATTACTGCTGAAGTGCTGCTACTCATAGAAGCATCGGAAACCAACTCGTCAATAAGTTTTTGAGCTTGCGAATGATTTATTTCTTTACCATAAGTCACGCCTTTAGCTAGTGAATTAACTCGCAAAAGTGATTTAGGAGAAGAAACAGTTACAGCATAATGTTGTTTTCGTAACGTCAAAGGACCGGGAAGAATATCGTATACGTCAAGCAAAAAATAAGTAAAAATAATTGCTGCACTAACTATAACTGCTATAAATGCAATAAGTAATCGCCAACGAGAAGGATATTGGCTTCTTAAAACCATAGCAGCGTATTTACTTTTCTTCTGTGTGCTACTTGGTTTAGATTCACTACTTGCTTTAGGCTCGATACTTGGTTTAGGTTTAATACTTGGTTTAGGTTTAATACTTTTGTTGGGTTCGCCGCTTTGCGTTGGCGTGCTCGCATTAGGAGTATTTAAGGCATCGTTTGAGCCTTTACTACTTTCCATGCGAGCACACCTTTAAATCGATTGCAAATACCGCGCTTAACTATACATTGCGCTTGCAACAAAGCGTGCATAAGTTACGCAGTAATCGACGCAAATCTGCGCAAGTTTTCTACAATGCGAATCATGCGCTTATCCATCACTTTGCCGCCAAGAATTACGCCAACAACCAACACAACAAATCCGTTTACTACGAACAGAATGCATGCAATCCACAAAAGATTCGTGTTAATAGCCAAAAACGTCATAGCTGCAGCAATAGACGGAATCATGCATACTGCAGAAAGAAGCGAAAAACCTATTGGAGCAAAAGATCTAGCGCCTGCAGAACCTTGCGGCCTAGAAAATGGCTTTTCGATTGACGCTACAGGGTACATTGCTATGCACGAAGAAATTAAGCCAATGCCTATGGTCGCAAAAGCTACTCCAATTGGAGAAAGAGTTTGGAACATAACTGCATTCATATTTTGCTTAACATTTGCTACAAAGAAAAGGAAAGCGTAAACCCCTATTCCAAGAATTGCAAAGTACACAGCGCAAATCACGGACCAAACTATTGCGTGCGCTAAACGATCGTGCAAACCTTTTACTCCAATAATCGCGTGCATAGTAAAAGCTGTGCCATCGTATGCAATATTGTTTCCAACAACCATGCCCATAAGCAAAGCAGCATACATAAGCCAGCTAGAAACGCCTATGTCCTGTGCTATAGAACCAAATCCTTTAGCATTAAAACTAGTTCCTCCTGCAACTATCAGAATAAAAAGCGGCGTAAGAAGCAAAAATAGTTGACGCATATCTCTTCTCATAACGCTAATAATTCGCGCAATAATCGCACCAACTGTGTTGTCTGGAACTGCTGCAAAGAAGCCGATTCCCTTAGTTTTAACAACTGTTTTTTGCTCACCGCGAAGTAGCTTTGGCTCTAATTTTGCGCAAAATACAGAGATTGCAAAGCAAGCAGCAATCGTTAGTACGCAAATAAAGAAGCGAATAACAAGCGCAAGCCAATTGCCATTAATGGCGTCAAGAGGCAAAGCCATAGCAGCACTTAATGGAGTAAAAGCGGACGCAGAGCAAAAACCTAAGCCAAACACAATTCCTCTTGGACTTTTGTTACCAATATTCATAGTGGAAACAAAAATCATATACGCTACGAAAATAGCAAAGTAAAAAATGTTTCTTGAACGCTTGTTTATTAAAATAGTATCCAAAAGCTCAATAAGCATTTTGCTTAAAGACACGATTGTTGCAACGTAAAGCGGAGCTGCAATTACGCTTACTAAAACCGGCACAATCCCAAAGTTTCTGTACGCTAAAGACCACAAAGCAAGCGCGATTGTGCAGCTTATAGAAAGCGCTCCAAAAAGGGAGCCAAGAAGCATACCAGCTTGCTGCTTTACGTAGGGAATGCCGTAAAGCGCAAAACTACGCGACTTTAGTGTTGTGTCACTGCCGAACATAAATAGGTTTATAAACAGCGTAAAAATTGACACAATCGACGCAACCATTATTGGAGCGAACTGAAATTCCTGCCAATTTTTAGTATCTGCAAGCATTCCTGGATTAAGATACTTTCCTGCTTGCCAGCCCGCAAAACCAAGAGCGCATATAATCGCAAGTCCAAAAACAATGACTATACCAAAGCCGATTTTTTGCCAAATCGACTTTCGCATAACGGAAAAAGTAAGCACCCAGCGAAGGCGAACCATGGTAAAAATCATAGACATTACGGCCATCCTTATTAGGCATTGAGATTAGCAGACTCGGTAGAAGCGACAGCAGCGTTATCAGACTTGCCGCCGTTAAGCCAGTCGATTCGCGCAGCTGCGTGACGTCCACCAACAAGCTCCATAAAGCGATCTTCAAGATCTTTGCCCTGAGCCACTTCTGCAAGAGTGCCAGAAGCTGCAACATGACCTTCGTTAATAATCGCCACGTGCGAGCACATTTTTTCAACCAATTCCATAACGTGCGAAGAAATAATAACCGTACCGCCAGTAGAAACATACTCGGCGAGAATATCCTTCAAATTTGCGCTAGAAACAGGGTCCACTGCCTCAAAAGGCTCATCGAGCACAAGTACGCGAGGGCTATGGATCATAGCTGTTGCAAGGCAAATCTTCTTAGTCATACCAGTTGAATAGTCAGAAACCATGGTGTTTGCAGCTTCTGTTAAGTCGAAAGCAGAAAGCAAGTCGTTCGCGCGCTTTACGGATTCCGCGCGACTCATATCGCGAAGCATGCCAGCGTAAGTTAAAAGCTGCAAACCAGTAATTGTCTTAAAAATCTCATCTGCTTGAGGCATTAAACCGATTGCGCGCTTAGCACTATTTACATCGCTCCAAACGTCATTGCCAAAGATCGAAGCTGAGCCAGCATCCGGCATAAGCAAGCCCGTAAGCATTTTAATCGTAGTGGTTTTGCCGGCACCGTTCGGACCTACCAATCCGTAGAAAGAGCCTGCTGGAATGCTCAACGAAAGATTATCTACAGCAACTTTCTTGCCAAAAGTCTTAACAAATCCGCGAATAGAAACCGCTGGAACATCTGCATTGCTATCGCTAGCATCACTCGAATAAGTGTTTGCGCCAAAAACCGGAACGCTGCTAGCAAAAGCATTTCCGGACGGATATTCAGACGGAATAGAATCTACCATAAGAACCTCGCAGTATACAGATAAACGCACGCATCGCGCCACAATGCTACGCAAGCAAGCGTTTACATAGAGGTTTCTATTATCTCATACTCGCAATCTTTGCGCAATCACAACGCCATCAGCCGCCGCACTCACCACCCCAAATCCTCCTACCATCACACCAGATCACTGTTCCGTACGCTACCTTCACTGTACTAATATTCGTGTGGTAGAGATTTGAGATTTTTCGCACTGAGCGCGGCGAACGTCAGAGCCGTAGGCTGCTGATTCGTCAAGCGAAGAAGAAAAATCGAAAAATCTCTGCGATAAGATGAGGTTATTAATGGTTAGCACGCAGAGTTTGGGGGATTTCTCTACGAGCGCTAAAAGAGGACTGATGGAGCAACATTCTTTAAAGAAAGGCGAACACAATAAACGCCTTTAACAGTCAAAGCGACTGAAGGACGGGACGCGCGAGGAGAAAAATCCCCCAAAACTCGCTCCACACTATAGAATTTCATTCTTTCACTCAGCGACCGGTATGCTGAATCGGCTTCCACTCGCTCTTTGAGAAAATAGCTTGGAACGCAATAGGCACGTACGAAAGCATAAAAATCGGGAAGCTAAGAGCGTACGCAAACAGCTCCTTATTCGTGGCCCCAAGCTTATCGTGTTCAACCAAAATAGTGAGTGACACAAATATCATCATACCTAAAACGCTTGTAACAGTAGTGGTAATGAAATTAATCATTGAAGAGATTTGACTCATCCATGTTACAAATCCAAATGCAGCAAAAATAAAACCAAGTATTATTCTTGCAACAGCTAAAACCATAAACGGGAAAAGCATAAGCGTAAAATCAACCGACGAAAAATCTCTTTCGCGAATACCATGTCGAATAAGAGCTGCTCCATAGTAACGAAATACCTGCAAGAATCCCTTGCTCCAACGAAGGCGCTGCCTCCAGCTCTGCCTAAACGACACAGGCTGTTCGTCATATAATACTGCAGAACCGCAATATCCAACTTTGTCTCCGTGAAGAATAGCGTCCATAGTAAATTCAAGATCCTCAGTAAGAAGATGGAATTTCCATCCGCTATTTCTGTGCATAATCTCACGCGAGAACATGAATCCAGTTCCACCAGCATGGCAACTTGAACCGAATAGCATTCGCGAGTTGTTAGTAAATCGCGATTCTCGAATAAACCAAAGTGCAGAGCCGGAAGAAACCCAATTATCTGAAAGATTCACGGAATTACGGTAGCTAGTTAAAATTTGATATCCTGCGTGGAAACCTTTATTCATTTCCTCAAAATAATGCGGATCAAGTTTATTGTCTGCATCGAAAACAAAGTACGCGTCATAAACTTTATCCGCACCAATTTTCATAATATGATCGAGGAGATAGCTGAGCGCATAACCTTTACCAATATGCTCTTTATCAAAACGTTCAATTACGTTGCATCCGCAATTGCGACCAACTTGCGCAGTAGAATCAGTGCAATTATCTGCAACAAGCCAAATATCAATAAAATCTTGTCTATATGTTTGAGTTTGAATGCAATGAATAAGATTACCTATAACAGCTTCCTCATTGCGCGCAGAAATAAGCACAGCATAATGCTTATCCATTGGCGCTTCAGGAAAAACAATAGGCTTAGCGAATAAAGATGCAACGGCACAAACACCTTGATACACAACACCGCTTATGCCAATAAGTATTACTAGTACATCAAATATTGATAGAAGAATCATCGCTTCCATCCGCTCCGTGGATTATTTTTTACGTTACTTTTACTATTTTTTGTATTGTTTGTATTGTTTACTATTTTAGACTCGCCTACTTGCAATTTTGCTTTAGGAGAATCCTTATTTTCAGAATCTACTTTACGCTTTGCAATATCTTTATTTACGGCATCTAATATTTCGCGCGAAATTGGCATTGTTGCCAATACATCAGTTTGATCAGAATCGTTAGAGGAAACTTTGCTACTATTCGCATCGTCAGAATCTGACACATAAGCTTGCTTATACCAATATAAAATATCCTCGTTCAGAGAAATGCGAGAGCTTGTGCCTTTCATTACACGATGAACACTTTCACTCATTGGATTCATGAACTTACGGCCAATCGCCTCAACGCAACGAACAATAATAGAAGTGTGATCAGGGTGAGGATCGTTCATAAGCGGAGAAGAAACTAAACTATATTGCTTCGTGCATACTCTAAAAATTGCTTGCAAACTTGCAGTCACAGGCAAAGCCAAAAATGCTCCAAGAGCACCAAATACAGCGCCCATTACAAGAACTGAAATAAAAGCTACTGCAGGATTCAGATCCATAGTCTTTTCGGAAATCTTCGGCGAAATAACCATGTTCTCAATTTGCTGATAAATCGTAATAAAAATTAATGTTGCAACAGCCGCACCAAAACCATTGGAACCCCACGCAACCAAGATAGGCAAAGCTCCACCCAAATAGCCACCAATTGTAGGCACAAACTGCGAAACAATTCCGCAGAATAAGGATAGCGGAAGCCAATACGGTATATTCATCACAATAAGGAAAATTGCGGTACCCACTGCGTTAATCGCTGCCAAAATAATTCGCGAAAATAAGAAGCTCGAAATCTGCTCTTGAACAACTGACCAAATAAATAGGAAACGACGCTGAGCTTGCGGATTCATCCAACGGCACATGCTACGACGCATAGCCGGACCTGCTGCAGAAATGTAATACGTAACCATAATAATGGTAAGCAAATCAAGCAGAACAGTCATCAATCCCCATGTTGTGTTAAGTGCTTGGCCAGCAAAATCAACAACCCAAGATGTTTGCACATGCTTCAAAATTTCCATGCCAAGCTGCTCAATATTAGGCATTTTAAAACCGGTATAGTGAAGCACAAAATTTGCAAATTGATTGTATAAATCAGGCAAGCCCATAACCATTGAAACAACCTGCTGAGCAAATAAATTACCAAACAAAGCAAGTAGCAAGCTAATTACAACAAGCAAGCCCGTTAGCGTAAAGCCAGAAGCAACTCCTCGCCTCCAACCATGCTTAATTAACCGAACAACAAGCGGTTCCATTGCGAGCGCAATAAAAATAGAAATCACAACATCGAAAACAATGAATGAAATGCTATTCCAAGCGAACCATAGGAAGATGGACACAAAAGTAACAATTGCAACGTAAATAAGTGCACGACCTAGCCAATCTGGCGGCCTTCTATCATCGCCTTTGGCTGGGAAAAGTGAAGCTAAATCTAGCTTATTTTCACTTTCCTTAATATGCTCATGCATCTTATATTCATGCATTTCTTGCTCTTGGTAATTCATAGGTACTATTGTAACTGCGCGAACTGATGAATGCGAATTAGCGGCATGTAGTATTACATTATTCGCATCTACGCAACTACACGTAACATTATGTAACACAAACGTAACGAGATATTCGAGTCGCTGAAATCCAAAATGGCATTCATAGTCATAAACTCATTACTGGGTTTTTTAAGAAAGGAATGGTGGCCATGACCACTTTGCAAACTAAAGAAGATGCCGCAGCCCTCATTGAAAAGGAAGGCATTGAATACGTATCCGTACGATTTACTGATTTAATTGGCGTTCAGCAGCACTTTACTGTTCCTGCTGACGAGTTCTTGCACAGTGCTTTCACTGATGGAATGGCGTTCGATGGTTCTTCAATGCAAGGCTTCCAGGCTATTAACGAATCAGATATGAAGCTTATTCCAGATGTTGACACTGCTTATATTGACCCATTCCGTAAGCATAAGACTCTGAATGTTGCTTTCTCTATTGTTGACCCTGTAACAGATGAGCCATATTCTAGGGATCCTCGTCAGGTCGCTATTAAAGCAGAGTCCTATTTGAAGTCAACTGGCATTGCTGACACTGCAAGCTTTGCCCCTGAAGCTGAGTTCTTCATCTTTGATAAGGTGCGTTTTGCTAACGACATGCAACGCTCCTTCTATGAGGTTGATTCTAACGAAGCTCCTTGGAATTCTGGCATCGACACTGAGGATGACGGCAGCAACAATATTGGTTTCAAGAATCGCGTAAAGCACGGCTACTTCCCTGTGCCACCAGTAGATCACAATCAGGATTTGCGCGATGACATGGTTTGCAATTTGCAAAAGGTCGGCTTGATTCTTGAGCGTTCTCACCACGAAGTCGGCGGTGCAGGTCAGCAGGAAATCAACTACCGTTACAATACGCTTGTTCATGCTGGCGACGATTTGATGAAGTACAAGTATGTGGTTCATGAAACTGCTGCTTTAGCTGGTAAGGCTGCAACATTTATGCCAAAGCCAATTGCTGGAGATAACGGCACCGGCATGCACTGCCATCAGTCGCTTTGGAAGGATGGCAAGCCATTGTTCTATGCGGAAACTGGCTACGCTCAACTTTCTGATATTGCACGTTGGTACATTGGCGGCTTGATTAAGCACGCTTCTTCTGTGCTTGCATTTACGAATCCTTCGCTTAACTCTTACCATCGCTTGGTTCCAGGATACGAAGCTCCAGTCAACTTGGTTTACTCTGCTCGTAACCGTTCTGCAGCTATTCGTATTCCTCTTGCTGGTACGGAACCTGCTGCTAAGCGAATTGAGTTCCGTGCACCGGATCCTTCATGCAACCCATTCTTAGCATTCTCCGCTCAGCTTATGGCAGGTTTGGATGGTGTTGTTAACCATATTGAGCCTCCTGCCCCTGTTGATAAAGATTTGTACGAGCTTCCTCCAGAGGAGCATGACGGCATTAAGCAAGTTCCTTCTTCACTTGGTGAGGCTTTGCAAGCTTTGGAAGAGGATCACGACTTCCTTATGCAAGGCGACGTATTTACTAGCGACTTGATTGAAACTTGGCTGAATTTGAAGCATGAGGAAATGGATATGGCGCGCTTGGCTCCAACTCCACTCGAGTATGAGCTTTACTTCCACATCTGATTTGTAGTTAAGTTCTTCTAGCCAATAAGCCGGCTCTACGATTTCGCAGAGTCGGCTTATTGTTTTGCGCGACGACCTGCCTGAGCGCTGCGATTTAACGCGCGAAGGCAACTCGGAGCGGAAACTCGCTTAAGTTGGAAGTCCAGTGGACTTCCAACTTAAGCGAGTTTCGTAAGCGAGCGCAATCTGCGCCATTAACGAAAAAACGGAAACATGCGTTACGCGCGCAGCACGACGACTGCACGCGTGTCCGAATAACAGGATTAAGAGACCATAACGCAGCGCGCCAACTGCACGAGTGTCCGAAACTCGCCGGTTCGTGCGCTCAAGCAGATTGTCGCGTTAGCTGTTTATTTTTTAGCACGTATTTTACATCAGCTTGAGATGCGACCTTCGAATCATGAGTAACAACAATCACACATTTGCCATGCTCTCTAGCAGCTTTTTTTAATATTGCAATAACTTCTTTAGTTGTTGCAGGGTCAAGACTTCCAGTAGGCTCATCAGCTAAAATTACCGGCGCAGAAGATACTAAAGCTCGTCCAATTGCAACACGCTGCTGTTGGCCACCAGAAAGTTTAGTGACGTTACGATTTGCTTCTTCTTCAGTTAACCCAAGATCTATTAGCACTTGAACATCAGCATGTGAATTTACTAATCGCAAATTTTCTAATGGCGTCAAATAGTCAATAAGATTAAAATTCTGGAAAACAAGTGAAATATGTTTTTTGCGATGCTCAACATATCCTGTTTTTGCAATATCCTCACCATTGAACAATACTTCACCTTTATAAGGAGTATCTAATCCAGCTAAAAGTGAGAGCATAGTAGACTTTCCTGCTCCAGAAGCTCCCATGATACTGTACATTTTGCCAATTTCGAAATCTGCATTCACGTCATTTAGTACCGCAATATTTGCAGGTCCGTAAGTGTACTTCACATTTTTTAATTGCAATAAAGCCGACATAATAAGCTCCTTATTTTTACATAATTTAAATATGATTTATACGATTTGTTCCATTTATGCGATTGCGCTTTTAGTAGAAAATTCGCATACGCAACTACATTTCTGCTAACTCATGGCACTCAGTATTTTCCGAGGCTTCTTTATTAATATTGGCAGCACTGCAACAAGTAATGCGACTATTGAAATAAGCAAACCAATAACAAAAGCAGCAAGAGTTTGCAGCAATGGCAATACTGGCATACCATCCGCAATAAATGACGAATCAGCACTATGCAAAATCGCAGAACCAATAACGCCAGAAAAAGCAGCACCGAAGCCTAACGAAATGACGAATGACACAATGTTGAGTATCGCTATTTCAACAAGCAATTGACTAACTATTATTGCTCTAGATAATCCGATAGACATAAGTACGCCAATCTCGTGCATACGTCCTCTAACCCAGAACACTAATACAAGTCCAAGCACTAAAATACCAACAAAACTTAGTGCCACAAAAATCATTCGCACAAGTTGTTGCACAGAGTTAACCGAGCTTATTACATCAGACAATTGCGAAGCATTCTGCTCTACATCTGCCCACTTGCCAGCAATACTTTTAGCCTCCCGTATTGCACTAGCTAATAAATCAGAACGCTCAACAACACAACGCAAAACACTTCGATTAGAAGAACCCGCCAAAGACAACGCAGAACTTAAGTCAGTAAATATGCGGTTTTCTGACGTATCCGAAGGAAGCGCTCCTTTAGTTTGCAATTTGCCGGCAAAAATGCCAACAACGCGAACTTTTACATTAAACCCTTGCTTAAGAATTATAGTAGAACCAATCTTAAGATTATTCTTCTTAGCAAAATCACGATGCACTATTGCTCTACCAGAAGAACGATTAGTAATATGCTCACCCTGTTCTAAACGGTACAATCCTTCTTGAAAACCTTGAGATAATCGAGAATCTGTTGTGCCAGTAATTCCGGCAGCATGAGCCAAAACATCATCGTCTAGTCTTGGACCCTGCGCAGGAAGCACAAGTTGCTTTCCAACAGGCACAGCTAAAACATCGCGCTCTTCCACTACAGTTTTTACGCTCGAAATCGCAGCAAATTTACGAATTTGACTAGAGTCAATTCCTTCATTTGCGCCCAAATCTTGAGGAATTGAGGAACTAGATGTAGCAGTAGCAGAATTAGAATTTGCATTACTTTGCTCTGGAAGAGTTTCACCTCGAGTTTTTGCTCGTACAGTAAAACCTAAGCCAATACTGGATTGAATACGATCCCTAGCACCCTCAACAGAAGCACTGATACCAGCTTGTGAAACTAGCGCACTTAAAACAAGAGTCATAATCAGCACAATTATTGCGTTACGTCGAGGTTTGCGCAATATTGCAAGTTTCGCTCGAGCACATAAAGAAATTACTTCACCATTCATAATGTTACTCACTAACTTTTCAAATAACTTTCATACGACGAATTATGAAAACTATGCCGCCAAACAGCATGGTTCTACTTTTGCAATCCGAGGAGCTCACGAGGAGATTTGCATATAATTGGCAAATAAGACAACACAACTGCAATAACGATTACTGCACCAACAATTGTAGAAACTCCGACAAAACACTGAGCGTCTACTTGTACGCTAAGTGTTTCCAAAGTTTTTGTTGCCAAAGTTGATTCAAGATTTCCACCAGCTTGACCCATATTACTCAATTCACGGGCGGCTGATGATTGCACAGAGCCAAGAGCAACATTAGCCATCAACGGAGCTATAACTTTTGCAAAAAGGTAACCCACAATCAACGAAGGTATTGAAATAAGCACAATCTCAGCAAGATATTGACCAACTATAGATAATTTGCCAGTGCCAATTGCAACAAACACACCAATTTCATTACGTCGCTCATTCATCCACAGCAAAAGCACTAATGCCAAAGCAATAATAGCGAATGATACAACAGCAATTGTTGTAACAGTCATTATTGAGCGCACTCCCTTTGCTGCTTTCAACAAACCAGAAACGAACTGATCGTCACGAGTTAGTTGATAGTTTTGTAAATCAATAGGCAATTTCGCAGCTTGAGACATAATATTATCCGCATCCTCGCCGCGCTTTATTCTAAAACTTGCATCCTGATATATTTCTTTTCCAGGCTTATATTTATATAATTCGCGAGTAGTTTGCAAATCCGTATACACGGTATTAGCTGTCAATTCCGCCCTAGTTGCGACTTGACGCTTATTTGCTCCGGCATAAATTCCAACAATACGAGTTTTTACTGTTGCTGTTGATTGTTGAATATTGTCAGCATCGTAAGGATTAGCGCGAAGTGTAAGAGTATCTCCTACATGTAATCCGTTAGCTTTAGCGAGATCTTCATGAATTAGTGATGCATGAACGTTGTTAGCAATAAGATGCTTGCCTTTAGACATAGTTATTGCTTTTGTTTTAAAAGTATTTAAACCAGTAGAGTCATTCGTTCCTTCAATATTAACGGCATTCCCAAACTGCTGTTCACGCTTATTGTCATACTCTTGTACGCCTGGAATTCTTGCCGCTTTAGCATTAACTAAATCCGCTGTTACATTTTGTCGAACAACGTAGGAAGCAATTCCATTTAACTTTGCAATTGCCTGTACATCTTTAGGTTTTACAGTTCCAGCTCCTCTAGGAGTTCCAGGGTTTATTTGAGGGTTATTTGCGAGCACAAAACTAGACTCTGCTTGCGCTTCAACTTTTTCTCCTTCTCTACCTGCAGCATTTGAAACTGCAGAAGTAGAAAATAACAATGTCGAAATAAGAAATACAATAATGAAAACTATTGCTGTTTTTATTCGTTTCCTCAGAATGTAGCGTATTGCACGAGAGATAAACGTCATCGACTACCTTTCTTCATTGAAAATTGCTTGTATATCAACCTTTAAATATACGGATTACCAGTATAACATATCCATACTGAAAAATGCGTTTAGTGTCATACTTTACAATGCGCAAATCTACCAGTGCGCAAATCTACGTTATAAAAAAGTTTCCCTCTGCAAAACAAATTGTAGAGGGAAACTTTTATTCGTATTTAATGCGCCTTTAAATTTTGCACATTTCGTTAGGTTTAGTCTTGATTAAAATCTATTACTAGCTTATTATCTTTAATACTAAACTTTCCATAAACATAACCACTATTTCTAGTGTGCGAGTCTCTCCAATCGCTATCATCATCATCGTCCTTATAGCGATAAGTAATGTCTACACCAACCTCATCGCTCTGAAAAGTTCCTGACGACATGTTAACTTGATCCAACATAGGAGTGCTATTAACACTACGCTTAATATTGTCATATTTATAGCTGGTATAGTAACTAAAGCTTGCAAATCTACAACTCTCTGGAACATCAGTTTCAGTTGACGCTACACATTTATCGACATGCTTTTGAATAGCCTTAGTAAGCTCATCCTTTAATGTTTCTGTAGCTTCTAACTCTAAACTTGCAGATTCCGAACTATCTTTTTCGCTAATTGACGCGTCAGCAGAATTTGTGGTCCACAGTTGCGAACTTTTTGCAGATTCAATATGGTAAGCACCAGGATACACTGGAAGTCTATATTCTGTAGCTGATGTATATACTGAATAACCGTATTCTGAACTGTAGCTTTCACCGTCATATTTCGGCGATTTTTTGAGAGTAGACAAATTTATTTCAGAATCATTAACTTTTATTTTATCAACTTCATTTGGCACAGTTATGGTAATGTGACCAAATGGTGGATATTGAACTTTATAAGAGTCAAAGAATAGCCACTGTTTGCCAGCTGGTACAAGGCTTATTACCGCCGAAGCATCACTATCGCCAATTTTGTAAGAAAGCTTAAATGAATTGTATGGGCCACTATCAACACTCATGTAAGACATATGATTCTTGGAAGCTCTGCCTATTGCGCTTGTAAGTAAGGCACGATAATTTTCTGGAACTTTAGAAGAAGACCAATCTGTCATATTGTTAGCTTCATCAAAATTGCCTTCTTGCAAAGACTTCACATAACGTTGAATTGTTGCTTGTGGAGAATACACATTCTGTTGAATAACTGTATAACCTATACCAAGAACCACAATAACAATGCCAATTACAATAAGCATAATTTTTGTGCTGTGTTTCATAGGCGTGCTTCTCACAACATTACCTGCTACGAAATTAGGATTAAAAGAATCAGGAGCATAATATTCTGTAGGCTGATTTTGCGAATAATCCTGCTGATTATAGTACTGTTGATTTGAATAATCCTGCTGTCCATAAGTATTTTGACTGCTATAAACAGGTTGAGGATAAGCTTGCGTATTCTGCTGAATGAACTGCGTTTGTTGTACATCGTTCATTTGATTTTGCTGATATTGAGCACTTTGCATTGGCTGATAATTTGAATTAGCTTGCTGCGGCACAAGACTAGCTCCACAAGATGAGCATACTATAGCTCCATAAGCATTTTGACTGTTGCAATATGGACAATTCATATATTTCTCTCCGTATATTTTTACAAAATAAGCCTAGCAGACAAGACTGCTAGGCTTATGACTTATTAGATATATTTACCTAAATAAATTAGCTAGGTCTTGTGCTTTATTCATAAGGTTATTCGAAGGAACCAAGGAATTAACCATAGCAGTATTGATTGCAGCAACGATAAATATTGCAACAATTCCAATCAAGATAAAGATAACCCACATCCACTCACGATCAAGCTTACCCTTGTAGTGTGCAGTTGCCATAAACGATACAGGAATGAGCATCAATAATACCAAGTAAAGTGTGTGCAAAGACATAGATGGAACTTGCAAAACAGCACTAGGATTATTCATTAACAATGAGATGTCTGAATTGCTGTAGATTATAGATGCAACTAAAGAATCACTGCCTTCTACTTTTCCTTTAAAGTAATTCATAACAGGAATAGATGGAGCAATGAAAGTCAAAATCACTGAAACAATTTGCAAGCCTAAAAGCGGTACGAGTTTCTGAGCAAAAAGAACGTGAAGCTGAGCTGGCGAAACCTCTTCACCAAACATCTTCATGCCAAGCAAAGCTACACCGTATACAGCGTATACGGTAATCATTCCAATAACAAACTTATAGAAGAATAGTGTAAAAGGCACACCAGGAGTTTGCTGTCCAGCGAACTTAGATACAAGTTCCAAAGCAGTGCTATTAGAAGCATTGTAGAAAGAAAGCGAAGAGAAATATGCTTGGAAACCAAACAGCAAACCAGAAATCACAGAAATTAAAACTGCGTAAATATTAGATACGCGATACCTCTGGGAAGGATTCTTAAGAGCAGTTACTAACCAACGGAAGAAGTTCATCATCTGTTCAGCATTAAGCTGGTTTGAAATTTGGCTATAGTGCGAAACGCCTGGAGTATTTGGGCGATTCTGCATACCCGGCATTCCTGGCTGAGCTGGCATACCCTGCTGGGCATATGGATAGCCTGGACGTTGCATATTTGGCATACCCTGCTGAGGCATTCCTGGCTGAGCTGGCACACCCTGCTGAGGCATACTAGGACGCGCAAACTGAGGAGCATGCTGCGCAATAGGCTGAGCAGGCGCCGGCTGAGCTGGTGTAGGCTGAACATGCACTTGCTGAACAGGCACTGGCTGAGCTGGAGCATGTTGAACAGGTACTGACTGAACAGGTGCCGGCTGAACAGGTGTTGGCTGAACAGGTGCCGGCTGAGCAGGCGCCGGCTGAACAGCCTCAAACTTGTTACCACAGCCCTTGCAGAATTTTGCAGTATCAATATTCTGGGTACCGCATTGAGCGCAAACTTTCACTCGTCTCTCCTTTGTTAATGGAACAGATCCCATAAATTTGCTAACCGAAAAATGTTTAACAAACCACTTGCGCTCAATTCTATTACTAAAAGCACACAAAACAAACCAGACGTAACAAAAAAGTGCTTGTTTGAAACAAAAAATTCTATAAACACGACATAAATCAGTAAAAAATACGACGCAAAAATAGAAAAACAGAAAAATATAGTCAGTATCTATTAATCAAAAACAAAATCAAATTAATAAATAAATTGACAATAAAACCTAGATAGCAAATCCCAAAGTGCGAGCCGCCGCCACTGGAACTGCTTCATCTGCCCAATAATCCTCAAGGTTCTCATCAGTGGAAAGTGAACGCATTTCTGCACGATCAATATAAAGTTCACCACGAAGATGATCTGTTTCGTGCTGGAAAATACGCGCAGGCCAACCATGCAAACGCTCGGAATGTTGTTTGCCGTCCTCATCCTGCCAAGTAGCCTGAATATCAAGCCAACGTTGACGTACAGCCTGATAGCCGGAAACGCTTAAGCAACCTTCATAAAAACTACGAGTTTGCGTACCAATAGGCTCATAATGAGGGTTAATAATAGCTCTAAACGGAAGCTCTGCGATGTCACGAGGATCGTCCTCATCATCACGAACATGATCTTCAATAACAGCAATAGCAAGACCAAGACCAATTTGAGGAGCAGCTAAACCAACTCCCGGAGCTTCCAACATTGTGCTATGCATTAACGAAATTAGCTTAGTAAGAGTTGCACGTGTAAGCTGACCATCATACGCAACAGTACGCTGGCGAAGAACAGGCTCACCTGCCTGCACAATCGGCAAAATGCCGTCTTCTGTAGCGGAATCAAGCAAGCGCTCAACAGCGCGACTGAGCTTAGTATCAACACTTGCGTGATGCGTAAACATAGGACTCCTTTTCACCGTTTTAAATAACGCGCATAATAACGCGAAAATATACAAAATTTACATGCCGCGAGCAGAATTTGAAAGCAGCACTAAAGATATAAGTGTATCAAAATTATTTGCGCACTGCTAGAGCCGACTGAGATGTAAGCAAACAGAGAACGCAAAAGTAAACAAACTTATAACTTCAGATTATCAACCACAACTTGAGCAAGACGAGCGCAAACCTCATCCGCCTGAGTTTGAGTTGCAGCCTCGCACATAACGCGCACAAGAGGCTCGGTGCCGCTAGGACGCAAAAGCACGCGACCTGTATCTCCAAGAAGTTTCGATTCTTTCTCAACAGCTGCAAGCACAGCTGCGTTAGTTTTCGAAGCCATTTTATCTACATTTGGCACATTTACAAGAGCTTGCGGAAGCTGTGGGAAGTCTGCAGCCATTTGCGAAAGTTTCTTGCCTGAACGCACAACTTCACGGCACAAAGTCAAAGCAGTAAGCGTACCGTCGCCGGTGGTTGCAAATTCGCGATTAATAACGTGACCAGACTGCTCGCCGCCGAGCGAATAATCGTGCTTGAGCATTTCTTCAAGAACGTAGCGATCGCCAACGTTTGTTTGCACTGTTGCAATACCCATATCTTTAAGAGCAAGTTTTAAGCCAAGATTGCTCATAACTGTAACTACAAGAGTGTCATGATTAAGCTTGCCTTCAGCCTTTTTAGCGCGAGCAAGAATACCCATAATTTGATCGCCATTAACCATATTGCCGTTTTCATCGACAGCCAAGCAGCGGTCCGCGTCGCCATCAAACGCAACACCTAAATCAGCCTTAGAAGCTTTAACCATAGCTTGTAACTGCTCAGGATGAGTCGAGCCCGCATGATCGTTAATGTTGTAGCCGTCAGGAGATGCGTTAATAACTACAACTTCTGCACCAGCGCGGCGCAAAGCCTCAGGAGCAACAACAGAAGTAGCACCATTCGCGCAATCTGCTACAACACGCAAACCTGCAAGCGGCTTTGGGCGCGTAGTAGAAGCGTTACTTAAAGGCGCAACAGCAGAAACTAAATGATCAATATACAAGTTAGTAGCTGTAGTAGTATCATGGCTGACTCGACCTACACCAGCACCAGTTGGACGCTCCCAATCTTGACCAAGCACAGCCTCAATCTCATCTTCCTTGCTATCTGGAAGCTTAAAGCCTCCGCGCGCAAAGAATTTAATGCCGTTATCTGGCATAGGATTATGCGACGCAGAAATAACAGCACCCATTTCAACGTTAAGCACGGAAGTGAGGAAAGCAACACCAGGAGTTGGAATAATTCCAGCATCGATAACATCAAAACCGCCAGCACTCATGCCAGCAGCGAGAGCAGAAGCTAGAAAATCGCCAGAAACGCGAGTATCTCTACCAATAAGTGCGCGGCGACGAGCGTGAGCGGAGCGAGAAGAGGTATCTGATGACGCTTCTTCTTCTGCAGCAGACGCAACCGCGCTTTTATCTCCCAAAACGCGCACTGCAGCGTCACCTAAATCTAACGCAAGTTGCGCTGTTAAATCGCGATTTGCTAATCCACGCACACCGTCTGTACCAAACATTCTTGGCATAATAAAGCCTCTTTCGCAAAAATCACTTCTCTTGCGCGCAAGCAAACAACATCGCATACTAGCGCGTCACACACTATTCGCAATTCTACTCACTGTTTCGCATAACGCGCTAGCGCAGCAAAGAAGCTTTGCAGTAATACTTCTGCGAACATCGATTACTTGTTGATTAGTGAACTTTAACATTCATGCTCTGCAGATATTGAATACTTATCCCCTAGTGGACACTAGCATTCGCGCTGCTGCACAAACTGCACCAGACTCTCCTACCACACCACAAAACACTAGCGTTTTTATCAGTAGTGAGGGGTGGGTGTTGCTTGGTCGAGCAATATAAAAGCGGAGCGATAGTAATAATCGTGATGATGAATAACTATTTCCGCAGAAAAAGTAAGCAAAAAACTAAACTTAACTACCTATCCACTAGTCCAAATGAGGTATAGGAGCGTAGCGCTGCGAGACAAGTAACCCCACCCCTCACAGCCACTCCAGAAAACTGCCAGCCAAGCACCACATTAAACAAAAAAACTCGCGCCACATTAAACAAGAACTTACTTGCTCAATGCAGCGCGAAAGCAGGACATCGCACTAGCGCAAAGAAGCGTTGTAATGCTGCACTTTAAGCGTGCGACGCGAAGAATCAAGGCTACCAAGCACCATGCGGCGCAAAGCTTGATCCGCATCAGCATGAGCCTCAAGCCACTTTTCACCGTGCTTAACCAGCTCCTCAACCAGCGCATACACAGGATACAAGCCCTCAATCAGAGCCTCAGCCATATGGAATGTGCGGTTCTTCCAAATCCACTCAACTTCAGCAAAGTAGCGCTCAACATAAGGCTTAACCAAATCGCCTTTAGCTGTGCTTGCAAAGCCGGCAACCACAGCGCCCATTTGCATATTCGTCAAATCGAGATTGCGCAAAGCCTGTTCAAAAGCCCAATCCTTAGCTTCTGCAGTTGAGCGAGCTGCACGAGCCTGGTAAGCGTATTCGCGATTCTCAGTCGTGTCGCGCTTTTGAAGTTCCGCGTCAATTCCAGCTTCGTCCAAAGCATTCACGCCTGCGAGCGCAATCAAAATGCTCCAGCGCAAGTCGTTGTCGATTTCCAAGCCTTCCAAACTCACGGAACCGTCAAGTAATCCGTTAGCTACGCGCAAGAACTCAGCATCTCCAACTTCGCCGTATCCAAGATAAGCCTTAACGAGCTGGAATTGCTCGTCGGAACCTGCAGAAGCTGCCAAAGCCAACTGCCACAATTCGTGAGCAACATGCTTTGCGACTTCTGCTTGACGCTCTGGGACAACGTAGTGGCTTGCAGTTACTTTCACTTGACCAAGAGCATAGCGGAAAGTAGTTGATTCGCGCTCAGTTGCCAAAGCTTTAAGGCTGAGTTCCACGAAGCGTTCTGCTGGGAATTCTGCGTCGCGAGTCATGTCCCACAACGCGAGCCAAATAAGTGAGCGAGTCAAAGAATCCTTGAAACGATACAAGTTTTCGGCAGCAAATTCAAGCGACTTTTCGTCAAAACGTAGCTTCGTGTAAGTCAAGTCGTCGTCGTTTACAAGGATAAGTGCTGGCATTTTTTCGCCGCGCGCCTCAACAACTTCCGTCACTTCGCCGTCTACGTCAAGTTCGATTCGCTTTGTGCGCTTAATTTCGCCAGTTGCTTCGTCTACATTGTAGAATCCAACAGCCAAACGGTGTGCGCGAAGAACAGGATGCTCAGCTGGCGCGCTCTGACGCAAACGCAAGGAAGCAATAGTGCCGTCACCTGCTTCTTCGACTTCGGTAGAAATCGTGTTAATTCCAGCCTTTTCAAGCCATTGAGCACTCCAAGCTTTAAGATCGCGGCCGCTTGTAAGCTCTAACTCGTGCAACAAATCGGCCAAAGTTGCGTTGCTGTATGCATGCTTGCTCAAATAGTTATGGATTCCTTCAAAGAACTTTTCGCGACCAACATACGCTACGAGTTGCTTCAATACGGAAGCACCCTTTGCATAAGTGATGCCGTCGAAGTTGACGGAAGTGTCATTCAAATCGTTGATTGGAGCCACGATTGGGTGCGTTGTTGGAAGCTGATCTTGATTAAGTGCCCAGCTTTTTTCGCCGGAATTGAAAGTGCTCCAAGCGTCATGCCATTCGGTTGCTTCAGCAGTTGCAAGAGTAGAAGTGAATTCTGCGAAGGATTCGTTAAGCCACAAATCATTCCACCACTTCATGGTCACGTAGTCGCCGAACCACATGTGTGCAAGCTCATGCAAAACTGTTACAACGCGGCGCTCAGCATAAGCGTCCGTGACTTTGGATTCAAACACGTATTGATCGCGAATCGTAACCATACCAATGTTTTCCATAGCTCCAGCGTTATATTCTGGCACGTAAATCTGATCGTACTTTGCGTACGGATACGGCACTCCCCAAGTCTTAGCGTAGAAAGCAAAACCTTTCTTCGTAATATCGAACAAGTAGTCAACGTCTTTTGCAAAAGCGTCTTTAAGTGCCTGACGGCAGTACATTGCCATTGGCACTACGCGACCGTCTTCGTTGTCGTAAGTTGTGTGCCATTGCGCGTAAGGTCCTGCGCAAATAGCAGTTAAATAAGAGCTCATCTTTGGAGTTGACTCGAATACCCAGTGCTTCATGCCTTCTACAGCACCATTTTCCAAAGTGCCTGCTTCAGTTTCGCGGCCCTCTAACGCTGTTTCGCTTTTAATTGGCATGTTTGAAGTAACGATCCAGCTTTCTGGAGCATCAACCGTAAAATCAAAAACAGCTTTCAAATCTGGCTGATCAAATACAGCATAAACACGGCGAGCATCCGGCACTTCGAACTGAGTATATAAATACACGTTTCCGTCAGAAGGATCGACACTTCTGTGCAAACCCTCGCCCGTGTTGGAATACTGGCAGTTTGCTACAACTTCTACGGTATTATGCTCAAGCAAATTTGCAAGCTCAATTCGGCTGTCTGCAAAAACTTTAGAAACGTCAAGATCGGTACCGTTTAACACCACGGATTCTACGCTGTTTGCAATTAAATCGAGGAAGCTTGCGCTACCAGCCTTAGCATCGAACTCAATCTTTGTGCGCGAAGTAAAATCGCGTCCGCCTTTTCCTAAATCGAGCGCAACATCGTAGTGAATTGGCATTTGGATAGCGTCGAAACGCTCTTGAGCTTCTACGCGAGTAAGATTTGCTCCTGGCATATTTTGTACCTTTCTTATTTTTTCTTATTTTTAATTATATTTACGATTATTTTCAGCTATTTACGAATAATCGCGAATATTTTTCTTTATTTTTGATTATTTTTCATTATTCTTGACTATTTTTTGCAATATCCGCAACTACCGGAACGAGCATAGGCTTCCTGCGTAAAGCGCGAGCCACCCAACTGCCCAATGTGCGTCGCATAATTTGCTGCAATTTATAAGTATCGTGCTCGCCGCGCATCATAGCATCTTGCAACTGTTCAACAATTTGATGACGAACCTTCTCAAAATCAGCCTCGTCTTCAGCAACAGCATTCAAGAAAATCTTTGGACCAGAAACCACGTCAGCGTGCTCTGTATCAACTACAACAAAGCTCGAAACGAAACCTTCCGTGCCCAAAATTCTGCGCTTTTCAAGCTCTTCATCTGTAAGCTCACCGACAGAATCACCATCAACATACACGTAACCGCATGGCACAGAACCAACAACTGCAGCATTGCCATGATACAAATCCACAACATCGCCGTCTTCAGCAAGCACAACGTTATTTGGATCAACGCCAGTTTTTACTGCAATCAATCCGTTTGCAACCAAGTGACGATGCTCACCATGAATTGGCATGGCGCACTTTGGCTTCACAATGTTGTACAAGTACAGCAACTCGCCTTCATTGCAATGACCAGACACGTGGATAGCAGCATTATCTTTGTTAATTACGCGCGCACCCAACTGCACAAGCTTATTAATAACTTTGTAAACCTCATGCTCGTTGCCTGGAATAAGCGAACTTGCAAGAATAACAGTATCGAATTCGTTAACAGTAATATCTCGGTGACTGCCATCTGCAATACGCCCAAGCGCAGCCATAGGCTCACCTTGTGAACCAGTGCACATGTATACGAGCTTGTCATCCTGAATATCCTTCGCCTGTTTTAAGTCAACAACAGTATTTTCAGGAATATGCAAGTAGCCTAAATCCGCAGCAATTGACATATTGCGAACCATCGAGCGACCAACGAACACAACTTTGCGCCCAAACTTATGCGCAGCGTCAACCACTTGTTGCACGCGATGAACGTGACTTGAGAAGCTAGCAACAATAATTTTGCGCGTAGCTTCAGCAAAAGCGCGATCCAAAGCCGGACCAATCGAAGTTTCAGGCTTCACAAATCCTGGTACTTCAGCATTAGTGGAATCAGCCATAAGCAAATCTATGCCTTGCTCACCTAAACGCCCGAACTCAACTAAATCAGTAATGCGATGGTCAAGAGGAAGCTGGTCAAGTTTAATATCTCCAGTATCAATAAGCGTTCCGGCCGGAGTTTTTACGCACACAGCGAGCGCATCTGGAATAGAATGCGTAACAGTAATAAATTCAAGGTTAAACGGACCGACTTTCATCTTATCGCGACCTTCTACGCGAATAAGCTCCGGATCAATATGATGCTCTTTGCACTTAGCTTCCACAAAAGCAAGAGTTAGCTTTGAACCAATTAACGGAATGTCGGGACGCATTTTAAGAAGGTAAGGCACACCACCGATATGATCTTCGTGACCATGCGTTAAAACCAATGCCTCAACTTTGTCTAAGCGATCTTGAATGTAGTGAAAATCTGGGAGAATCAAATCAACGCCTGGCTGCTCTTCTTCTGGGAATAGCACACCACAATCGATAAGCAGAATATGACCGTTATATTCAATTACGTTCATATTGCGGCCGATTTCACCCAAACCACCAAGCGGTACGATTCGCATTGAGCCTTTACGATACTTTGGCGGCGCAATAAGCGCACCTTCTCTTTGATCGTTAACTACAGGAGGAAGAACATTTCCTGTTCTACGAGTTGATGACTTTGCGTTTTCTGTTTTAGTTTCTTTGTTGAATTTAGCTTTTTTAGTTGATTTAGTTTTAGCAGATTTTACATCTTTAGTAGATACTGATTTAGTTGAAGTATCAGAAGACATTTTTTTATTCACTTTTTTCACCGACTGTCGAATTTGCTTAGACGACGCAGAAGATTCTTGGTTATTAAGAGAACGCATATTATCAGCGTCAGATTGCAACGCATCGCGTACTACTTCAGCAAGAATTTCCTCAGTACGTTCATCATATTCTATTTTCATATTCATCTCACTACATCTTGCGATATTGCGCACTTCTTTCTAGTGTACCGTTAGGACTCAACTCAGCTTTTGTAACTGAAACGGCAGAAACTTTACAGCGGCGTAAAGAAACTGCCGTTCCCTAGCCAAAAAGCGGCAGAAACTTTACACAGCTGTAAAATTTCGGTCGGATTAAAGCGAAAAAACGGCAGAAACTTTACACGCGTGCGCAGTTAATGTCGCTTTTTAAGCACCATTACAATAAACCAGCCGAACGTTGCGATAGGTATAGCTGCCATTGTTGAAATCCACGGAACCATCATTCCGGCATGCGAATTCCACGAGTCGATTGCAGCTCCAGCAGCCATCGAACCTAAAGAACAGCCGACAGCAGACGCAGTTGGTAGCCATGAAAGACCTTCCGTAAGCGATTCTTCAGGGACAGTTGCTTTAACGATAAGATTTCCAGTAGCAAAAATTGGCGAAACGCATAAGCCGGAAAGCACTTCAAAAACGCTCATAAGCATAAGTCTGTCAATATTAAGACTCATAAGCACAAATCCAACAGTTAAACCAGTCAAAAATACAATCAAATGCGACCAATTAGAACCGCGGAATTTATGCGATCCAAAAATAATCGCTCCCACAAGCGAACCGCATGCAAACAATGCCAGCTGCATACCAATAAAATGATCAAGTCCTTGAGCTTTCATTGCAGCTGTTACAGACACGTCAAATGCACTAAAACTCATATTAAACACAACAAACATGAGCACTAGCGGGATAATACCGCGGTAAAGCAGCACGTTTTTGCCACGCTTTTTTGAGTGATGATTGTGCAATTGCTTAAGACTAAATTTGTCTGCAAATGAACGTTTCGCTTCTTGCTTTTGAGATTCCGCATAATCTTTAGAAATTTCATCTTCTTTTTGAGAAGCGATTAATACATCAACGTCTTCAGCTGCAGCAGTTGGAACTTCCACTACTTTAAGCACAGCAGGTTGAGTATTTTTTAGAGAAAAGAACCAAGCTCCGCCCAATCCACTTGCAAATACTGGCACGAATAATTGCGAAACAGGATGCACAGAAGTTGCTAACCACGCAGCTAAAATAGGTCCTAATATAAACACAATTTCATCGATACCAGATTCCAACGCATAAGCAACGTTTAATAAAGAATCGTCATCTTCTGCACGCAATGTATAAGCCCAACGAGTACGCACCAACGCGCCAAAAGCAAACTGAGTTACGCCCATCACAATTGCTAGCACAAAAAGCAAAACAAGAGGAACCTTAAATAACGCTGCACATGCAAAAGAAATCATAGCGATTACTTGTGCACTTAGCGCAATAACTCCAACTTTACGCTGACCAAAACGGTCGAAAAGTTTAGCATACACAGGAGTTACCGCAGCCTGTGCAAGCACATACGACGCAGACATTGCTCCAGCAATAGTCCAGTTGTTATACAAATGGTTTAATGCAAGAACAATCCCCAACGCAATCATAGACATCGGCAAACGCGCAATCGCGCCTGCTACACAAAACGCTTTAGCTCCATTAAATGAAAATAATCTAGAATATTGAGAAAATACCGATGCTTTCTTAGTTGCCGTTTGCGACGACATATATTTCTTTGCTCCTTTTGTCAAGCAAGTCACGCACGTTATACATTTGCATATTTTTTATTAGCACGTTTTAGAACGAGCATTCGCTTGCTTTGAACGAACTCTCGGCTCACCTGAGTAAATATACAAGTCATCCACCAAAGATTTCACGTTCTTAGCTTCATAAGGATGATCCGAACGCATAAAAGAAGCATCTCTTCTAAGCCCGTGATAATCATAAAAGCTTACGTCACACGCTGAATCAGTATGCAAATAGTAACGATTTACGCCATTATTTCTTAGCATATGCATTGTTCGCTTCCACAAGCCTCCACCGACACCATGCCCACGAGCATCCGGAGATACAAGGAAAAGCTCCAATTCCGCTTGAGTTAAATTATTAATATGAGATTTCGCTTCAAGTTTAGTTTCCAACGCGCGCATGCCATACGCTTCTTCTAAAGCGAGAGCATAGTTTTTGTCACAATTTTCTTTCATTGCGGCTTCTTGCTCGCGAAGCATTCTCCCTACTTCTGGAAATAAAACAGGTGCGCCAAAAACTCGCGCCAAAAGCAGACCCATAAACTTACCGTCTACTTCAGCAATAGTACCATGCGTTGAAGGTTCCAAGTAATGCAACACACATCTTCGAGAAAGACTTAACGAAGCATCTTTCCCAACTTCTTGCGCAATACCCCAAGTACGTTCATATTCTTTAACCATTGCATCAATATCGCTGAGTTTTACAGAACGAAATTCAACAGTCATGATTCTTCCTTACTTCATACTCAAATCGATGTTGTGCGTATGCCCGCCCACACACACTGCACGAGGAATCTGCACGTTTTCGAAGTGATGCACGATGCGTTTCAATCGCGGCGCAAAATACGTTACAGCAAACAAAAATTGCAGCAAATAAATTGCGACAAAATGATTGCAATAGCAACATTTATGCGTCATCATCATCGAGGGAGATTAACGTGTCAGAGTGTAACTCGGCAAGGATCTCATCTTTCGTTTTTTGCTCGGCATGAATTTCCCGTTCACATTCATCCGATATGTTCACATAATAAAGGGTGGCATCGATAGCATCAAGCGGAACCTTAGTCATAAGAGACAAAAGCAGACGATACCAGTCAAGCTGACCAAGTTTAAGCGCAATATCTTGTGGCTTGGTTGGTTTTCTACCGGTTTTCCAATCGACTATCGTGTACAATTTGCTTGAATCTTCTGGATTTAAACCACCTGCGAATATTGCGTCGATTTTGCCATTAATAATTTGATCGCCTAATTCTGGAACATGAGCTACAATCGGCTGCTCTGCTGCTATAGGACGGCGATGCGCCCATTTTGATGTTATTAAACGCTGCTTCCATATCAACAATTTGCGCTCAGAAGATTTTGCATTTTGCGAAATCTTCTCGCAAGCTCCAGCAACGTTCTCATCAACGTTCTCGCCAACGTTCTCGCCAACGTTCTCATCAACGTTCTCATCAACGTCATACTGAATAGAATTTTTATTCACACAACCAGTTTTTATAAACTGTTCAGCCCAGGCATGAAAACGAGTTCCCAAATCAGAAGCAGGCGAAGAAACACTAGGAATAGGGCGAATAATTGCCATCCATTCCTTTCGCAAACGTTTAGCATCCGCATCATCAAAATCTTCATTCGCGCGCGAATAATCATTACGAAACATAGCGCGCCTTTGCACAGCAGTCACATTGACATTTTCAACATTAGAAAGCTGCTCTGCTCTGTTTTTTAACTCTTGAATGTTGCAATACCAATCAATTTTCGGCATTAAATCCGCATCTTGTAGCAAAGCTTGAGCTTTGTAAAGCAAAGAATTATCTTTTGAAATACCAGAAACTTGATTACTAATTTTTGAATTTACAACGTCTTGCGCAGATTTTTGCAATACACTACGTATAGCTTCACTAGATGCACTCGGCCAAGATAATTGCTTCTTATTATCTTCAGTTGGAATAGAGCTTTCCTCGCTAAATAATTGCGCAAGTTGCGAAGCTGACTCCCCTACAACATAACCTACTTGATTTGAAGAATCTGAAACCTTAGCTGTGAACTGAACCGGAGATTCTTCAGATCCGCGCATTGAATCATACATTTCCTGCCAAAAAACAGAAGGTTTTTTAACTCTAGAAGTTGAAATATTTGAAGATTCATCTACAGAAGAAGCTGCACTATTTGCAAAATTTTCTTTATTCTCAACAACGCTCATAGCATTAGACTGGCTGCAAGTGAGCAATGCTGCGAATTTAGCACGCGTCAAAGCAACATACATAAGGTGACGCTCGTCAATGTGCAAAGCGCGCCCACGCTCCTCGACTTGCGAAAGAGGCAATGTGCCAGTTTTCATCACAGCGTCATACACTTTTCTAGCTTCTGAAGGAATCGCTTCTACTGGAGCCTGCTCATGCTCATGGAACTTTTCTGCCAAATCAAACATTTCTCTAGCTCTTGAACCATAAACTTCTGCGTCGATATCGTCTACAGTTAACATATTTTTCAAAGATTTTTGAGGTTCCATGCTAGTTTCAAGATCAACATCGTGAGGGAATCTTGGCAATATATTTGCATCCACTCTCATAGAAACAGGCACTTTTGCAGCAACTTCGAGCGTTGCGTATGCCCTTTCCCTGTACACGCCACTTTGTTGCGTTGCTATTACGCGCAAATTATCGCCTTGATTACTTGGGAACACGCCTTCATTAAGCCCAACTATCGCTACAGCAGGCCATTCCAAACCTTTCGATTGGTGAATAGTCATTAATACGACATCCGCAGGTTCATCCACTGAAGAAGGTTGATCGTTAATTTTGTCTATATTGAAAATCCAAGACATAAACCCATGCAAAGTAGGAGTTGTAAAATCGCTCATTTCTTGCAAATACGCGTCTGCTAGTAGACAAATAGAATCGACAGTAGAGTGCATATCGTCAAGAAGCGTTGCATTAGAGGAAGTATCATTCATAAGCGCACGAGATAGCGCAACGTCAATATCAACGTTAAGCGTTTCTACAGCAACGCGCATAATATCTTGCAAAGAGCCAGATTGAGCACGTTGTATTGCATGAATCATTTGCCCTATTCTTAACACTGCTACATAAGCTTTAGAGCTTAAATTATTTTTTAGCTCAGAAAGCAAATTATTGTCGTTTTTGTCGTTATTTTTTGCTTCTTCGCTTAGTTGCGTTTCGTATGCTTCAAGCAAAACATCCGCCACAAAAACTCCACCATGAATACTATTGGTTTGCGAAGCTTGAGATTGCTGTTCTCGAACAACTTGAGACCACTTAGAGCGAGGAGTTTCAGCGTCTACTAAACCTGCTTGCACTAAAGCACGAAAAACATATTCGATATTCTTTGATGTTGCAATATTAGCTATAGCAGCCAAATCGTCAGTATTAAGCGCAAAACGAGGAGTTGCAAGCAATCTCATCAAAGCTTGAGTATTTGTGTGATCTGCAACAACAGAAAGAAGAGCTAAAACATCTCGAATTTCTGGTTTTTCAAGCAATGCAGAATACCCAACAGTAAGAGTGCGCAAACCTGCTTTTTGTAATGCTTCTTCATATAACGGAATATTATTTTTGCTACGGAAAAGAACTGCAACTCTAGCAGATGCAGAATTAGTATCGTCGTTTTCAGATAGCGCATTATGTTTTACATATTTTACAAAACGCACAACGGCTTCTACTTCTTGATATTGCGTAGGCATATTTAACACACCAAAAGTACCTTTTGGCGCATTGTCTAAGTATTGCAAGTTTTTCACTTCTACTTCTGTAGCAAGTGAACTACTATGACGAAGCGGAGGCACTCGCAAAGGTTTCGTAATAGAATTTGCAGCTTTTAATATAAGCTGCGAATTGCGTCGCGTTCTTGTAAGAGAAAACTCACTTGACTGGTCGATATTTAGTGCTTGCTCAAGCTTTCTGAAAGCTCCGGAACTAGCTCCTCTAAACGAGTAAATAGCTTGGAAGGGATCACCTACTGCAGCAATATGCGTTTGTTGAGTAGTCAAAAAGTCTTGATTTTCACTAGTTTTCGCAACAACGCTAGCTTCTTCAACACCGCTAGTTTTTTTATGAAACAGCGTTGCAATCAGCATTGCTTGAGTGGTAGAAGTATCTTGATATTCGTCAAGCAAAACTTGGCTGTATTGGCGGCGATACTGCTCTGCAATAGAAGGAAAATGCGTCACCAAACGGTATGCAGCAATAGTAAAGTCGCTAAATTGCGCCATATTTGCGCGCTGCTTTGCTGCGTCAAAAGCCAAAACTAATTCAAGTAATGCATTGCGCTTCTTAGCAGCTTCAAGCAAGTTATTACAAGATTCATAACACTTATTTTTTAATGTAATATTCAGGTATTCTACGTATTCTTTTCCGTAATTTTCGCACTTTTCGAAATATTTTTCATCCGAATCGTTTTTTCCGCGACGCAATTTAATAGAGCTAGGCTTTTTTGCAATTATTTCAGTAGTTTCAGCACAATCAATTGCTTTTTGCAAATGTTCAATCCAAGAGTTATTCCACTTTTGAATTTCTAGAACAGCTTTAGACGTGCTATCTATAGACTCTCCCCTGCTATTTATGCCAATCATCGAACATGAAATATCTGCTGCGAGCGCAAGCACGTCGTCAATAAGCGCATCAAAACTATACCAAGACAGTATTTCCGCATGATTAGTAACATAATCGTTTACTAGCGGTTTTATTAATTCGCGCGCACCTGCATCGCTTAAAGGTTGCGTATTTTGATCAAATCCAACGAGCAAACCATATTGGCGCACAATTGACTGGAAAAAAGCATCGTATGTCATTACTTCTGGCTTCAAAAAGCCACTTGAAGATGCAGAATTTCCGTTATTAATGAGCTTATTTATTTCGCTACTATGCTGACTTACAGCTTGAGCAACTCTTGCAAGCAGCTCAGAAGCTGCTTTATTAGTAAAAGTCAACCCCAAAATACTTTCAGGAGCAACTCCGCGCTCAATAAGGTCGATAACGCGACGAGTCATCGTATACGTTTTGCCACTTCCAGCTCCTGCAACAATAATCATGTTCTTATTTGTTGGCGCTTGAATTGCTGCAGCTTGTTCCACGCTATCGGTGTTCTTGCGAGTAAATTGCTTATTTGTTTTATCAATCATAACTACAGCACCTCATATACAGTATCTATGCAACCTGCGCATGCTGGGCATACTTGTTTTCCATTGCAATACTTCAAGTGTTCAGAAGTTGGGTGCGCAATAATCTTATGCGAACGAGCTGCCGCAGCAGCATAGCAAACGCGCGAAATCATAGTAAGAGACCATTTTGCGCTTTGATTTAATGATGTAAACGACTGCCAAGCGTTTTCGCTTACATTTTCTGGACAATTCTTCGCAATATCGTCAAGCTGCGAATAATCTAACAATCTTGCCATATTTTTGAATCCAACTCGTAACTCAAGCGGATTATTATTTAAAGTATTTTTTACGCAAAGCGGCGGCTGATACACGTTTTCAGCAACGTTATGATCTTGAGCAGGATAATCGTTCTTAGCAACGTGAAATAGAACACTTCGTGAAATAATTGGCGCATTCGACGCATCAATAAGCGGATTCTCATCAGAAAAAAGTAAAGCAAGCTGATAGCAAACTAATTGCAAATCGTTAAAAACTCCGCTTGCTGTTAAAGGTTTTCCTGTTTTGTAGTCCAGTAAACGAATATGCTCAGAACCATCTGAATTGATGCGCTTTTCCATGCGATCAATTCGACCGTGAATATGTACTTGCATATCTTCACTTGCGCCATCCGGCCACCCTCCAACTAAAGCACCCATCAATTCGTAGCAGTCATGCTTAGTAACGGTTTGCAAATTTGCATTCTTAAAAGTATTGTTCAATACGCGAGTAATATCATTAAATCCAAAATGCGCGCTTGTTTGCAATTCGCAATACGCTTGTTGCAATCTGCCTATGCTGCTTTCTAAAGATTTTTCGCTTTTTGTAAGAGATTCTAATATGCCGTTTTCTGACTTTTTTGAGTTAAGCGCATATGTTGATTGATCGTAAGAAGTGACAAAATATTGCGCAATTGCATGTAACGCACGTTTAATATTCTTCTCACGCGCAAGAGCCGAATAATGCTCCTTACTATCTCGAATATCTGCAAGTTCAGGCGCAATACTTAAGTAATACTTTTCCATAAGATTTGCGATTGCGTTACTGCGGCGCACAAGCGGAGAGTAAGGCGAATAGTCGGCTGAATTATTCGTCGCTTCAGCCGCATTATTCGTCGCTTCAGTTTCATCGACTTCAGTTTCCGGCATATCGTAATGCTGATTTTCGCTTGCCCACCTTGCAGTTTCATGAATTAGCGTGCCAAAATACGTTGCCGCGCTGCCGGGTTGAGGGCCTAAAAGCTGACGATTTACCAATCCACACACAGGGCATGCCCACAAACTGTCTACAGCTGAAGGAGACAAGCTTATAACAGAGTTAGTTTTTTTAGCAGAGCTAGCTTTTTCATTGTATTTTTCATTATTTTTTTCATTATCTTTTCCAACAGAAGATTTCTCATCAACATAGTCATCGACATCGCTCATAAAATCCCACTCAAAAGGATCAGCGCAAAATACTCCATTTTCTTTAAGTAATTGCAACGTTTGAGCAGCGTCAATAATCGCATTTCTAGACTTACTATTCTCACTATCGGAACTACTTGCACTATCTGCACTACCTGCATTACCTACACTATTTCCAAACTCTTCTTTCATAGAAGAAGCACGCAAAATTTGCGAACGAGCAGCACACACTAGTCCACGAACATCCATATCTAAACCGGCAAAAGGTGTAGTAAATTCCGTAAAAGGCGTGCGCGAATTTTCATTATTGTAGTATCTTTCAGGCAAATAATAATAAAGAAAGTCGCTTGGCACAGCACTATCGCTATATTGCGCGCTTATATACAAACGCTCTGTTGCGCGCGTAATAGCTAACAAAAAACTGCGCTGTTCCGAGGCAAAAACTGCAGATTTATCATTATTTGAAAGAAGTGACGCATTCACAGTCAATTTAGAAGCAGAAATCTTAGAATGCAAAATAATATTCGCTAAACTTTCTGCGCCAAACATAGTGCTACGAGAAGCAAGATTTGGCCACACACGTTGTTGCAAAGTAGGCATCCACACAAGATTCCAATGTTTTCCAACAGAACCAGCAGGAGTAGTAAGCGTTACAGCATCTGGAACAGGCGCTACTTTAGCAAGAGAATCAGCTTCAATTTCCATGCCACGAACTTGAGCTATAAAATCTGCAATACCTACAATATTTTCTTGTCTAAAAGTATCGTCAAACGTATTCATTGACGAGATATCAGAAGAAGCATATGAAGAAACATAATCAAAAAGACGCATTGCAGCATCCAAGCGATCGTTAGCTCGATAACCTTCCGAATTATGCTGTAAAGACATACGCTGCCAACGCTCAGCAACATGACAAATATTCCAAGCCTCACCAAGAGCGTATTGAGCACTACTCAAATCAGGATTATTGTGCATACGAGAAGCGAGAATTTGCACGTTTTTCCACAGTTTTACAAAAGATGCAACGTGCGGATTCCGAGGTGCCATATTCTGCAATATTTGCAACACTGTAGAATCTTTACGAACATTAGAATCATCATCTATAAAACGTGCAACATCTGCTACACAAAGCAAATAGCATGCATCAAGAGACAATGGCATAAGCTCATTTGAACTGCCATCAATACGACTATTATCAACCAAAATTTGAGATTCAAAGTACGCTTTGCTTTGCGCATTATGAAGCGAATTTTGCAACAAATCCCAGTTATGAACAAGATTTCGCAAAGGCGCATTAGATTCAAAGCTCTTGTTATTTTCACAATTTTTCTCAATTAAAACAGCCGAAAGAGAAGAAAGAGAACGCATAAGCGAATCTACAGAATATAACTTCGCAGGTATTTCAACGTCTAAATCACCGTAAAATCCAGAATCGCTCTTAGTAATCGAGGAAAGTGGACTATCCATAATATTCTGAACTCGCAAACGCACCCACGAAGCCAAATTTTGCAAACTTCTACCATGTTTTACTTGCTCAACAATTCCAGAAAAACCGTGCTGCGCAAATTGAGCAAGTTCAATAAGCGCAAATAAACCTTGCACAAACGGCTCATCTTTTAATGGGCGAGTTACTAACGAGTATCGCACAGGAACTCCAGAAGCGCGAAGCTGCTCGCCAAAAAGACGAACAGTGGAATTGTCGTGCGCAATTAACGCCATATCGCTCCACTTGCGCTTATTATTTACGTGAGATTGCTTCATTTGCCAAATAACAGCATCTAATTCCTCGCGCTGTGAACGATATAACGCTGTAAAAACAGTGTCATCTGAGTTTAGATGAGAATTTTGTGGGGTTTCTATAGGCTCAATCGGTAAGGACCCTACAAATTTTGGCATTTTCCAAGGGCGATTTGGGAGCGCAACATCTGTTTTATATTGCGAAGTAAGCGAAAGAGAAACGCGCGAAGCGAGTAATTCACGCATCGAAGGTGCTTGGGTATAATTTGCAAAAGTTGGATCTGCAGAATAATTTTTAGAAGAATCAGCAGAATCGTCGGAAGAATTTTCGCAAGAATCAGCAAAACCCGTATATTCTAAAGTTTGTTCAGCAGCATTCAACTCATCCAAAGCTGCAGAAATTGCATAATCCGGGTACGCTCCTCTAAACGATTGCACAGATTCATCCGGATTCGCAAGCAAAACTAAACGCGTGCCAATCTTCGACAAAGTCTCAATAAAACTCAAACCAGCCAAAGTAATATCTTGATAATCATCGACTACAAGAAGAGCCGGAATTTCAGAAGAGTTTACTAAACCATGCTCGCCTAATTCGCGCGCAGATTTTGCGCCCTCAACCAACAGTTGCGAAGCGTCAAGTCGGAAAGAAGATTTATAAGTGTCGGCAATTATTTTTCGATATTCAGCTCGCAAAGCAAACGCCAAACGCCATTGAGTTAATCTACGTTTAATAAGCACAGACGTTTGTAAAATATCACTATTATTGGCGTAAGATTGCTCGTCACTAAGAGCGCAAAGAACTGAATTTTCGCTTTCAAAATCGCTAATACCAAGCTCATCTAAACGAGCGAGCATATCGCGCAATTGATGCATAAAAGCGTTGTTAATATCGAAACTATCTGCCAAAAATTCTGGAGACGAAGAAGCTGCTTGAGCAGCCTGAGTTGTTGAAGGCGCGGAAGGTGCGGAAGTGGCGGAAGTGTTAGAAGTGGCGGAAGTATTAGAAACTGCGCAAGTTAATGGAATAACCCATTGAGACGTTTCAAAATAATCCTTAAAAAGCGCGCATATATTGCAATCACCATTATCTCCACGCATAACATGCTCAATGTGTGCGCGCAAAACTTTACGAAGCAAAGAATCCTGCTCAGCACCATTTAGCAGCTTAGGCGAAGGCTCATTCTTTAACTTACAGCAAGCAGAAATGATATTAAAAGCTAAAGAAGCCAAAGTGCCAACTGGACGAGACTGCTTACTCACACCAATTTGACGAATAATAATATTGTCAATTTTTGAAGCAAGAACACGATTTTGCACAGCCATCGCAGTAACATTATGCGACCAACACTTATAGCCGGAAATTGCTGCGCGCACAGCAAACTGCGTTTTACCAGTATTCGGCGCACCATACACAAGCAACGCATTAGTCACATTGCCAGAAGAATTGCGTAACGTACCGTCAAATAATGCTTGCAATACAGTATCCTCACTCATACGCTTAATTCTAGCAATTAGGCAATAGTGGCGCGCAACAATACTATTCTTTTAATATTGCACGAGCGCGAGCATCCTTAAGCGCAAGAAATACACTGCCGACACCAATAAAAATAAGAGTAAACACAATTAACAAATACGCAACACCAACGCCCAAAGTAGTGGCATTAAAAGTTTGCGGTGCAAAGCCGAACCAGCCGGCAGGAGCGCCATAATTGAGGAAATTATAAGGCGCGCGCATTGCATGAACACCCCAACGAACACCAGCAAACTCGCTAAGCATAGCCGCATAAGCAACATAAGCAAGAGGCGGAACAGTAGAAACATACAAATGTGCGCGAGTAGAGCGGAAACGATAATCAAAAAGCACAAAATCAGCGATTGCAAGAAGCGGCGCAACTGCGTGAACACAAAGGCTGCTGCATCCGTTATTCATGTAAGCGCCAACGAAACCAAGCTTATTGGTAGGTGCTAAGAAACACAGGTACAAAGTGAATGTGACAGCAATTGAGATAGTCATCATGAATTTGAAAATGTACCAAGCGTTGGATTTTGAGTCGAACCATGCGCAAGATGCTGCAGAATCTTGCTGTGAGGCGGAATCTTGCTGTGAGGCGGAACATGCAGAATTACGAGCACGCATAAACGCAGCTGTATCAAGCAAAAGCGATCCAGCAAGAGCTACGCAAATCATAAGGTTAGAAAGATTCGTAAAATAAGTGAAGGTCATCAAGCCTTCCCACGAAGCAGTCATACCATAAACAGATGCGATGATTGCAATCGCGCGTATTGCTGTGCGTGTCGCGTATTCGCGCGCTGTGAGCGGAGTCTTTTGTTCTAGCATGGAATCGTTTGCCATGTTATCTCGCTTTCGTAACTTCTATAATCTACTTTTTATTTACTATATTTATGTTTACACAGTTGAAAGCAAAAATATGTAGAAGAAGTTGCAAAAATGCGGCGCGATTTTTGTAGATTCCTGCAAGTGCTGCGAAACAAGCAAAATGAGACACTAACGCAAAAGAGCGTAAGTCATGAACAAAAGATATAGTCGAAGGATGGTTCGGAGTGCGCAATTGCAACAAATTGTGAAGTCAAGCGCTGAGATTACATCCGTAAAACCTGATCTAGATAGTGCTAGCGAAGGGAAACATTATGACAACATGCAACACTGAAAAAACAAATACCTGCAACGAAGCAAACGAATACTGCACAAGCTCAACAACGCAAGTCGACACATGCTTCTCTGTACGCGCACGCCGACGCATGTTCCTTAACGACGTGCGTCAATGCATCGAACGCGTGCGCACGCAGCAGCCACTTACCCATTGCATCACGAACGTAATCGTGCAAGACATTACAGCCAACGCACTGCTCGCTGCAGGAGCATCGCCAATTATGGTAACCGATCCAGAAGAAGCGCATGCACTTGCGCAAATTGCCACAGGCGTGCTCATAAACGTTGGCACATTCCATCAGCCAGAAACTTCCGAATACATGCGCGCAGCTGTTGAAGGATGCGAAAAAGCTGATACTCCGTGGGTGCTTGACCCGGTTGGAATCGGCGTTCCAGCACTTGCACCTCGCGCGCGCTTTGTACACGAAATTATTAAGCACCACCCTACTGTAATTCGTGCAAACGCTTCCGAAATAATGGCACTTGCAGGCAAAGAAAGCAACGGAAAAGGCGTAGATTCTCACGATAACGTAAACGACGCGCTTCAAGCTGCTCGCGAATTAGCTAAAAAATACGGATCCGTAGTGGCAATTTCCGGAGAAAAAGACGCGATTTACGCTCACGGATGTTTAGCTCGCGTAACAGGTGGCCACAAAGCTATGACTAAGGTAGTTGGAACAGGTTGCGCTTTGGGAGCGTTAGTTGCAGCATACGTTGGCGCAAACCCGGAACGTCCGCTCGCAGCAACTGTTGCAGCGCACGTGCACGCAGCAGCGGCTGGAACTTGGGCAGCTCGCCAAACCACAGCTCCAGGCACTTTCCGCACACTGTGGATGGATGCGCTTTCAACTCTTAGCGTAAACGACATGTTTAGTTTGACAAATATTGAGTTTACGGTGGAGCCTGTTGATTGGACACTGTATTTGGTAACGGATCCGCGCATGGGAAATCGCCCGGAAGAAGAAGTTGCAGTAGAGTCAGTTGAAGGCGGAGTTACAGTTGTGCAATTGCGCGATAAGTATTCCAATGACGCTGAAATTTCGGCCAAGGCGAAGAAGTTGCGTCACGCGCTTATTGATTCCGGACACGGCGATGTACCTGTGTTTATTGACGATCATGTTGATTGCGCGGCTCATCTTGGTTTCAACTTGCACGTTGGGCAAAAGGATACGCCATTTGTTGAGGCGCGAAAGGCGATGCCGGCCGAGTGGATGGTTGGGCTTTCTTGCGCTCGACCGGATTTGATGGAGAAAGCTTACCGCGAGTGCAAAGAAAACGACGTTCCGCTGCCGGATGTGATTGGCATTGGTGCAGCTTTTGAAACGCATACGAAAGCGCACGACGTGCCTCCACTGGGAGTTGAAGGCGTAAACGAAGTTGCGAAAGTTGCGCACTCTATGGGCGTAAAAACGTTGGCAATTGGCGGAATTCACGAGAACACAGTGTTCCCTATTCGCGGTCTTGAGCTTGACGGAGTTTGCACAGTGTCGGCGCTTATGTGCGCTGAGGATGCTGGGAAAGTTGCGCGCGAGCTTAAAAGCGTGATTACTGAGTAAAACTGGCACGCGTGCGCGACGACCTGCTTTCGCGCTTAGAGCGTAGCGCGCGAAAGCAACTCGGAGCGGAAACTCGCTTAAGCGCGAGCGTTGGCTGGTTTTGGGAACAAATGCCGGAAAATTCCCGGCATTTGTTTACGAACAGAGCTTCGATGTTCACACAGTTTGCTGAAGGATGCGCACGGAATGGTTTACCGGTCCATGCCCGCGCTCGCCGCCGCGCCCAACATGCAATTCACTCCCAGCCGCAATCGCCTCACGAAGCCACGCCGTTGACCATTCAAGCGCGCGAAGTACAGTATCGTGATCACTCAAATTCTTTCCCTCGCGCAAAGCAAGCCCAATTTTCGTAGCAAGCGCAGAAGAAAGCGAGCAACCAGTTCCGTGAGTTGTGCTTGTTTCAACTCGTTCGCTTGGTACGTGACTTGCGTAGCCATCCGGGAAAACCGCAGTATTTCCAACGTCTTCGCCAGTTAAGTGCCCACCTTTTACGATTACAACAACGCTGTTTTTTGCAGCCAACTTGCGCGCCTGGTTGCAAGCTTCCTCAAAATTTTCCGCAACACTTGACTCGCACAAAGCCGCCAATTCCGGCACGTTTGGCGTCACTACATCAACGCAGCTTATAAAGTTTCGCATCGCATTTTCAGCACTTGCCTCAAGCAAGCGTTTCCCGGAAGTTGATATCATAACTGGGTCTAGAACGCTTACAGGAACCGGATTATCACGCATCCAGTCTCGCATTGCTTCAATGTATTCTGTGCATCCGAGCATGCCGATTTTTAGTGCATCAACTGTAACGTCGTCGTACACGCATGAAAGTTGTGTGCGGAAAAAGCTTACTGGTGGCGTGAATACTTCGCGCACCTCGCATGTGTTTTGCGCAACAAGATTAGTTGGTATACACATGCCGTAACCGCCTGCCGCCATGATTGATTTAAGATCTGCCTGTATTCCGGCTCCACCTGTCGGATCTGTGCCAGCTACGCTTAGCACGCGTGGAATGATTGGATTTGATTGCTGCGAAAGCGATTGCGTATGTTGCAAGTCGTTCTGCTTACTTGATACTAGCGTCATATTTTTTATTATATTGCGTCGCGCTCGTTTGTGTTCAAGTAGGTCGTTACTAGCGCAGTGATATGTACCCCCTTTTCTGCATCAGTGTCCGAAGGTAGGCAAAATCACACTCATGCAGCGCGACGACCTGCCTGAGCGCTGCGATTTAGCGCGCGAAAGCAACTCGGAGCGCCGAGCTTGCTCAGAGTTGAAAGCACAGTGTGCTTTCAACGCAAGCGAGGTCTGCCTTCGTCTCGATTGACGAAGGCAGGGCAGAGTTGCGTGGTTGCGCTTTAGAAACTAAGTTGTGACTGGCGTGCGCTGACGACCTGCTTGAGCGCTGCAATTTAGCGCGCGAAAGCAACTCGGAGCGCCGAGCTTGCTCAGAGTTGAAAGCACAGTGTGCTTTCAACGCAAGCGAGGTCTACCTTCGTCTCGATTGACGAAGGCAGGGCAGAGTTGCGTGGTTGCGCTTTAGAAACTAAGTTGTGACTGGCGTGCGCTGACGACCTGCCTGAGCGCTGCCATTTAGCGCGAAGGCAACTCGGAGCGGAAACTCGCTTAAGTTGGAAGTCCAGTGGGCTTCCAACGCGAGTTTCGTAAGCGAGCGCGTAATCCACGCGAGCGCCAACTGTGCCAGCAACAAAAAAGAGCTTCAAGCCCGAAAGCTTGAAGCCCCATTTTTATATTAGATTAGCGCAATCACTCAGCTTCGTCGCCATAATCGCTCTGACCACCCTGATCGTCAAGGAAGTCATCTGGATTAAAGTCGTCGCCGAGCTTCATATCACCAAAATCAATGTTGGAGAAGTCAACATCGCCCATATCGCTCTCACCGAAGTTCGAAGGCGTGCTATCTGCACCGCCCAAACCAAAGTTCGGATAAATAGAGTCGCGAACCTGAGGATCCGGCTCCACACTAGCATTGCGGTAACGTGCCAAACCGGTACCAGCTGGGATGAGCTTACCGATAATCACATTCTCCTTCAAGCCCTTAAGGTCATCTTCCTTCTGGCTCAAGGCGGCCTCAGTAAGCACACGCGTAGTCTCCTGGAACGATGCTGCAGAAAGCCAAGAATCCGTAGCCAAAGAAGCCTTGGTAATACCCATAAGCTCTGGTCGACCAGCAGCAGGCTTTCCGCCGTTCTTTACAGCAGCCAAGTTTGCCTCGCGGAACTTTGCTTGATCCACAAGTTCACCTGGAAGAAGATCCGTATCGCCAGAATCGATCACCGTAATGCGGCGAAGCATCTGGTGCACAATAACTTCAATGTGCTTATCGTGAATATCAACACCCTGAGAACGGTACACGTTGTGCACTTCTTCCACGATGTTCACCTGAGCCGCACGCGGACCAAGAATACGCAGAATCTTCTTAGGATCCACAGAACCTTCAATCAGCTGCGTACCAACCTCAACATGGTCGCCATCTTTTACAAGCATTGGCGCACGACGAGTCACTGGGTAAACGATTGGATCAATCGTAGTGTCGTCTGGAGTCAAAGTCACCTGACGGCCGTGATCAGTATCCTCGACCTTCACAACGCCTGGGAACTCAGCGATTGGAGCCTCACCCTTAGGAGTACGAGCCTCGAAAAGCTCCGTAACACGAGGAAGACCCTGAGTAATATCAGAAGCCGAAGCGACGCCACCAGAGTGGAAGGAACGAAGCGTAAGCTGCGTACCAGGTTCACCAATGGACTGTGCTGCAACAATACCAACAGCCTCACCAACATCCACGAGTCGGCTTGTAGCCAAGGACCAGCCGTAGCACTTTGCGCAAACGCCGCGCTTGGATTCGCAAGTAAGCACAGAACGCGCCTTAACTTCCTCAACGCCGTGAGCAACCAAATCACGCAAAACGTCCATAGAAAGCGCGTCGCCACACTTTGCCAAAACTGTCGTACCGTCAGCAGGATCAATTACGTCTGCAGCAAGCAAGCGCGAGTATGGACCACCGTCAGCAGCCTTAACAAGCGTCAAATTGCCGTTTTCGTCGCGATCAGCAATCTTCATCATAAGACCGCGCTTAGTGCCGCAATCTTCTTCACGCACGATTACTTCCTGCGAAACATCCACAAGACGACGAGTCAAGTAGCCAGATTCTGCCGTACGAAGTGCGGTATCTGCCAAGCCCTTACGAGCGCCGTGCTGCGAGATGAAGTACTCCAACACGGAAAGACCATCGCGGTAGTTTGACTTAACAGGTCGAGGAATAATCTCGCCCTTAGGGTTTGCCACGAGACCTCGCATACCAGCAATCTGGCGAATCTGCATCCAGTTACCACGTGCGCCTGACTGAACCATGATGTTCACGTTGTTGTCATCGTGGAAGTTTTCACGCATTGCGTCTGCAACCTTGTCGGTGCATTCAGTCCACAAGTTGATCAACTCTTGACGACGCTCTTCGTCTGTAAGAAGACCCATATCGTATTGAGAGTTGATTTTTGCAGCCTGATCCTCGTAATCTTGCGCAATTTGCTCGCGATTTGGAGGAAGCACAATGTCAGAGAATGCCATCGTTACGCCAGACCAAGGAGCGCGAGTAAAGCCGAGATCCTTCAAAGCGTCGAGTGTTGCTGCAACTTGAGCTGTAGAATAGCGGGTTGCAATATCGTCGACGATCTTAGAAAGTACGCCCTTTGGCACCTGCTCGTTTACGAACGGATAGTCGACTGGCAAAGTTCCGTTGAACAAAATGCGTCCGCAAGAAGTTGCAAACAGTACAGTCCCGTCCTTAAAACGCTCTTCGCGCACAACGTCTGGGCTGCCTGGCTCAGGGTCAACAACCTTAAGCTCAGCAGGCTCCCAATTCTTTGGCAATACGAAGTCTGCAGGAACTCGAATCAGCACCTTAGCTTGCATATCAATCTCATGCTTGTCGAGAGCCATTTCAGCTTCAGCAAGCGAGGAGAAGATTCGGCCTTGACCTTTTGCTCCGTCAATTACGGTAGACAAGTAGTAAAGACCCAGAATCATATCCTGAGAAGGCATAGTCACGGTGTGACCGTCTGCTGGCTTCAAGATATTGTCGGAAGCCATCATCAAAGTGCGCGCTTCCGCTTGAGCTTCTGCAGAAAGCGGAAGATGCACTGCCATCTGGTCACCATCGAAGTCTGCGTTGAATGCTGCACAGGCAAGTGGCGGCAGGTGGATTGCTTTACCTTCAACCAAAATCGGCTCGAATGCTTGAATACCCAAGCGGTGAAGTGTAGGTGCGCGGTTAAGAAGCACAGGATGTTCGGAAATAACTTCTTCCAAAACGCCCCAAACTTCGGAGTCGCCACGGTCAACCAAACGCTTTGCGCTCTTCATATTCTGAGCGAAGCCCTGATCCACCAAACGCTTAATAACGAACGGCTTAAAAAGCTCCAATGCCATTGGCTTTGGCAAACCGCACTGATGCATGCGAAGGCTTGGACCAACGACGATTACGGAACGACCAGAGTAATCAACACGCTTACCAAGCAAGTTCTGGCGGAATCGGCCTTGCTTACCTTTAAGCATGTCGGAAAGCGACTTTAATGGTCGGTTGGATGCGCCGGTTACTGGGCGTCCGCGGCGACCGTTGTCGAAGAGTGAGTCGACTGCTTCCTGAAGCATGCGCTTTTCGTTATTAAGCATAATCTCAGGAGCACCAAGCTCAATAAGTCGCTTCAAACGGTTGTTACGGTTGATTACACGACGGTACAAATCGTTCAAATCGGAAGTTGCAAAACGACCACCATCAAGCTGAACCATTGGTCGCAAGTCTGGTGGGATTACTGGAATTACGTCCAAAACCATAGCTTCTGGCTTGTTTCCAGTAGTCAAGAACGCGTTTACAACCTTCAGTCGTTTCAAAGCGCGAGCCTTGCGCTGACCGGTTCCGTTGTCAATTTCTGCGCGAAGTTCTTCGGCAGCAGACTTCAAATCGAAATCTTGCAAACGCTTCTTAATAGCTTCAGCACCCATGCAGCCTTCGAAGTAATCGCCATAGCGATCTTCCATCTCGCGCCACAAGTCAACGTCGCCTTCCATATCGCCGGCACGCAAGCCCTTGAAACGATCAAATACGGCGTTCAAACGCTGAATTTGCTCGTCATAGCGAGTACGAATAGCAGACATTTCGCGTTCTGCACTAGCACGCAACTTAGATCTTGCAGCACCTTTGCCTTCGCCAGATTCTTCCAGCTCATGCAAGTCTTCTTCAACTTTCTTAGCGCGCGCTTCAATTTCGTTATCACGACGCTTGCGAAGGTTGCCGATTTCTGTATCGAATTCGTCTTGCAAATCTGGAAGATCTTGGTGACGCTGCTCTTCGTCGACTTTCGTAACCATGTAGGCTGCGAAGTAGATTACTTTTTCAAGATCCTTAGGTGCAATGTCGAGCAAGTAGCCCAAACGGCTTGGCACACCCTTGAAGAACCAAATGTGCGTTACCGGAGCTGCAAGCTCAATATGACCCATGCGTTCGCGGCGAACGCGACTGCGGGTAACTTCTACGCCGCATCGTTCGCACACGATTCCCTTAAAGCGCACGCGCTTATACTTGCCGCATGCGCACTCCCAATCGCGAGTTGGACCGAAGATCTGCTCACCGAACAGACCATCCTTCTCTGGCTTTAGGGTACGGTAATTAATGGTTTCTGGCTTCTTTACTTCGCCGTGGCTCCAGCTACGGATATCTTCGGCGGTTGCCAGTCCAATCCTCAGTTTGTCAAATGCGTTGACGTCCAGCACTCTTATCGTCCTGTCTCATGAAATTGTTTTTAACGTTTCTTAATTTCTTAAAGTGTGTTCGTTACCGAATCACTGGTATTCAGGTTCAACAGCAATCTGATCTTCCTTGGCGGACGAATCTGGTCGAGCGCCAATATTGAAGCCAAGATCGTCGGAAGATGAAACTGGGTCGTCCTCTTCATCCTTCATGTCGATTGCGACGCCTTCAGCGTTCAACACCTCAACATTAAGCGAAAGCGACTGCATTTCCTTAAGCAACACCTTGAATGATTCAGGAATGCCAGCTGGTGGCAGGTTATCGCCCTTGACGATAGCACCGTACACGCGCACACGACCGTCGACGTCATCAGACTTCGTAGTCATCATTTCGTGCAATGTGTAAGCAGCACCGTAAGCCTCGAGCGCCCACACTTCCATTTCGCCGAAGCGCTGACCGCCGAACTGAGCCTTACCACCCAACGGCTGCTGGGTAATCATGGAGTAAGGACCAGTGGAACGTGCGTGAATCTTATCATCAACCAAGTGATGCAGCTTCAAAATGTACATGTAGCCCACAGAAATTGGCTTCGGGAATGGCTCACCAGTACGACCGTCGAATAAGGTTGCCTTACCGTCAGAGCCAACAAGCTTGTCACCATCGCGATTTGCGAGTGTTGTAGAAAGCAAGCCCTTCAAAGTTTCTGGTCGCACGCCGTCGAATACTGGCGTTGCAACTGGAGTGCATGGATCGCCATGCTCAGCACCTTGCGGCACGTACTTCTTCCAAGCTGCTTCCAAGTCTGGATCCAAGTTAATATCCCAGCCAGCGTGAGCAATCCAACCCAAGTGAAGCTCGAGCACCTGACCCAAGTTCATTCGAGAAGGCACACCCAACGGGTTAAGCATGATGTCAACTGGAGTACCATCAGCCAAGAATGGCATATCTTCTTCTGGCAAAATGCGGGAAATAACACCCTTGTTGCCGTGACGACCGGAAAGCTTATCGCCTTGCGTAATCTTACGATGCTGAGCAATGTAAACGCGAATCATTTGGTTCACGCCGTTTGGAAGCTCGTCACCGTCGTCTTCAGCGTCTTCACGAGTGATTTCCTTAACTGCAATCACAGTACCAGTCTCGCCGTGTGGCACGCGCAAAGAAGTATCGCGCACTTCGCGGCTCTTTTCGCCGAAGATTGCGCGGAGCAAACGCTCTTCTGGAGTAAGCTCGGTTTCGCCCTTAGGAGTTACCTTACCAACCAAAATATCGCCAGCTTCGACTTCAGCGCCAATACGAATAATGCCGCGCTCGTCGAGATTTGCAATCGCATCTTCGCCAACGTTTGGCAAGTCACGAGTAATCTCTTCGGAACCAAGCTTGGTTTCGCGAGCGTCGATTTCGTATTCTTCAATGTGAATAGAAGAAAGCGTATCGTCTTGCACAAGACGCTGGGAAATAATCACAGCATCCTCGTAGTTGTAACCGTTCCAAGGCATGAATGCAACGAGCAAATTCTTACCCAATGCAAGTTCGCCCTTTTCGGTTGCAGGACCGTCTGCCAAAACTGTACCAGTTTCAACGCGCTCGCCATCTTTAATAAGCGGCACTTGGTTGTAGCAAGTAGTCTGGTTAGAACGCTGGAACTTTGAAAGCTTATAGCTGGACTGAGTTCCATCGTCGTTCATAACGCGAATAATATCTGCAGAAACGTAAGTTACTACGCCCGGCTTTTCAGCCAAGATTACGTCGCCAGAATCAACTGCTGCACGCCATTCAGAACCGGTACCAACAAGTGGTCGCTCCGACTTAATAAGCGGCACAGCCTGACGCTGCATGTTCGTACCCATCAATGCGCGGTGGCCTTCATCGTGCTCCAAGAATGGAATCAAGGAAGCGCCGAGAGAAACCATCTGACGTGGGGAAACGTCCATGTAATCTACAGTGCTTACAGGCACATCGACTGCTTCTTCTTCGTCCACGCGAGCAAGTGCTTGAGTGCCGACGAAGTTGCCGTTTTCGTCGAGTTCCTGGTTTGCTTGAGCAATAACGTGCTCAGCTTCACGATCTGCAGTCATGTATTCGACTTCGTTAGTTACGTGACCATTCACAACCTTGCGGTATGGGGTTTCGATGAAGCCGAATGGATTGATGCGTCCGAAGGTTGCCAAAGAACCGATAAGACCGATGTTTGGACCTTCTGGGGATTCGATTGGGCACATACGTCCGAAGTGGGATGGGTGCACGTCTCGAACTTCCATAGAAGCGCGATCGCGAGAAAGACCACCAGGACCAAGTGCGGAAAGACGACGCTTGTTCGTAACGCCTGCCAAAGGATTGTTTTGATCCATAAACTGGCTGAGCTGGGAAGTTCCGAAGAATTCCTTAATAGTTGCGTTTACTGGACGAATGTTAATCAAGGACTGAGGAGTAATTGCCTCTGCATCCTGAGTTGTCATACGTTCGCGCACAACACGCTCCATGCGGCTTAAGCCGGTACGAAGCTGATTCTGCACAAGCTCGCCAACCTGACGAATACGACGGTTGCCAAAATGATCGATATCGTCAACGTCAACGCGCAACTGTACGTCTTGACCGTCGCGCTTACCTGGGAAGGTTTTTTCGCCAGAATGCAACGTTACCAAGTACTTAATAGTTGCGATAATATCTTCGCGATTCAAGCTGCGATCGCTGTAATCTGCTTCAATACCGAGCTTGCGGTTGATCTTATAGCGACCAACGCGAGCCAAATCGTAACGCTTTGTGTTGAAGTAGAAGGAATCGAGAAGATTGCGACCAGCTTCTGGAGTTGCAGTATCTGCAGGGCGAATCTTACGATACAAATCGGTAAGTGCATCGTCTTGCGTTTCGATAGGCTCTTTTGCGAGCGCATCCAAAACAAGTGGATAGCCTTGGAAAGCATCTGCAATTTCGTCTTTCGTCATGCCAATAGCCATAAGGAATACGATTGCAGACTGCTTACGCTTGCGGTCAACGCGAACGCCTAAAACGTCACGCTTGTCGATCTCAAACTCCAACCATGCACCACGGCTTGGGATAATCTTCGCACCGAAAACATCCTTGTCGGAAGTGCGATCTTGTGTACGATCGAAGTACACGCCTGGGGAGCGCACAAGTTGCGAAACGATTACTCGCTCGGTGCCACCAATAATGAATGTGCCGTGAGGAGTTTGCAATGGGAAATCACCCATGAAAACAGTCTGGCTCTTAATTTCGCCAGTTTCGCCGTTTTCAAACTCAGCATTCACATAAAGTGGAGCAGAATAGGTGTAATCCTTTTCCTTGCACTCGAGCACAGTGTGACGTGGCTCTTCAAAGTATGGATCAGAGAATGTGAGGCTCATCGTCTCAGCAAAGTTCTCAATTGGGGAAATCTCCTGGAAGACTTCGTCGAGACCAGAGACATGAGGCACGGTGTGAGTTCCGTTTGCTTCATCTTCTGCAACGCGCTTCTTCCAGCGTTCAGAGCCGATCAACCAATCAAAGCTGTCGGTTTGCACGCCGAGGAGGTATGGCACATCAATAGGCTCACAAATGGAGCCAAAATTCACACGATCTGACGCTTTATGCAACTTAATATCATGTTCGTCAGCACGTGCGATGACTTTCGTGGTGCTCGTCATAGCTTGTTCAGCAGCCAATGGACGTTCCTTTATCACTCGCTAGTTAACTATTTAATCTTTGAAAAACTAAAGAAAATCGCGGCAAACGAAACTGCCAAATAAGCAAGTTGCGATGCGCGGGCGCCTTCTTCGGTTCCATGAGCATGCCCGCTATATGACACACCTTACACAGTCTGTCTACTTTACCAAAAACTCCGGACTTTTCCCCACTAATAACGAACGCTCGCAATAGTAATGTGCAAGTTGCGAGTAAACTAAATACGTTACGATTACGAAGTTACGTAAAGATACTTAAAAAGCTAAGGAATAGCATGAATAACAGCGAGAATACGCAAGAAGCAGCAGCCGAAACCAAAAAGCAAACCGAAGCACAAACCGAAGCACACAAAGCAGCAGCAAGCCGCGTAGAGCAAATGTACGAGTACGGCTACCGCAAATCAAATTATGGCCCAGACGAGCTTGTAACCGACGCTCACGGAAATCCGATTAGCGTTATGGACGCAATGCTCAGCGCCGACGATGCCGCGCGCGCAGAAACGCACACCCCTCACCTTTGCTTTTACTCCCCTCGTATTCCAGGAAATACAGGTTCCGCAATTCGACTTTGCGCTGTAACTGGCACTATCTTGCACTTGGTTGAGCCGCTTGGTTTTAATTTGCACGATACTAAATTACGTCGCGCAGGCTTGGATTATCACGATATGGCTCACGTTGTTTTGCACCCGAATTTTGAGAATTTAGTTGAGTCAATGCCAAATTCGCGAATTATTGCGTTTACTGCAAATGCTACGAAACTTTACACTGAAATTGAATATAAGTCGAACGATATTCTGCTTTTTGGACCAGAGCCAGGAGATATTCCTGATCCAATGGATGTTATGGCTGGTCCACATGTGGCAGAGCAGGTGCGTCTTCCTATGCGCCCGTCACTTCGTAGTTTGAATCTTACAAATTGTGCTTCTATTGCAGTGTATGAAGCGTGGAGGCAACTCGGTTTTACAGGCGGAAGGTAATCACGAAAGTATACGACGTTTACATAATCAAGCATGCAGCAAGATTCACAATCTCTCACCGAAGAACATCTCACCGAAGAAACTTCTCAGCCATTGCGCGAATTGGCAACACTTACGCGCGATAATGTTGCATTTTTTTGGCATAGTTGTGCACGCGATTTGCCTTGGAGGTTTGGGCACACTACCCCTTGGGGTGTGCTTGTGTGTGAAGTAATGAGCCAGCAAACGCAAATGAGCCGCGTTGTACCCTATTGGCTCACTTGGATGCAAACTTGGCCAGATGCACAATCACTAGCTCACGCTACGAGTGCTGAAATTATTACAGCTTGGGGTCGCCTCGGCTACCCTCGACGCGCGTTACGTTTACAATCTTGTGCTCAAGTTGTAGCAACAACATATCGCAATAAGCTGCCATGCACCTATGAAGAACTTATTGCCTTGCCAGGTGTAGGCGATTACACAGCAAGTGCAATACTCAGCTTTGCTTATGGCAAGCACATTGCGGTGATTGATACAAATATTCGCCGCGTACTTATGCGCGCTTTTACTGGAACTGAATCGCATGGTGGCAGCACAACGCAATCTGACCGCGAGCTTGCTGCAGCAGTATTGCCGGAAGATAATCATGTTACTACTGCCACTGCTAACGCTACTAACACCACCAACACTACTTGCACTTCATCCATTTGGAATCAGGCAATTATGGAAATTGGTGCTACCATTTGCACAGCACGATCTCCGCAATGCACTACATGCCCTTTGCAAACATGGTGCCGTTTCAAAGCTGCTGGATTTCCAGGTCTTGGCCACCATACCCGCCCACAGCAACATTTTGCCGGCACTAATCGGCAAGTGCGCGGCATTATTTTGCAGGCATTGCGTGAAGCACATAAAAAACAGCAGGTATTGCAACGTTGCGAGATCAACAATTTATGGTCGAATCAAACGCAACTTGACAAATGCATTGCTTCGCTCGATCATGACAGTCTTATCACTATATTGCCGGATGGCACTTTAGCACTACCTTAAGTAACTAACTAATTACGCTGCTTTTGTAACTCTTTAATTAACAACTTAATTACTTTGTATGTTAGTCTACCTTGTGTAGTGAGTACAGTTCATCTCATCGACTTATGTATTACAATGGTAAATATGTCAATGCCAACTACGTCACCACGTAAACCGCATCGCAATGCGAGTGCAACATCATTTCGCAACCCGATGCGCAAACCCGTGCGTAAGCCCGTACGCAACATGAGTGCAGCAAAACGAAAAATGTATCGTCGCCGCAGAATTGTTGTTGGTATTGCTTTGTTGCTTTTGATTATGCTGGTCATATTTTGCGTTATTAGCTTGAGTAAGGGTATTGCTGCTATTGGTAAAGCGATTGCTGGCCATGAAGTTACTATTGTTCGTCAACCAGTGCCAGACCCTCGTCCTGTTGGCTTAACACCTCATTGCACTGCTAAAGATATTCGTCTTGAGCTTTCTACTAAGTCACAAACTGTTCCCATGGGCGGTAGCGTTGAATTGACAGAACGATTTGTGTACGAAGGAAACTCTTCTTGCCTTATTGACGCATCGGATATGAATGCTGTTTTAACGATTAATAGTAGTGAAGAAGTTACGCAAGGTAAGCAAACAACTAAAGATAATAAAAAGAAAAATAATCAAGACAGCAAAAATAGCAAAGACAGCAAAGACTTTAAAGACTCCAGTAAGAGCGTTGACTACTTATCCCATGCAGTATGGCGTTCAGACGTATGCGATATGCCTTTGAAACCTCTTCTTATGGCAAAAGGCGACCATTTTGAGAAGAAAATTACTTGGAACACTAATTCCACTTCCGGCAAAGGCTGCACCGCTGATGAGGATTTGCCAAAAGTGAATCGCGGAACTTACGTTTTACGCATTGAGCACAAACGAGTACAAGGTTTGCATAGCGAACCTGTGCTAATTAACGTGCAATAATCGCTAGCATACCGTACAAAATGCGCTCGTACTAAAAGCTAGTAACAACTTGCGCATCAAAATTAAAGCCAGACGCGACGCTTGTGCCCGCAAAGCACGAAAGCAAGTCGAAACGTAGCTAATTCTTGAAGCTGTGTACTGGAGCAGGAATACGTCCGCCGCGAGTTACGAAAGCTTCGCAGCTTGTTTGGTTTACTGGCATAATCGGCGCATATCCCATTAATCCGCCGAAGTTCGCCATTTCGCCTACACCTTTTCCAATTACTGGAATAATTCGCACAGCGGTAGTTTTTTGATTAATCATGCCGATTGCAGATTCATCCGCAATCATGCCAGAAATCGTTGCAGCGGAAGTATTTCCAGGAATCGCAATCATGTCAAGACCGACTGAGCAAACGCATGTCATTGCTTCAAGCTTTTCAATAGTCAAGCAGCCAGACTTCGCAGCAGCAATCATATTTGCATCTTCCGAAACGGGTATAAACGCTCCAGAAAGACCGCCAACATAGCTACTTGCCATAATGCCGCCCTTCTTAACTTGATCGTTCAGCATAGCGAGCGCAGCAGTTGTGCCAGGAGCACCAACCTGGTCCAAACCGATTTTCTCAAGCACTTCGCCAACAGAATCGCCAACTGCAGGAGTTGGAGCAAGCGACAAGTCTATAATTCCAAACGGCACACCAAGCCTACGAGAAGCCTCTTGCGCAACCAACTGACCTACACGAGTAATCTTAAACGCAGTGCGCTTAATAGTTTCGCATAGAAAAGCAAAGTCTTTTCCTCTAGCAGCATCGAGTGCACTCGAAACAACGCCAGGACCAGACACGCCAACATTGATCACAGCATCGCCTTCAGTTACACCATGGAAGCCGCCTGCCATGAACGGATTGTCGTCCGGAGCATTGCAAAAAGCCACGAATTTAACACAACCGTAAGAATCGTTTCCAGCTGTAGCTTCAGCGATCTTTTTAATCGTGCGTCCGAGCAGCTCTACGCAATCCATGTCTATACCAGTTCGCGTCGAGCCGACGTTCACAGACGAGCACACAATTTCCGTCTCACTTAAGGCTTGTGGAAGCGACTCAATAAGCATGCGGTCTGCTGCAGTCATCGACTTTGCAGGAAGCGCCGAATACCCACCAATTAAATCAACTCCAACAGTGTGTGCTGCTCTGTCTAATGCGTGCGCAATTTGCACAAAATCTTCAGGCTTTTTACAAGATGACGCTCCAACAAGCGAAATTGGAGTTACGGTAATTCGCTTGTTTACAATTGGAATTCCGTAGTCGCGCGAAATATCGTTGCCGGTTTTTACTAAATCTTTCGCAAGACGTGTGATTTTTGCTTCAACTTTACAACAAACGTCCTGCAAGTTTTCGCAAGCGCAATCTAGCAGGTTGATTCCCATGGTGATTGTGCGAACGTCGAGCTGTTCTTGCTCAATCATCGAATTAGTTTCGCTTACTTCCATCAGGTTGAGCATTGTGTACTTCCTTACATTTACTTAGATTGCTGCGGATTTTAGATTCTGTGCATTGCAGTGAAAATATTGCTACGCTGGCAGCGAATACGCACGCCAATTTCGTCTCCTAGCGTTTCTAATCCTGCAGCAAAGTCGCCAAATTCGCAATCAACAGTAGACACGTCAACAATCATCATCATGTTGAAGAATCCGTCGACAATTGTTTGAGAAATATTCAAAATATTTACATTATGCTCGGCAGCATGCGAAGTAACTTTTGCAATAATACCAACGGTATCGCAGCCGACAACGGTAATAATCGCTCTGGAAGCATCAGATTGCAACGCTTCTTGCGATTCATTATTTTCTGCAACTGCTGTTGTGTTATTGGCGACCATATTTGCCTCCTGCCGTTTTGAACCCGTACGTTAATGCATAAAGCTTATGCAGTTACACGAATTATGCGGTTATTTGTTTTATATATTGTACGTTTTATGCGCTTTATGCGTAAATATTATGCTGTTTCATATCTTCCGGAAGTGCGTTGCGAAGCGACACAAGCGATCCAGAGCGGAACACGGAACGAATGCCAGCAGCAAGAAGCGGCGCAATTGAAAGAACCGTCATATTATCAAGACGCTTCTCTTCGGGCACAGGAACTGTATCCGTCACAATGATCTCGCGAACCCCAGCAGCTTTTAAGCGCTCAACAGCAGGTCCAGAAAGCAAAGCATGCGTTGCAACCAAAGTAACAGATTTTGCTCCAGCCTCACGCAAAGTGCGTACAGCTTCGCAAATAGTGCCAGCAGTATCAATCATGTCGTCAACAACAATGCAATCGCGTCCTTTAATCTCACCGATAATGCCATGAGCTTCAGCATGATTTGGACGAGTAATATCGCGCGTTTTATGAATAAAAGCAAGAGGTAAATCTCCGAGTTTTGCAGCCCATTGCTCAGAGACTTTAATTCGCCCCGCATCAGGAGAAACAATAGTTGCGTTGTCGAGCTTCATAGAATTACGCACATAATCAATAAGCACAGGCATCGCAGTCAAATGGTCAACAGGACCATCAAAGAAACCTTGCTCCTGAGTTGCGTGCATGTCGACAGTCAAAATGCGCGTGGCGCCAGCAGCGCGGAATAAGTCAAACATGAGGCGAGCAGTAATAGGCTCACGTCCCTGATGCTTTTTATCCTGACGCGAATATCCAAAGAACGGTGCAACCACGTTAATACTGCGAGCAGATGCGCGTCGCAAAGAATCGACCATAAGCAGCTGTTCCATAATCCAATTGTTAATAGGATTCGTATGTGCCTGAAGCACAAACACATCTGAGCCACGAACAGGCTGAGTAAAGCGCACATACATTTCGCCATTCGCAAAATCGTAGGCAGTAGTCTCAAGCACATCAATACCAAGATACTGTGCAGTCTCATTAGCAAGCTCTGGGTATGCACGACCCGTAACTAACATCATCTGCTTTTTTGGATTGCCTTCAAGAATTATTGACATAATTGCCTTCCCGTTTGCAAACTGGTGTACGCGACATAGTCACCTCCCATTTTAGCAGCCTGTACGCCTCGTACGACACAACAAGCGTTTTATTTTAATGCGTTACTTTAAAAATTACTGAGCGCTACGTTTGCAAAGCAAAATCATCATTACGAAAATAAGCCCGAATCCCACAAAATCTGCCCATGAAAAAACGGCTCCAGTAAACATAACAGCAGTAATTGCAGCAGTAACAGGCTCGCTAGCTCCAAGCAAGGTGCCACGAACTGAACCTACTCGCATAATGCCCTCTAAGAAGAGCCAATATGCTCCAAAAGTTCCAGCAATAACAGTAAAAGTAAAAAGCAGCATAGCGCGCAAATCTAATGCAGGCATTGTTTCCCACGGTCGCACAAACGGGAGCATAATAAAACCAGCAATAATAAACGTAATGCCATTAACAGTCAGATTTCCCCATTTTGCAATCAATTTCACAGGCATAATAGCAAGCGCCGCTGTAGACGCAGCATCTGCAAGACCCCAAAGCAAACCCATAACAGGCAAAGATAGTGAAGAAAGATTACCGCCTGTAGCCATTAAAGCGGTTCCTGCAAAAGCTAGCACAACTCCAATAGTTTCGCGCATAGTTGGCACGCGGCGAGAGCGAAAACACACATAAACCAAAACAAACAGTAAGTTAAGGCTTTGAAGCACAGTAGCAGTGCCAGAATTAGTCCAATCAATAGTCCATAAATACGAAACTTGCGTAAGAAGAACACACACAATTCCCGTAATAGCCATTGAAATCCAAGTACGACCAGTTTTCACAGCACCACTTAACTGCTTAGGAGTGCACACTGCAGCAGTAATGACAAATAACATGCCAGCAGCAATTTGACGAACGCAAGCGATTTGCAAAGGAGATACGTGATACGTCGACATGAGGATTTTCGAAACTGTTGCGTTTGCACCCCAAAATGCTCCACCTAAAAGAGTTAAAAATATTCCTACAAGAATAGCGTTTGTAGAATGATTTAACGCTGGATTAGGTTTATTTGGAGTACCTTCGATTGCTTTTGCTGCAGCTTTTGATGTGTCAAAAGTCTTTGAACCTGTTGATTGCAATTTCGAAGATTGTTGCTTTTTTGTTGAAGAGGAATCAATATTTGATGAATCCAAATCATGCGCACTGCTACGCCAAGAAAACTTAACCATTATTAGATTCACCTCGCATCCCCAAACAAGCAAACATGCAGTAATTATTGCACATCTACTCAACTAATTTGCTGGTAAACAACACTTTAGAGAAACATACTCTATTTGCACACACGAAAGAAATGTATAGTATTAAAAAATTACAATTCAAAATGCGCATATTAAACAATAAAATCAACGCACTAGCCATATGAAGGCGGTAACATGCACAACTACGCATCAAGCAGTAATACTTTTCAACCACACCACATCTTAGTTACTGGCGGCGCAGGCTTTATTGGATCTAATTTTGTGCATTACATAGCTAAACATCATACAACGGTTGCTGTTACGGTACTTGATTTGCTTACCTACGCTGGGAATATGGCAAATCTTTACGACTTACCTCAAGATTTTGCAAACAACCGATACGCTTTTATTCGCGGAGATATTCGAGACGAAAATATAGTTGATCAGCTATTAGATCCGCATAATCCAATTAAAACGGCAGAGGGAACAACACTTCCTGCTATCGACGCAATTGTAAATTTTGCTGCAGAATCACACAACGATAATGCAATCGAGTTTTCTGACCCATTTATAAGCACAAATATTTTAGGAACGCATACGATCATTAAATTTGCACACAAATATAATATTCGTTTCCATCAAGTAAGTACCGATGAAGTTTACGGGGATTTTCCTATTGACAGCGTGCTTAAATTTGACGAGTCAAGTCCATATTGTCCGTCTAGTCCATATTCTGCAAGCAAAGCTGCAGGCGATCTGTTGGTAAAAGCATGGTGTAGGACTTACGGTTTGCGCGCAACTATTTCGAATAGCAGCAATAATTACGGGCCACGACAGCATATTGAAAAGTTTATTCCTCGCCAAATTACAAATATTATGTGCAATATGCCAGCAAAATTGTACGGCGTAGGAGATTCGATACGCGATTGGATCCACGTTGAAGATAATTGCGACGCAATATGGCATGTTCTAACGCGTGGAACAATCGGTGAAACATATAATATCGGTGCCAACTGTGAAGTTAACAACATAAATATTTTGCGGATTTTGATGCAGTTAATGGGCGTGCCGGAAACAAATATAGCGTATGTAAATCCCAGAATAGGCGAGGATAGGCGTTACGCACTAGATACTACGAAAATTCGAACGCAATTAAAATGGGAGCCTAAGTACAACAATCTGAAGCAAGGCTTGCAAGAAACAATATCGTGGTACGACTCTCACGCTGATTTATGGAAGCCTATTAAAGCGCAAGTCGAGCAGCATTATGCTGAATTAGGGCACTGAATTTGAGTGACGAATTTGAGTGACGAAATTGGGGTAAGCATCAATCGGGTTTTCGGCATAAAAAAGGGCTTCTAGCGATTGGCTAGAAACCCTAGGCGCGGAGAATACGAGATTCGAACTCGTGAGGCTGTTACACCAACACGCTTTCCAAGCGTGCGCCATAGACCACTAGGCGAATTCTCCAAATGTTAACTTAACAACCAAATCGCTTGATAAGCAAACAACTTAAATAGAATACCACGAATTTGAGATATTGCAAATTAATACGCGCGTTGACACGCCGATACGGCAGAAACTTTACACGAGAGTAAAGAAAAGGTTGCTTGCGCGGCGAAATAGCGGCAGAAACTTTACGTTCATGTAAAGAAAAGGTCGGCTACGCGCGAAAAAACGGCATAAACTTTACAACGCTGCAAAGTTTCGGTCGGCTACGCAGCAAAAAACGGCAGAAACTTTACACGAGAGTAAAGAAAAGGTCGTTTGCGAGGTAATCACGCACTATCTACTAAAGCAGAACGATTAAGCAGCGCAGTAAACAGAAGCCTACTTAAGCAGCGGCGCTACTTGAGATTCATAAGCACGCAAAGCCATGTCAATCACATTGTGCATGTCGTAATAGCTGTAAGTGCCCAAGCGACCGCCGAAAACTGTGCGAGGCTCAGCCGCAGCAAGCTCCGCATAGCGCGCATACAATGCTTTATCTGCATCAGTATTCACAGGATAGTAAGGCTCATCGTCGCGAGTTGCAGCGCGAGAATACTCCTGCCACACTACAGTTTCCCCAGCTTTCACGCTCTTTCCAGGCACAAAATCAGCCTCGCCACTAGCCTCTCCGCCAACTTCTTCACGCTCTGGATTAAAGTTCTTAAACTCAATCGCGCGCGTAAATGGCACATCAGCATCCGAATAGTTCATAACTGGGCAGCCAAAATGGTCGCTCTCCTCGTAACGCACTTCCTTAAAGTCCACAGTGCGCCACTTCAACTCGCCGAGCGCATAGTCAAAATACCTATCAACCGGACCGGTATAAACAACCGGCACTCCAGCCTCCGCCAACGCGCGCTTGTTAAACGGCTGCGACTCGTCGAAAAAGTCTACGCCAAGCGAAACGTGAATACGCGGATCGTCAATCATGCGCTGCATCCAAGCTGTGTAGCCGTCCGTTGGCAAGCCTTCCCAAGTGTCTTTAAAATAGCGATTATTGTAGTTAAATCGCACAGGCAAGCGTTTAATAATTCCAGCAGGAAGCTCAGAAGGATCCGTTTGCCACTGCTTTGCTGTGTAGTTTTTAATAAACGCTTCATAAAGCGGACGCCCAATTAAGCTAATGCCCTTATCGTTCAAATTTTGCGGATCTTTGCCAGCAAACTCCCCCGCTTGGCTTGCAATCAAAGCCTTCGCTTCTTCTGGCGTGTAGTGCGCATGGAAGAATTGGTTAATCGTACCCAAGTTGATTGGCAACGGGTAAACTTCGCCGTCGTGAGTTGCGTACACGCGATGCACGTAGTTAGTAAACGACGTAAAACGGTTCACATAATCCCACACGCGTTTGTTGCTTGTGTGGAAAAGATGCGCACCATACTTATGAATTTCGATTCCCGTTCGCTCGTCAAAATACGAGTAAGCATTGCCGCCAATATGATTACGAACGTCAATAATTTCAACGCGAGCGCCAGTATGCTCCACTGCTTGTTGAGCTACAGTTAAGCCGAACAATCCTGCTCCAACAACTACTAAATCTGGGTAAGTTGTATTTTGGGAGATTGCTGCTTGCGTCATATCATTTACCTTTCGTACTTTTAGTTGGGCTTATTATTCAAACTATGCTCCAACTCAATTCATTCATGCACAATACATTCTAAGAATAGGCTTAAGCGTATATATAATATCTAATATGACTAAGGCAAAGAGTGCAAAAACCCAAGAAATACAAGAAGCGCAAAATACTAGCAGCGCAAATAGCAACAATAGAAGTTGGGAAGTTGTAAATCGTGTTGTTTACCCTGTAAAAGACGCTGAAATTACTATGCCACTTTACGTAATTCCTTGGCATCGCTCGTATTTGCAGCGCACTGTGCTCGATCCTCGTATGAATATGCGCGCAATCGATATAAATAATCTCAATCTTACTGATTTTAAAAAGCTTCTTGCAGACACTAGCAGTCATTTGCCAAATGTTGAAACTCAAGGGGTTTGCACTGTTCTTTCGCGCAACTCACTTTGCATTGCATCTGGAAAACATGTGTCTCTTTGCACTTTCTTTAACGCTTTTCCTGCAAGCTATTGGCAGCATTGGACGAGCGTAAAAACTGTTAAGTTCACTGCCAGTGTTGAAGGCACTGGCTACTTGCAACTTATGCGATCGACTGGCCGCGGGCTTACGTATCCTGTGCAAAAGTTTGAGTTTGATTCTAATAAACAGCAACCAAACCAGCCAGCACAAGTTACGCAAGATACACAAATTATTAGCTACGAAATACCGATGACCGGTCTTGCAGACGGTGGATATTTTTGGTTTGAAGCTAAAGCAAGCGATTCTAGCAGTCTAACTGTTAGCAATGCCGAATGGAGTGTTCCTTTTGTAAATAAAGTGCAATTTAGCAACACAAAGCATCAGGAAGATTCAGCTAAGCAATCAAATAGCACTTTTTCTATTGCTATTACTACGTTTAATCGCCCTTCATACTGCCACAATCAGTTGAAGGCAATAGCAGAGAACAAAGCACTTCGTGCGCGACTTGACACAATTTATTGCACAGATCAAGGCGCCGATTTAGTTAAAAATCAGCCTGGATTTAATGAAACAAGCGCAAATCTTGGCAACCAGCTCACCTATATTCAGCAGGCTAATTTAGGCGGTTCCGGCGGATTCTCGCGCGGCATGTTTGAAACGCTTAAAGCAGGAAAAAGCAGTTACACAATGCTTCTCGACGACGACGCAATTAGTGAAACAGAGTGTATTCTTCGCGCGCTTCAGTTTGCTGATTACACAATTAAGCCAGCCATTATTGGCGGCGGAATGCTTCACTTGGACAATCGTACCGTCCTTTACACTCAAGGTGAGCGTTTCACGCGCAACAATGTGTGGATGAAGCCTTCACAGAATCTTGATTACAATCATGATTTTGCAGCGATTACTTTGCAAGATTGCCCAGAACGTCACCAGCGAATAGACACTGATTACAACGGTTGGTGGATGAGCCTTATTCCAACTGCGATTATGAAAGAAATCGGTCTTTCGCTACCTGTGTTTATTAAGTTTGACGATACTGAATATTCGATTAGAGCACTTGAGCACGGATACCACACGATTTGCCTGCCAGGAGTGGCAGTTTGGCATCAAGCTTGGCACGATAAGGATCCTTCACGCACTTGGGAAGAGTACTTCTTCCAGCGCAATCGTTGGATTTGTGGATTACTTCATTGCACTCATCCAAGCTTACGTTTCGCGATTGAAATGCTTCGAAGCGACTTGGCTTCCGGCTTAAAACTTGCGTATTCTGCAATGCATTTGCATCATATGGGATTACAGGATATCTTGCGCGGACCGCAATATATTGTTGATTCAATGCCACAAAAGCTTGGCGAGGTTCGTAAAGCGCGCCAAGCGTTTAGCGACACGCAGCCGGTAAACGATAAGGCACTCATTAGTGAGGTTTTGCGCGAACACGTAAGCCCGTTTACTGCACATGACGCTAAGGCTTTGCGTAAAACACAAAAGCACGCAACGATTAAGGCTTTGTTTGCGCACGAAAAGCACGCAAAGAATCCTCGCCCAGAAGTTGCAATCCCAGCTCAAGACGTTTCTTGGCCTTCGTTTGTGGGAGTTAATACCGCAATTGTTACGGCTCCAGATGGCACTACTCTGAATCTTTTCCAACGAGATAGCAAGTTATTCCGTAAAATGTTGCGTGCGGACGCACTTTTGTCGTTAAAAATGTTGCGTAAGTGGAAGAAGCTGTCTAGAGAGTATCGCAGCTACGATATGGCGAACGTTGAAAGTTGGGATAAGATTTTCAACTCAACCAACAACAAGTAAGTAACGGAAGAAACAGCTACAAAACGCCGGAGAAATTACCGGCAAATGTTTCACGAAACTTGCTTAATCGTCATAGCACGATCGCTTAGCAAAGCATAGTCGCGATTACGGCTATCTCTAATCACAAACGTGCAGGCGTTCGCATCCACTGCCACAGCTAGCAAATCTGTATAATCATCCTCAGTTGGGCTAGGTGTGCGTAAAGAAGTAAACAGCGTAAACTCGCCATTGTTAAACAAATTTAGCGGCATTTCAAAATACACTGTTTGATGCCCACGCTTTTGCATTTTCAGCACTTTAGAACCAGTATCGTAAGTGATTCCACCACGTCGAACGTCATGCAAAGCGATCGCCAAATAGAAGTCACCCGGCTCGTCATACTGATACTCAACAGCAAAACGGAAAGTATCGCTACTTTTGTAAATCTTGTCTTCCAAAGCATACGTCCTAAGCAACGGGCACTTTGCATTCAAACCTTGAGCATACTGACCCTTGCCCAGCTTTTCGCCAAGCTTATTTTGCTTTTCGCGTTCAGCTTTGATATTTGCCAAAGTATATTGATCTGCCACGGACTCAGTATTGCCAATCGCAGCAACTTCACCATCACTGATCATCATCGCACGCGTGCAATAGCGTTTAACAGCATTCATATCATGCGTAACAAGAATAACTGTTTTAGTAGGATCTTTTCGAATTTCAGTAAAGAAAGAATCGCACTTGCGTTGGAAAGCTTCGTCACCAACAGCCAAAACTTCATCAAGAACTAAAATATCTCCTTGCGCTTTAATTGCCACAGAAAAAGCCAAGCGAACTTGCATACCAGAAGAATAATTCTTTAACTTTTGATCCATAAAATCTTCAAGTTCAGCAAATTCCACAATATCGTCGTACATTGCGTCGATTTCTGCGCGAGTGAAGCCAAGTAAAGCTCCGTTAAGATACACGTTTTCGCGGCCGGTAAGTTCCGGATTAAATCCAACACCAAGCTCAATAAACGGCACAAGCTTGCCTTTTACTTTTACACTTCCAGTATTCGGGTAATAGATTTGCGAAATGATTTTTAGTAGCGTTGATTTTCCACCACCGTTTCGACCGACGATTCCGAAGAATTCACCGCGATGCACTTGAAAGCTTATGTCTTTAAGAACGTTCTGAATTTTATAGCCTTTAATACCTTTTGTAAGATTTATAAACGCTTGCTTTAGACCAGTTGCTTGCTCTGTTGGTAGTTTAAAATACTTGCCTACATGATTGACTGATAGAACAATATCGTCGTCGCTTGCTTCCGCTTCTCGCGCTACATCCACTTCAGCTTCTCGCGTTGCCGTCACTTCCGCTTCTTCCTGTAATGTATTCATAAATTCCACTTCCCCGTCATAACTGTCGTAAAATTTTCGCAATTTTCAACATCGTCACATAACTTCTACGAAAAGACGACTGTTTCTTCTAAATAGATAAACTCCCAGCCACACTATGAGCACAGTAAGTAAAAGTGGCACACAAGACATCCAAGAGAATCCAAATTCACTCCACACAGTTGGTTGCGTGTCTGGAGCCAACATATTGTGACGCATATCTTGAATGCATTGTGCTATAGGATTAAGCAGCTCAAGCTTTGCCAGTGCCGCAAAAATACCGCCTTTATTAATCACATAGCTAAGCGGATAAATAATTGGCATGCCGTAAAACAGTAGCTGTTGAACCACTTCCCAAATATGCAAAATATCGCGGAAAAACACGTACATAGTAGACATTATTAACGCCATACCAATTGCAATCGCGTAAATCTGCACCAAACTTATTGGCAACAGAACCACCCTCCAAGTAAAATGCACTCCTCCAATAATTGCAAAAATAAGCACAACTACTAAGTTGATTAAGAAGCTTATTAAAGAACCAACTGTTGCCGAAACCACCACAATGTAGTTTGGAAAATGAATTTTGCGCAACAAATCGCCACGATCTACAAGCGAGCGCAAACCAATCGAAGTTGATTCTTGCACGAACTGCCAAGCACTAATACCCAGTAATAAAACCACAGGGTAAGTCGGTGTGCCATCTGTCATTCGCAAAAACTTGCCAAAAATAAGATACATCACACAAAACATCATCAACGGCTTCAACGCCGACCATGCTACGCCTAAGAAGGAGCCTTGATAGCGCAGCTTAAAATCGGTTTTTACTAAACCACGAAGTACGATATTTGCATAAGCGTACTTGTTTCGACAACGAGTTATGAGATTTTTCACGTTCCCTATAATATCAGTTATATTGTAATTGAATGTGCTTAATCAAATATGATACGAATACACGCAAGTGCTACACATAAGACATTTATGCTAACATCGTACGTATGCCGAAAGTATCGATTATCGTTCCAATTTATAATGTTGAAGCCTTTTTACCAGAATGTTTAGAGTCTATCCAAAATCAAACTTTTACTGATTGGGAATGTTTAATGTTTTCAGATGGGAGCAAAGACGGTTCCATCGATATTATGAAATCTTTTGCTGAAAAAGATAGTCGCTTTGTTGTTATTGAAAAAGAAAACGAGGGCTATGGAGCCACTTGCAATCGCGGTTTGGAGCGTGCTCAAGGCGAGTGGATTAGCATTGTTGAGCCGGATGATTTCATCGATCCGCACATGTATGAGCGTCTTTTAAGCAATACAGATCTTACGAATGAAAAGATCGATATTATTAAAGGCGGATACTGGCTTTTTTACGATGGAAAAGATGGATATAAGGATGCAGTAGACACGCCAAACTTGTGCTATTTTATGCCTAAACACAGGTCTATTTTTAGCTTGAATGAATTTGCTGAGCCTTTCTACCATCATCCTTCTATTTGGTCCGCTATTTACCGCAAAGATTTTCTTAACGGAGATAACAAAAATAATGAAACCATACGTTTTAAGCCGATTCCTGGAGCAGGTTGGACTGATAATCCTTTCTTTGCGCAAACTATGGTTTTAGCAAATAAAATCTGCTGGAATCCTGGAAAGTACTACTATTATCGTCAAACTAATCCTGGTGCTTCTAGTTTATTGAAGGATTTTCATCTTCCGTTTGACCGTTTGCGTGATATGCGCGAGTTTCTCAGTAAGCAGAATATTTCACGCGAAGTTTTACAAGCTTTTTATTCACGCGAATTTGATTACGTTAATTCGTTAATTACTGAGTTTGGTTTTGACGATAAGAATCCGGAAATACGCAAGCTTATTCGCGAAGTTTTTAGTTCTATGGATTCAAAAGAAGTTTTCCTTATGGCTTCACGTTTAAGGCCAGAGTTTATGGATTACTACATGGATTTCTTAGGATCCTCGTACGAAGTTAAAGCACACAAAGCAGAATCTAATCCTGAGCTTTCTCTTGTTATTTTTACGCATAATGCTCATTCTTGGATTGTTGATTCTCTTAAAGCTTGCACTTCTATAAGCAATATTTCTTGCGAATTTATTATTGTAGACTCTCATTCTTTGGACAGCACTCTTAATATTGCTAACAGATTTACAGATAAAGATAAACGCTTTACAATTCTGCAAAATGACAATTTATATACTGTAAAAGATATGCTCTCTAAAGCGGTTGATTACGCTCATGGAGAATACACTATTTTTATGCCTTCAAGCTATATAATCAACGAAAACGTGCTTAGAGCCGCTTTAGATAATATGCTTAAATGCTCTAACAATAAAAATAAGATCATTGATCTTGAGTTCTTTAACAATAAGAGTTTGCATAGCGATTATCTAATTGATTGTTCCATTAAAAATGATATTAAACATAATATTGATCTTTCTGAAGAAAGCTTTATTAGACCTGTAAATAATGATGACACACTGCAAGATACTTATTACGGATCTTACGCTCCTAAAGATATTGCAGAGCTTCTAATAAACAGTTGCTACAACTATGGCTGGCAGAAAGTATGGAGAACTGAATTTCTGAAATCTGCTCACATTGAAGCTGGAGTTAACGATACTCCTGCAACTCTTATGACTTTTAGCACTCGCGCAGCATTAGCAGCTCAAAATATTATATATTGCGATTTGGCTAAATCATACGAAAATGCTTATGGCAGGTTCAGCATTGGAGCTGGAGAAGGATTCGAAAATCTTAATACTAAAACAATTCCAGAAAACTTCTGGCTTTCAATAGAGCATCATACTTCATTCAACGAAGCACCACTTGAAGTTGATTCGGTGTTAGAGGTTGGAAAATGGCTTGAAAGCAAAGGGCTTCTGGAAACATACAATCAGGGATACGCAAATGCTCTTGTGGAAAGCTTCGTTCACGATTGCCATACGCGAGTAACTGCTGAATCGTTAGCAAGCATCGTTCAAGATAAGTTAAAAGAAGTATTAGAGGCTCTAAATTACGAAAGAAGTTCACACAACTTACCAACGTATTTTTACGATGAAAAAGCTTATAACGAATTCCAAAAGTTGCAGCTTAACGCCACTTCTCGCACTTTGTGGCTAAAAGAGCGCATGCTTGATTTTGAGCGCAAAAGCGAATTATGCGAGCAGGAAATTAGTAATATTCGCACTTCTGCACGCTATGTTATTGGCGAAAAAATCGTAAAAACAGCGAAGAAAATAGCCTTCCCGTCTATTATTGCAAAATTGCAGAAAAAGATACGCCTCATGAGAAGAGATAATAAATAATTTAGATTCTCGTAATATACTATACTGTTTGTTGTAGGTAAATCTGTTGGAGATCGTTAGATTATGAATACTTCGTTAAACAATGAGCGTAAAAGTGTTCCAATTTTATACATTGTTGTACCTTGTTTTAACGAGGAAGAAGGCATTTCTAAAACCGCCGAAGTCCTCCAAGCGAAGATGAATTATCTTATGAATCAAAAACTCATTCACTCTTACAGCAAGGTGATTTTTGTAGATGACGGTTCTAAAGATTCAACATGGAATTTAATTGCTTCTTTTAATCGCAAGAACCCTTCACTTTTTGGCGGAGTAAAGCTTGCGCATAACCGCGGTCACCAAAATGCGCTCTACGCAGGGCTTATGTACGCTCGCAAGCAAGGTTGCGACGCTGCTATTTCTATGGATTCTGATTTACAAGATGACGTAAATGCAGTAGACGAAATGCTTAAGAAGTTTGTTGAAGAACATTGTGAGGTTGTTTACGGAGTTCGTTCTTCACGCAAAAAAGACACTTGGTTTAAGCGCAATACAGCTTTGGCTTTTTACAAGGTTTTTGCTTCAATGGGTGCGGAAGTTGTGCCAAATCATGCGGATTATCGCCTAATGAGCGCAATTGCTTTGGATGCTCTTTCCGAATACAGTGAAGTCAACTTATTCTTGCGCGGAATTGTGCCAATGCTTGGATTTAAAACTGGCAAAGTTTATTACGAGCGTGGAGTAAGAACTGCTGGAGTTTCAAAATACCCTTTGCGGAAAATGATTTCTTTCGCTTTAGAGGGTATTACTTCATTCTCCGTTAAGCCGCTTAAATTAGTCACGTATATGGGATTGCTTTCTATTGTTATTGGTTTTGCAATGTTCATATACGTAATTGTGTCTTTATTTACCAATCACACTGCTGTTGGTTGGTCATCGCTTATGTGCTCAATATGGTTTATTGGCGGATTCCTTATGATTTCTATGGGCATACTGGGAAGCTATATTGGCAAAATTTATTTGGAATCTAAGCATCGTCCACGCTACTATATTGAGAAATCTTTGTAAATACAGTCTTTGTAAATATATTTTTATAAATACAATTTCGTGAAGGCACTTTATAAAAGCAATTTTTAAAGAGAGGTTCAAAAAGTATGATTGAGCGTTTTCAGCATGTAAGCGTAATGCTCGGGCGCTTTTTTAGCAATGCTATTGTATGGTGTTCAGCTGTATTTTTCAGCGCGTTAGCATTACTGAGTTTAATTCTTTCTGCTCATCTTTTCCCCGGAGAATACAGACTTGAGTTTTTATGGTTTCAGTCGCCATTTGTACTCATTTTAAGTGCTTTATTATTCTTTATTTTCGTGTTTTTAAAGAAACGGCATGTTTTTGATAAAATCCGTATTCGATATTTTGCTGCAGCAGTTTTTGCTTATGTACTTGTATTGGGATTTTTGTGGATAAAAGTTACTCGTGCTTGGCCTGAATGGGATCCTGCTTATATGTTTAGCGCGGCGCAATATTATGCGGATCCTAATCGAAAACCTATAAATTGTGCTACTGATACGTCAGAATTATCGTGGATTATTTGCCCGGGCGGTTACTTCACTAGATTCCCATTCCAATTCCCTCTTCTTTCTCTTATGCGATTTTTGGTAATCGTCTTTGGCTCTAACGCGTACCTTGCTTTTGAAGTATTGAACGTGTTATGCGCTGCTGTTACTGGAATTCTTATTGCATACTACGTAAATTTGTTGTTCCGTAATAAGAATGTAACTATTCTTTCTTTGCTTTTGTATGCAGCTTTTTTGCCTATGATTTTTTACGCGACTTTTGCGTATGGCAATACTGTTTGCTTACCGTTTGTTTTTGGCGCGCTCATTTTTCATGCTAAAAATATTAAAAGTGGAAGTTGGCTTAATGCGGTTCAGTCGCTGATTTGCATGTTCTTTGCTATATTGCTTAAGTCAACTATGGCTTATTGCTTGATTGGCATGATTGTCGTGTGGATTGTGTCGGCTTTGCGCTCTAAAAAGTGGGAACACGCTGTTTGCGTATTGCTTGCCATTGTGTTCTTTGCTTTAAGTAATGTTGCTGTGGCAAGTTCAGCTAATTCTTTCGGGCATAATGCAAAAGATGGTTTACCTTCTACTGTTTGGCTTGCAATGGCAACAGATCCGTCTCGTAACATAGGTCCAAATAATCCTGGATGGTATAACGGATATCCTACGAGCTTTGACGTTAAAACGTATAACAAAGATAACATTAAAAAGGAATCTACAGCATTATTACGTGATAATCTTAAGCATTTCGCAAATAATCCTGGCGATGCTTTTAGTTTTGTCACTAAAAAATTTGCTGGAGAATGGCTTGAGCCAACTTATGAATCTTTGCTTGCAAGTAGCTGGAAGTGGAATGGTCCAAATAGACCAGTTTTGCTTGATCGCAAAATGAATCCTGTTTTAAGATCGCTTTATTCTGGAAAGCTTAATATTATTACATTTACTTTCTTAGACGCTCTTCAATTTATGCTTGTTGCTTTTACCGCACTATTCTTATGCGTAGCTCTACGAAAGAAGAAGCTGATTTCTTGCGAATATTTTACTCCGCTTGTTATTGTCTTAGGAATGGCTGTTTTGTATCTTGTTTGGGAAGCACAGTCGCAATATATTTTGCCAGCATACTTGCTTATGATTCCATTTGCTGCTCGAGGTTTTGATATGCTACTTTCGCGCTACGAAAATCGTGCTGCAAATAATAGTAATGCAGCAAACCCAAGCAATAATTGATGGCATTGTTTGGTAAATTATGGAAGATGCAATCATTCCCCATGCAGCGTATGTGACGTTTGCTGCCATTGCGCGAGAGGCTCCTACTTGTGCAATTCCGCGATAATAGCTTAAATACGAGCTTGTGCCTAGTAAACCTATTGCAATTATCATTGATATAGTTGCTAAAAGCTTAGAGGACGCAAATATGCTACTCGCTGAAATATTGGCTGTGAAGCATAGCATTAACGCGATTATCGTGTAAGAAATAGCAGATACTGTTTCTCGAATGTGTAAGATTATTTCGTCGTCTACGCTTTGCTTTCTAGCGGCCCAAGCGCATACTACAGCTTCGCTTCCCCAGCCGATTACGCTTAAAAATGCTCCAGCTAACCCTAATAGTGTGTTTGTAATGTTTGCAGAGCTTAGTGTATTTTGCGCATCAGAGCATGAATAATATCCAAGTACTCCTACTGCTATAAGAGCTAAAGTAAAAGCTGCGTATTTTTTTACACTTAAACGTTCTTTTAGCACGATTGCGGAAAGAACTGCTCCAAAAGCAGGGTATAGTGAGGAAATCGCTGCAGCATATCCAGCTCCTATATTGCTTGCTGCTAAAACATATCCGCTCATGCCAATAGGCCCGCCAAGTAAGGATCCGATGATAATAGGCGTGAGAATTTTTGGCTTTTTTAGTATTTCAAAAGTTTTATTCCACTTTTTTCTAACACTTATATAAGTCCATATGAGTATTGCGCATACAATATCGTGAAGTAATGCGCCAATAATTCCTGTGAAGATTACTAGAGCAGTGTTACTTTCGTATGATGCGTTATTTGTAAATACGAATGATGCAGTTAAAAGAGCTAGAAGAGCTGTATCAACTCCCCATAAAAGTCCACTTAGAAACGAATATTTCATAAATACCTACTTGCTTGTTAGAAGATGTTTGTGATTTGTTTCTGCTTGTTTATATGCTGCTTATTTAGCTTTCACTTGTTTGTTATTAGTTTGTCGATTTATTTATTATTTTCATAAGCTTTTAAAGCTTCGTTAATATATCGTTTCGCATAGCTGTAATACGTGTACATGCAAGTTCCTATATTTTCGCCTTCTGCTTGTTTAACAAGTGACCACAAATGCCAGCACCATCCTGCAAATCCTATATAAGCCAATAAATGACGCTTTTCTTGCGTAGATGGAGTATGCGCTAAATAAATAGGCATTGCTTCGCTTATTTCGGTGTTATTGAATTCGTCTGAAACACATAAAGTACCAAAATCTTGAGCGTAATCAGACATTCCAGCATATTCCCAATCGATAAGATGATAGCGATTGTTTTGATCTATTAGAATATTTGCGCCTAGTATGTCATTATGGCAAAGGCAAGTATGCGAGCCGTCTTGAGTAATTACAAAGTTATGAAGCTCGTCAGCTAAAACACTTAGGTCGATGATTTTTGGCGGTATTTCTACATTTCTATCATTAAGTTCTTTCATATAGCGCTGAGATTCTGCGTAAAAATCAAAGTTGCGATGCACGCTTTCGTTACTTTCATGCAAAGAACGAACTAATTTCAAGCTTTCCTGTAATTGGTTAGGATCGTGCATATTTGCAATATGGCAATCTGGCAAAAATCGTGAAATCTTCCAACCTTCTTTAGCGTCTGCTGTAATAAAAGTGCCATCTAAACCAAGTTTTTGAGCCAATTGCAAAGCTTCAGCTTCAGCTTGTCTGTTAATAAGCACGTCTGTTCCAATGCCAGGATGCCTATAAACGTATTCGCTATTGTCAACCGAAAAATGGCAAGATAAATTAGTAAGACCTTTTTTAAGCGGATAAACGTTATGAATATCGGATTTTTTGCAGTTAAGTGTTTGAGTGATATGGTCAAAAATTGCGCTATCAATATTTTCTAGGAAAAGTGGATCAAATTCGCGTAGCTCATCAATAGAATCAAATTCGTGAATAATTGGCGTATCGTACTTGCGTATTTGCATGTCGAGTTCGTCAATGTGTTCAATAAAAATATCTTCCCAAAGTTTTCCTGCAGTTTGTGGCAAATCGTATTCTTCACGAAGAATTTGCATAAATCGTTTAGAAAATGCTTCGTCAAAATATACGTGACCAATCATGTACCAAGCGTTACTTCCGCCAATCGTGACTTTTGTAATGCGATCATGCGCTCCGCAAGTCATGCACCATTCTTTAGTGTATCCTTGCTGGAATTGCGCGGAATAATAAGCTTTCCAAACGTATTTTTCAAATGGATTTTCGTCGAAATAATTGTCGGATGAGCAAATATAAGTGTTCGATAACTGGTTTGCTACTGCCATAATTGAACTGTTGTTATTGCGCGTGCTGTACTCGCTATTGGGCACGATTTTTACGTTAAAAGCGTCTTCTAAGTAGAAAAATTGCTCTTGCTTGTAGCCAACAACAATTGTTATATCGTTAATCCCAGCTTCGTTAAGTTGCTTGATTTGGCGTTCAATAAGAACCTCTCCTCGAACTTTGATTAGTCCTTTAGGTATCTCGTATGAAATAGGAGAAAATCTTGAAGAAAAGCCTGCTGCCATAATAATAGCGTTGCGTACTTTATATGGTTCAAGAGATTTCATGCCTTCTTCAGTGATGCGCAATTCATTTGTTGTTTCAATAAGATTTTTATTTTCTGCGCTTTTTATTGCTGAATTAACAGTTCCGAGTGAAATTCCTGATTGCGAGGCTATGTCTCGCTGGCTTAATTGCGCACTTCTGTTTTTGTTATTTAATAGCGTTGTAAGAAGCTTAAATTCGTTGTGATTGATAGCCATGCGAGCCTCGCTTGTGTTGGTATTTTGTTCATTATACAACAAGCGTTCAAAAATAGCTATTAAATTTTTATTTTGAACAACGCACAGTTAAAGCGACCAAAACTGCACAAGCATGTAAAGAAAAAGCCGTTTTACAACCAAAATCCGACCGAAACTGCGCAAGCATGTAAAGTTTATGTCGCTTTTTAGCGAAAATCCGACCAAAACTTTACAGACGCGTAAAGAATAGGTCGCTTGCAAGCAACAAAACGTATATAATGAGTAACCATATGACTTTTGCTAGTAAAAGTGAGAGAAAGCAACAGAAGGTGTAAGTATGGCGTCTGTATTTCGTAAGCTAATGCGCAAATTTATTGAGCATTGTCCTTCATCAAAACGTTCAATAAAAGATCTTAGAGCGCAAGTTAGCGATTTACAGAACAGCATAGATCGCATGCAATGCGTGTTAGACGAGCAATTGCCACGCATTCTTGAAAACCAACGCAATATGCACGTTGACATACTTACGAATCGAGAGCACGCTTCTCTCTTAGCTTGGGCAAACTATCGCAATGACAACGAAAGCGATTTTGATGCTCGCAAGCGTTTTTACTATAGTCTTCCTCAGGCAACTGGTTCAGTGCGACTTATTCAACGCGGTTGCGCTTCGCTTTTAAATGAATTTGCAACGTTTGCTAAAGAATATAATTTGCAATATTGGGCTGATTTTGGTACTTTGCTTGGCACTATTCGCCATCGCGGATTTATTCCTTGGGATGACGATACAGATTTAGGAATGATGCGAAGCGATGTAGATAGGCTTCTTGAATTGCTTAAAAAAGATGAAAAGTTGTCTAAACGCTATCGCGCAGTGCTTATATTTGACCCTTACGTTTTCTGCAGGCAGCTTAGATTGCGATACAAAAATTCTGAAGACCCCAGCTTCATTGATATTTTCTTCTACGATTACATGCCTAAATACGATGAGCATACTAAGAAAAGGTTTATTGAAATTCGTGAAGAATTAAAAAAAGATTTGAAATCTAAACCTTTTTATAATAAATGGCACGCAAACGGATACTTGGAAGATGGCGAAGAGTTTAGTGGCGAAATAGAAAATACTTTCACCAAATATCAAAATATTGCAAAAAGTGAAAATATTATTGCAGATGACGTTACTAGCAACGAGTGCAATATTATTTACGGGCTTGATAACGTCGATTCTGAATTAATATACACATCGCAATATGAGGATATGTTCCCACTTAGGCAAGAAGAATTTGAAAAATTCGCAATTTTAGTACCTAATAAAGCAGAAAAAATTCTCTTCAATTATTATGGGAATATTTATCAGCTTCCTTCAGATATGGTTTCGCACTTGCAGCATGTAAGCCGTGAGTTACTTAATAACAAACATACTATTGAAGCAATTGAACAAGATATTGAAACTAACCCTTATATGCACTGATCATGCTTAAACTCTGGAATGTAACAAGTATACGCATTACATTCATTGGCATTGATCGTAAAATACATAAAGCGGTAAGCCTTCGCGCTACTTGCCATGCGTTTGCAATATACTTGCTTTAAAAGTAACAGATTTTAGAACCGATACGCACAATAATGTGGGGTAAATAGTGGCAGCAATAGCGACAAAAAGCGAAATGCATGAAAACAGCACAAACGAAAAAAGTACGCTCATAATGCAGAGTTTTCTACTAAAAATAATGACATCTATACAAAATATGCAAAACTTTTTAAAAACCCACGCATTATTGCGCAAAATATTACCCTTTATAACAATATTTGTAATTACTGGACTTGTTACTATTTTCTTCTTCAGTAATCTATATCTTTCCTATAGTTCTAAAAATTATGCAGAAAAACAACTTGCTCTAGTTAACGCATCAATACCAGACTCCAGCAGCTATAATGCGCAAACAGGCAAAAAAGAAACTAAAGATCAAGCTCATGTAGTTGGAAATACAATAAATATTCCAACTTCTGGATCAGATGTAATATTAAGCGACATCAACTCCGCTACTAAAGCTATAAAAATTGAGTTAGTGCAAACAAAACCAGTAACACTAGTTACAGGAACTGTTGAGATCGAAGACTTCGGCATAGCTCCAAACGCGTACACTCTAGCAGACTCTTTCCAAATGTCTACAGGAAAACACAACACTAGAACACTTCGATTTGAAAGCCACGGAGACGCTTATAAAATTCGCTTACACTTCAACCAAACAGGAGCTCCTTTTACACTCAAAGCTGTAACAGTAAATCCGCCTTTTGCGCTGCACATAAACTTTGGAATGTGGGCAATACTTTTCGTTGCAAGCTCACTTATATTCTTGGTATACAAGAAAAAGTGGTATTTGCTTAACTACGACCGCCACAATCTTGCACAAAATATAGTTTTTTGGGCAGTATGCGCAATGCTTATGGGATTCTCGCTCTACCTGTGCTTTGTTGTATATCACGGCCACGGCATACGAGTGCCATTCCCGTCTGACCTATACGATCGCGTCAACGGAAATCCGTACACTGAGCAGCTTAAAGCTTGGAAATCAAACTCTTTGGCTCTGCTGCAGCAGCCACCTAAAGAATTAGTAGAATCCGCAAACCCGTTTAGTTGGGGCCAACGCATGGACTTGGGTTCTAAAGGAGTATCCATACCTTGGGATGTGGTATTCCACAACAATCATTACTACTGCTACTTTGGCATAGTACCATTCCTGCTCACTTACTTGCCTTTTAATCTGCTCTTCCCACATGCAGTTCCTTCCGCAATATTAGTTGTTACAATATTTGCGGTTGCGATTATTCCGTCTATGTTCGCGCTTCTTAGAGAAGTTGTTGAATTCTTTGCAATACGTGCCAATTACTGCCTGTTTTTGCTTTCTGCAGCAGCCTTCCCATTTGGATGCTTAATCTTCTACTTGCAATCTTCAGCATCCCTTTACTATATGCCTCTGCTTAGCGCAATACTGTTCGGGATCTTATTCGTATACGCTTCTCTTAAAGCTGTGCGACTTCACGCAACTCATCCGCGCGCTGGATACACGCTTTTTGCGCTCGCTGGCATAAGTCTTGCTTTACAGTGTGGATCAAGGCCAAACGCGTGCATTCCAGTTGTTGCTTTTATAGCACCGCTGTTTATTGCGCTATTATTTGACGCGAAACGAAGTATTGCAAATCGCGTTGCTGCGGCTTCAAGCTTCCTTGTTCCTGCAATCGTAGGTGTAGCTGGAATATTAGCTTATAACTACTTGCGTTTTAAGTCTTTCTTTAATTTTGGCAATGAAGAGCAACTTACTAATTTCGATTTGCGATTTAATAGTAAATCTTTTGACCCTACTAAGATTCGCGATATTTTCCTTAATTATTTCTTAAAACCTTTTAATATTTCGGAAAATTTCCCATATATCTCTATACCTTGGGCAAATAATCAAGGTTATGGAAATTCTTTCTACACGCATATGATTTTCGGTCTTATGATGATTCCACTCTTCTGGTGGATGTTTACATTAAGACGTAAGTTTATGCAAAAAATTGAGTATATTATGACAGTTGTTGGATTAGTAGCATCCTTCTTGCTGCTGTATCTTAACTACTGTTTAGGCGGCAATTTGTACCGCTACTATTGCGATTCGATTATTATATTCATTTTGATTGCAATAATGAGTATGCTTCACAGAGTTAAGCCTTATAGCAAAGATATTGATATTACTTGTGAAAAAGATTGTGCAATTGCTGAGCAATCGTCTTTGCGTTTGTATATTCCAGCTGTGCTTTGTGCAGCGGTAACTATTGTAATAGTTGGTTTATTAGTATTCAGTAATCATACTGAGCCGTCTGCAGATATACAAAACGTAAACCCTGATTTATTCCTTAAGTGGAGTGATTTATTTACGATTGGTCGCTGATTTGCGCGACGACCTGCCGTAGCGCTTAAAGCGTAGCGCGCGAAGGCAACTCGGAGCGTGAGCTTGCGTTGAAAGCACACCGTGCTTTCAACGCAAGCTCAGCAGCGAGTACACGCAAAGTGTACGAGCGCTATAAGAGCAAACACAAATTTTCCAGCCTCGTCAAAACAAAAGAACAAGAACGTCAGTCAAAACTCATAGACGATACTAAAGAATATCGAAAATAAAACTCGCGCAACATGAAACAAAATGTAAAATAAACTATATAAAAATGGCCAGCATGCTGTTGAGCACACCGGCCACTTTATTAGATTAGTAAACTTAATTACTTAGCTTGCAATGTAGCCTTTTGGCAAGTTTGACGCCAAATACCATTACCGTCATAATGCTCATCTTCAACAGGAGCACCGAGCTTTTCGAAGCCGCCGCGAGCGTAGTAATCTTTACGAAGATTGAACATAAGAACAAACTTCTTATCCTTACCATGCGTCCAAACGTCACCATTCTGGCAACGCTGACGCCACCAGCCGCCGCCCATGTTTTCCTCTTCGGCAACAGGAGCGCCAAGCCAAGCAGCACCACGATGCCCTTGGTAAGAGTCGCGTAACTCGAACTGAATCACGTACTTAATGTCTTTGCCGTGCGTCCAAACGTCACCGTTCTTGCATTGCTGACGCCACCAGCCAGCACCCATATTCTCCTCATCGGCAACAGGAGCACCAAGACGACCATAGCCGCCGTGCTTGTAGTAAGAGTCGCGCAATTCGTACTGAATCACGTACTTCTTATCTCGACCCTGTGTAAACACGTCGCCATGCTGGCAACGCTGACGCCACCAGCCGCCTCCCAAGTTTTCTTCGTCTGCAACAGGAGCACCAAGACGACCATAGCCGCCGTGCTTGTAGTAAGAGTCGCGCAATTCGTACTGAATCACGTACTTCTTATCTCGACCCTGTGTAAACACGTCGCCATGCTGGCAACGCTGACGCCACCAGCCGCCTCCCAAGTTTTCTTCGTCTGCAACAGGAGCACCAAGACGACCATAGCCGCCGTGCTTGTAGTAAGAGTCGCGCAATTCGTACTGAAGAATAAAGCTTTTATCTCCGTTGGTCCAAAGATCGCGGCGATTTGCTTTCTTACTTACTTTCCAGCCGTCTCCAACTTCTTGCGAAGAATTCGTGCTGGTGTTAGTAATCGTGTTACCAAACTCAGAAACACCATTGATTTCGCTGCCATCAGCCATGCCAAATGCGTTCAAATCAACGCGACCATCAATTCCGTCAACGCTGCCGTCGGAAGTGTACTGCCATCCGCGCAATGCTGTAGAAATAGGGAAGCCTACACGAGAACCGTAGCTAGCAACCCAGCTTGTACGCTCGTGAATATACTGAGAATTTAATGGTCCTCTCAAATAATTTGTATAAGAGTAAACGCCGAGCTTATGGTAACCTGCAGAAACTAACTGATTCCACCAGGAAGCAACAATATCCTGGTAAACATATGGGGATGTTGGTGGTTTATGACCACTCCAGTTCCACTTTTCCAAATCGTAATAAACAGGATACGTTAAATCTTGAGGACTTACTCCAGCACCCTGTAAAAGATTTACAATGTCGGCACCTTCAGCAGCACCATCTTCAGCTTTTTCAGCATAAGAATACATATAGATGCCGAATGGAATACCAAGACGCTTGCATTCGCTAATATTGCGCAAAGCTTGCTTGTCATAGCCATTATCCCAGCCATAGCTAATACGAATAATCGCACCATCTACTCCAGAAGCTTTTACAGCATCCCAATCAATTTCTTTTTGATGCTCAGAAACGTCAATAACCGCCTTAGCGTTATTGACAAACACATCATCATTTCCATCGATAAAAGCCGTAGTGCCATCAGCATCGCTCCAATGCGCACCATACTCATTATCAATAAACGAGCTTTGATACACAGTGCCAGAATGTGATTGAATAATAGGCTTAACAACACCTTTGATATGCACATTAGCACGCACATTAGTATTCACATGTTCAATCGATGAAGATTTTTGCGGCGCAACGACATTCATAGTGAAAGCAGTAGCAGCCGACACTAATCCAGCTAATACACGTACGATAATCTGTCCCACGAGTCCTCCAGACATGTTTTTTACGTGTTTCTCCGCTACTACCATAGCAATAGCACCCTAATAACAAGCATAAATTCAATAGAAATGTGAAAATAATATGCAAAAATGTGCGATTTTTACAAAAACTGAAATAAATAAACCATTAAAAAGAAAATTGCAAAACGTAAAGTAAAAATAAAAATGGAGCGGACGACGGGAATCGGACCCGCGTAATCAGTTTGGAAGACTGAGACTCTACCATTGAGCTACGTCCGCAATTACGCACCATACTTGCACGAAATATTCACGCACAAATATCGACTCGTTCAAGTATACAGATGCTTGTGACATCGACACAAGTGCACAAAACATATTTTTCTTATATTGTATCTTTTCTTATAAGACTTCAAGCATTACAACAGCTGATGCGAAAGCTGAATTATCGTCTAATAATCCGTCATGACTAAGCGAAATATGCCAACGAATATTATCTATATGCTCGCTACTATCTACGCACTCGTTGTGCGCACTGAAAAGCGATTTTACAAGTTGCGAATGCACATCTGCGCTGAGAATAACGCGCGGGCAACCATGGGAATCGTTAAGAATCTCAATACTCGCCCATGGCATGTTATCCAGAGTATATGGATAAGGGTTATTTATTGTGCATAACGCCTCGGACCACGCTTTAACCACAGCTTCTTTGCCAGCCCAACGTGCTGCAATATGTAAAGCTTTCTCATCATTCTTCACTTGCGCACGAAGATCACATTGTCGAAGCTCTCGCACAGAAAACAGCGCACGCCAACCATTGCCATCCTGCATCTGCTGAGCAAACTGCGCAACGTTTACCAAGTCGTGCCCTATTCCTGCAATCATACACACCTACTTTTAGCATGCATACCTACTTTTAGAATGCGCACATGTTTTACACGCACCTACTTTTATGCGCACCTACTTTTAAATTGCATACTATTATTACTATATAAGCATATTTCGTTAGGTAAAAAGTAAAGGCGGATGCACAACACCCGCCTTTACAAGTAAATTTTTAATTATTACTAAAGAACTTATTATTACAAAATTACTTTATGCGAATTTAATAATTATAAGAACGAGAATAGCTGCTCTGCAAATCATTCACACCGTTAACAAAGGCATCAATCTTGCTGACCACAGTAATTTGAATATAAGCAGCAATAATAATAGTTATAATTCCAAGAACCAATCCTGCAACAGCCATACCGTGACCACGCTTGGCACCTGGAACACCAGCCTTGGTGTTACGCATTGCAAGAACAGCAAAAATAACAGACAGAATACCCAAAACCCACCAAATAATAGTGAATACAGGTACCCAAGCAAATATGGTACCAATAATTCCAAGAACTAATGATGCAACAGCCAAGCCTGAAACAGGAGCCTGCTGAATATACATTGGTTGCTGACCATATGGCTGCTGAGGCTGCTGAGGCTGCTGAGCATAAGGCTGCTGAGCGTATGGCTGCTGTTGAGCAGGCTGAGCATACGGTTGCTGAGGTTGCTGAGCATAAGACTGCTGAGGCTGCTGAGCGTATGGCTGCTGTTGGACTGGCTGAGTGTAAGTCTGTTGGACTGGCTGAGCTTGAGGAACCGGCTGAGCTTGCGGAACCTGCTGGTTATTTTCGTCCATTTTCCCTCCATCTGCAAAAGCAATACAAGTAATACAATTCCATGTAGCTCATAAAGCTTTCCAAATAATTTCGATTGTCAAACGATAAGACAAACAATGCGATTATACAACATATGTAAGCCATGCAACACATACAACATTAATTAATTAATTAAGCGTCAACACATAACATATTTTGACATTTTTATGCTCTACGCAAAAATACTATATAAAATCTTGTATAAAATATATTTAAATCAACAATCACTTACGTGATTCTTTACTGCAGTAGCAAACGCCGAAAAAATCACCGGCAAATGTTTTCCAAAACTACAAAAACGACAGCAAACGCCAGAAAATTACGCACGCTACGACCTGCTTAAGCATGTGCGTGAGAAACGCTACGAGTGCGATTAATTCATATGCGAATAAATTACTATAAAACGATAAAATTTTAGATAATTTTAAATAATCCGTCGTTATGACAATATTTTATACATAGAGCACCCCCCCCCCCGGCAGAAAATTTTAAAGTTGTTATATATCTAACAATAAAAAAATTATATAAACTTTAATAAAATACTGTATAATATTATGAATTATGTGTATGCGCATAAATATTTATGCCAGTATTCGTTATGAAAAAATAACGAATAAGTATAGAAAAAATGGACATAAGTTTAGAATAAAACGCACTCATAGAAGTAAAAGTTAAAACCAAAACAAGGGGAATACTATGGCAAATAACACTCGCAAAAAGCTCTCTAGCAAAAAAGCTACGAGCGCATTTGCAAACACATGCGCATATTACGCAGCAAAAACGAACGCAACTTCCGCGTCTGCTACCATGCGCAAGGTGTCATTGAGCACACTTGCCACAGTTCTTACTGCCGCCACTTGCTTAGGCGGTCAGCCAATCCTCGTATCCTCTAATATTCTTCTTCCTCCAACTACGGCAGCTTTTGCGCAAGAAGTGCGTAGCGCAGACACTACTACTCCTTGGTTGCACACGCCAAATATTCTTGAGTTCCAGAGGTATCGCTTTGCTAACAGCAATGGAAACACTGGTTCAACAGCCGATTTAGGCGAATACGATAACACCACTAAGAAATCGGATATGTACGCACATCTTGAAAAGAACGGAAGCGACCAATACCTAGTCTTCGATGTGTTCTTTAACAACGATGGTAAATCTATGGTCACCCATTCTACACAACACCAATATATGTGGCAGATTCCTTATGCAATTGCAGATTTAAAAGGTGACGGTTCTTACAAAGGTGACACATTAAGCGATGTTTCCTTTGATTTCTATAAACGCAATCAAACTAATCCACAGATGACAAACGCTGTTCTTTCACGCGACATCAGATTGTTCGAAAAAGATAATAATAAATCATTTGTCACTGGTTTCTTAGGAAAGGATAATGATCACAATGGTTCTATCTATTTGTATACCTTAGGTATACGTATGGGAGCTAGCAACAGACAAGATTTGAATGCTACTTTCCACAACAATGCAGGCGACGGCGTCATTAGCAATGCTACAACACTGAAAGGTGTTTACAGTAAGTACAGTTATGGCATTGGTTTAAGAACCACAAACGTCAACTACGCAGTACACATGCATTGCAAAGTAAAATTACGTCAAGGAGTCACTCTTGAGGACATTCAAGATGCTTATACATTAGCAAATACGAGTAGTTATGGAACTACTACTAACTCCGCATATACATTTATTTCTGGTCGCGAGCGCTGGAGTGAACCAAATCTTAAGCGCACAAAAAGCGATAAAATCCCTCCAAAGCTGTATTTGAACGGCAAGGAGATTGGCGATTCAAACAACAGCATAACCGTATATCAGGGAGATATTCCTACAATCACTTTCGGCACATCAGATGACAGCGGAAAGGTTAATAGCTTCTCAGTTAACGGTCTTCCTAACGGTAAGGGCGATGTCACTGAAAACAGTAATGGCATGGAAGCAACTGAAGCTAAGCATCACAACCATGTTGTTAATAGAGTTAAGTTTGAATATAAGAACGGCAACACGCCAGCAAATACTGACTACACGGTTACTGTCTCTGCAACCGACGCTTCTGGAAACAAAGTAGAAAAGAAAGTTACAGTACATCTTAAAAATCTGAACCAGAAGTATCCTTCGCCAACCGCTACCCCAATTACTGTTGATTGGGGGCATACGCTTACCGAAGATGATTTAAAACCTCACGTTACTGGCATTAAGGGCGGCGGTAAGCTTGTTTTTAACGACTTCCCACAAACCAACATTCCAAAAGAATACTTTAATGGAAAAGATACTCTCCAAAACAATGCATCTGCAAAAGTTGTATACTCTGATAATTCGTATCATGTTGTTACAATTCCTGTAAACATTAGGAAACCACTCGCTTTGCAACATAAGAGCGAGCTGAAAGATCACGAAGTTAAAGTAAATGTTGGCGACACTCTTACTAAAACAGGAAACAAGGTTGACGCTAAGAAATATCTTGGCTTAACAGATAACGAAGTTAAAAATAAGAAAATCAAGAGCGCAGAGTGGGTTAATGGCGAACCTTCCACAGATGTTGCCGGAAAGAGAACTTACACTGCTAAAGTCACGTTTAATGACGACAGTACTGCGGAAGAAAAGGTTACTTTTACAGTTAAGCCTAAGAAACCTACAATTGAGACTGATTTGACTGGTGTTGCAGGCGTAAAGGGCAAGGAAGTTGTAGTTGATGCTGGTCCTGGCACAGCTGGAAGCACTGTAACGCTTAAAGATAGCAAGGGCAATCAAATTGGAACTGGAAAAGTTGGCAACGATGGCAAAGTTACGATTACAGTTGCTAACGGCATTCCTGAAGGAAATGTTACTGCAGTAACTACTACTGCAGATTCCGTAAGCTCTGAAGAAAGCGACGCTAAAAACGCTAGTAAAGACAATACTGCTCCAACACTTACTGGTCCTAATAGCGTTACAGTAAAAGTTGGCGAAGATCTTAAGATTAATCTTATTGCAAAAGATGATGTAAAGATTGAGTCTATTGACACAGCAACAGCAACTACAGCATTTTCTGGAACTGATTTCAATAAAATTATTGCTAACATGTCTCGTGCAAAAACTGCCTACACGAAGAATACTAATACAGAAAAAGAGTTTACGTACAGCTTCTCCGGCTTTAAGCCTGAAGAAGTTGGCACTTATACTCTTACGTTCTCCGCAACTGATGCTGCTGGTAACAAAGTAGAAAAAACTGTGGCTGTAAAAGTGGAGAAAAAAGAAGACATTAAGTCAAAGAATATTACTGTTGACTTAGGTCACCAGCTAGACGACAAAGATGCAAAGAAAGCTATTGCCAATAGTCGCAAGCTTCCAAAAGGGACTACGTTTGCTTGGGCAAAGAATGGCAAACCGGACACTTCCACTGTTGGCAAAGAAAAGTCTGGAACAGTTATTGTAACTATTCCTACTAACGACCCAAAGAATCCGCGCGTTGAAACTGTTGACGTTAAAGTAACTGTTAAGGATAGCGAAAGTCCTAAAGTTGCGATTCAGCAAAAGGGCAAAGGTGGCACATATAACACCATTAACGGCACATACCCTGATGGGCCAAAACACGCACAAGTATTCACTATCACTACGTACCGCGGCGATAAGAACGATATTAAGATTACTTCAACAGACAACAGCGGCAACGTTACAACTTTGACGTTGAAGCCATCTGTTCCAGGCGAAACAACTGGCACAACTACCGGAGATGGCACAACTGCAAAACCTAAGACTTTGACTCTTAACAATATAACGCCAATTAACACTAAGCCTGACACGTATACGCGTACCTTAATGGCGGTGGATCCTTCGGGCAATACTACTGAAGTTACGGTGAAGTTTATTGTTAAAACACAGTCCGAGAAATATGGTGACGTTAAAAACAATCCTGTAACGTACAACATGAGCGACGGCACAAAGCATCCGGATCCTAAGAGCGGAGTCGATCCAAAGTCACTAGAAAAACTACCTAGCGACGCTACCTACTCTTGGATTAAGGAGCCTGATTGGAATAAGCCTGGCGAACAAACAGAAGCTAAAGTTCGCATAACTTTTGCAGACGGCTCAACTAAAGACGTTACTACAACTGTTACCGTTAAGGACAATATTGCGCCTGTTATTAACACACCTAGCACCAATAAGGCAAAGAGAGCAGATACCGATAAAACACCTGAATACTACCAGTTCAAGGTGCATAAGGGCAAGCAGTTCAGCATTGATATCAACGCTTATGACAACAGCGGAAAGATTAAGAGTGCGGAATTTGGTTCGGCTTTGCCTAAGGAAATAACTGGCAGCAAGATTAGTATCACTGATAAAGATAAGAATTCTGCGGAAAAGCCTGCAAAAATTACTATTACAGGTACTGCTAATCGCGCTAATAATACGAATCCTGATGCAAACAAGTGGTCTCGTGATCTTGTTGTTAAAGACGAAGCTGGCAATACGTCCAAGATAAAGGTTCAGATTTCCGTATACACGGATGCTGAAGAGCACAATGCCACTGCCAAGCAAGTCGATAATCCTAAGGATAACAACGCAATTACCAACGCGATTACCATAACAAAATATGACAATCCAAATACGCCAATCAAAAAAGACGGCATAACATTTGATGTTGGCAATATTCCTACTAAGAATGGAAATTACACTATTCCTGTAACAATTCATTACCCAGATAAGTCAACAGAAAAAGTGGAAGTTCCTGTAAAAATTCAGAAAGATTCAAACGATTTTGAGCCTGAAGGCAAAACAATTGAAGTGTCTTGGCACTCTAGTGCGGAAGAATTGAAGAAAAAGGTTACATCCTTTGGTGACAACAACGGTCTTAAGTGGAAAAGTACAACAAAACCCGACGATAAAAATAAGCCAACGGTAACTATCGTAAACAACAGTTCCGTTCCAAGCACCGATAAACCTGGCGAGAGCCAAGTACAAGTTAAGGTTACGTATTCGGATGGATCTAGTGACGTTGCAACAGTAACTGTTAAGGTGCTGAATCCACAAAGCGAAACTTATACGCCAGAAGGTCAAACAATTAACATTGACTACAATAAGACGCCGAATACAGGTATATTCAGCAAGATTACTGGTATTGGCACTGGTAAGGGTATTAAATTAAAGAAGAACGGCGAAACAACCGACCTTACAAGGCTTCCAGAAGGTGCAAGTATTGCTATTGACGACAAGGCTAAGACTGTTCCAGATGGCACTCAGTCTGGCACGTTTGATATTCCTGTAACAATTACGTATAAAGATGGTTCTAAGGATCATGCAACGGTAAAGGTTACTGTAGGAAAGCCTCAGAGCGAAACTCACACGCCAAAGGTTGACAGCGGAATCACTAAAAAGTATGGAGAAAGTGGTCCTTCTGACACTGACATCATTGCTAAAGTCACTGTTCCAAACCAACCAACTGGTACAACAATTACAGTTGATAAAAGTCAAACACCTATCAACACTAAGACTCCTGGAACCGTAAACATTAAGGTTACTGTTAAGTATCCTGACGGTTCTGAGGATCATGTGGAAGTTCCTGTAACAGTTGAACAACCAGATAACGTGACTCATAAGGCTTCTGCAACTCCTATAGAGTTGAAGCGCAATAAAGACAATACAAATAAGCCAAGTGAAGATGAAATCAAGAACCACGTCAGTACTGGTGTCGATAAAACTAAGAAGCAGCCAACTATTACTGTAGCTAAGGATAAGATTCCAAACACAGACAAGACTGGTACAACTAATGTTCCTGTAACTATTAAGTATGAAGACGGCACTACCACAACCGTACAGGTTCCTGTTATTGTAACAAATACAAACGCAGACGAATATACTCCGAACGTTGACCCTGTGGAAGAGCCGTATGGCAGTAACGAAGAGACAATTAAGAAAGCGATTACTAATGCAGTAAACGTTACAGATTGGCCAGAAAAATCCGATAATAAGCCAAAATATGAAATTGTTACAGGCGAGACAATCCCAAGCGGCACAAAGCCTGGCACTTATCACGTTAAGGTTAAGGTCACGTACCCAGATAAAACAACTGATGAAGTTACTGTTGATGTGACTATTAAGAATAAGCAGTCGGATACTTTCGAGCCAACAGCAAAGCCTGTTGTTAAGCCGTTTGGCAAGCAGGTTACATCTGATGATGTAACTAAGAATGTAACTGTTCCTCATTGGCCAGAAGCAGACAAGGATAAGTTAACGATTGAGTTGAACGATTCTAACAAAAAGCTTCCAGATGGTAAGACTCCTGGAAACTACCCTGTTGAAGTTAAAGTCACATACCCAGATGGCACGACTGACACTGTTGATGTTCCAGTAACTATTAGCAATAAGCAGTCTGAGCTTTACCCACCTAAGGCAGATAATCTTGAAAAAGAGAATGGTCAAAAGCCTTCGGATAAAGAAATTATCGACAAAGTAAGCGTTCCTACTTGGCCAGCAGGCGAAAAAAATAAGCTAACTTACTCTATTGCTGATGGCGATAAGGATAAGATTCCTGCTGGAGATAAGGCTGGCAAGTTTGAAGTGCCTGTAACAATTACGTATCCGGATGGATCAAAAACCGTGATCAACGTGCCTGTAATTATTAAGGCTCCAACTGCTACACCGCAAGTTGTGACTGTGCCAAAGGATGCGGAACCTAAGCCAGAAGACATGATTTCCAATAAGGATAAGTTCCCTGATGGAACCACCTTCGAGTGGAATAAAGACAGCAAGCCAGACACCAAGACAGCTGGAAACAAGCAAGGCACTGTTGTTGTAACAGTTCCAGATCAGCCTTCTCAAGAAGTGCCAGTGACTGTAAACGTTGTTGACCCAACTGCATCTGAAGTCAACGTGCTACAAAAAGGCAAGTTGCCAGAAGCTGAAGATGTTATTAAGGATTCTAGCAATAATAGTAAATTCCCTGATGGCACTCAGTTCGAGTGGAGTAAGGAAGATACACCGGACACTAACAATACTGGCAAAAAGAACAGCAAGATTATTGTTACCCTCCCAGGTCAATCCCCTGTAGAGGTGCCTGTAACGGTTAATGTTTTGCCAACGCCAGAAGCGAATATTGTGAACATTCCACAAAATGGAACAGATTTCCCAATCGCAAGTGATGTTATTAAGGATTCTACCGATAAGAATAAGTTCCCTAAGGGCACTAAGTTCGAGTGGAAAACTAAGCCAGATACTAAACAGTCTGGCAACAACAAGAAAGGCACAATAACCGTCACTGTTCCAGGTGTAAATGGAAAGCCTGGAACTTCTGCTGATGTAGAAGTTACTGTGAACGTAACTCCTGAGCCTAAGGCAAAGGACACCTCCGTTATTCAGAACAGCGATCCTGATCCTAAGAACAGCATTGAGAACAAGGATAAGTTCCCAGACGGAACTACCTTTACTTGGGGTACAGGCAAAGACGGAAAGTCTGGCAAGCCAGACACATCTACAACTGGCGAAAAAACAGTAAACGTTGTGGTAACTGTTCCAGGACAAAAGCCTCAAGAAGTGCCTGTAACAATTACTGTTACAGCATCTCCTGAAGGAAAAGACGTAACCGTGCTGCAAAAGACTGACGGCAAGGATACCACTCCTCAGCCAAAGGATGTTATTAATAATCTACCTAAGGATGCTAATATTTCTTGGAAGAAGAAGCCTGATACGTCAAAGACTGGCAACCAGCCAGGAATTGTGACTGTTAAGGTGGATGGCGAGCCAGATGTTGACATTCCAGTCAACGTGCTCGTTGTGCCAAATCCAAAAGGCAAGACGGTAAACGTGCAAAAAGACTCCGCTTTGCCGGATCCAAAAGACATGATTGCCAATAATGGTGACTTCCCTGAGAAAACCACATTTACTTGGGCAACTAGCGGTAAGCCATCAACGTCTAGTACTGGTGAGCAAACTGGAACTGTTGTTGTAAATATTCCGGATATTACAACTCCTGTGAATGTAACAGTAAAAGTAAACGTTGTGGATAAAGACAAGCCATTTATCAACGATGACAAAGCCGAGAACACACCAGATAAGCCTGATAAGACCACTATTACTGGTAAAACTCAGCCAGGAAACACAGTAACTGTCAAAGACAATGACGGTAATACTGTTGGTACTGGAGATGCCAACAAAGACGGAAACTTCACTATCGAAATCGATAAGAAGGATCCTGGTACAAAACTCGAGCTTGTTCCAAGCAAGGGTAATAACGAAGGCACTCCAGTAGAAGTAAAAGTTACTGCTAAGCCACAAAAGCCAAAGATTACGGTACCAACCGACGATCACAAGAACGGCGGAAACGTAACTGTAACACCGCCACACGGCGATGAAAACGTTGTCAAGATTGTGATTAACGACAAGCCAAATCCGCTTAACGGTCCAGAAAAGCCAGAACAGACAATTATTGTCAAGAAGGGTGATGACGGCACGTGGAAGATTGACGGAGACACTCCAGAAGGTGTAACTGTTGATCCGCAAACTGGCGTTGTTACGATTCCGGCAAAAGACTTGGAAGACGGTAGCACTATTACTGCAGTAGCTAAGAACAAGACGGATAAACCATCTGATCCTGCTACTGCTGTAACCGGCTTTAAGACTCCGCAGATTACCAAGCAAACGCTAAAAGACAATCCATATGATTCTACTAAACAAATCATCACTGGAAAGACGCTTCCAGGCGCGAAGGTAATTGTTACCGACGAAAAGGGCAAGGAAATAGGAAGTGGCGTTGCAGATAAAGATGGCAACTTCACTATTACTATCCCGAAGCAAAAGCCTGGTGCTATCGTCACCCTCACGCCAACCAATGGTAAGGGTGATGATGCAAAGACGGGCGATAGTGTAAATATTACTATCGGCGGAAATATTACTAAGCCAAAGATTGACACTCCAACCAATGGTGGCGCTAGCGTAACGCCGGATCTCACGGATACTCGTGTCAACAAGGTTGTAATTACCTACACGCCAGAAGGCAGTGAAACAACCGCAACGATTACCGTTGTTGCTGAAGGCGATAAGCATGAGTGGAAGATTGACGGCTCTGCACCTAACGGCGTGACTGTTGATCCGCAAACTGGCGTTGTTACGATTCCAGCAAACAAGATTAAGCACGGTAGCACTATTACTGCGCAATCAGAAGACAGTAGCGATAAGACTGGCAAGAGCAAGTCAGAAGTGGTAACTGCTAAAGTTGGCGAAAAGGAGAAGCCTGCACCAACTCCAACGCCTATCCCAACAGACAGGCCACTTGTGGTAACACCACAAGATGGTGCCGAGCAGGGCTCTGCAACTGTTACACCACCATCTGACGCTGATTCTATGGAGATTACATACACTCCTGAAGGAACTGGAGCGGCTGGTGAAATACCTGGAATCTCTATTCCTGGTTCCCCGTTGGTTCCAACACCAACACCAACACCTACCCCAACACCTACCCCAACACCTACCCCAACTCCAGCGCCTGATACCACTCCTTCTACACTCGTAACAATCAGAGTGAAGAAAGGAACGGACGGCAAGTGGACGTTTGACGGAAAAGCTCCAGAAGGCGTAACAGTTGATCCAACTACTGGTAAAGTAACGATTCCAGCGAATAAGATAAAAGACAATACCCAAATCACTGCGAAATCGAAGAAGGGTGAAACTACTTCTCCAGAAGTAACAGGCATAGCTGGAGCGAACCCAACAGGAAACCCAACGCCGTCTCCTTTGCCGTCTCCTTCACCGCTTCCTGATAAGCTTCCTGACGTTCTTCCTGAGCAACTTCCAGAAGAACCTACTGAGCAAAATCAAAGCGACAAGAAGGAACAAGAGCAAGATTCTAAGGACAATAAGCAGCAAACCCAAACTGCTAAAACTCAAGAATCTAATGAGAATAAGTCTGATTCAGACTCTGTAAAGCAAAATGCAAGCAACGCGAAGAACGTAGCAAATAACGCTCCGGCACGGCACTCATCCGGTAAGGTTACTACTTCAAATCTGAGTAACACTGGAGCCGCTATTGCTGCTGCAGGAGCTGTTGCAGCATTTGCAGTAGCAATAGGTGGAGCGATTGCTGTTATTGCTCGCAAAAGGAAGCGCAAGTAAGGCGTACATGCTGGGAAATAGTCAGCATAAACCACAAAACTAAATAAACCAAATAACTAAATAACTAAATGCTCTGTGGAAGAGAAAATTCGCAAATTGCGATAACTACTCAACCACAGAGCATTTTAATATACAGGTTTTTGCCCACTATTTCGCGTTGACATACTGTAGTGCTCAAAGCGCAGCGCGCGAAGTGCACAACGGACGTAAAGTTTCTGCCGGATTTCGCCTAAAAAACGACCTTTATTTTACACGCCTGTAAAATTTAGGTCGGATTTAAGCTAAAATCCGACCTTTTCTTTACATTTGCAACTACTTAGGCTCAGCAGTAGTATCCATTAGCGTTAAGGCGAGCTTCAGGATTAAGCAACATCGCCTTTTCTGCTTCGTGACCGTCGTAGCGAGTGCCATCCGGAAGGCGCGTGCCATCCTTCAGCAAGTGACGATTCTCAACAGGCTCGAACAAAGCAGATCGACCCATCATGCCTTCCTCAAATCGCCTCTGACCTGCAGCCAAACGCGCATTTGCCTTGGTACGCCAATTCTTAAGCGCATCAACACCTGCGCTAGCAGCCACAGCAGCCTCAAAAGCACCAGGGTGAACCAATGCCACAAATCCGCTAACATGACCGAAGCCGAGCGAAGTTGCGAGAGCAGCCTTCACTGCACAAGAACCTGCACCATCGCCAATCCGCATCGGCTCACGCAACCAAACCATGTGGTCGTCGCGCGCAAGCTTAGGATCCACGCAGTCAAGTGATGCGTTTCCAGGAATTACGCCACTTCTAAACAGTTGCGTCAAACCGTTGATTTGGAAGATGCACGCGCCACCCTTTGCGTGCCCGGTCAGCGTCTTTTGGCTGATTACGAACAGTGGATTTCCGTCCGTGCGTCCGATTGCGTGCGCAAGAGTATTGTGCAGCTCGGATTCGTTCGGATCGTTTGCATTCGTAGACGTATCGTGCTTAGAAACCACAGCAATATCGTCCGGAGTAACGCCGAGAGCTGCCAAATCACGCACGAGCTTAGACTTAGCTCCACCCATGCCCGCAGCCAAAGCACCCAAGCCCGGAGCAGGAATAGAAGTGTGAATGCCGTCAGCGTAGGAGTGAATGAAACCAACCACACCAGCAACAGGCAAGCCAAGCTTCAAAGCAATATCGCCACGCGTAACCAAAATCGTACCGCCACCTTGAGCTTCAAGGAAGCCGCCGCGTCTGCGATCGTTTGCGCGAGAGAAGAATCGTGGATCGATGCCCTTCGCATACATTTCTTCGCTATTGGCAGTTGCGTTCATATTGCCGAAGCCAACTACGGATTCCACGCCGATATCGTCAATTGCGCCAGTTACTACGAAGTCAGCTTTGCCGAGAGCAATCTTGTCGACGCCTTCTTCGAGCGAAACAGCTGCAGTTGCGCATGCAGACACCGGCTGAACCATATTTCCGTAGCCGCCGATATAGGTTTGCATTACGTGAGCTGCAACAACGTTTGGAAGCGCCTCTTGCAGTACGTCCGTAGGAATTTCGTGGTTAAGGAAGCGATCCAAGTACAGTTTTCGCATTGAGCTCATGCCACCGAAACCGGTTCCTTGCGTGGAAGCAACCATTGACGGATGCACAGATTGCAAAATCTCCGAAGGTGTGAAACCAGCAGAAATGTAAGCGTCTACAGTTGTGACAATATTCCACAACGCAATCGTGTCAACACTTCCAACCATTGAAGCAGGAATTCCCCACTTCAGCGGATCGAAGCCCTTAGGGAATTGTCCACCGACGGTTCTGGTCATTGCAGCCCTACGCGGTACGCGAATCATAGAACCTGCCTTGCGCGTAACAGTCCATTCGCCAGATTCTGCATCGCGAGCAATCTCAGTGTGCGATTCGTCAAGTGCCACATATTCGCGCGCAATTGTTTCTGTTGGAACGCTGAAGCTCACGTCGTGATCGAGGAAGATTTCTGCTTCTTCTTCGTTCGCTCCATCCTTGTAGTCGCCGCCCATGCCGGTTTCGAATGGTCGAATACCCGAGCGCGCAACTACTTCATCGCGATATTTCTCTGCAATATCTTCTTCTGGAACAAGCGTGCCGTCCGCATCGTACCAGCCTGGCTTTGGTGAATCCTGCCAAGTAAGCAAGCACATATTCCAAGCCAATTCCAGCACTGCTCCTGCAGAAAGCTCCACGGATCCATCTTCGCGAATTCCAAGTTCTGCTTCGAAACGAGTACGTCCGGAACCCCACGGTCCAAGCTCGCCGACTGAGACGATCACAATTTCGTCTTCTGGACGCGCTGTTACGTTCTTCCAATCAGCCAAGTTGACTCGCGGCTGAGTTGGCACGTAAGGAGTTGGAAGTGCTTTGTTGGTTGATTTAGCAGTTGATTTAGCAGAAGATTCTGCAGCTTCTTCTACAGCTTCCGCCGCTTCTTCCGCAGCTTCAGCACGCTTCTGATCTTCCAGCGCTTCTGCACGAAGAGCATTCAAATCAAGAGGCTCCTTGCCTAATCCACCCGTAAAATCAACATCCAAAGGCGCAATTGCAGCCTGTTCGCGCGCTTCCTTCGTGCACAAATCAAGCAAACGATCTGCCATTTCTTGCGTCGAGTAGGTAGTTAAGCCATGACGTTCAACTACAGCCACAAGCGGATCATTTCCACCCATCAAGCCGGTTCCACGCACCCATCCAATCTTAGGATGCGCAAAAGTCACGCGATCCGACCACACACTTTCTGCATGCGCACGGTTCACAATCGCATCGAAAGCACTCTTGACTTCGCCATAAGCACCATCGCCGCCAAACATACCGCGGTTTGGAGAGCCAGGTAACACAACGTGCATACGATGTTGCACATCAGTATCTGCTCCAATTTGCGCAAATCCAGCGATTGCACGCTCCACTCCCCACAGCATTAAGCGCGATTGCGATTCAAAAAGCGAACCAGAATCAGCCAAAGTTCCGTGAACTGGAGGCGCTGCGAATGGGAAGAACATATTCGGCTCGTACGCAGGCTTCAAAATAGTAGTAGTTGCGCCGCTAACTTTCTTCGAAACTGTGCCAACCCACTTTACAAGCGCGTCAACATCGCGGTAGCTAGACAAGTTTGCTGGAACAAGCCACAACTTTGCGCCCATTTGAGCGTTTTCGCGATACGCTTTCTTCGCCCAAGACTTAACGCTCGGCTTGAAACTGTGCGAAGTTGCGATAACCGTAGCTCCACCCTTAAGCAAGCCCGTTACTACGCGAGCAGCAATCGAATTAGGAGCAACACCTGTAACTACTGCAACTTCTCCTGCAAAACGAGTCGCTTGAGCAGTATCAGCGTTGTTTTGCGCAAGTTTAGTGCGAGAATCGTGAGCAATATCATTAAATATTGTTGCAAGATTGTTTAATTCGCGAGATTTAGAAAGACTTGCAAACCACTCAGCTTCCGAAGCTACTGCTTCCCCTGCACCAAGGAAACTACCAAAATCATTTAAGATTTCAGAAACTTCATTTACCTGAATATCAACATTCTTTCCAGCATACTTGTAGTACAAGCGAGCAACGTCTTCACGAGCAGAGGCCCAGCGGTCGTCGAAAAGAATTGCTTTACGCTCATCAAATCGAGGAGCAACTTGCTTTGGCCAATCCGCACCAAGCTCAGTTTCAACAGCAGACACAACAGCAGCATTTTCGTCACTTTCAGTTTCTGCTTTAGGAGCCTCAACACCAAGCTTTGCTAGCACAAACTTAGCAGTTGCAGCAAGTACGCCATCTGCGCCAACAACCTGCTGAGCGAAAGCGTCAAGAGCTGCAGAATCAACAACAGCACCGCCTGCGCCGCCAGCAGCACCAGGCTGAGAAACGCTAACGCCGTGAGCTTGAGCAACTTGCGCAATTGCTGCATCGATTAAAGCGTCAGCTGCAGCAGTATTCTTTGCAGGATCAGTTGAAAGTTGCGCAAGATTTTCACCGCGCACGCTAGCACCTTCACGCGTTTGCAAAACCAAAGCCGCAAGAACGTGCGCACGCCAGCCTTCGCCAAGCTGCCAGACTTCAGAGATTCGCTTGTCAATTTGCGCTGGTTTCACACCGGCTGCACCGAAAAGCGCACGCAAACGTTCGCGCACAATATCGGAAAGCACAGCACCAAAAGCCTTATAGCGCGGAGCAACCGAATCAACTAACTTTTTAAGCGCACTCATTGGAGCTTCTGCAGCACCATCCACGCTTGCAACGCCAAGCTCGGAACTAATATCCATAAGAAGCTGGTTTCTGCGCGAAGATACGCCGTTTGTAAGCGTATCAGTTGTATCAGTGTCGCCGATTTGGTCAAGACGGATTTTTGCACTATACGCAATAAGCATTGAGATTGCGTCGGATGCTTTGAATGGCAAGTCTGCTACAGGTCCGCTTGCTGCTGCATTAGCTGCAGGAGCAGAAGCCGCAGGAGCAGCAGAGACAACATTTGCTGCAGGAGCAGCAGGAGCAGCAGTCGCATCAGCAGTGCTACTTGCTTCTTGACTATCTTCCTCAGTAAACACTTCAGGCACAAGCGAATCAGTGTCAGTCATATAAACGCGACCTTCGTCACGACCAACGTTGTAAACAGTCACTTTTTCGCCACTAAACTCCGGCAAAGCAAGAGTTTTAGCACCAAGATTTGCCAAAGTTGGCGCGTTTCCTAAACCAACTTCAACGTACTCTTCAACACCAAGACCACCGCGAGCGCGATCGGCAAACATAAGAGACTGCGTTTCAATCCAGCGAACTGGAGAAGCAAATTGCCATGAAAGAAGCTCCGTAAGAAGCAATCTACCAAGCTTCTGCTCATCCTCTGCATAAGATTTCCATGTAGTTTCATCTTCCAAAGCTGCTTCAATGCGCTCAGATGGCACAACATCCAAAATCTTTTGCGCAAATTCTCGTGTAAGCTCAAACGGGCAAGCCACGAGGTTTGGAATGTAACGGTCTACAAGCACAGAGTAATCAATATGCTTCGGCAGCAACGAATCGAGCTTGTCGCGGAATTCCGGCACACCCTTTCGAAGAATTCGAGAGTGGAACGGTACGTCAATTCCTGGAACAAACATGAATGGAGGCTTGCCGCCATACTCCTTAGCGCGCTTAGAAGCGTCTGCCGCCAATGCCTTCAAGCCTTTAATAGTTCCAGCAATTGCGTACTGCTGACCTGCCAAGTTGTAGTTTACAATTTGCAAGAATTCGCCAGTAGCCTTGGAAATGCCATCAACGTAAGCGTTCACACCTTCGTCTGACACTCCAAACTGGTTTGGTCGAAGCGCACCCATGCGGTAGTTCGAGCGACCTTGCGCATCGCGCTCAATCAAGTGATGCATTGTAGATCCGCGGTGGAACACCAATTCAAGCACAGTTTCGAGTGGAATAATTTGCGCGAAGGAGCTCAAAGCATTGTATTCGCCAAGCGAATGTCCTGCAAAGTAAGCAGGCCAAATATCGCATCCTGCTTCACGCAAACGCGCGGTTTGCGCAAAGGCAACTGTTGCGAGCGCAACTTGCGTAAATTGTGTTAAATTAAGCAATCCTTCAGGATGGTGATAAGTTACGCCGTGAGCAGTAAGCTCCTTTGGATTATCGCGCACGACTGCGAGGATTGAGAATCCAAGCTTTTCGCGAGTAAGCTTGTCTGCTCGCTCCCAAGTATCGCGCACTGCAGGCGACTTTGCGCGCTCATCCAGCGACATTCCTTGCTTTTGGATACCCTGACCTGGGTATACGAATGCTGCACGTGGAGCGCGAGTAAGTGCGCTTGCTTTAGACACGATTTGCCCATCAACTCTGCATGTAACTTCCAAAGCAAGTCCGCCGCGACGAACTTTTCCAACGCGTTCAACTGTGATTTCTACTTCGTCATCAAGCTGAACCATGCCGTACATGTTGTAGGACCAACCAATGAGCTCGTAGCGAGCACCTTTTTCATCAACCGCTTGAGCCACATGCTGAGCTGTTGCAGAAAGCCACATACCGTGTACCAAAGGAGCAGAAAGCCCGGAAATTGCAGCACCTCGTTTAGAAGTGTGAATTGGGTTGAAATCTCCAGAAGTACGCGCGAAAGCGGTCATATCGTGAGGAGCGCGAACGACTACTCTGCGCAAAGCTCTGCGAGGAGTGTCTTCAATTTCATATCCGTGCAATCCTGCAGCTTCGCCATATTGCGCAGCTGGAGCAGGAAGCGCGTTGCTGAAGCTTCGTCCACGAATAGCAAAACGCTCAGTTTCATGAGCCAAACGAGTTCCATCTGCAGCAGTATGCACTACGTGAATAGTTACCACGCGTCCGGAAGCAGATTCTGCATACGGCTCAGCCCAGCCGAGCAAATTAATTCGCTTGTCGACATACTTTTTAAAGTCTTCAGCATCGACGTCAAGCTCTACTAAATGATCTAAGTGAACAGCGTTAAGCAGACCCTCAATAATCGGGTATCCATCAACCATTACGGAACCCAAAGCCGAGTAAATAGTCGGCCAAGCAGGACCTACTAACGCGTCTGGCACAATGCGAGAAGCAAGCAATCCATCTGGAAGTCTTCCAGCAGTAGCAGACTCGTGATCAATTCCAAGATTTCTTGAGAAAGTATAGGAAGAATGAACCAATCCAAACGGGAAATCTCTATAACCTTCTGCGAGCAAATCTTCCGGCAATTTTGCCAAACTGCCATCTTCTTTTACTGTTTCAACCTTAGGCATAGCGTCAAGCACATCGCCAGTAATCGCTGTATTTCCAATACCTGCGGTTGCTGCAAGCATTTCGTACACGTGCTTTGGCAAGCGCTCGCGGTCAACTACTGGTATGCTTCCAGCTTGACTTGCGTCAACAGTTAGCGGAATTACAATATCTCGTACTGCATGCTTGCGTTTTGGCGAGTTTGCAGCGTTTTTTGTGGAGTGTTTTGCTTCCTGATTTTCTTGATTATCCCAGAATGTATCTAGCTTAATATCTAAATCAAGCGAAATTACGTCATTATTACTAGAAGTTACTGTAATTACGTAATTTTCGTCTCCTAAAGACGTTCCGTAAGCAGGGTTTGCAGTTACATGACCAACCCAAGAAATATTCGGGCATGCACGCACGTAAGCTTCAACGTTTTTAGCATCAGCAATCTGACTAAAAGCAGATTTTGAAGACTTGCTCGCCGCATTTTCCTTATTTTCTGCTTCTACTCCAGTTTCCGCTCCAGATTCTGCACGATTGAGCACAGCTGCTTCAAAACGTCCCAGAATATCGGCAATCGGCTCATCTATAGTCGTAATTCCAGCCACGGAAATCGGTCCTGGAATTACGCGCACAGCATCTGCCGAGTAACGCGAATCTTCCGACTGCCAAAGCTGATCTTGACCCCACCAACGCAACAAATCGTTGTCAATAACTGGCACGAATGGCATTGGCTTAGGGTATTCGCGCACCAAAGTTGGGAACCAAGCGGCATCCATTGGCACAACGTTCATCTCGCGAGCTTGAGGCAACGCATCAATCAGCGTATATAAAACAGCTTGAGGGTGCTTAGAAACTTCTTCAATAGAAGGCAGAATAGAAGTAAATTCGCCTGAATCTTGATTAATTAAACGCGCTTCAATACGCTGTAACAAATGCATGTAGCGATCTGCGTAAGTCGGATCCACCCAAGGGTATGCCAAATCTAGGAAACGTTGAGCAAATTGCAAGTAAGTCATGCTTTCTACGTCACCAAAATATGGCTTTGCAGTAGAGTTAAGCACTTCGATTACTTCATCGCGACGTGATTCAAGCTCTTCAGGATGTTTCATCATATGAACGAGCAATCTACCGCAGCGAGCAGAAGCGTTTTCTAACTCGTAAATATCTGCGTGCAAATGGCTTAAACCACTCGTCACACCGCCAATCACTTTGCCAGAAGGCACCCAACGCTCACCCATTGGCGCGAACGGATCCTCATCAAAACCTTCAATGCTAGAAGATTTTGGCATCGCAATACCCGGAGTTTCCACAAGCATACGCTTTACTTCAGGGCTTGTATGCGCTTCTTTTGCTGTCATTGCAGCTGTGCCAATCATTACAGCATCAACTGGCATATTTGGCAAACCGTATTCACTCGCCCATTCACCAGAAATGTAGTCTGCAGCACGCTCAGGAGTACCAATACCACCACCTGCAACAAGCACCAAATTTTCGCACTCACGCACTTGCGCGTAAGTTGTCATAAGCAAATCATCAAGAGATTCCCACGAATGGTGACCGCCTGCAGCACCGCCCTCAACCTGCACAATAATCGTTGCTGGAGCAACAGCTTTAGCAATTCGCACAACTTGACGAATTTGATCAACTGTTCCAGGCTTAAATGTTACGTAAGGGAATCCATCAGCTTGCAAAGATGCTACTAATTCCTTGGCTTCGTCAAGTTCTGGAATGCCTGCAGAAATAACTACACCATCAATAGGAGCTCCCGACTGCCTCTTTTTTGGCACGATTCGCTTCGAACCAAATTGCAAATTCCACAGGTAGCGATCCATAAACATGGCGTTAAATTCAATAGTTGCGCCTTCACGAAGCTGATTTTCAAGCGACTTCATATGACGATCAAAAACTTCTGCAGTTACTTGACCGCCGCCAGCAAGCTCAGCCCAGTAGCCTGCATTTGCTGCTGCAGCAACGATTTCCGGCTCTACTGTCGTTGGTGTCATTCCTGCAAGAAGCACAGGAGCTTTGCCTGTAAGCTTGCTAAATTTGGTAAGTACTTTGCGTCCTGCAGGCGTGTTGATTACTCGAGGCGCAAAATCAGCCCAGCAGCCCGTACGCTCTGGCTCAGAAGCAGAGTCAGCTGTCGAAAGCTCTGCACGCGAGCGCAAGGTAGCAGCCTCTACTATTCCAGCGCCGGTTCCTTGCACAAGTACTCCAGTAAGCTTTCCGAGAACTTCGCTAGGACCCATGTCTAAAATCCAAAGCGAGCGCGCGTCGTTTTGCTCCAAAACTTCGCCAATTTGCGTAGCCCAATCAACAGGAGTTACAAGCACTGCATCAGCCAATTCGCGAGCAACTGTAGTGTTCAAACCAGCCTCATTTGCCCACTCTACTACCTGCTCAACTGCAGATTGAAGCATTGGCGAATGGAATGGAACTGTAACATCCAAATATTCAGCAACTGGCGCAAATACAGCTCCACCGCGAACTTTCATTTCGCGCAATTTTTTCGAACGCTTTGTTTCTTTTTGCGCTTCGTTTGCAACAGCTTCCATATCTTCCGGGTATCCTGCAATAACCACGTGATTGTAAGCGTTTTTAACAGCAATTGACACTTCACCGCGCGTGCGCTCTACGCGGGAAATTAACGCTTCTGCCTGCTTTTTAGTAACTCCTTTAAGTGACAGCATTGGCGTATGCTCGCCGTCACCAGTAATTTCAAGCATTCGAGATTCACGATCTCCTGCAGCTCCAATTAAGTAGGCAATTGCGAGTAACTCTTCGATTTGAGCACGAGCCTTCTGCCAAGACTTTGCTTTTATGCGAGCTTTTACCATTTCTGCTGCGATTACGCCTTGAGAATGACCCAAAACTGCGCACGGCTTGTTTACTTCAAAGTTGTATCCAAGATTTGTTAAGTCGCGCACTGCACCGAACTGTGCAAGCGTAATTCCAGGCACACTAAGAAGCGCGTTTGCAGCGTTCATATGCTTATTTTCTAGCGCGTCAAACACGTTTATGTCGCCGCCTGCATTTGCTAAAAGCTCAGAATAAATTGGCGATAGCAAAGCTTTTGCGCCTGCTTCATACTCGTGAAGTTCTGCGTTTAATTCTTCGTCTGAACTAAGCTCGCGCAAAGCTTCAACCCACGGAGTTGACTGACCTGCAAACACGAGTGCGTGCGGATTATTAGCGAGTTGGTCAAAAAAGTATGTTGTCATGATGTTTCCTTCTCGTCGATTTGGATAAGTTTTATAAATTCTGTAAGTTTTGTAAGGTTTATAAGTTCTGTAAGTTCTATAGTTTTTAGTTATAAGTTTGATAATCCCTATTGTTTTTATAAATATGCTTACATTGGCTGATTTCCGTGATGCTTTCCAGTTCTGGAAACCCGCTTTTTACTGCGCAAAAGTTTCAATGAGCCAGCAATCATATCGCGAGTCTGCTCCGGGTCAATCATTGCGTCAATCTGCCCAGTTTCCAACGAAAGATTTGCGTTAACAGTAGTCGCCTCATACTCGTCAACCAGCTGCTTTCTAAGAGCTGCAACATCTTGTCCACGCTCTTTAGCTTTTTGCAAATCTTTACGATGAATAATATTCACAGCACCTTGCGCACCCAAAACCGCAATCTGGCTGGTTGGCCACGCGTAATTTACGTCCGCACCCATCGACTTGGAACCCATAACGATATAAGCTCCACCGAAAGCTTTGCGCAAAATCACCGTAACCAGTGGAACTTGCGCGTTCGCGTACGCATAAATCACTTTCGCACCTCGGCGAATAATTCCTGCGTGCTCTTGATCTGAACCAGGCTTATAACCAGGAGTATCTACTAGAGTCACCACAGGCAAATTAAACGCATCACACAATCGCACAAATCGCGCGACTTTTTCGGAAGAATTTACATCCAAAATACCAGCGTTCACCTTCGGCTGATTTGCTACGATTCCAACAGGATGACCCTCAATGCAAGCAAAACCAACCACTGCAGAAGCAGCATACAATTCCTGCACTTGCACGAACTCACCGTAGTCAACTATTCTGCGAATCACGTCGAGCACATCGTAAGGCTGACGGTCGTTATCTGGCACAATATTCGCCAACTCGCGCGCAGTTTCGCGATCCGCGCGCGTTGCAGCGTAGGCAAAAGTTGGAGGCTCTACCTCACAGCTAGATGGCAAATAAGCCAAAACTGTGCGCGCGTAGTCAATTGCGTCAGCTTCATCCTCTCCCAAATAGTGAGCGACACCGGAAGTTGCGTTATGCACAAGACCGCCGCCCAAATCGTCCATGCTAATAGCCTCGCCGGTTGCAGCTTTAACAACATCCGGACCGGTTACAAACATGTTTGAGTGCTCGCGAGTCATAATAATCAAATCTGTTAACGCAGGGCAATAAACTGCACCACCAGCGCAAGGACCCAGAATAATTGAGATTTGCGGAATTAAGCCGCTTGCTTCACAAGTTTTTTTGAAGATACGCCCGTATTGCATAAGCGCGCTCACACCTTCTTGAATGCGAGCGCCGCCGGAATCAATTACGGCAACAACTGGCACGCGAAGTTCAACAGCCATATCTAAAAGATGGCAGATTTTCTCGCCTTCAGCTTTGCCTAAAGTTCCGCCGCGCACGGAAAAGTCTTGCGCATAAACTGCAACTTTTCTGCCATAAACTTCGCCAAATCCGGTGATAACAGCGCATCCTGCAACGTCGTTATTAATGTCACCACCGTTAAAACGTCCGATTTCCACGAACGATCCAGTGTCAAAAAGCAAGTCAAGACGCTCTCTTGCAGTTGACTTTCCTTTTGCGTGCTGACGTTCTAAAGCTTTTTGTTCTGCGTCACGAGCAAGTTGTGCTGCGTGCTGAACTGCAGCTTTTCCGCGACGAGGCTGCAAGTTTGTATCGTCAGCAGAGCTATTAACAGAAGAGTTATTAACTGTTTTCGCTGAAGTTTCAGAGATTTCAGACTTTTCTTTTACTAAAGCGCTCATTTCTGCTCTCCTTCCAGCTTTTCATCGCTTTTTTTGGAAGATTTTTCTGCGCCTTTATCTGCGCTTTTGTCTCCAGCAAGATCAATCGTCACAAGCTTTGCGCCCGATTCCACGCCGTCACCAGGCCCCACAAAAATTCCAGTAACAGTACCAGCTGCAGGAGCGTAAACATAATTTTCCATTTTCATAGACTCAAGCACCACAAGCAAATCACCCTTAGCAACCTGCTGTCCTTCAGCCACATTCACGCGCGTAATAACAGCTTGCATAGGCGCTGCGATTACGCCAGGAATCTGCTTTTGTTCTTCAGATTTGTGAGTACTTCCGCGAAGCGAACGTCCGCGCAAAGGCTGCGAAGCTCTAGAAACGCTACGAACTCGCGCCGAGCCAGTCAAATTATCAACAATATCTTGCGGAATCGTAAGCTTTACGCGCTTATTATCAACCTCAATAATGAAGGATTCCATTGCAGGCTGCTTATTTTCGGATTCATCCGCAGACTTTCCAGAAACAAGCGAAGCCGGCTGACCGCCCAAGGAAGCTGCAGGAACTCGGTTCAAATACTTGCGTTCCATCCACTTAGTAGACACGTCAAAACTGTGATTTTCCGCAGTAAACTCAGGGTCGTTAAAAATCTGCTCAAAAAGTTTTGCTGGAGTTGGCACGCCCTCAATACAAAGTTCCTTCAAAGCGCGACGCACGCGAGCGACAGCAGTTTCGCGACTTTGCGCAGTAATAATAAGCTTGCCCATCATCGAATCGAATTTTGGCGAAATATTATCGCCAACTTCAACACCAAAATCGACGCGAATACCAGGACCGGAAGGCCACTTTATTTTCGTCAAAGTGCCGGAACTTGGAGTCAAATTCGTAGCAGGATCTTCCGAAGTAATGCGAAGCTCGAAGCTGTGTCCGCGAGGTTCTGGATCCTTAATCAACTCGCCGCCGTCAGCAATATTGAGCTGTTCTCGCACTAAATCAAGTCCACTAACTTCCTCACTAACCGTGTGCTCAACTTGCAATCGCGGATTAACTTCCAAGAAGTAGACTTTATGCTGAGAAGTCACCATATATTCGCACGTGCCAAGACCAACGTAGTCAACAGCTTCAAATAGGTTACGAGAATATCGGTAAAGCTGATCTTTTTCATCGTCAGTCAAGAACGGTGCAGGAGCTTCCTCAACCAGCTTTTGGTTTCGGCGCTGCACCGAGCAATCGCGCGTGGAATATACGGTGAAATTTCCGTGAGCGTCGCGGCCGCACTGCGTTTCAACGTGGCGAGCCTTGTCGATAAAACGCTCAATAAAATATTCATCTAAGTCGCCGCCCTGAAGAGCGTCGTGATTCATGTAAAAGCCTCGCAACTCGTCATCGTTACGAACGACTGTAATGCCGCGTCCGCCACCGCCATCCGTGCGCTTCATCATCACAGGATATCCGTGCGTTTGCGCAAAAGTTAAAAGTTCTCGAATATCTTTTACCGGCTCCGAAATGCCTGGAACTGGCGGCACTTTCGCGCGAACTGCCACGCGACGAGCCGTAATCTTATCACCCAAGTCAATAAGCGCTTCTGGGCGAGGACCAATCCAAATAACCCCAGCATCGTTAACTTTTTTCGCAAAAGACGCAACTTCCGAAAGGAATCCGTAACCCGGGTGCACGGCATCCGTGCCGCTTCTTTTAATAATGTCAAGAATCGCGTCTTCGTTTAAATAAGTATCGCGATACGTGTCTCCGGAAAGTGCGTATGCTTCGTCTGCCATTTCTACAAACTGCGCATTGCGATCAGTAGGTGCGTAAATAGCAACGGTAGAAATGCCCATTTCGTGAGCCGTGCGAATAACTCGCAAGGCAATTTCACCGCGGTTTGCGATGAGAATTTTTTTGATATTCGTAACCATACGTTACAAGATATTAGAAAAGTTGCGTTTACGGATGAGTCGACATACACAAAAGCTAGAGCAAAATTTTGTACACTTCTCCAATGCACATGATTTTTTAGGCACGTAATGTGATTAGCGAAACGGAAAACAACCGGAAAAACCGTTTAATTGACAACCTATTAGCCGCAAACGGCAAACCGGAAATAACCAAAAGAAGGTTTTCATGACTAACATAAATCAAAATAATGCAGCAACAGCAGCAGCAAATTCAAACGTTGCAAATAAGTTGAAAGTAGCTGCAGCATGGCTTGCAAAGCCAGCGCTTCTCACTGTGCTTTTGGCTCTTTCTACCATGGCAGGCGCAATTTATCTTCCTATTACTCCTGTGCCTATTACGTTGCAAACTCTTGTTTTGTGCATTATTGGTTTAACTTTGAGCTGGCGCGAAGGCGTAGCTTCTGTAGTTATGTACCTTGCTGTTGGCGCAGCAGGTTTGCCTGTGTTTGCTGGCTTTAAGGGCGGCTGGGCTGTTTTTGTTGGCCCTACTGCAGGATTCTTAGCCGGTTTCATATTTGGCGTTGCTGCAACTGCAGCTTTGAAGCGCGTATTCGACGTAGCTCTTGACGCAATGATGCCAGAAAACTCCTTCAAGAAGACTTTCGCACGCTTCTGCACTTACTCTGTAGCTTCTATAATCGGCACGATCGTGATTTACGCATTCGGCATTTTCGGTCAAAGCTACCTAACTGGCATGCCACTTTCAACTGCCGCCGCAACCTTGATTATCTTCATGATTGGCGATTTGATTAAGGCTTTTGTTGCGAGCGCGGCTTGCTCCGGCTTGTACAACGCACTTAACAAAAAGCGCGCGTAACGGAAACGTTATATTGCAGAAAAACGGCATTTCCTTTACACGACTGTAAAAGGAATGCCGTTTTGTATAAGATTGCCGCGCACTTGCTCTTTAACTGAGATAACTAGCAAACAGCTGACGCTTGCGCTTTAAGCGCTCGCTGTTGAACTTGCACGGAAAGTCCACTGGACTTTCCGTCTGAGCAAGCTCGGCGCTCCGAATTGCTTTCGCGCGCTAAATCGCAGCGCTCAAGCAGGTCGTCAGCGCACACTAGTCACAACCTAGTTTCTAAAGCACAACTACACTAACCTGCCCTGCCTGCGTCTTTATTGACGCAGGCAGACCTCGCTTGCGTTGAAAGCACACCGTGCTTTCAACCCTGAGCAAGCTCGGCGCTCCGAATTGCTTTCGCGCGCTAAATCGCAGCACTCAAGCAGGTCGTCGCGCTTCATACGCAACTGCGTGCACATCGCCGCTTTTTACCACAATTTCCTCGCCAGATGCCTCACGAATTGTAAGCGACGCATCTTCTCCAAGCCGCACAGCAGTTCCTGTCACTACGCTTCCGTCAACTGGATGCACGTTAACTTCGCGTCCAAGAGTCCAACACACACCATTTACTTCTTGAAGCAAATCTGCAACGTTACTTGGATAATCACGCATAAAATCGCCAAGTCTAGAACGCAATCCAGTAACTATTTTTGCAGCAATCGTATCACGCAATTCTTTAGATTCCGGCAAATCAGTCATATGCATTTGCAACGAAGTTGCCATCTTAATTGGCAGCACTTCTTGCGGCACGCACAAATTCAATCCGATTCCAAAAATTACTCCAACAACATTGTCTTTGCTTGGATCGGCTACAATTTCTGTTAAGATTCCGCCTTCTTTACAATCGTGCAAAAACACGTCGTTAGGCCATTTAAGTTTTATCGCGCAAGCATCACCGTGTATCGGCGAACTTCCGCACTCTTTAAACGTTTCTAGAAGTGCGTCACGAGCTGCAAGCCCTGCAATAATAGGCAGCCACCCGTTGTGACTCGCGTCCATAACAATTGACTTAGGCAGCAAAGTTACGAATGAAACTAAAAAGCTTTCTCCCGGTCGGCTTACCCACGCGCGCCCTAATCGTCCTCTTCCTGCTGTTTGCTCGTCTGCCACAATCGCAACTATTGCTGGCTTTCCGTCATCTCGCGCGATTATTTCGCCTTTTTGTATCATTTCTCGCGCAATATTTTGCGTAGAATCTGTAATTGCGAAATATTTTACCAAATCTGCTACTTCTGATGTCTGCGGCATCAATGCCACACTTTGCGAAGAAAAAATAGTCATATGTATAATTTACATCAGATTATATTTTTGCGCGCGTCATTGCATGTTTTGCGCGCAATAGCAAACAAAGTAGCTAAGCATCAATTAAGCAGGTGTTAACACATGGAGCGCATACGTCGCAAAAAGCAGTACAAGAAGCCGCGCACATTGCGTGCTGTTGTAGCACGTTTTTTAGATTACACTCTTGCTGCTTTGTTATGCTTTATACTTGCTTTTTGCACTAGCCTGGGGCCAATTTTCCGCAGTCAAGATATTAAAGTTCATTTAGGATCAATCGCTGATTTTTCGTTGGTTAATGCTTTTATTTTCGTTGCTGCCTTCATAATATACGCATTAATACTGACTGTGCTTATTTACTACGGTAAAAATAAAAAGTTTTTGCCTAAATATCAACGTTTTATGAAATTAATAAAGTCAATTGCGTTAAGAAAAAATAGTGAAAATAAAAAACAGTCAAAATTACAAAAATTTATTACTAAACACACTATTTTCCGCAATATTTCGCATTTTCTTTTAAAATCTGCAAAACTATTTTTTAATTGCGCTAAATGGTTCATTAACCACTCCACTCGCAACAGAAGAAACCTACTTCTTACTTTTTTCGTGGGCTGGATTTGGGTTCCAGCTACGTTACTTGCCGCATACGGTGCAGATATATGCTCGCAAATTCGTGAGTACAGTTGGACTTGGAATAAAATTACAGGCTTAGACCAGCCTTATATCGGCTTCTTTAGCTTTGTCCCAATGGATATTTACCCAACTGCGCACTACTTGTGGCCAACTCATCCAACTTATTTAACAGATCAGCACAACATTGTTCTAACTGTTATTTATGGCGCAACAACAGCAGTCTCCAGATACTTTACCGACTCAAACGACGCTGGAATTGCACTTCTTGCCTTTGCACAATTTGCATTTGCAGCATGGTGCGTTTCTGCAACAGCACACCACTTCTTAAACAAACCTTGGCTTAACGCAGAATCTAGCTCAACAAATTGCAGCACAACAACTTTTGCAAGATTCGTTATTCTGCTTATGTTTTTACTTAATCCGCTCGTGTTGTGCTCAACTATTGCGCTTACAAAATCTCCGCTTTTTGCGTTCGCTTTTGTTTGGTGGTTTGGCATAAATTACGAGTTAACTAATTGCTATCATGCGAAGGACACTAAAAATACACCTAGCACAAAACCGAATGCGCAAAAGCCTAGACTTCACACTGTTTTGGAATTAATTGTTTCAGTGTGTGTAATGCTTATTGCTGCAAAATACGCTTGGTATATTCTGGTTGTTCAATTCATGCTTTTAATTATTTTTGAGCGCAAACGCTGGCGTTTGTGGGTTTGCGGAATTTTGCTTCCAATCGTTGTGATTCACGGCTCGTTAATTATGCTTATTTCGAGCGGTGCTATTATTAGCGGCGATCCTATTGAGAGTCGCGGCATTCAGTTACAACAAATTGCACGTATAGCTAAGCTCGATCCGCATAGCATACCACGTAGTGCAAAGCGCATTATTGCACCAATTTTTAATCTGGATCAAACTGCAGAAGCATACAAACCTTATGACGCAGACCCTGTGAAATCTTCCGGATTGCAATCTAAAAAAGTGAGTTATCGTTGGCGATACGTTACTAAAGACAATATTCGTAAATTAGATTTCGCTTGGTGGCAAATGATTACGCATAGTCCATTTGTGGCAACTGACGCTTTTCTTGCAAAGACTTACGGATACTTTGATATTTTTGACCGCCCGTATGTTGGGCCAGAATACTACATAGACACTGACAGCATACACAAATCTGATTGGATTAAATATTGGAATCCTAAGTGGCGAACTAAATTTGCAGAAGACATTAGCACGTTTAGTGATATTCCTGTTTTAAGTTGGCCAATTCACGGAAATACTTTCGTTATTTTTACACTACTTATTGGAGTTGCAGAAATTATTCTTCGCCGTTGGCGCACATTGTTATGGCATATTCCACTTGCCTTGCTGGTTGGAGTTATGATTCTTGCTCCAGCTAATAATTTTGAGCGACACATGCTACCGTTAGCTTTTGTTTTCTGCTTTGTAGCACTTACTTTTTGGCGAGATACTTTTACTCAATCGCGCTATAATAGTAGAGAATGTTAGGATCAAAGGCATAAGATGGACGAGAAGAATACACCTCAGTTTGCACAAGATAGCAGCGCTGCTTCTTCTATTATGTCCGAAGAAAATTATGAAGATAAACTTGCAGGAAACAGCTTACTTAGTAGCGATTTTCTTTCGATACTAGCAAGCGTACAAGCAGCAGAAAAGCACGCGGAGGATTCTAATATTGCCAATTCTCTTGAAAATCAACAGTTAAACAAAACGCAAGTAAACGCTGTATCAAATGATCAAGAGAGCTCTTCTAAAGCAGAGCAAGAAAACGAAGAAAAGCACAAGCACCACTTATGGCATCGTCTTTCATCAAATCAAAGTCGTTCGAGTCATTCAAGTCAATCTTCTGAAAATACTAAAGGTAATAATTCACCGAGTTTTACTCCACTACCCAGCGCGCAAAAATCAACTAGCTCGGAACCGCTTAGAATTTTCGACAATCGTGATGGCCAAGTTTTTGACGCGGCGATGCGCTTGCAATTACACTCGATTATTGCCACGTGCTTAATGAATGGTATTGCAGATGCTCGTATTGACGCTTTCATGCATTTACTTCAATGGTCAGATTCGCCAAAAGTTATTGTTATTGCAGGAACTTTCGGCACTGCAATTAAGCCAGATGACGGACCAAATCGCAAGCCAGCACCAGATATTCCACCTGATAACACTGACACTTTGCGCCGAAATATTTGGCCACAGCTTGGTAGTTGCAATGCGTATGATGCAATAGTTGAGCGCACACAAAGTAGTGCTTTGCAGCGCATTACGGGAGCTTGGCAAAAAACGCAAGCACTGATATCAGCATCTACAAAAAATTCTTCTACTTTTGCAGCACCTTCTCATATTATTCTGCTTGCTGTACGCGAAAATCCTAGCGATCAGGCTTTAGAGAAGCTGTGCAAAGTTTTTGAGAATTCTCATAAGACGATTTGTGTTAGCAGCATGGTTGAGGGCGTTGAGCAGATTTCTTCCGCTCTTACTGCTACTCTTGCCGCGATTGCTGTTGCTCCAGCAGTAAAGCATTTGCCGCAAATCATTCACACGGATGATTTGCTTCCGGAGCGAGCACTTATTGGCGATGCCACAGCTTTTGATACTCTTTACAACAAGGTGTATCAAAGTTTGGCTCCTTACAGTCATGACGATCCGACTTTGGAAACTATTGACATGTTCTTGCGCTTTGGTGGAGCTCTTGACCAAACAGCACACGAACTTAATGTGCATCCAAATACTGTTCGTTACCGTTTACGTAAAGTTGCGCAAACTACAGGATGGGATGCTACGGATCCGCGCGCCGCTTATGTGCTGCAAACAGCTATAACAATTGGTAGAATTCGCGATTCACATTAAGTCTAACTTTACAAACAAAAAACGTGCGACGCAAAACCAAAGGTTTTACATCACACGCTAAATGCAAGAATAAAGCAAGCACAAACAATAATAATATATTATTTATACTTACAGCACTAATTTAGTGACGAATCTTGCGAAGAGCAGTACCCATACCAGCAAGAGCAGAAGCAACGACAGCAATCACAGCTACCGCGGCACCGGTCTTAGGAAGCTTAGCCTTAGCTGGAGCAGCTGGAGCTGGAGCAGCCGGGGCTGGCTTCTTATCATTCTCATGGAAATTGCTGGTAAGAGCTCTGTTGTACAAAGTCTTTGTAGCAGGCTCGCAAACTACAGTGCCCAAAGCGTTCTTGTAGCAGTGATTCATATCAGGAACCTGGGTAGGGTCATTGTAACCCTCAGGATTAGCAGGAGCCTGATGAGTCTCTGGATACAAATTCTCACCGTTCAATGGATCTGGAGTACCGTACTCAAGAACATGAGTATCGATTTCATCATCAGCCATTGCTGGAGCAGCAAAAGCACAACCTGCAAGCAAAGTAGCAGCTGCAGCGAAAGCTGCAATGGTCTTCTTCTTTAACATATTAGACCTTCAATCTCTTTTATCTGATCCCCGCGCAAAAGTTAGGGCTAACACGCAGAAGCCAGATACCAATATTAAAACTGGAATAAACCAACCCGGAATAAACCAACCCGGAATATACCAACTCGGAATATACCAATCTAAATTACAATAACACAGGGTACACCAATTTTTCACAAATAGAAAGTATTTTAAAGAAAAAACACTAAATAAAGGCGTTTTGTTGTAATAAACAAACTATTAGCAGTATAAGAGAATGTTTAGAACTCAATGCAGAACAAACTATGGATAATCAGCAAACAGACATAATACTAAACTCAATATTAAAAAGTGGGCGCACCGTATTCACATACAGCACGCTCACAAATAGTTAAGCAATCATGCACTTCTGTGCATTAAAAGCTTAGTGGCGAATCTTGCGAAGAGCAGCACCCACACCAGCAAGCACAGAAGCAACAACAGCAACCAAAGCTACAGCAGCACCAGTCTTAGCCAATGGAGCAGCAACATTTGCAGCATTCTTCGTTGCATTCTTCGTTGTCTTATTGTCATTAGTATTACCAGCAGCATTTCCAGCGCCGTTGCCAGTACCAGCGCCATTACCGCTAGGCTGACTTGGAACAGGAGTCAAAGGATTAATAGGCTTTGGAGTAAGCTTCTTGCTCTTTTCAGCTTCAGCAAGCAAAGCGCGAGCACCCTCAACAGTCTTAGCCTTACGAATCAGCTTAGCAACGAAAGTGAAACCTTCCTTCTCAGCTTGCTTGGCAATCTTCTCAATCTCAGCCTTAACAATCTTCTGGAAAGCAGCCTTAGCTTGAGCAAGAAGCTTTACAGTATCAGCATCAAGCTTGCCATCCTTAGCAGTCTTCTTAGCAGCTTCTGCATTAGCGTTCATTTCCTCGTACAAAGCCTTAGCTTGCTCATAAGTCAAGCCCTTGAACAAATCAGCACCATTATACTCAGGCACATTATTAACTGCAGGAGCTACGCCATTGTTAATCTGTCTCTTTGCTCTTTCAGCATTTTTCAATAAATTAGTAAGAGCTTCTAGAGTACTATACTGAGACTTTTCAATCTGTGCCGCAATGAAAGTAAAGCCCTCATCATTAGCTTTCTTAACTAAAGCAGCCTTACCATCACGGTAAGTCTTCTCGGCTTCATCACGCTTTGGCATCATTGTTGAATCAAAGAAAGCATTCTTCGCAGCATCAAAACCCATGAGTTTGTAATTTTGACGCACAGTAGCAGCAAGTTCATGCAATCCAATAACATCAAGATGCTTAGCACGATACTCAATAATCTTAGAATTCACGTAATCAACAGTCTTGACCTGAGCAGGTGATTTGAATTCTGAGTACGCATTAAGCCTTACGAAACCAACCAACTCGTCAGTCTCACTTTTAAGAAGACCAGCATTCTTCACACGAGTCTCAAGCTTAGTAGCCCAACCTTTAGGCTGCTTATTAACAGAAGTTATCGTAGTTCTTTCTGTATCAAACAGTTGTTTCTGCTTAGGGCTAATGACCTTCTTATTCTTATTTAACAGTGCTTTAAATGCATCGAAATCACCAAGACCAGCCATAGTCTTAACAACATCATCAGTTACATCGCTCTTATAAGTAAGAGTGACTGGAACAGTATTCTCACCAGCTTTAATTTCCGTAGGATATGTAATAGTACCAACAGTACCAGTATCAACTACAGAATCACCCTGAGCAGGAGTAAGATTATTCTGCACCTGAGCTAACAAGCCAGCACCAATCTGAGCAACAGTATGGGTAATATCATCCTTAGTAGCACCGTACTTATCACCCTTCTTGTAAAGAGTAATAGCAGTAGTCTTATGATCCTTGTTATCTACCTTGAAGCTGAAAACAACATTATCAAGCGTAGTAACTTGATCGCCCTGCACAGCAGAAGGATTAGAACCACCATTAACAGGCGACTTTGCCATGGCTGGCGCAGCAAACACCAAACCAGAAACCAGCGTAGCACCTGCAGCAAATGCAGCAATCGCTTTCTTATTCAACATAATAAACCTCAATTTTTCTCACATAAATTGCGCGACTTCATTTGTTCACGCAAATGTAAAATCAATAAACAAAATTTAGTAAATATTCAAAATGAGTTTCAATATTTTGGGAATTAATTCAATATTTTAAGCAATAACCTTCAAAACTTTGGGTTATAGGCCAAAACTTTAATCAAACCCAAAATACGCACACGTACGGCAAAAGGCTTGGGAAACAAATGCCCCTAGTAGCACAATTACCCAAGCCTCTTACACTAATCAGCATCGCTTCCCTAACAAGCAACACTGATTCAACACTCAACAGCTAACTTACAAACACTATCCACGCTCGCACTGTGAAGAAAGAGATTTGGCAAAACAGTGAAAACGCATAATAAAATCTGTAAGTCGCCTGTGGCATAAAACTTAAACAGCTTCATGCCACAAGTTGAGTGAAAAATTATTCACTAAATTTAGTGACGAATCTTGCGAAGAGCAGCACCCATACCAGCAAGCACAGAAGCAGCAACAGCAGCCAAAGCTACAGCAGCGCCGGTCTTAGCCAATGGAGCAGCGGCAGCTGGGGTCTTAGCTGCAGCAGTCTTAGCCTCAGCCTTAGCAGCAGCCTTCTTAGCTGGAGCCTTCTTACCTGGGAAGTTTGGTTCCTTCTTCATAGCATTCAAGATATCCTTGGCACCAGTGTCGCAGCTCTGATCCTTAGCGTGATCGCGTGCGGAATCCAACAAGGCAGCAGCGCGAGTACGGTTGTTATCAGCAACCTTGAGCAAAGCTTCTACCTGAGCCTGAAGCTGCTGGACTTCGTGAGCCTCAACGTAATCACCCTTAGCAAGGGCATCCTTCATATCCTCAGCAAGCTCAGCCTTGAGATCCTTAACAGTAGCTTCAACATGACCGTAGTGCAAAACAGCCTTCTCAAGCTTACGACGAATATCCTTCAAGTAAGCGCAGGTGTCACCCATACCCTTGATGAGGTCATCCCAGCCGTGAGCCTGTGTAGCTTCAAGCTTTTGGAGAAGAGCATCATAAAGGTGAACATTGGTCTGCGCACGCTTCAAAACCTCTACGAACTGACCCTTGTAGTTATGCTGAAGCAAATCAGAGTTGATTGGATCATGGCTTTCTGGATCAGCTGCAGGAGTACCAGGAACACCATTATCAGACTGCTGACCAGTTGGATCAGTAGTGTGGCTGCTCATACCTGGAACCTTAATCCAGTCATCCAAGCCTGCTGCCATTGCTGGAGCAGAAAAAGCGAAACCGGAGAGGAGGGTGGCGCCAGCAGCGAATGCGGCAATAGCCTTCTTATTCAACATAATATTTTCCTTTCTTCTTCTCCTTCACGCCAAGCGCGCGAAGAAAAATTAACATTCACAACTTAAGTTTTGTGAATAACTACCAGCGCAGAGCATCCGGCTGGAAGCTGTTATTAACATACCCCCCCCCCGTTCGAAAAAGTCAAGAGCAGACACACAACTCATTAACAAAAAATATTCATATTTTTATGAAAATATTTCAGTCAAACTATTTTTAAAAGTAAAAAATACAGTATTACACATTACTTTTCGTAAAAATGTCAATTTCAAGGTTTTTAAAGATTTTTCCCAGAAAACTCTCAGGAAACTCTTGAATACTCCCCCAACCAGCCGCAAAACCGTTGCAAAACCGCCATTCCCCCGCGACACGCCGCGCACGACTACGCGCCCTCAACTTCTCCAGTCACCTATTCATTACTAACGCAGTTTGCGTACTGCACCAGTAACGCAAAATCTCAATTATTCGTTGCTAACGCAGAAACGCAGTAACGCAAGTAACAAAAAACGCTGAAAACATGACTCAAAAGAGCACATTTTCAGCGTTTATAAGTTTTAAACTTAATCTACTACTTACAGCCATGCTTTCGCATAAGCTACGCAAGCAATAAATCAGGCAGCAATGCTGGCGATATCAACTGGAACACCAGGAGCCATCGTGGAGGTCACAGTTACCTTAGTAATGTAACGACCCTTGATGGTGCTTGGCTTCAAGCGACGGATTTCGTCTGCGACAGCCTTGAAGTTCTCTTCAAGAGCCTTAGCATCGAAGGAGAGCTTGCCGAAGAGGAAGGACAGGTTGCCCTGGCGATCCACGCGGAACTCAATCTTACCGCCCTTAATGTCGGCAACAGCCTTGGCTACATCCATAGTCACGGTGCCAGTCTTTGGGTTTGGCATCAAGCTACGAGGACCGAGAACACGACCCAAGCGGCCAACCTTACCCATCATGTCTGGGGTTGCAACGACTGCATCGAAGTCAAGGAAGCCACCGGCAACCTTTTCGATAAGCTCGTCATCACCAACAATGTCAGCGCCAGCTTCCTGAGCCTCAGTAGCCTTTGGGCCACGAGCGAACACCAAAACCTTAGCGGTTTTACCGGTGCCGTTTGGCAAGTTCACAACGCCACGAACCAACTGATCAGCCTTGCGAGGATCCACGTTAAGGCGCATAACAGCCTCAACAGACTCATCGAAAGCGTGCTTTGGCATGCTCTGCAACAAAGCGATAGCTTCAGCTGGGGTGTACAGGTTATTGCGGTCGATCTTCTCAGCCGCTTCACGATACTTCTTAGAACGCTTAGCCATTTCTACACTCCCTTTCAGTCGGTAACGGTAATACCCATCGAGCGAGCAGTACCCGCGATGATCTTCATACCGGCCTCGACGTCACGTGCGGAGAGGTCAGGCATCTTAATTTCGGCGATTTCGCGCACCTGAGCCTTGGTCACAGAACCAACCTTGTGAGTCAATGGATTCTCGGTGCCCTTCTGGATTCCAGCAGCCTTAAGCAACAAAGCAGCGGCTGGTGGGGTCTTCAAAATGAAGGTGAAGGAACGATCTTCGTAAACGGTGATCTCTACTGGGACGATCTGACCCATCTTGTCCTTCGTCTGGTCGTTATACGCCTTGCAGAAGTCCATGATGTTCACGCCGTGGGAGCCTAATGCTGGGCCCAGTGGTGGAGCTGGATTTGCCTTACCAGCCTGAATCTCGAGCTTAATAAGCGCGGAGACTTTCTTTTTCGGAGCCATAATATGGTTCTTCTTTCTTTTACAAGCGGTTCAAACGGTTGTTGCAAACGCTAATATAGTCGCTTCTTACAGAAGTAAAGCACTTACGAAACGTTGCTATAAAGCCGTTTTGCAGCTTCCTCCCGCATCTTGTATTGCTGTGCTGTGCTAGCGGATTCCTCCTCCAGTCACAAGCCTTCCTATTATGCCACATCTTCGCGACACGCTGCATTACGAAATCTGCAACTATTTTTGCATAGCTATTTTTGCGCAACTATCTTTGCGCAGCTATCTCACTAGACAATTCGTTAAGTATAGCGTTTCTAGTCCACGCACTCACAGTCATTTTTCTGCGCTTCACATCGGCTTCGATTAAATGCCAAACGGTATCACTTAACCTAACAGTACGCGGCTTCAACGGCTGAGTTTCATCTTCCCAAGCTCTTCCAGCAAACTCTGTAATAGTGGCACCAGGAAAATTATCTTCTGCCTCCTCAGCCTACTTATCAACAATATCGTCCGTAATAACGAACCCATTTTCCGCAGTATACGTATTCTTACTCATCTCGCATCCCTTATCTCTTGTAAAAATCCCTTTGTAAGACGATTCGCATGAATTATAAGTATTGCGTTGTTTTCAAGCTCAGTCAGAAAAGGATACCATATCATTCTTTATTTTTATGCTCTTAACACAGTCATGAGCATATAGACACCTTGCTCAGTAAAAGCATATGGCAAATATCGAGAGCCGCCCCAACTTGAGGTGAAATTTTTGCACCTCAAGTTTTTGAACTCGTCAGCAGTTAGCCGAAACATAAAATCTTCGCCATCAAACTTTTCAATATTATTCTTAATCTGTCTATTGAAATTTTTCGTTTCATACCCATATATTTCAGCAAGCTCAAAATCAAGCATGACTTTTTGATTACGAATGTTGTAGATTTTCTCTTTTATTGTTTCAGCGTCTATTATCATTCCAACAGACGCGTTTTTAGAGTCAGCGATAATTAGATTTTTATTCCCCTCTACCATAAGATCACTCCTAAAAAATGTGCGTAAAACCTAGCGCTGTACAACAAAAACTACATTTCTAACATAAAACCCATGAATCGCAAGCAATCAGGGTTATTCCCAAAAATCAATCACAAGCCATAAAACATCTAACAACTAACAAAACTAGCATGCATCAGTGCATAAATATAATTCTATAAGATTCCACAAATAAAAAGCAACAAAAATCGGTTTTAATACAAACGCACAGCACATTTATGTAGTGCGCTTGTACCTGATTTACGGCATGTCATGCCAAATCAGCCAAACGGCTAAGCCGTGAGGAATAAGTGCACTACATAGCAGCGCGAAGGCAGGTCGGAACGCTACACCAATCCACACATATAAAGTGGTAATATTACGAGATTCAAATCTTTTCTAACGCTAAGCTGTTTAGGAGCAAATACATAACTTGTTCCAATTCTTTTTGAAAACTTCGCCTTAAATTTATCAAGAGAAACTGTTTTGAACACATTTCCAGATTTAACTTCAATCGCAGATATACGCATTTTGCCAGCAGAATCCTGAAAAGCTTTAGAAATCAAAAAATCTATTTCCATTGTATTTTCCGAATTTTCTTTGTCTCTATTTGAATAGAAAAATAGGCGATGTCCAGATGCTATTAGCTGTTGCGCAACAACGTTTTCAACTAGCATTCCTTCATTAATTGAAATTTTTCCAAATAAAATTTCTTTATGCAGATCATTAGACGCAATACTACTATCTGAAAGTATCATAGAAGTCAACAAACCAGTATCAGCCATATAACATTTTACTAACGCATCATCTGCATTAAGATTCAATCCCACATTTGGATCTGTAGATTTATAGCAATTATTTGTAATACTCGCATCCGAAAGCCAAAAAAACGCATCCTTATAGTCACGCATACGAGCATTCTTGCCTAAGGAAGTAATCCTATATCTTTTTTCATGCCTGGAAAGCTGTGCTGGTATTCCATCAAACACAGCCATAACTTTCATTTCATAACCTTTTGCAAACTTTGCAGCATCCTGCCTATAGAGCGAAAGAATACGACGCTTAACCCTATCTACTCGAGCAAAATCTCTCGAATCAACATATTCATTTACAGACTGCGGCATGCCGCCAATCAGCATGTATTCTCTAAAAAGTCGCATCGCTTTTTTATGTAAAGCATCCGGCAAAGGATTTAACTCATCAAATGAATTTTTAATAACTTTCGATAGATTTTCTTCTCCAAAAGCCCACAAAAATTCTTCAAAATCAAGAGGATACATGCGTTCTTCTTGTTCTTCAGATGGAATCAATATTGTTTCAACATTATGTTTAATAGACAATAACGAGCCAGTCTCTATATAGTCGTATCTGCCATCTGCAACTAGTTGTTTTACAAATTCTCTAGCCTGTGGGAAAAATTGCACTTCGTCAAAAACCATTACCGATTCACGGTTATAAAGTTTCACACCATACAATGCAGATAGGTACGTAAAGAAAGTGCTTAAATCTGAACGATAATCTTCAAATAGCCGAAGCGCATCTTTTGATGCTTGCGAAAAATCAATAAGAATATAAGACTTGTATTCGTTTCTTGCAAACTCTTCAACTATAGTACTTTTCCCAACTCTTCGAGCACCTGTTACTAAAAGCGCTGTTGAACCGCGATCAGCATTCTTCCAATCGAGCATTTTTTGATAGAATTTTCGCCTTAACATATAACACCACTCTTAATTACCACAAAACCGTTGAAAATACTATTGTTTTATAGTATATATTTCACGAAAATCAATGTCAATTTATGCTAAATTTTCACGAAATCAGGGGTAAATATATGCCGAATTTTCACGAAAATCAAGGTGTTATTTCTCTAAATCTTCGCAACACGCTGCATTACAGCAATTCTAAGCAGTTATATGTTTGGCATGAGCAAGTGAAGCAGCACGGCGGCGGCGCTTGCGAACCGCGGCAATAATCATCGTCGTAAGAATCACCGCGCAACCAATAAGCGCGAGCACGAACATCGTCATCCAAAGCGGCCACTGCAACTTGTCCCCAGGAGCGGAAACTGGATCCGGCAGCACGCGATAGCCCGTAACCAGCAACCTCTGCGTATTCACACCATACGGCGTACACGTAAGCAGCGTCGCTAAATCTCGCCCATTCTCGCGTTGAAGCAACCTAATATCATGCGGATCGACTACGCTAATGCGGAACACCTTGTAACGTAAGGTTTCGCCTTGTATGTCAAAATAGAAATAGTCGCCCTTCTTCAACTCCACTAAATCATCAAACATGGTCGCATTCGGCAAACCCGTATGCGCCGTCACAACAGCGTGACGCGTTTTGCCACCAACCGGCAAATCCGTGCCATACAAATGCCCGGCGCCATACGCCAAAACCTCCTGCGAACTACCGTGATAAATCGGCAGTTTAACGCCAATCTTCGGGATTTTCACAATACCCATAATCCCCATTGGCTCATCCAGCTGCTTCGCATATTCCTTATACTCCGGCGTCTTCATATAATCTGTCGTGCCATCGTAAGGATCAGCCGTAATAATCGACTTGTGGCGCGCATTATAACGACGAGCCGCGTTCAAAATCTTCTCGCGAGCGCTCGCAGTCTGCTTACGACTCAAACGATCATACGCGGTAGAAATCTCCTTCGACACCTTGTTATTCCACAACGTTGACGCAATCGGGTACGTGAAGCACAAAATTGCTGCAAGCGCGAGGGCAATTGGCTCAAGCGTTCGGCGGAGCTTGGATTTTGGCTTTTTGGTGGGTTTTGATGCGGGTTTTGATGCGGTTGATGAGTCTTGAGTTGATTCGGTTGCAGGTTTTGCTTTAGACTGATTGAAGAAAGCATATACTTTTGTAACAACTTTGTTTAATTTCATGCTTCCTCCTTGTGAAGTTTATATGCGTAAATACTTGCTTGATGTGGCGCGAGTTTTGGGGGCTGGTGTTTGGCTGGTGGATTTCTGAAGTGGATGTGAGTGGTGGGTGTTACTTGTCTCGCAGCGCTCCGCTCTTATACCTTACTTGGACTTAATGGTTGCGTAGTTAAGTTTAGTTTTTTACTTACTTTCTCTGCAAAAATAGTATTCGTCAATAAGATTATTACTATCGTTCCGCTTTTATATTGCTCGACCAAGCAACACCCACCCCTCACTCGTAAATTCACACATCGTTGTTTTGTGGTGTGGTAGGAGTGCTTGGCGTGGTGTATGCGGCAGCAATGACGTTAATGTCCTTTGGACAACAAGCAATCAACGTCTGCAGAGCAATAATGCTAAAGTTCACTAAGCAATAAATAATCGACGTTTGCAAAACATTACTGCAAAGATTCAGGAGGTTTGGGGGAAATACGACCTTTATTTTACGCGACTGTAAAATTTCTGCCGGATTCGAGCGCGTAGCCGACCGTTTCTGTACATGCACGTAAAGTTTATGCCGCTTGTTAGCGCGCAACCGACCGTTCCTTTACACGTGTGTAAAATTTCTGCCGCTTGTTGGCGAGAACACGACTTTTTCTTTACGAGGCTGCAAGAGAACAATCATAAGAGCAAGTGAGTCTAGGATTTAGTTCAGTAAACCCTAGACTCACACTTTGCTATTAGACTACAAGACCAGCTTTAGAAAGCGGATCAAGCGTTCTGCTGCTGTTCTTCTTCCTTGCGATTGCGCACGTACATAATCACGCTCGCAACAATAAGAACTATGCCCACAACAGCGAAAATCAGCACGCCGTAAGCACCAGTTGCAGGAAGATTGAACCAGAAGCTCTTGCCGTTGTCGCCGCCCTTAAGTGGGAGGTCCTCAAACGGCTCAGCCGTAGTCTTATCTTTCTCAACAGTCACAGCATGAACTACAGGAGAAATCGCATAACCCTTAGGAGCTTTAACCTCAACAAGATAAACAGGAACACCAGCGCGAGTCTTGTATGCCTTCGCGAAGTTACCTTTAGTATCTGTTGTAGCAGTCTGCACATCAGTAGTAGCAGCGCCAACTGGTTGGGAAGCACCAGCTGCAGCAGCATCATTAATAGTTGACGCAGCCTTGCAAGCATCAATCGAGCCAAGTTCCTTATTTTCCTTCAGACCTTGAGCGCAAGCATCAGCCTTAGCCTTATCAGCAAAAATCCTGAACTCAGCATTTTCAAGCGGCTTCTCTTCATTACCTTCCTTATAGAACTTATGCACCTGAAGGAAACCAAAGTCAATAGTCGCCTGAGAATTCTTAGTATCTGGAATGATTGGTGGCAAGTCACCCTCATTCTTCTCATGAGCCTGGAAGAAGCCGGACTTGTTTACAACCTCATCCTGCGATTTATCCTTCTCAGCAACACTATCAGTGCCAGTCGGAGCTTTAGTGTTCTTGTAAGCATCACTAAGCTCAAACTCAAGATCAACCGTAACCTTAGGTGCTTCTTGACCTTCAGTAACGTTATTCAAGGCAGTAGCAATCTTACCTAAGCCATCATTATTAAACGTTACAAGAATACGCTTATGGCCAGCAGCAAGATCCGCACCACCAGCATCAGAAGACGAGTTTACAACACTAACGGTGTACATATCTTTATTTTGATTGTCTTTTTTATCAAGACTAGTTTCGCCAATCTTTACATGCTTCACAACACTTGCATCAATAGTCTTGAAGGCAGCGGTTGGAGCATCATCGAAGACCTTATAACCCTGAAGATTAGCAGCCGTCAACTTACCATTTTTAGGCTTAGCTTTGTTCACTTCCGCAGTAATCGTGAAAGGCACTTTATCCTTAACGCTAGCGAACTTAGTCTTATCGTAAACCTTCTGAATAGTAGCCGATAGATCCTTGTTCTTCGGCTTCACAACAGGATTATAGTTATACGAAACAGTCGTCTTTGCATCCTTGCCCTCGCTAGTAGTGTACTCCGGCAAAGGAAGCGTCATATAGAAGGATTGCAAATCCGAAACACCATAGCCCTTAGGCGCGTTAGTTTCCTCAACCTTATACAAACCAAGATCAAGATTATTCTTGCCATCACCAAACTTGGCTATACCTTTATCGTTAGTGGTCTGCGGAGTAATAGTGTTAGTAGCATCAAGCTTGACTTCTGCATCATCACCACTGTCTTTAATAGTGTGATCATTCAACTTAGTAACAAGCTTTGCAATCTTCTGCCAAGACTCAAATTTGCTAAGATCTAAAGTAACGTCTTCTTTAGTTTTCTTACCACCTTTATCTGTTTTCTCTTCCTTAACAGAAATGACCTTAGTCAATTTGAAAGTAGCATCTTTAAGCGGCTTAAAACCAGTTTTGCATTGAGGATCTGTTTGTGTCTGAGAAGTAGTAGAGTTATCATCCTTCGTCTTCTTCACGCACTTAAGGATGGTTATAGTACCTTTTGTCGGAGCATCCTTCTCCCACGGAGCCTTAGGATTCTCAGTAGCATGGGTTTCATTATGCACAGGATGGTTAGGATCCGGTTTCGCACCCCACGCAACGCCAGCCACGGTTACAGCGCCGGCGACGCACAGCGTGCCAGCCATAGCAAGCGACGCAATCGCCGCCACGAATTTATTAGTGAACTTTTTCATGTTCACCCCTTTCATTGCTTTTTACAGCAAGTAGAAAATTGATTTGCATTTATCATGCTCATACGAGTAAAGTTTTAAAATTTTTGGCATTTACCTTGTGTTATCACGCTCCCGAATCCCGAAAGACTGCACAATAAAACAATACGCAATAAAACAATGCGCGAAACAGGAAGGCTTTATGCGCAAATGCGTACGCAATCGCCTTATGCGAAGCACGGCGAGTAAATGCATATACAACTGCTTCATACGTAATTGCATAAGCCTCGCCACCTTCCCAAAATTAATTTGCGACCGCGCTCACTTTGACTTACCACGAAGCCAGCCGCCAGCAGATTCACCAATAGCGCTGCAAGAATACCGAGCTGCAAATTCCAACTCTGCCCGCCCGTATGCGGCAAAGTAAACTTGCTCACCGAATGAAGATTGAACGTAAAAGCAGCAAAATCCTTATGTTCTTTAAGAGACTTATCACCAGCTAATGCCTCATCAATGTCCGTAGGCGTTTGCTTGCCAGATTGAGCATTGAACGCTTTAGGTTTCAGCGCGTACACAACGCACTGGTAATTGCCAACCTCAGTCGGTTTTATGCTCACTTCCATATCAGTTCGCGCAGCCACTTTTTTACTTGGATCAGCAGACTCGCAAGTCTTATCGCCTTCTTTATTAGAGTGGCACGTATTTTGATTATCATCCGCAGGCACACTCAACCCAAGCTCGGCAAGATTACTGCTCCAAGTTTTGTATTCAAGATCTTCCGCAGATTGCGGAGATCCAGAAGGCTGAGTTGGTTGCGACTGTTCAGAGGGTTGCTCAAATCGCGAGCCAGCATTCTTCTTCTCGCCCTTCGAGCAGAGCACGCGCAACGTAATCTTATTCTTGCTATCCGCCGCAGAAGTAGCATCAACAAACGGCTTAAGACTCATACCGAGTATCGCAGAAATCTTGTTATTGTCGCTAGTCAACGCTGTTGTAGAATCCTTAAACGGATACACTTTCAGCGTAAGATCGTTATCGCCAATTGTTGGCTTTGGCGGCTTACTCGACTTCACTTCAATCGTAACCGACTTATAATCCCAGTCAATGCCTTGCTTAATATCATCAGTCTTCCACGTATTACTATCAACAATGTTTCCCTCAAACAGAGACTTCTTACCTGCATCAGTTTTGGCATTTTTCTTGAACTGATATACCAGATTAGAGGGATGCTTGCCACTTGCTTTGTCTATTAAATTAGCATCCTTAAAAGCGAACACTCTGCACTCAAAAGTTCCAGCACTCGTAGGCGTGCCGCTAATCCAGCTTTGAGATTCCTCAGTATACTTATCATCTTCATACAAAGCAGAATCAGCTGCACCAGTAGAAGGTCGATTCTCACCTTCCTTATGCTCGAACTGAGTCTGCATATCTGCAGAAGGATTATCCTTTTTATCTTTGAGGCTTAAACCATTAACACTGTCTACCGTATAACTGGCATTATCACCACTACCAGTTTTACAAATCATACGGTGATAAATAAAACCAAGCTTTTTAGTTGACTTAGAATCAATAAAAAGATTATTAATAGAATCGTAAACGTCTGTATTATCAGTACTGCCAGTAGTGTCTCCGCTAGAACCTTGACTATTAGTCTTTGGTTTTATAGTAATTTTATTATCACTTACAGGAGTCTTATCCGTCTTATTCACAAAATCGTATAAGCTCAGCGTTAAATCACCGTCGTTCGGCACGTCAGATACATCAACTTTTACACTTATTGTAGCGTATATTTTTTCGCTTTTATTTTTGTAATATGCAAAAACTTTAAATTTATAACTACCATAGTCCCATTTACCATTTGGACGCAAAGTTATAGAACCATCAAAGCTTTTTTTATCTTTACTAGTATCCTTAACTTTGATAGTTTTACCCTTTTCTTCTTTTTCAAAATTCGCCCAACTTGGTACAGGAGCTTTACCATACTTTTCTAATTCAAACCACACGCCGTTCGGCATAGAGGCTGGTTGTTTCTTACTTTTTAATTCGAATTTTGGCTTAATAGTTATAGCGTTACCACGCTGTATTGGAACAGGATTATTATTATCGACAACACTCTTATCATTATAGTAGCTAACAACATAGCATTTTTTAAAAGGCTTATTACCACACTCTTTCGGAAGATCAGTAGTTTTTCTCGCACCTCTGTCCATTTCGCTAGAAGTTTCCGTAGAAGCGCTTTCCTTTGGAACATCTTTAACTTTTTTATTTACAGCAGAATCAGACTTAGCTTTATCGGCAGACACATCTGCATTCTGCCGATTTTCAACAGGATTCGATTCTTTATTATTCTTATCAGATTCAGTATTATTATATTCACTCTGCTTAGTCTGCTGCTTATTCTCACCCTCAGTCTTAGCAGAACCAGACTGCGCACCAACAGTCTCCCCAGTGCTAACTTTCTCGCCAGCACCACCAGCACTTAGAGCAGAAGTTGGAGCAATCACAAAAGTAGCAAGCAACATTGCAATCGCCACGAAAAAAGCAAATAACGAACGACGAATTGAGCGCACTAGTCGAAGGAAACGGCTAAATATATGCGAATTAAACATATACACCTACCTTCTAATCTGCAAAGCTTACGAATCATAATGCCATTATTACGATGACACTTAAAAAAAAACAACTCAATTACTCTGCTTAAACACTCAGCACTATACCCCCCCCCCACGCCTATTTGCAAGCCAAACTAAATATTTGGAAATATTTATTATTTACATTGATAAAAGCACTGTAATTGCAAGAAAATTTAGGATTATTTCCCCATTTTACGGCGTGTTGCAGTAAATAATAAAAACCGGGGCGCGAATTAACACACCCCGGTTTGTAAAAGTTATAAAATTTATAAAATCTAGCTACAAAAGCTTAGGCTTTCATCTCAAACAATCGGCTCCACTTGGTTGAATCCAAGCTCCACAGGAGTTTCACGTCCAAAGATGGAAACCAACACTGTAAGCTTCTGAGTTGTAGGCTCCACGTCCGAAACCACAGCTGCCATCGTTGAGAATGGACCGTCAGTCACAGTCACCTGATCGCCAACCTTGTAAGCAACCTCAACCTTACGCTTGCGCGCTGCAGCCGGCTTATCGCCAGCATTCTTCAAAGCTTCGGAAGCAATCATCGGAGCCATCATTGACACAACTTCCTTGCGGCTCAATGGTGCAGGCTCTCTAGAAGGACCAACAAAACCAGTCACGCCCTCAGTCTCGCGCACAATGCGACGAGCGTTCTCATCCGGCCACATGCGAATCAACACATATCCTGGCACACGCACACGGGTAATAACCTTCTTACCCTTTTCTGTATGCTTCTCGACTTCTTCCATAGGAACTTCAATCTGGAAAATCTTATCTTCCAAACCAAAGTTCTGCACGCGGGATTCAACGTTAGTTTTCACGCGCTTTTCGTAACCAGAATACGTGTGAAGAACGTACCACTTGCCTTCCAAAGTGCGAAGTTTCTTAGAAAATTCTGCTACAGCGATTGCGCCGGCATCAGTTGGGTCGGCTTCGTTCACATCATCAGCATCAGTAGTTTCGCCAGCATCGCCAGTTTCGTTAGAAGCATCAGCAACACTGTCAGCAGCAGCGCCATCAGCTACATCAGCTTCAACATCAGCAGATTCCTCATCCACATCAGCTTCAACAGACTCGCTAGAAGCAACAGCTTCATTATTCACAGCTGATTCGTTTGCTTCGTCAGCATCATGAGAAGCAAAAGCCTCATCAGCTTCACTTGCTTCTTCGAGATTGAATTCATCAGTCATCTTGCATACACCTTCAAAATTTCAACTCAGCCAATTTCAACTCAGCCGAACAGCCACATTACGGACTTACCCAAACCGAAGTCCATGCAGGTGACGAAAGCCATCAAAAATACAACAAATATGAAAACTGCAGACGACCAAGCAAACAACTCTTTGCCATGAGGTGCAATAACCTTGCGTGTCTCGTCAATAGTTTGCTTAACGAACATGCCAATACGCACGAACAAGTTATGCTTTACTGCTTTCTTAGTACTGCGTGCCTGCGCCATGCTTGAATCCTTCGTGTAAAAACTTGAACAAAAAACTGGCAGGGACGGCGGGACTCGAACCCACAACCTACGGTTTTGGAGACCGTTGCGCTACCAATTGCGCCACATCCCTAAGGTGAACTTGCTCATCATACCCCAAAAGGGACGAAATAGCAAACCGCCAGATAGACATACTATCTCATGGGCATGATTTCGTTATATCATCGCACAAAAGCGAGTGTCGCATTTTGCAATGGTAAGCAAGTTCTTATTTTGCAATAAATACTTGCTTAAGCTTCAACCCACTTCTTCATGCGACGCATGCCCTCAGCAAGCTGGTCGTCAGCAAGAGCGCAAGAGAATCGCAAATAGCCAGGAGCACCAAAAGCCTCTCCTGGAACCGCAGCAACATGCGCTTCGTCAAGCAACATTTCAGCAAATCGAGAAGAAGTATGCGGCACTTCGCAATGCTCGCCAAGCGGACGCTCAAGCAGCGCCTCAACGTTAGCAAACGCGTAAAAAGCGCCATGAGGAAGAGGGCAAGTAACGCCGTCAATATTGTTCAACGCTTCCACAATCGCTTTGCGTCGAGCGTCAAAAGCCTCACGCATAGTGGCAACCACGTCCAGCGAACCGCCGACTGCAGCAATTGCTGCACGCTGTGAAATATTAGAAACATTAGAAGTCATATGGCTTTGAAGCTTAATTGCAGCTTTAGCAACATCTTCCGGAGCCACCATCCATCCAACACGCCAACCAGGCATAGCATAAGTTTTAGCAACACCATTCAAAATCAGCAGCTGCTCGCGAATTTCCGGCACCTCGACGCCAATATACGAAGTCGAAATGCCGTCGTAATGCAAGTGCTCGTAAATCTCATCAGAAATAACCCAAATATGGTGTTTTACAGCCCACTCGCCGATTGCGCGAATAGTTTGCGCGCTCCAAATAGCGCCTGTAGGATTCGAAGGCGAAGTTACGATAATTGCGCGCGTGCGTGAAGTGCGAGCGGACTCAATTGCCTCAATATCTGGCTCAAAACCGCAATCTGCACCTGCCAAAACTGGCACAGGCACGCCGCCTGCAAGCTTCACAGCCTCCGGATAACTCGTCCAATATGGAGCTGGAATAATAACTTCGTCGCCATCATTTAAGAGAATTTGGCAAGCCTCATACACAGCTTGCTTTCCGCCGTTTGTAACTACGACTTGTTTTGGGGAAACTTCGTAGCCGGAATCTCGCTGCACTTTGCTCGCAATCGCCTCCCTAAGCTCCGGTAAACCTGCCGTAGCAGTATAACGATAGTTGCGCGGGTCTTTACACGCTTGTGTTGCAGCATCAACAATATAAGAGGGAGTAGGAAAATCTGGCTCGCCTGCGCCAAAGCTTACAACGTCAATGCCGTCAGCTTTCATAGCTTTTGCCTTGCCGTCTACTGCCAAAGTTGCACTCGGAGCGACCCGGTTAATACGCTCGCTTAATACGCGCCAATTTTCTGAGGATGAAGTTTCTGCAATATTCTCTGCCATGATTTACAGTGTAACCTTAAGCCGCGAAACGAGCGAAATAAGCGAAACTGTCGAAAACACAAAACCATCTGGTGAAATCGACAAAACACAAGCCGCTAGCAATCACACAAGCACGAGATTGTCGCGGTGCACAACCGGATGCGCATACTGACGGCCGAGTGATTCTTCAAGCTCATCGCTCGTACGCCCCATAATCTCCGGAATTTCCTCCGCGTCAAAAGCAACCAAACCCTTAGCCAAATGGTTACCCTGCTCATCGTCAATCCACACAGGATCCGTCGCCGAAAACTCGCCACGCACGCCAACAATACCAGCCGCAAGCAAGCTCGCGCGACCTCCGCGAACCGCCTTCGCAGCACCATTATCAACCACCAAAACTCCGTGCGGATGCGAAGCAAAACCAATCCAAAGTCGCCTTGAAGAATCGCGCGTATGCACCGGCGCAAACACAGTACCAACAGCATCTCCAGCCAGTGCCGGACCGGCATTTCCAGCGCAAGTTAGCACAGTTGGAATTCCCGAAACTGCAGCAACATGCGCAGCTTCCATCTTCGTCACCATACCACCGGTACCTACGCCCGAAACACTTGCGCCAACTTTCACTTCTTCAATCGCGCGCGTCACATCTGGCACAAAACTCACACGCTTAGCACCCGGTTCACTAGGCGGCGCAGTATAGAGAGAATCCACATCCGTAAGCAACACAAGAGCTTCCGCTCGCACAATATTTGCTACAAGAGCTGCAAGACGGTCGTTGTCACCAAATCGAATTTCGTTGCTAGAAAGTGCATCATTTTCGTTTACTATTGGGATTACGCCAAGCTCAAGCAAACGTAGCATTGTGCGTTGCGCATTTCGGTAGCGCGACGGCGAAATAGTAACGTCCGCCGTAAGAAGCATTTGCCCGACTCTGAAACCAAATTGCGAAAATGCAGCTTCGTATTGAGCCATAAGCAATCCTTGGCCAACTGAAGCCGTTGCCTGCTGAGTTGGCACATCTTTAGGACGCTCATTAAAGCCGAGCAAACCAAATCCAGCTGCAATTGCGCCAGAAGACACAAGCACAATGCGAGCGCCTTGCATTTGCGCGTGACTTATTGCAGTCACAAGAGCGCGCAACTTTTGCACATCCAGCTGACCGGACGCGCTCGTAAGTGAGCTTGAGCCAACTTTTACGACGATTGTGCGCGCCTCACGAATTGAACACCGAACCCCATCTTCGGTAAGCTCAATTTCTGGATTATTCATAAGATTCCCCTTGACCTTGATTTTTCTAGTTTTTCTGCTCTTCTCCACGACCAAACAAGCTATTTTCATCATGGCGATCGTCATCCACAGAAGGATCTGCCCAGTGACCCGACTTTCGCTCAGCCATCATCGCGTCTCGAACTGCGCTCTTTGCATCCATCATGCTGTGATAATCTCGTCTACGCTCAGCATTCGTGCGCCTTGCTCCGCGAGGATCGTTCGCTTCGATTCGCAAATCCTTACCACGCGCACCCAAGTTAGCGCCGTCCAATCCTTCTGCACCAGCAGCGATACTTGGATCCCAGTCGAAACAAACCATATGATTCCCAGTGCCAATACGAATTTCGTCTCCTGGACGCGCGCCCTTCTTGCGCAATTCATCCTCAACACCAAGCTTTGCTAAGCGATCCGCCAAATAACCAACGGCTTCGTCGTTGTCAAAATTCGTTTGTACAACCCAGCGCTCAGGTTTTGCGCCAGTAACAGTGAACCAAAAATCACCATTCCTATCTTCTTCGCGCTTAATTTCAAAGTCTGCGCTATTTCCACGTCCATCATCGCGGCGACGACGCAAAGCTGAAGTCTGCTGCTCAAGCGGCTGGATGACAACACGCTCTTCTTCTCGTGCTGCTTCCTCGGCAGCGAGCTTCTCGCGCATCTTTTCAACCAATCGTCCAAGCGCAAAACCAAGCTCTTTCAAGCCCTCGTGAGACGCGGTAGAAATTTCAAATACAGTCAATCCCATTTTCTCAAATTCACCGCGTACAAAATCAGCCAATTCTTTAGCTTCAGGCACATCGACTTTATTTAGCACAATAATGCGCGGACGCTCTGGAATTGGAATCGCACCCAACGGAAGCTCAAGTTTATCAGCGTATTGCGCAAGCTCATGCTCAAGAGCGTGGTAATCGCTAATTGGATCGCGATTTGGCTCCAGCGTTGCGCAATCAATTACATGCGCAATAATCTCTGTGCGCTCAATATGACGCAAAAACTCAAGACCTAAGCCTTTTCCTTCGGAAGCTCCTGGAATTAAGCCTGGAACGTCTGCAATTGTGTAGCGATAGTTGCCGAAGCTTACAACGCCTAGGTTTGGCACCAAAGTAGTAAACGGGTAATCAGCAATTTTCGGCTTAGCTGCACTAATTGAGGCAACTAAGCTTGATTTTCCTGCAGAAGGGAATCCAACTAAAGCTACGTCTGCGATAGACTTGAGTTCCAAAATTACGTCGCGTTCTTCGCCAGGCTCGCCTAAAAGTGCGAATCCTGGGGCACGACGAGTTTTGTTTGCGAGTGCTGCGTTGCCAAGACCGCCGGCACCCCCCTGCGCCACAACGAATTTGTCTCCAACATGTTGCAAATCCGCCAAAACTTCGCCAGGTCGCTTTTGAGAGCCTGCGGCACCGCGTGCTGTAAAAACAACAGTTCCAACAGGCACTGGAAGCACTAAGTCTGCACCTTTTGAACCGTCTTTAGTGTCACCTAAGCCCATCGTACCGTTTTCTGCAGTGCGGTGAGGCATGAAGCGGTAGTCAAGTAAGCTGTTTGCGTTGCGATCAGCTACAAAAATAACGGAACCGCCGTCACCGCCATTACCGCCATTTGGGCCTGCTAATGGTTTGTACTTTTCGCGACGAACTCCGGCAGATCCGTTTCCACCATCTCCGCCTTTTACATGCACTGTTACGCGGTCTACAAAATCACTCATACTGCTACCTTACTCGAAGCTAAACACCTAAATTCTCGGGAACATGCGAGAACAAAAAAGCCGCACCGAACTGGGTGCGGCTTAAACGTTTTATCGCCGAGTTATTATCGTCGACTTATTGTTGAAGCGCTTTGGCTTAGCTAAAATTCAGGCGGTAACAACGTCAACAACCTTGCGGTCGCGACGGATACCGAACTTCACATTGCCGTCCACCAAAGCGTACAGCGTGTGATCCTTGCCCAAAGCAACATTCTGACCTGCGTGGAACTTAGTGCCGCGCTGACGAACGATAATGTTGCCAGCCACTACAGCTTCACCGCCAAACTTCTTAACACCAAGATATTGCGCTTGTGAGTCGCGACCGTTGCGCGAGCTAGACGCACCCTTCTTATGTGCCATCTCACTGTCCTTTCAGGTTTATAACACCGTCAATCAGGCGATGGCCGTGATCTTGACGAGAGTCAACTTCTGACGATGACCCTTGCGACGAGCCACACCAGTCTTGTTCTTATACTTCATAATGCTAATCTTTGGACCTTTGGCTTCGTCATTCAAGACTTCTGCCTTCACCGTGATCTTAGCAAGATCCTTGGCGCTTAAGGTCACCTTAGCACCGTCAACAACGAGCGCGACCGGGAATTCCACGGTATCGCCCTTCTTTGCATCGAGACGGTTCACGAGAATGGCGTCGCCAACCTCGACCTTCTCTTGATGGCCACCGGCCTTCACAATCGCGTACATAATTCGTTCCTTAGCTCAATTGAAAGCTTACTTTTGCCTTGCGCACAGCAAAACGCGCGCGGCAAGACACCGACTATCAAAAATACACCTACCCATGTACTAACGTCAAGTCGCTAGATTCATGAGTCAATGCAGACAATATTCAATATTGTACTCAAGGCATATACTTAGTCACTATTCAGAGGCGCAATCATCATTTTCTGTAGTTTCTTGCGTAGTTTCCTGCGTAGCATCTTGCGTAGGTTGCTCCGAAGTATAACCAACAATCTCTTGCGTAGTATCCTCTAAATTATTTTCAATTAATTCTTCAGAAGTTTTATCAGCTTCACTAGTTTCCGCAACTTCACTAGTTTCAGCAGTTTCGCCAGCATCCGCAGTTTCGCCAGCATCCGCAGTTTCGCCAGCATCCGCAGTTTCGCCAGTTTCATCCGCCTTAGAAGATACAGACTCTTTGTCAGAATTCAAAAAATTGCTATACTGCGTTTCTTCTTCAGATTTATGAGCTGCGTCAGTAATTACAGATGCGGCAGCTATACGCGCTAACTTAGCTCTCACTTCCGCGCTAGAACCCTGCTGCTTAACAGGAGCAGGCTGTTCCGTTGCGCTTCCATGACCATACTTGTTTGTTTTAACAAAAGGATCTCCGCCCTTAAGCGCGTAAGGATCCGCATATTCCGAAGAAACAGTAGGCTCATCGTGCAAAATAAATCCACGTCCCTTGCACGTTGGACACTCTTCAGAGAACGCTTCAACTAAGCCTTGGCCAACGCGTTTACGCGTCATTTGCACAAGACCAAGAGACGTAACTTCAGCAACCTGATGCTTCGTGCGATCCCTAGCCAAACATTCCAAAAGCCTACGCAAAACCAAATCGCGGTTCGCTGGCATAACCATATCCACATAATCAATCATGACCATGCCACCAATATCGCGCAAACGAAGCTGGCGCGCAATCTCTTCAGAAGCCTCCAAATTACAACGAGTAACCGTTTCTTCCAAAGACTTACCACGCCCAATAAATCGTCCAGTATTCACATCGATCGTAGTCATTGCTTCCGTACGATCAATCACAATAGAGCCGCCAGCTGGCAAATAAACCTGACGCTCCATGCCCTTACGAAGCTGACTATCAATCTGCCACTTATCGAAAACGTCTTTGCCTTCATGCTCAGCAGGATCCCAATATTCAACCTTGCTGCGCAAATCTGGAGCCATCATCTCAAGATATTCATCAATTCGCTGACGCACTCCCTCGCCTTCCACAATAAGCTTTTGGAAGTCATCGTTGAAAATATCGCGCACAACACGAATTGCCACATCAGGCTCACCCTGTAACAGCTTAGGACGCTTTCCATGCAAGTATTCTTCGCGCTTAGCTTCAATGCGCTCCCACTGCTTAACGAGCGAATCTAAATCTTTTTCAATCGACTCCTCGCTTGCGCCGTCAGCAGCAGTACGAATAATAACGCCCATATCTTTTGGCGCAATCTTCGACACAATAGCGCGCAAACGCGAGCGCTCTCGATCTGAAAGCTTGCGGCTTACACCTGTCATACCGCCAGATGGCACAAGCACTAAGAAACGCCCTGCAAGAGTTACTTGCGAAGTCAATCGAGCACCCTTATGTCCAATTGGATCCTTAGTAACCTGCACAAGTACAGGATCGCCAGACTTAAACGCAAGCTCAATTCTACGAGGTTGACCTTCAAGACGAGCCATATCCCAATTAACTTCGCCTGCATAAAGCACGCCATTCCTGGCCTGACCAATATCTACGAATGCAGCTTCCATGCTTGGAAGCACGTTTTGAATGCGCCCAAGATAAATATTTCCAACAGTAGCAACTTCTTGAATATCAGAAACATAATGTTCTACAAGAATATTGTCTTCAATAACGGAAATTTGCGTATGACGATCGCGCTCACGAACAACCATTAATCGTTCAACATTTTCGCGACGAGCAAGGAAATCTTGCTCCATAAGAAGGTTTTGACGGCTACGCTCACGCCTATTATCTCTACGGCGTTGGCGCTTTGCTTCAAGTCGCGTAGAGCCTTCAATATCCGTAATTTCGTCTATATACTGCTGCTTGCGCGAGCGGCGAGAAGTCAAGTCGTCTTCGTTTGCATTAGTGTAGTCGGATGACTCTTCCTGAGAAGGTGCGGAATTCGTGTCATCGGAGGATTTAGAACGGCGGCGACGACGGCGACGCGTATAAAGAGTTTCTTCCTCATCTTGCTCACGAAGTTCTTCTGGATCTGGAATTAAATCGCGATCTTCTTGAGAGACTTCATCTAGACTTGTGCGTTTTGTGCGAGAATTCACGTCATCGTCAAGATCATTTGAAATATCAATGTCTAAATCGCGATTTCCGTTGCGGCTTTCATTTCGATCAGTGCGAGAGCTACGACGGCGACGACGGCGACGCGTAATCATTATTTCATCGTCATCGTTGCCATTATTCGCATTATAATCGTCGTTTGTACCTCTGTTATCGCCTTCGTCACTGCTATTACGGCTATCTCTGTTATCTCTGCTATTGCTACCGCCTCTGCTGTCTACTGCACCGTTTTCATTTCGAGCGTCATCATCATTAGAGATGTTATTCGACATATTGCGACGATTAGAACGCCTATTCGAAGTATTTTCTGCAGATAAAATATCGCTAACATCAAGAGTTTCATCGATGCGCGTATCAATGGGAGCATAAACAATATTGTCGTATGCAAGATCCTCTTCAATTTGCTCAACTTCAGCTGCAGCACGTCGCTCAACAGCATTCAATCTGCGAGAACGGCGAGAACGCTGGCTTTTGCGAGTTTTTTCATCGCGATCATCTTGCGAATCCTGAAAATTCTTAGCGTACTCAGAATCTTGAGAATACATAGAATGACTTGTTTCACGCGATGTTTCACGACTATTCCCTCTGCCACTATCACGCTTTATTTCGCTTGAATTCTCGCGTCTTTCAGAACGAGACTTGCGTTCGCTACTATCACGACTATCACGAGAATCACGGCTATTGCGTCCACCGCGCCTTCCGCGAGAAATATCACGTAAATCATCGCGCAAATCATCATTCAAGCCATCACGCGAGTTGTCACGCAAGTCATTACGCGAACTGCTGCTTTCCTCGCTACGATCGTTCACTACCTTAGGAAGAACTGGCTCCTGGAATAGGAGCGAAGTTATTGGGCGCGATTTAACAACATGCGGCTCAGAATTCTTCGCACTAGAATCCTCAACTTTTAGTTCCATTGCTTCTCCAGCCGCACCGGCACCACGAGTAACTCGTCGACCGCGACGGCGACGCGTAACGCCAGAGCTTTGCTGCAAAGTATCACCGGCAGCCATATTACTTTCCGCAAAATCTGTAGATTGCATTATTCCGGACATTTCCGCAGAAGTAGCGGTTTTAGACACAGTTCTACTATTTTCAGCTTCAGATTCATTGAAGCGTTCTCTTATTATTCTGGGCACTATGCTCCTCACGAGACGCTGCATCGCCTCGCATCCCTGGCTTTAAGTTAAGCACGCACGTGCGCGAGCCACCCCAAAGCTCTCTACAAAGTCTAGCTGCGCGACAGCGGACGCCAGCCTCGGAAAACGCTCACGAGGGGATCGACGCCATCGATTGCCTGGCGGCTTGCAGTGCCACCGCTCTCTAGTATGCCATATTGCCGAGTCAAATATATGACTCGTTGAATATTAAAATTTGCATCGCTGTTTTTAAGCCAATTAGCAGTTACTAAAAATTCCAATAATTTCAAACTTATCCATAGCGCACATAAAAGTTGCGTATCTCTCCTATAGTTACAGCATAGGTTCGCACGCATGCAATTTGCGTGCGATTAACGAATTTTGGAGGCAAGAAATGGGCTTAATCAGCGCAATGCAAGGCTTTTGCGTAATTGGCATTGTTATTGCTGCAGGCTACGTTACTGCTCGCATGCGCGTTGGCGGTTCACAGGCTCAAATGGTCCTAAATCGCGTAAGTTTTTTCGTTTCCAGCCCTTGCTTAATGTTTGCAATACTTTCTAAAGAGCCTATTTTTGAGATTTTTCACTCTTCGATTTTTGTTGCATTCTTTTCTGCGATGATTGTTGGAGTTGCGTTCGTTCTGCTTAATCGCTTTTGCTTCCATCTTCCTGCAGCTGACTGCACTATAGGTGCTCTCAATTCTCTTTATTTAAATTCCAACAATATTGGCTTGCCGGTTGCGACTTATATTTTGGGAAATCCTGCGCTTGTTGCTCCGATTTTAGTTATGCAACAGGCTGTATTTACTCCTGTTGGTTTGACTGTTCTCGACATTACAACTACTGGAAAATGTTCTCTCAAGCGCATTGCACAGCAGCCTTTAAAACAACCACTTTTAATTGGTTCGCTTGGGGGAATTATTATTTCTGCAATTTCCGCAAAAGTTGGCTACTTCCCTGTTCCTAATTTTCTTTACGATCCAATTAAGATGATTGGCGATTCTGCAGTTCCAATGATTTTAATGGCTTTTGGAATGTCGCTTTACGGCAGCAAGCCTTTGCAAAAAGATTCTAATCGAGCTGCTATTGCCACGGTTGCTGTGTTAAAAAATCTTATTATGCCTGCAATTGCGTTTTTGCTAGCTTATTTTGTGATGGGTTTCCGCGGGGCGACTTTGTATGCGTGCGTTGTGTTAGCTGCTCTTCCAACTGGTCAAAACGTTTACAATTATGCTGCGCGCTACAACGTCGGCTTAAGTTTTGCGCGCGACGGCATACTGTTTTCTACTGTCACTAGCCCAATTTGCATAGCCGTAATTGCCGCAATTTTGGGATGATTTCGTGCGCAGTTTATGCCGCCTACGCGCGCAATGCTGCGCTCAGGCAGGTCGGAGCGCACACAAAACACAACCCAGTTTCTAAAACCCAACCACACAAACCTGCCCTGCCTTCGTCAATCGAGACGAAGGCAGACCTCGCTTGCGTTGAAAGCACACCGCGCTTTCAACCCTAAGCAAGCTCGGCGCTCCGAGTTGCTTTCGCGCACGCTGTGCTGCGCTCAAGCATGTCGGAGCGCTAACTCATCAAGGCGCGCACGGAAAGACGGCCAATCCGTGCGCATTGCCGTAAGCAACTTCAGCTTAGGCACGTCGTCAATTGGCACCCACTTAATTTCCATACTCTCGTCGTCGTGCGCGCAAGGATCCACACTATGCCCCGGCTTTTCAAACGCAAAAACCGTTGTATAACACCAGTTTCCGTGATCCTCGCGGTAAGCTCCAACAACTTCAATATCTCCCGAAGTAATATTTGCTTCCTCGAAAGACTCACGCAATGCGCCCTCAATCGCGCTTTCTCCATCGGAAATTGCGCCACCAGGGATGCCCCAAGTGCCACCTTCAGCGCTCCAAAGCGCGCGATGTTGCATCACAACGTGCGTCACGCGACCAGTTTCGGCATCTCGCCTAGCAAGCAGAACTCCAGCAGCACCGTTATGACCCCAATGCCTGCGACCACAATCGCAATGCACCCAGCCATCTCCCGGCTGATGCACATTTTCTTTAGGCACTTCCGTGGAAGTCGGATCATTCTTTTCGCCAGTTTCTTCCAAGCTTTCCTTATTCCACAAATCCGGCCAAGCATATCCAAGCTCTGAAACCATTTGTCTCAGCAGCGGCAAGCTGATTCCAAGAACACCGTGAGGATCTCCATTAATGCTTTCAATAAAAGCTCCGCCAAAACCTTCTAGTGTAAAGGATCCTGCAACTTCTAGAGGTTCACCAGTTGCTACATACGCGCGAATTTCCGCGTCACTCATTTGCGCAAAAGTTACGCTTGCATGACTTGTTTTGCAAATAGTTTTGCCGGTTTTTGCGTCGATTAAGCAGTGGCCAGTCCACAATTGTCCTGTTTTTCCGCTCATCTGCTTGATTCTCTCAAATGCCACTTCAGGAGTATGCGGCTTTCCGTAGCACTCACCATCGAGTAAGAACATGGAATCGCAGCCAACAATCAGCACACCGCTACAATCATGAGAAGATTTATTTCTATATGCAAAATCGTGAATATCGAAAGTTTTTGTAGGAACAGTAACGCCTGAAAAATCGCGAGTTTGCGCCGTATCTACGTTATGCGTTACGTCTGATTGCGAATCGCTTGCTAAAGCATTACCAGCAGATTTCGCAGTTTCTGCAAGTTCAGAAGATTCAGTTTCAGCTTCCAGCGGATACCCCACAACTAAATCGCCACTAGCCGAAGCAGCCGTATCCGCCACACGTTTCCACGCATGGTACACAGCTTGAGCTTTTGCGCGAGCCAAAATAGAAACTCGCTGCTCAGCACTCAACTGCTCAACGCTTGCACCTCGATCACTAGCGGCATCACGCAAAGCCGCCGGCTCATCCACTTCGCTTACGTGAATTACCGGAATCACGCCAGCCGCCGCCAAAACCGCTCTACGCGAAGGAGACTGCGAGGCTAAAATCAACGAAACTGTCATACCTTACCCTTCCCTTTTACAACTTCACACAACTTATTCGCGAGTTATTGCAACGCCAGTAGAATCAACAGGCACGTGCAAAACGCGCCAGCCCGTACGCGAAAGCCACGGCTCGGCAATTGCGTCGATTTTTTGAGCTGCACTCTTGTTATACTCGGCATCTCCTGCATAAAATACAGCAACGCACGATCCTGCTCCCGAAATCGCTGCAGCAAAACCATGCTCGCGCAACGTTTCCACTAGCTTCCACGAATCTTTCATAAGATTTGCACGATACGTTTGATGAAGAGCATCTTGAGTTGCTGCAAAAAGTAGCGCATTTCGCGAAATATCAGATTTTACTGTGCATAATTTATTTTCAGAATCGCTATTTAACTCACCAAAAGCAACCGGAAGCATTGCAGCTCGCGACACGTTAAATATTGCGTCACCATACGGCACTTTTGCCGGAAGCGCGCGCCTAGCAAGCTCTGTAGAAAGCTCGAAATCAGGAACGAATACCGACACAGAAATATCTTGCGAAACTTTGTATCGCACAGTATGAAAACCGGTAGAAAGCGGAGCTTCGCAATCTCCAGCCACGCGCACAGAACCTTTGCCTTCCCCAGCATCAAGCTTCCAGCTCATCGTCAAACCGCCAAAAACTGCAGGAGCAACATTGTCTGGATGACCTTCAATTGCGGCCGCGATTTCGAAAATTGCTTCACGATTAAGCTCACCTTCGTGCGCAAAAGCCCAAGCAGCAGCAACAGCAGCAACAATCGCTTCTGCAGAAGAGCCCATACCGCGCGCTTGCGGAATCCGATTATGCGCTTCTAACGTAAATCGCAAGTTTGGCAGACCAAATATTTTGCAAGCTTTGCGAAAAGTCGCTACAACTAGATGCGTTTCATCTTTTGGAAGCGTATCCTCGCCTTCGCCGTGAATAATTACGCGCACGTTTCCAGCATAATCGAGCGAATCAAGCGAATTTTTAGAACGATTATCATCCAGAGTAAAAACTAAAGAATCCGCATAATCAAGCGCAATACCGGCTGCATCAAACCCAGAACCAAGATTTGCGCTAGTTGCTGGCACGCGCACGGAAACACTGTTACATACTGGCTTCATACGATCACCTGCAGCTTTTCACTTTATAACGCGCAAAACTAGCGGCTTTTCGCACACAACGTCCAACTTCTGCAAATCCTCGCAAATAGCTTGAACCTCAGCTTCCGAACATTCGCTCACAAGCACGCGCACACTGCCAGGTCCACCAAGACCGCACTGTGGACAATCCGAATCACCTTCAGTCTGCGCATACTGCGCTTCACAAGCCGAAGCCAAACGCTCAGCTGCAACGCCATGATCTGCAAAAACATCCATAACTTCGCTGCACAAAGCCAAAGAAGTATCTTCCATATTGCAACGAATCACAAAATCTGCTCTGGTCTGCTCGCTAGAAGCCGGCACATACTTGTTGTACATTGGCACGCCAAAACCTGCGCATCCACGCACAAGATTTCGAGCAGCACTAACAACATCTCCAACAACAGCACTTGCAGTTGGAGCGCCGCCGGCACCGCGTCCGTAGAACATCAAATCATCTGCAGCCTGCGCCTTCACAAATACAGCATTAAAACTGCCATGAACCGATGCCAAAGGATGCTCCGCGCCAACAAGCGCCGGATACACACTAACGCTTACGCCGCCATCTGAGTTTGATTCGCCGTCGCAATGCCTTTCAACTGCTGCAAGTAGCTTAATTACACGCTTTTCCGCGCTCGCTGCAGCAATATCTTCAGAGTCAATCGCGCTAATTCCTTCAACAGAAACATCGTCAATACTTACCGGCATTTGGAATGCGAGAGTTGCAAGAATCGCAGCTTTATTTGCAGCATCGAAACCTTCAACATCTCCGGTTGGATCAGCCTCAGCATAACCCTTTTCTTGAGCTGCGCGTAAAGCCGAGTCAAAATCAAGTCCGCGCACAGTCATTTCGTCAAGAATATAGTTGGTAGTTCCGTTTACAATCCCGAAAATTTGCGTAATTTCGTCGCCAATAAGTGACTCTCGAAGCGGTCGAACAATAGGAATCGCTCCTGCTACAGCCGCCTCAAAGTACAAGTCAACTCCGTGACTTTCTGCACACTCGTATAATTCCGGACCAAACTTTGCAAGCAACGCTTTATTTGCAGTAACAACAGATTTTCCATGGCATAGCGCACTTTTTACAAAAGTATGAGCCGGCTCAAGTCCGCCAATAAGCTCGATTACAATATCAACGTCTTCGCGGGTGCACAAAGAGGCAGTGTCTGTAGTTAGCAAATCACGCTTAATCCAAGGAGCGTCAACTTCTTCCGGATGCAAGCACGCAACTCCTGCAAGCTCAATATTTGCGCCAATTCTAGCCGCAAGTTCATCACTCTGCTCAACTATAAGTCGCGCTGTTTGCGAACCGACTGTTCCGGCACCAAGCAATCCAACGCGAATAGTTTTATTGGCTAATTTTTTGCTTAACATATAACTCGCCTCCTTAAGCCATGAATTTTGAATTTTTGTTTTTCGTTACGAAAAATAGCAGTTACGAAAAAAGCATCATCACATTAAGAATCACAGAAATAATCAAAAACGCAATTACACCTACGGTTCCATAAAGTGATTTCAAATTATTTTCCTTAGGCAATTCCAAAGGCGCATCAAAGAAAACTAAATATCGACGACTACGAGCAAGTAACACTATTCCAACTACAAGCACTGCAAACACAAATATGCTATATAATCCAGCTAGCACAAATCCAGAAGGCAAATCCATTAACTCTTTATTTGATAATTTGTCAATTTCTATAACATTCCCGTTTGCATCTGTCATCTGTTTTAGTAACCATAAAGCAACAACGCTTCCTTGGAAGTTCACAATCATGTGAAGAAATATGCTGTAACGCAATTTAGAAGTTCGCACGTACATGTACCCGAGAATAAGCCCAAGCCCGAAAGCGTAGAAAAATTGGAATATATTCATGTGGAATAATGCAAAAGCTAAAGCAGAGAACACAATTGCTTTCTTTTCGCCATACACACGCAATCGAGAAAGTATTTGCTTTCTAAAAAACCATTCTTCCATAATAGGAGCAAGAATCACTACGAACACAAACGTTTCCCACATATTTCCAGACACAATAGTCTCTGAAATACGATTTTCTGCTTTACCGTCTGTAATAATTGAAGCTAATGTTGTACCAATTAAGTTTCCTCCATACATAACTGGCACACTAACTGCGTAGAATCCCAAAAATTGACGCAAAGACATAGAAAATTCACGCGACGCAAGAGTTGGTACTGCTCGCATAATCAGCATTGCAATAGGAAGCGCTATTAAATATTGCGCAATGTCAGACACTAATATTGTTGCAATAGATTTTTCTAAAAATTCTTTAGGCAAAAAATACGGAAAGCACATACCTAATGCATATGCAGCAGCAATCCACACAACCATGAACATGCATAATGACATTCCAATAGTTCCCTGCCGCTTTCGCGCCAACAAATATGTGTCGTCATGTTGTATCTCTTGCATACTCATTCCTTTTGTTATTCTTTACGCTTTATCGTGATTTTTCGCTTTTTATTGAATTCGTATTAAGTTTGCGCTACTTGCGTTATTCACACTTACTTAAGCACACCCTCAATAAGCTTCGTAATTAAATCGCCATAGCTTATTCCGGTTGCTTCCCAAGCTTTTGGATACATGGAGATTGGCGTAAACCCAGGCATTGTATTGATTTCGTTGATCATCACATGACCTTCAGGAGTCACGAACGAATCAACACGGCTTAATCCTCTACCGTCTGCTGCTTTGAATGCTGCGAGCGCTGTTTTACGCACGAGCTCCAAAGTTTCCGCAGGAAGATCTGCTGGAACTTCCACGTGCGAAGCCGCGGAATCCATGTATTTGCTATCAAAATCGTAGAACTGATCTTCGCCAGCCCGACGCTTGTCTAACACAATTTCACCTGGCAAACTTACTTTCGGCTCCTCGCCATCGCGAGCTGCAAGAACCGCACACTCGATCTCGCGCGCGTTAATTCCTTGCTCTACTAGCACTCGCCAATCGTGCTTCGAAGCTTCAAAAACGGCTTGTGCTAAAGCCTCAGCATCATGCGATTCCACTTTTGTTACGCCAAAACTAGATCCTGCACGGCTTGGTTTTACAAAAAGCGGATACTCGAGTTTTGCTGCCTCAACTTGCGCAAGCATTTCGTTTGCGTACGCAGCAAAGCGATTCGTCGAGTCACTTGCAAATTTTCTAGCATCCAACGCAATCCCCGGAGCGACATCAATTCCGGCAGCCTTAAACAGCTGCTTTGCGTAGTATTTATCCATGCATGCAGCCGAAGCCAACACTCCGCAACCGACGTACGGCACTTGCATCATTTCTAGCAAACCTTGCAAAGTGCCATCTTCACCGTTTGGTCCGTGAAGAACTGGGAAAACAGCGTCGATATGACCTAAACTTTCAAGCGTGTCGTCCGCTTTTCGCACCAAGAATCCGTCTGCACCCTTTGCAGGGTCAAGCACAACATCACGCGTTCCAGCGGTTTTTGTGATTACTGGCAACTCGCCTTCTTCCATGCGGAAGTTACGAGGATCTTCACCACCAACAATCCATTCGCCTTGTTTTGTGATTGCGATCCGCACAATGTCAAAACGATTTTCGTCTACAGCACTGAGCACTCCAGCAGCAGATATGCAAGAAATCGAATGTTCGTCTGCCTTACCGCCATACAAGAACACTACACGCTTTTTCGTCATTTTTTTCCTTTATATATTTTTGAATTATTCTAGTTATTTTGGATTAGTTTTGATTATTTTTGCAAACGCTACTTACTCTTCGCAAACATCGTCGTCGAAAAGCATTGCGAGCATTTCTTGGCAGGAAATTCCTTCTTCAAGCACGCGAGCCATTGCACTTGCAAGCGGAGTTGCAACACCCAAACGCTTGCCCATTGCAACTACTGCACTTGTGGTTGGCACGCCTTCTGCAACACCATTGCTTACGGCAGTTGCTTCTTCAACGCTCATGCCTTTTCCAAGATTTGCACCGAAAGTATAGTTGCGGCTTAGAGGAGATCCACAAGTTGCAACTAAATCACCAAAGCCAGCAAGACCTGCAAAAGTGCGCGAATCTGCGCCTTCTGCTACGCCCAATGCCGTCAATTCTGCCAAACCGCGCGTTTCAATCATAGCCGCCGTGTTTTCGCCATATCCTGCGCCTCGAGCCATACCAACTGCGAGCGCAACCACGTTTTTAAGCGAGCCACACATTTCTACGCCGATTACGTCTGTTGACACAAATGCTTTAAAGTAGCTGTTTGAGCATGCTTTTGCAACTACTTCTGCCTGAGATTTTTCTGCGCAAGCAACTACTGCTGCAGCCGGGTGGCGAGATGCAACTTCCTTGCTCAAGTTTGGTCCGGAAAGTGCAGCAAAACGGTTACGCGGTAAGTTCAAAGCTTCGCACACAACTTCATCCATACGTTTGCCGGTTGTGCGCTCAATGCCTTTCATAAGCGAAACAACGATCGCATTTTGTGGAATCAAACCCACAAAACCTTCCAACGCAACGCGAGCAAACTGTGCCGCAATCGCCACGACTACAATATCCGCATTCGCAACAGCCTCTGCTCGATCCCCAGTTGCAGTCATGTTTTCTGGAAGTTTTTCTACGCTAGGCAGACGCACGCCATTATGATGATGATCGCGAATTCCTTCAACAATTTCCGGCTCTATTGCCCACATTGTCACTTGATTTCCTGCATCCGCAAGTACTTGTCCAAACGCAGTTCCCCAAGCACCAGCACCCAACACCGTAACGTTCATGTTTTACGTCCTGCCTTTCGGTTGTGAGTTTTATAAGCTACTGTATAGCTATTTATTTGTAATCACACTATTACACAATTCTACACATGCCGCTTTACGGGATTTTTAAAAGATACTTTATTTTATTCTTCCGTAACGCGTTTCATCTGCCTGTAATCGAAGTATCCTGCAGGAGATTTTTCTCCACGAATTTCTTCCATAATCTGCGTCATACGCACACGCACGCGACGAGCCAACTCTTCAGCAGATTCAAGAGGAGGTAGCTCTCCCCAATTTTCACTCCCCTTTAGCAAGTCAGCATAATCGAGTTGGGTATCGTAGCACATTACAACATTTTTCTTTGGCCACGGCCACCAGTGGTTAATGCTTGCTGCGCCCCATGTAACCGCGCAAAATAGCGGAATCTGATGTCCGAGTCTGCGCGATGCTTCGAGAGCAATTATACCAATTCCGGGCTTCATGCTCATAGGCCATTTTTTAGGATCGCGCGTAACTGTTCCTTCAGGCCATACACTTAAAGGTCTGCCATTGGTGAGGATTTTAATAGATTCTTCTTCTATTTCTCGCGCTTTTCCGCTTCTGCGAGGAACCGGCTGCATGCCTACAAGCTGGAACCATTTGCCTAAGATTGGCCAGTGAGCGAGTTCCGCTTTTGCCATGTAGCGCGGACGACGACCTTGGTGAAATAGTGCAGTCATAGGTATGAAAACGTCAAACATCGTCACGTGTGTGCAAGCTGTAATAAACACGCCTTCTTCTGGCACGTTTTCCAATCCCCACGCCTTTACTTTGCAGCGTGAACGCAATACGCGCGACGTTCCTTCGAGCAGTCTTTCGGCGGCTTTAGGATTTTGCGCGTCAATTTCTACCTGATTTGGCTTGCGTTTTCCTGTCGGATAGTAATACGTTGGGTCAACTAAATTGTGTTTACTTGCTAAAAGCTTTACTTGCTCATCACTGAGTGGTTTTACTGCACTTCTTGGCGAAGGTTTTCCTTTTGATACCATGCTTTCTATTGTGCAGCATGCTATAAACCTACGCTACGACCTACTTTTGCAATCAACCCATGTTTAGGAGAGCACGCCCAAGCGAGCACAAAGAGAGCGGTTGCTACGAGCACAATTGTTCCGCCCGTTGCTGTATCAAAGCTCCACGAAATATACATTCCAACAATCGAAGAAACGCAACCAATAACAGGAGCTAAAACCATCATCCTAGATAGCCGATCAGTAAGCAGTCGCGCAGTTGCAGCAGGAGTCACAAGCAGAGCAAGCACAAGCACGTTTCCAATAATTTGCACGGAAACAACTACAGCGATAGCCACTAACACGTACAACATTCCATCTAGCCATGCAACCGGCAATCCCATTGCGCGCGAAGTTTCTCGATCCATCGATACGCAAACAAGCTCTTTGTGGAACATGCATAATATAGCCAAAATAATCAAACCAGTAATAGCAACAACAGCAATATCTGAATCAGGAATACCTGTAATCGAGCCAAACAAGAAGGATTCTAAGGATCCAGCGTAGCCAGATGCTTTAGAAATAATCACAATTCCAAGAGCAAAAGCAGATACGAAAAATACGCCAATAAATGAGTCTTCGCGAAGCCTACGGTTTTGGCTAAAAATAGATACGATTAGCGCGGTTGCAACTCCTGCGAGTGCTCCTCCAAATAGCAGATTTCCTTGCAATACGAAGGCTATAGCAAGTCCTGGGAATACTGAGTGAGCTACAGCATCTCCAATAAACGCCATTCCTCTAAGCACTACATAGCATCCAACTACACCACAAATTACGCTAGAAAGGCACGCTACAATAAGTGCTTTTAGCAAAAACCAAAGGTCCGGATTTGTTAAATCTTGTATAAATTCTATTGGAGATAACATTACTCTTTTACCACACTTTCCTTACCAATTACGCGCTCAACTGCTTTAATAAGCGGATTTTGCGGAGCTACGTGGAAGGTTTGTACCCACTGTTCTGTTTGCAAATGTTGCGGATCGTCGTCGCCCACAATAGTGCCATCAAATAGCATTATTCTCGAGCATGAGTTAATTGAGCCAATAATATCGTGTGAGCTCATGAGAATTGCTTCACCAGAAGCAGACAATTTCAAGAACAAATCGGTAAGCAGCTCCTGAGTAGGCATATCGAGTCCAGTAAACGGTTCGTCTAACAGAAGCAAACGCGGCTCTCCAGCTAATGCTCTAGCAACAAGCACGCGTTGCCGCTGACCTCCAGAAAGTTCTCCAATCGTACGATCTTGGAAATCAGCCATTCCTGTGCGTTCAAGCGAGTTTAATGCGATCTCGTAATCTTCTTTTTTAGCGCGGCGAACGTAACCAATATGACGAATCCTACCCATCATCACTACATCTAAAACAGAAAGTGGGAAATCCCACGCAATATCGTGACGTTGAGGCACATACCCAACGTAAGATACGCGAGAATTAAGTTTTGCACCTTCCATATGAGGAGCACGCACTTCGAGTTTTCCAGTATGTGGAATCAAACCCATAATTGCACGAAATAGCGTTGTTTTACCGGCACCGTTTGCGCCAAGTAATCCCACAAATTCGCCACTATTAATGGTAAAAGAAACGTCTTTTACCACAGCGCGATTCCCGTACGAAATATTCAAATTGTGTGCGCAAATTACTGCATTTTCTTCCATATTTACTACCTTTAACACTTTCACTTCAAACATTTCGCTAAAGAATCCGCGTTAGCTCGCATCATATCCGCGTAAGTTCGCACATTTGCGTCGAAAGCGTCACCATAAATTGGGCAAACTTTCACATGCGCTTCAGACGCAAGCTCTTTAAGCACAGACGAGCGAGAAATTAAATTCGGCTCTAAAAACACTGCAGGGATTTCCAAGTCGCGCAAAATTTGCGAAAGTCTGCGCCTATCTTGCACGCTTGGCTCGCTTGAAGGGTTGATTGTTACAAATCCCGCAATATTTACGCCATAAGCTTTACCTAAGTATGCAAAAGCGTCATGCGTTGTAACCAAGTTGCGACGCTCTTTTGGAATTGACGCCACTTTTTGCCTCATATACGCGTCTACATCTAATAGCTTGTTAATGTATCGGTCCGCATTTGCGCGATATTTGCGAGCATTTTTAGGATCGACTTCACACAAGCGGTCAGCTATTGTGCGCACATAAGCAATTCCGTTTTTCACTGACTGCCATAAATGCGGATCAATATCTCCGTGAACATGTTTTCCAAGAACAGCTTGTGGAAGTTGATAGATTTTCTGCCGTGCAAATCCAAGGAATCTATAGCCTTGTTCAGCTGGAATTTCTTTTAAAGCATTAGTCGGCACTTCTACTACTACATCTCGCGGCTCATAATACACGCGCTTTGGTGCAACCGACCGCTTTTCTTGCAAAGTGTCAACTCTGTACAAAAATCCGCGTTTAGCTAAATCGTAAGCCAAATCTGCATGGCCTTGATTCAAAACTACACTAGCTCCACGCTTTTTCGCTAATTTCTGCGCGTTAATGCCAACAGCAAAACGCATAGTTGCGTTTCCTAAACTTGCAACCCTCTCGTTTTGAGCATTGAGCATATCTGCGTGAAAACCGAGAGTATATTCTCCTGGCTTACTAAAAGCCCAACTTAAATGCGTGTGCGCGTCCGCAGGCAAATCCACATGATCTTCATCGTTAATTCCGTTTGCTGAATTAACGTAAGTTTCTACACTTCCAAAAGTGCCAGTAAGGTAAGCGAAAAGCGAACCAGGACCAATTACTTTAGTTGCAGTTAAGCGGATCCTGTCCGAACGCTTCATGTTGTATGCTTTTGGCTTTATTACAGTAGCGCGTCCTTCTTTCGTTACAGTGGAAGGCGCGTTTGATTGCGAAGATTGAGAAACCTGAGAAGACTGCGACTTATCAGATTTCTCTTGAGATTTTTGTTGCTCTTTAGTATCTTCAGCTTCCTCAACCGTCTGCGAAGTTTGGCGTTCTGTAGCAAGACCAAGCCAAATAGTGTCCAACGACACATCTTCGACCATTGGAATAATATCCGCCGCATGTTTCACGCTTTCTTCAGCAAGTTGCACATTCGGCACGCCTTTTCGCAAATTCGCATCTAAAGCAGTAATAACACCATGCTCCTCAAGCATCATGTAATTACTAAAAGCCACGTCAGCATACACAACATCTCTGATTGAACGCAATCGCGGCTCGTAAGAGTGCGGATCTGCATTATCAGGTACGATTGAACTCACATTTGCAGCATCCCCTGCTACATTCGCCACCATATCACGCAAAACGCCTGTAGTTGTAACTACATTAATGCGACCATCGCGATGTCCTGCACGATTCCCATTAGCACTACCACAAGCAGAAAGCGGCAAAATAAGCGCGACGACTGCAATTGCACCAATCGAAGAAAACAAAGTTTGCTTTACTCTTCTGGGCCTATGAATCACCCTTACACACTCCTACTACTAATAGCGCAACAGCCAGTTGAAGTTAATAAGTCCGCGATTGTAGAGATACCAAATTCCTGCACCCAAAACGCCAAGCACAGCAATAATTCCACCAGCAAGAAGCGAATAAGCAAGTAAAGGATTTCGCTTAAATAATCCTGTTACACCTTTTGCTTCAGACTTCACAACATCGTCATTATCGTTCAACTTCTGTCGGTACAAACTTTTAGCAAGCCTCTTGTTACTAATTTTTGAAACAAGACCTTTATGCTTTTTAGCTTTTCTTGGCAATTGTTTTCCAGAGTGTGAATTATTTGATCCAAAACCACGACCACCAACAAAAGAATTTCCGCCACCGACAAAACCGATTCCACGGCTGCCATGATTGCCGCCAGAATGAGGCAAATTAGCAGGTTTTGCTGGATTATGAGGTGCAGAAGGTCCACCTTTTTTGCTTTTGGTGTCCTTTTCTTCATTGTTTTCAACACCGCCAGCAGAGCCCATTGGTGTTTCTTGTGGATCTACACCAACAGCAACGTGAATATTGCGAGTTACTGTAGAATTTCCGTCAGAAGCTTGGAATTGCAATGTGTAATATCCAGGTTTGTCGAAATCCCAATTCGCATGAGCATGCGTATTTGCAGGTATTGTATAATCTGCTGCTCCTTGAGTGGAGAAAATCTCTTGATCTCCGCCGCCCAAACCTCCAAACATCCAAACGCGTACGTTTCCAGGACCTTCAACTCCTGTTAGGCTCAATTGAGTTGGCTTATGAGGATTCATAGACTGATTATTCCAACCCATCCATGGCACACCATCAATTTGTGTTTGCGGTATACGATACACGCCGTTAGTTTTACCAGCATCACCAACTGCGAATACAACTGTATCCGGGTCTCTAAAGACGTGGCTTCCTGTCACATCTTCTTGCACAGCCATATCAACTTTATTTGAATCGCCAGTATATACAGCAATATCAACATGACCGTGGTCTATAACGAGTTTGTCACCCTTGATGTCTTTGAACTTTGTCGAAGTAGATTGCTGACTTTGAGAATCTTGCTTTCCGCTTTTCGCGTTATGTTCCCCATGAATAAGACCACCGTTATTACTTCCAAAAAGTCCTCTATTACTTCCAAGAAGTCCTTGTTGTTGCATTTTTGCTCCAGGCCATGGAGTCACATACACAGTGTTGTTGTTACCGTTAATGAAGAAAGATCCGTTACTTTGTTGCACATTAATACTGTGATCCTCACTTTGAGAATCGTCATTATCATCTGAATCTTCTTCGTCATCTTCACCATCTTCATCACCATCAAAAGATGCGCCATCATAATCAGCAAAATCCCCAGCTGTTACATCATGATTAGTGACGTGGAATGTATAGACTTGCTCAGAACTTTGCTCCTCGTCACCAACGGTAGTAGTAGCCTTCATTTTTAACTTGTACACACCAGGACGGTTAAAAGACCAATACATGTGAGAATGCTTGCCACCAGTCTCAGTGATGTCAACATCTTTCGGCCATCCGTCAACAGAACCAAGCATTTTCTCATAATCGTCACCGCTGCGAGTATACATAAAAACTTCGCCGTTGTGGGGTGCTTCGATACCAGTTAATGACAGTTTGACTGTTGGGTTAACTTTTGTAGAACCAGCTCCCTCATATAACGGTCTAGTATCTAAACCAGGCCATAATGCACCAGTATTTCCAGCTCCAGATTGATCAAAGAACCAGACTACACCTTCGCGAGTTGTTGCGTAGATTTCTTTTATTACCGAATTGTTCTCATCTTTGGAAAGCTGCATGATGTTTTTAGAACCGACTTCAAAAATAAGTCGATTCGTATCGTAACGAGTGCCATCATGATCTTCACTTTCAAACGCATCTCCCAAGGTGCCTAATACTATGCGCCTGCTTGTAGCATCAAAGAAAGTTGCAAAAACGTCAGTATGACCTTTATATGCATGGCACATTACAGCTTTACTATCAGCCGCAGGTTGTGAAGCAGTTTTATCTAAGCGAGCAGCCGTACACGCTTTAAAATTAGCTTGCTTTATTGCGTCAAAATCTTTAGAAGATTTCTTTCCGCTTACAACAGTTGCGTCACTGCCATTGTCAGCAAAAGCTGCGGGAGTTCCCATCATCATGCCACACAAGCACACGCCCACCAACAAAGCGCGAGATAGTTTCTTTATACTATTACGAACCATTTTCGTCACACCATTATTTCCACTGAGTACCATCAGATTGCATATTGTCTGATTGAGAATATTGAGAATTATTAATTGGTGACATCACTGTCGTTTCTTGATCACGCACTAGATTTGACAAAGTACTGTCGCCATTTGCATTATTCACAAAATTTGCATTATTTGCATACTGTTGATTAGCTTGTGCAGAAACTTGCTTAGCAAGCGCAAGATTTCGTGCTTTCTTACTTTTAACTACAGCTATTAGCACAAAAATCACAATAATTACGGCAATAATAGCAACAAAAATACCTACGATTTGAAGAACTAGAGCTGTATCGTCACTTTTCTCAGATACTTTGTGAGAATGCTTATGCTGGTTGCGAAGGAGTTTGTGATGATTGTTAGTTTCATCTTTTGTGGCTTCATCGTTGTCTTCTTCATCTTGATCCTCTTCGTCGCCTTCGCTGCCACTTGCTCCAGCAGCAGCGCCCGCACCTAAAGCAGCATTAGGATCGGTATTATCTCCAACTGCAAAATTAAGAACACGCGTATCGCTTACAGCGCGTCCGTTTTTAAGCTTTCCTGAAAAAGTAAGCTTCACATGATAAATTCCAGGCTTAGAAAACACCCAATTCACGTGAGTATGAGCGTTAGTTTCAATCCAGCTGTTTTGCGGATAACCTTTAGTACTATCCCAAAGCTGCTGTGGATTGTTATTGCCATTTTCTAAGTAAACATGCAATTTGCCTGGACCACTTACTCCTTCAAGCGAAAGGTTTGCACCACGATCGAGCTCGTTAAGCACGCCACCTTCCTGCGTATTCCAACCAAGCCACGGCACATCAGGATTCTGAGTTTGTGGAATAACATACAGCTTCGTTCCAGGCTTTTCGCCAATAAAACTGTAGGCAGCGTCATCAGGCATAGGAATTATTGAATTGCCACCTAATTTAAATACCACATTTTCTGGGTCTCGCCACACTGGTTCATCACCAGTATCATCGCGAATCTTCAATTTCCATTTGCCGTCGATTAGCGTTGGTCCAAAATCAGCATGACCTGCTTGAATCATAACTGGCTGATTGCCTTCAGTGGCATAAGCAGTTTCTTGCATTGGATTTGGTGCACATAAAGATGCAACCAAAGTTACTAAAGAAAATATGAGCGCAAGCAACGCAGTAGAATATGCATGCTTTCGTTTTACTTGCAATGTTTCATTTTGTTTGTAATTCATCATTTAAACTTTCTAGTAATAATACGAATACTATTTACAACAATTTCAATCTAGGACGTACCAAAGCACCGCATGCACCAGTTATTGTGCATAAGCCGACGCTCGCACCTGAAGCTGCAACCGCAACCCACTTAGTCGAGGAACTATCACCTTTTGTATCATCTGAATCATCTTCATACGCTTCATCAGATTCTTCGTTGTATTGCCTTGCACCTTGCAAAGCATGGTGTTCAGTATTCTTAACAAAATCAGGGTTATTGACAGAACTATTTTTGGACTTATTGCCAGAATTATTATCTGTTCTCACGAAATTACGAATAGTCTGTCCACTTTTCTTAGAGCTCTTGTTCTTAGTATGAGTTCCGCCAGAAGTTCGTCGCGATGAATTATGTAACGATGTTCCGCTTGAATTTTCTGTTCTTGTAAAAGAACTAGAACCAGAACTAGCACCACTTTGCGTATTATTTTTAGAATTATTCTTACGATTAGTGCGGTTAGTCTTATTGCGATTCTTCTTTGTGCGCTTGAATTTTCTGTTGGATTTCTTAAAGAAATTAGATTCGAATTGGAATCCACCATTAGAGCTAGATCCGAATAGTCCAGAATTTGCAGCACCGCCGAATACGCCTTTCAAAAAGTTCTTTCCACCAGCGAAATGCTTAGTCTTATTTTTGCGCTTATTATGACGCTTCTCATGGTGCTTTTTCCCGTGAGGGTTCTCATCATCTTCAGAATCAGAACCACTTTGATCATCATCGCCATCATGGTTATGAGAGTGAGGAACACCTTTCATCTCAATAACATAATCGCAAAACTCATCAAACATTTTATTACGGTAAAGTTCACCGTTCTTTAAAACTAAGGAAGGACGAATCGTTGCACCTTGCATTGACGCATCAAGTTTTAGCTCCAACTTGCTGCTTGCAGCACCCGGAATGCGCTTAAATTCGCTTTCTCCTTCCTTTTTCATCAACCAAACATAATCTTTGACAATGGAAGTTACTGGACTTGTCGGATCGTCAATTGGCGCACCGGTAACACCGTCGGTTGCAACATGAGGGTTAAGCAATACTGTTTTCGCGTGTAAAGTATCCCCTGGTTTGAAACGCTTATAAGGAGCAATTGCTTTTACTACAGGATGTCCGTCGGCACCGTGATCTTCAACGGCGATGGTTGCAGACGCAGTATCTTTGCCAACTTGCGTTTCACCTTCAGTTGCGTGAGCATACACTTTCATCTTGTTCATTGCAGGCTCAGCCGGAAGCTGCAATCTCTCAGCAAAAAGAGTGGTTCCATACGCGTCAGGACCTTCGTCAGCACGCACATATCTCCACTCAATACGAGCACCCTTTGGTTTGTTAACTACTTTTAAGTCTAAACCACCATAACCTTCGTATGAATGATAATGCGGATGAGGCCCGGAATCACGAATATTGCCGATGCGCATATCGCCGCCATCGTCTTTATCTGTGTCTTTATGATCTTTGGAAGCTTCGTGCGCTTCTTCATCATCGTCAGGATTAATAAAATCACCGCGACGGTGCAAATCAAGCGTTTCCGTAATGCCAGAAGCAGGTACTTCGCCTGAATATGTATCTTCTACTTCAAAAGTGTATTCTGCAGGTTCGGTTGTGATCTGCTTCTTAGTGTTCTTATTTGTAATAGTTGCTGCTACTTTTAGCTTGTAAACGCCAGGCTGCGTAAATCCCCAGTTTGCATGCACGTGGCCAGCAGTATGTTGGTGAATTACGCCAGGTAGCATAAATCGACTGCCATCAGTATCAGGTTCGTCGTCTAAATCATTCTCTTCAAATGATAATTTCTTCGAATTTTTTCCAATGCCATCGGTAGTCCAAAGCAGAATGCGCCCGTTCATTGGTCCAGTAACTTGCTGAATTGCAATATCTGCTGTTGCATCATCTGCGTGAGATGCGCCAACTAAAGATGCAGCATAACCTGTGTCCCAACCCGGGAAAAGAGGGTTCCCTTTTTGATTTCCGGAACTATCGAGATAGTAGTATTCAGTAGCGAGAGCAGGAAGTTGCGATTTTGTAGTGTACGTGCTTTTAGCTACGCGCAAAGTAGTGTTTTCAGGCTTTAAGAAAGTAGCAGCGTCTTTTTCGACGGCCATAATGAATTTACCATTGTATTGAATTGGGTAAAACACGTCTGTATGGCCGTGACTTAGCACTTCCTTTTTTGTAGGATCGTATTTTTCAGCAGGATTACCATTTTCTAATGCAACTGCCGGTAAAGCTGCACTAAATCCTGATGCGAGCACGGCAATGGCAAGTATTGCAACACTTGCCATTGCAAAAGCACGTTTCACAATATTCCTAATGACCTGAGTCATAATTACTATTTCGCTCTCTACACTTCATCTTCTTATCGTTATATGCGCTCTTCTTTTCGCAAATAATTATGGAAGATTTTTAACAACGTCTATTAATAATAATAATGATTCTCATTAATAGCAAGTCGACACTCCGAATAAACAAAAACGCTGGCAGCTTAAAGCAACCAGCGTCGATTATTTAATAATTATTCAATATCTATCTAATATTTTTTAAAAGCAACTTTTAGCCTTCCACAATATCAGCATTAAGGCAAGTCTTAAAATGACGCAAAGCCCATTCGTGACCTGCAGGATCAAAGCTTGCAACGGCATCCTTGTGAACCACAATCTTGAATCCAAGATTATACGCATCGACAGCAGTGTGAAGCACGCAAATATCCGTGCAAACTCCCACCAAATGCAGCTCCTCAATATGGCGTTCGCGAAGCTTAATCAGCAAATCCGTGCCATTAAACGAAGAGTAGCGAGTTTTATGAATGTAATACACGTTGCTTTTATCTTTATTTGCTTCGTAAAAATCACCAAGTGTGCCATATAACTTCTGGCCGTGAGTTCCTGCGATATTGTGAGGTGGGAAAAGCTTAGTTTCAGGATGATACGGATCGTTCAAATGGTGCGTATCAATCGCAAAAACCACGAACTCACCAGCGTCAAGAAATTCCTGCGAAATCTCAGTAATACGCTTCTCGAGCTTTTGCGCAGGCTCGCCCACAGTAAGAGAGCCATCGCTTGCCACAAAATCATTCGTATAATCAATGTTAATAAGGGCTTTATTCATACCCACTCCTTGTATGAAATTTACAGAATAATCGCAAATAGCATTACTGCTAACAGCATTATTGCAAATAGCTCTACTGCAATAGCATAATCGCTTTAGTTACAATATTCCGCATTCTTAATTGCTTGATTTTATTTCAATTGATAGCCCAATTATCAACTCAATTGCTGGCCCAATTGCAATCGGCGCAATACCTTAATATTCAAAGAATACTCAAAGCTCACTTGCTTCTGCACCGACTATCATCATTTAATCACTACCTTGCGGCAAATTTTAAATCTTACTGATAAAATATTGGAACAAAAAACAAATTAACAGTACTAAGTAGTTTTATAGGTAGGAAAATATGAAAAAAATAAAAATTCACCAGATTGTTAATCTTATTTTTAGCGGCATTGCTTTAATTGGATTGCTTCTGCCATATTCTTCATCGTACGGAGAATACAGGAATTTTTTGACATCAAATCCAGACATCTTGTTCGCAAAAGAAATAGGTTTTAAAAATATTGACGCTGTCGATTTATCGATGTTAGAAAATCTTAGGTTATATTTCTGTCTTGCTAATAATTCTCATGGAAATGACTGGCTCAAGAATGAAGCAATAATAAATGTTGTTCTCATAATTGCACTGATCGCATCTATACTTCTTATACTATTGTTTACACTTTTAAATAAGCCTGTTGCAAATATTGTATTTGCACTCATCTTGGCAGCTGCATCACTTCTTATGAATTATGACGCAGTAAGCCGTCATGCACTTCCTTCAGATAATTATACTTTTGGCTTTACATATTACCTTTATACGCCGTTGGCAGTGGCTGTAATAGTTTGCTCAATAGTTGGAATTGTCATAAAAAAGAAAGAAAAGAAAGCTGCAAGACTTTCAAATTTTGCACATGCAAAATAAGAGTAAACAAAATTGTAAATTGTAAGCAGTTTACAAAATAATTGTAGGGGTCAATATTTTAGAACATTGACCCCTACTATTATCGCTACATTTGCAAACAAATATAGTTAATACTATTGGGACACAGCTATAAGTTTCTTAGAAACTCTCGCTTGAACATCAACATAATAATTAAGCTCATCAGAGTTCAAATCTTTGCTATGCCAATTGTTGAACTTTTTTACTGCATCATTATATTTATCTAAATACGCAGAGTACTCATTAAGAATAGTCTTATCAGTTGGATTTTTCTTATACTTTTTCATGAACGCAACATATTCGTCCATAACTGTTTCATAGCTATCCATTGCCGCTTTGAAATCACTACGCAATCCATTAACAAGCTTCGTGTTAGTTTTAGGTTTTGGTTCAGCTTTTGGAGTAGCTTGCTTTGGAGCAGCCTTTGCGGCATCTTTCTTCGCATCAGACTTATTGTCATCATCACTGTCTTTAGACTCGTTATCTGGAGCACTGATACTAATGCTCATAATATTATTGCCTTCGTATCCTAATGACAAATCCCAACCTGAATTATTTTTCGCATTGTACAAATCATCTTTCTTGCTGTAGTCAACTGTAAAACCTTTATCAGAGCAAGCTTTCACATATTTCTCATAATCTTCCATACTGGTGTTGCCAATATAAACTTTAAAGCTATCCTCATTTTCGTATGAGAACTTTCCGAATATAGATTTTGGTACAGGCAATTGATTAGCTGCTTTACTCGATGGCCAAGTAATTGGAGACATTTCCATCGGCGCATTCAGCGCGATACTTAGCTGATTATTGCTTTCATAACGAAGCAATTTTAATTTATAGCCTTCACTGTTATAAGAAGAATATTCTGTAGAATCAGTTTTTGAATCTACAGTAAATCCTTTATCCTTGCAAGCTTTAATATAATCATTAAACTGTTTGGCAGAAATATTGTTTATATCAACATTCATTTCTTCAGAAGAGTTTTCAATGATTTTACCCATGTTAGATGGAGGATTTGGCAATTCTGAGCCTAAAACCATCTCATTCCAATTAATAACAACGCCGTTATCTAATTTTTTAATATTCAAGAATCCGCATATTGCAACAACAATTATTATTATGCTGAGTAAATAAAACCAAAATCTTTTATAAATTGGCTTTTTCTTTTTGGCATGCATGCTGCCATAACCTGTAGCTGCTGGAACAGTGAGATTCTGTTGCGGCGGCGGAACAGGAATATTTTGCTCAAAAGTCGAAGCTGCTGTTGATTGTTCGACCTTTAATTTTGATCCGCAGTATGGGCAGAAGTCATTCCAAGACTCCATTCCGCAACTTGCACATTTCATACATCATCTCCTAACAATATTGATACGCATATATCATGAAAATGCATCTCATGCTTTGCTATAAATAATATCAAATAAATTGTTGGACTTTTAAGTATTAAATGTTGTATGAGTTTTGGAGGGTTTAACGTCAACATCTGCTCCAATTATGATGTGAGTCTCTCGCGTTTGGAGGGTTAACCCTCGCTCTACGCTCCATTTGCGAGACGACACTCGCACTATACGTGCTCGCTACGAAACTCGCGTTGGAAGTCCAGTGGACTTCCAACTTAAGCGAGTTTCCGCTCCGAATTGCCTTCGCGCGCTAAATCGCAGCGCTCAGACAGGTCGTCGCGCCCCCGTTTGAAGGATTACAGATAACAGTATACGAAAACGAAAAAACAGTATGCGAATATGAAAAAAGCGGGGAGTAAAAAACTCCCCGCTAGAAAAATAATGCGGCAGCGTGCTAGTCTCCCACACCCTATCGAGTGCAGTACCCTCGCCGTGTCAGGCCTTAGCTTCCGGGTTCGGAATGGGACCGGGCGTCTCACCTGAGCCATGACCACCGCAAAACTAGATTATACACTCAAAACCATTGAGTGGCAACACGTGGCGGTTAGGGAACCGGACATGAACGCGCGTAAAAACTCTTTTATCAACTGATCGTTAAGCAAAACATTCAGTACTCATTAACGCTAGAAGAATAATACTCATAAGGAACTCACCCTCCCCACTAGTAAAAGTGAGGAAGAATGTCACCATCGCCCGTTAGTACTAGTCAGCTCCACCCCTTACAGGGCTTCCACATCTAGCCTATCAACCACGTGTTCTACATGGGGGCTCACACACTAAAGTGCAAGGAATGCTTATCTTGGAGCAGGCTTCCCGCTTAGATGCTTTCAGCGGTTATCCCTTCCGAACGTAGCTAACCGGCAGCGCCACTGGCGTGACGACCGGCATACCAGAGGTTCGTCCACCCAGGTCCTCTCGTACTATGGGCAGGTCTCCTCAACATTCCAACGAGCGCAGAGGATAGAGACCAAACTGTCTCACGACGTTCTGAACCCAGCTCGCGTGCCGCTTTAATCGGCGAACAGCCGAACCCTTGGGACCTGCTCCAGCCCCAGGATGCGACGAGCCGACATCGAGGTGCCAAACCATCCCGTCGATATGGACTCTTGGGAATGATCAGCCTGTTATCCCCGGGGTACCTTTTATCCGTTGAGCGATGCCACGTCCGTACGCCGGCACCGGATCACTATCTCCGACTTTCGTCCCTGCTCGACCCGTCAGTCTCACAGTCAAGCCCGCTTGTGCGATTACACTCAACACCCGATTGCCAACCGGGCTGAGCGGACCATTGAGCGCCTCCGTTACTCTTTAGGAGGCAACCGCCCCAGTTAAACTACCCGCCAGGCACTGTCCCTGACACGGATAACGCGTCGAGGTTAGACGCCAGATATGGAAAGAGCGGTATTTCACCTGTCGACTCCACGCAAGCTAGCGCCCACGCTTCACAGCCTCCCGCCTATGCTACACGATCCACACCTAACGACAATACCAAGGTATAGTAAAGGTCCCGGGGTCTTTTCGTCCTTCTGCGCTTAACGAGCATCTTTACTCGTACTGCAATTTCGCCGGGCTCCTGGCCGAGACAGTGGGGAAGTCGTTACGCCATTCGTGCAGGTCGGAACTTACCCGACAAGGAATTTCGCTACCTTAGGATGGTTATAGTTACCACCGCCGTTTACCGGGGCTTAAATTCACCGCTTCACCGAAGCTAACGGATCCTCTTAACCTTCCGGCACCGGGCAGGCGTCAGAGCGTATACAGCGGCTTACGCCTTCGCACGCTCCTGTGTTTTTGGTAAACAGTCGCTACCCCCTAGCTTGTGCCACCCCCAACAGCTCAACAATGTAAAACCATATCACCATCAGGGGTCTCCCTTATGCCGAAGGCACGGGAGTAATTTGCCGAGTTCCTTGGCCAGGATTCGCCCGATCGCTTCGGTATACTCTACCAGACCACCAGTGTCGGTTTAGGGTACGAGCGGAATCACACCTCACGTTGAAGCTTTTCTTGGCAAGCAGGATCACCGGAATCAGCCTTACAGCCTACCCATCACGCCTCAGCTTAACATCCCCCGGATTTACCTAGGAGACAGCCCACACGCTTAGCCACGGAAAACCACCTCCGCAGCCGGCTACCTACCCGCGTCACTCCCACGCTAACCTACTACCGATACAGTCCCAACACAAACCCATCAACAACCCCGAAAGGCAATCAACAAGAAAATGAAGGTTAGTACTCTCAGATTCAGTTCGAACGGTGTAACACCGGTACGGGAATATCAACCCGTTCATCCATTCGACTACGCCTGTCGGCCTCGCCTTAGGACTCGACTCACCCGGGGACGACGAACGTGGCCCCGGAACCCTTAGTCATTCAGCGGACGGGATTCACACCCGTCTCTCGCTACTCATGTCTGCATTCTCACTCCTGTAAAGTCCACGACAAGTTCACACTGCCGCTTCACCCCATACAGGACGCTCTCCTACCCCGCATGAAACAAATCATGCAGCCGCGTCTTCGGTGGCGTGCTTAAGCCCCGCTACATTGTCGGCGCGGAACCACTAGACCAGTGAGCTGTTACGCACTCTTTCAAGGATGGCTGCTTCTGAGCCAACCTCCTGGCTGTCTATGCGACTCCACATCCTTTCCCACTTAGCACGCGCTTCGGGACCTTAGACGACGATCAGGGCTGTTTCCCTTTTGACGACGGAGCTTATCCCCCGCCGACTCACTGCCGTGATAAACCTAACAGGTATTCGGAGTTTGGCTGCTATTGGTACCCGGTATGGGCCCGCAAGCATCCAGTAGCTCTACCCCCTGTAAGCAATAACACGACGCTGCACCTAAATGCATTTCGGAGAGAACCAGCTATCACGGAATTTGATTGGCCTTTCACCCCTAACCCCAAGTCATCCCCCCAGTTTTCAACCTAGGTGGGTTCGGTCCTCCACACGGTCTTACCCGCGCTTCAACCTGCTCAGGGCTAGATCATCCCGCTTCGGGTCCAGGACATGCGACTCAAACGCCTTTTAAAACTCGCTTTCGCTACGGCTCCCCCACCCGGGTTAGCCTCGCCACATACCACTGACTCGCAGACTCATTTTTCGATAGGCACGCCGTCACCCCACAAAGAAGGCTCCGACGGATTGTAAGCGCACGGTTTCAGGAACTATTTCACTCCCCTCCCGGGGTGCTTTTCACCTTTCCCTCACGGTACTAGTACACTATCGGTCAGACAGGAATACTTAGGCTTACCCAACGGTCTGGGCAGATTCACGCGGGATTCCACGAGTCCCGCGCTACTTGGGAATAAACATAAAGAGACATCGCACGACAAGCTACGGGGCCATCACCCTCTACGGCTGGGAATTCAATCCCATTCACCTAGCACGACATTTTATCACTCTCCTCAACCCCGTCAGAGGCTGAACAGTCCATCCCACGACCCCGAATGCGCAACACCTGACGGCTATCACACGCACCCGGTTTAGCCTGATCCGCTTTCGCTCGCCACTACTCACGGAGTATCCTTTCCTGCAGGTACTGAGATGTTTCACTTCCCTGCGTACCCCCCACAAAAACTGTGGTGACCACTCATAACAGTGGCCGGGTCTCCCCATTCGGAAATCCTCGGATCAAAGCCCACTCGGCAGCTCCCCGAGGCATATCGCAGCCCGTCACGTCCTTCATCGGTCCTGTCTACCAAGGCATCCACCATACGCCCTTACCAGTGACAAACACTAAAGTAAGAACCCATCAGCAAAATTCTCTAGACAAAAAATCATCACACTAAACGATCACAAAACGATCAAGCGACTCCAACAAAAGGAGCCGGTTGAAATTGATAAAAGCAAAAAAATCGAAACCAAAAAAGTCTCGCATTTTACTCGCGTCCACTATCCAGTTCTCAAACCACCACAACACCACAAAACCAGCATCAACACTCAAAAAGCATCAACCTGAAATCCTGTGAGTCAAGGACCGCAACCCCAAAACAAGGGGGGTGGCAATCCGGGAACCCAAAAGCATGCCCAACAAACTCATATAAAACGTTAACCACTGTTTTCCACACCAGTAACCACACTCAACCGAGCGTGCACAAAAACTCCGTAGAAAGGAGGTGATCCAGCCGCACCTTCCGGTACGGCTACCTTGTTACGACTTAGTCCCAATCACGAGCCTCACCTTAGACGGCTCCATCCCAAAAGGGTTAGGCCACCGGCTTCGGGTGCTGCCCACTTTCATGACTTGACGGGCGGTGTGTACAAGGCCCGGGAACGCATTCACCGCGACGTTGCTGATTCGCGATTACTAGCGACTCCGCCTTCACGTAGTCGAGTTGCAGACTACGATCCGAACTGAGACCGGTTTTAAGGGATCCGCTCCATGTCACCATGTCGCATCCCGTTGTACCGGCCATTGTAGCATGCGTGAAGCCCTGGACGTAAGGGGCATGATGATCTGACGTCATCCCCACCTTCCTCCGAGTTAACCCCGGCGGTCCCCCGTGAGTTCCCGGCATAACCCGCTGGCAACACAGGGCGAGGGTTGCGCTCGTTGCGGGACTTAACCCAACATCTCACGACACGAGCTGACGACGACCATGCACCACCTGTGAACCTGCCCCGAAGGGAAACCACATCTCTGCAGTCGACAGGCACATGTCAAGCCCAGGTAAGGTTCTTCGCGTTGCATCGAATTAATCCGCATGCTCCGCCGCTTGTGCGGGCCCCCGTCAATTTCTTTGAGTTTTAGCCTTGCGGCCGTACTCCCCAGGCGGGACGCTTAACGCGTTAGCTCCGACACGGAACCCGTGGAATGGGCCCCACATCCAGCGTCCACCGTTTACGGCGTGGACTACCAGGGTATCTAATCCTGTTCGCTCCCCACGCTTTCGCTTCTCAGCGTCAGTAACAGCCCAGAGACCTGCCTTCGCCATTGGTGTTCTTCCCGATATCTACACATTCCACCGTTACACCGGGAATTCCAGTCTCCCCTACTGCACTCTAGCCCGCCCGTACCCGGCGCAGACCCACCGTTAAGCGATGGGCTTTCACACCAGACGCGACGAACCGCCTACAAGCTCTTTACGCCCAATAATTCCGGATAACGCTTGCGCCCTACGTATTACCGCGGCTGCTGGCACGTAGTTAGCCGGCGCTTATTCGAAAGGTACACTCACCCGAAGGCTTGCTCCCAATCAAAAGCGGTTTACAACCCGAAGGCCTTCATCCCGCACGCGGCGTCGCTGCGTCAGGGTTTCCCCCATTGCGCAATATTCCCCACTGCTGCCTCCCGTAGGAGTCTGGGCCGTATCTCAGTCCCAATGTGGCCGTCCGCCCTCTCAGGCCGGCTACCCGTCGAAGCCTAGGTGGGCCATTACCCCGCCTACAAGCTGATAGGACGCGACCCCATCCCATGCCACTAAACACTTTCCCAACAAGACATGCGTCAAGTTGGAGCATCCAGCATTACCACCCGTTTCCAAGAGCTATTCTGGAGCATGGGGCAGGTTGGTCACGCATTACTCACCCGTTCGCCACTCTCACCAGTCAGCAAGCTGACTAGATCCCGTTCGACTTGCATGTGTTAAGCACGCCGCCAGCGTTCATCCTGAGCCAGAATCGAACCCTCCACGAAAAACTTCAATGAAGAGCCAACAAAAGGCTCCAATATTAAAAAGAAAAAGACGAGACATTCTTTAAGGAAAGAACATCCCAACAAAAAACCTCACCACCATTTAACCATCTCTCAGGCACCCTGCAATCTGCAAGGCAGGCAATGAACTGGCAATAATTAACTAATAAGTAGTACAGACACGCTCTTGAGTTCTCAAACCACCACCACACCAGCCGGCCCATCAACCTCAACCGAGGAGAACCAGCCGCGCTGAGCAGCAAGAGATAAACTTACACCAACCCACGCTAAAACGCAAACCCACCAAAAACAAACACCCCAAAACCATTGAAAACAAGCCAAAACACCGGCGTGTCGAAAACCACGCAAAAAACACCAAAAAACATGCTATCTGATATTGAATCTATAAAAAACTTTTTAAAAAATAATAGATTTCTTAAAAAATACACAAAAATAGGATAAAAATACGCAAAAAATCAATAGCGCTCACGCATCAACACGCATATTAAAGATTTCTGCCAGGCCTGCAATATCTGGCTCACCATATTTCGTAACTAATTGCATCCACCGATTAGCATTGTCTTCACCAAATCGCGCAGCCTTGCGACGATAAGAATCAACTGTCAAAAAACGAGGAGGTATCGATTTGCTGTTATATTTATCCGCAACCATAACAATTTCTTGCTCAACTGTTTGCGGAATATAGTCTTCAGCAGGAAGAGGCAAATTTTGCGCAACAACTTGCTCTCGAGTTAAGCCAACTCCAGTATGATTGCGCGCAAATTGCGCAGCATCCTCACTAAAACCATTATCAATTAAATATTTATATCCGCGCAAACCATGCAAAATATAATTCGGTCCATCAAAGCGTAATATGCCACCAGCGTTGCTACTGCCATCACTTTCAAGCACAAAATACGTGCCAATATCGTGCAACAATCCACCTATTAAAGCTGCGTATTCATCAATATACTGTTTTGGAGCTAAGCCATCACTAACCGCAGGTAATATTGCATAACTATCTCCGACAAGCTCCTGAAGGCAATTTTTTGCTATTTCAGCACGCTTACGCAAAGTTCCACTCATTTGAGCAACACGATTTTCAGCGGACAAAAGCATATTGCAATGATGAGCAATTTGCCAAGCAATTGTTGAGATTACAACACAATGACCGTGAATAAGCTCATAAGCAGCAGAAGATGGTGCAGTTGCACTATGCAATTTCTCTACTTCACCAAAATCAGGTAGATTAGCGAGTTTTATCGAGTTGCAATTAAGTATGCTTTCTGCACCATTTTCCATTTTAAGGCTCTTCCTTAAGATTCTTACTTAAGATTATTTTTTGCACTCTTTTCAGTTGCTGCACTCTTTTCAGATTTCACACTATTCGTATCATTGGCACGAGCAGCATCCTCCACAGCCTGCACAACAGCATGCGTTACATTCGCTGCATCGATATTTGCCCCATCTTTATTAGGCTTCTCCACGCTAACTTTTTTTGTCTCTTTAATTGGAACTGGGCTAATTTTCCCAGTATTGGCAAGTTTTTCGTTAGCAAACATCACATTAGCAGCAGCAATATCTCGTGCGTTCATAACAGCAGTCTGCTCAGCATCAGTAGGTCTGATATCTTTCACAACGTGAATATTAGTTTCAAGCGCTGAGGCACCTTGCAAAGATTGAACTGCTCGCTGAGAACAGTCTTCACGCTTCAAACGCGGAGGTCTGCGAGTAGAAACAAACAACGGCTGCACTTCAACAACCGGATTGTAAGGAGCCAAACCAAACCATTTAACAGGCGTACCAGCAACATGTCTAATTGCATATTTCATCTTTAAAGATAACGCTCCACGCACAGAAATATTAGATTCCGGCATCAACGCTTTGTGCAACAGAACATAGCGAATTGGTCCAATATCTGGATCTGCATCAACCTTTGGATACACGGATTTTTGCTGAGGAAGTTCGCCCGTGTGCGATAAGTCATGCATAATTTGGTGAAGATACGCTGGTATAGAAGGCGACACTTTAAATCCGAGTTTAATTTTTACGCGGAATAAGTAGTCCGTACCGAAATTCTCTACACAATACTCACGAGTAAACGGAGCGTCATCTGTTTCTACAGAAACAGCCCACCAAGCTCTAGCACGCTTTGGATGGTCGGCAAAAATAGAGAAGAAGATTCCAGTATCGAGACGCTTCATTTCACGATCGGAAGTCAAATACACAATATTGTCAGCGAAATACGGAATACGGAAATCTCCGTGCAACTTATCTAGCACAGGTAGGAAATCTTTCGGTTTCATGTGCAAACGTTGCGAACGCTCAATTTTAGTTCCATCTTTCCAAGTGACCATAATGATCAAAATTGAAACACCGAGCAGCATAGTAAACCAGCCACCGTGCATGAATTTCGCCATGGAAGCCACAAAGAACATCATCTCAATCATGAGGAATACGATTGCAAATATGAAGGCACCAAATCGCTTCTTTTGATACCACATGTGCACTGTGAGCAAAATAGTCGTAGCAAGCATAGTTAGAGTTAAAGCTAAACCGTATGCGCCAGAGATATGTTCAGAATCGCGGAATACTGCAAGAACCGTAATAGTGGCAACACACAGCACAACATTCACAACTGGAATATACAGCTGTCCACGAGTTCTAGCAGGATATCGCACTTGCAAATGTGGCATCCAATTTAGGCTTGTTGCCTCAGAAACCATTGTGTATGCGCCTGTAATCAACGCTTGAGAAGCAATAATGCCAGCAGTAACCGAAAGAATAACGGCAACATATCGCACATTTGGTTCAAGCATTTGGAAGAACGGGTTCAAACCTTCTATTGACCATAATGCTTTATCGTTTTGATTTTTCAACATCCAAGCGCCTTGCCCAAAGTAATTCAGCAGCAAAGCAACTTTAATAAACGGCCAGGTTGCGTACACATTGCCTCTACCAACATGACCCATATCAGAATATAACGCTTCAGCACCGGTAGTAGAAAGGAAGATCACACCCATAACCGCTAATCCCTGCACATTATGCGTGCTAAACAGGAATTTTATGCCATGAATCGGGTTAAGTGCTTCAAAAATAGTCCAATCTTGGCCAATGTTCATGACACCAACCAGCGCAAGGAAAGCAAACCAAAGCATCACAACAATGCCAAATACTTTGCCAATTCGCTCAGTTCCGCGTTGCTGTACAGAGAAAAGTATGACGATTATAATAACCGTAATCATCATCGACAAATTCTCATTTTCTAAGAATATTGGCTTAAACACTGCAATAGTGCGCAAACCTTCAACTGCTGAAGAGATGGAAACTGCAGGAGTCAGCACAGAATCTGCCAAAAACGCGGCTCCACCAATCATTGCCGGTATTGCAAGCCACGCGCCTTTTTTACGTAGAAGCGAATATAAAGCAAAAATGCCGCCTTCGCCTTTGTTGTCTGTTCTCATTGCAACAAATACGTATTTTACGGTTGTAATTAATGTGATTGACCAGAACAGTAGCGAAAGCATTCCGTAGATAGTCGCGCGATTTATGTTTTGTAAGCCGCCTTGACCTGCTAAAAATGTTTGCGCAGTATAAAGCGGAGAAGTACCAATATCGCCATAAACAACGCCAAGAGCAACAATTGCCATTCCCAATGTAAAACGATCGGAACTGGTTTGCAATTTTGCCCACCATCTACCTAACGGACCTCGTACTGCACTAGCAACAAGCTTTTCCGCTTCTTTTACTTCTTGCGCTTGCTGCTGAGCTATTACTTTGCGCTCTTCGCGTGTTGTCGTTTTTTTTGACACCTGAGGAGCCTTAGTAAACGAGGCAGCTCGCAATATAGCATCCTTAGTACCTTTTAAGGATTTAGTGCTTTTCTCGGAATCTTTCGCGCCGTTGCGAGGATCCTTTGTACTATCGTTTGACGGTACAGCAGTGCGTGACTTAGTCATGCTTAATTGTTCCTCCATATATGAGGCTTCTTCTTGATGCCAACAAGAAGTCGCATAAACCTCACACCTCACAGTTTTATTTCCGTACTTGGATATTGTATACAACAATAGTGCATCGCGCAAAAAATATTAAAAAATCCTTGAAAATTAAGGATTTTATATTCCTAAAATTCGTAAATTTTTCGCGTATTTTCGCGTGTAACTTTCGCTGCTTGCAATAACGATATATTTAGAACTTCAGAAAGTGTTTCTAGCGTATAAGGAACCATATAAGGCGCGTTTGGCCGTCCACGATACGGCATTGGCGTTAAATAAGGCGCATCCGTTTCAACAGTTATATGGTCTTTGCCAATAATTCGCGCAGATTCGCGTAATTCATCATTGCCTTTGTAACTTATAGTTCCAGAAAAACTTGCGTACCAACCGTGCTCTTTCAATATTTCGGCTAAATCCACAGCACCAGCATAACTGTGAAATACTGTTCGCTCAGGAGCGCCATCTTTCAGTAAGACTTTCACTACGTCTTCATGCGCATCACGATCGTGAATTTGTAAAGGTAAATTCAGCTCTTTTGCGAGCGCAATATGGTCGCGGAAAGCCTCTATTTGTGCTTCTCGCGCAGTCTCTCCCGTACGAAAGTAGTCTAAACCGGTTTCACCTATTGCCACTACTTCTTTTGGATGAGCAATTACTAGCGAGCGCAAATGTTGCATAGCTTCGTCAAATGGAATATCGTGATACGGCTTGTAAACTATCGGTAGTCCGTCAGGTCCTTGAACGCCTTTGTGACCATGTAATACTGCTTCGTTTGGATGTATTGCTATTGCTGCACGAACTGAATTTTCATGCGTTTGAGCAAACTTAATCGTCGGCTCCCAATCTGGATATTCACATCCGACTTCTAGCATGTGTGAAACGCCTGATGATTTTGCTTGAGCAACTAAATCGTCTGCAGTAGGTTCCGCTATTAAATCGCGACCTTTTTCTGCTAATTCTTGATTCAAATTATGTGCAAAATCCACAACGCTAAGCATGTGCGTGTGATCGTCTGCAATTGTTATGCCTTCTTGTAGCAGATTTTCCCATACTGCAGATTGCGCTGCTAAAGCCGGCGCCCAATTATGTTCGCGATGATGTTTACTCATATTTTTAAGTCTACTCGCAAACTCAACTGTCAATTTTTATTGAATGATAAGTATTTATAAAACTGCTTTGCGAATTGCATCATATTGCGATTTTACAAGACGATAATACGCTCCTCTTGCCTCCATAAGCTCGTTATGAGTGCCTTTTTCAACAATTTCTCCATGATCGATTACACAAATCAAATCCGCATTCTCAATCGTCGAAAGCCTATGCGCTATTACAAAAGATGTGCGATTTTTAAGTAATTGAGCTAATCCTGCCTGTAATGCTTCTTCTGTACGAGTATCAATATTACTTGTTGCCTCATCTAGAATAAGAATTCGCGGATTCGCAAGCAATACTCGCGCAAACGATATAAGCTGACGCTGACCTGCAGAAAGAGTGGCTCCGCGCTCTTCAATTTCAGTATCGTATCCGTTCGGTAATCCTTCAATAAATTCGTGAGCATGAACTGCGCGCGCTGCATTCTCAATTTCTTCATCAGTGGCATCGAGCTTCCCATAACGGATGTTCTCGCGTACGGTTCCACTGAAAATAAAGCTATCTTGCAACATTACGCCCATTTGTTTTCTAAGAGATGCGAGCGTTACTGAACGTACATCGTACCCGTCTATAGTAATCGAGCCTTCTGAAACGTCGTAGAATCTAGAAAGAAGACTTACAAGAGTTGTTTTTCCTGCGCCAGTAGGCCCCACAAGAGCTACAGTAGTACCAGGATTAACATGCAAATCAACCAAGTTCAATATTGGCCTTCCATCTTCTTCGTAACGGAAAACAACGTCATTTACGTCTACTTTTCCTTCGATCTGAGGCAATTGAATAGCATCTGGCTTATCTACAATATTTGGCTTAATTCGTAAAGTTTCAAAAATTCGTTCCAAATAAACTGAGCACGTTACAAGTTGCGTGTAGAAGTTTCCAATATTTACTACTGGATCCCAGAAAGTAGTCGAATACCAAACAAATGCTATAAGCGTGCCCGTGCTCACGTTCATTGCACCTAAGTTTGCTATGCCAGCGTAATACAAAAGCGCTATTGCTGCAGTCTCAATAATTGAAGCACCAGGCCAAAGTAACATTTGCACTCTAACGTTTCGCATCCAAGCACTTCTTACTTCTGCTTGTTGCTCTTGAAAAGTAGTGTATGCCATAGCTTCTCGCGCAAAAGTTTGCGTTGTTTTTACTCCTGCGATTGATTCGTGCAAATACGCATTTAAATTACTTTGTTTATTTGATAACTTTTTAGACGCTTTTCTTTGCAAAATTTGTAAAGTTCGCGTCCAAATTATAAATATTGGGAATAGTGCCAAGCTCCACAAAGCCATTCGCCAATCTATAACAAACATTGTTATTAATGTAATAATAAGCACAAAAACGTCAGAAAATACGTTAATTAAACCGGATGAAAGCGTGTCAGAAAGCGTATTGATGTAGTTTACAATGCGAATCAGAATTTTCCCATGCGGACGCGAATCAAAATAATCAAAAGACAATGATTGCACATGCGTAAAAATATCGCGACGCATGTCTTTGATTATCATCTGGCCGATGCGTGTAATCGCTAAAGTTCTGTATGCTAAACCGAGTTCATACAATATAATGAGCACTGCAAATACTGCAATAATTGTATATAAATAATTGACGTTTTTCTGAGGCAATACAACGTCGATTAGCGTTTTTGTAATCATTGGCATCGCTGTCATAATTATGCTGCCGCTAATAACTACCATAATTACGAATAGAAGTTTAGTAGCATACGGCTTCATATATTTTCTAACGCGCATAAGTTCGTGCACGTTTATGTGTTCTTCTTGACCTTCGTCTTCACGATAAGTATTACGTTGTGCCATTTCTACTCCCCCTTCGTTTCGAATCCTGCAGACCTGCCAGTTTTAAAGCCAAGTTGCTTTCTATAAATCTCCCAATACCTCCCGTGCGCTGCAACAAGCTGAGCATGCGTGCCGCGTTCAACAATTTTCCCGTGATCTAGCACAACAATCATGTCTGCATCTTTAACGGATGAAATTCTGTGCGCAATAGTGATTATTGTGCGCGTGCCATCAAGCTTTTTCAGCTCCTGCTGAATATGCTCTTCCGTTTCCATATCTACAGCAGAAGTTGTATCGTCCATAATCAAGATTGCAGGATTATTTGCCAACGCTCTAGCTAAGCTCAAACGCTGCTTTTGCCCACCAGAAAGACCTACCCCACGCTCGCCTACTACTGTTTCATAGCCTTCTGGCATATCCATAATAAAATCGTCTGCTGCAGCAATTGTTGCCATCGTGCGAATGGTATTATCTAATTCCTTACAATTTTCTTTAGTTTGAGGTAATCCAAAACTAATATTTCCTGCAATAGTGTCCGAAAATAGGAATGTTTCCTGCGCAACTATGCTAACTTGGTTACGAACAGTTTCTAACGGCCATTCGCGCACGTCTTTTCCGTCAATTAAAACACGACCACGCGTAGGATCATAGAATCTTGCTATAAGACTTACGAGAGTTGATTTGCCGGAACCAGTTTCACCAAGAATACCCAGTTTGCTTCCAGCAGGAACGTCTAAATCAATATCTTTTAAGATTGGAGAGTCTTGATCGTCTGGGAATGAAAAATCAACATGCTCAAAAGTAATTTTACCTCTAATTTTAACGGTTTCGTCCGCTTCTTTTGGATGTCTAATATGCGATTCTTGCGTAAGAAGTTTGCGAATATTCACGCATCCTGCGTTAAAACGCTGCCAATCATTAATAAGCCAGCCCACCATTCGTACAGGCATGTGTAGCATCCAAAGGAAGCTATTAAAAGTGACGAATGCACCTAAAGTCATGTTGCCATTCAAAACAAGCCATCCGCCGAAACCAACTGTTATAAGCTCAAGCACAAAACCCATGCCATCGAGCCAAGGCATGTATTTTTGAGTATTTTTTGCAAGCGTAATATTGCAATTAAAGTAGTCTTCGTTGCACTTATCGAATTTCTTAGTTTCGTAATCCTCACGCACGAAAGCTTTTACTACGCGATTCCCCTCGATATTTTCTTCCACCATTGAATTCATGCGCGCAAAGGATTCACGAATTGCAAGGAATTTCGGTCTAGCTTTTTTGCCCATAATTTTTGCGAGCAGAAACAAAAATGGCGTAATTGACATAAGTGCTAAAGCGAGCTTCCACTGAATTGAAAACATTATAACCAGCGCTAACACGAACATTACTACACAATCTAACGCCATATACGAAACCCAACTTAAAATATGACGAATCGCGTCAGTATCCGATGTCATACGACTCATAATGTCGCCTGTGCGCGTGTGATTAAAGTACGTAAAATCGAGAGAATGAAGCTTTTCGTACTCGTCGCTCACCAGGCGATACACGGCATTTTGACCAAACTTTTCCATTAAAAGCTGGTAAATATACCTTGAGCCAACGCGAACAATCATCATCGCAACCATTAAAACGCATACGCTTATAAGCAAATTATGCTGTTTGCCAATAATGATTTTGTCCACAATAAAGCCAGAAAGCAACGGCATTGTCATTGCCATCGTGTCATTGATAATAAATAGAAAAATAGCAAGCCAAACTTTCCACATGTCCGGCTTACAGTATTGCAATACCCAGCGCACGTTACTCGCATCTTTGCGTTTATTCGGATTGACGTACATGCGCCAGCTTCTCCTTTGTTTCCGATTTTGCTTTTTGAGACTTAATTTTAAATTTATACTATTTTCTCACATTAGCATACACAAAAAGATGTGGCGTGTAGCCAAAAGACTACACGCCACATGCTATAAGTTAAGCAATCAGCTTAGTAAACTTGCGCGAATTATCGCTACAAATTTACTTACTTCTGCCAGCCCATATCCTCTGGGTAGGTGCTTGCGTAACCAGCAGGGCCGTTGTTAGCAAAGCCCTTCTTGAACACCTGGTAAATAGGAGGAGCAGAAACTGGAAGAGTTCCGTAGAGTGCGAGAGCTGCAGACTCTGCCTTGTTTGCATAATCAGTCTGTTCCTTGTAATCGTAGGTCTTGCCAATCTTGTTGAGCATAGCATCAATCTTCTTATTGCCAACGAGACCGAGGTTGGAATCGCTATCAGACTTGTAAACCTGGCTTGCTGCAGACAAGAAGCTCAATGGAGATGTGGACTGCCATGCCAATGGAAGCACCTGGTACTCGTGCGAAGCAACAACCTCGGAGAACTTAGCAACAGCATGGTTCACAGTCTTGCACTTAATTCCAGCCTTCTTCATCATGGCCTGGAATGCGTTAGCAAGAGCTGCCTGAGTAGAATCATCGCCGAAGAAGGTGAAGGAAATCTCAAGAGTCTTGCCATTCTTGGCGTAGTAGCCATCCTTGCCCATCTTGTAACCAGCAGCTTCAAGGGTCTTCTTAGCGTTTTCGGTGTTGTACTTGCCGTCAGCAGGAAGATTGTTCTTGTAGCCAGCCTGGAACATGGAGAGAAGCTCAGAACCTGGCTGCTCGCTCTTCCAGTTCATGCCCTGGAACTGAATCTTGTTGTAGGTAGCAACGTCGAATGCCTGAACAACAGCCTTACGAACTGCAAGCTCGTTAAGTGGCTTGGACTTAGCGTTGAAGTTAAGCACGCGAACCTTGGTGCTGTAGCCGTAACGCAGCTGAGCACCCTTAACGCTACGAGCAGACTTGATTGCGTCCTTAGCAGAAATGCTATCGGTTACAGCATCGATTTCACCGTTCTGGAAAGCGTTCAAAGCTGCAGTATCTTCCATACGCTTTACAACAACCTTATCGAGCTTTGCCTTCTTACCCCACCACTTTGGATTGCGGGTGAAAACAACCTGATTTTCGGTTGCGGATTCAATCTGGAATGGACCTGCACCCCACTCGTTGTGAGGATTGTTTACCCAACCCTGGTTGAAGGTCTTAACGTCACCGGCCTTTGGATGAACCAGTGGAGCGAAAAGCATTTCCCATGTTGCGCATGGCTTCTCATAAGTCACTACAACCTGCTTTGGAGTGGAACCTTGTTCAACACTCTTGATGCAGTCATAGCCTTCAGTACTTGGGACGGAGTAATCCTTGTTCTTTCCGTTCAAAGCCTGCCAAGTAGCCTTAAATGCAGTGTAGTCAAAATCAGTGCCATCATTCCACTTGGCCTTTGGGTTCAAGTTGTACTGAACAACAAGTGGCTTATCGCTAACCTTCTTAACGGAAGTGATGTAGTCAGGGTTGTACTTAAGCTTTTCACCCTTAACGGTGTCATAAGCCATAAGATTTGGCTGGTAGAAGCCCCACAAAGTATTCATGTAACCAGAGTTACCGTCGTTAGAAGCGTAATTCCAGTTTGGACCGAGAACAGGAAGAGCAACGGTGTAAGTGCCGCCGTCCTTAACGTTGTCACGTGACTGTGGATTATCGTAACGCTTGTTGACATCTGGCATTGGAAGTTCGCCAGTGTAAGAAGTGTCAACACCAGCAGCTGGCTCTTCAGTCATACCTGCTTTACCAGCATTGTTAGTAGCACCGCCGCAAGCGCCGAGCAGCATTGCAACAGAAAGTGCAGCTGCGGCAAATACAGTCAGTTTACCTGCATTTGTATTTTTCATGATTCCTCTCATTCCCCGGATGATGTCCGTCTTCCGGTATGTTGTATGAGTATATACAACTCTATGACATTCGACAAATCGTTTTCACAAAATATTGATTTTTTTCTTTTCAACTTTATGAAAATTAGTCAAAAAAGAATAATTTATTATCTATAATGAGCAAAACAGAAAATTTTTTAGTTTATTTTGGATAAAAAACAAAATATATTACGTTTTTTAAATTTATGTTACACAATAAAAAGTCGCGCATGTTGTAATAAACATGCGCGACTAAGTAATTTATTCAGGTTGATGAAGATTAACTAAAATCAACAAGTCATGAATTACCTAACATCGTCAAAATTATCTTCTTCAGAAAGAATAATACGCTTACGGTTCTTCTCAATTGTAGGATCCGGAATTGGCACAGCGCTAATCAAAGCCTGAGTGTAAGGGTGCTTTGGATTATCAAACACCTCATCCGTTTCACCAGATTCAACAATTCGACCGTGATACATAACAGCAATTCGGCTAGAAATATGTCGAACAACAGCCATGTTATGCGCCACGAACAAGTAAGCAACACCCAACTTGTCTTGCAAATCTTCAAGCAAGTTAATAATTCCAGCCTGAATAGAAACATCCAAAGCCGAAACTGGCTCATCAAGAAGCAAAAGCTTAGGATTCACAGCCAAAGCGCGAGCAATAGCGATACGCTGACGCTGGCCGCCGGAGAACTGCGTTGGGAAGCGATCAACTTGATCAGGATTCAACTCAACCAATTGCATAAGCTCAGCAATACGCTGGCGAATTTCTTCCTTCGACTTCTTTTGCACAAGCAAAGGCTCGGCCAAAATATCGTAAACAAGCATACGAGGATCAAGAGAACTCATTGGATCCTGGAACACGTACTGAATCTTAGAACGAAGTTCGCGACGCTGCTCACGAGTCAACTTATCGTTCAACTCAGTACCAAAAACTGTAATAGAACCAGACTCAGGCTTCTTCAAGCCCATAATCTCCATCAAAGTCGTGGACTTACCAGAACCAGACTCGCCAACCAAAGCCACAGTTTCGCCTTCACGAACCTCAATACTCACACCATCAACCGCGCGAACTTCGCCAACCTTACGTCGCAAGAAGCCGCCGCTAGTAATTGGGAATGTTTTAACCAAGTTCTTAACATCCAAAACAACTTTTCGTTGCTCACGAGGAATGCCTTCAAACATTGGCTTAATTGGCTTTTCGGTTTCCGCATGCAGCAACGAGCGAACAGTTTCGCTTTCCGCTTCAAGACCAATCATAGTGCTGTCGTCGCCGCTCTCTTCTTCAGCCATAAGCATATCCATAGTCGGCTTAGAAATTGGAGTCAAACGACGAGTGCGCTTTTGATCAACGCGAGGAACAGCGCCCAACAAGCCAATAGTGTACGGCTGAGTTGGGTGAGCAAAAATCTCCTCAACGCTATTATGCTCAACCAAATGGCCCGCGTACATAACAATAACTTCGTCTGCAACGCCAGCAATTACGCCCAAATCGTGAGTAATGAAAATCATTGCAGCGCCGGTTTCGCGCTGAGCTTTCTTCAAAACTTCCAAAACCTGAGCCTGAATAGTCACATCCAAAGCGGTAGTAGGCTCGTCTGCAATAATAATATCCGGATCGTTAGCAATTGCCATAGCAATCATCACGCGCTGGCGCATACCACCAGAAAACTCGTGAGGGAAAGCCTTCAAACGCTCAGCCGGCTTAGTAATACCAACCAAATCAAGCAATTCAATAGAACGCTCGCGAATCTGCTCTTCGCTCATGTCCGGGTTATGAATAACCAAAGCTTCCTTAAGCTGATCACCAATAGAGAAAACTGGAGTTAAAGCAGAAAGAGGATCCTGGAAAACCATGGCAATATTCTTGCCACGAATCTTACTCATCTCAAGATCAGTTTTAGTAAGAAGCTCCTCGCCCTTATACTTAACCGAACCTTTAACACTAGCATTCTTATCGAGTAAGCCCATCACAGCCAAAGAAGTAACCGACTTACCGGAACCGGACTCGCCAACGATACCAATAGTCTTTCCGCGGTACAAATCAAAATTCATTCCGCGCACAGCATGCACAGTACCAGCTTCAGAAGCGAAGCTAACTTGCAAGTCGCGTACTGAAAGCAACGGTTCGTTGTTTTGATCTTCCATCGTGGTTTCTTCCTTAATAGCGTTATTTGCAATATCAGTCATGTTTATCACTCCAAACGCTCGTTAGTCGGCCTTACCAACAGACCTAGAATATGGATCAATGGCATCACGCAAACCATCACCAATAAGCTGCACGGAGAAGGTTAGCAAAACAAGCACTGCAGACGGCACCAAAAGCACCCACGGAGAAGTCTGCACAACGCTTTGGCCAGCATTAAGCAAAGTACCAAGAGAAGTATCCGGAGCCTTAATACCAAGGCCCAAGAAGCTCAAAGCAGTTTCGCCGTTAATCGCACCAATAACACCAAGAACCGTGTTAATAATCAATACAGAACCCAAGTTTGGAACCAAGTGGCGCACAATAATGCGGAACGAAGAAACGCCCTCGAACTTAGCTGCACGAACATACTCACGTTCGCGCAAGCTCAAAGTCAACGTACGAAGAGTACGAGCGTAACCAATCCAACCAAAAGCTGTTAAGCCAAATGCCAACCACAGCCAATCGCTACCACCACTAGAAGCACTAATGATTAAAGCAATCAGCAGGAAGGAAGGAACAATCAGCAGCATGTCCAAAAGCCACATACCAACCTGCTCAAACCATCCTTCGAAGTAAGAAATGGCAGTACCAACCAAAGCAGCAATAACTGTAATGGTAATAGAACTAACAATACCAATGGAAAGTGAACGGCCAAGTCCGCGCACAACCATTGCGTACATGTCTGAACCGCCTGGCGTAGTGCCAAGCCAATGCTCTGCAGAAGGAGGAGTTGCTAGAGAAGAAAAGTCTGGTTCGTCGTAGCTCCACTTTGAAATCTTTGAGCCAAACAAAGCAAAAAGAATCAAAATTACAAGCATAACCAAGCCCACAACTGCAGACGGGCGACGGAAGAATCGACGCGTATAAAGCGTCATCTTACCAGTGCGTTTAAAGTTGCCCCAGGCACCAGCAGTAGCTTTTCTATCTGCAGCAGACTCTTGAGGTTTTGAAGATACATCTTTTTTATTCATATCAAATTCACCTACACTGTTCTGCTAGTTCAAACGAATACGTGGGTCGAGCCAAGCAGAGAAGATATCTGCAAGCAGAGCACCAACTAAGGTACATACAGCACCAAACGCTGCAATAGCAACAGAACCGTTAATATCGTTCTGCATAATGGTCTGAACGAAGTAGCTACCAAGACCGTTAATAGCAAACACGGTTTCAGTAATCACAGCACCCGTAAACACGCCTGCAATAGAGAAGGCGACGTCAACAGCTGTTGGAATCAAAGAAGTACGCAAAGCGTGGCGGCGAATAGCCAAATTCAAAGGTAAGCCCTTAGCGCGAGCCGTACGAACGTAATCAGCATTCATAGTATCGAGAAGATACGTGCGCTGCGTTAAATGATACCCAACCATGCCAGGAATTGTCATAACAATCGTCGGCAAAATCAAATGCTGAAGGAAGTCAAGAAGGAACATGAACGGGTCAGAACCCTGGTAAGAGTGCAAACCAGTAACGTAGAAAAGTCGCACGCCTGTTGCGCGGTTAATGCTAATAGCAGCAAGCACAACCATCAAACCCAAAACTGCTGCAGGAACAACCAGCAGGAAGGTTGCGGTGGAATTAAGAACTCTATCTTGCCACTTGTACTGACGGATAGCAGTGTAAACACCAACGCTAACACCGAGAACAATGCCAAGAATTGTAGCGCCAGTAACCAGCTGAACAGATGCGCCAATACGAGACATAATTGCCGGACCAACTGGAGCCTGATCTGGGCTCAATCCCCAATCCCACTTAGTAAAAATGTTGTAAATCCAACGGCAATAACGAGTAAACACTGGAGTCTGGTCGTTAATATTTGCCAAATCCAAAGAACGGTTGATTGATGCAATAGGTGGATGCGGATGCCTAGACATGTAGTTCGAACGCGGTCTCATAAAAGCACTTGTCAAGAAATACGTCATGGATACGGCAACAAACAACATCACCACATAATTCAGGCATCGTTTAACGATGTATCGTATCATTGTGACTCTTTTCTACGACTAGCCATTTTTTACCTCCATTCGGCATCCATAAATCTTGTGATTTACAGTATTGCCGATCTAACACTCGACCTTGAAAAAGGCGTGTTTGAATCGACCCTTGTCAATCCGGACACATAATTAGTATATTTTTAGCCAAGCTATGTACAAAGAGACAAACAGAAAATATTTTTGCACAGCACTTTTCTCAATATCCAAGGGAAAAATTTCGTATATATAAGTTATATTATACATATCTAAACATGCAAAAAAGCGCAAAATATCAGTGATTTCTAGCTATATTTTTACACAAAGATATGTATTTTAAAATCAAAAAAGTATTTTTATACATACAAAATACGTTTTATAAGCAAATATAATAAATTCAAAATTTAATTACAAAAACTGAATATTTACCGAAAAAATTGTAGTTTTACTAAAATAATTAATAGTATTCAAGCAAATGCCGAAAATAGGCATAGACAAGAAACACACGCGAGACATTGAGCAGTATACAATATTTTTTATTCGTACTTTCAACTCTAAAAGGAGAATGAATAAGCTCATGGCTGAAAACATCAAAGCCGTAACTCTGGAACATGTAAAAAATTATTCCAAACATTTTAACGAACAGCGCGCAAATCTTCTCGCCGCGAATGCAGCAGTAACAAATGGTGTGCTTAAAGCCGCAACAAGCTACCAAGGCAAGCGTGCTCTTCCTCGCGAATTCTCAATAGAATTAAAACAAGGCAGCATTACCAATCAGAAGCGCTCCGGACGCTGCTGGATGTTCGCCTCACTTAATACTTTGAGATACGAAGTAATGCATAAGTGGAATTTAGACGACTTTGAGTTTTCAGAAAGCTACCTATTCTTCTGGGACAAGATTGAAAAAGCAAACGCTTATTTGGAAAATGTGCTTTCAACACTTGATGAAGATGTTAATAGTCGACTTTTTGAGAGCATTAACTATGGTCCAATCGATGACGGCGGCTGGTGGCAAATGTTCGTCAACTTGGTAAACAAGTACGGACTTGTGCCAAAGAGTGCATATCCAGATTCACAGAACTCAGTCGACTCTGATGCATTCGTACAGTACATCAATACCAAGTTGCGCGAGTTTGCATACGAATTGCGTGAAGCTCATAAGAACGGAACTTCTTTGGAAGAATTGCGCGAAATGAAAGTTCGCGATTTGGAAACCGTTTATCGCATGACGACTATTGCCCTGGGTGAACCACCTGCACAGTTTGACTTCTTCGCACGAACTAAAGATGATGATGACGATAAGAAGGACGGCGAAAAAGACGAAACCAAGAAAGATGGCGAGAAAACCAGCAAAGCTGACAAGCCAAAAACCGGCAAAGATGAGCGTCCAATGATTTGTGAATATGGAATTACTCCACTTGAGTTCGCAAAGAAGTACGTCCCAGTTGACGTAAACGACTTCGTAACAATATGCAACGCACCTATGGAACGCACACCATTCAACAAGCTCTACCAATTCAAGTACAGCACCAACGTAGCTGAAACAAAGGAAATGGAATTTGTTAACGTTCCTCTCGATGTATTCAAAAAAGCAGCTGTAGACCAATTAAAAGATGGTCATCCAATCTGGTTTGCATGCGATTGCACACAGTTCTCCTTGCGTGACAGTGGATTCTTCGATCCTGCAGTTGTGCGCGTAGATGAATTGTTTGATGTGAAGTTTACATTCGATAAAGCTCACGGTTTGGAATATATGGATTGCCCAGGAAATCACGCAATGACATTCACTGGCGTAAATCTTAATAAAGATGGCGATCCAGATCGCTGGAAGATCGAGAACAGCTGGGGCAAGGATGCTGGCGAAGACGGCTATTATGTTGGCTCAGCAGAGTGGTTCGATCGTTATGTGAACGAAATAATCATCAACAAAAAGTACCTTGACAAAGAAACTTTAGCTGTATTGGATCAAGAACCAGTAATGCTTGAACCATGGGCTCCACTTTCGAAGCGTTGCCGTTAAATAGTTACCATTAAAAATTAAGTTTGGTAACCGTGTGAGCGCAGATTGCTTTTGCAGTCTGCGCTTTTATTTTTGTTTTACTTTTTATTTTTTATTTTTCATAAATTAAAAAGAAGCCCGGCGGGAAGAGAAACCCGCCGGGGCAGAGAGAAAGAGAGAAGAAGGTTTCAATTATGGGGTTCGAAAACGAACCTCGCTAATGGCGAACCATTAACACATGTTAGTATAGCTAAACATTCGTCCAAAGAAAAGAGTTTTTCCTTAAAATTTCCTTAAAATATTTTCTTTTAGAGAACCATTTGCTATGTTTTCTAATTTTATAATTTATTTATTGAAAATTTCAACCTATTTCTCACTATTTTCCAAAGATTTTTTTGCTGCAGCAAGTCTTTCTGCCTCGACACGCTGACGCTCGGACAAAGCAGATGCGAAACGCTCAAGCTCCTCCTCAACTGCTTCTTTTGGAATCTTGGCAAAAATAGGACTTGGCTTAGGCACAGGCGTACCTGCTACCAACTCCTCACTCTCCCAAGGATGAACAGTTTCCCCCAAGCGATAATCGCCCGTAATAATCGGATACTTGAAGTCTGGATTATCCAAATCTTCAACTTCTTCAATATGAGGCAAAGGCGAGAATACGCCAGTGCCACCAAGTGCTTCCCAAACTTTTTGAGCTGCATGAGGCAAGAATGGCGCAAGCAGATGATTAGCATCCGAAACAGCCTGAGCTGCAACATGCAACACAGTACCAAGGCGAGCCTCATCATCTTTAATTTTCCAAGGCTCAGTTGCAGAAATATATTTATTAATATCCGCAACTACTCGCATTGCTTCAGTAAGAGCATTCTTCTGACGATGACGCTCAATCAAACTACCGACCAAAGCAAAAGCATCAGAAGTTTGATCGAGAAGAGCGCGATCCATTGCAGTCATAGAATCTTCGTCAAGAGGAGGGATTACACCAAAGTTCTTATTAATAAGATTTGCCACACGATTGACAAGATTACCCCAGCTTGCAGCAAGCTCTTCGTTATTATGGCGAGCAAACTCAGCCCAAGTAAAATCAGCATCAGAATTTTCTGGACCAGCAATAGAAATGTAGTAACGCACAGCATCTACAGGGTAACGCGCCAAAATATCCTTCACATAAATCACGATTCCGCGCGAAGAGCTGAACTTCTTGCCTTCCATAGTCATGAACTCAGAAGCAACAACCTGTTCAGGCATGTTCAATGGACCATAAACGCCAGCCTCACCACCTTTAGAACCAGCACCGTTGTAGGCAAGCATTTCCGAAGGCCAAATCTGAGAATGGAAAGTAATGTTATCTTTGCCCATGAAGTAGTATCCAGGAGACTTAGGATCACACCACCAATCACGCCAAGCGTCTGGCTTGCCTTGTCGACGAGCCCACTCAATAGATGCAGACAAGTATCCAATAACAGCGTCAAACCACACATACAGACGCTTATTCGGATTATCAATCCATCCTTCAACAGGAACAGGAATACCCCAATCAATATCGCGCGTAATAGCTCGCGGCTTTACTTCATTAAATAATCCAAGCGAGAAATTAATAACATTCGTGCGCCAACCTTCGCGAGAATGAAGCCAATTAACATTCGCCTCAGCCAAAGCAGGCAGGTCTAGGAAATAATGTTCAGTTTCTTCAAAGCGCGGAGTTTCACCATTAATTTTAGAAACTGGATTAATAAGCTCATCCGGATCAAGCTCGTTTCCACAAGCATCACATTGATCGCCACGAGCACCATCTGCGCCACACAATGGGCATGTGCCTTCAATATAACGATCTGGCAAAGTACGACCAGTGGAAGGAGAAATAGCAACCTTCTGAGTGCCCTTGTAAATATAGCCGTTCTTTAAGCACTGACGGAACATTTCTTGCACAACATGCTCGTGATTTGCAGTAGTAGTACGCGTGAACAAATCGTAGCTCAAACCTAAATCGCACAAATCCTTAGTAATCACACGATTATAACGATTAGCAAGCTCTTGCGCAGAAACGCCTTCCTTATCTGCTTCAACCAAAATAGGTGTGCCGTGCTCATCCGTGCCAGACACCATTAATACGTCATTACCTTTCATGCGCTCGTAACGCGCATACACGTCCGACGGAACCCCGAAACCTGCAACGTGACCAATATGACGAGGGCCGTTAGCATACGGCCAAGCAACATTCACCAAAATATGACTCATAGACAATTATTATCTTGTTCAACGCGGACAGTACATAAGAACATTGCAAAAAGAATCCCAAAATATACGAGAAAACACGCTGAATAACAAGCCCCACACGAGTTCATCCACATATCCACAAGTTATAAAACCAGCCTGGAATTGAAGCAAATATAAACATAATCTCAACTTATGCATTACGAAACTTATTCACTACAAAGCATGAATTACAAAATATGCGTTAGAAAAACAACAATATGTGCGATACGCATTGTAAATAGTCGCGCTAAAAAATAAATATGCAAAAAGAAAGGATTGAGGAAAATTGAAAAAACAACAAAACATACGCGATTTATTGGATATTTGCGAAGAAGCACAAACACAATTCCCGGAATTACTTGACGACAACCATTTACCAGGCCCAATGTGCATGAAAAAACTTTCTCAAATTGGCGTATTCAATAGGCTTGATTTAAATGCAGGATATTCAAATAAAGCAGCTATTTCCACTCAAGGAAGAAGCAATATTGTGAGCAATCTTATACCTACAGAAAGCATAGCCTGCTTATTTACTGCAGCATGGGTTTGGATAGGAGGCAATTTTCCTGAAAATATAGATGTTATTGATTATGGGCATAGAAGAAAAAAGCCGCACGGCCATGCAATCCGAGCATTTCGAAGACACTTAAACAATGAAGAATACGTAATACTTGGAAAAATTAGAATAACAACGCCAGAACGAACAATTTGCGATTTAGCGTACACTCCAAGCGAAAACGAAGAGTACGAACCTTATAGAAAAGATATTGCTCACTTATTGATATCTAAATACAGCATTGACTTGCGAAAATGCAAACGTACTATTGACGGAAACCCATATTTCCCAGGCTCAATACATGCAAGAAATTGGATACGAAACATTGCGAAAGAAGCAAACAAACCATGGAAATAAAGAACTCTTATGCAACTAAAACAAGCAGCCCTCCAAAACCACCTATAATACTCACGCCATCTGTTGCTATCGACCCTGCAACAAAAACGGAAGTGCTATGGTATATCGCGCAAAAAATACCAGAACTTCGCAAATGGATTATTGCAAACCCTTCGGCAGACGCGCAAATCTTAGAATATATTTCTCAACAAGGCGGGCCTGACGTTCGTTACAGTTTTGAAGTGCTATTTTCTGCGTATGACAGCAATGAATAGAAAGCAAAAAATAGTAGCAAAAGCAGAAATCTTACTTTTGATCAGGTTTGTGCTCAAGACAAGACGCGTAAACTTGCTTACGATTAGCAAAAGATCCGTCAGCAAACGGATGCTCTTTTACTACTTTTGTAATGGCTTCTTTTATGCGCAAACCTTCGGATTCTGCACATTCAAGCGAAAGCTTTGCAAGAGCATCAATGCTTAAATCTGTGCTTTCAGACTGCACTTCTTCGTCACTTGCACCACCGATAACTAAAACTATTTCACCTCGAGGAGGATCCGCTAAAACACCATCGTGAATACTTTGCACAGTTCCACGACGAATTTCCTCAAAATCTTTTGTAAGTTCACGGCATAACGCCATTGGACGATTAGAGCCAAGTACTGCCAATATATCTTCCATAGCTTCTGCAATACGATGTGGAGCCTCATAAAATACTATTGTTCGTCGCTCGGCTTTAAGCGAGCGCAAATGCTGTTGACGCTCACCAGATTTACGAGGCAAAAAGCCTTCATAACAGAAGCGATCAGTTGGCAATCCAGAAAGAGCAAGCGCATCTAAAACTGCACTAGGACCAGGCGCGCAAGTAACAGGCAAATCGCGCTCTATTGCACGTCGAACAACAGCAAGACCCGGGTCGTTAATGGTAGGCATACCTGCGTCTGAAACAACAAGAACAGTGCTGCCCTGCTCAACTTTGTCTAGCAAACCATCTGCCTTGTTGCGCTCATTATGATCGTGATATGCGATTACGCTACCAGAAACATGTACGCCAAGGCGATTCGCTAAATCATAAAGCCTACGCGTGTCTTCAGCAGCAACAATATCAGCAGTTTCAAGAAGATTAATTAATCGTGCAGAAGCGTCTGCCATATTCCCAATAGGCGTAGCAGCTAAAACAACCTTACCTAAATTATCTTCTTCATCACACATCTTGAATCTCCTTATAAAACTTCTTAAAACTCTACACGAATTTATAAAAGAACGCACTTACAAAGCGAGGTATTTGATTAGAATTATGCTTAGTGTAATTGCAATATAAGCGAAACGAAAAGAGACACTATGAAGATTATAAATCAGAAAATAAAAAGTACAGATGGAAGCGATGCGCAGCTTATTGGATATATTTTAGACGATAATTTAGATAGCGAAGGCTTACAAAACCGTCCTGCAATTTTAATCTTGCCAGGCGGAGGTTTCTTGCGCGTCTCGAATCGTGAAGCAGAGCCTGTTGCCATGAAGTTTGCTGCAGAAGGATTCCACACTTTTGTGTTGCGATACTCGCTTACTCCAAGCACGTACCCAACTCAGCTTTTAGAAGCCGCAGAAGCGATGAGCTTAATTCGCAAAAACGCAAAAGAATGGCACGTAGATGCGCAAAAAATTGCAATTATTGGATTCTCCGCTGGAGGGCATGTGGCTGCAAACCTTGCAACTAGTGTTAGCGACGAAGTTGAGGAAGCAAACGGATATACGGCTGATGACGTGCGTCCAAATGCGCTTATGCTCGCATATCCTGTTATTTCTGCTGGAAAATATGCGCATAAGCCAACTTTCGATCGTCTATTTGGAGAAGTTAGCGACGAAAAGCGAACTGAACTCGTCAATAAACTTTCGCTGGAAAATCACGTGGATCGCAAAACTCCACCTGTATTTGTATGGCAAACTGTTACTGATCAAACAGTTCCAGTAGAAAATTCAATAATGTTTGTGAACGCTTGCGTTGAAGCTGGAGTAAGTGTTGAAGCTCACCTGTTCCCTAAAGGACCGCACGGCTTAGCTTTGGCAGTTAAAGAAACAGCAAAACGCGATGAAAATGGCGCAGTAATTCCTGAATTTGTGCAGCCAGAAGTTCAGCAGTGGGTTAAGCTTGCTTGCGATTGGTTGCATCGCACTTTTGCGTGATTTAACTTCAACACTCCCGCGTTTGTTCCCTTTTCGACCCATTTGGTAAACAAAACGCGGAAACAAAAAGCGGAAACAACAGACGAAACACAAGGCAAAAACAAAAACGTCGTCTACACGCCATAAGGGGCATGTTGACGACGTTTTTCTATTTGCTATCAATAAGTAATTTTAAGTAATCTCAATATTTAAGAGAAAATTACACTATTAATATTTCACACGATTTTTGGCATTGGAGTTGTTAGTGAAGATGTGAGATTTACCTGCACAACTCCAGCTCCAGCGTGAACTTCCACTTTCTTCAATGTCACAGTGCGAGAATCTTCAGGCGCATGATCATCGTCAGTCATAGTTGCTGGCGACTTTACAGCAACAAGCGCAAGGTCATCGAAAATAACTCCAGAATTTGCACACAAATCCTGCGCTTCTTTCAATGAATCAGCAAAACCTGCTTTGTCGATTACACGCTCAACAGGAACACCGTAAGCTTCTGCACACAACAAGTTAATTCGCTCCCTAAGCGTCTTTCCACGCCTACTTTCTGGAACTTTCGTTTCAACATCATCAGTTATTGCAGACACAAAATCGTCCAGCTGATTTGCCAAACCATCGCCACCATCACGGAATAAATTGCCAACAATAGGCTTTCTGAATCCTAAAGACTTGGCTTGTTCCAACAATTCAGGCACTTGATCATCCTCGCCTTCCCACAAATTAATCAACGGGAACGTAGGGATATTAAGAGATTCCAAACGAGAAACATGGAATGGGTAACGCCAAGCCAAAGTTTCGTCATCTCGCCAAGTAGTTGCGCGAGTAACTACAACTGCAGCAGCAGGCCACTTTGCGCCAAACTCGCGAGCAGCAATATCTAACCACTTTTGAGCACCAGCATCCGTACCATAACCTGCTTCCACCACTACAACATCATGCTCAGCGCAAGCCATTTCAACGCTTACAAGGCTTGGAATACCAAGCGAAACGTTCGCAAACGGGCCGCAATGGACGTAGATTGGAGAACCATTAATCGTCTCAGTTTTAGCAGGCTTTACAGCGTCGGCAAGAATATTGGTGATTCGCCACAAATCCACAAACTCACCAAACTTAACAGGCTTACCGTCTTTTGTGCCAGCAATCATTGAAGAAACACGATGAGAAATCTCGTCCATACTGCGCGACAACACTACGATTTGCATAAGCTCGCAAGTTGGCGTCAAAACAACGCGCTCAGGAACAGTCCCCTTGCCAAAATCAACAGCAATGCTTCGCAAAGATCGCGAAGGAACTTCACTAACTCGAGGAACTAAAATAGTATCAAGAACACCCTCGTCGACTGCTTTTTCCGCAAACGACACAAGCAAATTCTGCGCGCAAGCAATAGCAGCCATTTCACCACACAGGCCCCAGTCAATCAACTCAGGGTGAGAAAGCGAAGACTTACCGCCACCACTTGCACCACCTTTAGAACCAGCAGCTGTAATTCCCATGCTTGGCTGACGAAGAACTGCAGCTGCGTCCACACCGCGCTCACGCAATGCATCAACTAACGCGATAGTTGTAGTTGTTTTACCTTCTCCGCGAGAAGCTTTTAAAGGAGTATCAGCAGTAACAAGCAGAACCTTACCGCGCTTCCTAGGCTCCTCTGGATGTTGCTTTAAATAATCCAAGTACCCAAAGGCATCAATTTTTTTAACCAAACCGAATGTTGTAGTGTATGAATCAAGAATGCTCATGTACCCCTCTTTCATAGGCATATTGGCACAACTATGCATGCGGATAATGTTAATTACATGATTCATACTATACGATTGTTTGTTCGTAGCATAGCCACCACACGCAATATCTATACGCGTTATTATCAACGTCTATAGCAAAATAACAAAAGATAACAAAAATGCCTTCCGTGTGAAATAAAAAGTTCATTTCTTAGGAAGGCACTTAATTTTTAATAAAATTTAAATTTAGTGATCAGAACGATTGAAACCATTCTTCATACGCATGCTAGTGATGTACAGCACCGTGTCAAGCAAAGAATCGGTTTCTTTCTTCAACTTTGCTGCCATATCGTCATTTGCTTCAGCCAAAGCCTCGCGCACTTTATCGTTGCGAAGCTCGGCAATAATAGCTTCAGGATCGCGAACTAAATCATCGTAATCTTCGCCTTCATCACCTTCACGTTCTGGCTCGTAATCAGCCAAATCAACGCCAAGAAGATCTGCCACGGCAGCATCCGTAGACTTGACCATTGCGTGACCAAGGGAACCGACAACTTCTTGGTAGCGCTCAATCGCGTTTGCAGTGTCGTTAAATGCGGCATCCGCAAGAGCAGCAATAATGCGATTCTCCCAATAGAAGTTTTCGCTTGTTACGCGAGTAGTCGTATCTTCCAAATACTTTGGAGTGCGATTTACGTTTGGATAGAACGGAATCAAAGAATTGAAAGGATTAGAACCGTAAGTAATCCACTGAATTGCACGCATTGCTTCCGGCATGTAAGGGCGGATTTGCATTACAGCAAGCTCGCTTTGGCGATTAATTCCGATTGGACGCAACATATGACGAGTATGCTCATCTCCAAGATTGCCGTAAGGATCATACTCAGTGCCCTGATAGTGAGAGCTTAAAACGTACTTAATATCCTCAACAGTCACTTTACGCTCAGGCTGGCGAGCCCAAGGAATATCGTTGCTGTCCGGACGATGATCAGCGTCTTTACCATCCCACACTTCGTCATACGGATTCAAGAAGCGCTCCATGAACCATGCGCGAGGAGTGTTGTACACGTGGTCAGCATCCGAATGAGAGCCAAAAGCATCACGAGGGTTAAACGGAGAAGCGTTTTCCACCGACAAATCCAAGTGATTTTCTTCAATAAACTCAAGCAAATCAGCCGAGCACATATGCTCTTCTTGAAGATCAAAAGCATCATCTAAATCGAACTCGTCAATTCCGAGCTGGTTTGGCATAACAACATAAGCTTCATCCGGCACACGCTTAGCAATCCAATGATGACCACCGACAGTTTCAAACCACCAAATCTCGTTCACATCCGAAAATGCAACGCCATTCATCTCATAAGTGCCGTACTTTTCAAGCAATGCACCCAAACGCTCAACGCCTTCGCGAGCGCTACGAATATAAGGCAAAACAAGCGTTAAGAAATCTTCTTCGCCAATTCCACCCGGCACTTCCGGCTTGTAGTCAGCATCTCCAACTTTGCCTTGTTCTTTTTGAAGTTCAACCATTGGATCTGCGCCTAACACGCGCTCGTTGGACGTAAGCGTTTCAGTTGCGCTCATTGCAACATTTGCTTCGTTAACGCCAGCTTCTCCCCAAATTCCTTCGCGCAAGTCTGCATTTGGCACGCTTGTGTATTGCATTGGATTATCCGGCAACTCGACTGTTACGTGGCTAAGAACAGACTTATAAACGCGAGGTTGATCTTCCGGCTTTACTACCACTAAACGCTTCGGATTAAACTCGCCATTTGCTGAGTCTTCGTTACGCGCAATAAGCGTGGATCCGTCGTAACTTGCTTTTCTACCAACAAGAATTGTTGTGCATGCCATATTTGCATCCTCTGTTTTTAGATTTTATATTTTATTTTTAGATTTGTTACTGTTTGATTCTAACGCTTAGGCGTTAACTGCTAACCTAATTGGTTGCTCTCGTGCTTGCGTTTAGGCTTTACCAGTAAGGAACATTCCACCAGCATCTACACCTGAAGTTACATTTCTTACTTCGCGTAACAATTCATTCATGTAGAATCCCGGCTTAAGATTTGGCAAAGGCTTTTCTGTGCCAAAAACTTCAAACATGTATTCGTGATCTTTATCAGGAGGCTGAGGGCCGTTGTATCGCATAGTAATTGCTGAATCATTGCAACCAATAAATCTGCTTGCTTGCGAGTTACGACCTTGAAGAGCTTCCGGAATCATAGAAGTCATTGTGCGAGAAAAATCTTCCGGTATTTGTAAAGCGTGAGAATCATTAAAATCAAACATTAACGCTTCAACAGGCACGTTCGCGGCAGTCCAGTGAATCCATTCAAAACCGCATACCGGTATTGCATCGTCGTCAACAAAACGCCAATGCAAATAATGCACGAAAGATGGCATATTATCAACGTAAAATGGGAAAGAAACTACTGGAACTCCGCTGATCTTATTCTGCTCCGGCGCAGCTTTAGAATAATCATCCGGAATGGTAGTGAAATCTGTAGAAATATTCATAATTTAAGTATCTACCATTACACAACACTAATCAACTGCGCGAGTAACAAATAAACGCAAACGTTAGCGCAATCTAATTGTTCAAGCAGATCGTGGCACTCAAGCAAAAACAACACTAAGAAACAACGCTAACTGCATAATTTGACGGTCAATATAAAACGTGCGCCCAGAAAAATCTAAACTGGGCGCATTAACTAAAATGTAATTTTTTACTGTACTCTATTTATTTTGTAGCAGCCTCCTCATGAGTTTCAGCAGCCTTAGCTGCCACAGCTGCTTTCTTAGCAGCACGCTCTTGCTTCTTAATTCCTTCAATGAACTCAGCATGCTTTACTGCAGGAAGCCAGCCAGTGTTAACAACCTTAACCTGCCATACCCAAGCCAAGGCAAACAGAATAACAGCAACAATAATCAAGCTTATAGCACCAACGCCTGCACCGAGGTGAGCGAAGTTACCAACAACAGTGCCAACCCAACCAAAGTCAGCATCGCCGAAGGTGGAGTTTGCCAAGCCGAAGGAACCCATAACAGTAAGCAATACTGCTGGAAGGAATGTAATAATTAAACCGTTAATAAAACCACCGAGAATAGCACCACGGCGACCACCGGTTGCATTACCAAACACGCCTGCACCACCACCATCGAAGAAGTGAGGCACCATTCCTGGGAGAATCAATGCCAATCCCCAAGCTGGACCCATCCAAATTGCAATAAGTCCGAGAGCTACAAGACCTCCAACGAAGGAAGACAAGAAGCCAATAAGAGAAGCATTAGCACCGTATGGGAATACGATTGGAATATCCAATGCTGGACGAGCGCCTGGAACGACCTTGTTAGCAATGCCCTGGAATGCAGGAACCAATTCACCTAAAATGATACGAACACCATAAAGGATGACACTAACACCAATTCCAAATTGCAAAGCCTGAGCAAAAGCCGCCATGTAGAAGGCACTATAGTCCGTAGGGTGAGACGCGAAAATCTTGAAGAGTTCCTTTACTGGCAACACAACCGAAGCCCACACTGCGAATACCAAATACAGCACAACCATCAACAAAGTCGTGGAGACCATTGAATCACGCAAGAAGCTCAAACCCTTAGGGAAGTTAATATCTTCAGTAGACTTAGACTTCTTACCAACAGCAGCACCAACAGCACCAGAAACAATGTAGCTTAAAGAGTTAAAGTGACCAATCGAGAGCTTATCGCTACCAGTAATACGGTTCATAAAAGGCTGCGCAAAAGCTGGCAGAACAACCATAACCGTTGCCATAATGACAGAGCCGACAATAACAATAAGCAACTGGTTGCCTGCACCAAAACCAACGGAAAGAACTAGAGCCAAAAGCATAGACATAAACACCATGTGGTGACCAGTCAAGAATATGTACTTCAAAGGAGTAAAGCGTGCAGCAAGAAGCATAAGAACGAAGCTGAGCACAATAATGTATGCAGAAGTAGCACCGTACTGACCTGCAGCCTGAGCAGTAATAACCTCATTCGCAGGTACAACACCATGAGCACCAGTAGACTTCAAAACCAAGTCACCAAATGGAGCAAGTGCACCAACAACAACGCCAGCACCTGCACCCAAAATGAGGTAACCCATAGCAGCTTTTAAGCCGCCTGCAATCACTTGTCCTGCACTACGTTTGAGTGCGATAAGACCGATTGCCGCAATAATACCAATCAAATAAGCCGGCACATTCAAAATCTGCTGACTTATGAAATTTAAAACCTGAACTACAATGTTCATCTTATTTCCTTCTTTTTATTTAGAAAAAGCGAATAGCGCATGAAATAACAGCACGACTATGCCAAAGCAGTAAGCACGTAATCAGCATAATCAAACGTTTATTTGTTACACATAATTTATGCGTAACGCTCAAGCACACCCTTCACCTCTTCAACATCCATGAAATTTTCAATTGTTTCTACAGGAGTGGTAGTGCCCTCAAGCTCTGGAGCAAGCTGAGGAGAAGTGAGCACAAGATCATTCATATTCGCAGTACCTTTTGCACTTCCCGCATCGGAAGTAGTAACTGTAACATCAAGACCTAAGTCTGCTGCCGCAGCCTCAACATTGATTTTTAAAAGTACAGACGTGCCAATGCCGTTTCCGCATACACATAGAATATTCATAAATAACCTCTTTCGTTGAGTTGTATTTTTTTAATTTTGCAAAATTAATTAATTCTTTAGTATTTAACTTTTAAGAATTGCGCGAATTTCTTTAGCGTTTTTTGCTTGTGCAAGTTCTCTAGTCTTCACAGGATTAGACAAAGCTGCAGCAACCGCGGACATAACGCCAATATGCTCATTTTCATCGTGACCTGCAAGACCAATTACTAAAGAGACCGGATCGTTGGCAGTGTTACCAAATTTAACAGGCGTACTTAAACGAATCCAGCTCAAACCACTTTTTAACACTGCTTCCGACGGGCGCGAATGTGCCAAAGCCAAGCCTGGGGCAATAACAATATACGGGCCCATTTTCTCAACTGTTTCAATCATCTGATTCGTATATTCATCAGTAGTAAAGCCAGACTCCTTCAAAGCATTGCCTGCAAGACAAATAGCATCACGCCAATCCTTCGCTGCAATATCAAGGTTTACTGCAGAATCCGGGAGAAGCTCATCAATATCAGTACTCATATTTTCTCTTTTCTAAGCATGTTAATTATTCTTGATTATTTCTGATTGGTAATCGAATTTTTAATGTTTTTCGTAACGATCATATTTTGAATTACTCCCTTAGCTTATTCTTGCATGATTGAGTGGTAGAACTTTCCAGCTAAAGCATCATGAGCTTTAGCCTTAGCTTCATCAAATGTAGTTTGAGCAAGTTCTGCTCGAACATCGTCCAAAGCAACCGGCGTCATAGAAAGCGAGTTAATACCGAGACCTGTAAGAACAACCGCTAAGTCTGGGTCTGCTGCAGCTTCTCCACACACTCCGACTGGCATAGCATGTGCGTTACCAGCGTCTGCAATCATTTTGATCGCGCGCAACACTGCAGGGTGCCAAGCAGTTTGATAATTAGAAACAGACCCAAGGGTTCTATCTGCTGCAAGAGTGTATTGCGTCAAATCATTCGTTCCGATAGATACAAAATCAGCGACTTGAGCAACCTCCTCGGCAACAAGGGCGATAGAAGGCACCTCGGCCATAATGCCAACCTTTTTAAGACCTTTAGATTTACCAAGTTTTACAAAATATGCTGCTTCATGTTCGTCTGAAACCATTGGAGCCATCACCCATAAGTCAGCATTCGTCACAGCATCAGCACGAGATAATGCCTCCAGCTGACCATCTAGAACATCCATATGCTGTCTTAGAGTACGCAAACCTCGAAGTCCGAGGGCAGGATTTGGTTCATCTTCAGGAGTCAAGAATGGTAACGGCTTATCTGCTCCAGCATCAAGCAATCGAATAACAACTTTCTTGCCTTCAAACTGAGATAGTAACTCTGTATAAGATTCTGTTTGTTCTTCTATACTAGGCGGTTGCTCGTTACCAATAAACAGAAATTCCGTTCGGAATAGACCTACTCCTTCTGCTCCATACTCATGAGCAGTTACAGCATCTGAGGGCTTTCCTACATTTGCCAAAAGAGGAATCAAATGACCATCTTTTGTACTTCCAGGCAATCCACGCAATTCACGAGCGCGGCTTAAACGCTCACGAGACTCTTTAACATGCGCGATTTCTTCTTCACTAGGACTGCTTATAACATGACCATTAACGGCATCTACTACAACAATTTGATGATTCTTCAGCTGAGAGGCATCGTGTGCTCCAACAACAGCAACAATTCCACGAGCACGAGCAAGAATAGCAGTGTGACTTGTAGGACCACCATCAAGAGTGACAATTGCCTGAACCTTGCTTAAATCAAGTGAAGCTGTATCAGCAGGTGAAAGATCCTTAGCAACCAGTACAAAAGGCGAATCACTTTCCGGCACTCCAGGAGCTTCAACACCAATCAAAGATGCAATAACACGCTGGCCAACATCATGCAAATCTCCTGCACGCTCAGCCATGTAACCACCAAGATTACGCAACATGTCTTCAAATTGTGCGAACCCTTCCCAAGTGGCACGTTCAGCTGTTTTCCCCTTATCAATACCAGATTCAATTGCACTTATTAATGCTGGATCTATGGCCATCTGTGCAAGAGCTTGCATAATTGGTGCTGCCTTTCGAGTCCCCTCATCCTTTGCTTCAAGAGCCTCACTTGCACGATGGTTTAGGTCTTTATTTACTTCATTTAAAGCATTTTTAACAGCCTTTTTTGCATCCTCAGCCAACACACTAACAGCACGAGGAGAATCCTCTGGCTCATGCAAAGCAGGTGCCATACACAATACTTCACCATATGCCATCGAGCGCCCAATGCCAACACCAGTGATTACCATACTTAAAACCCTCCTTTAGGTTTAGAAACTTTATTACGGCCGCAACGCCGCATAAGCATTTCTTGTAGGTAAACGTTTCTTACTAATGAAACTATACACCATTAAAAATGTTGTTACAACAAGTGAAAACGTTTTCTGTATTTTTCAATTAATTATGCTACACTTAATGTTGAAAATAGCAAACAAAAAACCTTAAGAAAAAATATGGTTTGCTTTTATATGAAAAATAAAAAAATAAAAGCAGAATTTGTTAATTATTATTCAAAGGAGAAAAAATGGCAATTGCAACTCGTACTGTTACTATTGAAGACCCAGTTGGAATACATGCTCGCCCAGCGTCAGAATTTTCTCAAGCCGCAATGTCCTCAAATTGCATTGTAACGATTGCGAAAGGCGAAGGTGCCCCTGTAAGTGCGAATAGCATTCTTTCAATTATGGGATTGGGCATTACTAAAGGAGATTCAATCACAATTACCGTTGATGGTGAAGACGCTGAAAATGTAGCTAACAATCTTGTCGACGTAGTCACGAAAGGCGAATAATATAAATAAATAAGTGTACATAAACTGACAAATAAATAATATTCAATTTGCGGTGCTGTTTACCAATAATTACAGCACCGCACTTATTCGGGGGCAAATATGACAAATCAAACTAATCAAAACGCCTCCATAACTCATGTAGCAGCTCTTGCAAAAGTTTCAATTGCAACAGTATCTCGTGTACTTTCTGGTAGACGAGCCAAAGATGACGATATTGCAAAACGCGTAAGAAAAGCTGCAGAGCAGCTTAATTATTCAGTAAATTATGCAGCAAGCGCATTAAGAAGTGACACAACTAATACAATCGGCGTAGTAATAGGCACAAGCAACGTAGATGATTCATTCAGTGTAAATATGCTTTCTGCATTGGATGAAGCAGCTCATGAAATAGATAAAATACTTCTTGTTGGAACTGGAAAAGACGCAGAAGCTCAAGAAGAACGCATAGAAGAGCTTATCGGTCATAATGTTGACAGTCTTATTGTTATGCCATCTAACAATAGTGATTTAACAAAAACACTTGAAAACTACGTTGACAATCTTCCCATTGTGCAAATTGGTGGCACTACTACTTCATTCCACGTGAATTGGGTTGGCATGGATCAAGAATCAATGATGGAAGCCGCTTTGATACATCTTTCGCATCACGATGCCCATAATATTGCTTATTTAAGTGGAAATGTTGACTCCACACAAAGTGCAAACTTATTTGCCAATTTTCAGACTGCTGCAAGCCGATTAAGTTTACTTTCTGAGCCAGATTGGACAACTTTTGGAGAACTTACTTATCAACGTGGATTCAAGGATACAATGCGGCTTTTTTCTGATTCTACCGCTAAACAATCTCGCAAACCAGACGCTGTTATTTGCGCAAATGACGCTGTCGCACTTGGAGCACTTCTAGCTTTAGATGAGCTTTCTTTGCAAGTTCCGCAGGACGTTCTCGTAATAGGTTACGGAGATAGCAGACAGGCAGAAATATCTGAACCAAAGCTTTCTTCAATCCGTCCTCCGTATCAGCAAATTGCGCGCGAAGCAATCCGCCTAACCGCTGTTAACAAATCAGAGCAACATTGGTTACCTGCACATATGGAGTTTAGACCGGAAATCATGCGACGCGAATCAACAAATTCACCAAGAATAGGCACAAGCGATATGTCACTTCCGTGGAGGATATGATACTTTTGTATTTTATTGACTTTGCAAAAGTGAGCAAAATAGTGCTTCAAAAACAAGAGTTGCGTTACCATTTCTCGAAAGCCGACGACGAGTAGTAGCAATGCTGTCAACACAATCCAATGCACTACTTGCTGTCATGCTTTGTGCCAACTGGACAATTCTAGACTTGTATTCCTGATTTATAATCGGCGAAGACTTTTGCGCTTCGTTAATAACAACTAAAACATCTCTATACACGCTATCGATTGCGTCAAGAGAACGGCATAACACGTCACGACTTACACGAGTTACTTTACGTTTTATATCATCCTTTTTCCCAATTGCATTGTAGCTTGCGCGCAATTTGGGCGGAATGCGATCCTCATCGCCTAATCCGTTAATTCTACGAAATTCTTTTTGTTGAGCCTCAACATTTCGCTGAACCTCATCTTCTGCTTGTGATTTTGCATCGTCAATAAGCATTGCAGCAAGCATAATTGCGTCGGCAGCATCATGCATACGGAGCAATCCTGCAATAAGCTCATCTCGCCTACTTAAAGCACGCTCATCGCTTGCGTAGATAAAAGCAGTTGCTATATTTCCTTGAGAAAGCCTGGCTGCACGATTTGCTAGCTTATTATCCGCATCCGTTTTTTTAGTAAGATATTCTGCTATAGACTGCTCGTTTGGAGTAGCTAATTGCACAAGTTGCGTACGCGAACGAATTGTTGGAAGCACATCCATAACACTTGAAGCGCATAAAAGCCAAATCGTATGCTCGCTTGGCTCTTCAATCTCTTTAAGAAGAACGTTTGTGCTACGTTCCAACATTCTGTCAACATCTTCAATAATTATGATTCGCCAAGGAGCAGTGCTAGGCATCTGCTCAGAAATCCCAATTGCCTCGCGTACATCGTCAATACTAAGAGTTACGCCTTTTGTTGCAAGCGTATGCACATCAGGATGCGATCCTGCTAAAACTTCTTTGGCAGTTTTACTAAGCTCATTTTCGCCGCTAATTCCATCACTGCCTTCTCCATGATCCGGACTTTCGAGAGCTGCAGCGAAAGCGCGCGCAACTTGCGCACTACCGAAGCCAGCAGCTCCGCAAATCAGCCAAGATTGCGCTATTTTGCTAGCATCCGCACAAGCAATTTTTCGCAATCGCGAAACTACCTGTTCTTGCCCAATAACGCTATCCCACACACTCATCGCTTCACCCCCTGCATAGCTTCTTTACTTCTTCACTTTATAAAATTCGCCACTTTATTTAGTTTCAATTTCTTCAATTAAGTTATGTACGTCTTGCACAATAAGTTCAGATAATGATTTCGCTGAGAACGTTGCATCTAATACGCGATAACGATCTGCAGATTCCTGCGCCAAATCTAAAAATGCTTCTCTAGTGCGACGTGCGAAATCTATTCCAGCTGATTCCATGCGATCTTGCTCACGATGCAAACGCTTAAAAGCATCTTCCGGCTGCATATCTAGCAAATAAGTGCGATTAGGCCACAGCGAATCCGTTGCCCACTCACTTAAAGTTCGCACATCATCCATAGTCAATTCGCGACCGCCTGCTTGGTAAGCAAGCGAAGAATCAATATAACGATCCGTTATTACTACTGCACCACGGCTAAGTGCAGGGCGAATTACTTGCGCAACATGCTGTGCACGATCCGCAGCAAAAAGCAAAGCTTCTGTTCTGGCAGATACACTCGTGCCATGCAAGAGTATTTCGCGCAAAGTTTTACCCAACTGCGTACCGCCAGGCTCACGCGTCACTACAACTTCTCGCCCCGAAGATTGCAAATAATCCTTAAGAGCCTCAACTTGCGTAGTTTTGCCAACGCCATCAATGCCCTCAAAAGAAATAAATAAGCCTTTATTTGCATAAGATTGCTCACTTCTGCAGCCGCAGTTTCCTCCGCAAGCGCAGCCATCAGAGAAATCGTCATTCTTAGATGCCATATTTTTTGACTCCATATGCAAGGTTTATTTAATCTTTAGATTTCATTCCTATGCTTTTTTAGCGGTAGATTTCTTTGAAGTAGTCTTCTTTGTAGAAGTTTTCCTTGCGGTAGATTTTTTCGCAGTAGACTTCTTTTCAGAAGATTTTGCAGTGCTCTTAGTCGCGCGCTTTTTGCGTTTTACGGGACCTGCGGCACGCTTTTGCGCCAAAAGTGCAAATGCATCCTGCGGATCAATCGATTCAGGCGTATACTGCTTTGGCAAAGTGCGATTCGTTTCGCCATCAGTAATATAAGCTCCGTAGAAACCATCCTTAATCACTACTGGCTTCCCAGTTTCAGGATCTGCACCAAGCTCACGAAGAGGCGGCTTGGCGGCACCACGAGTACGCTTACCGTACTTTGGTTGCGCAAATAAATCTTTCGCTTCCTGCAAAGTAACAGTAAAAATAGCATCTTCACTAGAAAGAGATCGCGTATCCGGCTTAGATTCCACAGTTTCTCCAGCAGAAGTATCTACAGCAGAATATGTTTTAGTTAAATATGGACCGTAACGACCATTATTTGCTTCGATACGAGCTAGTTTTACAACACCTTCTGCGTCAACTTCTTCATATTCGCCAACAAAACGTGGCAAATTCAAAAGTTGCAACGCTTCTTGCAAAGTCAAAGTCGCTGGATCCATGGTTTTAAACAAAGAAGCCATTTTTGGACGAGCCTTAGAAGACTTAGAAGCCTTAGAAGATTTAGAATCTTCCGCATTATCCTGCTCTTCTACCAGTGCCACGTACGGCCCAAAACGACCATTGCGCACTTCTACATTCCCACCCGTTTCTGGATCTACTCCAAGCACACGTGGACCCTCAGCATTATTCTCAAGCAATTCTCGAGCAGCATCAACAGTTAACTCATCTGGAGCTAAAGTTTCTGGCAAAGAAGCATGACGAGGGTTGCCTTCAGCATCAAGATTCTTAATGTCTTCCAAGTAAGGACCATAGCGTCCAATACGCACATGCAAACCATCGCCAATGTCTATGGTATTTATTTCACGCGCATCAATTTCACCAAGCTCTGCAACCTGCTGTTGCAAACCAATATGAGCTTCATCAGCGGAATTAGCGGCACCTTCACCAGAACCGAAATAGAACCTAGTTAACCAATCGCGACCGGTTTCTTCACCGTGCGCAATTCTGTCCAAACCATTTTCCATATCAGCAGTAAACGCGTAATCAACATACTTCGGGAAATTCGCTTCCAAAAGCTTAATTACAGCAAAAGCAAGCCAAGAAGGAATTAACGCACGTCCACGCTCATACACGTATCCACGATCAATAATTGTGGAAATAATCGTTGCGTAAGTAGAAGGGCGGCCTATTTCCTTAGCTTCCAAAGTTTTAACTAAAGAAGCTTCAGTATATCTTGCAGGAGGCTGAGTTTCGTGAGAATCCGCACTAACACTTTTAGCTTCAAGAATATCCCCAGCTTGCATTTGAGGAAGCGCCTTATCGCTTTCACCTTCAGATGCATGTGCATTGCCAAAAACCTTCATAAAACCAGCAAAAGTAATTACTGTTCCAGAAGCTTGGAACAAAGCTTCTCCATATTCTCCAGCAGAAGCATTTAACTTAACAGTTGCTGTAAAACCTGTAGCATCAGCCATTTGTGACGCAAGGGTTCGTTGCCAAATAAGCGTATACAATTTCAGCTGATCCGCAGGTAATTTATCTGCAAGCTCGTCCGGACTTAAGAAACGCGCTCCAGCAGGGCGAATACATTCATGAGCTTCCTGCGCTCCTGCAGACGTAGTTGCATACTGCTTAGGAGATTGCGAAACATACTCGTCGCCAAACGCTGCACGAGCGGCACTACGAGCAGCTTCGATAGCTTCTTTGGAAAGCGTTACGGAATCCGTACGCATGTAAGTGATATAGCCGTTTTCGTATAAAGATTGCGCAGCTCGCATAGTTTGGCGAGAGCTCATTGAAAGTCGGTTTCCAGCAGTTTGCTGCAAAGTTGATGTAGTAAAAGGTGGCAAAGGACGACGATGATACGGCTTCGTTTCCATAGAGTCAACTACAAAATCTGAATTTTCAAGAGCTTTAGAAAGCTTAGATGCAAAATCAGCATCAACATGCAAAGCTTTTTGTGATTCATCTTTTGTAGAAACCAACTCACCTTTTGAATTGAAATCTTTAGAACCAGCCAGACGGCGACCAGAAAGCTCGCTCATACGCGCTTCAAAATCAACACTTTCACCATCTGAGCCTTTAGAACTTAAAATCGCGCTAATATCCCAGTAAGACGCCTTAGTAAACGCCATACGCTCGCGTTCACGCTCAACAATCAACCTAGTAGCAACAGACTGCACGCGTCCAGCAGAAAGACCAGGACCAACTTTTCTCCACAAAACAGGAGAAAGCTCATATCCATACAAACGGTCTAACACACGACGAGTTTCTTGCGCGTCAACCATATTGTCGTCAACATTTCGAGTATTACTGAGCGAGGCTTGAATTGCATCCTTAGTAATCTCATGAAACACCATGCGCTTTACTGGCACAGTTGGCTTCAATGCTTCTACCAAATGCCACGCAATAGCTTCACCTTCGCGATCCTCATCAGTTGCCAGATATAATTCGTCAGCTTTTGCGAGCGCAGACTTTAAATCGGAAACAGTTTTCTTTTTATCTGAGCCAACTACGTAATATGGCGCAAAACCATGATCGACATCTACACCAAACTTACCAAACGCCGCTTTGCGTGAGGCTGGAACTTGGCTTGGCTGAGCGAGATCGCGAATATGCCCAACTGAAGCCATGACGGTATATCCATTGCCTAAATACCCGCCAATTTTTCGCGCTTTCGTGGGAGACTCCACAATGACTAGCTTATTCTGTGCTGCCATATTCGCTCCTTTCCTAACACAATCGAACATATAATTCCGAACTATATGTTTCACGCTAACTGTATCGCAACTTAAGTTATACGTCTATTACATTCCACCTCGGTGGATAAAAGCAGATAGAGTAGACAATATTACTTAGAAGCAGATGGAGGCGTTGGCGGAGCGCCTACTAATCCAAGCCTACTCAACGGCGAAGCTGTAGAGTGACGCATTACCATAATTACGCCAAAAACAAGCAAAGACACGCCTATAATCAGCCAATAAGTTGCTACATAAGATACGCTTGCAGCCCATTGAGCAAAAATATCAACACCAGGAAGAATTTGCCATATTAAATAAAGTGCATACAAACACGCCAACACACCAATCGTAATCATAGAGCTTCCTACAATTTGAACGCTAATTGAGGAACGTCGATAAGCTGGCATATCCATTCCACTACTGCGAGTGCATGCGAGCATAATAAGCGTTACAGCACCAACGATAAGTAATGACATAAGAACGTCAGAAACTCTATGCCAATGTGCTGCAACCAAAGAAAGTTCCACAAGAATGCTTATAAAAGCTGCAACTACTGACGCCCATGCGCGCCAAACACGCGAAACTACACAAATAAGCAACGCACATGATGCAGTAATAAGTAGGGTATGACCTGAAGGTGCTGAATTTGCAGACAAATATTCAATACTTATAAGCATTGGGCGCGGAAGAATTTTTTTCAATGGTTCAGCAGCAGCCGAAAGAATAATAATTCCAGCACATTGACCAAGAAGCCACCAACGTTTACGAATACAAACTACTATGAGTGAAACAAGAGCAATTATTATGCCAGTAACTATAACAACCATAGAAACGCTTATAGGTCGCAAGCAAAATGCAAGCCAAGACGGCATACCATGAGAGCCAAATCCATCAATTACCATTTCTTCATAGCTTTGACCAAGTACTGTTTGCACACTAATAAACCATATGAACGCAGCAGAAGCCAGGAAAACAATTGCAATAGCAACACACCACAATATGGTAGATATTCGAGGACGCTTTACGAGCGGATCAAGCTGATCAATATCATCTGCATCCGATGAAGAATCTTCAAAAGATAACTGATTAGTTGAATACGACAAATCAGACAAATCAGACAAATCAGATTGACGTTTAGTTTGTTTCACAAACTGTTTTACAGACTGTTTAGAAGATTTCTCTTCAGTATTTTCTGGAAATAAAGGCGATATTTTTTCGTCATTATCCTCAGATGAGATTGGGGAAAATGGCGTAATCGTATTAATCGAATCCAAAGGATGCGAATAGTCACTACCTTCACTGTTGCGATTAATATCTTGCGAAGTTCCACCTACCGGCAGCGCATCACTTTCTCCAGCAGAATCATCATGCTGATTGTCAATGCTATTGGATTGAATTCCTGCAAATTCTTCACTCATACTTTAGACTTTACGACAGTATTTACGACCGCGCTAGTTTTACGCATAATAAAACCTCCGCGCACCCACCAGAGGCCACTTACCCTTGCTGCATTTCTGCCCTGGGGGGATTGGGTGACTTAGTGCCACACGGAGGCTTTATCTATATTACACGATTTTCGCTACATGTCGAGTAGTAATAAATTATGCGCGCCACACACTCTTGCCATGTTCTTTTGCAAATTCAGTATCTTCATCAAGCTGAGACTCGTTAGCTTCAACATCACCAGCAATATAGCGTTCAACTAATTGGCGAGCTTCACTATCTTCATGCTGAACTGCAGGAGACTTCATAAAGTATGAACTTGGAGCCAAAACCGGACCAGAAAGCTTGCGATCCAAAGCAATTTTTGCGGCTCGAACAGCATCGATAACAATTCCGGCAGAATTTGGAGAATCCCAAACCTCAAGCTTGTACTCCAAATTCAAAGGAACATCACCAAAAGTAGTACCTTCCAAACGCACGAAAGCAAACTTGCGATCATCCAACCAAGCTACGTAGTCTGAAGGCCCAATATGAACATTATGCTCATCCATTTCATGAGGCACGATTGAAGTTACTGCACGAGTCTTAGAAATCTTTTTAGATTCAAGTCTTGAACGCTGAAGCATGTTCATAAAGTCCATATTTCCGCCAACATTCAGCTGATACGTGCGATCCAAACGCACACCGCGATCCTCAAAAAGTCGAGCCATAACGCGGTGAGTAATAGTTGCACCTACCTGACTTTTAATGTCATCGCCAATAATAGGAACTCCTGCATCACGGAATTTTTGTGCCCACTCAGGATCAGAAGCAATGAAGACTGGCAGGCAGTTTACAAATGCACAGCCAGCTTCCATCGCAGCAGTCGCATAAGCTTTATCGGCTTGCTCAGATCCTACTGGAAGATAAGAAACAAGCACATCCACATGCTTATCTCGCAAAACTTGAGCAACGTCAACAGGTTCAGCCTCGGACTCATCAATCATTTCACGGTAGTAATCACCAAGACCGTCATAAGTTGGACCACGCAATACTTCTACACCCAAATTTGGTACATCAGCAAAACGAATTGTGTTATTTTGTGAAGCGCCAATTGCTTCACTTAAATCATGCCCAACCTTTAGAGAATCAACATCAAACGCCGCAACAAACTCAATATCGCGCACACGATACTGACCAAATACAGCGTGCATCAACCCTGGAATTTTCTCACCGTCATCAGCGTTTTTGTAATATTCAACGCCCTGAACCAGCGACGAAGCACAATTGCCGACACCGGCAATGGCAACGCGGATGCTCATATAGACTCCTTGCCCTGCAAAATAAGCGACATTACATTATGCCGCACCATACACATTTCATAATACTATTGCTTTAACAAATATGTACTAATATTCAATATTTTTAATCTTTTCTAAACAAAAACATGCTGTTTTGTAGAAAAATTCAACACCGGACGCTACGGTGGAATGTATGGTTGCACGTAAAGATGGAAGACGAGCGTCTACTTCGCATGAGAAAGCTACTCGAAGCATATCGTCACAATCACAAAAAAATACGAATATGCCTTCATCTGTCCCACCAAGCGGACAAGACTCATACCGTCCACATTCGTATTCTTTTGAATCAAACAAAAGCAGCCGTAATTCGAGATTCGAACGTTCTCGCGCAGCAACACGCAGAAGGCGTCGTAGAACTTGGCGAGGCAGACATCCTATTATTTTTTGGGCACTTATCGTTATTTTTGTACCAATTTTGCTAGGCACAATTGTTTTTGCTTATCTGTACGCAACTACAGATATACCTGCACCAGACAAAGTTGCTATGGCAGATAAGACGAAAGTGTACTATTCAGATGGCAAAACTGAATTAGGCTCTTTTGCTGAGCAAAATCGCGAAATTATCAATTGTTCAGTACTACCTAAATATGTTGGTAAAGCAATAGTTGCTTCAGAAAATCGTTCCTTCTACCACGATGGCGGAATAGATTTTAAAGGAATTGGACGCGCATTACTTCATAACGTTACAAAGCACGGGCGTTGGGGCGGCTCAACTATTACGCAACAATATGCGGAAAGATATTATCTCGGTGAAACAAAAACTTATTTTGGAAAACTAAAAGAAGCTATTTTAGCTTTGAAAATTGCGCAAACCCAAGATAAAGATACAGTACTTTGCAATTATATGAATACTATTTACTTGGGTAGAGGAGCATACGGAATTCAAGCTGCAGCTAAAGCATATTTCGGTATAGAAGCAAAAGATTTGTCACTTTCGCAAGCTGCACTTTTAGCAGGTATTATTCCAGCACCAAGTAGCTGGGATCCTGCAATTGGTCCAAAAGAAGCAGGCATTCGCTTTAAGCGCGTGTTACGCATTATGAAAGAAGATGGCTACATTACAGCTTCTCAAGCAGCGCAAGCAAAAATGCCTAAAACTATTACTCAGACGACTCAAAACATTTACGCAGGTCAACAAGGTTACTTATTGCATATGGTTCGCGATGAGTTAACTAGGAATGGTGCTTTTACGCAGGAAGATCTTGACAGCGGCGGATATCGCATTATTACTACTATCGATAAAGCTAAGCAAGATTTAATGTTCAAAGTTGCAAGTCCTTCTCAAGATGGACGAGGAATTGTGCCAGAAGGACTGCAAGTTGGCGGAATTTCAATAAACGCAAAAGATGGTTCAATCATTTCCGTTTACGCAGGAGACGATTATCTAAAGAAACAGCTTAATAACGCTACACAAGCGCTTTACGAGCCAGGCTCTACTATGAAGCCTTTTGCGCTTATGGGAGCAATTCAGGCTGGCACTAGCTTGGATACAATGTTCAATGGCAATTCTCCACGCAAGTTTGATGGTATTGATAAGCCTGTTGGAAACTTTGCAAACATGAGCTACGGCACAATTAACTTATATAGCGCAACTGCAAATTCTGTGAACACAGTATATATGGATTTGCAAAGTAAACTTGGTGCTAAGAAAATTGCTAATACTGCAGTTATGGCAGGTTTAAACCCTGACCGCGTCAATGGTAATAATCCGTTTACTGTTCTTGGAAATGATTCTGTACATGTAAGCGAAATCGCGCGCGCATATGCAACATTTGCAAACCAAGGAAGACGCCCAGATCTGCATATTGTTGCCAGCGTAAAAAATCCTGACGGTAAAGAGTTCTACCGCGCACCAACGGCTGGAAAGCAAGTATTCTCACCAGCTGATGCCGCTTTAGCTACAAAAGCAATGATTGGCGTAGTGCAACATGGTACAGCAACCGAAGCTCGCTCTGTAGGTAGAGAAATTGCAGGAAAGACTGGAACAGCAAACGACGAAACTGCTGGTAGCTTTGTAGGATTTACGCCAAATATTGTTACCGCATTTGCTATATGGAATCCAGATGCAAAAGGTAGTCCACAAGTAATTAAACCGTTCCACGGATATCTTGGAGGAAGCGACTACCCTGTGCACTTGTTTACAAGATACATGCGTCAAGCGGTGATAGGAACACCGAATACTAAATTCCCTGAAGCAAAAGACACAGGCAAAATTGGCGGGCCTGATGGAAAATGGGGATTAGGCGAACAACGCGCAATCACGCACGCAAAAACCGAGGATGAAGATAAAGATAAAAACAAGGATAAGGACAAAGACAAAGATAAAACTTTAGACCTTGATAGCCAGCTGTATGGTCATGACGATTCATCATCGGGCGGCGTTGGCAGCTACGACAATAATTCTGGCGGTCATAGTTACGACAATAACTATGACACAACTGGAGGAAACTAGTAAATTAACTGTAGCTATTTATAAACAAAACTGTAGCTAATTTACAAACAGATATGTGAATAGCTAGCTAAGTAAATAGCTAAATAAATAGCTAAATAGTTTGTTAATTAGTTTTGCTAGTTTATTAATTAGTTTCGGCTCAAAACAATGTTCTCAAGCATTTTAGCAGTAACATTTTCATAACCGTTAAGTTCTGCATGATGCTTGCTTTCAGATATGTTTGCGCGCGAAAAACCTGTTTGCGCAATTACAGTTGCTCCGGAATTAATTGCAGCAGTAAGACCAGATAGAGAATCTTCTATGGCAATGCAATTAGCCATCTGCTTTGCAACTTCCTCATCCGTGCCCTCAATGCCAACCATTTTCCCTGCAGCAAGATAAGGCTCAGCACTAGGCTTCGGCTTAAATCCATCATCTCCACACACGTACCCAGCGAAAGCACCTTCTGGAGCATGATTCACAATATTTTCAACCAAACAACGCGGCGAATTGCTAACCAAAATTGAAGGAATGCCAGCATCCGTAAGACTTTTAAGCACGTCTAAAACTCCTGGAACCCAAGGCACGGATTCAGCTTCACGAGCAGCAACGTAATCAACCATGCCTTTGCCAATTTCTTCTACTGTAAGTTTTGTACCACTTGGAATCATCTTATTGGCAACAGTGTCAAGGGATCCGCCAGAGCATTCCCAAGCTAAATCTTCATCCCAATATCCACCGTATTTTTTTACTAAATAAAATTCCGACTCATGCCAATACGGCTCGGAATCTATAAGAGTGCCATCCATGTCCCAAAAAACTGCACGCAACACATGTTTTTCTTCACTAGAGTTAAGAGTATTTGCACACACATTCGTCGTCTGTTCAGCCATTCACAATCCTTCATATTGCATATATTTGCTTTAGCTTTTATAGTGCATCATTTTTCACACTAATTCTGTATTACTTTTCGCACTATTAATTCTTCTCGTTAATTCTCGCTAACTAATTCTTCTCGCTAGTTCTCACTAATTTCTAAAAGCACAATAAGTAGCCATGCCTACGTTACTATATGCTCCACGCTCTCCACAACACCACAGATTTTTCATCCGAAGACTTTCGATTTTTATAATTACTGTTATAGCTTTCCGAAGAATACGACGAAGGTAACGCTCGTCTCTCTGTAAGAATATCTCGCCTCCAGCGACGCGCATTGCGAGAACGCTGCATTTCCACAATGTCACCATCCGCATTTGCAGCAAAAATGTTGCGCTCTGAAGACTCTGCAGAATCTAACAAATGCCTTACTTGTCTTTTAAGCTGTCGATTTTCTTCTTGCAAATCAAGTATTTGCATGATGCCAGCAAGATTAATGCCTTCATTTTGGCTTAAATGCTGAGTTTGCACAATCCTGTCTATATCTCGCAAAGAATAGCGGCGAGCGCCACCTTCAGTTCTATGCGGCATTATTAAATGAAGCCGATCATACTGTCGTAAAGTTTGCGGATGCGTATTGGTTAGGCGTGCCACATGGCTTACGGTAAATATTGGCAAATCAAGAACAAATCCTACTTCATCTGCCCCGTCAAGCGTTGCAGTACCACGCACTAAAGCAACTGCACACATTTCATACAGTGCTTTAGTTTCACGCGTTATTGGTGTCATAGCACGCCTTCCTTTGCCCTTTTTAGTATGTTTAAAGCACTGTTACAAGCAATTCAACAGTGTTTAACCTACTAAATTATTGTTAACTTAGTTTTGTCTTAATTTTTTAATTTCTTCAGCATAAGTTTCGCCAGCAGTTTTATCAAATTCTTTTGCAACGCGCCTAAGAGACATGCTCGAACGCTTTGGCAAACGAATCTGCACAACACCAACAAAATTGCCATTCTTTCCAGGCACTCCAGCACCTTCTACACGAACTTCATCACCGCTTGAAACACAAGCTGGAACTTTGAAAGTAACAGGATTGCCGTCTACGTCGTTTATGCTAACTTTTGCGCCATGAACTGCTTCACTTAACGTTAGCGGCAATGTAGAAATCAAATCGTCGCCTCGCAAAGTAAATTTATCTGATGCTTCTACTTGAACATGCAAGTACAAGTCACCTGCAGCACCACCGAACTTGCCTAGCTTGCCTTTTCCTTTCAAACGAATTTTCTGTCCGGTTTTTACACCAGCTGGAATATGCGTTTTAAAAGTTTCACCAGCCGCACGCAACGATACTGTAGCGCCTTTAAAAGCTTGCTTAAATGTGAGCTTTATATCGGTTGTTATATCTTCGCCAACTTCAGGCACGTCAGCTTCCTGCGATTGAGAATACCTCTCACCACCAAAGCCACTCGCACCTTGGAATCCTGCTGAATCTTGAGAGCGCTGACCTCCACCAAACATGGAGAAAATGTCGCTCATATTTGGTCCAGCACCGTTGGATGTAAAGCGAATGCGCGAACCGTTTCCGCCCATACCACCCATGCCAGAGCCGCCGTTGAACATGGAGAAAATGTCCGAGAAGCTCGACGCATCGAAACCGCCAGCACCACCTGCTCCTCCAGCGAAACGAGCACCACCAGCACCAAATTGACGGATAGCATCGTAACGTTGGCGAGTTTGACTATCTTTTAATACGTCATAAGCTTCAGAAACATCCTTAAATTTTTCTTCAGCTTCTTTTGTTTTGTTTAAATCAGGGTGATATTTACGAGCAAGTTTGCGATACGCTTTAGTAATCGTTGCCTCATCTGCGTCTTTGGAGACACCGAGAACCTTATAAAAATCCTTAGCTAACCATTCATTTTCAGCCATTTGTGCCTCCTTTCTTCACAAGCACATTGGCTATTTCGCTTTTGACCAAATATAGGCTGCTCGTGCCAACTCTTATGAGTCAGCACGAGCAAGTTATGCAATAAAGTCACGAAAGAGTTTCGTTAGTCATTGCTGTGGTGAAGAAACGACCACACGAGCGGCGCGAATAACGCGATCTCCTATTCGATATCCTGCTTCAACTACAGCATCAACAGTTTCTTTTGTAGCGTCTGGATCTGGTCTGTGCAAAATTGCATCATGCTTGGTCGGGTCAAAATCTTCGCCCTTTTCACCAAACTTTTCCACACCAAACTTTTCAAAAGCCTTATCTATCTTAGTTGCAACAGCCTTGAACGAATCATCCATTTCGCTATGCTCGCGAATGCGGTCAATATCATCCAATGCTGGAAGCAATGCTGTCAGCACGTCAATAATTCCATGCTGTCTGAAACGATCCTGCTCTTTGGCAGAACGATTTCTGAAGTTTATAAACTCAGCACGCTCTCGCTGTAACGCTTCCAAGTACTCTGCAGCTTCTTTCTTAGCTTTACCTAAGGGAGTTAAACTGCCGCTATCTGCGTCTTGGCTGTCTTTCGATTCTGAAGATTCAGTGGAATTCGCCGTATCCTCAGAATTTGCGGAATTCGCAGAAACGTTAGCATCAGCTTTCGCGTCAGCTTTCGTTTCTGCAGGATTTGCACCTTCAGCAGCTTTCGATGAAGATTGCGCAGACGATTTCGCAGAATCACCTGTAGCTTTTACATCCAGCGAGTCAGCATCTTCCATATCTTGCAAATATTCGTTGGCGTTAAAGTCGGACATTACTTGTTGTCCTTATCGTCCTTGTCGTCGTCCACCACTTCGGCGTCAACTACATCATCATCCTTAGCTGCAGAGCCAGCCTGAGCACCAGCAGCAGACTGAGCACCAGCTTCGGCACCAGCAGCACCCTGCTGAGCGTAAAGCTGCTGACCGATCTTCTGAGCAGAAGTCATCAACTCGCTTTGAGCAGACTTAATCTTCTCAACGTCGTCACCCTTCAAAGCTTCCTTCAAAGCATTAACCTTGTCGGTAACTTCCTTAGAGATTTCATCGGAAAGCTTGTCTTTATTGTCGTTCACGAGCTTTTCAGTCTGGTAAGCAAAGGCTTCTGCTTGGTTGCGAACTTCAGCTTCTTCCTTACGCTTCTTATCTTCAGCTTCGTGAGCTTCAGCTTCCTTCACCATGCGGTCAATTTCGTCCTTTGGCAAACCAGAACCACCGGTAATAGTCATGGACTGTTCCTTACCAGTGCCCTTATCCTTAGCGGAAACGTGCACAATGCCGTTAGCATCAATATCGAAAGTAACTTCAATCTGCGGAACGCCACGAGGAGCTGGAGCAATTCCAGTCAACTCAAAAGTGCCAAGAGGCTTGTTATCGCGAGCAAACTCACGTTCGCCCTGGTAAACCTGAATCAACACGGATGGCTGATTGTCTTCAGCAGTAGAGAATACTTCCGAGCGCTTCGTAGGAATAGCAGTATTGCGATCGATAAGCTTTGTCATAATTCCACCCTTGGTTTCAATACCCAAGGAAAGTGGAGTTACATCAATAAGCAGAACGTCTTTGCGATCTCCCTTAATAACGCCCGACTGAACGGCTGCACCAACTGCAACAACCTCATCTGGGTTCACGGACTGGTTAGCTTCCTTACCGCCTGTAAGTTCCTTCACCAAATCCTTCACAGCTGGCATACGAGTTGAACCACCAACAAGAACCACGTGATCGATCTGGCTTACTGAAATACCAGCATCAGAAAGAACGTTGTTAAATGGAGTACGGCAGCGGCCAAGCAAGTCGGAAGTCATTTCCTCAAAGTGAGCACGAGTCAAAGTCTCATCCAAATGCACTGGAGTGCCGTCAGGAGTCATTGCCAAGTACTGCATAGAAATTGAGGTAGAAGTAGAAGAGCTAAGTTCCTTCTTTGCCTGCTCAGCAGCTTCCTTCAAGCGCTGCAAAGCAATCTTATCCTTGCTCAAATCAACGCCATACTTGTTCTTAACTTCGCCAACGAGCCAGTCGATAATCTTCTGATCCCAGTCGTCGCCACCCAAATGGTTATCGCCGTTAGTTGCTTGCACCTGAATTGTGGAGAATCCGTCGTCATCCTTACCAATTTCAAGCAAGGACACATCGAAAGTACCGCCACCCAAGTCGAATACCAAAATGCGCTCGTCTTCCTTGCCTTTTTCAAGGCCGTAAGCCAAAGCTGCAGCAGTTGGTTCGTTAATAATACGAAGCACGTTCAAGCCTGCAATCTTACCTGCATCCTTAGTTGCCTGACGCTGAGCATCGTTGAAGTATGCTGGGCATGTAATAACGGCATCGGTTACCGGCTCACCCAAGTAAGCTTCAGCATCGCGCTTCAACTTCATCAAAACCTGTGCAGAAATCTCTTGTGGAGTCCACTTCTTGCCGTCGATATCAACAGTCCAATCAGTGCCCATGTGGCGCTTTACTGAGCTAATCGTGCGATCAACGTTTGTTACAGCCTGACGCTTAGCAACTTCACCAACCAAGATTTCGCCAGACTTGCTGAATGCCACAACAGATGGCGTGGTACGTGCGCCTTCAGCGTTTACAATAACTGTTGGGCTGCCACCTTCAAGAGTAGCAATGCAAGAGTTGGTTGTTCCCAAATCAATACCTACTGCGCGTCCCATAATTTCTCCTTAACTAGGTATTGCACCTTTTGTGCAATTACGCTTTCCTTCAAGTTTTGTAGTTACGTAAGCTGAACCTTATTTAGATTCCTTGTTGGAAACTATGTAAAGCATCAGCTTTTTTACTTTCCAAAACTTGAGTCTATTACACTCAACTTATAAAAGTCAACTTTTATTCCCAAAAATTACAAAAAACTTTATACAACTAGACTCAAGTTTTGCAATTTAAGCAAAATTAATGGGAAATTCTGAAAAATTCAATAGGATTCACGCGCTGAACTTAAAGCGACGCAAAGAATTATCCAGAGCGTTATAACGCGCTAAAACGCCAATAAGCGGCGTGCCAATACCGGTTATGAGTTTAATTGCTTCAGTTGCCATCATTGCGCCAACAATAGCTGCAGTTGCACCCAACACAGCCGATTTTGGCACTTTTTCTTTAGGCAGAGGGCACGCATACAAATCACGCAAACCAGGACCTTTTCCTGGCACGAAAACGCTTACTTGACCTTCATAATAAAGCACCGAACCGTAAACTTCCGGCGTACCAGCACTCCAAGCAGCATCCGCAATCAAAAAGCGCGTATCAAAATTATCACAACCGTCGATAACAATATCGTGACTTTCTACAAGCTGCTTTGCGTTGTCTTCATTAAATCTATTTACAAGGTTGATTTTTAAACCTGGAGATAACGCTTGCAGACGATTAGCTGCAAGTTGCGCTTTAGATTTGCCGCACTGATCGACAGTATATAAAGTCTGTCTTTGCAAATTAGAAAGCTCAACAACGTCGTCGTCACAAATTGTGATTTCTCCAACTCCTGCAGCAGCAAGCGAAAGCAAGCACGGCGAACCAAGTCCACCTGCACCGACCATGCAGATTTTCGCATCGCGAAGTAACTGCTGATGTTCATTAGTAAAGCCCGGCAGGAGCAAGTGACGGCTAGTGCGTTCCGCCTCAAGCTCCTGCAGGTTGTCGTAAATTTTATTAATCGTCATGTTGAATAATATGCCGAAAAATTACAGTACAGAAATTTACAGTACAGAATCAGCCCAAGCGCGACCTTCAACAGGCGAAGAAGCGAGTGCATGTTCACGCTTAGGAATACGGCCAGCATCGTGAGCAAGCTTTCCAGCAGTTACAGCAGCAGCCATTGCGCGGCCCATCTTTACAGGATCTGGGCAGCGAGTTACAGCACTTGCAAGAAGCACACCAGAGCAGCCAATTTCGAAAGCTTTAACAACATCGGAAGCAGTTCCAACACCAGCATCCAAAATTACAGGAACGCCAGCTTCCTTGCATTCTTGAACAATCAGCTCAATGTTTCGAGGATTCAAAATGCCAAGACCAGTTCCAATTGGAGCACCACCAGGCATAACAGCCTTCACGCCAAGCGAAACCAAGCGACGAGCCACAATCGGGTCGTCATTCGTGTAGCAAAGCACGCTAAATCCTTCTTCAATAAGCTTTTCTGCAGCAAGCAAAACTTCGCGGGTATCTGGGAGCAACGTATCGTCGTCTGCAATTACTTCGAGCTTAATCCAGTCAGTTCCAAGTGATTCACGAGCCATTTTTGCTGTAAGAACAGCATCATGCGCAGTTTTGCAACCAGCAGTATTTGGCAAAACGTTAATATTGTGGCGCTGCAACATGCCGTAAATATCCACGCCAGTTTTTGCGTGACGACGCATGGCAACTGTTGCCACTTCCGCACCCGAAGCAACAAGCGACTTTTCCATAATATCAATGCTCGTCATGCCGCCTGTACCAAGCAAAAGCCTTGAGTGTAAAGTCTTACCGCAAAGCTGCCAAGTATCGGCACTTTCTTCTGTATTATTTTCTGTCATTTTAAGCCTTTTATTTAATATTTAATATTTAAACTTAATTAAAATTAAATAATTAAGCGCACTAATTTCACGCTTAATTTTGTGGTGTTTCAGCCGCCTTGAACTGCGCTAAGAATTTCGACTTGATTCCCATCACATATGACTGCTGATTCCCATTGCGCGCGAGAAAGCACATCGTCGCCAATTGCGACCGCTATACCAGGTCCTGCATCCGAACCATAACGTTGCGCAATAAGCTGAGCAACAGTTAATCCGTCTTGCACTTCAACAGTTTCACCATTGACTACGATTTGCATAATCTAACCTTTACTAACTAAAAGCTGAATTACTAAAAGTACTTTCTGCATCACACTTACGTCTATATTTGAACGCTTCACAAATTCGCAGCGAAATATAGCAAATTCACCGAAATTAGCGATTAGAAGCGTGCAGGATTGCAGCTTTCCAAGAATCCCTTTTCCTTCTCAGTCAACTCTTGCTCAAGCACGAGTTTTGTGGTCAAAGAAGAGCCTAAAGCGGTGAGCAAAATTCCGTGACGGAAGTAACCGGTGGAAATCGTGGTGTGCGTCTTAGGATCAATGCCAATGAATGGCAAATCATCTGGAGTTCCAGGACGACCGCCAGCAGTAACCTCAGTAATCGAGCATTCCTGAATGCCAGGAAGCACGCTTGCGGCATCGCGAAGCAAGTCAAGCACGCCACCGACCTTTGGAATATCGCGGTCATCTTCGCGAGAAGTAGCACCGAGCACAAGCTCGCCTGTTTCCTTAGCGCGAGGCACCAAATAAACTGGGCGGTCATGCACAAACCCACGAACCACGGAACTCAAAATTGGGCGCAAAGGCTCTGGAATAGTCATACGAATCATATCGCCCCACACAGCGCGAAGCTTAAGCTGAGGAAGCATATCCTTAGCACCCAAGCCGGATGCCAAAACTGTGTCTGGACCCAAATCGTCTGGAGTGCTTGCGCGACGCTCAATAACAACACCGCGCTTTTCAAGTGCATCAATCATTGCTGCAGTGAAAAGACGAGGGTTGATTTGATGGTCGTCCGGCACGCTTACAGCGCCTGCAATCGTCGGCGAAAGCGCAGGCTCAATTTCACGAAGCTTACTCACAGAAATATGCTCAGCTCTACGTCCATAACGGTGCTGCAAGTTTAACAACTCGTTCACGTGCTCGTTATCTGCAGCGTCACCACCGATTACGTAAGAGCCGCACTCTAAGTAGCCGGTTGGCTTATCGGTGTACTTTGCAACCGAATCAACCAATTCCTTATACATAGTTGCAGACTCAAACATAAGAGGATACAACGCTTCTTGCTGATATTGCATTTCTGCGGTAGGAGCTAGCATGCCGGCAGCATGGTGAGAAGCACCGGAGACTGGATCTGGATCAATTATGCTAACTTTTACGCCAGCTTCCGTAAGTCTCCACGCTGTTGCTAAACCAATAATACCTGCACCAATAATACGAATATTTCGCATATATACTCCTTCCCTACGGCGGCATTACCCGCATCAGGTTTACGGTCGGCTTTCGCCCTCTCAGCCTGTGTAGAACAGGCTCCCGCGGTGTAACCTTGACTTTCAAGAATTACAAATGCAGAACGTTTCAATATTGCTAACTTAGCAATATGCAAATGCTGCAGGTAGATGTAACAAAATTATGTGAATTTCATCACACTACCGTGCAGCATTTTAACACTTCTACAGAAAATCTGTTAATTTATCCGGTATGTCAAGCTGTGAAACTAAGCAATTTTTGTTACTGACGCAGTCAGCGCTCGCGTGGATTACGCGCTCGCTTACGAAACTCGCGTTGGAAGTCCACTGGACTCCCAACTTAAGCGAGTTTCCGCTCCGAGTTGCCTTCGCGCGCGCTTTGCCTGAGTCTGAAATTATTGGAATTTCAGACTCCTTCAAAGCGTGATTTGGCTTAATTGTGAAGCACGGTGTGCTTCACATGCCAAATCAGCCGAACGGCTATGCCGTGAGGATATGCGCTCAGGCAGATCGTCAGCGCACACAAAACACAACCCAGTTTCTAAAACCCAACCACACAACTCTGCCCTGCCTTCGCCAATCGAGACGAAGGCAGACCTCGCTTGCGTTGAAAGCACACCGTGCTTTCAATCTTGAGCAAGCTCGGCGCTCCGAGTTGCCTTCGCGCGCTAAATCGCATCGCTCAGGCAGGTCGTCACGCTGCGCAGGCAATGCATAACTCCGTTTTTTCGTTACTGGCGCAGATTAAATCACTCAACCGAGCGCAGCAAAATCTCCTCAAGCGCATGCTTCACAGAAACAGGCAGAGTGCAACGCCATTGCGCCCACTTCACTACGGAAGGCTGATCAGTTGCGTAAGCGTTAAGCATATCAACATTGTTGCGATACTTTTCTGCTTCCGATTCGTTTTCGTATTCAAGAGTTGAGATTGCAGCAATAGCGCCTGCACTTCCGTTAGCCTCGCTCACTGCATCAAAAGCCATTTCCTTACCGCGGTACGGCACTTGTGCTTGAAGCAGGAATCGGTAAGCGTCACCAACTTTAGGATCGGCAGCAACTTGCAATCCTCCGTCAACAATTACGCGAATTTCCGAACGAGCCGGCACGTCTTTTACAGAAACCGACAAACTCAAAGTCGACTCTTCACCTTCGTAAGAAATCGCAAACTCGCTTGCGTTAAGCTCTTGGCTCCCCACAAACACGCGCACGTGAGCAAAATCTGTGCAAGCAACTCCTCTAAATACAACATTCCAGTTGCGTTTTTGCGGCACAGATTTTACGGCAGCATCTTCCCCGGCAATGCCTGAAATAATGAATTGCGAAGAACCATTGCCGTCTCGCCACACAAAATTCATACGCGTGTTGACAGTATTCCCAGCAGACGCTGCAGCAAAGTCACCGTTATCTTCTCGCATTACGAACTCGCCGTCAGCTCCAGGGAATGCAAGAATTCGCAAAGCCCGCGGATTTTCAATGCTATTAACCGATTCAGCAGCATCAGCACTACGCTCGCAATCTGCAACTTCCGGCAAAACTTGCAGAGGCACAATTGCTCCAGCACACGCAAAAGCAGGCACGCGATCAAGCGAGCGCCATGCTTCAAATCTGCGACCATTCAAGCCGCGAGACACATACCTGCGCCCGTCAAATAAATCGTACCAATCACCTTCCGGCAACCAAACTCCAGCACATCCGCGCAAAGCAGCCGCATCATTAGGAGAAACAATCGGCGCTACTATAAGCTCACTTCCAAAACGGTATTCGTTAGGAATTTCGTAAGCCATGCCAACTTCCGGCGACTGCCAGTACATTGGCTCAACAATCGGTCTGCCTTCAAAAGCTGCGCGATAATTCATCGTATAAACGTATGGCAAAAGTTCCGCGCGCAAACGAAGCATTTTCACCATTGCTTCGCGAGTTTCCGGAGGGAAATTCCACGGCTCTTTTCCAGCAAACGGCGAACAAGTCGAGTGCAAACGATTAATAGGACTAAACGCGCCGAAAGCGTACCATCGCGCTTCCAGCTCGTTATTTCTAACGCCAAGCATGTGTCCGCCAATATCGTGACTCCACCATCCGTAGCCAATATTGGAAGCTGTAGCAGTAAAATAAGTTTGGAAAGCAAGCGAATCCCAAGTAGTAACGGTATCTCCCGAGAATCCAACTGGGTAGCGATGCGAACCAGGCCCAGCATAACGAGAGAATGTAAGCGGCCAGCGACCTTCGCGCGCAGCATCCTCATAATGCATGTGATTTAGCATCCAAAGAGGATCCAAACCAGGCTCGCGCGTCACGCCTCCCTGCTGCCAGTCAATCCACCAAAATCGCACGCCTTCATCTTCCATACGATGATGCATATTGAAGTAAGCTTCAACAAATTGCGGATTTGTTAAATCAAATTCCACAGCTTCACCGCTTGCAGGATCAATTCCCATCTCTCGCGCAACTTGCGGATAATCTTTTTCAAACGCACGCACGCCGTCGCGCGGATGCAAGTTCAAAGTTGGAGCCAAGCCAGCAGCGTTAAGTTTACGCAAAAAAGCGCGATGATCCGGGAAAAGTTCCTCATTCCACGTGTAACCAGTCCAACCGGAACCATATTTTGCATCAACATCCGTAACATGCCAATCCATGTCAATAACAGCTGCACTGAAAGGTATGCCTTCGCGTTTAAAACGATTATGCAATTGCAAATATTCGTCTTGATGGTAGCGATAGTATCTGCTCCACCAATTGCTTAGCGCAAAACGTGGAAGCAGCGGCTGAGCACCTGTGAGCTTATAAAGGTCTTGAATTGCTTGAATGTAGTGGTGTCCGTAGCCGAAGAAATACAAGTCTTTATATCTTCCAGCTTGCTCACTAACCTTGTGCGCACGCGACTTAACCCAAGCCCCATACGGGTTTGATTTACCATTTATTTCCTCAGCCGGAGCAATTTCGCAAGTTGCAGAATCATCTAAAATAGACCATCCATCGCGCGAAAGTATGCCTTTATCGAGCTTTACTGGGCCGTTCGCCTGATCCAAAGTTCTAAAAGTTCCAAGAAGATTTCCCGGGCAATCGTCGCCATAATGCCACGTATTAAACTGCGTACATGGCACTCCGCGCACAACAATACTTAAGCCTTCTTTGCTAAAAGCTTCGCAGTTATAAGTAAGGTGAAGCTTTTCAGTTTCTACTTCCAGCCATCCATTTTCGTTTTTATGCGCACTAAATTGTGGCTGAGCATCCGCGCTCTTCTGAGCAAAATTGCGACAAATCACAGTTTGCGTAGGATTGTCAACAAACTCTCCATCGTCACTCCACTCAAGACGCAACAGCGAATCTGTAATAACTGTAATTCGCCACTTTTCGCCCTTAATTACCTGACTATCCTGCGCCTTTGCATACTGCGAATTTGCAAGGTCAGCAAAAATTTGAGATTGCGAATCCGAATACGTCACAGCTTCACCGATAATTTGTGATTTATCTTGATTGCTTATATTTATCACACTCATAGCAGCACCTTTACTCAGTACGCAATGCCACACTGCAACATTTGTCACACAACATTTGTCATACAACACTTGTTGCACCACGCTTTCGCGCACAACACTTACGTATCTTCTCTTCACTTATGCGGGTTACTTACCGCTACCAGTGGAAATACCTGCAATAAACTGCTTTTGGAAAATTACGTACACTATAATAACTGGCACAATCGCCAAAGAAGTCGCTGCAAACAAGCCACCATAATCAGTGCCATATCGCCCAGTAAACACCTTCAAGCCCACTGCGAGCAGCTGCTTCTTTTCGTCCGAAATCATCAAGAACGGCCACAGATAGTCCTCCCAGTTCCACAAGAAAGTAAAGATGGCGAGCGCCGCAATCGTGTTATGGCTCATAGGAAGAATAATACTGTGGAAAATACGAAAATCAGATGCTCCGTCCAGTTTTGCAGCTTCAATGAGTTCGTCAGAAATACCTGTTATTGACTGACGGAAGAGGAAAATGCCGAAAGCGCTAATTAATCCCGGGACAATTAAGGCTCGGTACGTATCTTGCCAACCGAAACTTGTCATCATATCGTACTGCGGAATAATAGTTACAGCCCACGGAACCATCATGGTGCTCATCACTATACCAAAAAGCAAATTACGGCAACGGAAACGCATTTTTGCAAATACATATCCCAACACTGCGCTGGTATAAATGGCAATTACCGTTTTTGCTACAGCAACAAACAACGAGTTGCAGAATAATCTCAAGAAATCAAATTTTTCCTGAATACCAACGTAGTTATCAAACGTACTAGGCATAGGAAATAGTCCACCATCGACACGCACAATATCACTATTTGGTGCAAATGAAGAAATGAACATCCACACAAATGGAATAATTGTTAGCGCAGAAAGCAGAAAAAGAAAAATAGTAAGCGACCAACTCAACACAGCATGACGAGTGCTGCTTCTTGCACAGTTACGTAATTTTTTCACAATACCCCCCTTAGCCGGCACCGTAACAACAACTCCAGTCGTTTCCGTTTTATTGCTCACACCAACTCACCGTCCTCAGAAGCTTTGAACATGATTATCGTGAGTACGCCAGTAAAGATAAAAAGCACTACGCTCATGGCTGACGCAATACCAAAGTTATACTTTTGGAAGGCTTGATCAAAGATCAAGTAGCTAATAGTGTAAGTTGCTGTTCCTGGGCCACCGTTAGTCATAACTAAAATCTGCACGTAGGCTTGCAGGTAAGCAATCATTGACGTGATCACAATGAATAACGTTGTAGGTTTGAGTAGAGGCAAAGTAATGCGGAAGAATTTTTGCACACTGTTAGCACCATCAATATCGGCTGCTTCATACACATCTTTGGGAAGGTTCATTAAGCCTGCTAAATATAGCACGGTTGCGTAGCCAAAATCTTTCCAAATGGTCATGATAATAATTGCCGGCATGGCCCAAGTAGAACTGTGCAGCCAATTAATATTCAATCCCGTAACTTTATCAATCATGCCAAACTGCGGATCAAACATCCACATCCACACGAAGCTTACTGCGACAAGTGGTGTAATCGTTGGCATATAAAATAGGCCACGCAGCGAATCTTTGCAATGCACGAGCTTGGAGCTGAGCAACATTGCCAAACCCAAACCGAGAATAATGCGGAAAATTACGGATATTGTCATGAAAATAGCTGTATTACCGATTGACTTCCAAAATAGGCCGTCGGTTAAAATCTGTTTGAAATTATCGAGCCCAACCCAGTTGTACGTTCCAACCAACGGATTCCACTCGTGGAAGCTGCCGGCAAACGCTTTATAAATAGGATAGGCAAGGAAAATCGCGAAATAAGCAACCAGAAATGTCACTGCCACATTGCGAAATGAGAAGGTTCGAGACAACGCAGCGGTTACTTTTGCTATACCACCAAATTTTTTCCCTAGAGGAGTTGAATGAGATTTCTGATCTAATTGTTCCATGATTTCCCTTGCCTTACTTGAAAGAACACACTTCAGTTTATGAATCTTTACTTGTGTTCTTTGAAGAATTCATACTTGCTTTCTGCAGACTTAAAGTTGGAATTCTTCATGTCTTTTACCATGGTCGCCTGTGCTTCTTTTACTGCGGAATCAATAGATTGACCATTTTGCATAACGTTTTGGAACGCTGCCTTGCTGCTGGTTTCCACCGTAGAAGGAGTGATGCCTGGCCAAATCAACCTATTCACGCGAGGCTGAATAGCCGCCATTACCGGGGCCTTAAGAATCTCTGGATCGTTCTGTAGCGATTTCTTCGCTGGGAACGAGTTCAGATGTTTCACTGCAGAGCGAATAAAAGCGTCGTTAGCGAGAATGAACTTGATAAAGTCTTGTGCCACGGCCTGCTGTTCTTTACTTTGGTGAGCGTTGATTCCTGGAGTAGATTCGCCATTGTAGCGATCATAAGCGAATGGCGTTTCTTTCGTGAATGTTGGAGTTGGGAAAATACCGTATTCTACGTTCGGATATTTTTCTTTCAGTAGGCCTTCAAGCCAACCCCAAGCGTATACCATTCCGGATTGTCCGTTGCCAAAACTTTGCGTGTAATCAGTACCGAAGTCTGTTGCAATAACTTTGTCTTTGTCGTACAAATTCTTTAGGAATTGCATGTTTTCGCGCGTAATTTTGTTGTCAAAATTAGGCTTTTTGCCACTTTTATCGAACGCAAGTTCGCCACGTTGATAGTTCAAGCCTTGGTTGATTGCAGCGTATGCATCACCATTAACATTGAAACCGGCTTGTACCATTTTGGAACCGTTCCACTTGGTAAGTTTCTTTGCCACCTCGCGCAACTCGTCCCAAGTCGTAGGAATATCTGCTTCTGTTAAACCGGCTTCTTTCCAAAGCTTTTTATTGTAGTAAATATTGCCAGTATTGATGACCGAGTCAATATACTTTACTTTTCCGTTGGAATCTTCGTGTGCGACAGAAGAGCTGTAGTCAGCTTCCATTGCTGCCTTGTCAACGTTGTAGTCGGCAGCGTATGGGCGTATAAGCTCATCCTTGGAATTGTGAATATTGAACAGAGCTGGGCCGCTTTTGCCTTTGAGTGCTAACGGTAGTTTTGTCCAATAATCGTCCCAAGCAACGTTCTTCGTTTTGAACGTTACGTTAGGGTAGATTTTCGTATACTGCTTGATCATATCGTAGATTGGGTCGGTACTACTGTCTCCCCAGCTCCAATATTCCAAAGCAATTGGCTTGCCTTGATTAACAAGATGGTTAGGGTTATATTTCAATGCTTCACCCATTACCGGCAAACCTTTATCTTTTTTTGTGTCGGTTACACCGGCAGAATTGCTGCCACACGCGCTAACACTAGCAAGCATGCCTAAAACAGCGACACATGAAATACATATTTTTCTAATATTCATTGTTACTCCACTTCTTCGTGAAATTAATGGGTAAAATCTATAATATTGCGAAAAGTTTTCACTGGTCAAACAGAAAAAATGTGAATGTAAAGGTTTTCATTTCGAATCCGTTAAACTGCACCATTTTTGCGAAAATAAATACTTTTTTACCCGCGTGTCTAAAAATGTAAACCTTTACATTTATTGTATTTACATAACACTTATATGTTCTTTTTGAAGGGTATATATAACACTCTTCATATTTGAGCAAAAACAAAGAACAGAAGAAATAAAATGTCAAAAAACAGTATTAGCGATGTAGCTACGCTAGCAGGGGTTTCCATAGCCACTGTCTCTAGAACTTTCGCTCACCCAGACAAAGTAGCGCCAGCAACACGAGCAAAAGTTACGCAAGCAGCAGAACAACTCGACTTTACTGTATCAAGAACCGCAGGAGTACTGAAATCAGGCAAATCATACCGCATAGCACTACTTATTGGTAGCAGTCGCATAGAATGGTTTAGTGCTTCTATTATTGAAGGATTAAACGCTACGTTGCACGCAGCCGGATATGATCTAGTAATTTATTCAGTAGATGGTATCGAACAGCGTAAAACTTTCTTCAAAGAACTACCTTTACGCGGTAATACTGATGCCGTAATCGTATCTTCTTTCGATATCAGCAACAATGAGGCAGAGCAACTTCAACGCATAAAGGTACCTATTGTGGGCATTAATTGTGTAGCGTCTAAAATTCTTTCTGCAGCAATCAGCATTGACGATACTGCAGGAATTAAACTTGCAGTGCGCCATCTCACTACTTTAGGCCACAAAAAACTACTGTATGTTTACGAACATTTTAATTCACCACTTCGCTTCAGTTCTTCGAGACGAATTACCAGTTTTGAAACGATATGCAACGATACACCAGGAGTTCAAGGGAAAATCTTACCAATTGACTTTGGAGACAATCCCTTAGATGCCACTATTTCAGAACTATTTTCAAGCAGCAACCCTCCTACTGCACTGTGCTTTCACCAAGATTCCACAGCTATACCGTTCCTGTTTCGTTTACAAAAACTAGGCATACGAGTGCCAGAAGATTTGTCTATTATTGGTTTTGACAATAGTACTTTTGCAGAAGCATTAGGCTTAACTACCATTCGACAAAATCCATGTCTGATGGCTCAGCAAGCCGCAAATATTGCTTTAGCACTTATTAACGAGCAGCCAATTACAAGACGCCATATTACAGCTCCGCTTCAGCTTCTAATCCGAAACTCAACTGGTCCTGCCCCAGACATTACATCTGCAAACTGATTAGCGAATCAGATTAGAAAACTAGGTTTAAACGCTATGCAAGGCGTAGTACCAAACTCGCTTTATAGCAAACCCTGATTTGCTATAAACCCTGATTTGCGGTAAAACTCGCCTTACAAACAAATCCAAAAACTGCTACGAAATGTTTTCAACGCAAGAATACTGCAAACACTGACGCAATGATCAACATCAGCGGATACCACACATACATAACACAACGGAATGTCGTCGAGTTTTTAGGACCATCACCATAAGCGCTACGATAATGCAACACAGCCACACCAATACCAGGTGCAAGCATCGACATAGCACCGAACATTCCTGCAGTCATCTCCATAGTAATTTCGCGCTTTTTTAATAATTCAAAAAGAAGTACGAAAATAAGCAAAGTTACACCGCCGAAGAAAATTCCATGCTGCACAAAAACTTTTCCTATCAAATTCCAAAGAAGACCCGCAATGATAAGCACAGTAATAGCAAAACCTTTACTAAATCCGCTTAAACGCTCCCTAATTGTATCTATACTCGAAAGTACAAATAGTGCGATAACCATTGCAAATACAGGATTTTGCGAACGCATGTCGAACAAACATTTTGAATTCACCAAATCGTATGGAACTTCGCAGACCACTGCTAAAATCAACAATCTTAACATGTAAAGATTCAAATTATGAGTATTGTGATATCCGCGTACTAATATCCACGCATACCATGGCACTGCAGTCCAGCTTATAAATTCGCAAACTAATATGACTGTCAATGCGAACATATTATTGGTTACTGTTCCGCCGAACATTCGTGCAATTACTGTGTTACTAAATGCACCTAGCATAAGCATAAAAGCGCCGAGCATTTTAAGTTTATTGAGCGTGATTCCAGTTTTTATGTTACGGTCAGCACGAATTGGTTTGCCGTTTGCGTCAAGCATTTCCTTATTCGCGTTACCGCTATCACGCATTATTGCTTTACCACTATTAATACCCATTGCACGTCCTTGTTTATTTGCGCATACCTAGTTTATATAAACTTTATCTGTAGTTACGTATCTAACTAACCTGTAATTTACATTCCAAACACTGCAAAACTTTGAGCGCCGAGTGTTAAGCAATCACCATTAACTGATATTTCTCCAATTTTAAGTAATGGATTGTAAGCAGATTCTTGCGTAAGATTCGCTAATGCTTCTAATGAAACTGTTTCGCTATTTACACCTGGGTTCATAACCACAATGCTTCGTTCCACAGCTGATTCTCCTACGTCACCTTTTGCGCAACGCTCGTAAGCAAAGCCGCGGCCGTCAACCGGAGCATACAAAACTCTCCAAGACGCGTCAGCTTGCAAAGATTTGCGACTATGGCGAAGCGCAATAAGCGAGCGCACCCACGAAAGGAAGGAATCTTCGCAATTAATTTGCGCAGAAACAGTTGGAATTTCACCACTTTCCACTGCTTGTTTTCGAGAATTTGCGCAAGTTCTTCCGTCTGCTCGCGCTTCAACAGGCAAGTATAATTTAGATTTTGCAGCCATCGAGAAGCCAAAATTCTTTGCATCGTCCCATTGCATTGGCGTACGAGTGCCCGTACGAGCGTAGCCGCCTTCTTTTGTTGGAATATCGCGATATTTCATGCCAATTTCGTCGCCATAATACACGAATGGCACGCCTGGCATAGTGAGTATCATGCCGAAAGCCACGCGACGCTCACGATCGCCAAGACGCGGAGCAAGACGCGGCGTATCGTGATTGCACGTGATGAAACTAAAGTAACCTTGCGAATGGGTTGACTCATATTGTGGGCAATAATCGTCTAAAAATGGGCAAATACTGCCGCCGCCGTGCGCATTAAAGTAGCTGTGATCATGCTCAGGATTGCCGTCTAAAGCATTATCAACATCACGAGCTAAACGTGCGTAACCGTTAGGGTTTCCATCCCAGCGCCAATTCAAATAGAAGTCCATGTCGAATCCTGCAGTAAGAGCCTGACGTGGTCTGCCCCATTCGGACACAAAAGCAGCCTGCGGATACTCTTCTTTCACAGTGCCAAGCATTTCCTGCCATGCGCGAATTGTATTGTCTTTGCCAAGGCTTCCTTCGCCATTATTGTCATCGTTTTTTACAAGCGAATCAGCCATATCAACTCGGAATCCATCCGCACCAAGCGAAAGCCAAAATCGCATAATATCAACCATTGCAGCGCGAGTTTCTGCCGCTTCTTTGGAATCTGGAGCGGATTGCCAAGCTCGATCCCTATGTGCAAAACCGTAGTTTAATGCAGGCTGACATTTGAAGAAGTTTAGAATATAAGTGGCGTCACGCTCAGTTTCACCGCCAATAAACGGCATAGAATAGCCGCTAAACGCACTGTCTGTCCAAATATATCGCTTGCTAAATTCGTTTTCTTCAGCTTTCGAACTTTCCTTAAACCACTCGTGTTCTTCACTCGTATGACCCGGCACTAAGTCAAGCAATATGCGGATTCCTCGATTGTGAGCTTCACTAAAAAGCTGCTTTAAATCTTCGTTCGTTCCGTAACGCGCAGCTACTTTTTTGTAGTCGCGCACGTCATAGCCCGCATCTTTAAAAGGCGAGTCATAGCAGGGATTAAGCCAAATTGCGTTGCAACCAAGCGATTTTACATAGTCTAACTTTTCGATAATTCCTTGAATATCGCCTATGCCATCGCCATTGGAATCACAAAAACTTTGCGGATAGATTTCGTAAAAAACCGCGTCTTTAAGCCACTGAGCATGATCGTATAATGCCATTATTTCACCCTTCTAGCGTTGTGCTACTTAGTTTACACACAACCACTTGAAAAAATTTATAGGGCAAAATATACAGACTAACCCGCCACTCATTTGCAAACGACACGATATCCGTGTATACTACACAGTGCTTACGAACGGATTTGTGAGACTTGTGACGCTGCTCTACGCAGCAATCGCGATGTTGCGCCACAACGGAGTCCGTTACTACGCCACCAAATGATATGCCGGTTTTTGGCATGATATAGGAGGTCAAGGATGACGAATATTAAGAAGATGCTGGGTGCAGGTCTTGCAGTTGCTACTTTGTTTGGATTTGCAGCTTGCGGTTCAAGCACTAACAATAGCGATAAGAAGGCTGCTGATTCAGCACCTGTTCAGCTCACCGTTTGGGGTTCTGCTGACGATCAGAAAGATGGCGGCTGGATTAAGACTGTTGAAGCAGAATTCAAGAAGGAAAATCCAAACGTTACTTTCAAGAACGCTGTTGTTGAGCCACCAGACGCTGCTAAGGCTGTTAAGCAGGATGCTAAGGCTGCTGCTGATGTGTTCCTCTTCCCTAACGATCAGCTCGGCGACTTGGTAAAGGCTGGAGCAATCGGCGAATTAAGCGATGACGCCACAAAGCAAGTTAAGGAACAGAACGAAGATACTTTGATCAAGTCTGTTACCGCTCAGGACGGTAAGCTTTACGGCGTTCCTTACACCGGCAACACTTGGTTCATGTACTACAACAAGTCCAAGTTCTCCGCTGATGACGTTAAGTCCCTCGACAAGATGCTTGAAAAAGGCAAGGTTTCATTCGATCTTGCTAATGCTTGGTATCTCCCAGGCTTCTACCTCGATGGCAATATGACTCTCTTCGGCGAAAGTGGAAACGATGCTAAGGCTGGCATGAAGCTCAGTGATAAGGCTGCTGAAGTTACCAAGTACATTGCAACAAAGCTCGTTGGAAACGAAAAGCACTTCGTACTTGATGGAAATGGTCGCGGCTTGGCTGGCTTGAAGGACGGCTCCGTTGATGCAATATTCTCCGGTTCTTGGGATGCAGCCAAGGTTAAGGACGCCTTGAAGGATAACTATGCTGCAGCTGCTCTTCCAACCTTCAAGACTGAGTCTGGCGAGCACCAGATGAAGTCCTTCGCTGGTTCTAAGGCTGTTGCTTACAACACCAACACCAAGTCTCCAGAGATGGCTGCTAAGTTCGCTGCATTCTTGGGCTCCAAGAAGTCCCAGCAGATTGCTTTCGAAAAGGAAGGTGCAATTCCTTCTGACAAGTCCCTTGCTGACAGCGTAAAGGCAGAGCCAGCTGCTGTTGCTCAGATGGAAACCATTGCTAAGACTTCTGTCTTGCAGCCAGCAATTCCTGAAATGGGTAAGTTCTGGGATCCAGTTCAAGCATTCGGCACTTCTATCTCCACCGGTAAGATTACTGGCGATAATGCTGCCGCGCAGACCGCAGAATTTGCTAAGGGCCTAGAGAAGTAAGTAAACAAAACTTACTCTAGCCAACAAATCTAAATAGATGCATAAGCAGTGTTTTATGCACTTTGAGTAAAACAATGCGCCCCAGCCCCCGCTCCGGCAAGGGGTGGGGCGCATTGTTTATCTTCTACAAAATAATTTTGTTTACATGAAAGGCATGTCATGACTGGCACGACATCCACAAAGCGAGAAAGACGCCAGAAGAAGACGTCAACTGCAGAACGCTTTGCTCCTTCACCTTATTCACTGAAAGAGGCTGCAAAACATGCGGACATTCTTTCATGGATTTCTGTTGTTATATTTGGCTTTGGCAATTTTGTCCGCAAGCAATACATCAAAGGCGTTATATTCTTAGCGTGTGAAGCAGCTTTATTCGGATTCTTATTTACAATTGGATTGGATTATCTTCCAAAAATTAACACTCTTGGCACAGTAGAACAGGGCAGAGTTAAAGTCAACGGATTCTGGCGATACAGTGCGGGCGATAATTCTGTAGAAATTTTACTGTATGGAGTTATGTCGATATTAGCGATTGTATTGCTTGTATATCTGGCAACTCTCGCTCTTCGCAGCGCGTACAAAGCGCAATCTGTAATGGCAGACGGCAAGAAGCCACTTAATTTCATTGATGATGCTAAGACTCTTCTTGACGAAAAAGCACACGTCGGTTTTATGACTCTTCCAACTGCTGGCATTGTGTTATTCACAATTTTGCCATTGTTCTTCATGATTTCTATGGCTTTCACAAGCTATGATGAGAATCATCAACAAAAATTCAGCTGGATTGGGTTAGACGTTTTTTCTCAATTCTTAACCGGAAAAAGTGATTTAATTAAAGCTGACGTATTCTTTGACGTATTAATCTGGACTCTTGTTTGGGCATTCCTTGCAACCTTCCTGAACTTCTTCCTCGGCATGTTCATTGCAATGATAATCAATAGAAAGTCCACTCGTCTTAAGGGATTGTGGCGAACTTGCTTCTCACTTACAATTGCAGTTCCGCAGTTTGTTTCATTGCTTATTATGAACAATATGCTTAGCCAGAACGGTGTTATTAACATTGTCTTTAAGCAAAACGGTTGGATACATCAAGAGCTTCCTTTCCTTACGGATGTAACTTGGGCTCGAGTGACGGTAATTCTTATCAATCTTTGGGTTGGTATCCCATTCACCATCATGCAGATTACAGGTATCTTGCAGAACGTTCCTGCAGAACTTTACGAAGCTGCAGAGCTCGATGGCGCAGGTTGGTGGCAACGTTTCATGAACGTCACAATGCCATACATCATCTTTGTTATGACTCCATATTTGATTACTACCTTTACTGGCAACATCAATAACTTCAACGTTATTTACCTCTTAACAAAAGGTGGCCCAGCAAGTAGCAAAGTCAACAGTGCAGGCGGCACCGACTTGCTTATCACATGGCTCTACAAGTTGACTGTTGACCAGCAAAACTACAACGCAGGTGCAGTAATTGGTATTTTGACATTCATGGTACTTGCCGTCGTAGCACTGATTACGTATCGCAACTCTGGATCTTACAAGAATGAGGAGGGATTCCGGTGAGTGATAAAACTACAACTAAGAACGAAGAAGCTGTTGTAAAGAGCACTCGTAGTGTTTCTTTCCTTAAAGATCAACATGTCAGAAGAGTAATTGGAGATACTTTCTCGCATCTGTTCTTGCTGGTGTTGTCAGTTATTTGGTTGATTCCAATCTTGTGGGTTTTGTTAGAAAGCTTCAACAAGAACACTGGTTCCTATCAGAAAACCTTCTTCCCAACTGAATACTCACTAAATAACTATATAAAGTTATTTACCGATACCGATGACATTAATTTCCCACGAATGTTCCTCAACACTTTGATCGTGTCAATTTTCGTGTGCATTATTTCTTTGGTGTTTGTGTTAGCAGTGTCCTTCTGCATGTCTCGTCTCCGTTTCAAAGGACGTAAGACATTCATGAATCTTGCTCTGATTCTTGGTATGTTCCCAGGTATCATGGCTGTTATTGCTATCTACTTCATTTTGAAGGCTCTTGGTTTAACAAAAGGTTCGATTGTATTAATCGCACTTATTATCGTTTATTCTGCAGGTAGCGGTGCTGGCTTCTACATTATGAAGGGCTACATGGATACTATTCCAAAGTCTTTGGATGAAGCTGCATACTTGGATGGATGCACAAAGTGGCAAGTATTCTGGAAGATTATTGTTCCAATCTGCAAGCCTATGATTGTGTTCCAAGCAATTACTGGATTCTTGGGACCATGGCTAGACTTCGTTATGGTGAAGACAGTAGTGAGAGACAATAAGGAAAACTACACAGTTGCTTACGGATTAATGGAGATGCTTACCAAAAAGTATCTACCTGATTGGTACGCTGCATTCGCGGCAGGTGCTGTGTGCATTTCCATACCAATCGTAATCCTGTTCATTATTATGCAGCGCTTCTACGAAGAGTCCATGTCTGGCTCCGTTAAAGGCTGATAATTTACAGGATATAAATCTACTGAAGGCTGAGACGCTTTCGAGCGTTTCAGCCTTCTCTTTCGCTAGACAACACGAACACATAAAAATAAAAAATAACTTAACACACTCGCCGTTTGACTTAATACGATAATGGCTATCGCATAAACCCTACCGTGTTTAGCCAAATAGTGCCGCAAAACATAAAAAACTTGATAACAGAACAATAAGTAAATAATAAAATTTAAAAACTGTATAATTACTAATACGATTAAATAATTTAGAAAATTTAGACGATTCGCAAAATAGCGAAAGAAGAAGGATACCCTATATGACGACTCCATCTTCGGCAACATGGCCTGTATACGAAGGACCTCTTGGATTTACTTTAAATGCTAAATCTACAACATTCACCGTATGGGCACCAACTGCACAGAATGTGACGTTAAGACTTTTTGAAACTGGAAACAACAGTGAGCCAATTCAAACACACGAATTGAAACCGTTGCATGACGGAGCTTGGCGGATTAATTTCCGTAAGCGTTTAGACGGCATATACTACGATTATCTTGTTACTTTCCAAGATGGCACAGTAAATCGAACTAGTGACCCTTGGGGTGTAGCAAGCGGTGTAAATGGTGAGCGCAGCCTTGTCATAGACGATGAGCGAGTGTCTCCTGCCAATTGGCATAAAGATAAGTCTCCTAAGTTTGTGCGCCATGCAATGGTTGTGTGGGAAACGCATGTTGCAGATTTCAGCAGCAATCCTAATGGCGGCTTTAAGCCAGAGCATAGAGGCCAATATCTCGCTTTTACTGATGAACATACATCTTTGCAAAATCCAAATTCTTCTGAATGCAACTTCCCTACTGGCTTGGATTATTTAAAGCAGCTTGGCATTACTCATGTGCAACTCGAACCTATTTACGATTTTGCAACAGTTGACGAATCCACAATCGACAATGCGCGCAAAAACGGTGCTTCAGCAGAAGAATTAGATTCTCTATACAACTGGGGTTATGATCCTCACGCTTACAACGTTCCTGAAGGTGCTTATTCTAGCAATCCTTACGATGGCACTGCGCGAATTCGCGAATGCAAGGCAATGATTGCGGCATTACATGCTAATGGTCAACGCGTAATTATGGATGTTGTTTATAATCACATGTACAAGTCCGCAGAAAACGCTTTCGAATGCATGGCTCCTGGGTATTTCTGCAGGCGAGACTCTGACGGATCTTTTGCTAACGGCTCTGGCTGTGGAAATGAAATGGCTTCTGAACATCCTATGTTCCGCAGGTTTATTATTGAATCTTTGCTGCATTGGGCACGCTGCTATCACATTGATGGCTTCCGTTTCGATCTTATGGGATTGACTGATACTGAAACCTTAAATCAGGCACGAACTGCATTAGACAAGCTTCCTGGCGGTAAAGATATTGTTATGTATGGAGAACCGTGGGGTGCTTCGGATCCTGCTGTTGATGAGAAAGTTCCGATGGGAGATAAAGACGGCAGAGACACTCTTAACGAGCGCATAGGCTGGTTTAGCGACGAGTCTCGCGATTCCCTCAAAGGCAATGTTATGAACCATCGCGACCGTGGATATGTTAATGGCAATGAGTTCTGGTGCTCAGATGCGGCTCGCCAAACTCTTAATGCATGGCGTGATACTCCTTCTGCAGGTAAAGAAGTTGGACAGATTGTTCAATATACTTCTGCTCACGACGATTTGACTTTGTGGGATAAGCTTTGTATCTCTATGCGCGAGAATGCTAGCGATTTTGAGTTTGACGCTCAAGATGTACAACAAGTTGCGGATATTTTGAACGCTAATATGTTTGCAGCTGGAATTGTTTTGTGCTCTGCAGGCACGCCGTTTATGCTAAGCGGAGAAGAGTTTGGACGTACTAAGCACGGTTGCGATAATTCTTATAATCGCGGTGTACTAATGAACCAGCTTGACTGGGCGCGCACTGAACGTTTCAATCCGCTTGTTCAATGGTATCGTGCACTTATAAAGCTTCGCGCTGAATATAGCTCATTGTATGACGGCAAACGCAAACAACTTGAAACGTCTAACCATACTGTTTTGGCTACGCGCATTGGCAATAATTTAATTGTTTGCGCAAATCCTATGTATCATGAAGATGCAACTATTCAACTACCTGCAATTCATAGTGCAAAATCTCAAGAGTGGCATTGCGTACTTAATTCAAGTGATTATTTTGCTAAGTGGACTGGAAAACAGCCTGACACCAAGGTAAATATTACAACTGAAAAAAGCACTGCTACCCTACACTTGCCTATCAGAACTTTTGTTGTGCTTAGCAACAAGTAATTGCGTTTTAGTAAGTAAAAAAAATAATAAACTATTAGACGATTGCAACTAAACATGAGTAATCACAACACTTGTGTTTAGTTGCAATTACTTATAAAAACTAACAAATATGTCGCAACGCTAATTTGCAAACGATGTCAGGTATTTATATAATTGACAGGCAGGGTGTATTTCAATCCAGAGATGTATTGATTTACGCACTATCGCCATAGTTGCACATTTGGCACGCTTACGACGATGTTAGGAATGTGCCAAATCATAAAGTAGAAGGAGCACCATGACAACAACAGCTACTGGCAAAGCTGATGCTGATAAGCCTATGGAAGAAAGCGCAGAACGTCTTGCACGTCCACTTATTAAGCTTGCTAAGGCGTGCGGCGTTGCCACTTTTTATATTGATCAGCAAGGAAGCTACACCGAAATTACAGATGAAGCATTAGTTGGAGTACTTGATGCATTAGGCATGTCTGCCGACACTCAAGACAATATTGCAATTTCATACGAGAAGGTTCAGCGCAAACGCTCTAGCGAATTATTGCCACCAACTGTCGTTTCGTTTAATGGCGCAAAAACTTGCGTACCAATTCACGCAGGAGATGCCAAAAAAGAGCAAATTCATATTTCTCTTACACTCGAAGATGGAACAGATTATGAAGGCTCGTTAGGCGATATTCAATCCGAAGACAATGGAGATTTGTTCATTGAGCTTCCGGATGATTTGCCAATGGGCTACCACACTTTGCATGCTAAAGTAATCAACACGAATGGCGAGACAGCTCAACACGCTGATGTTACATTGATTGCTGCACCTGCGCGTATTCCGTTGCCTGAAAGCGTTAAGCAAAAGCATCGTTGGGGATTCATGACGCAAATGTATTCTGTGCGTTCAAAAGATTCTTGGGGAATTGGCGATTACGGCGATTTGCGTCGCCTACTTAAGGATGCTGGAGAAATTGGTAAGGCTGATTTTATGCTGATTAATCCAATTCATGCGTGCGCTCCAGTAACACCTCTTGAGCCTTCACCGTACTTGCCTGAGTCTCGTAGGTTCTTGAATGTCACTTATATTCGTCCGCAAGATATTCCGGAATATGCTGAATTAAGCGGAGAGGATCTTGCTAAAGTAGAGCAATTGCATGAGTCTATTGCTCCTCAAAACAATAATCCAAATCCTATAGATATCAACGCTGCATGGGATGCCAAGCTTCCTGCGTTGCGTATTATTTTCAAGCAACCTCGTTCTACCGAACGCGAGCGCGAGTTTAGTGAGTTTAAGCATCGTTCTGGTGAAGATCTTGACGCTTTTGCAACTTGGTGTGTTGCGTTTGAAGTTTGGGGTGCTCCTTGGGGCGAGAATTTGTGGTTTGACACTACAGGCAAAGGCACTCCGCAAATTGAGCGACTTAAGCGCGAACACGCTGATTTGTTTGAGTTCCATCGTTGGCTTCAGTGGATTGCTGATGAGCAAGTTGCTGCAGCTCACGCTGAAGCTAAAGCTGCTGGTATGGCAATTGGTCTTATGCAAGACATGGCAGTTGGCGTACACGGCTACGGTGCTGACGTTTGGTGGAGTCCGGAACGATTTGCTAATGGCGTAAGCGTTGGTGCTCCTCCTGATTTCTACAACCAGCAAGGTCAGGATTGGGGTCAACCTCCATTCGATCCAAATTATTTGGATGAAACTGGCTATATTGCTTACCGAGACATGGTTCATAACGTGTTCTTGCACGCAGGAGCTGCTCGTATTGATCACGTTCTTGGATTGTTCCGCTTGTGGTGGATTCCACAAGGACAAGGTGCTAGAAACGGCGCATATGTGTACTACAACGTAGATGCAATGCTCGCAGTTCTTACTGTTGAAGCAACTCGCGCAGGCGGCGTTGTTATTGGCGAAGATTTGGGCACTGTTCCGAAGTATGTTTCTAAGGTTCTTGCATCTCATGGCGTGCTTGGCACTGTTGTTGAATGGTTCACTCACGACGACGAAGCTGAAGCTGCTACTAAGAAGGCTGGAAAGAAGCAAATTATTTTCGCTAATCCGTCTACATATCGAGAGTATGCTCTTGCTTCCGTTACTACGCACGATATGCCACCTACAGCTGGTTATCTTGCCTTTGAGCATGTCAAGCTTCGCGAGCAGCTTCATCTGCTTACAGACTCCGTAGAAACGTTCCAGGAGGCTGCTCAAGCTGAACGCGATGCAATGATGAAGATGCTTCTTGAGAACGGCTGGATTAGCAAAGATGCTGCTGAGGATGTTGAAGGCCATGTACAAGAGATTGTGGAAGCTATGCATGCGATTATGCTCACTTCCCCATCTTTGCTTTTGCAAGTTGCTTTGGTTGACGCTGTCGGCGAGAAGCGTTCACAGAATCAGCCTGGAACTAGTACAGAGTATCCAAACTGGCGTATTCCACTTGCTGATGCTGATGGTCGTGTAGTTCACACCGATGAAGTATTTAAGTCACCACGAGTGCTATCTATGACGGCAGTTATGCGCGGCGAAAATACACGGAAGCATGTATAATTTAATGGTTGGTTTACTGATGAACTGACTCTATTCCCCCTCGTAAGGAATATGATTTGCATAGTAGCAAATCAAAATATTTCTTACATGATGTCCTATGTGAGGCGAGCATCTATAATAGTGCTCGCCTCATTAATTTTTTGCCACTTACCCCAATTTTTTAATTATTCATATAACTGTCAACTACTCTTGCTTAATATACTTTGCAAATACACGCTCTAAAATCGGAGTATGCAGCATAATAAGCGATCCCCAACCAATGAATACCAACAAAGGCAAACCCTGCGGCAAATATACGATTGATGCAAATATTAACACAATAAACACTATATCTAGCAGTGTCATTATAAGAGTTTCTTTCCAATACGAAATACCAAAAATAAGAGAATTAACCACTGTTTTATCAATTGAATTTTTAAAACGCGCTTGTAGTGCAAACACCCATTCGGCAACAATAACCCACAATATGCTCAGAATAAATTTAATAATTAAAAGTGGAGTAGACCACACGCAAAGCCATAGCCAAATAATAGCAAGCAAAACTGGCCCCATTACAGCCCAAATAATAGTAGATTCCAAAAAATTGCTAGCAAACGCGCGAAAATAAGCTGCAGTAATATGTCCTTCACCTTGCTCTGTACGTCTTGCAGCATCATGACCGGCACAAAGAGAAGCACCGATAGTAATTAAAGGAATGCTTGTTAAAATCATCAATATTGTAAGCCACACGGCATCAGCAAATGTTTCCATGCTTTGCGCAAACTTTGAATCTGGGCTTCCAAACGAGAAAATCATTCTATACTATCTCCTGGTTTTATGACGCAATTCCTATGCTCTACTATCTATAGATACCTTTAACAACGAACTCTACCACCTAATTACAAACTAGCGTAACTATTAAAAATAATGACGGTGTGCACAAACGTAATAGTATGCGCACACCGCCGCTTTTACTGCCACTTGAATTTTGGAGGAGAATTAATTTATCCCTTTACTGCACCAGACATAACACCTTTAATAATGTACTTCTGGCAGATGAGGTAGAAGATTATGATTGGAACAATTGCCATAACCAAGCAGCCCATCATGGCACCCATCTCAACAGATCCATAGCCGCCCTTCAAATACTGAACAGCTATAGAAATCGTCTTATACTTGTTGAGATCGAGCGTCAAGAATGGAAGCAGGAAGTCATTCCAAATCCACATTGCCTGCAAGATTGAAACCGAAATAATAGCAGGTCGCATAATCGGCACAATAATCTGGAAGAATATACGTGGCACAGAAGCACCATCAATCATTGCAGACTCTTCGAGTTCTTGCGGAATACCCTTAATCACACCAGTGAAAATAAACACTGCAAGTCCTGCACCAAAGCCTAAGTAAATAATCCACAATCCCCATGGAGTATTCAACTTTAAAGTGTTCGTAATGTAAGCAAGGGTGTACATAACCATCTGGAACGGCACAATCATGTTAAACAGGAACAAAACGTATAGAAGTTTTGCTGCCCAATTGTTCACACGAACAATCCACCATGCACACATTGACGTGCACAGAAGAATGAGGATTACAGAACCAACAGTTACAACAATAGTCCAGAGGAAACTCATTGGAAAATCAGTACGATTTGAACCTAATACGTAGTTAGACATTCCAACAAACGATTTTGAACTAAAAGTAAAAGGATTGCTTGCAATATCAACCTTAGACTTGAAAGAATTCAGTACCACTAAAGCTATAGGGAAAATCCATAACAAGCTTATAAGAGTGAACAGCACAGTCCATAACGCAGGATGCTTTGTTTTCTCGTTCATGCCGCTACCTCCTTTGACCTAGTGAGCATATTCTGAACCATAGCAATAACAGCCACGACAATGAAGAACATGACTGCCTGAGCCTGACCAACGCCTTCACATCTTGGAGTAGTGAAAGTTCTATAAATATTAAGAGCTAACATCTCTGTTTTCCTTGACGGACCACCGTTAGTTAATGCGAAGTTCTGATCGAAAAGCTTGAAGCCGTTGGTAATTGTTAAGAATGTGCAAACAGTAATAGAAGGCATCATCAATGGAATAGTAATCTTGAATAAAGTCTGCCTTGGGCTTGCACCATCGACAGCAGCTGCTTCCATAACATCTCCAGGAAGAGCCTGCATTCCTGCGATATAAATAATCATCATATAGCCAATTTGCTGCCAGCAAACAACAATCACAAGGCCCCAGAAACCGAATACTTCAGAGAACGTAATCGTACGATTGAAGTAGCCGAGTATACCATTTAACAAGAGCTGCCAAATATAACTTAAAACGATACCGCCAATAAGATTTGGCATAAAGAACACGGCTCTGAATATCGTCGTGCCCTTGAACTTCTTAGTAAGCATGTACGCAATTGCAAAAGCAATAACATTAATAATTATTGTTGTAATAACTGCAAAAAGCGTTGTGAACAAAAACGAATAAACAAGATGCGGATCTTTTAAAGCTCTATAGTAGTTACGAAAACCCACAAACTTACCATCAGTCACAGTAGTGAATTTTCTAAAGCTCAAGTACACACCCATAATAAATGGCACTAAGAAGCCAACAACAAACGCAGCAAACGTTGGCAGCGCAAATAACCACCACCATTTACGTATTGCTTTTCCGCTCATACTAATCATGACTCGTCACTTTCTCCTCCTTGAGCGCGACATCCACGTAGACATCGCTGTCCCGAACCAATAACTTCATTCTACTACATGAATTAGCTATGTCAAACGTTGTCATTTTCGATATGTCACTTCAAACAAATATCAGAATTTAGTTTTAAAAAAATTGCTTATTATCGTTGGCATTCCAGCAAAATTTGCTAGAATAGAAATGTCTGCAAACGTTTGTTTGTTTCGAACTATAAAAGTTCGCACTAAACAATTAAACACAAGGCTGTGCTACACGTTTGTTATACGCGAATAAAGGAGTTCACATGTCGGCAAATATTCAAGATGTAGCGAATAAAGCTCATGTGTCAGTTTCTACTGTGTCACGCTCATTTACACGACCAAACTTAGTATCTGCATCCACTCGCAATAAAGTATTGGCCATTGCCGAACAATTGAATTTTTCTATTTCGAAATCTGCAGCAGCACTAAAATCTGGTAAAACCTTGCGCATCGCTTTATTGATTAGCGATCAAATTCGCCTATGGTTTTCTGCATCTATTATTCAAGGATTGAATCAAGTATTCCACACAGCTGGATACGATTTGTCAATTTTTCAGATTTCCAGCAGCAAAGAGCGTAGCGAATTTTTCACAATGCTCCCAACTAGACGTAATGCTGACGCTGTTGTTGTGTGTTCCTTTGACGTAAATACCAACGAAATCGCACAACTTAAATCAACAGGCGTGCCAATTGTTGGCATAAACTGCTTATATCCACAAAAATGCGATTTTGACGCGACTATCAATATTGACGATGACCAAGGTGCAAGACTTATGGCACGCCACTTAATCGGTTTAGGGCATCACAATATTGCATATGTGCGCACAACTCGTGACGTTTCACTACATTTCAGCGTATTGCAGCGTTACCATTCTTTTATTGATGAATGCCAAAATAGCGGAATCACACCTACAGAAATTGTGGCACCTGCTAATTCTGATCGCATAAGTGCCATAGTTTCTATGCTTCTTGGAAGTTCAATTATGCCAACAGCAATTGCATGCCAAGAAGATGGGATTGCAATACCACTTATGTTTCAGCTTGCCCGCAGCGGGTATTCTACTCCAAAAGATGTGTCAATTATTGGTTTTGACGATAGTTTTTATGCGCATGAAACTGGCTTAACTACTATTAGACAGGATCCAGTTGATATTGCTTCTACTGCGGCAAATATCACGCTTGCACTTATAAACGCAGAGAAAGTTGAAGATCAGTATCGCATTGTTCCAGCGCAACTTATTGTGCGTTCAAGCACAGCTGCATTATTAAAAGAGTAGACCTTTTATAGTTTTCTAGAAAATATCGAAATAACAAAATATCGAAATAACAAAATCCGCTAGGACTTAGCACTATGATGTGCCAGTATCCTAGCGGATTTGCTTACGTCACCTTTGCTTGCTTACGTCAGCAGGTGCAACGTCTATTTATTTATTAATGGATCAGTCGTCATCTTCATGAGCCTGAGAATATTCCTTAGCCCAACCATCCACGAATGCTGTCTTAACCTTATCCCACTTGCCGGTGCCCTGAGCGTACTCAAGCAAAGCAGAGCCGAGGTCGTTCTTCCAGTTATCAGATGGCATTACGGTGAAGTTCCAGCTTACTGGAGTCTTACCAGACTTAGCATCTTCAACAGCTGCCTGAGTCAATGGGTTGTCGGACTTGATATCTGCGAAGCTCTTGAATGGAGTGGTGAAGCCCATCTTCTTGGACAAAGCATCCTTACCAGCATCGGAAGTAAGCAGCCACTTCAAGAAGTCCTTAGTTGCCTTCTTGTTAGCGTCAGACGTCTTCTCATTGATGCACCAATAGTTCTCAGAACCAGTTGCCAAACCTTGCTTCTCTTCGCCCTTAGCGCCAATATAAATTGGAAGCATACCAAGGTCTTCAGCCTTCATACCAGCCTTGGAGAGGTCACCCCAAGCCCAAGTACCATTCTGGTAGAACACAGCTTTACCCTGGGAGAACTCAGCATTAGCATCTTCACCAGTCTTGGAACCAATCTTTGTTGCTGGTGTAGTGGAGTCAGTAATGTAAAGATCGAAAATCTTCTTATAACCGTCAAGGAAGCTACCCTTTACCTTTGCAGGCTGCTTGGTAACATGATCTTCCTTGAACTCATAGTACAAAGGAAGATTTGCAAGGTGGGTCTTAAAACGCCAATCAGAGCTGGAATCAAAACCAGCAGAAGTGAACGCGCCTTCAACACCAAGATCTGACTTGTGCTTTTGAATATCATCTGCAACAGCCTTCAACTTATCGAAGGAGTTGATTTCTTCAGCAGACTTTACCTTAGCGTCCTTAAGCTCGGTGTACTTCTTGAGCAAAGCCTTATTATAAATCAAGCCGTAGGTTTCCATTGCATATGGGATACCAACAACCTTATCTCCATCCTTCAAAGCAATATCCTTGTTCTGAAGTTGGCTATAAAGCTCAGTATCCTTCAAATCAGCAGTGTAATCCTTCCAGCTTGCGTAACCAACTGGACCGTTGATCTGGAAGAGTGTAGGAGCTTCATCACCCTTACTGATTTCACTCTTCAAAGACTGCTCATAAGTTCCGGAAGCAGCAGTTTGAACCTTAACCTCAACACCTGTTTTCTTGGTGTATGCCTTAGCTACTTCCTTCCACTGATCTGCAGCTTCTGGCTTAAAGTTCAAGAAGTAAACCTTACCTTTAGCAGAGCTGTCACTTGAGGAGGATCCGCAAGCTGCAAGCGCGCCAAAAGCCATTGCCGAGCAAGCTACCAGTGCAATTGTTGATTTAATTGTACGATTCATCATCGAACCTTTCTCCTATGCCGACAATCCCGTCATTGGACTGCCACACCTCTAGGTGTCCTTATCGACAATATTTATTATGCCTCAACTGCTGCAATATTGCAAACGATAGCATAACTAAATTAACGCGTGTCGTCATAAAAACACTACACTCTAATATATTCGATAAAATTAGCACGTATTTTTGGCAATAATTAAAGGGATTACGCAACAATTTAGCAAACGATTGCGCAATCTCTTGAGGATCATAGTTTAAAACAAATTATTTAATTAGCAGCTAACCCTGCCCACGAGCAATCTTATATTCCTTAGCCCATCCGTCCACAAACGCGGTTCTAAGAGTATTCCATGCCTTTCCGTATTTCAGCAATTCCAATGCACAATTACATTATCGCCTTTGTACGCGCCCAACACAGAATAATGCGCGGTATCCATACGAAGAAGTCGTGCAAAATCTGGGCTTACTCCAAGCCAGCGCGCAGTAAGAATACGCAACACATGAGCATGCGCAACAATAAGCACGTCCTTACCTAATTTCAATTTAGGCATTGCCATATCAATAATCTTTTGAGTACGATCCGAAACCTCTTGCAAGCTTTCTCCAGAAGTTCTGTGCACATCCACTGCTTCTCCACTAGGAAGCACCTCTTTAGCGTCACTAACCATGTGAGAAGGAAGAACTTTAGGACCATGCTTCCACACATCCCAAGCCTCAACGCCACTTAGTTTAGAAATATCAGCGCGCGTGCGACCCTCAGCAGCACCATAATCCCACTCCAGCGCACTATCGCAAATTGTATACGAATCAAAACCAGCAAACTGAGCTGTTTGCTGCGCGCGACGAAGTGGACTTACAAGCACACAATCCTTATCAAAACCTTTTGTGAACACACACTGCAATCTAGCGCCAGCCTCTTTTGCCTGCTCAACACCAACTTCAGTAAGAGGCAAATCCGTGCGCCCGGTATGTTGACCGGACACACTCCAAGCAGTTTGGCCGTGGCGAAGTAACACCAAGCAACCCTGCTTCGAGCATTCTTTCTGAGAGGATTCTTTAGTGCCGTTATTTTGCATAGTCTTCACATTCCTCACCAGCGCCATGTACACACATCGCACTGGACGCCTAGCAGCACGATTGCTTTACGTAAGCATTTCTTAACTTGCAGCCACTTTGCCGCAAATCAAGATCACTGTTCCATGGTACCGCCAAAATTGGTATTTCGTTACCACTAACATAGAAAATATGACGCAATTATCATCGGCTAATACTAAAACTCAACGAAGCCATCGTGCGGCTCAAGCTACCGTACAACGACTTAATGCAGCAAATCGTAAGATTGAGGCCCTTCGCGAGCGCCGATTGAGAAATCAAAATACTTTGGGAGATTCATTACTAAAATCTGCACTTCCTTCTTTTGCAACGTTTATTGCAGAGCAGATTGCGCACTTAATATGGAAAAAACATGTTGATACTAGAAAAATCAATTTAAACTCTAATAGTCGTTCTAACAATCTTTCTAAAGAAAAAGTTGCGCAAAAGCAGCGTGTTAAGCAAGAAGAGCCGCTGCTACTGTCTCTTGGATTTGCAGTATTTTCTGCGATTCTTACTACGATTGTTGGTCGCTTAGCAAACCACGGAACCTTGTCTTATATTGCGAGAAGGCAAAGAAAAAGACAATTGCGCTCACAAAAACGATTTTAATTTATTAAATTTTATAAACTAAATGGCCTTATTTTGAAACGAGAATGCTGAAAGGAATAAGAAATAACGTGCCAAATTTACGCCACAACGAAACTATCGATACTTTACTGAATCGCCGCTCCATTCGCGCTTTTTGCAACGAAGCAATTGACTACGATACAGTTGTCACTCTTGAAGCTGTAGCTCAGCGCGCTGCTTGTAGCCAGTTTTTGAACGACTGGTCAGCGATTAAAATTACGGATAGCTCAATTAAGCAAAAGCTTTCCGAAATTGGCAACCAAACATATATTGCTACAGCTCCACTACTGTACGTTTTTATTATTGATCAACATAGAAACGCTGCAATTGCGCACAAAAATGGCGTAGATACCAGTAGCGACGAGTTTATGCTTAAAACTCGCTACCGCTTTACACAGGCTCAAAATGACGTTATTTTGGCGCTTCATGCCATGGAAACTGCCGCGGAATCTTTGGGGCTTGGTTGCGTAATTCTCGGTTCAATTTTGAACAGTAGAACTCAGCTTATTGATATTTTGAATTTGCCTAAATACACGTACCCCGTGCTCGGCCTGGCAATTGGTAAGCCTGCGCAAAGCCCAGAATTAAAGCCGCGAATGAGTGCTGACATGCAGATTTTTGAGAATACCTACCCTGCTGACGACGCTGAATTATTAGAAAATCTTGCTGATTTCGACAATCGCGTGCATCAATATTACGATTTGCGAAATGCTAGCAGACCAGTTGATGCTTTCAGCGCACAAATTCTTACTATAGCAGCAGACGATATTGCCAAAAAACACGAAGCAGAAGATGTTGAGCAGGTTGCAAGGCAAGGTTTTAACGTTGCGTAAGATTTAGCACCGTTTTAATTTAGTGCCGTTTTAACTTAACGCCGTCTTGGCTTGTACCCGCGCTTTCTAGATTTCGGCTTTGCGCTTGCGGATGGCGAGCGCATATCGGAATACATGCGATCTACCGGGTTTTTATGCGTCAAATGCCAGCAACCGCAATATTCACAAGCATAAACCCACAACTGCGCACCGCGCTCTCGCAAACTTTGCTCCGCAGCCATAAGAGCCTGCCCTTTATTCTTGTACATGATTTTTTGGGTAGATTCGCAACGCCTCGGAGTAAAGAAATACATAGCTTTTATGGTAGCAAACCGCTTAACAGAGCTTATACAAGACGTACGCAATTGCGTAAATCACGCATTATTCCTGAACTTAAGCCATAAAACACGTTCACAAAAGTTCAAAATAAATTCAATTTATTATAATTTAGTTCAATTTTTCTACTATATTTCTACTATTTTTTACTATTTCTCGTCATTTTTTGAAAAATTACTATACAAAATAATTTTTGCGACTAATATTGAGCAAATAGTTCAATTTAATACTTATATTTTGAACTTTGCTATAAACTTGTTCAATTTATAAATGCCGATTTTACAAGAAAGACAGATTATGGCACAGAATTTTGCTGATGAGCTTAAGAAAGCTATGAAGCGCAAAGGGTACAAGCAGATTGACGTAATCGAGCTTGCGGCAAAAAACGGTCATAAGCTTGGCAAAAGCCAGTTAAGCCAGTATTTAAGCGGCAAAACTGAGCCTCGCAAAGACGTGCGTAACATGCTAGCTGAAATTCTTGGAATCAGCAGCGACGGAATCAAAGGCGGTCATTCTTGTGCAAAAATCGAGCAAAACTGCCAGTCTGCAGAAGAATCACAATTAAATCAATTACAACAGCAGCAACAGCCGCAGCTTACAGAAGCTGAACTTTCCAAAACTCTAAAGCATCGCACATTCAACAAATCCACAAAACTTGAACACGTGCTTTACGACGTTCGCGGTCCTGTTGTTGAAGAAGCAAACCGCATGGAAGCAAACGGAACGCATATTCTAAAGCTCAACATTGGAAATCCTGCGCCTTTTGGCTTCCGCGCTCCAGACGAAGTAATTTACGACATGCAGCAGCAGCTTATTGACTGCGAAGGCTACTCAGATAGTCGCGGACTTTTCTCTGCGCGCAAGGCGATTATGCAATACGATCAGCTTAAGGGCATTCCAGGCGTGCAAATGGAAGATATTTACACCGGAAACGGTGTTTCCGAGCTGATTAATCTTTCTATGCAAGCGCTGCTTGATTGCGGCGACGAGATTCTTATACCAAGCCCAGACTATCCTCTGTGGACCGCGTGCGCGAGCTTGGCTGGCGGCACTCCTGTGCACTACATATGTGACGAAAAGTCGCATTGGTACCCAGATATTGCCGACATTCGCTCTAAAATCACGCCGCGCACTAAAGCAATCGTGATTATTAACCCGAATAATCCTACGGGCGTGCTGTATAGTCGCGAAGTTTTGGAAGAGATTGTTAAGATTGCGCGCGAGTTTAATTTGATTATTTTTGCGGACGAGATTTACGACCGTCTTGTTATGGACGGCAAGAAGCATATTTCGATTGCTTCTCTTGCTCCAGACGTGTTCTGCGTAACTTTTAGCGGACTTTCTAAATCGCATATGATTGCTGGCTTCCGCATTGGTTGGATGAGCCTTTCGGGAGATAAATCCAAGGCTCGCGACTACATTATGGGACTTAACATGCTGTCTAATATGCGTTTGTGCTCGAACGTTCCTGCACAGTCGATTATTCAGACTGCTTTGGGCGGATACCAAAGCGTTGAGAAGTATTTGGAGCCGGGAGGTCGCGTGTATGAGCAGCGCGAATACTGCTATAACGCGCTTCAGGAGATGGATGGCGTAAGCGTTGAGCGACCGGATGCTGCTTTCTACATGTTTGTAAAACTCGATCCAGACCGCTATAACATTCACGACGACGAACAGTTTGCGCTTGATTTGCTACGCGATCAAAAGTTGCTGATTGTGCACGGAAAAGGTTTTAATTGGCAGACTCCAGGCTACTTCCGCGTAGTTTACTTGCCGCGCTTGCAAACGCTTCGCGACGCAATGAGCAAACTCTCCAACTTCCTCTCCTACTATCGCCAGTAACAGCAACCCCCACCTATAAACTGCGACAAAACACTCATTTCGCTCACGGTCCATAAAAAGGTGTATATCAAGAGGCATATATTATTCAGAATATGAAAGACATTCATAACATGAAGAAAGAAAAAAGAGAAGGAAATGAACGCTGCGGCACGAATTCGCACAACTCTTATTATTGCCGTTTTATCGCTTAATGCCTTTCTTATAACAAGCTGTAGATTTGGCGTAAGCCTATATCTTTTAATACATGTCGACTTATCTCACGCAGCGCTTAACGCGGTATCAGTAGCGCTTATGACCTGCATAGCAGCACCGCTTGGCGGCATTATCGCAGATAAATATCCACCAACTAGATTGTTTATAGCTCTAACGTTCTGCTTTGCCTTGCTGTGTACTGGATACGGTTTCGCTTTAGTAGCACAGCATAATCTTATTGCTATTACGGTTACACTACTCGGCATAATATTCGGGTTCTTTACTGCATTTTCTTCGCCTAATCAAAAAGTATTAATGGCATATAGCGCGCCAGCTGGCGAAAAAACCAAATTTTTAGCAAGCATGCGCATGTGGATTAATCTCAGCAGGCTTGCTGCACCTGCTATCACTGGCATATTTGTTGATATATGCAATCCGCTCATTTTCTTTACGAGCATTGCTATTGTGATGATACTAGCGGCGCTACCTCTACTGTTAGTTAATCTAAACCAGCAAGCACAAAATAGCGCAAACAATACGAAGACAGGAAGCAGTAAAACTGCTGGTTTTGCAGCTTCTCTACACTATATGAAATCTACACCATGGTTAATAGTCTTAGGAGTAGTATCAGCATTACAATCTGGATCATGGCTTGCTGCATTTAGACTAATGGGAGCACACCATTGTCTCACACTTTTTCATTCGGCATCCACGTGGGGATCAATAGTCAGCATATTTAACATTGGCATGATTGTAGGTTCGCTATTATGCAAATATATTGTGCTGCATTATGAGATTTTATACTCTATTTTACTACCTGGATTCCTTTCTATTCCTTTACTTATTTTCGCACTTAATAATTGGATTGCTCTTTTTCTTTGCTCTGCTTTCATTGCAGGTATTATTTTTGACGCCACTATTGTCTATGGGCAAACAGCTCTTCTCGACGGCATACCAACACACATTCTCGGCGCAACTACTACTTTTACTTCTATTATGGAGCAATGCGGCATTATCGTAGGGTATGCAAGCGTACTAGCATGGGGAAATCTAAATTCATCATTATTCATAATGATTGCAGCTGGCGTAATACTTGTTTCAACAGGTATAGCCTTATGGATTATTCGAACTCGTAAACAAACATACCCATCAATGCTTACCAAAGATTATTGGACACCATCAACATGGGTAAAAAGAAGCATATAACAAGCTATTTAGTGAGAAAGCACAATAAAGCTATACAAATGCAATTACATCACAGGACAATTAGCTTGCACATCCTGTTGGAATCCTGACGGATCTCCCAGTTTTGCTTTACGCATATGCTCTTTGAAAAAGTTTCGCGTTGCATCATCACAACGGTCTGGACCCATAAACGGCATGCTAGGCACTTTTTCAAGCTCATGCAAAGCTTTACTTGCCGCTTGTTCATCACTAGCATACGTATCTAACCATTGCCGTTCCCAAGCACACTGATAATAATTAGATGCTTGCGTATCACCATATCCACTCTGGAACTGGCCGTCTTTTTCTTCTCCAACCAAGTTTGCAGGAGCTTTATATTTTTCAGGCCAACTAAGCTTTGCCACAGATTCCTGATATTCCTTCTCTATATGAGCAAAATCAACAATCTCTCTAGGCGAACTATTTTGCGAGCGCGCACCACCCACACCACTCGCATCATTGTTGCCTATTCCTCCACACGCATTAAACATAAGAAGCGTACTAAGCACACCAACAATAAGAGTTGCTTTACCAATAGTATGATTATTCATTATTCCTTCTTTCTTATTTTTTGAAAATTAACGCAATGCTAATGCTGGTTGTAAACGTGATGCTTTTATTGCCGGCACCACACTTCCAGCAAGCGCTGTAATAAAAGCCGCAATAACAGCTCCAATAGCGGCTTCATATGGGTAAACTGGCGGACTAACTGGGCTTGCTACATCCCAAAAACTTGATGCTGTAGACACAAGGCCAAAAGAAACAGCGACAGCAGCAATCGAAACTATCAGCGCTAAAATAATCGCACTGCCTAATACGAGTGAAGCAATCGACCATCTAGTAGCACCCAAAGCTCTGCGTATAAGCAGTTCATGCGTGCGCTGCTCCAACGATGCTAAACCAATATTGATTAAACCTAACGCGGAAACAAAAAGCAATAATGCTGCTACGATAGCAAAACTTAATTGCAGTACTGTTATAACATTCTCGTAATCATCACTATTATCATGTCTTCTAATTTCGTTTACTTGTCCACCACAACAGTCGTAAAGAGCGTCTGAAACATAAGATTTAATTGATTTTTGAGAACGATTTTCTTTATTCAACCAGTAGATTGAGCCTTGAGCTTCTTTTCCAGAATATTCCCAAAGAGTTGGAGCGTAACGTAATAATCCTAGAATATTCACGTATACTTTTGCTGAGTCTACGCCATCGTTCACAACTCCAACAATCCTTATAGGACTCATTTGTGTTGTTTTACGAGAAGTAATAAATGCTACTTCACCAATCTTGTATCTTTTGCTAGCAGATTGGTTTACTACCATTTCTAATGCGTTGCTTTTAGCGCTATTACTAAACCATCTTCCACTTACAATAGGTAAGTTATAAACTTTGTTGTATCCTGCCGTAGTGTAAACAGCGTCAACATATTGAAGATTGCCAGTCTTATATTCTTTGCTTATTTTTACACTCTTCGAGGCTGGCATAGAAGCGCTAAACAGTAGTCCAGTGTTTGGTTGTAGCATAACGTTAGCGTTACGGTTTACGGATTCAATGCGATTTAAGAATTTGTTAAATACTGAATATTCGTCAAAATTTTGTGCTGAAAAAGTAATCTCATATGTTGGTCTACGACCGTTTAGCTGTTCATTAGTTGCAATAAGATAGTCCTTACCAACCGTGCCAATAAGCACTGACGCAATAACGGCAATGATGCCTATAAACATTGAAAAACCTGTGAGGAAGGATCTCATAGGAGAAAGGCGCAAATCTTTAAGCAGCATAATCATAAAGAACACCGCCTTCCATAGTAAAAATGTGAGAGCAAGAACGAGCCACTTTCATATCATGAGTGACTAATAGTAATGTTGTTCCAGATTCTTTAACACGATCATGCAACACTTGAAGCACTTTTTCTCCCGTACTACTATCGAGTGCACCAGTTGGCTCGTCACAAATAAGTAATTCGGGATTAGTGACGAGAGCACGCGCTATCGCAACTCTCTGCTGTTCACCGCCTGATAAACTTCCAGGGTATTCGTTGAGTTTATCTTGCAATCCAACAGCACATAATGCTTCTTCTATCGTTTTTCTTCTTGTCTGCTTGCTTTGTTGTAGCCCTGCGTATAAAAGCGGCAACTCAACATTTTCTCTAATGCTTAAATGCTTAATGAGAGAATAGTTTTGGAAAACAAAACCAATATTTCTAGCGCGCATATGCGATACTGTAGTATCACTACACTTTTGGATTGACTTGCCAGAATAATAGTATTTTCCAGTAAAATTTTTATTCAAAAATCCAATAATAGAAATAAGACTCGTTTTGCCAGATCCAGACCTGCCAACTACCGCGTATGTTTCACCTTGATTAAGTAGCATAGACGCAGAGTTGACAGTGGTAAGCCATTCGCCATTGCCTAGTTTTACACGCGCTGACACGTCTTGTAGTTCAACCAGTGGAACAGGATTGTTTCCCATAATCATTGCACTCCTGGAATGAGATCAGGAGAAACACCTGCTACAACATCACCCTCATGCAAACCAGACGTAATCTCAATATTAGCGCCGTCACTTATTCCAAGACCAACTTCTTTACGCTCCCAATTATCGCCTTTTTTGTATGAGACTAAACCTTTTTGAACTCTTCCAGCAACCGCACTAACGGGCAGCGTTAGAACCGATTGTTTATGCTTGCCATTAAAAACAAGCGTCGCATTTTGGCCTGATTCTACTTCTGTGCTTTTATCTATTAAACACGTTAAAACTTTTGACGATACACTAGGTGTACTTTGCGCGCTCGACTCATCTGTTTGAGTCGAATCAGCATTATCATTCTTGCCACTACCCGAGGCTGCAACATCGGTAGAAGTTCCACCGCTTTGTACTATTTGCAAACAATTGGTTGGTCCAACACCATCTTCAACTTGGAAGCGACCTTTAACATCTGCAATATCCGCAGAACGAAGTAAAGCTTTTGCGTTAAGGCTTATTGAAAAACCTTCATATTTAAGAGTGAACAGTGGGAAAGATTTAGGCACGTCCGCAGATGATTCAGCTACTGACACAACTTTAGCGTCTACGGGAGCAATAATTTTGTTACCAGCATTGTAGCCTAGAACACTCCCAGCTTTTACAGTACTGCCTGCTTTTACCGATGGAGAAAAATTCCCTCTACTTACAGCAGTGATAACAAAGGTAGACGATTGTTCTATCGCTGCTTTACCCGACACAACTTGTGTTAAAGGCTGTTTTTTGACTGAAACAAGTGGAACTGAATCATGTGATGCCTGCTGTTGACTATCATCAACTGCTCTACCAGAGCATGCAGTAAGCAAACACACTGGCAGAGCAGCAAGCAAGAGTACTTTCATAAACTTACTCATAACACAAATCTCCTTACTCACCAAACTCGTAGACACATAGTATGCGTCGAAACAAGCCTCTCAAACTGATCCAAAATAAATAAAGTGCTTCGTAATGCTACAATTGACGCTTTTATAATTGTCACTTTATTGAAGATTTAAGCTTTTGCTTAATAGCCTATAATCGCCGTAAAGAGTTTGCATCAGACTAAATGATGATTTTATTTATGATTCTTGGAGCTTGCGTAATACCAGAGAATGATTTGTTTTGCATAGAGTTTATACACTACTGAGCGACTTCCGTGCGCATAGCCCCAACCACATTGTGATTAAATCACTAAGCTTTAAGCGAACTTATTCGCTGCGGAGTAACCCCCATAAGCTCCAGTAACTACCTTTATACAATCTGCTTTGTAAAGGTTTTCCTAGACAAGATATTCATCATACAAATTCAAGTACTATTATTACTTAAATAATGCTTTTCTAAAGGAGCAATATGATAGCAAAGCATATTACTGTTGGCATTGTTGATGATGATTGTTTTTGTCTACACGGCCTAAAAACATATATTGAACAGGTTGTTCCGTCCTGCAATATTTGCTGGTTGTCCACGTGCGTCGATCAAGCAATTCAGTTTTGTCAAAATCAATGCCCAGACGTGCTGCTAATTGACATGTATATGTCTGGGGTTTCGGGAATTAAAATATTATACGAATTGCGAAGAAGATACTCACTCCCAATAATAATTGCTATAACTTCATTCCCTATCAACGATTATGCTTTAAAAGCATCAACAGCAGGCGCGCAAGGCATTGTTGGAAAGAACCACCCAGAAACCATTTGCGCCATGCTTAGCAGTATTGCCCATGGCACGTTCAAGCCACAAATAATAGGAGATCTTCATTTTGACGACACGACGACAGCATTTCAGCGTTTGCAAAATAAGCCAAAAAATGGACGCCTTGCTTTAACGAATCATGAGACTGAAATTATAAAGTTGTGCAGTAAAGGCATGACTAATGCGCAAATCGCCAAACGTTTATTTGTTGAAACTTGTACTGTGGAAACTATCCTTCGTCGCGTGTTCAAAAAATTGAATGTGACAAATCGTTCACAACTTATTACTACATGGCTGCATGATGAATATTTAGGAAATGATACACAATGATTATTTTCTTAATGCGTCGTTTACGAGAAAAGCTTATTGACAATAAAACATTTTTACTATTGGGATGTTTGTCAAGCGCAATGGATGCATATATTTACTCAAATAGCGACAATAGCACAATACAACTTGTTATAGTTTACATGATTCTTGCTGCTATAAATCTGTTTCTTTGCTTGCTCCCGCATTTTATGAGCATGTGCTATATTTTTGTACATCTCAGCATTCTTGTTATTCCTAGTCTGAATCTTCCACCAGTAACTTTCGGGCTCATCATATCATTTGTTTTTATTTCGTATTTATATCCGATTCAATTTACACTACCTTTATTCTTAGTAATAGATGCATTACACTACGTTGCATACCGATACTTATCAACTTTGTCTTTCAAGTATCTTATTGCTTACCTTTTAATAAATATATTTTGCGTTTGCACTGGTATTATTTTGCGCATTTCTCACCAAAAAATGGTTCTTTATGAAAAAGATAAGCAAACAATTAATAATCTTCATCTGGCTGTGCGAATGCACGATAGATTAACTAATAAGATTGCAGATATTGCACTACAAAGTAAAATAGCATTACTTGACAAGTCTATTTCTAAAAAACAGCGAAGTGCTATTGAGGCAATAAATGATTTGGCAGATCAGGCTTTTGAAGAAGGACATAATATTATCGACATTCTACGTGGAAATACTGCTAAGCAAGATGCTCGAAGCGAGTTCATCCAGCACATTGAAGATACACTACAAATGAACGACTCAATCAATACATCTTGTGGATTAAAAGGAAGATCCATATGCAATATATCTAGTAACGATATTCCTGAAGACATTAGCAATGAAATCATCTGTGAAGTTATTGAATTAATCGAAGAACTATATTTGAACATGCGAAAATACGCTTCTTTAGTTTATTACATCAGAATTTCGATACGCGAAAAACAAATTGTTATAGAACAGTTCAATGTTCGATTTTTGGGCGGAAAAAGTAAAGATGCAATTCGCTCAGTATCTCAAAAAGGACTTCTGCTTCATCGCGATACCATAAAGCATTTAGGCGGTTCACTCTATTTTCGAGCCTTTGGTAAGTATTGGGAATGTAATGCAGTTATTCCTTTCAAAAATGAACATAACTGTATAGATAGTATGCTTTACTGATTCAGTTTAAAAGATTAATGAATCTTAAGCAGTTTTAGTTAGTAATTATTTGTAAAGGTTTTCATATACAAGATATTGTTTACCTTTTAGCACGCCATTAATTTATAAATTGTCAAAGTTTTATATACACAATTATTTTCTTGTATCAGAAGGAGAAGAATATGAGTAATTTAGAAGATACAAAAGCACAAATTCCATCCGTATTTTGGACAATAGCCAATGGTGTATTTCTTGCTAGCGGAATTGCGCTGATTGTAATGCGTAATGATTATCTATGGGGGGTGCCTCAAATTATCGCTGGATTATTTGGTCTTGCAACCATGTTTCTCATTAAAAAACCGTGGTGCGCGCAGCTATATTTTATCGTATCTTCACTAGCTGTAATAGCAAATGGGCTTATGGAAATATTCGGCATAATCCACGGATCTGGATACGGTTATGTTCCGCTGATTATTGGCATAATTGTGCTTCTATTTATAGGCCTTGACAAGGATGAAAGTTCAAAAGCTCTTGGAATTGCCAAGAATAAATAAAAGCATTAGACTGCGATTTTAACTTAAAAACATATCACAATTTTCAAAGGTCAAGTTGCATCCATGCATCCTACGGCTTGACCTTTACTTATTTATCCGTTATTTATTTGTTTTGCATAGAGTTTATGCGTTACTAAGCGACTTACTTGCGCATAGCCTCAACCACATTGCTTTGAATCACTAAGCTTTAAGCGAACTTATTCGCTGCGGAGTAACCCCCGTAAGCTCTGCAACATCACGAACCGTCAATCCCTGATTCCTTAGTATGCGAACCGTTTCACACATAAGCATAGATGCCTCTTGCTGAGTTTTTATAGCTGCCGATTTTGCATCTAACATGCGCTGAAGCATAAGCTCATCTTGCTCACTAAGTTTCGGAGTTACTTTCACGCCATTGACTTTAACATTTAAAGTTGCAGCAGCATCTTTTACCATTGCTGCAACCTGATCAAGCCTACGCACTTGAGTAAATAATCCTGGTATTTCCGGCACTTCTATCTGATATTTTCCAAAGTACTTTGGATTTTGCAAGATAGGTTGGTTCGTGCGAAGTTACTTTTCCTGCGCAAGCTCGATTGGCGGATGCTCCGCGCGGAAAGCATTTACGTGCGCTTCAGACGCATACCCTAACGCAAAACCAGTAATCAGCGCATACTCCGGAGGAATGTCGAATACTTCGTCAAGCGGTGAACGCCATGTAGCAAGAACGCCAAGGGGGCATGAATCTACGCCTTGCTCTTTAGCTGCCAACAGTAACGTTTGTAGCATAATTCCAGCATCCAGCGCAGCAAACGGCAGAAAATCGCGGCGAACAAGCACAAATCCCATAACTGGCGCACCGAACGCCTGGAAGTTGCGCAAAGTGTGAGCATTTCGAGCAGGAAAATCTTTGCGATCAATATTTAAATGTTTATACAACGCCAACCCTAAACGAGCGCTACGCTCTTTAAGTGATTGTGGATACGGAGCCATTACAGGAAAATCTCCATCCGGGTGGCTCATTTTCTGCGCTATCAGGCGCTCTTCTTCGCTAAGGGTAGCGTCTTTAGTACGAAACATTGCTTTGCATTTTTGCGTATATGCATCAATTAACTGCTGTTTACGTTCCCCTTGAGCAATAGCGAGCATGTAGCCACGCGTATTGGACCAGCTCGGTGATTGTGTAGCTGTTTGCAAAATAGTTTCAAGTATTTTAGAATCGACTGGCTTATTTAGAAAATCACGTGCAGAAAATCGCGACTTTGCGAGTGCTTCAAAAGTTTGTGTAGTCATGCTTTTAGTATATCGCACCGAATACGCACGCAGTGTTCTCTCTCGTGTTTGTGTGACTACCTGCTTGAGTGCTTATAGCGCGAGAGTCCCGGCATTTTTGACCACAAATGCCCGCAGTTTTTCCTCGTGTTTGGAGTGTGTCGGTGTGTGTTGCGCTCCATTTGTGAGAACACTCTCTCACGTTTGGAGGGTTAACCCTCGCTCTACGCTCCATTTGCGAGACGACACTCGCACTATACGTGCTCGCTACGAAACTCGCGTTGGAAGTCCACTGGACTTCCAACTTAAGCGAGTTTCCGCTCCGAATTGCCTTCGCGCGCTAAATCGCAGCGCTCAGACAGGTCGTCGCGCCCCCGTTTGAAGGATTACAGATAACAGTATACGAAAACGAAAAAACAGTATGCGAATATGAAAAAAGCGGGGAGTAAAAAACTCCCCGCTAGAAAAATAATGCGGCAGCGTGCTAGTCTCCCACACCCTATCGAGTGCAGTACCCTCGCCGTGTCAGGCCTTAGCTTCCGGGTTCGGAATGGGACCGGGCGTCTCACCTGAGCCATGACCACCGCAAAACTAGATTATACACTCAAAACCATTGAGTGGCAACACGTGGCGGTTAGGGAACCGGACATGAACGCGCGTAAAAACTCTTTTATCAACTGATCGTTAAGCAAAACATTCAGTACTCATTAACGCTAGAAGAATAATACTCATAAGGAACTCACCCTCCCCACTAGTAAAAGTGAGGAAGAATGTCACCATCGCCCGTTAGTACTAGTCAGCTCCACCCCTTACAGGGCTTCCACATCTAGCCTATCAACCACGTGTTCTACATGGGGGCTCACACACTAAAGTGCAAGGAATGCTTATCTTGGAGCAGGCTTCCCGCTTAGATGCTTTCAGCGGTTATCCCTTCCGAACGTAGCTAACCGGCAGCGCCACTGGCGTGACGACCGGCATACCAGAGGTTCGTCCACCCAGGTCCTCTCGTACTATGGGCAGGTCTCCTCAACATTCCAACGAGCGCAGAGGATAGAGACCAAACTGTCTCACGACGTTCTGAACCCAGCTCGCGTGCCGCTTTAATCGGCGAACAGCCGAACCCTTGGGACCTGCTCCAGCCCCAGGATGCGACGAGCCGACATCGAGGTGCCAAACCATCCCGTCGATATGGACTCTTGGGAATGATCAGCCTGTTATCCCCGGGGTACCTTTTATCCGTTGAGCGATGCCACGTCCGTACGCCGGCACCGGATCACTATCTCCGACTTTCGTCCCTGCTCGACCCGTCAGTCTCACAGTCAAGCCCGCTTGTGCGATTACACTCAACACCCGATTGCCAACCGGGCTGAGCGGACCATTGAGCGCCTCCGTTACTCTTTAGGAGGCAACCGCCCCAGTTAAACTACCCGCCAGGCACTGTCCCTGACACGGATAACGCGTCGAGGTTAGACGCCAGATATGGAAAGAGCGGTATTTCACCTGTCGACTCCACGCAAGCTAGCGCCCACGCTTCACAGCCTCCCGCCTATGCTACACGATCCACACCTAACGACAATACCAAGGTATAGTAAAGGTCCCGGGGTCTTTTCGTCCTTCTGCGCTTAACGAGCATCTTTACTCGTACTGCAATTTCGCCGGGCTCCTGGCCGAGACAGTGGGGAAGTCGTTACGCCATTCGTGCAGGTCGGAACTTACCCGACAAGGAATTTCGCTACCTTAGGATGGTTATAGTTACCACCGCCGTTTACCGGGGCTTAAATTCACCGCTTCACCGAAGCTAACGGATCCTCTTAACCTTCCGGCACCGGGCAGGCGTCAGAGCGTATACAGCGGCTTACGCCTTCGCACGCTCCTGTGTTTTTGGTAAACAGTCGCTACCCCCTAGCTTGTGCCACCCCCAACAGCTCAACAATGTAAAACCATATCACCATCAGGGGTCTCCCTTATGCCGAAGGCACGGGAGTAATTTGCCGAGTTCCTTGGCCAGGATTCGCCCGATCGCTTCGGTATACTCTACCAGACCACCAGTGTCGGTTTAGGGTACGAGCGGAATCACACCTCACGTTGAAGCTTTTCTTGGCAAGCAGGATCACCGGAATCAGCCTTACAGCCTACCCATCACGCCTCAGCTTAACATCCCCCGGATTTACCTAGGAGACAGCCCACACGCTTAGCCACGGAAAACCACCTCCGCAGCCGGCTACCTACCCGCGTCACTCCCACGCTAACCTACTACCGATACAGTCCCAACACAAACCCATCAACAACCCCGAAAGGCAATCAACAAGAAAATGAAGGTTAGTACTCTCAGATTCAGTTCGAACGGTGTAACACCGGTACGGGAATATCAACCCGTTCATCCATTCGACTACGCCTGTCGGCCTCGCCTTAGGACTCGACTCACCCGGGGACGACGAACGTGGCCCCGGAACCCTTAGTCATTCAGCGGACGGGATTCACACCCGTCTCTCGCTACTCATGTCTGCATTCTCACTCCTGTAAAGTCCACGACAAGTTCACACTGCCGCTTCACCCCATACAGGACGCTCTCCTACCCCGCATGAAACAAATCATGCAGCCGCGTCTTCGGTGGCGTGCTTAAGCCCCGCTACATTGTCGGCGCGGAACCACTAGACCAGTGAGCTGTTACGCACTCTTTCAAGGATGGCTGCTTCTGAGCCAACCTCCTGGCTGTCTATGCGACTCCACATCCTTTCCCACTTAGCACGCGCTTCGGGACCTTAGACGACGATCAGGGCTGTTTCCCTTTTGACGACGGAGCTTATCCCCCGCCGACTCACTGCCGTGATAAACCTAACAGGTATTCGGAGTTTGGCTGCTATTGGTACCCGGTATGGGCCCGCAAGCATCCAGTAGCTCTACCCCCTGTAAGCAATAACACGACGCTGCACCTAAATGCATTTCGGAGAGAACCAGCTATCACGGAATTTGATTGGCCTTTCACCCCTAACCCCAAGTCATCCCCCCAGTTTTCAACCTAGGTGGGTTCGGTCCTCCACACGGTCTTACCCGCGCTTCAACCTGCTCAGGGCTAGATCATCCCGCTTCGGGTCCAGGACATGCGACTCAAACGCCTTTTAAAACTCGCTTTCGCTACGGCTCCCCCACCCGGGTTAGCCTCGCCACATACCACTGACTCGCAGACTCATTTTTCGATAGGCACGCCGTCACCCCACAAAGAAGGCTCCGACGGATTGTAAGCGCACGGTTTCAGGAACTATTTCACTCCCCTCCCGGGGTGCTTTTCACCTTTCCCTCACGGTACTAGTACACTATCGGTCAGACAGGAATACTTAGGCTTACCCAACGGTCTGGGCAGATTCACGCGGGATTCCACGAGTCCCGCGCTACTTGGGAATAAACATAAAGAGACATCGCACGACAAGCTACGGGGCCATCACCCTCTACGGCTGGGAATTCAATCCCATTCACCTAGCACGACATTTTATCACTCTCCTCAACCCCGTCAGAGGCTGAACAGTCCATCCCACGACCCCGAATGCGCAACACCTGACGGCTATCACACGCACCCGGTTTAGCCTGATCCGCTTTCGCTCGCCACTACTCACGGAGTATCCTTTCCTGCAGGTACTGAGATGTTTCACTTCCCTGCGTACCCCCCACAAAAACTGTGGTGACCACTCATAACAGTGGCCGGGTCTCCCCATTCGGAAATCCTCGGATCAAAGCCCACTCGGCAGCTCCCCGAGGCATATCGCAGCCCGTCACGTCCTTCATCGGTCCTGTCTACCAAGGCATCCACCATACGCCCTTACCAGTGACAAACACTAAAGTAAGAACCCATCAGCAAAATTCTCTAGACAAAAAATCATCACACTAAACGATCACAAAACGATCAAGCGACTCCAACAAAAGGAGCCGGTTGAAATTGATAAAAGCAAAAAAATCGAAACCAAAAAAGTCTCGCATTTTACTCGCGTCCACTATCCAGTTCTCAAACCACCACAACACCACAAAACCAGCATCAACACTCAAAAAGCATCAACCTGAAATCCTGTGAGTCAAGGACCGCAACCCCAAAACAAGGGGGGTGGCAATCCGGGAACCCAAAAGCATGCCCAACAAACTCATATAAAACGTTAACCACTGTTTTCCACACCAGTAACCACACTCAACCGAGCGTGCACAAAAACTCCGTAGAAAGGAGGTGATCCAGCCGCACCTTCCGGTACGGCTACCTTGTTACGACTTAGTCCCAATCACGAGCCTCACCTTAGACGGCTCCATCCCAAAAGGGTTAGGCCACCGGCTTCGGGTGCTGCCCACTTTCATGACTTGACGGGCGGTGTGTACAAGGCCCGGGAACGCATTCACCGCGACGTTGCTGATTCGCGATTACTAGCGACTCCGCCTTCACGTAGTCGAGTTGCAGACTACGATCCGAACTGAGACCGGTTTTAAGGGATCCGCTCCATGTCACCATGTCGCATCCCGTTGTACCGGCCATTGTAGCATGCGTGAAGCCCTGGACGTAAGGGGCATGATGATCTGACGTCATCCCCACCTTCCTCCGAGTTAACCCCGGCGGTCCCCCGTGAGTTCCCGGCATAACCCGCTGGCAACACAGGGCGAGGGTTGCGCTCGTTGCGGGACTTAACCCAACATCTCACGACACGAGCTGACGACGACCATGCACCACCTGTGAACCTGCCCCGAAGGGAAACCACATCTCTGCAGTCGACAGGCACATGTCAAGCCCAGGTAAGGTTCTTCGCGTTGCATCGAATTAATCCGCATGCTCCGCCGCTTGTGCGGGCCCCCGTCAATTTCTTTGAGTTTTAGCCTTGCGGCCGTACTCCCCAGGCGGGACGCTTAACGCGTTAGCTCCGACACGGAACCCGTGGAATGGGCCCCACATCCAGCGTCCACCGTTTACGGCGTGGACTACCAGGGTATCTAATCCTGTTCGCTCCCCACGCTTTCGCTTCTCAGCGTCAGTAACAGCCCAGAGACCTGCCTTCGCCATTGGTGTTCTTCCCGATATCTACACATTCCACCGTTACACCGGGAATTCCAGTCTCCCCTACTGCACTCTAGCCCGCCCGTACCCGGCGCAGACCCACCGTTAAGCGATGGGCTTTCACACCAGACGCGACGAACCGCCTACAAGCTCTTTACGCCCAATAATTCCGGATAACGCTTGCGCCCTACGTATTACCGCGGCTGCTGGCACGTAGTTAGCCGGCGCTTATTCGAAAGGTACACTCACCCGAAGGCTTGCTCCCAATCAAAAGCGGTTTACAACCCGAAGGCCTTCATCCCGCACGCGGCGTCGCTGCGTCAGGGTTTCCCCCATTGCGCAATATTCCCCACTGCTGCCTCCCGTAGGAGTCTGGGCCGTATCTCAGTCCCAATGTGGCCGTCCGCCCTCTCAGGCCGGCTACCCGTCGAAGCCTAGGTGGGCCATTACCCCGCCTACAAGCTGATAGGACGCGACCCCATCCCATGCCACTAAACACTTTCCCAACAAGACATGCGTCAAGTTGGAGCATCCAGCATTACCACCCGTTTCCAAGAGCTATTCTGGAGCATGGGGCAGGTTGGTCACGCATTACTCACCCGTTCGCCACTCTCACCAGTCAGCAAGCTGACTAGATCCCGTTCGACTTGCATGTGTTAAGCACGCCGCCAGCGTTCATCCTGAGCCAGAATCGAACCCTCCACGAAAAACTTCAATGAAGAGCCAACAAAAGGCTCCAATATTAAAAAGAAAAAGACGAGACATTCTTTAAGGAAAGAACATCCCAACAAAAAACCTCACCACCATTTAACCATCTCTCAGGCACCCTGCAATCTGCAAGGCAGGCAATGAACTGGCAATAATTAACTAATAAGTAGTACAGACACGCTCTTGAGTTCTCAAACCACCACCACACCAGCCGGCCCATCAACCTCAACCGAGGAGAACCAGCCGCGCTGAGCAGCAAGAGATAAACTTACACCAACCCACGCTAAAACGCAAACCCACCAAAAACAAACACCCCAAAACCATTGAAAACAAGCCAAAACACCGGCGTGTCGAAAACCACGCAAAAACACCAAAAACCTACACAAAGCCAGGAACAATAATCAAAAATAGCCCCAAAAACCTCAAAATCGGGAGTGTCGCGCACCCACACATTAAGAAAAACAACAACAAATACGCAATTAATACGGAATCAACGCGAAAAATACACAATAAAAGCAGAAAAAGATGAGATATACGATTAGATAACACAAAAATATATGAGTGCGATATATGGAATACATACGAAATAAGAAATACCTATATAAATAGATACTTATTAAATAAACTTTTATAAAGAATACAAAGCACATAAAAACACAAAAAGCATAAAGCACATAAAGAAAATAAGAATAGGACATTAACAGACATTAATAAAAAGAAGGAGCAGAAGAATGAGCAACAAGCAATCGAACAGCAAACGCCATATTGTTGTACTAACCGGAGCAGGAATCTCCACAAGCGCTGGCATTCCTGATTTTCGCGGACCAGATGGCGTATGGACTAAGCACCCAGAACAAATGAGTGTTTACGACATAGACGCGTTTTTAAGCAGCGAAGAAGAACGCATTTACTCTTGGCGATGGCAAAAAGAGTCACCTGTTTGGAATGCTCAACCAGGAACAGCACATAAAGCGCTTGTAAAACTTGAGAAAGCTGGAATGCTAGATTTAATCGCCACCCAAAACTTTGACGCACTTCACGAAAAAGCTGGCAATAACCCAGACATTATAGTGAATTTGCATGGAAGCATTGGAACCTCACACTGCATGAGCTGCCACGCGAGCTATAAAACTGCCGATATTATGGCAGATTTAGACGAGAATCCAGATCCGCATTGCAGACGCGCTCTTCCATACCGTAGCAATATGCCTTGCAACGGTTTAATCAAAACAGACGTTGTATATTTTGGCGAGGCACTTCCTGAAGGAGCAATGGAACGAAGCGCGCAAGCAATAGTTAAAGCGGACGAGCTGTGGGTTATTGGTTCCACGCTAGAAGTATTTCCAGCTGCTTCTCTCGTACCGCTAGCCGCGCGTGCAGGAGTGCCTATTACGATAATGAACTTGGGCTCTACACAATACGACTATTTGGCAGAGCGTATTATTCGCGAAGATATTGCGAAAGCTCTGCCAAAATTAGTAGACGAAACTATTGCAAAGTGATTATTGCAAAGTAACGCTATTAAAACTATTGCAAAGTAACAGCTATACCTTCCCAAGGCGCAAGCGTACCGTTTTTAAGCGATGTAAGCGCGTGATTCACGTCGTAAGTTGTAACCATTACTTCACGCCCCACAAAAGCGTTAGAGGCGCGATTTTGCAATAATTGCGCGCTCTGCGTAGGTATAGGCACGGTTGAATCAGTCATATTAACCATTACGAGCATGCGTTCTGTAGATTTCGCAGAATTTGCAGCAGATTCCGCAGCAGTCTCTGCAGAGTCATCCTGCTTTTCGCAATCAGATTTAAGCTCGCGCACGAAAGCGTACACGCACTCGTCATCCGCATCGACCAAATTCCAAGAGCCAGCAGAAACAATCGGCTCCGAATGGCGCAAAGCAATTAAATACTTATAGAAAGCGTAAACGGAATCTGAATCTTCCATCTGCTCAGCTGCATTAATGTCTACGTAGTTAGGATTCACGCTAATCCACGGCTCTGCGTTATTTTGCGACGTAACATTAAAAGGCATAAAACCCGCGTATTTAGAAGCATTCCACTGCATTGGAGTTCGAGAATTGTCGCGCCCGCGCTTTGCGAGCGCATCCATCATCGACTCAGCCGACTGAATATGCGCTTCTTCTACGCGCTGCTTAAACATATTCAACGCTTCCAAATCGCGATACTGCTCGAGACGCGTAAAGTGCGCGTTAGTCATGCCTATTTCCTCGCCTTGGTACACGTAAGGCGTGCCGCGGTGCATGTGAAGAAGCATGGCAATCGCCTTAGCAGAGCGCACGCGCATCTCCTCACTAGCCTCACTACCCCAGCGAGAAAGCGCACGCGGCTGATCGTGATTATTAAAGAACAAGCTCGCCCAACCAGCATCCGCTACCGCTTGCTGTTGCTCTGCCATCACGCGCTTTAATTCCGTAAGCTTTAGCGGCACAGGGTTCCACTTAGTTCCGTTTTCGCAATCGATATCCACGTGATTGAACAGGAATAACATGTCGAGTTCACTGTGAGTAGGGTCAGTAATATAAGTATTACGGTGCGGAGAAATTCCCGGAGCTTCACCAACAGTTAAGAAACCTTCGCGCCCTTCGAAAACTTCTGCACGCATCTCACGTAAGAATTCGTCTAAACGAGGACCATCCGAGCAGAACGGGAACGGCGAAGAATAGCCGTCAGCACCAGCTGGAAAATCTTCAATCTGGCAGCCAACTTCCCCAGGCAAACGACCTTCAGAATCAACATGCTTGGAAATTTGCGTAATCACATCCATGCGGAAGCCGTCAATTCCGCGATCCATCCACCAATTCATCATCTTGTACACGGCAGCGCGAACAGCAGGATTTTCCCAATTCAAATCTGGCTGCTTTGGAGAATACTGGTGAAGGAAGTATTCTCCGCGCTTCGGATCGTAAGTCCACGCAGAACCGCCGAAATACGAACCCCACTTATTCGGCTCCGCACCCGGCTCACCAGGCACACAACCTTCACGCGCAGGCCTCCACCAATACCAATCAGCGTAATCACTAGAAGCATCTCTTGAAGCCTGGAACCAAGCATGCTCGTCAGAAGTGTGATTTACTACTAAATCCATCACAACTTTAAGCCCACGCTTGTGCGCGCCAGCCAAAAGTTCGTCCATATCTTCCAAAGTGCCAAAAAGCGGATCAATATCTTGATAATCGGAAATATCGTAACCGTTATCGTCTTGCGGAGACTTGTAAACAGGGCTGAGCCAGAGCACGTCAACACCTAAATCAGCCAAATAGTCAAGGCGCGAAGTGATTCCCTTCAAATCACCAATGCCGTCACCGTTCGTATCTTGGAAGCTTCGCGGATAAATCTGATACACTACTGCATTCGCCCACCAAGGGTTTGGCGTAGCGCCGTTTGTGCGCACGGATTCTGGCAAGTTTGCTCTGTCAAAAGTAGTCATATAAACCCCATTAATTTACGTTAATAAGTATTTTTATTACAGTTTTATCTATTACAAATAATTTTATTTATTTAATAGTATTGATGATTTTAGACTCTAAATTTTATCAGCATATTAGATGTTACGCGCGGATCATAAAAAGCGGCCCGCAGTAAAAACCGCGAGCCGCTCCTCCTTCTCATTCATTGCAAGAGCTATAGGGATACTCTCTAAATTATTGCTGATTATGAAGCTTGAACGCGAGTTCTGCCAAATGAACTCCGTGCGTTAAGAATTCGTGAGTACGGCAAACGTAATCATTTTCGCGACCGAGCTTTGCTATGTAACCATTAATGTAATCGACTTCAGTCTTTCGTCCGCGACTCATATCTTGGTACATAGAAGGATAGTGCAAAGGATTTGCAACACGACTTACGTAATCGATAGCCTCCAACTCCTGCTGACGCGTATTAACCATACGAATTCCTGCACGATCGCACACGTCGTACGCTTCGTTAATAAGCTGTCGAGCCATATCCATAGACCCAGGGTACGAAATAAACTGGCCCATTTGAATCTGATACATTGTGCACAAAGTGTTAACTACGGAATTGAAAACTACCTTCGCCATGCACGTACCCTTGAAATCTTCCGTAATAGTAGGATTCAAGCCTGCAGCTTTAAAGTCGTCTCGCATAGCAAGCTCAACATCGCTCACCTGCTCGTTTAACGCACACATGTTCATGGTACCAACGCCAACTTTACCAATAAAATCAACGTCGCCCGGACCGTTCAAAACGGTTGCAATCATTGCAGTTCCACCATAAATATGGTCATCCGGGAAATATTGCTGCAACTTTTCGAAATGACCCCAACCATTCATAGCAGCAAACACAACCTGATGCTCTTTAAACAAATGCTTACAACGCTCCAACATTTCCGCAAGCTGCATTTGCTTCATAAACACGATCCACACGTCTGGATCGCCGTCATAATCTTCAGGCGTATACATATTAATCGGCACTAAATGACGGTTTTCGTGGTCACGGCTCACCATTACGCCGCCTTGCTCGCGAACTTTATTCACATTTTCATCCCAGGCATCAATGAAATCAACATGAATGCCAGCCGTTTCCTGCAACAAAACGCCATAGCGATATCCCATAGCTCCCGAACCGATCATTGCATATTTCATGCCACTCATAGTGACACCTCCTTTTAGATAAAAATGTGCTTAGGCGAAATTCGTGCATACATGGAAATTCGTCGAAGCGGCTGTGAATATAATAAAAAGCAGTAAGGCTGATTGTAGTGACTAAAATCAGCCAACTGCTTTTTGGTTTTTATAGCATATTACACAGTTTTAGAAGAATGTCAAAATTCTGTACATCGGCAAGGCGCGAACGTCAACTGAATATACTTACAATTTATGCATGCATCACCTACTTACAAGTGAAAAAATTGACGAATTTGAGCAACTGTACCGTAGGAAGCTTGTGCGCCAAATCCAGTAGCAGCATATGCAGCTACATAAGAAGCGAGTGACGCCGCATCAACCAACCGCATATCCACAGACAAACACGCAAGCACAGTACCCATAAAAGCATCGCCACAACCCGTAGTATCAACGGCATTGACATGCTGAGCCATAATTCGATGCACCGAATTATCAGCATAATCCAAAACCATAGACCCACGTGAGCCAAGTGTTACTATTGCCTCATTAAAGCCAAACTCATGCATTGCATGAAGCGTATGCTTCCAATCAAATGAATCCCAATCACCACTATCTGGTTCTGAAATATGCAATAGCTGTGCCATTTCATGCTCATTGACCAGTAAGATATCTGCAGATCGTATAAGATCTCGCGGTAATGTATCCAAAAAAGGCGAATTATTAAGCAAAACTTTTACGCCATGCTCATGTGCTAAGCGAGCGCACATCGTAACCGATTCTAATGGACTTTCCAAGCAAAGCCCTAATACTTTTGCATTAGTAATAGCAGCTTGCACAGATGACGACTGAATATAATCAATATCAACTTGCGAGTTAGATCCAGGCGCATAAACAATAGTATTTTCGCCACTTTGCGCATCCACTGTAATCACTGTTGCGCCACTGTTGCAATTGGGTACATGACGTACATACGTCGTATCAACACCAGATTCTCGCAAAGCACCAGTAAGAAAATCAGCATTAGCATCATTACCTACAGCACCGAACATACATACGTGCGCACCAAGCTTTGCAGCAGATACTGCCTGATTACCTGACTTACCTCCAGGCAGTATTCGTATTTCGTCACCTTTAATGGTCTCACCAGGCATAGGAAGACGATTAGCAACAATAGTATAATCCGCATTCATAGAACCAACTATCGCTACAGTAGGCATCTTCATATTTCGTAACGCAGGCAATGTCTCATGTTGCAAAGCCACGTTAACAGGCTGAATGACTTTAATCTTTTCTAAACTCTCCAACGAGTCAAGCATATGATAACTACACATAATTCTCCCTAAATATTGCGCAAAACAAAGCTTAGAATGGAACACCACAACGCAGCAACACGTTAGAATACGGAGTAGTCTCACCCGTTCGAATCACGAATTTAGCTTGCGAAACAAGAGACTTAAATCCTTGTTCGCCATCATGAGGCACATAAGTCAATGGCACACCAAGCAAATCCTTGACCCATGTTTCTGGAACATCATCACAAGCTTCTTCCGCCATAATACCAGACTCAAGAACAAGATCGTCCTTTATTGATGCAAGCACATCAGGAAATCGCGGTATTCCAAAAACCAAGGCTAAATCAATAACTTCTACGCCCGCTGGGACAGGCAAGCCACAGTCAGAAACAACAAATTGATCCTTATGCCTCAATTTTGCAATAGCAGCTGCTAATTGTGCGTTCAAAATACCATGAGTTAACATAATTCACCCCATATCGTGGCTCATGAAAGCGACATCAACAATGATCATCACCTTTATAACAAATGCGCCACCACGAACATATATGATAAAAATCTTATTAAGAAAACAATGGCGTTGAGAACGCTAAATCATACGGTATTAATAAATTTTACTGTTACAATTATTTTCACGAAAACATCATGAATGCTCTCAGCGCCATATAAATTTTGCATTAGCTATATTAATCCATAAAACTACTCAACATAAACTTTAATGTTTATACACAGAATTACATAGTTTTATGCAAATATGTATTACTCAAAATCACCTACATTCTTTACTGTCACTGTTTTCACAGTAATTGGCTCAGTCTTTGGAACACTTTGCCCTTTAATAGCTTTTACAGCAGCAGCAACGGCAGAACGACCAAGTTCCTTTGGCTGCTGAGCAATTGTTCCAGCCATTGTGCCGGCTTTAATAGCTTTCATACCGTCAGCAGTGCCATCGAAACCTACTACTTTAATTTCTTTACCAGCTTTAGCTCCTAATGCTTGAATGGCACCTAATGCCATCTCGTCATTTTCGGCGTAAATGCCGGTTGCATTCGGGTGCGATTGCAACAAATTAGTAGCCACATTTAATGCTTCAGCACGGTCAAAGTTAGCAGTTTGTTCTGCTACAACTTTAATATTTGAATATTTTTTAATACGATCTTTGAATCCTTTGCCACGGTCGCGAGTAGAAGCCGCTCCAGGAATACCTTGCAAAACCAAAACTTCACCCTTTTCGCCCATACTATTAGCTAGCGTGTCAGCAGCCTGAGCACCACCAGCAACGTTATCGGAAGCAATATGCGAAGTAACTTTTTCACCAGTTACAGAACGGTCAACAGAAATCACAGGCAAGTTCGCGCTTAGCAACGGGGCAACTGCAGGACCAGCAGCATCAGAATCTACAGGGTTAATAATAACAGCTTTTGCACCTTGTGATTGAGCATTCTGCGCTTGATCCTGCTGCTTTGCAGAATCATTCTGAGCGTCGGAAACTTGCAAATCAACACCAAGTTTCTTTGCTTCAGCTTGGGCACCATCACGTAAATCCACAAAGAACGGATTATTCAAAGTAGAAACTAGCAATGCGACTTTATCGCCACCATTAGTACTACCACATGCACTCATGCTGACAATAAGTGCAGATGCTGCTGCAACCGCGCAAGCAATCTTTACGCCTCGACGCATAATTGGATAATTCATCATATCTCCTTTGATTATTGCCCTGTGCTACCGCAAGTTTTTAGTTCGATAAATCCACAATGTTGCAGTGACATAAGGCTGATGTTTCACCATCTCTTTACCTTATTGTTACGTAGTTTTGAGTTATAAAGTTCAGTTATAATATTCCAAATCGTTTCAATTCTTGCTGAAAATATTGATTACTCGCCACTTACGAATCAACATTTGCAAGATTCACCTCCTTCCTACGAGAAGATCAAGTTTATAAAAAGTATTAATTTGCTGTCAGTGCGTATCTTCCTTGCGGCGCAAAGTGTCAAGGCTCACAGCAAAGGCAATAACCAAACCAATAACTACTTGCTGCCAGAAGGAGGAAACATTCAAAATATTCAAGCCATTACGAATTACAGCCAGCAAAATTGCTCCTACGAAAGTGCCAGAAATCTTACCTTTACCGCCTGAAAGCGAAGCACCACCGATAACAACAGAAGCAATAGCATCCATTTCATAGCCAGTGGCGGCCTGAGGCTGAGCGGAATGTAAACGACCGGCAATAACTAAACCAGCGATGGCAGCGAAAATACCGGAAAAAATAAACACCATAATTTGTGTTTTATGAATATTGATACCAGAAAGGCGAGAGGCCTCCATATTCCCACCAACAGCATACATAGAACGACCAGTAGTGGTGAAGTTCAGTATTACTGCAGCAATAACACCCATGATAATCATCATCACGATTGGCATTGGAATACCTAATATGTTGGCACCAAAGAAATTCACCATACCAGAGGTGGAAATAGGACGACCGTCTGAAACAACAAGGGTAAGTCCACGCGCAACAGACATCATTGCCAATGTAGCAATAAACGATGGTAACTTAAGAAAAGCGTTCGCAACACCTGAAATAAGACCAAAAAGCGCACCGGTTACTATACCTACAACAACAGTTAACACTGGCGGCAACCCCATAGAAACGCCTGTATACGCAACCAACATGCTAGAAATTGCAGCCACCGCACCTACTGACAAATCAATACCAGCGGACACGATGACAAAGGTTTGACCGAATGCCAAAATAGCAACTGTCGCAGCTTGAATACCCACATTGAGAATATTCACACTTGTCAAAAATGCTGGCGTGGCGCACGAAAGCGCAGCACACAAGATAATCAAGCCGATAAGAGCGCCATTACGTGACGCAAACTTTTTCGCTGCAGGCAAAAATCCTTTATCAACTGCACCGTATCCCAAATGCTCAGATTTTGCACTACTCGTAGCAGCCATAATTTATACTCCTTTAACAAATTTTGCTATAACTCACTGCACTACTGTGTGCAATAAATTGTTGTATGCAAGTTTTACGTTTGATTGGTAACTTTAATTTTTAAGATTTCAATATGGCTCATGTATCAGTTTCATATTGAAAGCAGTAAGGTTTTACTCATTCCTGTATGCTCAAATACCAGATGTATTAAGGTGAGTCACTGCAAGCTCCATCACACTTTCCTGCGTAGCCTCGCTTGCAGCTAATTCACCGCTGATTCTGCCGTTCGACATCACCAATACGCGATCTGACATGCCAAGCACTTCAGGCAAATCTGAGGATGCCATCAGCACAGCACCTCCATTTTCTACGATACTGTTAATCAACTCGTAAATTTCTACACGAGCACCAACATCAACACCACGAGTAGGCTCATCCAGCAATAGCACTTTCACGTTCGCCATAGACCATTTGCCGAACACGATTTTTTGTTGATTACCGCCAGATAGCGAACCAGCGGGTTGATCAATGTTTGCCATACGAATACGCAATTTTTTTGCAGTTTCTTCTTCGCGAGTACGCTGCCCTTTCAAATCCGCAAATCCTGCATGTGCTGTAGGAACTAATGTAGAAATTCCCAAATTTTCTGCAACAGATGCTTCAAGAATCAACCCTTGTACTCGACGATCTTCTGGGACTAAACCAAGACCAGCTGCGATGCTTCCTGCAATATTCGCTTTCGCAATAGATTTACCATCAACAGTTATTGAACCTGAATCATAACTATCTGCACCAAATATTGCACGAAGAACTTCGGTACGACCAGCACCTACCAAACCTGCAAGACCCACAACTTCGCCAGCATGAACGCTGAAGGATACATTTTCTAACGTACCTTTTCGCGTTAAGCCTTCTACTTTTAGCAGCTCTTTGCCTTGACTACGTTTGCCATGAGGGAATTGATTTGTAATATCACGACCTACCATGAGTTTTACAAGTTCCTTCTCAGGAACTTGCGCATCAACAGTATCGACGTATTTGCCATCGCGAAGTACAGTTACAACATCACCAATACGCGCAATTTCATCTAAATGATGAGAAATAAACACCATTCCAACATTTTTGGATTTTAAATCTTCCATAATGTTAAATAACTGTTCACATTCTGGTTTTGTTAGAGCAGCTGTTGGTTCATCAAGAATAAGGATAGATGCATGTTGCATAAGTGCTTTGGCTATTTCTACCATTTGTTGACGAGCTACACCAAGTTGTCCCATTGGCTTATTGACATCTTCATCTAAACCGATAACTTGCAATGCAGATTCCGCACGAGCACGCATCGTCGCCCGACTAACAAAACCAGCTTTCGTAGGAAGCATACCAAGGAACAAATTTTCCATAATAGAAAGTTCTGGCACCAAATTTAACTCTTGGTGAATCACAGCAATGCCCAATTTGCGAGCAGTATCCACATTAGGAATTCGCACTGTTTCACCATTGATCTCAATATGACCTTTATCTGGCTGATAAATGCCACTCATCATCTTAATAACTGTTGACTTGCCCGCACCATTTTCACCAAGGAGAACATGCACTTCACCTGGTTTTACTGTTACAGACACATTGTCAACTACCGTAGAATTACCGAATATTTTCGATACTCCTACTAGCGATAGTTCCGTCATGTCCTACCTCTTTCTTCGCTACAGCACCACTGCTGCCACGAAAATGCAATAAATTACGCTACATTACGCTTGTACTTTGGATGAGAATTATGCCGCAATGTGCATGCAAAAACGTAACAACAACGGTACGCTCAGGCGATTGCTGCACACGCTTACAAAGTCACGGTACAAAAATCAATAACAATAGTGTCAAGCTATAGAATAACAGCCTTACAGCTACGCATTTCCTAACGATTCACGCGGAATATACATAGTTTCTACTCGCTGCGATTGAACATCAACATTATGTTCTAACATATCCAAAAAAAGTGCAGCACTAGTACGACCAATGCGCTGAACTTGTTGCGAAATAGTAGAAATACGCGGCGTTGCTAAGCGGAATATTTCAACATCATCAAACGAGATAAGTGAAATATCACTGCCTATCACTAATCCTTCACGAGCCATTACATCCATCACTCGCAGCGCATCTGGCGAATAGCCGATAATAAGCGCTTTTACACCAACGCTAATCATGCGATGCAACACGCTAGCACATGAGGATTGTTCAAATCCCGTAGATTCTACAAATACATGTTCTTCGCCAAATATCTCCGAAGCCACTGTACGAAATACTTGTTCACGTTCTTGCAGTGACGGTGAAGCGATAATTGGACCCGACACGTAGCCAACTGAGCAAAAACCATGTTGTTTAACATCCAATAATGCGTCACGAATACCTTGCTCTGGATCCGAATCCACAACTGGCACATGCGTCAAATCGCCAGTCCGAGGTTCCACATGTCGATCCATAAACATAAGTGGAAGATGCTGCTCCATCAACATTCTCATAGCATCAGTTTCCTCACCTTGAGGCACAATAATCGCACCATCAATGCGTTGAGAAAGAATACTTGTAATAAATGAATCTTGACGAGCCGCACTCTCAGAAGATGTTCCAATAAACGCACAATAGCCGGCATCAAACAACGAGTCTTGCACAGTATACGCAAGCTCAGCAAAATACGCATTGCGTATATCTGGCACAAGTAACCCCACTGTCTTAGTACGAGATGACCGCATCGCCTGAGCGCGAGAATCTGGTATATAACCTAGTTCCGCAACTGCACGCTCAACTTTCGCCTTAGTGTTTGCCGATATACGACCCGTATTATTCAATGCGCGAGAAACAGTTGATACTGATATACCAGCACGTTGCGCAACATCGCGAATCGTAATGTACGACATGACACCTCCAGCTCATCTCTTATGCTCAACCAGTGTTAACAATTTTGCACTGTTATCGATATGTTTTGATTTTAGCTTGTACTCCATGTTTTATACTACGTTTTTCCATATACTCCTCTCGTTGGAGAAAAACAGCACTATGCAACCATGCATAAGAGCCTCTGTGCAATCTTATTCTCAATGAGCAGCTTCATCAGCGCTGAATAGAATCCGCAAATTGAGATAACGTTTCCACAATTGTCGGTTTCTTCAACTTACCTCATGCGGTAACGTTACCGCAACTATAACATTTTGCTAGAATGAACACAAGGGGAACACGCTAAAAATTACTTTTCATGCACTGCGTTATCTTGAATTAAATGCAACATTAAAAAATAATGCAACACTTATCTAACGTTGATGCGCAAAAAAGTTTCGCAAGAGCCTAGCACACTCAGATTCGCATACTGAACCAATGACTTCCGGGCGTGAGCCAACATGAGGATCTCGTAAAATATCCCACACAGACCCACACGCACCAAGTTTGGCATCCCACGCCCCGAAAATCACGCGTTTAAGACGCGTTTGCAGCACAGCCCCAGCACACATGGGGCAAGGTTCAAGAGTTACTACCAGAGTACAGTCAGATAGATTCCAAGATTTACGCGAGATAGCAGCATCTTTCATAGCAAGCACTTCAGCATGAGCCAAAGGATCAGCACTCTGCTCCCGCATATTTGCGCCTTTGCCAATAATATTACCGCCACCATCAAGCACAACTGCTCCAACTGGAACTTCGCCTGCAGAAGCAGACTCTCGAGCCAAATTCAAGGCTTGATTCATTGCAAATACTATCTCATCGCGCATATTCATGAAATCACTTTACAGATTAATTTACAGATTAAGAAAAAACAAAATCGAATAAATTTACATAAATCTAAGTAAATTTACATAAGCCCAGAAGAAATATCGTGAGTTACGAACCACTTGCGAATATCGCCAATTTCGTTCATATCAACAGCATGATCCAACCCGCGATAACGACGTTCTTCAAGCCAAGTGTGCTCCTCAAGCCACGCTGCAGCAGCCGAGAATTCGTAAGGAGGAATCACGCCATCCTCTAATCCATAGCCGAAAAATACAGGAGTATTACGCTCAGCTAAATCGTCATCTTTTAAAGCAATTTCAGATGCAGAAGCAGGAACATTAGGAGCTATGAATCCGGAAAGCGAAACGGCTGCACGGTAACGCGCAGGATTCAAACGCAAAACATGCACTGCGAGCGCAGCTCCTTGCGAAAAACCAAATGGCACAATGTCGCGATTTGCTGGAATATTTTCACGCACCCACTCGTCGATTGAGACAGCAGCAGCATACATGTCGTAATCTAAATCTTCTCGCTGCGGCACAGCATCGTGGAACCAACTGTAAGCACCTTCTGCCAGCTTAAGCGGAGCGCGTAAAGCAATTGCATCATTATATGGTGCCACTACTCGCAACAAATCCAATAAATCTTCCTCATTAGAGCCCCAACCGTGAAGAAGCAGAAGCAGCGGATGCGTTGGATGAGCTGAAGCATCCCCTTGCGAATACTGTGCATTTGTAACTTTTAAAGGCTCACCAAAACGGCCCGGCACAACGTGAGATTCGCGACCAATATGTGGATCGTAAGAATTGTCACCTACATTATTGATATTTAGTTCATCGTTAGCGTTCATTACATCACCGTCGCTTGTAATAAATAGAAGTTTGTACAATACTCGAGAAGTTTGTACAACATTCGCACTTTTTGCACTGCAGTTGCAATATAGTTGCTTTATATTTGCACTATACTTGCACAAAAGGCCAGAATCGTAAGAGGCAAAACCCTTGCAATTCCAGCCTTTTTGACGAGTGCGAACGGCGGGACTTGAACCCGCACGAGCATACGCTCACTGCCACCTGAAGACAGCGCGTCTACCATTCCGCCACGTTCGCATACAAAGTGCAAGGCTATCATATTTAACATAAATTCGCAATATTTAGCCTAGCATTTTGCGCTCAAAACTACTCTCAGCCTTTTGCACCTTTTTCGTAATAATGAGCAAGAGTTTCATCGCGAAACTCTTCAAAATATCCGCCGTCAATAGAAGCTCGAATATCGTCGAGCAGCTTCACAAAGAAACGCTCGTTGTGAATAGTTGCAAGCGTAAATCCGTTCATTTCACTAGCGCGCAGCAAATGATCCACATACATTCTGGAATAATGCGTACAAGTGTAGCAATCGCAGCCTTCTTCAAGCGGACGCTGATCATGCTTAAACTCAGCACGTTTTACGTTGTAGCGACCATGTCGAGTAAAAATTGCGCCGTTCCTTCCGCAACGAGCAGGAGCAACACAGTCGAAAGTATCTCCACCATTCTCAACACACGCAAAAATATCGTCAACTGCGGCAATACCAAGCACGTGACGAGGTCGATTTTCCGGCATAGCATCGCAAATCCATGCGCAAGTATCACCAATAATCCGCTTCTCAATAGCGCCGCCGATTCCAACTCCATCAAAATCTAAAGAAGCAATTTCTTCAGCTGCATGCCTACGCAAATCCTCATAATTCGCGCCCTGCACAACGCCGTATAACGCTTGATAAGGCTTGCCAACGCGCTCCTGCGTTAAACGCTGATGTTCAGCAACACAACGCTTAGCCCAGCGGAACGTACGCTCCACCGATTCCTCCTGGTAGCGACGCGTATTCATCAAAGTAGTAAGCTCATCGAAAGCAAACATAATATCCGCACCCAGCTTATGCTGGATTCCCATAGAAATTTCAGCACTAAAACGGTGCTTGGCTCCGTTAAGAGGAGACTTAAAAGTTACGCCATCCTCGTCAACAAAAGCCATACGCTCCTTACCTGCTGCAATAACATCATCCGACTTCATGCCGGTAACGTCCATTGCAAGAGTCTTCTTAAAACCAGCACCTAAAGAAAGAACCTGAAAACCGCCAGAATCCGTAAAGGTTGGCTTATCCCAGTTCATAAACTTTCCCAATCCGCCAGCTTCGTCAAGAACATCCGCGCCAGGACGTTCGTACAAATGAAAAGCATTTGAAAGCATGCACTGAGCACCCAAATCCTTAATGCTTTCTGGCAACACTGCCTTCATTGCAGCTTGCGTTGCAACAGGTACAAATGCTGGGGTCTGAATATCCCCATGAGGCGTGTGAATTACGCCGGTGCGCCCATAGCGAGCGCCGTCACGACCTTTACCTTCAGCAGTATTGGAAAGTCGCGTTTTAGTTGTAAACGAAAATTCTTTGCGGTCACCAGGTTTCCCCGGCTCAGCTCCGCGTGGATGTTCAAGAAGACTTGTCATAGCATTTACTTTATTAGAAGGCATGACGAGTATAAATAAAAAACACGCACAATTTATATTTTTATGTGGCAATATCCAAATTAATTTGCAAAATTTATGAAATTTACAAGGCAAACTATTTAAAAAATTATAAAAAAACATACTATCTCTTACATAGATAATGGCATGGTTTATTATGGTGTGTTAAGAGTCTTTTGTAAGGAGGATGAATGGCTGACGATATGTATGGTGCAAATCAGCAGGAATCCAATGAAACTGCAAATAATGGATATTACGAGCAGCAGGAACAGCCGACGCAACCAGCACAACCAACGCAAACAACGCAACCAGCACAAACATATAGCCCAGCTCCTGAATTCGGAGCTTACGGCCCAACAAATAACGAAAATGAAGTTGGTACAAACACTACACAGTATCCAGCTAACAATTACGCCGTAAACCAAAATAACGATGCGGATAATACAAATATCAACAATGCTCCTACGCAATACATTGGATCACAAAATTACTACGGAAATAATAATTTTAACGGCTTCGGAAATCCGTATAATTACGGCACAGACAATAATTCTTACCCAAATAATGAAGTTGGCAATCAAACACCAGCGCAGCAGAATTTTAACAATAATGCAAGTAACGAAGAAAATGAAAATATAGCAAAAACAAGCATTATTAGCACAAATGCAGCAAATACAAACGACACAAACAAAAAAGGTAACAAAAGAAAAACAAAAAGCTCTTCGTCAACTGCTTTTGTCGCCATTTTATCCTCCGCAATTTCTGCAATAGTTTGCGTAGTTGTAGTCCTATTTGTAGTCTCGCAAGGTCTTATTTCAATTCCACAAAGCGGCTCTTTCGCAAACATCGGCTCTCATTCTTCTGGCCCTGGGACCGCAGTAGTTAAAGGTGGTCAATCTCCAGATTGGCAAGGAGTTGCAAAAAATGTTTCCGGAGCCGTTGTTTCTATACAAACTCGTTTAGAGAAAGGCATGGGGAAGGGTTCTGGAGTAATCATTGATTCAAAAGGTTATGTTGTAACAAACAATCACGTAATTTCTGATGCAAAAGAAATTCAAGTAACCCTTTCTAATGGTCAAATTTATTCAGCTACATTAGTCGGAGCAGATAAAACTACTGATTTGGCAGTACTTAAATTAGACAATTCACCAAATAATTTAAAGACAGTCCAATTTGCAGATTCTAATCTACTTTCCGTTGGTGAACCAGTTATGGCAATCGGGAATCCGCTTGGATATGACGATACAGCTACCACAGGCATTGTTTCGGCTTTGAATCGTCCAGTATCAGTTATGGACGACCAAAGCCGCTCTGAAATTGTAACTAATGCAGTACAAATTGATGCAGCTATTAATCCAGGAAATTCGGGCGGCCCAACTTTTAACGCTGCCGGAAAAGTCATAGGTATTAATTCTTCTATTGCAGCAACATCAGCTCAAGGGGAAACTACAGGATCAATCGGCATCGGCTTTGCAATTCCAGCAAATTTGGTGAAGCGAGTAGTTACAGAAATTATTAAAAACGGTTCTGTAAAACACGTAGCACTGGGAATCATGATTAAAAGCACAGCAGTTGAGTCCGAAGGAATTACTCGCGGAGGAGCTCAAATTGTTTCTGTCAATCAAGGAAGCCCTGCTGAAAAAGCCGGACTCAAAGCCAATGACACTATTGTTGCCTTTGACGATAAGCCTGTATCCAATAATTACGCACTCCTCGGGTATGTGAGAGCAACAGCGTTCAATCAAAAAGCTACGCTCACAATAGTTCGTAACGGCAACACACTTAAGTTGCAAGTTACATTCAACCAAGAAGAAGCTGCTGTTAATGGCACAAATAAGCAAGAAAAGAAATTAAAGAAAAACCAAAAGAAGCCTAGTAAAAAACGCGGCAGTAAGTCGGACGATGACGACGATGACGATTTACAACAACGTGGAGATGACGATGGTGACGATGGTGGAATATTTGATCCATTCGGTTTCTGGTAAATAAAACCGCATGTTTTACATTAAAAGTAAAACATTGTAATAAAAAATGCCCCTAAATAAGTTAGTTAACTTACGCAGGGGCATTTTCATAATGTAAAATATATTTAAATGTTTATATAAATGCGCTAATTATTTTTTACGCTCGTATACAATAATTCTTCCTTCTGAGGTCCCTGCTTTCCAAGATGATTTTGTTTTAGCAATAGTACGCTCAGTATAATGGTCAATATTGTAGTTTAAATACACAAAATAATACCAAGGCTTATCTGATTCTGTGACAAAGAATTTAGGTTCTTTCTTTGCTTTGCAAGCATCCCTTTCATTTGATGCCTGTTCTTGAGATGGCTGCTCATTTGTAATAAACGAGCTATTCTTATAGCTGCAATCAATAAGATTCTTTGAGAAATAAGGATTTGCTGTAATAAGCTGCCACGAATATTGATGAATATCTTCAAATTCAGGAACAATAACATTACCTTGTTTATCGGTCTTTTCGTCTTGATGCAGCCAAGACGTTACGAATCGCATGTTTTCAGCATGATTTTGCTTAATAAATTGCGCAAGTGCGCGCGAACCTGAATAGTCGAATCGAATATCGTTAACGCAAGAATACGCGTTCCAAATCAAGCTTGGGGACAATAAAACAACAGTAATAATGCCAGCAATAACTTTGTTTCCAACAGATTTACTTGCAGATCTACTGTTGCTATTTTCAGCTTTATTTGTATTTTTATTTACAACTTTGAATAACCTAAAAATAATCGTCGGCATATCTTTAGATTCCAGTGACTTACGCGCAATGCACATCCAAAGTTGAGCTACGAAGAATGCAAAAACGATTCCTGCGTGGTGCAAAGTGAAATACTGCGTAGCAACTACTGCAAAAGTCAAGTAAGGGAGTATCAAAGAAACAAGCATGCCCCTTCGATAAGCAATTCTTACGGCGAAAGCCCATATTAAAATCGAAATAATAACGCAAATAATCGCGGACGGTACGCTTAGTGTAAGTCTGCGTAAAGAGACATCGCCGGCAAATTGGGTAAACATACTTTCTGATGGCATAACGAAAATAAACGACAAGAATTGCGTAAGAGGAGAATTTCCGTCGAATGTTTCACGTGATGCAAAAGCATTAGCAGCAGGCCAAATGCAAATAATGCTTGCAATTCCAACTAAAGCAAGAATTATCCAGCTTACTAATCTGTTAATGTTAGAGAATATTTCAGCAAAAGCTTTTTTAATTCCTGCAGATTTTGCAGCTCGCCAAATCCAAGCTAAAGCAAAACCTGCCGATAAAGCAATACCGTACGCGCTGATTGCACATAAAAGTACAAGACTTAAAGCGAGTTTCCAAGTATCAGAAGGTTTAGAATCAGATTGTTTCCAATAATGTGCAACCATAAACAAAGCCGCGCAAAGAAGAGCATATGGACGCGAGGTAACGCCATATTGGAAGCACAAAAAATACGTAAATGGAAGCAAAAATACAGCCAATTTACTAAAAGGCGCGCGGAAAATAAGCCAGCCACCCAAAAGCGCAGTACATAAAAGCTGCACTCCTTTAAGACCTATCTCGTATGGCACTCCTGTTTTTGCAGGGATTGAAAGAAGCAAAGTCCAAAGCGGTGGATGGCCTTCATAATGTGGGCGAAGAGTTAACAAATCAGCAAACGAAGAATCGCGTGCAATAAGCCAACTTTGAGCTTCATCGAACCAAGGCTCATGGAAGCACATCACTACTACAACAACAGCCATGTACGCAATAAAAATAATCGCGCGCGCATGTTTTACGGACCATAGTTTATTTGGAATATTTAAAGTTTTAGTCGTATCCGTAGTTGCAGTTGCATCTGTAATAACTGCATTTGTATTCACAGTAGTATTTTCGCTCATAGTTGTTCTGTTTTCGCAGCCAAACGACGAGCATTAGCAACAGCGTACAAACTAATGCCTGCTGCAACAGAAGCGTTAAGAGATTCAACCGCGCTAGAAATTGGGATTCCAGCAATAGCATCGCACGCTTCTCGTGTAAGGCGACTCATACCCTTGCCTTCAGAACCGAGCACAACAACTAACGGGTCAGTTTCAAAACCAGTTTCTCCAACAAGCTTATCGCCTCCGCCATCAAGACCAATTGCATACCATCCGCGCTCACGCAAACTTTGAATTGCCTTATTTAAATTCACAACTCGAGCAACCGGCAGATGAGCTGCAGCACCGGCAGAAACCTTCCAAGCGGCAGCAGTTACGGAAGCACTTCTGCGCTCAGGCAAAATTACGCCATTAGCACCAAAAGCCGCTGCAGAACGAATAACAGCACCCAAATTTTGAGGATCTGTAACGCCGTCCAAAGCAATAAACAATGGTCGAGCATTAATGCGAGCAGAATCTGAATCAGCAGCTTCCATTGCGCGCGCCTTCTTTTCAGCGCGTTCAACTAACTCTTGCAAAGAGTGATACTGGTAAGGCTGAACTTTCAAAATAATGCCCTGATGATTCGTGCTATGTGCAATACGATCCATCTCAAGGCGATCTGCTTCAAGCAAACGCAAACCTTGCATGCCTGCTAACTTCACGATTTCGCGCGTGCGATCGTCGTGCTCAATGCGATTAGCTACATACAATTGCGTGCTTGGAACTCCAACTCTTAAAGCCTCTAAAGCAGCATTGCGACCAATTACCAACTCGTCTGAATCGCTACCAAGCTTATCCACGCGACGACGCGCAGCCAAACGAGGATCCGCAAACGTGCGCTTAATAGCAGCCTTCTTAGCAAAATAAGCTTTGTGATACACGCGATCTTCAGCCTTCGGAGTAGGCCCTTTTCCGCGTAAAGCATTGCGATGTTTTCCACCCGACCCCTTGGTCGGTCCTTTTTTCGTAGTCATACTCCTATTCTCACATGCCCCCGAGGCATTGCTATTAATGGCTTTCTGGAGTCGGCAAAATTTGCTGATTCTAAGCTCGGCGCGTTGTATGGCATAATAGAACGGTACTTAATTGTTGCAAACTATTGCAATATTCCACAACCGCGCAATAGTTACAATACGAAGCGCTAAAAATAGCGTTAGCATTGCGATTATTGACTACTCCGCGGCACTCCCAAGGGGGAAGATATGGTTGATCACGCTCTTGATCAATCCAATAAAACGGCTGACGCTTCAGCTAATAGCAAAGATCCATCATTGTGTGATGTTCAACAAGTAGCTAAATCGCTTAACGTAGATATTTCATGCGGTTTAAGCTCTGAGGAAGCCGCAAAAAGACTTGATCAATTCGGTCCGAATGCGCTTGCTGCTGCTCCTAAAATTCCAGCATGGAAACGATTCCTTGATCAATTTAAAGATCCGCTCGTTTACTTGCTTATTGCAGCAACTATTATTTCTGCAATCGCGTGGTTTGTTGAGCGCGCACAACATAAAGGAAACAGCGGTGGAGAGATTCTGCCGTTTGATTCAATCGTAATTATCATTATTTTGATTGCAAATGCAGTTCTTGGCTACATTCAAGAGTCGCGGGCAGAAGAAGCAGTCGAAGCTTTAGCTAGAATGAGCGCTCCGCAAACTTCAGTTTTGCGCGATGGTAGCGTGGTGCGCATTAATACTGCAGAAGTTGTGCCAGGCGATATTTTAGTGCTTGGCGAAGGCGATGCCGTGTCTGCAGACGGTCGACTTATAGCAGCAGCCTCCTTACGCGTAGCAGAAGCAAGCCTTACAGGCGAATCTGTAGCAGTAAGCAAACGCCCAAACACACTTTCGTCTGCAAAAGCTTTAGGCGATCGTACAAATATGGTTTTCAACGGAACTGCTGTTACGCAAGGAACCGGTCGCGCTGTAGTCACCTCTACAGGCATGCGCACACAAGTTGGCAAAATCGCGGATATGCTTTCAAAATCAGATGACGAAGCAACACCTCTCGAGAAAGAAATGGTACACGTTTCTAAAGTTCTTGGAATTGCGGTGTGCATTATTGCGGCTGTTGTTCTTGCTTCCATGTGGCTGATTGAAGGCTTCCACAGTATTCAAGATATTATTGATTCTCTGCTGCTTTCTGTTTCCCTAGCTGTTGCTGCTGTTCCAGAAGGTTTAGCTGCGATTTTGACAGTAGTTCTTGCGCTTGGCGTGCAACGAATGGTGAAGCATCATGCTGTTGTAAAAAAGCTTTCATCCGTGGAAACACTTGGTTCTGCTTCTGTTATTTGCTCCGATAAAACAGGTACTTTAACTCGAAACGAGATGACTGTTGAGCGCGTAATAACACCTAGCGGCGAAGTTCAGCTTACAGGAAGCGGTTACAAGCCTGAAGGTCGTATGATATTAATTGGTTCTGTAGATGCTGACTTAGCAGTGCCGCAAAATCTTGCTACAGAAGTATTAGGCGCGTTAGGCTCCGGATGTTTAGCTAACGACGGCGATTTACACTATGACGAAACTACTAAAAGTTGGCAGCCTGTGGGAGACCCTACAGAAGTTTCGCTAGTAGTAGCAGCGCGTAAAACAAAGGCAGACAAACGTTACGCTCATTTGACTCGAGTTGCGGAAGTACCTTTTACTTCTGAACGCAAACGTATGTCTGTTGTCGTTAAAGATGGTTCGGATTCTGGAAATCTGATTGTTTGTGCTAAGGGCGCTCCGGACGTGCTGCTTTCTTATTGCACGCGTATTGCAGTAGCTGGTGCCGTGCGTTCGCTTACTGACGGCGATCGCGAAGATATTTTAGCAACTGTTGAGCGTCTTTCCGGAGAAGCCTACCGCACGCTTGGAATGGCTTATAGGCCGCTTGGAGTCGATAGTCTTTCAAAAGTTGATGGCATGGTTTCTAACGCTGCAGGTCAAATCGCGGACGTCGCAGAACAAAGTGACGTACTAGAATCTGATTTGATTTGGAACGGCATGGTTGGAATTATTGATCCTCCGCGAATTGAAGTTCGAGATAGTGTAGCTCAAGCTCATCGCGCTGGAATCCGCACTGTTATGATTACAGGCGATCATCCTCTTACGGCTACGCGTATTGCTCGAGATCTTGGAATTATTGGAAAAGATGAGCATGCGCTTACAGGCGACGAACTTGACGAGTTGCTCTCACGCGACGACGACAACATTGCTTTTGATGAAGCAATCAGTAAAACTAGCGTGTATGCGCGAGTAGCTCCTGAGCACAAGTTAGCTATCGTTTCTTCGCTTCAACGTCAAGGAAATATTGTTGCGATGACAGGCGATGGCGTGAACGATGCTCCAGCCGTAAAATCTGCCGATATTGGCGTAGCAATGGGCATTACGGGTACAGAAGTAACTAAAGAGTCTGCCAAGATGATTTTGGCTGACGATAACTTCTCTACAATTGTTGCAGCAGTGCGCGAAGGTCGCGGAATTTTCGACAATATTCGTAAATTCTTGCGATACTTGCTCAGCTCTAACGTTGGTGAAGTTTGTACGGTTTTCGGCGGCGTAGTTTTTGCTGGCGCACTTGGAATTACGCAGCCAAACTCTGTTGGAGTTACTTTGCCTTTGCTTGCAACTCAGCTTTTGTGGATTAACTTGCTTACGGATGCAGCTCCTGCACTCGCGATGGGCGTTGATCCGCAAACTGACGACGTAATGGATCGAAAGCCTCGAAAGCTTACCGATAGCGTTATTGACCGACGAATGTGGGGAGATATTGTATTTATCGGCATAATCATGGCTGCTATTACGTTAATTGGCATGGATATGCATTTGGCAGGCGGATTCTTTACGGACCGTTCTGTTGGAATTATGGATCACGCTGCTCAGCTTACTCACGCTCGCACAATGGGCTTCACAATTCTTGTGTTTGCGCAAATGCTGAATGCGTTAGCATCTCGTTCAGACTCACAAAGCGTATTTGTAGGCTTATTTGCAAATCGTTGGCTTTGGGGCGCTATAGCAGTTTCTGTTGTGCTTCAGTTGGCTGTAATTTACATACCGTTCTTGAACGAGCCATTTGGCACTGTTCCTTTGAGCGTAACGGAATGGTTCGAGTGCCTCGGTCTTTCAATGGTTGTGTTAATTGCTTCCGAACTTAGAAAGTGCTTCTTGCGTTTTCTTGCTAAGCGTAAAGCGGCTAAATCCTTAACTGCAGTTGCTTAAAAAGCAAGCAATTAGCTAAAAAATATCAGCTGATTTATAAATACGCGGTACAGTACGTAGTTTTCTTACATAACCTACGTCTCTGTGCCGCGTTTTGTGTTTTTATTTTCTATAAAATTTTTTGCTTATTGCTCATGAATATTTATTTGTTTTCAGGAAATAGCTTGCATCATACTCACAGACCGCGGCACGCGCTACAATTGTGCGTATTGTATTTTTCGCGCAAAATAGCAATAAATATTTCGTGCGAACAATGAAGTTGCTGATGTATAAGCTTTATTGCAAGGAGATTTGACGTCATGCTGTTGTCTGATCGCGACATTCTCAAAGCTCATGATGAGGGTCACATTGATTTGACCCCGTGGACCCCGGAAATGGTACAGCCAGCGTCAATTGACGTGCGCCTCGACCGTTTCTTCCGATTATTTAACAATCATGCTTACACGTATGTTGATCCTGCAGAAAATCAGGGAGAACTTACAGAACAGTTCGAGGTAGCTCCTGACGAGCCATGGATTCTTCATCCTGGAGAGTTCGCACTCGGCGCTACGTGGGAGTATGTAAAACTTGACGCTACTATTGCTGCACGTTTGGAAGGCAAAAGCTCGCTTGGTCGTCTTGGCATTTTGACACATTCCACAGCTGGCTTCATTGATCCAGGTTTCGAAGGTCATATTACTTTGGAGCTTTCAAACGTTAGCACTTTGCCAGTTAAACTTTGGCCTGGCATGAAGATTGGTCAAATGTGCTTCTTCCAGTTAAGCTCACCATGTAAAAACCCATACGGTTCAGCTGTTAACGGATCACACTATCAAGGTCAGCGCGGTCCAACTCCGTCACGTTCGTATGAACATTTCTATCGTGCTGATTTAAGCGAATAGTATTTTTAGAAAAATGATTCCGTTTTTAGAAAATTAATTCCTAAAATAGCAAGATTTAGAAGAAAAGTAGATAATTCTCAGGTAATTATCAGTTAGCGTTACTGTTCTGCTCAGAATAGTGTGGTTATATAATATTGTCGACAAAAAGACAGGTGCAAAGCACCTAAAAAATTATTCTTTTCTTCTCTCCTTTATTTCCCCGGCGCATAGACGCCGGGGTTAAATTTTTTCCGCACGAAACGCCGAATTAACACTAAAAGGTTGACATTGTCACAGCTACGGCTAAACTTGTGCAACAAGATTGGAGGTTGATGAACATGAATACTCGTTTCTGGCGCAGCTGGCGTAGTTAAAAGCGAGTTCACATATCGGTGTGGGCTTGCTGATTTTAAACAAATCAACGGGGCTATGCCGGATTCATCATCAACATTATTTGAGCTGAATGGCATATAAGCTGCCATCCAGCTTTTTTATTATCTGAGCACACGCCCTTCAAAATTACAAAATAATCAACACAACAAATAACAAACCTAATGCCGATTTCCTCGGCACTCACAAGAAGGGCAAAATTATGGTAAACGCAGTTGAACAAAACATGTATTACGGTGAATTTGGCGGACAGTACGTACCAGATATGATTCGTCCAGCACTCGACGCAGTAGCAGCAGCTTACTTACAATACAAAGACGATCCAGAGTTCCGCAATGAATTGGCGGGATTATTAAAAGATTACGACGGTCGCGAAACACCTTTATACTATGCTGAATCTTTCACAAAATATTTAGGCGGCGCAAAAGTATATTTAAAGCGCGAAGATTTAAACCATCTCGGCGCTCACAAAATGAATAATGTTCTCGGACAAATTTTACTCGCTCAGCGCATGGGTAAAAAGCGCATTATCGCTGAAACCGGAGCCGGTCAGCATGGCGTTGCCACTGCTGCTGCAGCAGCACGATTCGGCATGGAATGCGAAATTTTTATGGGCGCACTTGATTGCGAACGCCAAAAACTTAACGTTTTTAGAATGACTTTGCTCGGTGCAAAAGTTCATGCTGTTCAAGAGGGCACAAAAACTTTAAAAGATGCTGTAACTGCAGCATTTATGGATTATGCACAGCACTTGGATGATACCTTCTACATCGTTGGTTCCGCAGTGGGACCTTACCCTTATCCACAAATGGTTCGCGATTTTCAAAGCGTTATTAGCAAAGAGTCAAGAAGGCAGATCCTAGAAAAAGAAGGCAGATTACCGAATGCTGTAATTGCTTGCATTGGTGGCGGTTCTAATGCAATTGGTTCTTTTGCAGCATATATTGATGATCCGTCTGTACGATTGATTGGCGCTGAAGGCGCAGGTAAAGGTGCTGATACTCCTCAAAATGCTGCTACTATGACGAATGGAAAAATTGGCATTACGGACGGCATGAAAACTTATGTTCTTATGGATGATGACGGTAACGAGCTTCCAGCCTACTCTATTTCTGCAGGATTAGATTATCCTGGAGTCGGCCCAGAACATTCATATTTAAAGGATTCTGGTCGCGCAGAATACTACGCGATCACTGATGATGAAGCAGTTCAAGCTTTCCGCGCACTTTCTAGAGTCGAAGGAATCATCCCAGCTTTGGAAAGCTCACACGCAATAGCACAAGCTATGAAGATGGTTCCAAAGATGAGTAAGGATGACATTGTTTTAGTAACAGTTTCCGGCCGTGGAGATAAGGATGTGAATCAAGTAGCACGCTATCTTGGCATTGAATTATAAATCATTAATTTAGCAACAAATAAAACGAGGCAGTAACTCTCAAAATAAAGTGAGAATAAAAGAAAAGTAAGAGAAGAAGAATACGGCACTTCTGTAGCTAACTTAGCAAACAGAAGTGCCTATTTTCATTTTTAAACAGAATATCCTACTTATTTTTTATGCAAATCAGAACATGCTGAACTAATTATTTTGCACAATTCTTCCATAATTTTGTCTACTGGAGAAGCTGCACGCCAATTCAAATATAACGATCGATAAGGTTTAGGATTCTTAAACTCACGCAACGTCAAACCAATTGGTTGCACAATTGGAGGTACAGTTGCAAGACGCGGCAATAATGTCACATCTTTGCTACCTATAACCATATATCGCAAAGTTTCTAACGACGTTGCCCTAAATTCTGATTGTTTCGCACCTACTTTTTGGCATACATCGAGCATGCTTCTACGCATACAGTGCCCATCTTCTAATAAAAGCACTTTCTGAGTAGACAAATCTGAAAGTTCAATTGGTTTACTCTCGTGGCCTAGCAAAGAATTTGTAGAAGCCGCAAGAAGAAAATCTTCGTCAAAAACATGACACACTTTTATTGAAGGCGCATTCAAACTTTCGCTTAATATAACTGCGTCGACTTGACCACTATCTAGCAAATCAATAAGTTTCGCTGATTTTTCTTCTATAAAACGAATAGTAAGTTTTGGTTTTAAACGCCTGAGTGCAGGCATAATTCTTGGAAGTAAGTATGGTCCTAACGTTGGGAACACACCCAAAACCACTGTAGATGACCATGGATCTTCTGAACGTCTTGCAGCTTGTCGAATACGTGACATATCTGCCTGAATACGTTTAGCGTAATAAACCACTTCCCTCCCAGCAGGAGTTAAGATTTGTTTCCCGGGAGTGCGCTCAATAAGTTCTACGTCTAAAGTCTCTTCAAGTTTTTTAATTTGCGTTGAAAGAGTAGGCTGAGAGACGCGCATACGAACAGCCGCCTTGGTAAAGCTTCCTTCTTGTGCAAAAGCTATTAGATATTCTAACGCTCTAATATTCATAAGACGCCTCCCATTGTTTATTGCATAATAAATTTTATAAATTATTTATTTTGCGGGTTGCGGATAAGATAGTCAAATGCAGATAACGCAGCATTGGCTCCAGAACCATACGCTGTAACGATCTGCTTATACGGTTCGTCTGAACAATCTCCAGCAGCAAAAACACCCGGAGTATCAGTGCATCCAGCGCGATTCGTAATAATTTCTCCTCGATTATTAAGAGAAATATTATTTGCAAGCCAACGAGTATTCGGAGCTAAACCAATTTGCACAAAAACCCCATCGGTTTCAACAATATGTTCTTCGTTTTCATCATTGTCTGCTTTATTGCGATCTATGTAACGTATTGCAGTAACTTTACTACCACTACCTTCAATACTGCTTACTGCAGCACTTGTAATAACTTCAGTGTTAGGTAATTTATGCAAAGCATTAAGCAATACTTGATCCGCTTTAAGCACATCCATGAACTCAATCACAGTAACGTGTTTTGCAACTCCTGCTAAATCAATAGCAGCTTCAACACCAGAATTTCCACCGCCAACAACGACAACATTCTTATCTTTGAAAAGTGGACCGTCGCAATGAGGACAGAATGATACGCCTCTATTCCTATACTCATCTTCTCCAGGAACGCCCAACGTACGCCAAGTCGCGCCAGTTGCAATAATCACTGCACGCGCTTTCAAAGATCCGCCAGAACGCGCATGAATAGTATGTAACCCATATGGTTCCTTAGATAAATCGAGCGAGTCTGCCCAATCAGGAGTAAATACGTCAATATCGTATTGAGAAATATGCTTAGTTAAATCTACTGCTAGTTGAGAACCAGTCGTATGAGTTTGTGAAATATGATTTTCAATACTTTCAGTTTCTACAACCTGGCCGCCACGATGATCCATAATCATAGCCGTACGCAAGCCCTTGCGAGCAGTGTAAATTGCGGCAGCAGAAGCAGCAGGACCGCCGCCAACAATAACAATATCGTATGGATTTTGCGAATTCATTTTTTCTGCGAGCGCAACATTTGCCGAAGAAACGCTATTACCATTATTGCCATCCTCATCCTGCTCAACAGATTTTTCTTGTGATGCAAGCACAGATACAAGTTCGTCAATTCCTGCTCGTCCGGAGGAAATAAGTTTGCCATTTTCAAAAACTGCTGGCACGCTCATTACACCAAGTTTATCTACTTCTTCGCGGAAAGCGCTACCTTCAACTACAGTATGCTGAACTTTAGGGTTAATAATAGAAATGGTGTTAAGCGATTGCACAACTTCTGGGCAATTCAGGCAAGTTACCGACATGTATGTTGTCACATTGTGTGAACCAAGCTTTAGTATTGCATCGCGTTGCTCATCACTAATTTTTGGCGCATAGCCACTTACTTGTAGAAGTGCTAGTACTAAAGAGCTGAATTCGTGCCCTAAAGGCAATCCCGCAAAACTAATCGATACAGTGGATTCTCCATTTATTGGATTATCTAGTTTTCTACGCAATTCAAAGCTTGGCTTACGCTTTACATTGCTAATTTCATTATTATTTACTTCAGAAATACTGATTTTGTCACTTTGCTGAGATACTTCTTCCAGTAAGGATTTAACTTTTTGAGATGTTTCAGAATTATCAACGTAAGAAACGATTTCTATTTTAGATACCATCTTTTTTAGTAATTCTGAAAGCTGAGCAGTTAATGACGCATTCAACAAAGACATAATTTACTTCCCTCGGTAATTTTAGTCACAAGTAAAAATAAGCGAATGCGTAGGAAACTATGAACGTAGCTCCCTACGCATTGAGAATATTCTTTAAAAAGATTCTTTAATATTTAATTGCAAAAATCAGATTTTGCCGACTAAATCGATAGAAGGTTCCAAGGTTTCTTCGCCCTGCTCCCATTTTGCTGGGCAAACTTCGCCTGGGTGCGCTGCAATATACTGTGCTGCTTTAACTTTACGAAGGAGCTCGTCGGCGTTACGACCAATTCCGTCTGCGGTCATCTCAAAGAACTGAATCATACCTTGCGGATCTACGAGGAACGTAGCACGGTGAGCTAAACCGGATTCTTGATTCCAAGCGTCAAAATTACGCGAAAGAGCTCCAGAAGGATCACCCAACATAGTGTACTTTACTTTTGCAATTGCTTCAGAATCGTCATGCCATGCTTTGTGTACAAAATGTGTATCCGTAGAGACTGAGTAAACTTCAACGCCTAGCTTTTGCAATTCCTCATAGTGGTTTGCAAGATCTTCCAATTCAGTTGGGCATACGAATGAAAAATCAGCTGGATAGAAGAAGAAAATTGCCCATTTGCCAAGAACATCAGTATCGCTTACTTCAACAAATTCGCCATTCTTATAACCATTTACTTTGAATGGAAGAATATGTGTGTTCATTAAACTCATATCATTCTCCTAAATAGGTCATTTGCGCCTTCGTTGCGCTTTTATTTTCATTATTAAGAATAGATTATGGCTATTGATAATTCTAGTTATATAGATGTTTTCTATGGCTCTTATACACATCGTCAATGATTTTAGTAAACAAAAAGGAGCAACAACATTTATTTAGAAGTATGGACTTTTGTTTATGTAGACTATACAATTGATGAATTGTGTAGAATAGCAATTGTGGTGGCAAAATAAATTTCAATTAATTTATATAACGCACGTAGTTAACAAAGAGGTGCTACAAATCGTAAACAGTCGTCCTATACATTTGTTGACTACAAAACTAAACAAAATATGGGAGGATACTATGAAACGCAATGCAGTAACAGGGTTCCTAACTAGCCTATGCATGCTCTTGAGCCTACCTGCTTTCGCAATGCCAGCAATGGCAACAACCGCAGATAATTATGCAAAAACTCCACTTACTGCTGAAACAGCTAAACAAATCGCAAATGGAACTATAGGCTTAGATTTACCTGGCGCTTTGGATATGTCTTTATATCACAAGAAGCCTCTTGATCCGCAAGCTGATTTAGATGGTGACGGCTTAACTAATAGTCAGGAAATTTACACTTACACTAAAGACGGTAAGACTTATTATGGGTACAATTCTCACCCTATGATGAACGATACCGACGGCGATGGTATTCCAGATAATCAAGACAGCAATCCTCGCAGGTGGGATATTAGTCCTCGCGATATGGCTTTATTCTCTGAACTTTCTTATCGAGATGATAATTACATAAATAAGGTACTCGATTACACTAAACCGCTTCACGACATTTACAAAAATCGCAATGAGTACCGCCTTATGCACAACGAGCTTGCACCATTCTGGAAAGTTAAAGAAACCTACCACAAAAGGGGAGGATTTGATGCTGTTTTGTTTGAAAATGTAAGTCCATACCCATTCTTAGAACAAGGCACTGTTCAAGTACTAGCAATTCGTGGAACTTCCCAATTTAATGATTACGATGATGATTTTGCAATAGCTGTAGGTCATAACCCAGATCAAGCTAAAGATGTTGAGCAGTTGATTGAGCGTTATGGTCGCGAAAATACTGTTAGCAATTTGTATATTACCGGACATTCCCTCGGAGGATATCTTGCACAGCGTGCTTTAATTCGTGCTAAAGGCAAAGGCTACAACTGGATTAAGAAAATTTACACATTCAATTCACCACAAATTTGGGGAAATATTTTCAACCGTTGGTTACGTACCGTCGCCAATACTGGCAATAAGCTCACTCGAGAAGGTTACGCTGTTCATTACAAAGTAGACAACGACAAGGTTATTCGTTCTGTTGGCAATTTTGCTGGAGCTATAAGCGTCGGCAATTCTGCGCAAGGACATAGCTCTCGAAGCTATCTTGAGGCTCGTATGAACAATTTCCCAGGTTTCACCGTAGGTACTAGAGGAGATATTTCTGGCACTGGACGTTGGATGGAAGAACTTAACAACTTCTACGATGTTCGCACGTTCTAATTACTGCTAATTAAGGATTGCTAATTAGCACCAGCAATAGATAGCTACCTCGTGTAATTTATTAACAATAAGCTAAGCGCTGATTTACCGATGATTCATTAATATCCCAAGTAGCTCAGCGCTTTTCCTATATCAATTAATCTAATGAAATTCTTTCCTATTACACCGCATAAGCTTAAGTATTAACTTTTGGTACTTATTAAAATTATCTGATTCAACTAGATACAATTTTATGAAGTTGTTAAATCTGATAAAATCAACACGTTGAGCTAAATCTGTTGTGCTGCTCGCAAAAATATTTTCAAAATAAAGTAGAAGTCTGTACAAAAAGTAAGGAATAGCAGTATGAGAAAAGTAAGTACCATTCACACAATTAGTGGAATTGTATTAGCTTTTGGTTTGATTGTTTCATCTCTGATTTACGTACCTTCGTTAGCAACAACCGCAGTTGCAGAAGAAACATCACCAATTCACACTCCTTTGACTGCACAAACTGCTCACGACATTTCTACTGGTCGAATTCGTTTGGAAAATAATCAGATTGATTCTTTGCTTTACCATAAAGCCGCGCTAGATCCAGATCAAGATAGCGATGGCGACGGTCTGAAGAACAGCGAAGAGCTTTACACTTACGTAAAAAACGGACGCACATATTACGGATATAATTCGCATCCACTTATTAAGGACACCGACGGCGACGGGTTAGATGACAAAAACGATAACAATCCTCGCAGGTGGGATATTAGCCCCCGAGACATGGCTCTTTTTATGGAGCTTGTGTATAGGGAAGACAGCTACGTCAAAGAAGTACTTGACTACTCAAAACCGCTCACTAAAATTTACAAAAATCGCAACGAATACAAGCTTATGCATAACGAGCTTGCGCCATTCTGGAAAGTCAAAGAAACATACCACTTTGGAAGCGGATTTGATGCTATTCTTTTTGAAAATGTAAATCCTGCATACCCATTTATTGAGCAAAACGGCGTGCAAGTTCTTGCAATCCGAGGAACTGAAAGCGGCGGAGATTTTACTAATGACATTAAACTAGCAATTGGATTAAACCCGAGCCAAGCTTTAGATGTAAACAATGTGATGGATAAAATCAATAGAGAAAAACTTGCTACTAATTTATATATAACAGGGCATTCTCTCGGAGGTTATTTATCTCAACGTGCTTTAATTTACGCTAAACAAAAAAATTACCAATGGATTACAAAGGCCTATACTTTTAACGCTCCGAGGATCAAAGGTAATATATTCAACAAATGGCTTTGGGAAACATCTGATTTTGGCGATCAATTAACAAAAGAGGGTTATGCTGTTCATTACAAGGTTGATAATGATAAAGTAATAGGACCAATAGGAAACCTTAACGGCGCAATAAGCATAGGAAGATCTGGAGAAGGTCACGGATCTCGTAGTTACTTTGAGCCTAGAATGGATAGTTTCGAAGGATTCACAGTTGGCGAACGCAATAAAATTGAAGGAACCGGTCGCAAAATTGCTGCACTCGACGGATTAGTTAACGAACCAGTTATTAAAACTGACGAACAATCTTTCGAACCTAAAATTGAAAACATAGACATTTTTGAAAACGATAAGTTACCAAAAGTAACAGATTATCTTCTTAATGCATCAGACAGACCGCAAGGATCTACCATTACAGATATTACAGATAAAACTTCTATTAACACTTCTAAAAGTGGAAAATACGAAGGTAAAATATTACTTGCATTATCTGATAATTCAGTAAAAACTATTATAGTTCCAATAATTATTCATAAGCGATTGGCTAATATCGAGGAACTTCCAAATGTTACTGCTGAACCTGGCAAGAAAATAGAAGTCAAAAAAGACAATAAAATCCCCGATAATTTCGACTTCAAACCATACTTAAAAAACTTACCAGAAAACAGCACAGTACAAGTTGTAAAACAACCAAACACAACAAACACTGGAGAAACAACATTTATCGTAGAAATAACCTTTGCAAACAAAGCAAAACAGAAAGTAACTCTTAAAGCTCACGTTGTAGAAATCATTCCAGCAACACCACTAAACCCAGCTAAAAAACTCATACCAGGCAAAACCATTACTCCGATTCCAAATGTTACTGCTGAACCTGGCAAGAAAATAGAAGTCAAAAAAGACAATAAAATCCCCGATAATTTCGACTTCAAACCATACTTAAAAAACTTACCAGAAAACAGCACAGTACAAGTTGTAAAACAACCAAACACAACAAACACTGGAGAAACAACATTTATCGTAGAAATAACCTTTGCAAACAAAGCAAAACAGAAAGTAACTCTTAAAGCTCACGTTGTAGAAATCATTCCAGCAACACCACTAAACCCAGCTAAAAAGAGTATTACGTGGGCCGAGTTAATTCCTGCAAAGAAATCAACACCATGGACCGAGCTAACACCAGCGACACCAGCTCCAACACCAACTCCCGTACCTCCGACACCTGTTCCACCAACACCGGAACCAACGCCTTCGCCTACGCCGACACCGACGCCTGATCAACAACCTGCAGTGCCTCTGCAGCCGAAACCAAACCCAGTGAATCCAACACCCGTTCCGCCAAAACCTGCGCCTAAACCAGAGCCACAACCTGTTCCACCAACACCAGAATCTCATTCTGGCAACAGTGAGCACTCTAGCAATGGCGAACCTGATAAGTCTGCAAATAGCACAACCCCACAGACTAATAAGTTCGATCAAGACCATAAGGAAATTCCAAGCATGGGATTTCCCGGACCAACGCATCCTTCCAAAACTCTACAAACTCCTGCAGTTAGTAACGATTCTATGCGCGAAAACCACATAGAGCTTAACGCAAACTCAGAATCACACACATTACAGCAACAGATTCCATCAGCACCAAAGAGTATTGCAGATTTACTTCCAGCGTTGTGCAACACTCTCACCGTCGGGAATAATAACATTGCTTATGCGGGAAAAAATAACCATATCACTGTTACAGTAAATGCAACATCAGAATTCATGCGCAGATTACAACTAGAAAAAGCAGTAAAAGCTTATGCCTACATATATTCCAACCCTAAACTTCTTTATAGCGCAAATGGAATGAAATATGTAACAGTTCACATTAATGAATATGGCAGGATTGTATTCGACGTAGTTATCCCGGAAGACTATAAAGGCAATCATACGATTGTCCTTATTGACGAAAACGGTAAACAAGTTGCGTGGACGAATACTTTAGTAAAGAAAGACCCCCATTTACACAAACAATCCACAATAGCCAATAATGCACTCCCTCGTACTGGAATACAAATAATTCCAATTGTACTTAGCGTTGCATTGATGCTGTTTGCTAGCACAATTGTGACAATTGCAAGAAAAAGAAAGTTTAACTAAGCGTAAGTTGTAGTTTTTATACATCCAATGTACAAAAACTACAACTTATACAATTTTACAATCTGAATGGAGCGGATGACGGGAGTCGAACCCGCCTCTGAAGCTTGGGAAGCTTCCATTCTACCGATAAACTACATCCGCATGCTGTAACTAAAAGCAAACTAGTTTCAACAACCATCTAAGGGTATCATGCACAGCTTACCGCTTCAATATTTAGGAATCAGTTTATGAACTCAATAAACAAGACAAGCAAGTTCAACAAACAAAATATTCATGCAGCAATGCTCATTAGACGCCCAATCCTATCCTGAACAGTAGGACGTGCAGTACACAAACGCACAAGCGCAGGAGCGTTATTATTCCATGGGCAAATAATCATCAAAGAAGCAACAGCCTGCAATCCAGCAGTAGATTTCATCTCGTGAAGCTGCATGCCGTAGGTAATTTTATTAAGTGCGGAAGCAAGCGCAGCAAAATCTCCAGTAATTTCACTACTTCCCTTATCTGCGTCAAATTCACGCGAACCAGGAATAATTGCATTGATAATAACAGAAGCAATAGGAGCGAATAAAATATTTAAAAACTTACCAATAAATTTGCAATACTTGCGAATATCACGACGATATGTATCACCAACATAAACAAGCCAAGAACCAACGTACGTTAATACTGTTGCTGTAGCAGTAGCCAGCGAAGAAGCGAGAATATCATGATTATAAATATGAGTTAATTCATGACCAATAACACTACGTAACTCGCGCTCGTTAAGGATATTAATCAAACCACGAGTACAACATATGCTTGCATGACGCTCACTTCTACCGGTTGCAAAAGCATTAGGACTTTCGTAGGGAGAAACCATTACTCGCGGCATAGGTTTACCAATTCGAGCAGATAAATCTCTAACCATTGCGTAGAGCACAGGCTCTTCTTCTTCACTAACCTCTGTAGCACGCATAGCAATAATCGCAAGCTTACTTGAGCACCAATAAGCAAAAACACTAAATGCAATACCAGGAATAATGAACCATATTAGTGATGACAGATGCGAGCCAGCAAGAACCCAACATAAGGCAAGAAAAAGCCACACAACAACAAAAAATAGTGCGGCTTTTAAGCTGCCATAGTGTATTCTCAAGCCTTTCAACATACGAACTATCCTAATAATGCGAACTTAAATTTTTCTGAATATATACTGCGTATTTACTAACTACAAACTTAAATACTAAGCAATATTTTCAGTTTATTTAGGGCATTATTTGCTACCTAAAGCAATATTTACAAGTTCAGACGCTGAAACAACTTTCTTTCGAGTTCTCTGCTCATTGGCTCCAAGCTCACGCTCATAAGAGTCAACTCGCTTCCAACCGGCGTAATCAATTGGTTTAATGCCCTTTTCTGCCAATAATTTATCTATAGAATTTTCATCACGATCAGGTGCGATTCGCCCAGCATTGCCAGCTTTAGATAAATCTTCAAGCATATTATTAACAATCAAAAGAGCATCAGATTTTGTAGAGCCGATTAATCCTACCGGCCCACGCTTAGCCCAGCCAGTTGCATACAATCGCTCACGAACTTCGCCATTTTCTACAGACGTCACTAAGCGTCCATCAATATTTGCAAGCAAAGTACGCTTTTCATCGTAAGCAATTCCTGTAACTTCTGCAGGATGGTAGCCAATGGCATGGTAAACAGCTTGAACGGCATACTCCTCGAACTCTCCAGTACGAGTCATTGTGCCATCCGCGCTTGTTACAGTTCGCTCAACTCGTATTGCTTTCACACGCCCATCTTCACCAAGAATTTCTACCGGCGCACAGTTGAAGTGGATAATATAGCGTTTGTCGGCTGGATTCCCCTCAAAATCAACGTTTCCGCCATCTTCCATATCTTCTGCCATGTCTCGAATCGCAAAAAGTTCCTCAACCATTTGACGCGTGAGCTTATCGTTACCGGCTACTTCAATAGTCTCATCGTCAAGTTCAAAATCATCCTCATTAATAACAATTTGCACTCCGGATAACTTTTCCATTTCGCGCAATTCTTGAACAGAGAATTTTGCTTGGGCAACTCCACGACGAATAAATAAATGCAAGGTTTGGGTTTTATTTTTTTGCAATCCCTCATACACGTCGTCTGGAATATCCGTATGCGCGCGCAAATAATCAGGATCTCGTAAAAGCTCACGAGCAACATCCATTGCAACGTTTCCGCCGCCAATAACAGCTACTTCTTTAGCTTCAAGCGGCCATTCTCGATTGCTAGTTGGATACCCGTCGTACCATTCTACGAATTTTGCAGCTCCGTACACTCCGTCTAAATCGGCGCCTGGAACTCCTCGAAGAGGCCTATCTTTCACAGCGCCGGTTGCAAATAGCACAGCATCGTAGCGTTCCAATAAATCTTCTAATGCAATATCCTTACCAAATTCAACATTTGCATAAAGATGAATATTTGGATTATCAAGCGTCTTTTCAAGCGCATCCGCAATAAATTTGATACTTGGATGGTCAGGAGCTACTCCGTAACGCACTAATCCAAAAGGCACTGGCAATTTTTCAAAAAGATCAATGCGAGCGCTAGAGCCTAATCCCAATTCTTCTCCACGCTTTGCAATCTGACGTAAGAAGATATCGGAAGAATACACTCCTGCAGGGCCTGCTCCTATTACAGCAATACGCAGTTGAGATGTTTCTTGTGAAACATTTTCGCTTAAATTATTTTTTTCCATTATTATCCCCATATTGAGCTGTATTATACGGCACTTTTCGCCGTTTTCGCGCTATTTAGCGCGGCCTACAAGCATAGGTTGCCTCAATCCACTCAGCAGCGTAACTGTAAAGCGTTTATATGTAATTCTTCGCTAAAAATAAGTTACGTACAAGCTTGAGCTGTTACCGTTTGCAGCTAACTCGTATGCTTTCATAATTAGACTAGCGCATTACTTCGTCTTACAACATGCTCAAATAAATAAAATGCTCAAACGAATATTATTAAAGGTGTCGTAATGAATATCGTAAAAAATATTGCCAAAAATATTTTTATTTTCGTTCGCGCAATGCTGTTAAAGCCCACATAATAGCAACAACATCAATTGCTTCTTGCATCATTGCGCCAATAACTGCTGGAATAAAACCGAAAGCCGCAAAAATCATACTTATAATTGCCAATCCAATGCCCATCAATACTGACTGAACCATAACGCGTTTAGTATGTTTTGCTACTCTTATTGCGCTTGCAACGGAAGAAATATCGTTGTTCATAATAACTAACTGAGCACATTCAGATGCTGCCGTATCTGTGCCATCCGTTACCGCTACGCCAATATCTGCAGCCGCAAGCACTGGAGCATCGTTTACACCGTCTCCAACCATCATTGTTACAGTCGAATCTTTCTTACTTTTGGCTGCATTGTAATTGTGCTTTTTTACATACGCTAATTTATCTTGCGGAAGCAAATCTGCATATATTGTGTCAATTCCAACGCTTTTACCAATTGTTGTTGCAGCTTGCAAACTATCTCCAGTAAGAATAGATATTGAGCGCGCACCAAGCGTACGCAATGCGTCAATAGTTGATTTCGCGTTATCGCGAGGCACGTCTTTTAACACAATCCGACCAACTAGCACTCCGTCAAAGGAAACATAGGTTGCCATTTCGTCTGCAGCGAGCGCACTGACTACATGTTGTGCCGCAATATGTTGTGCTGCAATATGATTCATGCCCTGTTTATTAATATCATCTTGCTCAGTAACATACTTTCTACGCCCAACGCGCACCAAAACACCATCTACAACGCCTTGAATACCCTGACCTGCAGTTTCCTTCACACTATGCACTACTGGGTATTCTCTAACGCTAGGCAATTGCGGAGTTGAAGATGGATGCGTGTGCTCCCACAAAACTGAACCTGCTTTTGCTATACCTCCAGCGAGAATATGCTGAGAATACGTTTCTAGCACACCTGCGAGCATCACAATTCGATCAGCTTTCTGCGTAGTATCGATTACGTCTACGTTTACAACTTGCGGCTGTTTTACAGTTAGCGTGCCGGTTTTGTCAAAAAATACGTCTGTTACACGACTTAATTGCTCAAGCACATCCTGACTTTTAACAACAATTCCAAGTTTTGCTAAACGCCCAGTACCAGCCATGCAAGCAACTGGAACTGCAATAAGCAGAGGACATGGGGTTGCTAGAACCAATACTTGCGCAAATCGCAATGCGTCGCCAGAAAAGCTCCAAGCAAGACCTGCAATCGCAAAAGATAATACTGTAAACGGCACAGATAGCATGTCTGCAAATCTAACTACTGCAGCTTTAGAAGACCTAGCAGACTCAACAAGCTGCATGATTTTCTGATACTGCGAGTTTTTAGACAGCTTTGTTACGCGCATAATAAGCACAACTCCACCGTTTACACAGCCTGAAAGCACTGCAGCTCCCGCATAGACTTCTCTAGGAACAGATTCTCCGTTAATAGCACTTGTGTCTAAAATTGCAGAACCGCTTAATAATTCACCGTCAACTGGCACTGTTTCGCCAGGAAGCACAATAATTACGTTTCCTATCTTTAGCTCATCAACAGGAACTGTAGCGTAACGCTGCAAATTTGAGGAGATTTCGTTGTCTGTAGATGCTTGCAAAAATGGGCAATTATTTTGTTTACAGTTGCAATTTTGCAAGTCATTATTTTCGCAATTACTTTCGCTATTTTGCTCGCTACTATTAGATTGCTTAGAATTAGCGGCATCTACTTTTCTAAATTCAGCATGCTGGCACAGAACACACGAGCTAGGCTTGCACTGATTTTCACTCAAACATGGCGGTTCGTATGATTCATCATTTGCTTGATTATGATTCATACCATGCTCAATACCTGGCAAAGTCATAAGGTGAGCGGTTTTTGGAGCTGCGCTTACTAAAAGAGATAGATTGCGCTGAGCTTTCATATGCGCAAAATCTTCTATAGCTTCTCCAGTCCAAACCATTACAACAATCAAATAACTTGCCCAGAACTCACCAATACAAAGTGTTGTAAGCAATGCAACAAAAGCAAGTAGATCAATACCTAAAGTTCCATGCAGTAAATGTTTAATCATATTACGCAAAGAAATAACGCTCGTATATAAAACGAGAATAGCGATAATAGTTTTGCCAAGACTAATACTTATGGAAATACTGCAATTAATTTTTAAAAAATCAAAGATTTGCTGCGAAAAATTAGAAATTTGCTCACAGAAAGTAGTTAATATAGGCAAATTATACGAGTACAAAGGCGCAATAAACGGAAAAGCAAGAATTACGACTGTTAATTGTGGTGCACGACGGCAATATGCTAAAAGTTTACGCATACACTTTCCTTACGCTGATCAGGTTAACTACGCTTAAGACGCTGCTAACACACGATTTCACGCCTTGTTAACCCACTGAGCGCAACCTAAATAGCGCACTCAATACACGGCGTAAAGATACTTATGTTGATTTTTGGTTAATCCCAATTTTGGAATTAACAATGACTTTTAATTATTTATTTGTCTCTTTAATATACCATGAAGCCTTGATGAGAAACATTCTCATAAACACAAGCTTAAATAATGCAAAACCAAAACAAATCCAAAAAAATAAATTAATAAACAAAAAAGTTCTGATTGGAAAATCAATCAGAACCCTGTTCGTGGAGCTAAGGAGACTCGAACTCCTGACCCTCTGCTTGCAAAGCAGATGCGCTACCAGCTGCGCCATAGCCCCATTCGGTATTGAATGAAATAATCACTCAATTCCGTGGGCCCGGGAGGACTTGAACCTCCGACCTCATCCTTATCAGGGATGCGCTCTAACCACCTGAGCTACGGGCCCAACTCGTACGCCTAAAACATACAAGTAGTTACATTAGCACAGACACAGAAAATGTCAAACCGCAACACGCCATAAAAAGAAAATAGCATGTTGCGGTTTGAATCAAAAAAATTAAACAGAGGTTAATTAATCAAGATGGCTACGCATGAACCACTGGAACTTTTCCAACTGTTGAACATGATCTTGAATAATATTTGAGCTAACTAAATCAAGCTCATCAAGCTCCGCGATAGCCTTGCGATCGTCTGCAATCATATCGTTATAGTATTCAATAAGCGCTTGCAAATACTCCTTTGTGGACTTGCGACCAGTCAAAGCAAAACGCTTCCATGTACGAGCAGCAACAACATCATCAGCACGTCCAAGTGGAGAACCGCCCAAAGTTGCAATTCGCTCAGCAGTTTCATCCGCCTGCGCCAAAACTTCAGCAACCTGTGGATCAAGCATTTCATGAACTGCAATAAAATCTGAACCAGTAACATTCCAATGCGCATGCTTAAGCACCAAAGCAGCTTCCTGCTCGTGGCTTAAACGATTCTGTAAAATGGCAACAGCCTTTTCACTGGCCGCTTCGTCGAGACCTGGCAAAATATGCAACAAAGCCATGTTCTATCCTTCCTTAGGTTTGTTAATACCGTTATTATTCTACTGCTATGGCTTAAACTACGCGCGGCGACGCACTTCAATCGTCGCAATACGCCTACCATCAACCGCAGTCACAGTCATATCGTAACCATCCGCATCATGCAAAACAGCTCCAACACTTCCCATTGAACCAGTATGCGCTAAAAAGTAGCCTGCAACAGTCTCATACGGACCGTCTTCAAGCTCAATGCCGGTAATGTCAGCAAAATCTTCAATGGTCATACCGCCATCAATTTTTGCAACACCATTTACAAAAGCAGTTGTTTTATTCACATTATTTTGCTCAGTTTCACCAGGCAAATCATATTCATCGCGAATATCTCCAACTAGCTCTTCTGTCATGTCCTCGAGCGTAACAATACCGTCAGTTCCACCATATTCATCGATGACAACAGCCAAATGAATACCACGTTTACGAAGAAGTTCCAGGCTCGGCAATAGTTTGGAAGTTCCAGGAAGACTAATTCCTTCGCGAGTTACATCTGCAACAGTTTTTGCATTTGAATCACGCACATCTAGCAAATCGCGAACATGCACAAAACCTATAACATCATCAAAATCTTTGCCAATAACAGGGTAGCGAGAATACGGAAGCTCACGAATTTTCGCGGCAGCTTCTTCAAGGCTCAATGAACCATCCAAAAACTCAACATCAGCACGAGGACGCATCACTTCAGCAACAATAGTTTCCGAAGCATCAAACACGTCATCCAAAATATTGCGCTCATCCTGACTTAAACGCTTATTGCTATTGACAAGCACGCGCAATTCTTCGTCAGAAACTTCGCTTTCCTTCTCGTTAGGATCAAACCCAAGAAGGCGCACAAAACCGTTAGTATTCTTACCAATAAGCCAAATTAAAGGCTTGCAAATCTTTGAGAAAATATCTACTGCCGGCACAACCGATCGCGCAATCTGCTCAGCACGCTGCATAGCAATACGTTTTGGAACTAATTCAGAAATAACAATCGAACAGTACGAAATAATAAGAGTTAAGAAGATTGTAGTAAGAGGGCCTGCAACATGAGCCGGCACACCCCATGAACATACAACCGGCACAACATACGGAGCTAAAGCAGACTCACCAAACGATGCAGAAAGAAAGCCAGAAAGAGTTACCCCAATTTGTAGAGCAGATAGAAAAGTGTTAGGATCGCGGGCAATTTTTGCAACTCTAGCACCACGCGCATCCTGCAATTCCATGCGATCAATTTGCGAACTTCTCAAGCTCACTAAAGCTAATTCGGTTGCCGCAAATACGGAACCAAATAGCAAAAAAATCATAATGAGTAGAATATTAAAACCAATCGCCATACTTGTTATCTTAGTTTACTTCTATGCGATATCAACAATTCTAAAATAATTATCACCATTAACGAAGATAAATTATTTATGGGCGATAAAAATATCCAGTTGGAGCTTGAGCTGTTTGCATTGATATAACGTGCAGCACAACTCCAGGATGCTGATATCCAGGAATGCCAATATTGCCTCTAGAAACGCGTGCACGAACACGCACCCATTCATGATCTTGAATTTCGCCAATATTTGATTTTTCGGCAACTAATCCAAACGGAGACATGTCGAGAATACAGCATGACATAAGCTGACGAGATACCCTAAATTGATTTGCATTCAACGTAGAATCTCTGCTAACAAAACCTGTAAGAGTAATCGTGTATCCATCATATTTTGCAGCATTATGATCGATTTCGTCATACCAGGAGCCAAAATCATCATCATCAACTGCTATCTCATGAGATTTTTCATACAATCCTGGCAAAGGATAATTTTGGCTACGAATAGCAATAGCACGACCACCAGCATACTGGTCGAATCCATCTACACTAATATTTTGAGCGTAACGCAAAGGAACAATAATAAGTAGCGCAGGAACAACGAAAGCTACAAGCATACGCCAAACATCGCGCGAAGAAACAGAAAACCATCCAATCGCAGCGCATATAGACAGAATAAATAGCAAAATAGCAGTAATTAACAAATAATAATATGCTCTAGGCGTAGTAAAAAGCGTATATTGACCGCTTAAAGTAACTTCCGCAATTATGACTGCAAAAAATAGCAATAAAATAGCTTCTACCAATTGAGCTAAAGTGATTTTTTTACAAGCATTATGCTCAACACATTTTTGTTTTTTCATGCGATGAACCCCCAAGCCCAGTGAGCTAATAATGACGCTAGGAAGCACGCAAAAGCAATAGTTAATGTTAAGCGCCACACAAATTTACCACGGCAATCCTCAACGAGCATAAGCGTATTCTTTAAATCAAGCATAGGACCAAACAGCAGAAATACTAGCACCGACGACATAGGCAATGATGTTGCTAAACTTCTTGCAATTACAGCATCTGAGCTGGAGCATAGAGAGCTTGCGTACGCAATAGCCATCATTACAGGAATAGCAATTAACACATTACTCACTTGTACGCGAGAAGCAGGATCAGCTCCGAGCCATGCGCGAATTACAGAAGCAACTATAGTTCCACATACAATAATTGGAATTAATTTTATTAAATCCTGATGTATATGCTGCACATATTTGCGAATTTGCACAGAAATACTAGGCTTTTCAATATTATTTTTTGTGAGATTACTTTCGTTATTCAATTCGCAAGAACAATGTAAAGAAGATTCGTTTTCTACTAAAATTTTCTTACGTAAAATATTGATTTTCGAAGGAAATATAACAAAAGTTAATCCAACCAGTAATGCAATACCAACACCTAGAGCAATACGCATAATAGCAACAGCTGGAGCGTCAGAGAACGCATAAAATGTTGCTAATACAGATACTGGATTTACAACAGGAACTGCACATAGAAAAGTTATGGCGCACGGCAATGGTAGTTTTCTTGCGACTAAACGAGAAAACGTTGGAACTACTACACAATCACAAACAGGCACGCAAACGCCAGCCAATATGGCAGCCAAAAAACCGTTTGCCGTAGATTTTGGAGCATGTTTCTCAATAAAATCAGCAGTTACCCAAGTTTCTACTGCAGCAGAAACAAGCACACCTATGAGAGTAAAAGGTATCGCTTGTAGCAACAAGCCGGAAACACCTCGAATTGTTGTATCAATTAGAAACCAAGGATGTCGCCCCTGTAACGCAGGAGCAGCTGCAATAATAAAAGCTACTAAAGGAGCTCCAACAAGCAAGAAAAGATAATTCGCAGAATTAGTGGAATTTGCAGAATTTGCACCAAGCGTATCTTTAGATGATTGATTCATATTTGTAACCTAACAACGTATTAATAATTCTGTTAAAAATGCGACTACATGCTACTTAGCATGAAAGAACCTCTACCAAACCATCCTTCATTCTATACCTAGCACCAACTAGCATGAGGTTATCATTAAAAGCGGATTCACGAATAGTTTGAGATTTATTACATATTTCAGCAAGAATATTAGATACATGGATTCGTTCAATATCATCCGTGTTTAATTCTTCTTCAATACCAGCAAGTGCAGCAGGACCTAAAGAACGAAGCAATATTGACTCGCTAGACTCAATTATTTCGCTTGTTTCATCTTCGCCGTATTTAGAAACCAGCTTTTGCACATTCGGCAAAACGGCTTGCACAGCACCGCAATGCTCGTGCCCAAGCACAACAAGCACTTTTACTCCCAAATCGCTTACAGCGTATTCTAGCGAAGCTATTACAGCATCATCAAGCACTTCGCCTGCAGTGCGAACAGAAAAAATATCACCTAAACCGGCACCGAACACAAATTCTGGAGCAACGCGCGAGTCAGCACAGGAAAGAACAACAGCTCCAGGATGCTGACCTTCAACAAGAGATAATCTCGTTTCTTCACTAAGTCCATCACAATTTAATGAGCCTTCTGCAAACTTACGGTTACCAGCTAGCATCGCGCTCCACACAGATGTAGCCAAAAGTGAATCTTCTTCTAAAAGATCTTCTTTGACTGTCTCGTGCATTATTACCTCCTTGTATTGATGCGCTTGCGCAAAGGTGCCGAATACAAGCTATCAACAAATTTTAAAAACACTTCGACTTATAAAACATATTCTATCGTTACTGTGTTAAATAGAAAATATGCTATAAAAGCTAACAAAATTTATAAAATATGATTGTAAAAAGAAAAGCCAACGCACAGCTAATAAAGCAGCACGAAGGCTTTTCTTAATCATATAAACTTATAAAATCATCCAGTATTCTGCAAGCCTGCAGCAACACCAGAAACAGTGCAAAGAATAAGGTAGATGAACTCTGCCTGCTGGCTTTCGCTAAGCTCTTCTTTGTCTACCTTGTTGCGAAGCTTGTGCAATGCAAGCGACTGAATTACAGACAGCGCGTCAACATAAGGCGAGCGCACACGAATAGCCTGACCAAGCACGTGACGGTGCTGCAAAGGCCACTTGTCGTCAACAATTTGCAAAACCCACTTGCGAGTAAGCTGCATTTCTGAAAGTACTTTATCGCTCAAATCTTCACGATCTCCAAGGCTTAAGTACATGCGAGCAATACGCTCATCTGTCTTAGCCAAAGACATCTCGATATTGTCAATAAAAGTACTGAACAGCGGCCACTCTTCGTAAGCTCTGCGCAAAGTTTCCAAGTCACCAAACTTTTCGCAAGCCGTGCCCAAACCGTACCATGCTGCTAAGTTAATGCGAGCCTGAGCCCAGGAGAACACCCACGGGATTGTTCGCAAATCGTCCAACGACTTCGCACCCAAACCACGCTTGGCAGGACGAGAACCAATTGGGAGCAAGCCAATCTCGCTAAGCGGCGTAACCGTAGAGAACCATGGAGTAAAGTCATCCGTTTGCAGCAAATCAAGGAAGCGCTCATGAGCTGCAACATCAAGTTTTGCAGCCATATCTGCATACTTCTTCGTCATATCAGTGTTAGTTTTCTCAACACTTGGCGAAGACTGAAGCAAAGTTGCAGAAGCAACGGATTCAACGTGACGAATAGCAAGAATTGGATTGCCATATCGTGCGAAAATAACTTCGCCCTGCTCAGTAAGCTTGAAACGGCAGTTGACGGAACCAACTGGCTGCGCAAGCACTGCACGGTTTGCAGGACCGCCACCGCGACCAACAGCACCGCCGCGGCCGTGGAACAGTGTCAAATCAATATCATGCTTCTTAGCCCATTGAGCAATTCGCTCCTGAGCGGAATGCAAAGCAAGCGTTGCGGAAGTAGGACCAGCATCCTTGGAAGAATCCGAATATCCAAGCATAACTTCCATCTTGCGACCAGTAGCCTTAAGACGAGCTTGCACTTCAGGAATTTTAATAATCTCCTCAAGCACATTTACGGAATTCTGCAAATCTTCAAGCTGCTCAAACAGCGGAATGACGTCGATTGTTGGCGCATCCTGTGGATGAGCGAAAGCAAGACGATTTAGCTCAAATACGTCACGTACATGCTGAGCAGATTTTGCGAAGGAAATAATGTAGCGTCGAGCAGCGCGCATACCGTTGCGCTTTTGAATTGCTCCCAAAGCGCGGAACGTATCGAGTACTTCACGAGTCATTGGCTGAAGCGGACCGCGTTCGCCATGCAATCCATGTTCGCGAATATCTTCCAAAGCACGAGAATGCACGAGAGAATGCTGACGGAATTCCATTTCAACCATGTGGAATCCAAAGGTTTGCGCCTGCCAAATCAAATCCTGCAAAGGACCATATGCAGCACGAGGATCTCCGCCTTCTGCCAAAGAGCGTTGCACAATTTGCAAATCCTCAATGAAATCTTCGCAAGAATGATACATCAAATCCGTATCGCGGCTAATAGTGCGATGCAAACGGTCAGCCATTACAAGCATTACAGCACGATGCGGCTCACTGTTAGAAACATCCGAAGCGTTTTCTGTAAGCTGTTCGCTCATTTCGCGCTGACGATTCCACAACTCAAGCAACTCCACACTTGGAGGCGTTGTGCGCGTTTCCATAGTTAAGCATTTTCCAACTTCGCGAGTACGATTCTCCAAAGCCACAAGCACGTGATCGCTAAACTTTCGAGCGACTTGACGACTCACTTTAGCTGTCACATTAGGGTTGCCATCTCGATCTGAACCAATCCAGCTTCCTGGATGGAAGAATGCAGGGCAACGCGGAGGAACTAATCCAGCCTTCTTGCCAAGCAGCCAATCGTCAAATCGACGATACACGACTGGAATCGTGTCAAACAAAGTAGCGTCAAAAATGTCAAGAATAGTGTCAGCTTCTTCAACTGGAGTTGGCTTCTTCAAAGCAATCGGAGAAGTGCGAAGAAGCGCATCAATTTCGTTATAGAGACGACGATAATTTTCGCGCTTATCAGATCCGCCTAAACGATGATGTTCGCTTAATAATTGCGAAATTCTGCGAATTTTACCTGCAACGGCTTTACGACGAGCTTCGGTTGGGTGCGCAGTAAATACAGGATGGAACTCAAGCTTTGCGAGCAATTCTTTCGCTTCAGCAGGGCTCATTTCAGTAAGCAACTTGTGATAAGCACAAGTTAGTTCATTAACTGGATCAACCGGCAACGAATCTTCAACTTCACATTCACGCTGATGAAGTACAGAAACACGATAATTTTCCTCGCACAAATTTGCCAAGTGGAAATATGTTGCGAAAGCACGAGCTAAAAGCTGCGTATCGTGCAAATTCATTCCGTTGAGCTTGCTAACAGCTTTACTTAAGCCATCATCTGCAGTTACTTTTGCGTCTACCATTTGCGCAAAATGAGCTGCACTAGCTTCTACAGCATTCAAACGCACATCGTCGAATACTGCTAATAATTTTTCATCAAATTCGCCAAGAACATCGCGAAGAATATGCAAGCACAAATCCATGTCTTGCTTAAGTGATGCTGGAAGGTCACGCTCCTCTGGGCCTTTTCGCCCTAAACCAGACGTAACAATAGTTGCGTCTGCCGGAGTAACCTGCTGATTTTCTGTTGCCATCAGACCTCCTTACGCCAGACTAAGGTTGCTTGGTCGTCTGACTTCCGCGGCTCCTCCGCGGTTATGTAGGTCAGAAGTTGCAAGCCCACAGCCTTGTTTCCAGCGAGATACCAAGTTAATTGTGAAACTACCACCGGACGTAGTAAAGAATGCTGATTTATCAACAAAATATAACTCGGCAACGGGGTTGCGTATACTAAAAAATTGTGAGTACAGCAGAGAATAATATTGAGAATAATACACACAACAACAGCATCAACAACTGCGATTGCGATAAGCCTGAAATTCTTTCGACTGGTCATATAGTCGGAAAACCTTCTGGGCGTTTTCATACTCATGCTATTCCACTCGATATGGACGATGTTGAGCGAGATTGGGATAAGCCAGTTACGCAAGCAGGAATTGCTGCGAAATCGAGTATTATTATTCGCGTCGGTGCGCTCGGTTTAGGAGCAGGCACAGGAAGCTACCGAGTTCGCGAGCTTATGCACAGAATCGGCGAACCAATGGGTGTACATGTGCGCGCGGACGTGAATCTCACAGATATTGAAGCAACTTGCACTGATAAGCATGAGCGAATTACTGAAGTTGTAGATCTTCCAACCACAGGTGTTAACACTGAGCGCATTTGGCTTCTAGAACATTTTGCAGATTGGTTTAATGTCAAGCTTGGAAACGATTCTTTATATCACTCTAAAGCTGCTGTTTCTAAGGAATTAGTTGACACATTGCAAGCGAGCGACGACGAACATACCATTGTACAAACAGCTAAGCAGTCTGAAGAAAATGCTACTAAAATTGCAAAAAAGAAAGCGTTGCAAGAAGCTATAAAAAAAGAAAAACCACGCGGCATTTTTGCATTGCAGCCAGAAAGTGCTTACGCTGAACATTTTTCGCACGTAAACACATCCAACAGTAATGACGAGTCTAAAAATGATCATCCTCTTACAGTTAGGGAAGTACACGACCGTCTTGATTTGATTAAAAATAGGAAACCGCTATACAAACCGTGGTTTGCTGGTCTTGCTTCGGCAGTTGCTTGCGCATCCTTTGCGTTCTTGCTTGGCGGCGGTATTTACGACATGATTGGTGCTTTTATTGGTGCAGGAATCGGTCACTATATTCGTCGCAGAATGTTTATGAAGCATCTAAACCAGTTTGTAGTTACATTCGTAGCTGTTGCAATAGGTGCACTATCATGCATTGGGGCTTTACGTCTTATTGGCTGCTTTGACCCTAGCGCGCTTAATCATACAACTGCATATATTGGTTCAGTGTTGTTTGTTATTCCTGGATTCCCTCTTATTACAGGCGGCTTAGATATTGCAAAAATTGATTTCCCTTCAGGAATTCAACGACTGTGTTACACAATGGCGATTATTTTGATGGGAACTCTTGCAGGATGGACGGTTGCAAGCCTTGTACAGCTCAATCCTCAAGGCTTCCCTCCTCTCGGATTAAATCCTTGGCTTAACGCAGTTCTTCGACTTATTACAGCTTTTGCCGGAGTATGGGGCTTCTCAGTGCTGTTTAATTCTCCACAACGCATGTGCATAGTTGCTGGCATTATTGGCGCTATTACAGATACTCTTCGCTTAACTATGACAGATTTTGGAGTTGCTGCCGAAATTGCAGCTTTCAGCGGTGCTTTATTGGCAGGTTTGCTAGCTTCTGCTTGGAGAACTATCGTTCGTCACGGATTAGCGCCTCAATATTTGGGTTATCCACGAATAGGTCTTACGGTTCCATCTATCGTAATTATGGTTCCTGGACTTTATATGTATCGCGCAATGTTTTATCTTGGTCAATTCCACACGCTCCCGGCGTTAGACTGGACTTTCCGCGCTTTCATGGTAATTATTTGCTTACCTATTGGTCTTGCTGTAGCACGCGTTATTACAGATAAAAGCTGGCGTTACGACGTGTGATGTTCTAAGTTTCAGCCCGTTAATTTTTAACAAAAAGCCGCTTACAAGTTTTCTTGCGAGCGGCTTTATTTTTTATTACTTTACTTATTGAAATTTAATTAATACTTCATTCCCATAGCATCTCGCACTTGGGAAAGCGTTTCTTCTGCAATAGCATTTGCACGCTTATTGCCGTCATGCAAAATGTCTCGAACAGTATCCATGTCTTTTGCAAGTTCTGCACGACGCTCACGGTGAGGTGCTAAGAAATTATTTACATTTTCAATTACGTAAGCTTTCAATGCACCAGCACCAGCGTTGCCAATTTCTTCAGCAATCTCTTTAGGATCCCTGCCTGTAACTAAACCTGCGGTAGTAAGAAGCGCAGAAACTTGCGGACGAGTTACTGGATCAAAAGTAATCATCCTCTCAGAATCAGTTGGACTCTTCTTAATTAATTTGGCAGTTTCCTCGGCAGTAGCTCCGAGCATAATCGAATTACCGTAAGATTTGCTCATCTTTCGTCCGTCCAATCCTGGAATTTCAGGAGCATCAGACAAAATTGCTGCTGGCTCTGGGAACACTGGATTCTTTTTTGCGTATCTCTCATTAAAACGACGCGCGATCGTACGAGTAATTTCAACATGCGGCAAATTATCTTTACCGATCGGCACAACATTAGCTTTGCAGAACAAAATATCGCAAGCTTGGTGCACTGGGTACGTAAGGAGCAATCCGGTTAAAGCATGTCCAGATGATTCCATTTCCGACTTTACAGTAGGATTCCTGTGTAATTCTGCTTCTGTAACGAGCGAAAGGAAAGGCAACATAAGCTGATTTGCTGCAGGAACTGCGGAATGAGTAAATATCATTGTTTTTTCAGGATCAATTCCGGCAGCCATATAATCCAGCACTAAATTCAAAACATTATCTTCAATATGCTCAGTAGTGTCACGATCAGTAATTACTTGATAATCTGCAATAATAATATTAGTTTTTACTCCGCGCTGCTGCATTGCAACACGCTCACGAATAGATCCAAAATAATGTCCTAAATGCAAACGGCCAGTTGGGCGATCTCCAGTAAGCATAGTAAAAGACGAAGGGCTAGCTTTTAACTTTTCAAGCGTTGCATCTGAACGTTTACGCGCTGCAAGGAAGCTTGCGCTCATCTCATTACCAGCAGCTGTAACCTGTGCTTCTTCCGGCATTTTAGGCTCCTTAATTGTGCGTATTTTTACGCTGAAAATATGGCTTTTATGGTAAAAGTTTACACAGACAATATACTCGGTTGCGGTTAAGTGGTACGCTCTTGTGTGATGAACTGATTGTTACTTAATTTTTAGAGGGGGTCAGATGGGCCGCGGACGACAGAAGGCAAAGCAACAGAAAATTGCCCGTAAGCTCAAATACCTGACGACCGATACGGATTATGACGAGCTTGCTAAGGAACTTAATTCCAGCGAACCCGGACAAGGATCCTTCGATCCATTTGCGTCGAGCGAAAGCTATGAGGAAGATACATATCTTCCAGAAGAGAATGACACAGATCAAGAAAATGATGCCGTTGATGCTTCAAACGAAGATGATTTAGACGAGTATGCCAAGTGGGCTGCGGAAGCAGCTGCAAAAGCCGTTAGCAGCGAAAACTCTTCTACAAACTCGGGAGCGCACACGCCAGTGCATCATCATATCCCTATGCCAATTCCAAACTTCATACACAAACACGACAATTAAAAATTAAATTTTATTAAAATTATTTTATTTACGTATCCTGGGCATTCGAAATACTGTTTGCCCAGGATATTTGTAAATACATGCTGTAAATACGCAATTTAAGCTGCTTAAAGCCAACTTACAACGGCAAAATATCGCTTAAATCATCACGCTCGCCAATTGCACTTATGTTGCCAAAGTCCTGTTCCTGATGCCATTTAGTAACACCACTCGCTAATCGAAGCCATACTTTAGGCTCAAGTTCAATAACATCTGGCGGCGTGAGATTATGCGGATCCGAAGCTGGTCCTTCCAAAATTTTTACTGCACCAAAAGGCGCAACTCTTACTTCTACTGCACACCCAGGCACCTTATTTTCAAGAAGATATAACGAATATCTAACTGCTAAAGCTTCGTCGCTTAAAGAGATATTTAAAATATTACTATTTATTTGCGTAGCTTCTACGCCATCGCCAAGTGCTTTAATAGCTGATTCGCGCCAGGATTGCCAAGCACATTGTCCTCGTTTTATATCTCGTTCAAGTATTACTGACATACTTTTTATTATCTTCTAAACAACCTACTTTCAGCAATATATTTGTATTAAGACGTTATATACAAATATTTAAAGGGGCTAGGTTGTGGTATTCTTGGGGTTATCGTGTGCATTCACATGCCTCTTGTAGTTATCTGCAAAGGTTATCTGCAAAATGGTGGTGGTTTAATTGTCTAAACACAAAGTTTTAGGCTGCACACTTTTAGGAAATATATCAAACGGCACAAGGAGTCAAATATGACTAAACACGTCGCGCCGAAAGCCAAAACTACTGCGACGGCATTTGCCAAAGAACTTCAAGAGCACCTCAAGTACACCCAGGGTGTAACGCCAGAGCAGGCCACTACGGCAGATGTGTATGTTGCCGCTGCTACCGCAGTTCGTCGTCACTTGATGGACTCTTGGATGCAGACTCAGCATGACATGGTTAATGGCAACACCAAGGCTGTGGGCTATTTGAGCGCAGAGTTCTTGATGGGTAAGCAGCTTGAGAACGCTTTGTTGAACGCTGGTCTTACTGACCAATTCAATAAGGCTGTTACTAAGCTTGGCTTTGATCCAAAGGCTGTTATCGATGCTGAGTATGAACCAGGTTTAGGTAACGGCGGTTTGGGTCGTCTCGCAGCCTGCTTCATCGATTCACTCGCCTCTATTGGCGTTCCAGCATTTGGCTACGGCATCCAGTATCGTTACGGCATCTTCAAGCAGCGCTTTGATGAAGAAGGTAAGCAGGTTGAAACCCCTGATTACTGGCTTAGCAATGAAGAGCCATGGGGTCACATTGATTATGGTCGTGACCAGCGCGTCAACTTCGGTGGTGAAGTTGTAGAAGAAAACGGCAAGCGCGTTTGGAAGCCAGCTTGGTCTGTTCGTGCAGTACCAGTTGACTACATGGTTCCAGGTTATAATTCTGGTCGCGTAAACACTCTTCGTTTGTGGACTGCTAAGTCTTACGACGAGTTTGATTTGCTCACCTTCAACAAGTCTGATTACTTGGACGCTGTTAAGCCACAGGTTGCAGCGGAAAACATTTCTAAGATTCTTTACCCAGAAGATTCCACTCCAGAAGGTAAGGCTTTGCGTCTTGAGCAGCAGTACTTCTTCGTAGCTGCTTCTATTCATGATGCTATCCGCGTATTCTATCCAGGTCAGGATAAGCCGGATCTCACCACCTTCCCAAGCAAGATTAACTTCCAGTTGAACGATACTCACCCAGTTATCGGCATTCCAGAGCTTATGCGCGTTCTTATGGACGAGTACGGCTACGATTGGAACACCGCTTGGGGTATCACCACCAAGACCTTCAACTACACTTGCCACACCTTGCTTCCAGAAGCTTTGGAAGTTTGGCCAGCCAAGCTTATCGGCGAACTTTTGCCACGCCACCTTGAGATCATTCAGGGCATCAGCGAGCAGTTCCGCAACGAGCTTCGCGGTAAGGGCGTTGCTGAGGATCAGGTTGAGCGCATGCGCATCGCTACCGACGCTGACGAAAATGGCGAAGGTGCTGTAGTTCGTATGGCTTACTTGGCTACCTACGGCGGTTCTTACGTTAACGGTGTTGCTGAGCTTCACTCTGAGTTGTTGAAGGATGTCACTTTGAAGGACTTCTCCAGCGTTTACCCAGATAAATTCAAGAACGTCACTAACGGCGTAACTCCTCGTCGCTTCGTGCGCTTGAGCAACCCACGTATGTCTGCTCTTATCACTGAGGGCTTGGGCACCGACGCTTGGCAAGGTAATTTGGAGCTTCTCGAAGGTTTGAAGCCATTGGCTGACGACAAGGCATTCGTTAAGAAGTTTGCTGAAGTCAAGAAGCAGAACAAGCTTGCCTTCGTTGATTTCGCAAAGCAGAAGTATGGCTTTGAGATCAACCCAGACACCATGTTCAACACCATCATCAAGCGTTTGCACGAGTACAAGCGCCAGTCCATGAAGATCCTCCAGGTCATCTCCATGTACGCTGGAATTAAGAACGGCACAATCGACGTCGACAAGATGCTTCCACGCACCGTGTTCTTCGGCGCTAAGTCTGCTCCTGGCTATGCTATGGCAAAGCTCACCATTCAGCTCATTAACAATGTTGCTCGCGTGGTGAATAACGACCCAGCATGCAAGGGCAAGCTCGCTGTGTTCTTCCCACCAAACTACAACATCGAGTTGGCAATGAACTTGATTCCTGCCACCGATTTGGATGAGCAGATTTCTCAGGCTGGTAAGGAAGCTTCCGGTACTGGTAACATGAAGTTCGCTTTGAACGGTGCTTTGACTGTTGGTACTCTCGATGGTGCAAACGTTGAGATTCGTGAGCGCGTTGGCGCTGAGAACTTCTTCCTCTTCGGCATGACCGTTGACGAGGTTGAGAAGCTCTACGCTGAAGGCTACGATCACGGCGGCTCCCGTAAGTACTATGAGTCTGATCCTCGCTTGAAGACTGCTGTGGATATGGTTGCTGACGGCACCTTCTCCAACGGCGACAAGAGCGTGTATGAGCCACTCGTTAACGATTGGCTTACCCACGATTACTTCATGGCAATGGCTGACTTCAGCTCTTACATGGATATTCAGGCTCAGATTGAGGAAACTTACCGCGATCCAATGAAGTGGGCTCGCATGGCAGTCTTGAATGTAGCCAACTCTGGTTACTTCTCTTCTGACCGCTCTATCGAAGATTACCTCGATCGCATTTGGCACACTGGTGCTCTTCCAACACCTGTTGCTGAGTAATTGAGTATTCTCTAATAGCAATACATAATAACGCCTGCGTGAGTTTTGTACTTCCGCAGGCGTTATTGTTTCTAAACTCACTACTGCTTTTCGTAGTGTTATTTATTTCGTAGTGTTATTTATTTGCATAGTTACGTTATTTATGCATATATTTTTATTTTTAATCTTTTGAAGAAATTGTAAATATTGTTATTTTATTTTGCATGCACCTACCATTTGACACTAATAACTCCTAGAATAGCAATGTATTTTCAACAATATTCGCATGCCTTTAGTTGCGTGCTTTATTAAAGAAGGTTTTATGAAGAAGAAGAGTATACGCTTATCGTATTCATACATAATTACAGCAGTTATATGCGCTCTCGCGCTTTTGTTTAGTTTTGCAGCAAACAGCTTTGCTTTAACTTCTCGCGCAACTGCGCAGTCAACGCAACAGTCACAAAATAATAAACAAACAAATACCCCCCCCCCTGAAACAAACTGATAGAAGCACAACTCAAACAAATAACACTGAACTACAATCTCTTAAACCATTAGACGAAAATATTTACGGCAAAGTTGACGTAAGTAAATGGACTGTTACAGTAAATGGCACAAGCGCGACCATTGAATCTTACAATGGCGATAAAAAGCATGTAGTTGTTCCAACGCTTGCAGATCTTAAAGATGATACAACTAATGGAAGCAAGTACAAAGGTGTTACTAGCTTAAGCATTGCAGAGAACACTTTATCTGGATTAATTGATAAAAATCAAACTGACACTACAAATAACACTAAAACTATTGCTATTTCTCATAATGGCAATCCTGTTAATATGCCTGACACTAACTTAAGTTATTTGTTTGCAAGCACAAAGCTTACACATATTGATCTTGCTAATTTACATACAGGTAGAATTACTGGTTTACATAGAACATTCTTTGACAATGGGGAACTTCAAACTATAAAAGGCATAGAGAATTGGGATGTAAGTACTGTTACTAGTTTAGAAGAACTATTTTCTCAATGCTATGTTTTGGTAGATCTTCCTAACTTATCTAGCTGGAATACTTCTAAAGTAACGAACATGGATTATGTATTCAACGGATTAAAAATAGTGCCAGATAAAGATTTTGGATTCTTGAGCAAATGGAAAACCGACAATGTCACAACAATGGACAGCATGCTTGCACAATGCTATGAGTTGAGATCAGTAGAACCATTGAAGAATTGGAACACTGCTAAAGTAACGATTATGAAAGATATGTTCTATGCTGCAGACATAAGAGATTTATCTCCACTTGCTAACTGGAATGTTAAAAACGTTACTAATATGCAACAGATGTTTATTTCTAACTATAATCTCGAAGACTTCTCTGGTTTAGGTAAGTGGCAGCTTAATCACGATGTCAATATGAACAGAATGTTTTCAAAACTTACCGGTACATTAATAGCTAAAGATTGGAAGTCTGTTACAAGTTATAAGAATAGTCCACTGTTTATTAAAATTATCAATAATATGGCACAAGGAGAAGAACAAGGGCCTTATAACAGATCAGGAATCGGCGCAATTTTCATAACTGATGGACCCTTTGTTAAGGAAATAAAAAATATAAGTGGATTCCACCATTGTGTGCGCCTCTATCATTCTCGCAAAGATTATGACGATAAAAAAGCTCCTTTTGCAACTATCAAAATGCCAGTAGTCTACTACAGCACAAGCATTGATGCTTCAAATAAAGATGCACAACGAAACGTTGTTCTTGCGGAAGCTCAGAAAAAAGTCAATAACTGGATAAAAGAAAAAGAAAAGAAAGATAATAAAAAATACGTAATTACAGATACCATTTTCGACAAGTTCAAAAACAGCTACAATGACGCTCATTTAACAGCTAACGCATCATTTGTTATTGAAGAAGTAAAATACAAAAAAACTATTACGCAAACTATAACAGTTCACGATCAGCCGGGCGAGCCAGAATATACTATTATTCGCAAAAGAGAGATTCATCGTACTCTTAAAACTGATAGCAAAGGCAATAAAGTGTTAAGCCCTTGGTCTAAAGCTGTTTTTGAGAAGTTTACACTTCCTCAAATTAAGGGATATAGTGTTATGCCAGTAGAAAAAGCTTCTACTACTGTCAATATTAAAGATGATGTTTATTATGTTCAATACAATAAGCAAACAACCACCGATACCGGCACGCAAACTGATACACCGGAAACAACCGACACTGGCACTGGCACAGATACAGTGACAGATACACCAGAAACCACTGATACTGGAACACAAACAGATCCAGAACCACAAAAGCCTGCAAATCCAGATCACTCAAATGTTCCAGACAAGCCGAATATTATTTACGTTCAAACTATGCCAAATAATGCCGGCACACAAAATCAAAAAGATCAACAAAATAACGATACTTCGCCTGCTTGCAATTGTGATTGTTCCGCTAAAAATATCGGTAATAACGAAAATAAAAGAAACAACCAGTCTGCAAATAGCACTTCTAACGCATCGCACACTGAACAAAATAATGCGTCAAAAAATCTATTAGCAGCAACAGGTTCTGCAACGCAATATGCAGCATTACTGTCGTTGTTCATTGCAACCTCCGTTGGATCGTTCTCCTTGGGCAAACTGCGTTTCAAAAAGCGCAAGCATGCAATTAAGTAATACTGCTGCGTAAATTACATAAAAGGCGGAAGCTGTTAATCAGTTTCCGCCTTTTTGTGTAGATTTTAGTTAAATTGCATGTAAGACAAACGCTTTTGTTTGCAACAATTCTTTAGTAATTACAAATAAAGGCGACTACGAATATACGCAATCGCCTTTATTTTGGACTGTATAAAGCAAATGTCACTTATGCCTCAGCGGCAGGAGTATCGTTAGCTTCTTTCTCTTCTTTTTCTAACCCTAGGTCAATTGGCGAAGAACTGTTCTCCCATGGTTCCTCCCAAGGGTCATAATCAGGATTATGCTGCTTGTACACATACAACGCAGCAATACCTGCGAGCAGTGCTCCGAAGAGCAGTGCAAAGAACTTCCAACCGCCAGAGGATCTGTTCTCCATGATGGCTCCTTTCCGGTTAAGCTGACCTGCTCGTCCAAGTCAACAATCTATACCGCTTTTTGTCGCGTAATAACTATCATAGTTGCTTTTCTTCAGAGTTGCATCTTTTTTAAATAATGTTATTGATTAAATTTGTGAAGTAAAACCGATATCATAAGCATATGCACAACTTTGATATTAAAAATATTTTAAATAATATAAGACTTCGTTTTAACACAACCACAGCCATTTTAGTATATTCATGCATTTTTATTTGGATATTGGAAATGGTACTAAACTTTGCATATCCAAATTATTATTCGACTCTAATAAGCTATACTGCGTTTCTTCCAATTACTGCGTTACAAACACCTTGGACTTGGTTCACATCAATGTTTGTTCACGCACCAAATTTAACCCATATTTTCTTCAATATGCTATGTCTTTGGTCGCTCGGAGTTGAATTAGAACGATTCTTCGGTAAATGGAAGTTTTTTGGATTGTATTTAATATCCGGCTTTGGCGGAAGCGTAGCTGATATCGTATGGTGCAAACTCACTAATAATTGGTTCGTTGCTTCATACGGTGCTTCGGGAGCTATTATGGGGCTTATAGGTGCACTTCTCGTAGCACAATGGCGACTAGGAGAAAACATGCGAGGAACAATTATTTGGATTGCTATTACTCTCGCTATGCCAATTATTGTACCTAATATCGCTTGGCAATCACACGTTGGAGGCTTAATTTCAGGTACTGCAATTGCAGCATTGCTCGGAGTACAAAATCCGCTACTTAAAAAAGCTTCGTTTAATACGCGTTTCTTAGTATATTTTGTATCACTATTTGCTATTCTCACTGCTTGTGCAATGTTTTGTTTGAAGGCATGATTTATTAAATTACACACGTGTAGTTTTCCACCAATGTGCACAGGATTGTGTATAAGTTGTGCCTAAATTGGTGACAACTATATAAGTTATCCACATAGTTAATCACAAACGTTGATAACTTGCCTTTTGTGAACCTGTGCACAAGTGTATAAGAGTTATCCACAATTTAAGTTTTTTGTGGACTAAACTATCGACTACATAATTTTAAAATTTACTTGCTCTAAAATTTTCTACACCTCAATAAGGAATGAGATTCATGCCTACACTTCAAGTTCCAAAAACAATCGAACCAGCAAACGCTTCTACACTCACTTTTATTAAAGAAAACGCACAATTGTCGCCAAGCAAAGCTGCTCTTAAAGCTCCACGCAACGCGAATATCGACATACCGTTTGCAATTAACCAAATAGCAGGTAGACAGATTGCGCAACAAAAACTGCCAAAATGGGCTTCCTGCAACGAAGTCATATATCCTGCACACATTTCTATGGAACAGTGTTCTTCTCAATCAACAGCACAATACAAAGCAAATGTTGCAAAAGAATTACTCAACAAATTAAATTCAGAAAATTTTAGTAGCACACTTGTGGACCTTACTGGCGGCTTTGGAGTTGATTGCACAATAATGTCTGAAGTTTTCGATTCTGCTATTTGTATTGAACAGCAAAACGAACTTTCTAGCATTGCACATCACAATATGAATGCACTTGGTATTACAAACGTAAAATGCTACAACAACAATAGCCTTGATGCACTCAAAAATATTCCTAAGTCAACGATAATATACGTTGATCCAGCTCGCCGTAACAAACAAGGATCTCGCACATACGCTATTGAAGATTGCACTCCAAACGTATTAGATCTTAAAAATCAGTTGCTCACTAAAGCAGAAATAGTAATTATTAAACTTTCTCCAATGCTTGATTGGCACAAAACAGTTAGTGATTTCAGTGGCAATGTAGAAGCCGTACATATAGTCGCACATAATAACGAGTGCAAGGAACTATTGATAATACTTAGTAACTCTCAGCACACAAAAGTACCAGTATATTGCGCAAACGATGATCAGATAACTGTTATACAAGCAACTTACAATACTTCAACAAATCAGGTATCAATACAGCCTGAATCAAATGTTTTAAATAATAAAAAAGAAAATAATAAAAAAGATGAAAATTTAGATATAAATAACTGGCCAGAATGGTCGCAATACGTTTATGAGCCGAATGCAGCAATCATGAAAGCTGGCTGTTTTTCATTGTTAGAAACTCAATACAATATACAACAAATCAGTGCGAATAGTCATGTTTACGTATCGGAAGAATACTACTCAGAATTTCCAGGAAAGACATGGAAAATTGAAAATGTATGCAGCATGAATAAACGCGAAATAAAACAAACTTTTGCTGATATTACTCATGCAAATATTGTTACTCGTAACTTTCCAATACCTGTAGAAGCATTGCGCAAAAAATTAAACCTACAAGATGGCGGAAATACAAGAATTATTGCAACAACTGATAACAATAAAAATCACATACTTATTCGAGCAGTAGCAGCAACAAAAAAGTAGCTACGCAACATTTGCATAGCTACTTTTAAAACATATTAAACAGTTTGTTTTACAGACTAACGCCACCACATTGTCATAATGAATCCAGTCATTACTATTACTAATGCAATAACTAAATTCCATGCACCAATTCCAGGAATTGGAAGCACAGGGTTCAAATAATAAACAACAGCCCAAATTAATCCAACGACCATTAATGTGCAGAACAGCGGCACAAACCATGCAGCATTAGCTTTTGTGCCTTTAATGCTTTCTTCGACACGTCGCCTATTTTCAGCTTGTCTCTGCATCATTTGCTGAATCTGTGGAGAAAGCGTTGCTTTATCCGCAGTAGCATTCAACACTGCTTCAACTTCGTCCATAGGAACGCCATAAGTATTCTCATTTGACGTATCGCTCTTCTTTGCAGCGTCGTCAGCTGCAGTCGTGTGCAATTCTTCATCAGCCATAACTGTAACTCTCCAATCAATCGGCTACACGCTATAATAGTGGTTACACTCGAACGCGTGAAGGATGAAGATAAAATATGGCTAAGAGAACTGGGAAACATCGTGCTCAACACTCGCTGTTAAGCAGTTTTGCTGTTGCCGTTGCAGTATTTCTTACCGGCTATTTATTCGTTCTTAATTTGCGCGTAAACCGCTCTGCTTTTGTGACTTCTAATACGAGTCAAATGGTTGAAAGAAATTCGCAGCGCACAAAAAATTTACGAGAAGATATAAAATCTTTAGATTCTAAAATTAATTTACTTAATAAAACGCTCGGCAGCAGCACTAGTGAAGGAAAAGAATCTTCTGATACTGGAAGTAGTACCGTACTTCCAAAACTTGAAGGACCTGGAATTGTTGTAACTCTTAACGACTCTCCTCTATGGAAAGGCGCGGTTAATGGTTCCGGAACATCCGGAAATATTAATGATTACGTAATCCACCAGCAAGATATTGAAGCTGTAGTAAATGCTTTGTGGCGCGGTGGAGCAGAAGCAATAACTATTCAGGATCAGCGAGTATTATTTAACTCCGCAGTTGTTTGTATTGGTAACGTTCTTATGTTGCAAGGTCATCAGTACTCGCCACCGTATAAAATATCTGCTATTGGTCCAATGGATAGCATGGTTGATGCTCTAAACAATTCACCAGCCATACACACCTACAAGGAGTATGTAAGTTCGTTTGGATTAGGATGGAAAGTGGAGAAAAAGAATAATCTGCGATTCCCCGAAGCATCGGCCTTGTTGCAACCATTAAGGTACGCAACAGTTCCTAAAGTGCTAAACAAATAAAATATGTTGCAAAGTCTTCATACATCAATAAAGGAGTAGCACACTATGCAATCTGCTAATATGCAGGAAGGAAAAACGAAGCGTAGCAGCTCGAATTTCTGGTGGCAAGCCGCTGGAATTATTGGCGAACTGTTGATAGCTTTTGCAGTTATTTGCGCATTGTACATTGCATGGCAAATGTGGTGGACTGGAGAGCAGGCTGAGCACACTCAAGTAGAGGCGCGTCAAGCAATATCTTGGCAAAACCCAAAAACTGGCGATAAAACGAAGATTGCTTTACCACAGAATACTGACCCACCTGCTTTAAGCAAACCAAAGTCTGAAGACCTTGTAGCTCGTTTATACATACCACGTTTTGGAAATCAGTGGGAACGAAATGTTGTAGAAGGCATTACGCCAGACATCTTAAGCAAGCGTGGTTTAGGTCATTATCCAACCACACAAATGCCTGGCGCAATAGGTAATTTCGCAGTAGCAGGTCACCGAAATGGTTATGGTCAGCCATTGGGAGATGTAGACTTACTGAAGCCTGGCGACGCAATAGTAGTTCGTACAAAGGATTATTGGTTCGTCTATAAGTACACTTCTTACAAGATTGTTACACCAGATCACGGTGAAGTTATTGATGCAAATCCTGATCATCCTGGTGAGAAACCAACAAAACGTATGCTTACTCTTACAACTTGCGAACCTAAGTATACTGCTGCAACTCATCGCTGGATTAGCTACGCAAAATTCGCTTATTGGGCAAAGATTAGCGATGGCATTCCAAAAGAACTTTCTACTATTGATGAGCAAGGAAAAGTGAAGTTTATTAACAATGAGCAACAATCTCTAGTTTCTCATCTTTCTTCACTAGTGCCAGTTATGGTGGTTGTTTTATTAGTGTATGTGATGATTTTCGCAGCAGGAGCAATCGCTTGGCAATGGCCAGAACTTCGCGCTATTCATTCTGGATTAAAGAAAAAGCCTGATGCAAGCATTTTTGGCGGTCTTTTGCGCATACAACCAGGTATTACAGCGATTCGTTGGATTCTTTCGATTCTGATTTATTTCTTCATTGTATTAGCATTATTCCAGTGGATTTTCCCTTGGGCCGCATCTACAATTCCATTCCTTCAGCAGATGTCTAATTACTCAACAACTGTATGATAACGGGTTAAGTAGTAAGTTTTAAATATTCTTACGATTGCTTTAAAACTTACAAAATAAAAACATTTAAGGCGATTGCGTATGAAGTGCAGTCGCCTTTTGTTTATATTAATAAAATAAAAGCCTATAGAAACACATAAAATAACGCATTGCTATAAAACTATGTCTAAATAAACAAACATATCTTAAACAGCTATTTTTTCGTTTTATCACATACTTTGCAACCTAATATAAGTCTATTTTTGCAGATCTATTTTCACGCATCAATTTTTATAAGTAATATATGGATTTTATTAGAGATACAAACATTAGAGATACAAAAATGCTGCTTGCTCTACTTTTCTTGTAGAACAAGCAGCATATACATTATTTTTACAGACTTAATCTAACACAAATCTAAATCAGTCTGAATCAGACGAAGAACCAAGGCTTGGACGTGTAACTAATGTAATCGCTTTGCCCTTCTCAACCTTGCTTCCTGCTTCCTCAGACATGCTCATGACTATATCGTCATCTTTTGCCATTGAATCAGATACTACTCTCAAACCTTTTGCTTCAAGTATTTTCTTCGCCTGTTTGAAGGTAACAGTACCAAGATCTATACTAGGAACTTCAACTTTCGAAGCACCTTGAGAAACGTACACAGTAATAGAGCTGTGTGGTTTAACAGAGGAACCAGACGACGGATTTAGTCGAGTTACAGAACCTTCAGGCACATTATCTGAATCTTCCTTAACTACATCCGTAGTAAAACCAAAATTCTCTAATTGGCTAACCACAATGTCTTTGCTTTGACCAACAAGACCGTCAGGAATTTTAGTTAAACCGGATGCAATATATAAAGTAATTAATGTACCCTTATCAGCAAACGAATCTGCATCAGGATCTGTGCGAGTTACATGATCTTTCTTAATATCTGCACTATCTTCTACTCGAACATTAGCAATCTTAAACCCAGCACGCTCAAGCATTTTACGAGCAGCTTCTTGCGTTTTACCACTTACATCTGGCACGCGAGTTGATTGTGGTCCAACCGAGAACCATACAGTCACCTTGGATCCAGAAGCAACATGTTCACCTCCACGCGGTGATTGCTTAGTAAAAGTTCCCTCAGGTTGAGAAGAATGATCATCTTCACGAATATCTGGAACCAAACCAAGTGCACGCAACTTTTCACGAGCAGCATCCTGCGTTGTTGTCTCCATAAATGTTGGAACTACAACATCTCCAGTAGCACGACTTCGGTTGAGCATAAACAGCACACCCAGAAGAACTAATACTGTTACTAATACTCCAACTATAGATCCGATTACTACTCGTTTACGACGTTGCGCTTGCATTGTTGCTCTTTGTGACGCGCGCGTGCTAGGAGAAAATGCAATATTTGCAGATTCAACTTGACCAGTAATAGGATTAAACGATTGAGTTGCAGCACCATCTGTCATGCCCATAGCCATAGTTGCAGCATTCTGTTCAGCCTGCTTACGCGCCTTCATATTAGCTAAATCAGTCAATGGATTAAACGCTGCTGCAACAGGCACTCCACCGTTCATAAACGCTAGAATGTCATTCTTAAACTCTGATGCTGTGGCATATCTATTTTGTCTATCTTTTGCCATTGCTTTAGCACAAATCTTGTCCCACATAGCAGGCATGCCTGGAACAAGTGTGCTAAGAGGTGTCGCCACTTCTGAAACATGCTGATATGCGATGGCAACAGCTGAATCTCCAATAAAAGGAGGACGTCCAGTTAGCATTTCATACAGCACACATCCTGCAGAATACAAATCAGAGCGCATATCTACTTGTTCACCACGAGCCTGCTCTGGAGACAAATATTGTGCTGTTCCAACAACACCTTGAGACTGTGTCATAGTTGTTGCAGAATCATCAAGAGCTCTAGCTATTCCAAAATCCATGACTTTTACTAAGCCTTGTTCAGAAATCATAATATTTCCAGGCTTAATATCGCGGTGAATAATACCCATTCTGTGCGAATACTCTAAAGCATTGAGCACTCCAAGCATAACTTGTTCAGCGTCTCTCTGACTTAAAGCTCCATTCATTTTTAGAATATCGCGTAATGTTTTACCTTTAATGTATTCCATTACAAGATACGGTAAACGCTCTTCTAAGCCATTTTCTGCTATAACAGATTCTTCTCCAGAATCATAAATATTCACAATATTAGGATTGTTCATCTGCGCAATGGCATGCGCTTCCCTGCGGAATCGCGAAAGGAAAATCTCATCGTTCGCTAAATCGGAACGCATAATTTTCACAGCAACTGTACGACCTAAGCGCTTATCAACAGCAACACGCACTTCTGCCATGCCGCCACGGCCAATAAGCTCCCCTAATTCGTATCGACCATTCGCTAATGAGGTGGGCATTGTGGTATTCATTGCTGCTCCTTGCGATCATTGGTATTAAAAATATTAATAATATTTACTTGGCTTTGCGGCATACTTTTAATACATCTTCGTTGTCGCAAATTTGTAGAAAGTACTCCTGTTGTATTGTTGAAGGCTGTTTCTTGATCTAACAGTCTGCGCTCAATACGAGATAATACTTTCGACACGACTAATGCATCTTTTGGACGATCTTTTGGATTCTTTGCAAGCATAGACATAATAAACTGTTGCAATTGCAAATCAACATTTTCTGGCAAAGGTGGCACAGGATCATTAACATGTGCAGCAGCAATATCTACCGGCGTTGCTCCAGTAAATGGACGATGTCCACACAAGCCTTCATATGCCACAACACCTAACGAATAAATATCAGATTGTGCAGTAGCTTGCTCACCTTGCGCTTGTTCTGGAGAAATATATTGAGCTGTTCCAACTACCATGCCATCTTGAGTGATTTGTTCTTGGTCGCTGGAATATGACACGCCAAAATCTGTGATTTTCACATTGCCAGTATCAGAAACCATAATATTTGCAGGTTTTACATCGCGATGAATTACACCATGAGAATGAGCTACAAAAAGCCCTCGAGCTGTTTGAATAAGAATAGGAAGTAACTTAGTAGGATCAATTATTTTTTCTTTATGATACAAATCTGCCAATGATTTACTTGGCACATATTCCATAATTAAGAATCCAATACCATCATGCTCATAATAATCAAATAATGCTGCAATATTAGGATGCGCTAAATTGGCAGAATTATGCGCTTCAGCACGAAGACGACGTAATTTTGCTTCAACGTTTACGGTATCTGTGCGTAACGCCTTAATGGCAACAATTCGCCCAAGTTGAATATCAAAGCCTTTCCAAACTTCTCCCATACCGCCTTGAGCAAGGCGGCGATCAAGTCTATAACGATGATGAACTAACTGTCCTTCAACGAGTTTCATTGTTTAAGCGCCTCCTCCATCACTTGTCGCATAATAGGTCCTGCCGCGTAACTACCAAATGTACTTGTGTTATGTACTATAACTGCTATAGCTATTCTAGGATTTTCAGCAGGAGCAAATCCAATAACCCAACCATTAGCAGCTTGATTATACATTCCAATCTGTGCAGTACCTGTTTTAGCAGCAACATGAATATTAGGTAAAGCAAGATTAGGATTTTCTTTTGTAACAACAGCCTGCATCATAGAAGTTAATTTAGATGCACTGTCACTACTCATTACTTGGTTCATAACGGTTGGTCTAGTTTGTGACAATACTGACAAATCACTAGATCTTACACAATCAACAAGAGTAGGCTTCATCAATGTTCCATTATTTGCAATAGCTGCCGCAATCATAGCATTTTGCAAAGGTGTAACCTTAGCATCACCTTGACCTATTGATTCCAGAGCTAGTCTATCTGGAGTTGGCTTAATAGAAAAAGTAGATTTCACGGATCGCATTGGGAATCCAGTAGAATCAGAACCATCAATAGACAGCGAATCGAAGAATCCAAACTTTCTTGCTTGCTTTACAATTACGTCAGATCCTAAAGAATTACCCAATTGAGCAAAAGCAGTATTAGACGAATATGCTAAAGCATCCTCAAAAGATATTTTTCCATCAACGCCATTCGCTTGGTAAGTGACATTTGTAAGAGACGTCTTGGTTCCAGGCAAAACATAGCTCGCACCAGCAGGTATTTTCGTATCAGGCTTGTATTTTCCAGATTCTAATGCTGCTGCTGCAACAACAGTTTTGAACGTAGAGCCAGGAGCATAAAGCTCAGAAACAGCACGATTCAGCATAGGCTTTGACACATCTGATGTTATTCTCTCATACGATTTATTTACTTCATTAATATTGTGAAGAGCAAGATCATTCGGATCATAACTTGGAGTGCTTACCATGGCGCGAATTCTTCCGGTTTTTGGCTCAATTGCAACTAAAGCTGCGTCTTTGCCTTTAAGAAGATTGTAAGCAAGATTTTGCAAGCGTGAATCAATTGACGTCTCTATAGAAGCTCCGCGATTAGTTGCTCCAGTAAATAATGAACGGAATTTTTGCCAGAACAGAGCGTCTGATTCTCCACTTAATAAGCTATTGCGAGAAGCTTCAATTCCTCTATCTGCACGCTGGCTAATAGAAAAATATCCAGTAACTGGAGCATATACTAATCCGTTAGAATACTGACGTTGATACACAAAAGCATCTTTAGATGGTTCAGATTTCGCTATAACTGTGCCATCTGATGTAAGTATTGCTCCACGTGGAGCACCAAACTCATGGTATAAAGCTCTGCGATTTCGAGGATCAGAATTTAGAGCATTCGCTTTAATAGAAGTAATAATTGTACTTGAAATACCAAGTATTACAAAAAGTACCAATACTGCAGTAAAAAGTTCTCTAAGACTTTTATTCATTGTTATCACCTCTCTCTGAAGAGGAAATAACAGCAGAAGCATCTATATTATTTTCATAATCTGTATTGTTATATTCGCTATTATTTGTATTCGTATTAGCTCGCTCTCGCAATTCACGCTCGCGCAACGCTGCTAAGGCAGCGTATTGGAAAGTATCTGAAACAGGAGCAGATTCAGGTTTATTTGCAGCGTGAGAAATAACAATAAGCAAAGATGCAAGCAAATAATTTGCCACTAAAGAAGAGCCTCCAGCTGCCATATACGGCAAAGTTAAACCGGTTAATGGAATAACCAAAGTAATTCCACCAACAACAGTAAACACTTGGAAAGCCATAGTAAAAACAAGCCCTGAAGCTAATAATTTTCCAAAGCCATCTTTAATTTTCATTGCAGTAATCATTCCAGATGCAATAATAATTAAATACAAAACCAATACGGCTAGAAGCCCAGTAAGACCAAGCTCTTCACCAACAGAAGCATAAATAAAATCAGAATTAGCTAGCGGTGTTATAGAAGGATGACCTTGTCCTAAACCTGTTCCGGTTGTTCCTCCAGCAGCCAAACCAAACAATCCAGATACAATTTGCGCTGAGCCACCAGGGAAACGATTATAGACCGCATTATCAAATGGATGAAGCCACGAATCCACACGATATTGCACATGTGCGAATAACTTTACTGCCATCAAGCATCCAGCTACAAAAGCAATACCTCCAACAGCAATCCACCCTCTGCGACCTGTTGCAACATACAACATTGACACAAACATTGCGAAGAACATCAATGACGTTCCAAGATCATGCTGAATAACGAGCACGCCCATTGATGCGGCCCATACTAAAGCAATAGGTCCCATGTCTTGTAAGCGAGGAAGGTGAATTCCCAAAACTTTATTTCCACCTACAGCAAGTCGATCACGATGATTAAACAGATACGCTGCAAAGAAGAACGACAGGAAAAGCTTAGCAAACTCTCCTGGCTGCACTGTGTGATCACCAAAACCTATCCAAATTCTTGCTCCACCAATTTCTTTACCTAATCCAGGAACCATAGGTGAAAGCAAAAGAATCAAGCCTATGACCATATTCACATAAGAAAAACGCCTTAAAATGCGATAATCATTCAAAAGAATAACGAAAATAATTGATAATACCAGTGCCGCACAAATCCACACCATTTGTTTTATTGCAACATTTGTATTATTTTGCCTATCAATTCTAGCTATAAGAACTGTTCCAATTGCAGTTAAAAGCATAATACAAGGTAAAATAGCTTGACTTGCATATGGCTGTTTAACAAGAAGAACACCCCAAAATACGAAAAACAGTGCCATAACGAGAATCAACATTGCTGCATAATTAGCAGAAATATAACCGTCAATACGGAAAAACATCTGTAAAAATGCCATGCCAGAAAGCAACGTTGCAAAAAGCAACAATGCTATCTGTCTGATACGCGTAGCAATCATATTCATGAGGTTTTACCCCCCTGCTTCGCATTATCTTTATTTTTATTTATTTTATTTTCTAATTTCTTTTGATTCTGTTCATTAAGTTTTTCTTGTTCTCGTGCACGCATTTCTCGACGAATTAACGAAGCATGACCACGAGCCTCAACTAAGCTGCCAAAACTAATGCCTTCTTTTAATTGATCCTGCCAAGATCTATCTAGTTTATTAACAGGGATGTCAGTAGATTCCACTTCATGAGATAATGCAATACCGAAAATATTTGTTGGCACTCCTTGGTAGATAACAACTTTGTTACTGTCTTTTCCAATATAATATTGCGTTTGAGTCCACGCATATACTCCGTAGCCTACTCCAGAAATAACAAATAATACTAACAATATTCCCAAAGATATGCCTATGCGAGTCCACCTGCGCCTCAATGAATGAGCACGATGTGCCTCATCCTGCTCATGTTTAACAGCACGAGCAACATCTGGATCATGAGGATCCGTTGAAACTTTACCATTCTTTTTTTTGACTATAGGAATCTCATTAGTGTCAGGTGTATGTAATTCTCCAACTTCTTCACGAATGTGTGAAGGTTGCACAATTCTTGTAATAGATATTGTTCCTTCATCTGGATTTTTAGAATTATCATCATCTTGAGCTAGCGCGGCTGCTCGTTGAGCTGGTGAATTCTTATCTTCGCGCAATGCCGGTGCTGAAGCTACTGCTTTATTTACGATATCTGCAATTGACTCGAGATCCTTACTTGCAGCTCCTCCAATAAGTGGAGTTTGATGCGGAAGATCAAATGCATCAGCATCAAGTGCAAGCGTTGCATCTGCAATAACGGCTGTAACATTATCTGTACTACCAGCACGAAGTGCCATAGATACTAATTTTTGAGCGCATTCTTCTTGATTAGAAATACTACTCATCACATCTTGAATAGTTGAATCTTCAAGAACTCCACACAATCCATCAGAGCAAAGAAGCCAACGGTCAGAAGGATGAGCTGAACGCAAAGCAATATCAGGACGAGGATCTATATCAAAATCACCTAATACTCGCATAACAACATTTCGTTGAGGATGATTTCGCGCTTCTTCAGGCGTAATATGACCTGTATCAATCAAATGCTGAACATAACTATGATCAGTAGTCATGCGCATAAGATGATTATCTCTTAGTAGATACGCTCTAGAATCACCTAAATGAGCCAGAACCCAGTATCCTCTTACAAGAGTTACTGCAGTCACTGTCGTTCCCATTCCAGCAAGACGGCGCTCACGCTTAGCTTTACCAACAATCGCATCATGAGCAGCCATAATCGATGTTTCCATCATTGAAGAAACAGTTTTAACATCATGCGGTCTTGAATCTTGTTCAATATGTGCAAGAGAACGAATCGCTATAGTAGAAGCTGTATCTCCTCCAGCATGACCACCCATTCCGTCGCAAATTGCAGCTAAATGTTCACCAGCAAATGCAGAATCTTGATTATTACTACGAACAGTTCCAACATCACTGACAGCCGTAGCATACATAAAAAGTATTTTTTCTACAGAATTTGCGCGATTTTCTTTAATATCATTTTTATCTGTTATAGATGATATTTTTTCTATTTGCCCAGTAACTGCGGTCTGAATTTCTTCTTCGTTATTTGAATTGATTTGTTTCATTTGTTACCTCAATTCAAACATTGTTGCGCCGATTCGCACAGAAGTACGCGGAGCTAATATAACAGGCTCAGTAACACGATTATGACCAATCATGGTTCCATTTGTGCTGCCTAAATCTTCAAGAACCCAAGAATTAACTGATTGATTAAAATAAACACGAGCATGGTGTGAAGATACAAATTCATCGTTTAAGACGACCGTATTAGAAGCAGCACGACCAAGAGTCACACCAGCAGCGTTCAATGGGAATGAAGATCCTGCCAAAGGTCCATCAATAACAACTAACAAAGTTGGAGAACCGGATGTATTTTCTTGATTTTCTGCTTTGGTAAATACTGGCGTCTCACGCACTTGCATGACTTGTGAAAACTTTGCTTCACGAGAATTACGACGAGAACTTTTCTTCCAAAAACGAGATTTTTTAGGACTAAATACTTCAATATCGCAGCGAAGCGAACGGATAGCGCACCATACAAAAATCCAGAGTAAGACTAGAAAGCCATACTTAAGTATTGCAAACGTTAATTCAGTGAACATCATGCGCGTTATCGTCTCCTAGCTCGGAAATACTTACTACTCCTGGTCTTGAGACGATGCCCAATAAAGAATACGCGTACGACCAATAGTAATAGTGTTGCCATCAACCAATGTTGCTGCAGGAACCTGATGACCTTCTACATATGTACCATTAGTAGATCCAAGATCACGAGCAATAACACCGTCAGGAGTTATATCAATACCAAGATGATGACGAGAAATACCTGGATCATCTATTACAATATCGCAACCAGACCCACGTCCTAAAATAGTACGATCCTTTGTAAGCAGGTACTGGTTACCATTAATTTCAAGCATAGGGTGATTTTGTTGCTGATCGTCTGTGGTAACAGGAACAGCATTACCCTGAACAGATTCAGATGTCAAATGGAAATTACCTTTAGTTAATTCCAAATCCTCTTCAAAAATAACAACTACAGGTCCTACGAAAGCATAATGCTGACTCTTAGCATATTGAGTAAGATTATCTGCAAGCTCATTAGCTAATGCCTCACTGCCCCATTGTTCAATATGATCAAAATCAGGCGTACTCAGCTTAAAACGATACTCATTTGGAGCAACTGTGTGATCTCTGCCAATAGGCATGGCTTCAGCGTCAATTTCACGTTCCAAAGCACTCGAAAAATCGACTGGCTGCAAATCTTTGGAGCCGAATTTTGCGAAGACGCCGTTCATTGCACCTTCCACGCTCTTCTCAAATCGGTCAAACACGCTCATGGTAAACCCTTTCTATCTGTTCATCATAGTACTCGTCACCGGGTACGGTGTTCAACTACCACACGCTTTTCTTCTAATATATTTTCTTTTTTATACATATTATTTCGTACTCTCCAACGTGCATTTACATCATTGTGCGTGTAATCTTAACAAGTATGATGCAGAAAAATAACAGTAATCACAGCGGATTATCGGTTTTCACTAGAAATTCCGCTACTATTTTTACACTATTACTCGCAGTTGTTATTCCGTGCTTAGGAAAAGCACTACTAGTTACGAGTAAAGAGCGCACTTATGAATCATCCATAGTCTCCTGGTTCCACAAGAGTGTTCCCTCTGTAATTCTCAGTATTTCAAAAATATTAGCTTTAGTTTTTTCAACTAAGGGTTGCATAGCAATACTTGTTTTATTAGCAGCGCTTTCATTATTTATAAATAAAAATTGGAAGATGACAATAATTCAACTTTTAATTTCGCTTCTTCCTATGATTTACATTTTTGCAGTTAAATTTGCTGTAAATCGTCCGCGTCCGTACATTGGTTTGAATATTAAATTACCACCTGATCCAAGTTTCCCAAGTGGTCATACTTCAGCAGCTGTAGCAGTTTGCGTTATGGCAATGTTAATTCTTTACATTAATAAACCATCGTCAGTTCAATTTGGATTACTTTTTAGCGCAATTCTTGTTGTTATAGTTGCTGTTTCACGTATTATTGTCGCTGCTCATTTCCCTACGGATGTATTAGCTGCAGCAATTATATATCCACTACTTTCTGTTACAATTTTGCGCTCGTTCCAGCGACATAATTTATATATTGACAACAGAAATGATGACAAATCTACTTACGAAGAACAAGTACTAGATTCTAACTCACAATCTAATATTCAATAATGTATAAAGGGAAGAAAATACTAATGATAAAAGGATTTAAAAAATTTATTTTACGAGGCAGCGTAATCGATATGGCTGTCGGTGTTGTTATGGGTAGTGCAGTAACTGCAGTAGTAACAACGATAGTTAATTATATTATTAATCCTCTTATCGCAATGATTTTCGGAAAGCCAGAACTTAATGGCGTTCTAACTATTAGTATGAATGGTGCAACAATTTCTTTTGGCGCAGTAATTGGAGCATTATTGAATTTCCTTATTGTTGCTACAGCAGTTTATTTCTGCATTGTTTTACCTATTAATAAATTACGTGAAATTGGTGCAGATTTGTTGCAAATTGAACATGAAAAAACTGAAGAAGAAAAAAGAAAAGAGCGCGAAGAAAAAACTATTCAACTGTTACAAGATATTCGTGACGAACTAGTAAAACGCTAATTTCTTATTTTTCTTATAAAAAATTCCCACTGCTTCGTAGTAAACAGTGGGAATTTTATTATCCAAAACTAAATTATTCACACTATCAGTCGTCACCTAAAGTAATGTGAATTCCTCCAACTAATGAACCAACAACGTTATATAGAAGGGCAATTATTGCAGATAATACGGTTATTATAATTATTTCTACAATTGAAAAAATAGTTACAGCACTTAATACTGTTGGAAGTGAGAACACATCTGCAAGATTAAAACCGTTACTATCCAAACCAGTAGAAGAAACAATCTGCGTTACTTGATCAAATACACCAATCATATTCAAGAACAACCACACTAAACCTGCAGCAATAACTTGAATAATTCCTCCTGCAACACTTAGAAGGAATGTTACTTTTGCTACAGACCATGCATCTACTCTTACTAAAGAAAGACTCATACGACGAGCACGCGGAACACGTCCTGATTTTGTTGCGTTTGTTTTATTGGAAATAGATGAAGCAACGCCACCAATTGTACGACGATACGTATTGGAACTACCACTAACACGTCCAGAAGATGATGAATTTTTAACAATATTTCCTAAAGAAGAATTACCAGATACTTCATCAAAATTATTTTCTTCACTTGAATAATTAGCTTCCTTAGAAGGAACCATTTTTTCTGCAGATAATTCTGTGTCATTAGACAAAAATCTTGCAGATTCCTCATTCATATTCATCGGATTTTGCGATGGCTCAAAATTTTCGCTCATCTCAGTGTTCCTTCTCTTATTAATTTGCTTATAATCAGTGCCATTATACCAATGAGAGTACCAATAAAAACAGACTAGAACAGTTTTTATTAGTACTCTCAAATTTTTAAGAAATAATATTATTAATATTATTCCGTATAAGAAGTTTCTTAAGCTTCCTCATTTTCTGAAGTAGCTTCTTTTTCTTCTAATTGATTTTCTTCGTCATCCGTTTCTTCATTACGGGCAATAGAAATAATTTCATCGCCTTTATCCGGCTTAGCTAAGGTTACGCCTTGAGTTGTTCTACCAGTACGCTTCACTTCGTTAACGTCAGAACGAATTACCTTACCGGACTTCATAATTGCCATTACTTGATCTGTTTCTTCAACAATCAAAGCTCCAACTAATGAACCACGACCCTCTGCAAGTTGAACAGCTTTAACACCGTAGCCGTTTCTTCCTTGCAAACGATACTCTTCAATAGCAGTTCGCTTAGCAAAACCTTCATTAGTAACAACAAGAAGATCTTTACTAGTTTCTGCTGCAACAACGTCCATATCAAGTAATTCGTCACCTTCACGGAATCTCATACCCTGAACGCCGGCAGTCTGACGACCCATTGGTCGAAGTTGTTCATCATCTGCTCTAAACTTCAAACTCATTCCAAGCTTAGAAACAAGAATAATGTCGTCTTCTGAATTACACAAAGCTGCACCAATAAGCTCATCAACAGGTTCACCTGTTTCTTCATTTGCCATCAAACGTACAGCAATCAAACCGCCTTGACGTGGAGAATCATACTCTTGCAATGCAGTTTTCTTAACTTTTCCAGAACGAGTTGCCAATACCAAGTATTTAGCGACATCATAATTTGGAATTGATAACACTGCTTGAATTGTTTCTCCAGGAGCAAATTGCAACAAATTAGCAACATGCTGACCTTTAGAATCGCGAGATCCTTCTGGAAGTTCGTAGGCTTTCAGACGATAAACTCGACCACGATTAGTAAAGAAGAGCAACCAATTGTGTGTAGAAGTTAAGAAGAAGTGATCAACTACATCATCTTCACGAAGCTTTGCACCCTTAATACCTTTACCACCGCGGTGTTGAGCACGATACTCGTCTGCCTTAGTACGCTTAATATAACCTGCGCGAGTTACTGTTACAACAACGTTTTCTTCAGCAATAAGATCTTCAACATTCATTTCACCAGAGAATGGAAGAATCTTAGTTCTGCGATCATCACCATATTTTGCAACAATTTCATCCAGTTCATCGCCAACAATTTTGCGCTGACGTTCTGGGCTTGCCAAAATATCGTTGTAATCAGCAATTTTAATCATCAAATCTTCATGCTCGTCGAGAATCTTCTGACGTTCCAAAGCTGCAAGTCTACGAAGTTGCATTGCAAGAATGGCATCCGCTTGAATTTCATCAACATCAAGCAAATTCATTAAACCAGTACGAGCAGTTTCAACATCTTTAGATGAACGAATTAAAGCCACAACTTCATCAATCATATCCAAAGCTTTCAAATAGCCTTGCAAAATATGATCTCGCTCTTCAGCTTCACGCTTTAAGTAACGTGTACGCCTATCAATTACTTCAAGCTGATGGGTTACCCAATGACGAATAAACGCATCCAAGCTCAAAGTTCTAGGAACACCATCAACCAAAGCAAGCATATTTGCGCCGAAAGTTTGCTGCAATTGCGAATGCTTATACAAGTTATTTAAAACAACTTTTGGAACAGCATCGCGCTTAAGAACAAGAACCAAACGCTGACCAGTACGGCCAGACGTTTCGTCGCGCATATCTGCAATACCTTGAATTTTGCCATCTCGTACAGCTTCACGAATAGAAGCAGCTAAGCGATCAGGATTAACTTGGTATGGAAGCTCGGTAACAACCAAGCACATACGTCCCTTAATTTCCTCAGTATTAACTACTGCTCGCATTGTAATTAAGCCACGACCTGTACGATAGGCTTGCTCAATTCCCTTATGACCTAAGATTGTTGCTCCAGTAGGGAAATCAGGTCCTTTAATTCGCTGAATTAAAGCTTCAAGAAGTTCTTCCTTGCTTGCATCAGGATGATCCAACGCCCAGTGCACACCATCAGCCACTTCACGCATATTATGAGGTGGAATATTGGTTGCCATACCAACAGCAATACCAGCAGAACCATTAACTAAAAGATTCGGGAAACGAGCTGGCAAAACCGTAGGCTCTTGAGTTTTACCATCATAATTTGGCAGGAAATCAACGGTATCTTTATCGATATCTCGTACCATTTCCATAGCCAACGGTGCCATACGGCATTCCGTATAACGCATTGCTGCTGCAGGATCATCACCAGGAGAACCAAAGTTTCCTTGACCATCAACAAGCATATAGCGCATTGACCAAGACTGAGCCATACGCACTAAAGTGTCATAGATAGCAGAATCACCATGAGGGTGATACTTACCCATAACATCACCGACAACGCGAGAACACTTGTTATATCCGCGATCAGGCCTGTATCCTCCATCATACATTGCATAAATAACACGACGGTGAACAGGCTTTAAACCATCACGAACATCTGGTAAAGCACGCTCAACAATAACAGATAATGCGTAAGCTAAATAAGATTCGCGCATTTCCTGCTGCAAATCCATGTTCTTTACGCGAGCACCCTTCATTAAGCCATAATCAGTATTATCTGCTTCCTGAGGGCTCTGTGGTTCCATAGAACCATCTGGAAGCTGATCTCGCTCAGCATCATCACGAGCGGAATTTATTTCGTCTACCACTTCAATTCCTTCTTAATCTTATAAAAATTAAAGTTTTTTCTTTTTATCTTTTCGAATAAATTAATACTTTTAAGCGTCAATAAACCTTGCATCATGAGCATTTCTTTGAATAAAGAGTCTACGAGGCTCTACTTCATCGCCCATAAGCATAGAGAATGTTTCATCAGCTCGAGCAGCATCTTCAATATGAATTTGCTTCAAAATACGATGTTCAGGATCCATTGTTGTTTCCCACAACTCCTGATAACTCATCTCACCCAAGCCCTTGTATCGCTGAATACCTTCACCTTTAGGAAGTTGACGACCAGCAGCTTTACCTTCTGCCAAAACTCTGTCTCGCTCAGCATCCGTATAAACAAAGTCATGTGCTCCCTTGCTCCACTTCAAACGGTACAAAGGTGGCATAGCAACATAAACGTATCCTGCAGTAATCATAGGACGCATATAGCGGAAGAATAGTGTCAAATTCAAAGTAGCAATATGAGCGCCGTCGACATCAGCATCAGCCATAATAATGACTTTGTGATATCGAACCTTGCTTAAATCGAAGTCTTCTCCATAACCACCACCAACAGCAGTAATTAAGGATTCAATAGTTTCAGACTTCATCATTCTGTCAATTGAAGCGCGTTCAGTATTCAAAATCTTACCGCGCAAAGGCAAAATTGCTTGCGTAATAGGATCGCGACCTTGAATTGCTGAGCCACCTGCAGAATCACCCTCGACTATGAATAATTCACATTCCTCAGGATTACTTGACTGGCAATCCTTCAACTTATCTGGCATTCCAGCAGTTTCAAAAATAGACTTGCGACGAGTATTTTCGCGAGCTTTTTTAGCAGCAAGTCGAGCACGAGAAGCTTCTATAGCTTTTTGAATAATATTTTTTGCTTCATTTGGATGAGCATCAAACCAATCTCCAAGCTTTTCAGTCATAACTCTTTGTACAAAAGTCTTAGCTTCAGAATTTCCAAGCTTTGTTTTAGTCTGACCTTCAAACTGTGGAGTTGTAAGCTTTACTGAAACAACTGCTGTTAAGCCTTCGCGAACGTCATCACCAGAAAGATTAGTATCTTTCTCTTTTAAAATATTCTTTTCGCGAGCATAACGATTAACTAAAGTAGTAAGCGCTGCACGGAATCCTTCTTCGTGAGTACCGCCTTCAGTAGTTGAAATAGTATTAGCAAAAGTGTGAACTGCTTCAGAATAAGCAACAGTCCATTGCATAGCAATTTCCGCAGAAATACCAATTTCAAGATCTTCAGCCTCAAAGTCAATAACATCTGGCTCTACTGGAACAGCTTTTCGAGATTTAACTAAGTAATCAACATAGTCTTTAATACCATGCTCATACTGGTAGCTTACACTTCTATGCTTTTCTTCACTAGAAGATTCAGAATCACCTGCAACTTCATCTCCAGCTTCATCTGGCTTACGTAAATCAGTTAAAGAAATCTTCAAACCCTTATTTAAGAAAGCCATCTGTTGGAAGCGAGAACGCAAGGTTTCAAAATCATAAACTGTTGTTTCAAAAATTGTTCCGTCTGGCCAGAAAGTCACAGAAGTTCCAGTAGATTCTCCTTCTGCCATTGGCTCACCTTTTGCCAAAGGAGCAGTTGGATGCTGATCAACATAAGTTTGAGTCCAGTGGAATCCTTGACGACGAACCTCAATTTCTACACGAGTAGAAAGTGCATTAACAACAGAAATACCTACACCGTGTAAACCACCAGAAACAGCATAACCGCCGCCACCAAACTTACCGCCAGCGTGAAGCTTAGTCATAACTGTTTCAACACCAGAAACACCTTCGCCTGGCACTTCATCTACTGGGATACCTCGACCATCGTCGACAACACGAATAGCATTATCAGGCAAAATTGTTACTTCAATATGCGAAGCATATCCTGCCAAAGCTTCATCAACAGAATTATCAACAATCTCATAAACCAAATGATGCAATCCACGAGGACCAGTAGAACCAATATACATACCTGGTCTAATACGAACTGCCTCTAATCCTTCTAGAACGCGAAGGTCACTCGCATCATAATGTTCAGGAGCAAGTGAATCATCGAGTTGAGCATCATCAAGTTTATGCTCTTCGACGGCATTATCCATCGAATTATCTTCCGTGTTTGCCACTTTAGGTCCCTTCACAAATTGCCTCATATCAAAAGGCATTTATAGAGCCAACACATGCTAGAAAGCACATAAAAGGGGATTCTAGCGTTTTAGCCATAATACATGACATTCTACACACATACTATGACCTCTCTTCAGAAAGAGGCATTTTTACTATTTTTAAAAAAATATAATACTATTATTAAAATTTATTTCTTAAAAATCCTAATCCACTCGTTGTTGGACCAATAACTTTAATTTCTTTTATTTCAATATTTTCAAGGTTATTATTAATTTTTTCTTTTAATTGTGGAATTAAATAAGAAAGTTGAGTTGCCCAAACTGTTGATTGAGCACGAACAATAAGCACACCATTTACAACTTGACTTATTTCACAATGTTTTGCAATACTTTCCCCTACTACTTTATGCCAAGAAGAACGTAATTTTGCTATAGAAAGTTGACTATTCCAGTTACTTGTAGAAGCAAAATTTTTTAAAATACCACAGAATGATTTAGGATCTCTACCAGGTTTTCCAAAATTTTCCCAAGCTTGTTCTGCAATTTTTTCACGATTATTTTCGCGTTCAGCTTTTTTATTAATAGGATCAAAAATAATTGCAGGTAATTTTCGAGTATCAATTTTTAAAAGAATATTAACAGGAATCATTATTTTTCCTCCTGCTTATTTTTTCTTTGTTCTATTACATCAAGCAAAATATTATTATGCTCTTCACTGAAATTATTAATTTCATTATTTTTTTCTAATAGTTCTCCAATATTTATAAGATTTGTTTTTTTAATATATTCTTTATTAGGAATGTCGCTAAGAGAAGAAGTAGTAATAAAAACTTGACCTTGATTAAGTGCAAAATTTAATATTCTTATGCGCCTATTTTCATCAAGTTGTGCAAATACATCATCGAGAATAACAATAGGTTTATTATTATTTTTTTCTTCTAAGGCCTTGCATAATGCCATTTTTGAAGCTATTGCAATTGTCCAAGATTCACCATTCGAAGCAAAATCTTTAGCAGAAATATTATTAATAACAAAGTCAATATCATCACGATGAGGGCCAATAAGATTGCATCCTCTAGCTAGTTCTCCCTCATAAATACGTTGAAAATGCTCACTTATTTTAGAAAAAAGCTCGTTTTTATTTTCAACATTTTCCTCACTATTTTTTTCAAATAATACTTCTTCAAAAGAAGGAACATATATTATTCCCGTATTCTCTTCATTAGTAAAAGATTTAATTATATTTTTGAAATATTTATTAATAATTTGCACAGTTTCTTGTCGTGCTTTTGTTAAGTTAATACCACTTTCAATAAATTTACCAGTCCAAATTTCTAATCCGGATAATGAAACTGTCTGATTTTTGTATGAATAATCTCTAATATTTTTTAACAGTGCAGCACGCTGTTTAGAAATATGTTTAAATTCTTGCAATAGTTGCACATAATTTGGTACTAACAAAGATCCAGCTTGATCGATAAAAGTACGCCTAACATTAGGATCACCAATTATAAGAAATTGGTCTCTTGGAGTAAAAGAAACTATTGGCAATAATCCAATAATGTCTTTAACATATAATGCTTTACCAGAATTTATATGTGCTCTATTAGAACCTTTTAAGTAAAGGTCTATTTCATAAGTTGTTTTATCTAAATTACTTTCTAAAGATGAAATATTATTTAAATCAGTATTTGTTTCATCTTTTTTATAATTTATTTCGTTATTAATTGTATTTATTCTTATTATTGATTTTTCATAGCCCTTTTTAATAAGAGGCAATGTTGAAGATGTTCTGTGACTTATTCCAGTACCAGTAACTTCTAATGCTTCTACAATATTGGTTTTCCCTAAACCATTATTGCCATATATAACATTTATTCCAGGTTTAAAATCACAAATTATATGGTTCCAAGAACGAAATGTATCAAGGGCAATTCGCGAAATATACATTGCTTAATTACCCTTTCTTAATAGTTTTAAAAGAAAAATGCGATATTACATTGTACATCAAAAAATAATCTAAAATACAATGCAATATCGCAACAATATTAATTATTAAAACGCATAGGAACAAGCAAATAGCGATAATCTGTTGATTCATCACCATCTGATTCCTGCTGACCATTAAATTCAACAGGTTTTACAGCTGTTGCCATTTTCATATGAACAAATGGCTCTGGAATAGCTCCTAAACCTTCAAGTAAATAGTTTGGATTAAAGGCAACAGTTATGTCTTCTCCATCCATATCGATATCAAGTACTTCTTTTGCTTGTGATTCGTCAGCAGTACCAGCACTCAAAGTTAACTCCTGATTTGAAAAAATCATTCGAATAGGAGCATTTCTTTCGGCGACTAAAGATACTCGCTTAATTGCATTTATCAATAATTGTTTATTAATAATTGCGTGAATAGGATATTCATCTACAAATAGTCGATCTACAGAAGGGAATTCTCCATCAATTATTTGTGAAGTACTTGTACGACCGGAATTTTCAAAACCTAAAAGTGACTTATCTTCCTCGTTAAAATGAATAATAACATTTTGATGATCGTCAAGAGAATGAGCAATATCTCTTAGTAATGACCCACGAGTAAGAGTGGTTGAATGAATGTCATTATGTTCTGGTGTCCACTTAAAAGTAGATCTAGATAGACGGAATCTATCAGTAGAAGTCATAGTAACGGTGTCATCTTCAAATTGGATCCTAATTCCAGTTAAGACCGGTCTATTTTCTTCTCTAGATGTAGAAACAGATGCTTGGTTTACAGCTTGAATAAATGTTGGTGCATCAACCTGACCTAATTTATTAGGCAATTTAGGCAAATCAGGATATTCTCCAAGAGGCATAAGTTGCAGAGTAAATGTTGATTTTCCGGAAGTAATAGTCAAAGTATTATTTTCAGATTTTAGATAAGTTTTTTCTGCAGGAAGAGACTTAGTAATATCTGCCATCAATTTGCCTAGAATAAGTATGCTTCCCTCTTCGTCAACACCAGCTTCAATGTGATGGCAGCTAGAAATTTGATAGTTGAATGCAGAAAGTTGCAATGTGCCATTTGCTGCTTCAATCTTTAAGCCTGCAAGAATAGGGTTTGCAGGGCGTGCGTCAATTACGCGTGTAGTCCAAGCTACAGCATCAGCAAATGATGCAGAGTTGACTTCTACTTTCATGCTTCCTCTTTTCTGTAAAGTCTGCATTTATTCTACAGTATGATGTTGCCTATAAAAAATATTTTTAAATGATTACATTGCTTTTGCAATTGTTATTTTTCTTATTAAGTAAGTAATAAATAAAAGCAGTAATAAAGACTGTGTATATGTGGAAAAGTGGTTAAAAATCGCTTTTTAAAAGACTTATTAACAATTAAAAGATGTGGATAACGCAAGAACAACAATGTGGATAAGTAGGCAACTTATCCACAGCTTTTTCTATTTTTTAAAGTTTCCACATTTTTAAATGCCTTATAAACAACTTAATAACATTTTTAAGCGGCGTTTTCCACGAGTTATGCTCAGCTTTTACCCACATTTGTTATTAAGTATGTGGATAACTTTTTATAAACTTTTAAACATTTCTTCATAAATATGTGGGAAATAAGTTTACTTTCTACGCTCAACAGGATTTTGTTTTAAACGAACAGTTAATTCCATGACGTAGTTATAAATTTCTTGCTTTTCTTGCATCTCGCCACTTACTCGAGTATAAGCATGCATAACTGTAGTATGATCCCTACCGCCAAAAACTTCGCCAATATCAACCAAACTCATGCTTGTCATTTCTCTTGCAAGATACATTGCAATTTGACGAGCGAGTGCAACATTCTTTGTGCGCTGACGACCAACAAGTTCATCAAAAGTCATGTGGAAATACTGAGCTACTTGACTAATGATGTCAGTTGGTCTTACTTCAATATCTGTAGCAAAGAAATCTTGTAATGCTTGTTCAGCTAAAGCTTTACTAACAGGCTGATTACTTAAAGATGCTACAGCAGTAACGCGTGTCAATGCACCTTCAAGTTCACGAATATTTTCCGTAAAACGTTCAGCAATTAAATCAAGTACGTCACTTGGAACATTACAGTGATTCATTGATGCCATCATTCTCAGAATTGCAATACGCGTTTCCAAATCTGGCGGTTTAATATCAACCGTAAGACCTGATTCAAATCTGGAAATTAAGCGTGCTTCAAATCCCTTAAGATTTTTTGGCGCAACATCTGAAGCTATAACTATTCGCTTATTTGCTTGATATAAAGAATTAAAAGTATGGAAGAATTGTTCAAGTGTTGCTTCTTTTCCACCAAGGAACTGAATATCGTCAATAAGAAGAACATCTACTTCACGATATCGCCTATTAAAATCAGCAATTTGACCTTGACTTTGATTTGGTGTTTGAAGAGCTTCAATAAATTCATTAGTGAATTCCTCACTTGTTACATAACGAACTTTAAGTGAAGAATCTTTTACTAAAGCATAATTGCCAATTGCATTAAGCAAGTGAGTTTTGCCAAGACCGGAGCCACCATAAATACATAAAGGATTAAAATCTCTGCCGGAACCCTCTGCGACTGCCAAAGCTACAGTTCTTGCAAAACGATTTGAATCGCCAGGCACAAAAGTATCAAAAGTTGCACACGTATTTAAATGTGTAATTGCATCGCGTTGAACAGAGACAGGCATTTTTTGCTGTGCAGCCTGTTCAGTAGAAATATCAGTTTGTTGAAGAGTAGATATTCCAGTTGCATGATCAAAATCTGGTTGTACAGGAGACACATCATTAGCTGTAACTGATGGCAAATCATTAGATGCTGAAACTGAAATATTATCAACAGGTAAAACTGTATTATCAGTTACTGCTTTATTTAAAATCGTATTGTTCTGTGCTTGATGAGATAAAGAATTTGAAGGACTT